>NZ_JBFAHG010000004.1:0-573616 GCF_040654065.1 Nocardia sp. NPDC050793
GTGTACCCCGAAGGGCCTTACCGCTCGACTTGCATGTGTTAAGCACGCCGCCAGCGTTCGTCCTGAGCCAGGATCAAACTCTCCGTTGAAGACTCTCGAAACACCCGAAGGTGAATCAGAAATATCTAACTAGAGTCCGAAAACCTAGCAAAACAATCGCCAGCCGGAAATTAGCTGACTTAAATGTCCAGCCCTCCACACGGGGGGTGAAGAGCCGGAACCAAATGTAAATATTTGGCACTGACATTCATCGACACACTATTGAGTTCTCAAAGAACACACGCACACCCATCCGCGCCGGACTCATCCGGTGCTTCTGAGAGGCAACTTTTCCAGCCTAACCGGCCTCTCTCGCAGAGTCAAGTCTGCTCGATTGTCCTGGTCCTTGCGGGCCGTCAGGCGCTCCTCGTACTACCTCGTGTCCCGGTCCTCGCCCAGCCTCTCGGCTTGGCGTCTCGGCTCCGGGTCGGTGTCCGTGTCGCTCTGACGTTGAATAAGTTACGCGGCGGGGAACGCGGCGTCAAATCCGCACTACACGGATGTAATTCCGCAGGTCAGGGGCTTGCGATCGAGCCGAAAACGGGCTTGGGCCACACGAATGTGACCCAAGACACCAAGATCAACTTGCGGTGGCCCGCCTGACGCCCGCGATATTGCGCTTGCCTCTGCGCACCACCAGCCAGCGTCCGTGCAGGTAGTCGCCCTCGCCGGGGGTCCATTCGAGGTCGGAGATCTTCTGGTTGTTGACCGAAGCGCCGCCCTCGTTCACCGCGCGACGGGCCGCGCCGCGGCTTTCCGACAGGCCGGTGGCGACCAGCAGGTCGACGATCGTGTCCGGCTGACCGGGCCCGACCTCGGCCACCGCACCGTCGATCGCGGCTTCCTGCAGCGCGGAGGAGAGCGTCGCCTCGTCCAGCTCGCGCAGCTCACCGCGACCGAAGAGGGCCTGGCTCGCCAGCTGGACCGCGCGGGTGTGCTCCTCGCCGTGCACCAGGTCCGTCATCTCGGCGGCCAGCCTGCGCTGGGCTTCCCGCGCGTGCGGACGTTCCTCGGTCGCCTGCTCCAGCTCGGCCAGTTCCTCTCGGCTGAGGAAGGTGAACCAGCGCAGGTACCGGACGACGTCGGCGTCGGCGGTGTTGACGAAGTACTGGTACCAGGCGTACGGGCTGGTCATCTCCGGATCCAGCCAGAGGCTGCCGCCGCCGGTGGACTTGCCGAACTTCTTGCCGTCGGCCGAGGTCACCAGCGGCACGGTGAGCGCGTGCACCGACTCGCCGTCCACCCGGCGGTTGAGTTCGACGCCCGCGATGATGTTGCCCCACTGATCCGACCCACCGACCTGCAACCGGCACCCGTGGGAGCGCCGCAGCTGCAAGTAGTCGTTGGCCTGCAGCAGCATGTAGCTGAACTCGGTGTACGAGATGCCCTCGCCGTCGAGGCGGCGCTTGATGGTGTCGCGGGCCAGCATGACGTTGACCGAGAAGTGCTTGCCGATATCGCGCAGGAAGTCGACGGCGGTCAGCTGTCGGGTCCAGTCCATGTTGTTGGCGATGATCGCGCCGGTGGGCGAGTCGTCCAGGTCGACGAACCGCTCCAGCTGCGACCGGATCCGCTGCGCCCACTCGGCGACCGTGTCGGTCGAGTTCATGGCGCGTTCGCCGACGTCGCGCGGGTCGCCGATCAGGCCGGTCGCGCCACCGGCGAGGACGATCGGCCGGTGTCCGGCGCGCTGGAAACGCTTCAGCGCCAGCAGGGGGACCAGGTGTCCGGCGTGCAGGCTGGCCGCGGTCGGGTCGAAACCGGCATACAGCGTCAGCGGCCCGTCGGCCAGCGCAGCGCGCAGGGCGTCGAGGTCGGTGGACTGCGCGATCAGTCCGCGCCAGGTCAGTTCGTCGATGATGTCGCCGCTCACGCCGTCCCATCTTTCCGCACCGCTGTCCTGCGCCGATGCGCAGGTACCGGGGGCGATTCTCCTGGAGGTGCCAACGCCGGGCCAGGGAATTCCCGCGGCATGGGTCCCGTGCCGCGTGCCGGATCGGAATCAGCCCGACCGTCTGCACAACTGCCCACACGAGATCCCGTCATCTGCGGTTCCGCCCACGGAACAAAGTGTGGCCAGATCGTCGAGCACCGACGCGACGGATCGAGCACACACGCCTGCACTGCGGCCGAAGTCCGTGCCGACCGCCACGTTGGAATCGCCGCGATCTATTCGCCCAACTTCCCAGACGGGACCCCCACCTGCCGCCCACGGAAACTAGACGTGCTCAGAACATCGAGCAGATCGAGCCCGCACACCTGCACTGCGGCAAGCGTCCATACCGACCGCCACATCGGAAATCGCCGCGACCTGTTCGCCCACCAGGCAAGATCTCCTCATCTGTCGTTCCGGCCGCGCTGGAACAACCCGGGCCTGCGCAGGATCCGGTCCGAGGCGGCCTTTGTCGGCGTTTTCGACGCCCGCTGCCCCCAGCACGCGAGGCCATCGAGACGCCGCGCCGCATGCGGAGAAGCCGACTTCATCGGGTCGCCGAGGCACCGACAAGTCGAGCCCGCACGCCTGCGGCGAGCTCGCGGGCATGCTGAGCGGGCGAGAACCGCCACCGCCTTTCGCTCGGTCGTCCAGGCGAGGCCGCACACGCGGCGGACCCGGCGATCGGC
Source organism: Nocardia sp. NPDC050793 (assembly GCF_040654065.1). NCBI lineage: Bacteria > Bacillati > Actinomycetota > Actinomycetes > Mycobacteriales > Nocardiaceae > Nocardia > Nocardia sp. NPDC050793. The sequence continues at coordinate 2,662 of NZ_JBFAHG010000004.1, forward strand.
AGGACGCACCTGCCGATCACCGGGTGGATGTCGAATCGCTCAGCGGGACAAGCGATCCCGCAGCGCGACGAGACCGTCTCGGCGCTGCGAGGCGAGCCAGGCGAACACCGCGGCCAGCACCAGCGGGAAGACGGAGTAGGAGGGGGCGTCGAGGACGAAGGCCTGGGTGGCCGCCGCGAAGACCATGGTGATCGACAGTCCGGCCGCTGCAGCGCCCGCGAGCCGCCCGATCAGCAGGCCGATACCGCCCGCCACCTCGACCAGGCCGGTGAAGTACATGAACCAGTCACCGAAGCCGATGGCGTCGAAGATCCGCACGGCGTCCTCCTGGCCGACGAACTTCGGAATTCCCGAGGCGATGACCATGAACAGGCCGAGCAGGACCTGCAGCGTCCACAGGATGCGATTGCGGATCGCGCCGGGACGGGTGGCGGTGGCCCGGACGGGGGCGGTGGTGGCGGTCATGTCCGTGTCCTTCGGTTCGGTCGCACCGGGCGCGGCGCGTTCTTCCTATATGACGGCGGACACGCGCCTAATTCATCGCACTGCCGCGACTGTTTCGCCGAACACGCCCACCCGCGCCGGGAACGACGGCGGGGGCGGCGGCGAGTGGCGCACGCGGACTCCGCCGGTACGCCGAGACCGCGGGCGAGGACGGCAACCAGAACCGCCACGGCCGATCGGCGGCCGTGCTGACGCCGACGCGCGGGCCGCTGGCGATCTGGGCGGCATCGATGGCGCCGTCCAGCTCCAGCCGGATCGGCGAGGCCGGATCGAACAGCGGCGTACCGTAGTCGGCCAGGGTGATGCCGAGGACGGTCCCCAGGTTCCCGGGGCCCCGGCCGAGATCGGTGTCGGAGCGCGCCGCGGGACGACGCGCACGCGCGACCTCCAGGCCGTCGATCACCTCACCGGCCCGGACAAGCACTGCGCTGGCCGTGCCGTCGGGTCCGCTGGTCACATTGATGCAGGTGTGCGTGCCGTAGCTGAGATACACGTACAGGACGCCTGCGGGACCGAACATCACCGCGTTGCGCGCGGTCCGTCCGCGTCCGGAGTGCGAGGCCGGGTCCGGCCACGGCCCCGCCGGGTCGCCGCCGTACGCCTCGGCCTCGACGATCCGGACGGCCACCGGCCCCGACCGCAGCGTCGCGCCGAGCAGGCGACGAGCGGCGGCGGGCGGTTCGACCACGAGATCATCGAAAGACACGCGGCCATTCTCCCCGGCCGCGCCGACGACCGCTCGACCGCCGCCCACCGCTCCCGCCCGAGACTGTGATCAACCCGGCCTCGAGTGCACGGTGCCGCAACGTCCGCGGGCGCCATTGGGCGCAGCGCCCCGCCGACCATTCAACCCACGCCCAGGTCCCCATCACGCCAGCGCGGAACCGACCATCAATTGGACGCCAAGCTGTCCAGTCAACTCATGGCCCGAGCGCCACCGACCCAGCGCCCGGCAGCCACCGGCGCCCCAGCTCCCACCGACACAGCACCCTGCAACCACCAGCGCCCCGGCACCCGCCGATCCTCAACCCAAAGCTGGAGCGACCCTCATCGACTCGACGCCGAGGCGACCACCAACCCAGCGACTACCAATCCAGCGCCGACGTCTCCATGGACAGTCCCTTCAACTTCCCCGGGTTGACCTGGAAGCGCAGGTTCTCGATACGGCCGTCCACCAGGTCGTAGGTGAACGCCGCGACCGGGGCCTCGCCGATGCGGGCGAGAGCGCCGACTTCGCCGTTGATGTGGGCGAGTTCGAGCACGATGCCCGCCGACTCGGGCTTGGCCAGCACGCCGAGGATCCAGCGGGCGACGTGATCGGGCCCGTGCAGCGGACGCCGGGCCGCGGTGACCACGCCGCCGCCGTCGGACCAGCACGTCACCTCGGGGGCGAGCAGGTCCATCAGCGCGTTCAGGTCGCCGCCCGCGCAGGCCGCCATGAACCGCTCGGTGACCCGCGCGCGTTCGGCGGTGTCGGTGTCGAAGCGCGGGCGGCGGGACTGCACGTGGTCGCGGGCGCGGTGCGCGATCTGCCGGATGGTGGCCTGCGGCCGGTCCAGGGTGTCGGCGATCTCGGCGTGGCTGTAGCCGAACACCTCGCGCAGCAGGAACACCGCCCGCTCGACCGGGGTGAGCGTTTCCAGTACCACCAGCATCGCGGTGGAGACGGTGTCGGCCAGCTCGGCGTCCTCCGCGGAATCGGGTGTGGTGAGCAGGGGTTCGGGTAGCCAGGGCCCCACATAGGTCTCGCGGGTGGCCCTGGCCGAGGTGAGCCGGTTCAGCGACAGGTTGGTGACGGTGCGCACCAGGTAGGACTTGGGATGACGCACCGCGGCCCGATCGGCGTCGTTCCACTTCAGCCAGGCGTCCTGCAGGACGTCCTCCGCGTCGGTGACGGTGCCCAGCATCCGGTAGGCGGTGGCGAACAGCAGCCGCCGGTGTTCGGCGAACGGATCGGATTCCGGGATCTCGGGCATCAGTCCATGCTCCTCGGTGACAGACCGAGTCGGCAAACCATCAGTCACCGACGCGGGTGGCGCGGCCACCGCGCGAAAGCTGCACCGAAACGGTCATCCTCTTGCTGAGCCGGAAGGCCTTCGGGGGCGTGCCGCTGACGGTCTCCTTGTAGAACGCCGCGGCGCGTCCGGTGAGGTGGAACCGGCCCGGGGTGTCGTCGGCACGGGTGAACTGGATGACCCCGTCGCGGCGGCCGAGGCTGACCGGCTGGTGGAAGTAGCCGAAGCGGAACGGGCGAATCTTCTTGCCGCGCAGCTCTTTCGCGATCGTGTCGGCGGTGTGGGCCGCCGTGGGCAGGCCGCTCTGACAGGTGCCGTGGATCGTGCCCCAGGGTTGACGCACCGCCGCGGCGTCGCCGATGGCGCGAATAGTCGGATGCGAGACCGACTTCAGCGTCCGATCGACGACGATCAGCCCGCGCTCGTCGGTCGCGATGCCCGCCCGCGCGGCCAGCGGAGGGACGCGGACACCTGCGGTCCACAGCGTCAGATCGGCGGGAATTAATGTGCCGTCGGCCAATTCGACGGTGTCGGGCAGTACCTTGGTGACCGCGTTGCCGACGCTTCGGGTGATGCGGAGCCGGTCCAGCGCACGGTGCAGATAGGCGCGCGCCCGCTCGCCCATCATCGCGCCGGGCTCGCCGGTGCTGATCAGGGTGACGCGCAGACCGGGGTGCTGTTCGGCGATCTCGGCGGCCGCCTCGATACCGGTGAGCCCGCCACCGCACACCGCGACCGCACCGTGCTGGGCGGCTACCTCTGCGAGACGTCCGGCGAACCGGTGCGCGGCGCGCGGATCGTTCAGGGTCCAGGCGTGCTCGGCGACGCCGGGCACCCGCTCGGTGTCGGTGGCGCTGCCGAGGGCGTAGACGAGTTCGTCGTAGGGCAGCACACGATGGTCGTCGACGGTGACCAGTTGCGCCTCGGGGTCGACGGAAGTGGCCCAGCCACAGATGAATTCGACGCCGGTGCCCGAAAGGATCTCGGGGATTCGGTGGTCGGCCAGCTCCTGCCCCGCGGCGATCTGGTGCATGCGCAGCCGCTCGGTGAACCGCGCGGACGGATTGACCAAGGTGATGCGCACAGGCAGGCGGCGGGTGCGCCGAGCCAGCCGCACGGCGGCCAGCATGCCCGCGTAGCCCGCGCCGAGGATGACGATGCGGTGTTCGGTGTTCATGGCGATTGCTCCGATCACTGGTTGGTGACGACCATGGGACAGACGACCCGCGCCGAACGTGACAGAGAGAGATGTGAGCCGCGTCACGCCGTGCCGTTCGGGTCGTCAGGGCGGGCCCAGGGTCGAAATAGGGGCCGTCCCGGATGTGGCCACCACCGCGAAATTCCCTACTGTCAGTGCATGTCTTCGGTTTCCCGTCCGCGCCGGTTGCGGCGGCTCTTCCTCGTTCTCGTATCGCTCGTCGCGGTGCTGCTCGCCGCGGTGAGCGGCTGCGTCGGCTGGGTTTACGTCGACGCGGCGGTCTCCACCGTCGGTCGCGCGGAGTTTCGCAACGAACTGTCCGTGCCGCCGCTGGCCGAGTCCCGCATCGAACCCGACGGGACGCGCCTGTTCGAGCTCGACATGCGCACCGGCAGCAGGGAATTCCGGCCGGGACAGGTGACGCCGACCTGGGGTTTCAACGGCGATTACCTCGGACCCACACTGCGCGCCCAGCGCGGTGAACAGGTCAGGGTCCGCGTCCGTAACGATCTGCCAGAGGCGTCGACGGTGCACTGGCACGGCATGCATCTCCCGGCGGCGATGGACGGCGGCCCGCACCAGATGGTCGAAGCGGGAGCGACGTGGACGCCCGAATGGACGGTGGATCAGCCGGCCGCGACGCTCTGGTACCACCCGCATCCGCACGGCGAGACGGAGGACCACGTGCGCCGCGGGCTGGCCGGGATGTTCCTACTCGATGACGAGCTGACCGAAACCCTCTCGCTACCAAGGAATTACGGCGTCGACGATCTCCCGGTCATCGTGCAGGACGTGACTTTTCGCGGCGCCGCCTTCGACGGCACGCACAGTATGTTCCGCGATGTCGGTTTCCTCGGCGAGCAGACTATGGTCAACGGCACGCTGACCCCCTATCGCGAGGTCGGCGACGAACTGATCCGGCTGCGGCTGCTCAACGCCTCCACCGCGCGCGTCTACACCTTCGGCTTCGACGACGCACGCGAGTTCGCTCTCGTCGGCACGGACGGCGGCCTGCTCGACCGCCCTGCCACCCTGCACCAGCTGCCGCTCTCGCCCGGCGAGCGCGCGGAGATCGTGGTGCGGATGCGTGCGGGCGAGCGAACCGTGTTGCGCAGCAACAGGTTGTCCGCCGGTCTCGACTTCTGGACCCAGCGCTTCAGCGGCGGCGACGACACCTTCGACCTATTGCAACTGCGCGCGGCCGCGACCCTTCGCCCCTCCCCCGCGCTGCCCGCCGCACTCGCGCCCTCGACCACTCCGGACGGCGCAGGCTCGATGACGGAGCGGCGCTTCGAGCTCGACCTGAGCGGCATCAACGGAGCGCCGATGGCGATGGACCGCATCGATTTCGCCGTCACCCGCGGCACCATGGAGACCTGGATCGTGCACAACCGCGACGGCATGCCGCACAACTTCCACATCCACGACGTGCAGTTCCGTGTGCTCGCGGTCGGCGAGAGCGCACCACCGCCGCACCTGTCCGGTCCCAAGGACACCGTCTTCCTCGCACCGAACGACACGGTGCGCCTGGCGGTGCGCTTCGACGGACCCGCCGATCCGGACACGCCGTACATGTATCACTGCCACCTGCTCTGGCACGAGGACCTCGGCATGATGGGCCAGTTCGTCGTCGTGGAGCCCGGCGGCACGGCCGGGCGGCCGACGCACCGCCACGGGCATTGACACGCCGCCTCTTGTCGCGCGAGGCACGACGCGGTAAATTCATCACGTAGTGAATTCAACACTCGATGAATTGAGGCCGTCATGTCTCATCCGCCGTCGTCCGCCGCGATCGAGATCCGGAATCTGACCGTCCAGCGCGGCAAACGCGAAGTCCTGCACGATATTTCGCTGACCATCCCGCACGGCTCGATCACCGGGCTACTCGGACCGTCCGGCTGCGGCAAGACCACCCTGATGCGCAGCATCGTCGGCACTCAGATCGTGGCGTCCGGCGAGATCACCGCGCTCGGCCTGCCCGCGGGTGCGGCCGAGCTGCGCGGGCGCATCGGCTACGTCACCCAGGCGCCGAGCATCTACCCCGATATCAGCGTGCGCGACAACGTCGCCTACTACGCGGCGCTGTACGGGCGCGACCGGGACGACACCGATATCGCCATCGCCGCGGTCGGCCTGCTCGACCACGCGGGACAGCGCGGCGACGAACTCTCCGGCGGCCAGCAGACCAGGGCGTCGCTGGCCTGCGCGCTGGTCGCGCAGCCGGACCTGCTCGTCCTCGACGAACCGACCGTCGGGCTCGACCCGGTCCTGCGGGTCGACCTGTGGAAGCAGTTCCACGAACTGGCCGCCAACGGAACGACACTGCTGGTCTCCAGCCACGTCATGGACGAGGCCGAGCACTGCGACCAGCTGCTGCTCATGCGCGAGGGGAACGTGCTCGCCCAGCTCAGCCCGGACGAGCTGCGCGAACAGACCGCCGAGCAGAACCTCGAGAAGGCCTTCCTCACCCTCATCACGATGGGACAAGTCGCATGACCACCACCGCCCTGCACCCGAGCGCGCGCCGGTGGACGCTGCGCCCCTACACGGCGACCACCACCCGCATCCTGCGCCAGCTGCGCAACGACCACCGCACCGTCGCCATGATCCTGGTGGTTCCCGCGCTGCTCATGACGCTGCTGTATTTCATCTACGCCGAGGCGCCGACCGCGCCGCACCAACCGCTGACCTTGTTCGACCGGGTCGGCATCAGCATGCTCGGCATTCTGCCGTTCATCGTGATGTTCCTGATCACCGCGATCGCCATGCAGCGCGAACGCACCTCGGGCACCCTCGAACGGCTGCTGACCACACCGCTGACCAAACTGGATCTGCTCGGCGGCTACGGCACCGCGTTCTCGCTGGCCGCGGCCGCGCAGGCGACCGTCGCCTGCCTGGTGTCGTTCGGGCTCCTCGACCTCGAGGCCGCGGGCAATCCGGCATGGGTGGTGCTGATCGCGGTCGTCGACGCCATCTGCGGCGTCGCGCTCGGCCTGTTGGCAAGCGCCTTCGCGCGCACCGAGTTCCAGGCGGTGCAGTTCATGCCGTTGGTCGTCGCGCCGCAGATCTTCCTGTGCGGCTTGCTCGTTCCGCGCGACCAGCTGCCCGGATGGCTGCAGCCGATCAGCGATTTGATGCCGCTGAGCTACGCGGTCGATGCGCTGCAACAGGTTTCGGCCTATCCGGAGGCGACCGCACAGATGTGGCGCGACGTCGCCATCGTCGCCGCCTTCGCCATCGTCTCGCTGGCGCTCGGCGCGGCGACCCTACGGCGGCGGACCGCATGAGCACCGGCGAACGCGCGGCGGCGCATCGCATCGCCGCGGCCTCGAAGCCCCATGCCACGGAAAGGGCTACGGCGCAACGACATTCGGGTCCGGAACACATCGACGCGGCCGGTGTCGCCGAACGGCAAGGTCGTTCAGGACGGCGACCGGGCAGATCCGGCGCGCGAGAGGCGATCCTCGCCGCCGCCCGCGCCCGATTCTCCGAGGCCGGTTTCGACAAGACCTCGATCCGTGCCGTCGCGGCCGACGCGGGCGTGGACCCGGCGCTGGTGCACCACTATTTCGGCAGCAAACAGCAGTTGTTCGCGGCGGTGGTCGAGTTTCCTGTGGACCCTGAGGCGACCCTGCGCGCCATCAGAACAGCGCCGCTAGACCAACTCGGCGCGACGATACTCGCCGCGGTGGTCGGTGTGTGGGACTCTCCCGCCGGGCCCGGCATCGTCGCAATGGTGCGTAGCATCCTCACCGGCGGCGACCCCGCCCTGGCCCGGACATTCTTGCTGGAAGTGGTGGTCGAGCGGGTCCGTCAGCGCATCGCCACCCCGGAGGACGACGGACGCGCCAGGGTCTCGCTGGTCACCTCGCAGATGATGGGCGTGCTGGTGGCCCGCAAGATCATCGGCGTCGAACCGATGGCGTCGATGCCGATCCCGGAACTCGTCGCCGCCGTCGGCCCGACCCTGCAGCGCTACCTGACCGGCGACATCGGCACGGCCGCAAGCGAATCCGGCACGATCCCCGACGCGCACTGACCTGTCGCACGCACTCGCGCGCCGACCCGCGTCGTGCATTCGAGCGCTGCGCCATGCAGTCGAGCGTCGCCTCGCGCCGTGCGTTCGGAAGTCGCCTCGCGCCGTACGCTCGAGCAGTCGACGTGCGCCGTACGTTCAGGCGGTGAATGCCTCGTGCTCGGCGTCGGTGACGTCGCGCGCCTCATCGATCAGCAGCACGGGAATGCCGTTCTCGATCGGGTACGCGCGGCGCAGGCGCGGGTTGTAGAGCAGCGCGGCGCCCGCGGCGTCGCGGACCAGCAGCAGCGGGCCCTTGTCCTGCGGGCAGGCGAGCAGGCTCAGCAGGGTGGCATCCAACGCGGTTTCCTCCGGCATGATCGTGAACCTACCCGACCGTGCCGTCGCTCTCGACGACCGGGCGACGGCGGAACGAGATGTGCCGGTGCCCGAAGAAACTCGCCACGGCGACCAGGCCCATCACGACCACAGCGGACGCCTGCGCGGGCAGATGCAGCACCGTGACGGCCAGATAGAGCAGCGCCGTATTCAGCGCGAGACCGCCGGAGTTCACCGCGACGAAACCCGCGAAATCGCGCAGCACGTGGCCGCGCACCCGGAACACCAGGGTGCGATGCAGCACGAACGCGACGGTGATTCCGAGGGCGTAGGCCAGCGGCACCGCGGCCAGCGGCGCCCAGCCCGCGTCGGGCAGCACGGTCAGCCAGGCCACCGTCAGCGCCATGCCGAAGACCGTGTTGAACGCGCCGATCAGCGCGAAAGCGACCTCTTGCCTGCGCACCAGCCGCAGCAGCAATCCGGACGCGGGCGCCACCTCGGTGGCAGCGTTCGCACGCTGGCCCGTGGTCACGCCCCCACCTCACCGCGCGCGCTCACGAGATCACGTCCGCGAGTTCGCGCTCCGGTTCGCCCGCGGGCCGCTCCTCGACGCCGGCCTCGTCGTCGCGCCGCCGGGACCGCAGGTACATCCACTGCAACACGCCGAGACCGGCGAGCCCGGCCGCCATGGCGGCGATGCCGATCTTCCAGCCCGGCGGACGCCAGGTCAGCACCAATTCGGCGTCCCGGGCGCCCGCGGGGACGTCGACGGCGACGAACGACTTGGCGACGGTGGTGATCGGAACCTGCTCGCCGTTCAAGGTCACCCGGTACCCCGGCCAGCCGAGGCGGGCGAAGACGACGCGTCCGCCCTGCTCGGAAGTCACCCGCACGCGGCTGGTGGTGTCGGTCTCCGAGATCGAGGTGGCGGTGACGTTCTTCGCGTCCGAGACCCGGCCGTTCACCGTGGAGACCGGCCCGCCGACCCGCTCCAGCACGGCGATGTAGCGCTCGTGCCCCGGGTAGTCCACCCACTTCCAGCCTTCGGGCGCGGCCTGCTCGCGCGCGTCGGGGAACAGCGCGCGCTGCAACACCACCCGGTCGAGCTTCATCAGGTCGACCAGCGGACGTCCGGTGCTCTGCTCCGGCGCGAACATCCTGCGGTAGGCGTCCGGGCAGACGCTGCTGTCCCAGCGCATACACAACAGCTCACCGAAGTAGAAGTGGCCGGTGGGCGTGTACCCGTTGACGTACTTCAGTTCCAGCGTCCTGGCGTAGTTGCCGAAGACCAGCGAACCGTAGGCGGCGTCGATGTCCCGGTCGGCGGGCTGCAACAGGCCGCGCTCGCCGAGCTGGAGGGTGGTGCCGGTGAAGTCGGGGAACTTCGCCATCGCTTCCGCGCGGTCGGCGGGCAGGTTCCACGGCATCGGCGTCGGCTGCGCGGCGCTCACCTGGAAGTAGGCGATCGGGAACATGGCGAGGATGGTCAGCGCGGCCGCGGCGGCGATGCCGCGGTCGCGGGCGAGCCACACCACTCCGGCGCCCACCGCCGCGATGCCGAGCGCCGCGACCACGTGCCAGAGCGCGTGATGCGGGTCGGCCGAGAAGGACCGCACCCACAGCGCCAGGATCAGCACACCGGCCGCGATGCCGCGGTTCTTCCAGTTCTGGAATGTGCCGTAGCGGCCGAGCAGCACGCACACCAGCACCAGCAGGCCGATGGCCAGCATCGGCAGCACCCGCACCGGCCAGCGCAGCGGACCGATCGAGCCGGGCCCCGCGGTCCACATCAGCATGATGACGGCGAACAGCGCGACGCCGCTGAGCTCGCGCCACGACTCGCGCGCCCGCTTCCAGTCGATGAACGCCAGCGCGGGGATCAGGAACCAGGCGATGTAGGTCAGCGGCATCGGCTGCACGTAGCCCCACCAGGAGGTGAAGGCGGGCAGCGAACTGGGCAGGCTGGCGTTGAGCGACTCCGACCACGGCACGGTCAGGAACTGATCGTTGTTGATCTGCGCCGTGCCGCGCCAGGTCACCTTGGCCGAGAGCATGCTGGGCAGGAAGGTCAGCAGACCGGCCAGGCCCGCGAACGCCGAGACGACCGTCAGCCGCGCGACGGGCTGCCACTTGCGTTGGTACACAAGCTCGCCGACCGCCACCGCGAGCAGCATCAGCGCGGCCTCGACGGCCGGGAAGATGTATTGGGTGGAGATCGTCAGATACAAGAAGACGAAGACCGGAATCGGGCCGCCCGTGATGATGCGGCGACGCGAGCCGGGCGCGTCACTCGCGCCGGGTCCGCGGGTGTAGTGCACCGCCGACGCCCACGCGTGCACCATCCAGGCGGTGCCGGTGAGCGCGGTCATCCAGCTGGCCTGATCGAAGAACAGGAAGAAGCCCGAGAGCGGGAAAGCCACGCCGGCCACCGCCGACCAGGCCGGGCGCGCGCCGTAGACGAGGCAGATCCGGTAGACACCCGTCGCGGCGATGATGGAGAAGATCAGCTTGACGACGGTCGCGTACAGCGCGACGTTGTCCACCGAGGGCGCGATCAGATCGATCAGCAGCTGCGGCGGATTGAACAGGCCCGCATCGTCCATCGTGTTGTTGCCCGACATCCACTGCTCCGGCACCATCACCGGGAACTGGCCGTCGCGCAGGGCCCTGCCGAGGCCGATCCACAGCGCGGTGTACTGCGATTCGGTGTCATCGGTGAAGTAGTGCCGGACGTTGGCCAGCAGCACCGCCGCGTACCCCGCGATCACCCCGATCACGGTGATGGCGCCCCACCGGTATACGTCCCGTCGCGAGTGCGGCCGCGAGTCGAGTACTGCACTGTCGGTCACGAGTTCCAAACCCTACAGCCCACCGCAGCGCTTGGCATCGGCCGCCGAGGTGTTGATGATGGTCTGATGATCAGCACCGGAAGGCCCTCTACGCGTCATGCTAGAGTTCACCGCGGCTCGGGCTCCGCTGTCCAGCGGGCAATACCGGCACGCACCGTCATCGAAAGTTGATCCAGCTGATGCCGATTCCCTCCGCTCGCCCGCTCCGCTCCGACGTCGTCGCGAGCGGACGCCCCGGCGTCGACCGGCCACACGGCATTTCCGTTGTGGTGCCGGTGTATCGGGGCGAGAACACCATCGGCGCATTGACCGCCGAGCTGCACGCGCTCACCGCGGGCTCCCAGACGCCCGGCGGCACCGCGTTCCGGGTCGAGGAGATCATCCTGGTGCACGACAACGGGCCCGATCGCTCCGACGTCGTCCTCCAGGAACTGGAACGGACCTACCCCGAGGTGCGCACCGTCTGGTTGAGCCGCAATTTCGGTCAGGACGCCGCCACCATCGCCGGAATGTCGGCCGCGCGGGGCGACTGGATCGTCACCATGGACGAGGACGGTCAGCACGATCCCCGCTTCATCGGCGCGTTCCTCGACGCCGCGCTCACCGAACGCGCCGACCTGGTCTATTCCAAGCCGACCAACACCCGCCCGCACGGCTTCCTGCGCAACCTGACCTCGCGCGGAGCCAAGATCGTGCTCGCGACTTTGTTCGCCTTTCCCGACTCGACCAGGTTCGAGAGCTACCGGCTGATCCGCGGCGACATCGGCCGCCAGCTCGCCGAGGTCGCCTCCAACGGCGTGTACCTCGACGTCGCGCTCACCTGGGTGGTCGGCACGGTGGCGCAGGAGCCGGTGGTGCTGCGCGCCGAGGGCCGCGAGGAATCCGGCTACAACTACCGCAGGCTGTTCTCGCTGTTCTGGAAGATGGTGCTGTGCAGCGGAACCCGCGGCCTGCGCCTGGTCAGCATGCTCGGCGTGACGCTGGCGCTGGCGGGCGTGGTGATGGCGGCCGTCGTCGTGTACGAGGCGCTCACCATGGACGGCTGGGCGCCGGAGGGCTGGGCCTCCACCATCGTGGTGCTGCTGCTGTGTTCCGGAGCGATTCTGTTCTCACTGGGCCTCATTGCCGAGTACCTCGGGGTCGCCCTGCACATCCTGGTGGGCAAGCCGCTGTATCTCACCGTCGACTCACCGACGCCGCGCCCAGCGCAGCCGACGGTCGCCGAGGACGTGACCGCGCGGGCGCCCGAGGCGCGGGAACTGACCACGACCACGAGCAGGGGGACCGACCGGGTTGAGCACTGACCGCGTCATCTTCAGCCGTCCGTTCCGGGCGAGCCGGGAACTGGCCAACCTCGAGGCCGTGCTGGCCTCCGACCACAGCCATGGCGACGGGCAGTTCACCGCGTCGGCCACCGCGAAGCTGAAGACCATCACCGGAGCGCCGCACGCGCTGCTGACCACCTCCTGCACCTCCGCACTGGAGATGGCGGGCCTGCTGCTCGAGCTCGGCCCAGAGGACGAGGTGATCGTGCCGAGCTTCGCCTTCACCTCGACGGCCACCTCGATGGCGTTGCGCGGCGCGACCTGCGTCTTCGCCGACATCGACGCGGCCACCGGCAATCTGGACCCGGAATCGGTGGCCGCGGCGGTCACCGAGCGCACCAAGGCCGTCGTGGTCATCCACTACGGCGGCGTCGCCGCGGACATGGACCGGCTGCTTGCGCTGGCCGCGCAGCACGGTTTCGCCGTCGTCGAGGACAACGCGCACGGGCTCGGCGGCAGCTACCGCGGACGCCCGCTCGGCACCATCGGCACGCTGGGCACGCTGAGCTTCCATGACACCAAGAACGTGCACTGCGGCGAGGGCGGCGCGCTGCTGCTCACCGACGAGATCCTGATGGCCCGCGCGGAGATCATCCGGGAGAAGGGCACCGACCGGGCCCGCTTCCTGCGCGGCGCGGTGGACAAGTACTCCTGGCAGGACATCGGTTCCAGCTACCTGCCCAGCGAGCTCAACGCGGCGGTGCTCGACGCGCAGCTCGACGAGTTCGACGCGATCCAGTCCGGCAGGCACCGGGTATGGGACGCCTACTCCGCGGGTCTGGCGGACTGGGCGGCGCGCAACGACGTCCGGCTCATGACGGTGCCCGACGACCGCGCGCACACCGCACACCTGTACTACCTGCGCACGCCCACCGAGCAGCGCCGCGACGACTTGATCGGCCATCTCGGCGGCCTCGGCATCTCGGCCCCGTTCCACTACGTGCCGCTGGACTCCAGTCCGGCGGGCCTGAAGCTCGGCCGCACGCCGCGCCCGTGCGTGCGCAGCGCCGAGTTCTCCGGAACCGTTGTGCGTCTTCCACTCTGGCCGGATCTGCGCGACGACCAGGTGGCCAGGGTGACCGAGGCGGTCACCGCCTTCACCGTCTGATCCACCCCGCGACCCGGGCCCGGCGCCACCCGCACCCGGTCGCGGGACGTTCAGGCGGACAGCACGTACAGCTTCTCGCGGCCGCCCGCGATCAGCGCTCGCTGTGCGACGCGCGACTCGTAGCGGCGGAAGAATTCGTCGAGGGTGGCCTCGGTGAAGCGGTGCGCCTGGCGACCGTCGCCCGCGTTGGTGAAGCGGCGGCCGACGGTGGCGAGCACCCGATTGCGGCTGGTCGCCAGGTTGCGGACCGGTTCGGCGACGATGACCGACTTGCGTGCCGCCGCGAGCATCCGGTCCAGCACCGGAGCGGGCTCGGGCAGGAAGTGATAGAGGCTGGCCTGCATCACCACGTAGTCCGCCTCGGGCAGCGCGGCGTCCGAGCGCATGTTCCAGACCAGTCCGCGCCCGCCCGCGCGGGAGACGTCGGCGACGAAACGCTCGTTCAAGTCCAGCCCGGTGTAGGCGACCGACTTGGCGCGCAGATAGCGGGTGTACAGCGTCGCCGGACCACAGCACACGTCGACCACCTCGGCCCCGTCGGGCACCAGCCCGGCGATCGCGCCGTACCTGGCCGCGTAGTGGCGGCCGTACAGTCCGCGCATCAGCAGCTCGTACACGGCGCGATTGCGATAGATGAGGCTCTGACTCACCAAGTACCCCTGAACGGTTGTCGGACGTCGGGTGCGGCCTCCGGCGCCGCGCGGGCTGACCCCGGGACAAACTATGCCAGCCGACGCCCGTGCGCGAATTGTCCGGGTGCGCGAGCCGGGGCCAATCCGACGGATCTACAACACGTTCCGGTTCAGTCGCCGAGCAGGTCGCGCGCCTCGGCCTCGGTGAGCACCTCGTAGTTCTCGGTCTTCCGGTCGTACCACCAGGTGAGCGGCCCCGGCTCCGGTCGTCCGGCCGCCTGCACCGCGCGGGTGGACGGGCGGTAGCTGGCGCTGCGCGGGATCTCGTCGACCACGTACACCAGGTCAGGGCGTTGATCGGGATCGAGGGCGCGGACCGCCTCGGTGACGTCCTTCGGCTCGAGGGTGAAACCCTTGCGCACCGAGACCGCCGCCACCGCGAGGCATTGACCGCCGACCGGCAGACCGTAGGCCACCTCCAGGTCGACCGCGGTGATGTCGTTGAGCACGTCCACGATCGGCTGTCCGAACACCGGGCCGCGCGCGGTGTGGATCACCGTGTCCTTGCGGTCAACCAGCCAGAAATCGCCGTCGCTGTCGCGGCGGAACAGATTCTCGGTCGGCATCCACGAGTCCCCCGCGCCGAACACGCCGCGCAGGCCGCCCGCGGAGATGTCGACGCCCTCCGAGGCCCTGCCGATCAGCAGGCCGACCTCGTTGTCCGCGCAGCGGCGGGCGAAACCGGACTCGTCGGCCAGGATGCGGCTCGCGACCGGGTCGTAGGCCACCAGTTCGACTTTGGCGGTGCCCGGCACCGGGCGGCCCTTGCAGCCCGCCTTCGCGCCGGTCACGTTGGCCAGCACCACATCGCCCTCGATGGAGGCGTAGAACTCCAGCACCCGCGCGGGCTCGAACTGTTCGGTGGTGCGCCGCCACAGCCCGGCGGGCATGCCGGAGCCGATGAACAGCCGGATCGGATGCCGGTGCCCGGCCGGGAACACGCCCGCGTCGAGGATGTCGCGCAGCATCGTCCAGGTGTAGGTCACCACCGTGACGCCGTAGCGGTGCACCTCCTCGGCGAACTGGGCCGGGTCGAGCGACCTGGCCAGCGCGATGCGGCTGCCGCCCGCGATGGCGCCGCCGAGGCTGACCAGCAGACCCGAAGAATGGTGCAGCGGCGCAAGGCAGTACACGGTGTCCTTGCGGTCCAGGTCGGCGCTGGTCGCGGTGCCGAAGGCCGACAGCGCCCAGCGGTGGTTGGTGATGTACTTGGTCTCCAGCCGATCGCCGGTGCCGGTCACCAGCACGAAGGCGAGTTCCCGCGCCAGGCCGGGATTCGGGCGGTACCAGGCGGGCACCCGCACCTGGGTCGGATCGATCTGCTCCAGATCGATCACGTTGTCGCTGACCGGGATATCCAGTCCGCGCGCGTCGCCGCCGCCGAGCACGAGCACCCGGGCGCCGGTTGCCGCCGCGACGCGGAGGTTCTCCGGATCCGTGATCACCGTCTCGGCGCCGGTCAGCTCGATGGCCTTGCCCAGCTCGCTGCCCGGCGCGAGCAGTACGGCCACCGCGCCGAGACGCGATAGCGCCGCCACCGTCACCAGGGCGCTCGGACGGGTCTCCATCACCACGCCGACCCTGGTCGCGGGGCGGATGCCGATCGAGATCAGGCCGCGCACCACGTTGTCGATGCGGACGCTGACCGCCGCGTTGGTGTGCACGCGATCCTCGAAGAGGAAGCACTCGCGCAGCGGCGCCCGATCGGCCTGCTCGGCGAGCAGCTTGCCGAGCGAGATGCGGGTGTTGGGCTGGATCATGCCCAGCCGGGTCAGCCTTGGCAGCGCCCGCGCCGCCTCGCCCGCGAGCTCGATCGAACCGCGCACGGTGTTGTTCGCGATGCCTTCCAGCGCCTTGCCCATCCCCGCGCCCGCCTCGGCGAGCGTCCCCGCGGTGTGCACCACCCGGGTGGCCGCCGAACGCGGCCGGTTGGCCGGCACGTGCTCGGTCATCCGGAAGATCTCCGCGGGCAGCGGCCTGCCGCCGTCCATCCACTCCACCCACTGCCGCACCAGCGGCCAGGTGTGGTTGGTGGCCATGCTGCCCGCGACGAGACCGAAGTGGCCTGCGACCAGGCTTGCCTCGAACACTTCCGCGTTCGGCGCCGCGCGCACGATGCCGCGCACCGCGGCGGGCTGGCCGATGTCGTCCACCTCGCCGACGAACGCGAGGATCGGGCACTTCAGCTCGGCCAGCGAGATCGGCTGATCGCGGATCACGAAGCCGCCCAGCATCATCCGGTTGTGCGCCACGAACTGCTTGAGCAGATCGGCGGCCGCTGGCCCGGCGTAGGCGATCCAGCCGTCGCTGTTCAGGAAGCGGCGCTGGCGCTCCTTGGGCAGCAGCGCCTCGCGGTCGTGCAGCTGGCGCAGGAAGTCGATCCTGGCCTTCGCGGTCTTGACCGGATCGAGCATCTGGAAGCCGAGACGCACCATCGAGTCGGTGATGGGCAGCCGGGTGACCACGTGGTCGGCCAGGAAGTCGGCCACATCCGAGACCAGCCCGTACGGCAGACCGAACGGGATGCCCGCGACGATGTCGACCGGGCTGCCGAAGGTCACGATGCTCGCCACGCCCTTGCCGTAGCGGTAGGCGGTGGTCTGGTAGGCGAACATGCCGCCCTGCGAGTAGCCCATCAGGTGCACGTCGCCGCCGGTCGCCTCGCACACCGTGTCGATGGCGCTGCTCACCGCGAGGACATGATCGGCGAGGTCGCGCTCCCAGCCGCCCTCCTCGCTCGCCGGAGAACCGAAGTCGACCACCCAGCAATCGATTCCACCGCGATGCAGGATGCCGACGGCGCCGCCTTCCGCGTTCACGTCCCAGATGTCGGCGTTGACCATGAGCGGCGGCACCAGCACCGCGACGGGACGGCCCGGCGTCGCGTCGTCGGGGAAGTAATGCCGCAGACGGTACATCCTGCGGCGCTCGACCACCTCGAAGGGCGACGACTCGACATCATGGGTGAGACCGCCGAAGCGGATCACCTCCAGGCCGTTCTGCGCGGTCGCCATCAACCGCTGCACCGAGCCCACCAATTCCTTACCGAAGTTCACCATCGCTCCTGGCCCTACCCTGCAATGTGCCCACACGACCTCCGCGCACTCGGCGCGAAGAGACCACCCTTCCGGCCCCCGAGAAGCATGCCGTCTATGCGTATAGACGAGCTTCCCACATCGGGTGTCCCCCATGTGTCGGCTGTGGCAGGTTCGATGGCAGGTGAGCGCGGTCATCGGCCCATGACGTTGATATACATGCTCTCGAAAGGATCGGGACTGATACTGAGATCACCGCGGAACGGATAGTCCATGGCGGCGATCAGGAAGATCATCGCGCCGAGGAAGAAGGCGAACAGTCCGCCCAGTAGCAGGTGCGCGTCGCGGTTCAGGCTGAACATGCACAGCAGCACCACGTTGATCGCGCCGCCGACCAGGATCACCCACCACAGCACGTCGGGCATACCGCCCGCGGTGGCGTTGATCCGATGCCTGCGGTCGGAGTCGAAGCGCGCGAACTGTTCGATGGTGGCGGCGTGCACGATCTCCTGCGCGGTGGTCTTCGGCTCGAAGGCAAGCAGGTTCACCTGGAACCGGGTCACCAGCGCGGTTCCGCCCATCGGCTCGCGACCCTCGCGCAGCGCGGGCCACGCCTCGGTGAGCACGTTGTCGGCGTAGTCGACCAGATCCTTCTGGAGCAGGCTGCGCTGCGGTTCCGGATAGGCGCTCACCTCTCGGTAGAGCGTGCCGAGCGAGGCGGCCTCGTCGGCGACCAGGCTCTGCGCCGTGTCGTAGGACTCGTAGGTGGCGGCCGTGATCAGGCCGAGTAGCACGGCGAAAGTTCGGCGAATCCGCGATTCATCCCAGGACGTTACCTGGCGTTATCTGGATCGAACGCATGTCGTAACCATCCGAATCCGATCGCGCCCATTCTGCGAATTCCGCTGCGCCGCAATACTTCCGCCACCTAACATCTATGCCGTCTGGAACGCACTGTCGCGTAACACTTTCCACTCGCTCGAATCGTCTCCTCGCAGGCCTCTTCCGGTCTGCTGATCTGTCGTGCCCAAGAAACACCATCGACCTGTCCCGGTGACCCCTCGAGGTGAGGACCACGCATGACCATAGAAATGCCAGTCCAAGCGGAAACCAACGGTCGCAAGACCCTGAGCACGGGCGCCGCCCATCAGTTGGCGCACACCACCAAATCCGAACCGCAGATGCAGGGCATCAGCTCGCGCTGGCTCACCCGCATGCTGCCCTGGGTGCAGGTCAACGGCGGTATCTACCGGGTGAACCGGCGCCTGACCCACACCATCGGAAACGGTGAGGTCGAATTCGTCGTCGACGGCGGCCAGGCCAGGGTGATTCCGCTGGAGCTGCAAGAACTTCCGCAATTGCGCGGATTCGACGACGAGGAAGCGCTGGCCGCGCTCGCGCAGCGTTTCGAACAGCGCGATCTCGAACCCGGCACTGTCGTAGCGGAATTCGGCAATCCGATGAATCAGGTCATCCTGATCGTGCACGGCAAACTGGCCAAGATCGGCTCGGGAGAATTCGGCGAGCAAACCAAAGTCGGCATGCTCGGCACCGGCGATTACTTCGGCTCCGAAACCCTGATCGATTCCTCCGCGATCTGGCCGGTGACGGTCAAGACGGTCACCAAGACGACCATGCTGGTACTCCCCCGGCAAACTCTCGACGAAATCGTCGAGAACGCGCCCGCGTTGCGCGAGCAACTCGAACGCGTCGCCGCGGCGCCCGCTCATCGGCAGAATTCCAAGGGCGAGGCCGACATCGAGATCTCCTCCGGCCATTCCGGCGAGCCGCTGCTGGAAGGCACCTTCGTCGACTACGACGCCTCCCCGCGCGAATACGAGCTCAGCCTCGCGCAGAGCGTGCTGCGGGTGCATTCCCGTGTCGCCGATCTGTTCAACGACCCGATGAATCAGGTCGAACAGCAGCTGCGCCTGACCGTCGAGGCGCTCTACGAACGCCGGGAAAACGATCTGGTGAACAACCCCGATTTCGGGTTGCTGCACAACTGCGACCTCAAGCAGCGCATCTACACCGAGTCCGGCCCGCCGTCCCCGGACGACATGGACGAGCTGCTGAGCATGCGCCGCAGCACGAAAATGTTTCTGGCGCATCCGAAAGCGATCGCCGCGTTCGGCCGCGAATGCACCAAGCGCGGGATCTACCCCGATCCGGTGGACATCGACGGCCACCGGGTGCCCGCGTGGCGCGGCGTGCCGATCTTCCCGTGCGGCAAGATCCCGGTGAGCGAGAGCGGGACCACCTCGATTCTCGCCATGCGCCTCGGCGAGAAGGACCAAGGCGTGATCGGACTGCACCAGACCGGGATTCCGGACGAGTTCGAGCCCAGCCTGAACGTGCGCTTCAAGGGCATCGACGACCAGTCGATCATCTCGTACCTGGTCAGCTGCTACTACTCGGCCGCCGTGCTGGTCCCGGACGCCCTCGGGGTGCTCGACAATGTCCTGGTCGCCCGGCAGGCGGACTAGCCGGGGTGATGACCGATGTCGGTGCTCTCCCGCGCCGCCGCGCCCGCCGCCACGCACGACCTTGCGGCCGATATCGCGGCGCTGCTCACCAACCCGGACAGCCCGGCGCCCGCCGACCTGTTCACCGAAGCGGCAACGGAAACGCCCGCGCCGCCCGATGATTCGGCTCCTCCCTCGAGAGCGGCCGGCCCGACGCCGGTCCGGCTGCTCGGCCCACGGGGCCTGGGAGCGGCCGCGTTGCGGCTGCCCGTATCGACCGATCACGACACCGGACCGACGACGCCGTATGTCGCGCCGGAGGCCGTGGCGATCGGACCGTCGAAACCCGGCGCCGCTCCGGTAGCGGACGGCGTCGAACAGCCTCCGGCCGCACGGCCGGACGGGAACGTCGCGACCTCCGTCGGCCCGGCGCAGGGGGCCGGCCCGGCGGAGTCGCGGCGCCCGCCGATTCCGTCCGGCCCCGCGGTGCCGGTCGCCGGACGGATCAACGGGCAGGTCGCCACACCGGAGAGCAACGGGCACGCCACCGTCGCCGAACAGGAGGCTGTGACGGGCTCGCTACGCACCCGGATTCCGTTGGGTCCCACCGGTTTGGGCACCGCGTCCACAACGGTACGGCCCGCCGCGTACGCACCGCCGGGTCCGTCCGGGCTCGGCACCGCCTCGGCAGAGATCGGCAGCGGATCGCGCATTCCGCCGCTGTACTGTCCGCCGCCGCTGCGCGACGATCCCGCGCTGGCGGAGGCGGTGAACGAAGGCCTGCTGGCCTGGGCCGAGGACATCGGGCTCTACGAGGGCAGGCTCGACGAGCTGCGCAAGGCCGACTTCGGACGGCTCATCATGCTCGCCCACCCCGACTGTTCCAACGCCGACCAACTACTGGCCGCGGCCAAATGCGCGGTCTCGGAATGGTCCGTGGACGACTACTACTGTGAGCCGGACGCCGACGACCGCGCTCCGGACGGCACCCCGTCCAGTCCGGAAGCCGAGCTGGGCCCGCGGCTCGAACTGTGCATGGCCGTCATGGATCCCGCTCATCTGCCCGCGCGCTACGCCCCGCAACTGGAGCGTGCTTTGCAGGCCGATCCGATCCTGCGGGCCTTCCGCACCTCGTTCGAGCACCTGGCCCGGTACGCGACCCCGGCGCAACTGGCCAGGCTGCGCACCGAGATCGGCGGTTGGTTCATCGCACTCGGCGCCGAGGCGGGCTGGCGCGCCGCGGGCCGGATGCCACCGGTCTGGGAATACCTCACCAACCGCCAGCCGCACAGCTTCCTGCCGTGCATGGCGCCGATCGACACACTCGGCGGTTACGAGGTCCCCGCCGCGGAGTACACCCACCCCGCCGTGCGGCGCGTCACGACCACCGCGGCGCTGGCCGCCCAGATGGTCAACGATCTGTACTCGATGGCACGCGAAGACCTTTCCAACGGAAGGGAATTCAACCTCCCCACGGTGCTCGCCGCCGAAGAGCAGTGTTCCCGCAGGGAGGCGGTGCTGCACACCGCCGCGGTCCACGACGAGCTCGTGCACCGTTTCGAACGCGAGGCCGCGCCGCTGGCCGCCGGCGGTTCGCCGGAACTGCGCCGCTTCCTCGTCGGCCTGTGGGCGTGGATGGGCGGAAATCGCGCCTGGCACGCCGACAGCCGTCGCTACAAAGATGCCGAATAGCCAGTACCGCAACGAGAGAGGATGATCACGCATGACCATGCTCAACCCCAAGGCCGAGGCCGTGCTGCGCACCAACTATCAGAAATCCGTTGCGGCGTACTGGAACGACAACCCCAACGACGACCGGGTCAACACCGTACTGGGCGAGGTCGACGGGCTCTACCACCACCACTACGGCATCGGCGATCCCGATCTCTCGGTGCTCGAGGGCCCCGAGAACACCCGTCAGCAGCGGATCGTCGAGGAACTGCACCGGCTCGAGACCGCGCAGGCCGACCTGCTGCTCGACCACCTCGGCGACGTCCGCCCCGGCGATCGGCTGATGGACGGCGGATCCGGGCGCGGCGGCACCAGTTTCATGGCCAACCAGCGCTTCGGCTGCCAGGTGGACGGGGTGACCATCTCGGAGTACCAGGTCGGCTTCGCCAACGACCAGGCGCAGCACCGCGGCGTCGCGGACAAGGTGCGGTTCCATTTCCGCAACATGCTCGACACCGGCTTCGACAGCGGCGTGATGCGCGGGATCTGGACCAACGAGACCACCATGTACGTCGACCTGTTCGACCTGTTCCGCGAGTTCTCCCGGTTGCTGGAGCCCGGCGGGCGCTACGTCTGCATCACCGGTTGCTCCAACGACGTGACCGGCGGGCGTTCCTCCTCGGTCAGCTGGATCGACGCGCACTACGGCTGCATGATCCATCCGCGCAGCGAGTACTTCCGCGCGATGGCCGAGAACAACTTGGTGCCCATCGACGTGATCGACCTCACGGCGGCCACCATCCCGTACTGGGATCTGCGCACGAAGTCCGAGCTCGCGACGGGTGTGGAAAAGCCATTCCTCACCGCCTACCGGGAGGGCAGCTTCCAGTACCTGCTCATTGCCGCCGATAAGGTGGGGCGGTGACCGAGACCCTCGCCCAGCCGCTGACCGACCGCGAGGCACTGCCCGTCGAGCTCGTGGACGAGGCGGGCCGCGCGGTCGGCGCGTGCCCGGTCTCGGAGGCGCACCAGGCGCCAGGGCGACTCCATCGCGCGTTCTCCGTGCTGCTCTTCGACTCGGCAGGCCGGGTCCTGCTGCAACAGCGGGCCGCCGCGAAGACCCGCTTTCCCCTGCTGTGGGCCAACACCTGCTGCGGGCATCCCGCGCCTGGGGAGCCGGTGCTGGCCGCCGCCGCGGTCCGGCTCGCCGAGGAGATGGGGCTGGCCACCACACTCACCGAGGTCGGCGTCTTCCGCTATCAGGCGCAGGACAACGTCACCGGCCGCGTCGAGCACGAGTGGGACCACGTGATCGTCGGACTGATGGACGCGGGAATGCCGCGGCCCGATCCCGCCGAGGTCGCCGCGTACACCTGGCTCCAGCCGGAGGAACTGCGCGACGCGCTGGCGGACGATCCGGGCAGCTACACGCCGTGGTTGGCGGATGTGCTGGAGATCGCCGACGCGGCACGTCACGCTGGGCATCGGTCCGCGCACTGATTCACGTCTCGGCCCAGCCCAGCGATTCTGCGGGCTGGGCCTTTTCGTCGTCGTCGGTTCAGGGTTGCCGTGTGGGCAGTCCGTTCGGGTAGGCCCATGCCAGGCGGGTCAGGACGAGTGCGGCGGCCATGAGCCCGAAGTCGCGCAGCGCGATGTCGCCGTACCCTCCGACGAGCAGCAGGTTGACGATGATGCCGCCCAGCCATGCCGCGACCAGTGGAGCACCCAGGCGCGGGAAAACGAGGACGGCGATGCCTGCGACGATCTCGATGATGCCGACGAGGTTCATCGCCGTGTGCGCATCGCCGGGGACGAGGTTGTCGAAGAACCCGGCGAGGTAGCGCGTCCAGTCGTCGGTGAGGATGTTGGCGAACTTGTCGAGCCCGAACAGAATGGGCAGGACACCGAAACCGAGCCGCAGCGCCCAGAACGCCTGGTAGCCGGGATCGGTGATGGTCGGCCCCGGCTGGGTGCGATCGGTGTGCACAGTCATCTTTTTCTCCTAGGAAGTGATGCGGGAGTCGATGAGTCCGGTCGGTCGGGGCCTTGACGCGGGTGCGCCGAGCTGCTCGCCGACCTGACCGGTTCACACCTGTTAGTGGCCGTGGCTGCGAAAGTCTTACCGGCGGAAGGAAAAGATTTCGCCTCGCGGTGTCTGTGCTGCTACTCCGACAAGTCGCGGTACTGGTCGAGCAGTTCCCGCAGGGCTTGTGCCTCTTCGGCGCAGGCGCCGCATCCGACCAGGTGCGTCTGCATGGCGAGGTCCTCGTAGCGAGGGTCGGCGATGCGGCGCTCGACGTACTCGTCGAGCCGAGCGAAGCAGTCGTCGCAGGACAGGTACGGGCTGGTGTCGGCCAACAAGCCGGCGATCGTTTCGGCGCTCGAAGCCGGTTTCGGATCGGTCATGAGATGCTCCGGTCAGGGCTGATGTCGAGATGCCCGCTGGCGATGAGCGCGGATCGCAGGCGACGGCGGGCATCGTGCAACGTTTTGTAGAGGGCATTGCGGGTGCTGCCAAGACGATCGGCCAGCACATCGATCGGCACCTGCTCGACCACCAGCGCCAGCAGGATGCGCCGCTGGTGCGGGGTGAGGTCCCGGGCGATCGCGGCCTCGACAGCGCGGGCGAGCTCGGTTGCGCCCACCACGGTTTCCGGAGTCGGTGATCTGTCGGCGAGCGAGGTCAGTGCGTCCGGCAACAGGATTTCCCGGTGCCGCCATGCCTGGCGGCGGACCGCCACACCGGCGTGATGCACCCCGAACTTGTAGGCCCACGTGGTGAAACGACTGCGCCCCTCGAACGTCGGGAGCCGGCGAAGAACAGACAACACGGCGTCGTTGGCACACTGCTGCGCCAAGTCCTCCAGATCACCAGCTCCCGCCCCTGGCAGCAGATCACGCAGGCGCCACACCTGATGCCGAGTGGCCCGCAGCAACACCTCGCGCAAACGCGCAACCGCATCACGACCGGCGGGGCCGTTGTCGGTCAGATCAGCCAGCCACTGCTCGTCGGCCTGCCTGTGCGCCACGCCGGAGGTCGTGGGGTTCACAGTGCTCACAGTAGCGTCTCCTGCTCGGGCATCGGCGCCAGAATGCGCACCGCCAACTCGGGCGGGCAGCCCAGGTCGACGAGCTGTAGCAACGCATGCATATCGAACCCAGGATCGGAGCTCACAGCCTCGGCCAATCGTGTCGGGAAGCCGGACGCCAGGAGCCAGCGTCTACGCCAATCCCGGACATCGGCTGACAACCCGGGTACGCCCGCGGGTGTGGTCCGCTGCCGCAAATGAACCATCATGCACAGTTAGTGTCGCTCGACGAGGGTTTCTTACCCGACGCCGAGCACGACTCGGCCGCGGCCTCCTCCCCGTCCTTGCCGGTCTTTTTGGGTGCTGGACAGGCTCGTCCTAGGTTTCTAACATGCATCAATGCGCATATCCATGTAGCGATATCTGCCAAGCCCGTCCGGAAGCTTGGGGAAATCACAGGATCGGCACAGGCTCAGTCCAGGGGCGGACTCCATGCTGGGTGCGTACGGAAGTCCGGGGGCGATTGCGAGGTGCGCGATGGTGGAGATCGAGGTCACGGGAACGACGGTGACGGTCCGGGTGCTCGGCCCACATCGGCTGCTCGCGCTGCGCGACCAGCTCACCTTCGACCTGCGCGACGTCATCGAAGTGGCCCCGGCGGAGGTCGATCTGCGGCCGCCGTGGGTGCGGGCGCCAGGCACCTTCTTCCCCGGTGTGATCGCCGCGGGCACCTTCCGAGGCAAGGGCCGCAAGGAGTTCTGGGACACTCGCTTCGAGGGCAGCGGCGTGCGCGTCGAGCTGAGAGGCTCCGAGTTCACCCGGCTCGTCATCGATGTCGCCGAACCCGCCGACACCCTCCGCGCGCTGCGCACCGCCGTGATCGCGGCCTGACGTTCCCCGCTCCCCCGCCGGTTCCCGAGCCCGGAACCGGCGGGGTCGACTCTGTCCGCCTCTAGTCTGAGAAGGACAGAAAGGAACCGACGATGCCGACACCTCCGACAACGCAGTTCGTGGATCGTCGCTTCGTCGGCCTGGTCGCCGAATTCGACCGGCTCTTCCGTCGTCCGAGCGACGGCGGCGGCGCGCTCACGGTCTACTTGCACGGCGAGCCGGTGGTCGACGTCTGGGCCGGGTTCGCGCGACCGGGTCTGCCGTGGCAGCACGACACCCTGGCCGTGGCGTACTCCACCGGCAAGGGTGTCGCGGCCACGCTGCTGCATCGTCTCGCCGAACGCGGACTGCTCGACTACGACCACCCCGTCGCGGAGTACTGGCCCGAATTCGCCGCGGCAGGCAAGGAACACATCACCGTGCGCGCGCTGCTGAGCCACCGCGCCGGACTGCACCGGCTGCGCAATCTGCTGCCCGGCCCGCCGGAGCGCTTCTTCGACGACGCCGCGGTCACCGCGGCGCTGGCCGCCGCCACGCCCGATCCGCGGCACCGCACGACCAGCGGCTATCACGGCATCAGCTTCGGGCACCTGGTCGCCGAGCTGGTCCGGCGCGTCGCGGGTGCGGATTTCACCGAGGTGCTGCGCACCGAGATCGCCGAACCGCTCGGCGCCGAGGAACTTTGGTTCCGTGTTCCGGAAGCCGAGCGGACGCGTATCGCCGTGAACTTCCCGAAACTGACGGTCGCCGGGATGAGCTGGGAGCGCGGCGCACGGATCATGGGGCGCAGCCGCCGGCTCGCCGCCGCCGTGGACACGACGCCGAGCGGTTTCGCCGAGCTGATGGAGGACCCGCGGCTGCACGATTCGGTGATGCCCGGCGTGAACGGGGTCTTCTCGGCGCGGGCGCTGGCCAGGCTGTACGGCGCGTTGGCGATCGGCGGCAGCCTCGACGGCTACCGGCTGCTCGGCGCGGAGACCATCGATCGGATGCGGGAGCGCCAAGTCTTCACCCCCGACTACGTGCTCGCCTTCCGCATCCCGTGGGGCCTCGGCTTCCACGGCGTGCCGATGATGCCCTCCAAAGCCGCGCCGATTTCGGCGTTCGGGCATTTCGGGCTCGGCGGTTCCGGCGCCTTCGCGGACCCGGCCACCGGGATGTCGCTCGGGTTCGTCACCAACCGGCTCGGCGGCAAGCTCACCCCGCTCGGTGACGCTCGCCTCGCCCGGCTCGGCGCGCTGGCCCACAACCTCGCGAAGAAAGCGAGCTGACCGCACCTCGCTCGGTGTCGCGCGAAGTCCTGGGATGTATCCGCCCGTGATGGCAGCATGAGCCCATGGATCTGATCGGGCTGGAGCGGATCGAGTCGGCCGCGGCGCTGCTGGCGCCGGTGATCCGGCGCACGCCGGTGGTGGCCTCGCGGGTGCTGTCCGAGCGTGCGGGCGCGGATGTCTGGCTGAAATGCGAGAACCTGCAGCGGACAGGCTCGTTCAAGCCGCGCGGCGCCTACAACCGGATCGCGAACCTGCCGTCCGCGGATCGAGCCCGCGGCGTGGTCGCGGCCAGTGCGGGCAATCACGCGCAGGGCGTCGCCTGGGCGGCCGCCACGCTCGGCATCGAGTCCACGGTGTTCATGCCGATCGGCGCCTCGCTCCCGAAACTGGCCGCCACCAAGGCCTATGGCGCGCGGGTGCGGCAGGTCGGCGACACCATCGACGAATCGCTCGACGCCGCACTGGATTTCGCCGCGCGCACCGGGTCGACGCTGATCCATCCTTTCGACCACGCGGATATCGTCGCCGGGCAGGCGACGGTGGGACTGGAGATTCTGGAGCAACTGCCGCGGGTGGGCACGGTGCTCGTGCCGACCGGCGGCGGCGGATTGCTCGCCGGGATCACGATCGCCCTGCACCGGCTGGCACCGCAGGTCCGAGTGATAGGCGTGCAGGCGGCCGAGGCCGCGGCGTGGCCGGAGTCGCTGGCGGCGGGCAAACCGATACGGGCGGAACGGATGTCGACCATGGCCGACGGCATCGCGGTGGGTCTGCCCGGCGAGGTGCCGTTCGCGCACGTCGCCGCGCACGCGCCGCGCATCGTCACGGTCGACGAGGAGGCGCTGTCCGAGGCTCTGCTGCTCTGCCTGGAGCGCGCGAAGCTGATCGTGGAACCGGCGGGCGCGGCGGCCGTCGCCGCGCTGATGAGTTATGCCCCAACCGAACTCGACCTACGCGGCCCGGTCTGCGCGGTGCTCTCCGGCGGCAACATCGATCCGCTGCTGCTGACCCGGATCGTCAACCACGGTCTCAGCGCCGCGGGCCGCTATCTCGCACTGCGCGTGACGATCTCGGATCGCCCCGGCGGGCTGTCCCGGCTGCTCACCGTGGTCGGCGAAACAGGCGCGAGCGTCGTGGACATCGTGCACTCCCGCACCGGTACCTGGCTCGCCGTCGACGAAGTCGAAGTCGCGCTGACACTGGAGACCCGAGGCCCGGACCACCGTGACGCCGTCCTCGGCGCCCTCACCGACGCGAACTACACAGTGCGCGTCCAGGATTGACCCATTGCTTCGCAGAGCTTCCGCACGCTTCGCAGGGGCTGTACGCGCTGCGAAGCGTGCGGAACGTCTGCGAGGACGTCACGGGTCAGTGGGGGCCGGGCTCAGTGGGCGCCGCCGAGTTCGAGGGCGAGGACGCCGAGGATGACCAGGGCTATGCCGCCGATTTGGGTGAGGGTCAGGCGTTCGTCGAGAAAGAGGACGCCGATTACGGCGATGGCGGCTACGCCGACCGCGGACCAGATGCCGTAGGCGACGCCGATCGACATGCCTCGCTTCAGCGCCTGGGAGAGGAAGAAGAACGCCGCGCCGTACCCGATGACAACCACGATGGAGGGGACCAGCTTGGTGAATCCCTCGGAGAGCTTCAGGGAGACGGTCGCGGTCACTTCGGAGGCGATCGCCAGGGCGAGTAACAGCAAGGTCATGGCGGCAGCCTAGTGATTCGGCGGACAATGGGGAGATCCGTCGTCCGAGGGATGTGATGACCTGTGGTGGAAGCGTTCCGGATCGGTCTCATCGTGTTCGTCGCCGTGCTGCTGACGGCGGGTTTCGGGGTGTTGCTGCCGCTGCGCGTGCGGACCAGACGGGAAACTGGTCAGACGTTCAGCCAGTGGGCCGCGCGGCACGGCTGGCGGTTCGCGCGCGCACCGCACGAGTCGTGGACGGCACGGCTGCCCGGCCACAATCCCGAGGGACTCGGCGTGACGCTCACCGGTGAGCTCGGCGGGCGCCAGGTCACGGTCGCCGAATACTCCTTCACGACCAACGCCTGGACCGGCGAGATCGTCGCCACCACCACACACCGGTACGTGGTGGTGGGGGTGCTGTTGGAACGCCCGTATCCGCCGGTCGCCGTCGTCGACGTCGCGGCGCTGTCGCAGCCGGGCACCGCCTTGTTCTGCGATGCACCCATCACCACCGGCCACCGTGAGTTCGACTACCGCTTCCGGGTCATGGCCGTCGACGCGAACTATGCACGACTGCTCGTCGGCCCCCAAATGATCGTCGCGCACCTCGCGGGCGTCATCCCCCGTTGGAACCTCGCGGGCCACGAACTGCTCACCTACCAGACCGGTCGCCTCGGCGACCCCGACGCGATCCCCGGCCTGGCCGCTCCCCTGCTGCACGTCGCGTCGCTGATCGAGAGCCGGGCCCGCTGAGCTCGAGATACGAGCGCACGCTGCGCAGGCTCGACGACACGCAGCGCACCCGCGTGCCGGAAGACGCGCCGCGCACCGGGCATGTCTCGGGAACCAGCAGCCCGCGAGCTTCGTCCAATACGACGCAGACATCCGTATCGAAAGGAGTTCCCCCATGGCGGTCTTCGTCGGACACGAGTCGCGCTCCGATCGCCCACCACCCCGTTACCCTGGGCACATGGGTATCCAGGACGCCGACGTGAGCCTCGCGGAGTTCGAGGTACTGGAGCGCGCATCGTCGGAGGAGGTATCGATCGAACTGATCAACGGGAGGATCTACGTGGTACCTGTTCCCGACGGCGAGCACGACGAATTCGCCGCGGAGATCCGCAATCAGATACTGCGCGGGTCGACCGGACTCGAGTTCTTTCACGAGCGCGGCCTGCGTGTCCCCGCGTATCGCGAGGGCCGGGCGCGAGCAGACGGCGCGGTGGCCCCACGAGGCTATTTCCGGGCGGAGCCGTCCTGGGCGGACCCTTCCGGCGTCCTGTTGATCCTGGAGATCACTTCCGGCCGCGACCGCGACGCGGAGATCGATCGCGTCGAGAAGCGCGACTCTTACGCGCAGGCAATGATCCCGGCGTACCTCTTGGTCGATCGCCATTACGGCGAGGTGACCGTCTTCTGGGCACCGGGCGAAGGCCGATATACCCAACAAGCCACCGCCAAATTCGGTGCGCCACTGCACCTTCCAGCACCGTTCGGCTTCGAGCTCGACACCGCCGAATTCCTCTGAACAGCAACAGCGGCGGGCCCCGGGGTTGAGAGCCGACGCTGAGTCGGTAGGCGCCGCTGGGTTCCGGGGCAGTCGAGGTCGCGACCAGTCCGTCTAGTACAGCGGCGATTTGGTGAAGTGGGCAGCTGCGGCCGCACGGTGTACCTCTGATAGGACCGTGCGGTGGTGGGAGAGGAATGGTTCGAGCAGCAGTGCTTCGTGCGCCGCCGCTGATCAGCCGGGGCTTCGGTTCAGTTCAGCCAGGTGCGGGCCGCTGCCGCGGCAGCGCGAACCTCGTCGATCTGCACGGCGACCTGGGTGCCCGCGGTGCCGCCGCGGGCGTTGCGGGAGGCGATGGAGCCCTGGACCGTGAGGACCTCGCGGACCTGGGGGGTGAGGGCCGGGTCGATGGTGGCGAATTCCTCGTCGGTGAGTTCGTCGAGGCCGACGCCGCGGACTTCCGCGGCGCGGACGCAGGCGCCCGCCGCCTCGTGCGCGACGCGGAACGGAACACCTTGGCGCACCAGCCATTCGGCGATGTCGGTGGCCAGGGTGAAACCGGCGGGGGCGAGTTC
The DNA here is from genome assembly GCF_040654065.1 of Nocardia sp. NPDC050793. Taxonomy (NCBI): domain Bacteria; kingdom Bacillati; phylum Actinomycetota; class Actinomycetes; order Mycobacteriales; family Nocardiaceae; genus Nocardia; species Nocardia sp. NPDC050793. Next base: position 32,844 of record NZ_JBFAHG010000004.1, read on the forward strand.
GGCCATCCGGTCGGTGTGGAAGGTGAGGGTGGAGACCAGGCCCGCGATGGCGGGCAGCAGCAGCTCGAGCTGGGCCACCGAATCGAACAGCGGCTCCTTGTCCTCTTGCAGGTCGCGGTTGTAGGCCAGCGGCTGGGCCTTGAGGGTGGCGAGCAGGCCGGTGAGGTTGCCGATCAGGCGTCCCGCCTTACCGCGGGTGAGCTCGGAGACGTCCGGGTTCTTCTTCTGCGGCATGATCGACGAACCGGTTGACCACGCGTCGGCGAGCGTGATGTAGCCGAATTCCGGTGTGCTCCAGATGATCACCTCTTCGGCCATGCGGCTCAGGTCGACGCCGATCATGGCGAGCACGAAGGCGGCCTCGGCGGCGAAATCGCGCGCGGAAGTGGCGTCGATCGAATTGGCCGCGGCCGCGGTGAAATCCAGTTCGGCGGCGATCGCCTCGGGGTCGAGGCCGAGCGAGGAACCGGCCAGCGCGCCGGACCCGTACGGCGATACCGCGGCCCGGCGATCGAAATCGTGGAGCCGGTCGATGTCGCGCAGCAGCGGGTGCGCGTGCGCGAGCAGGTGATGCGCGAGCAGCACGGGTTGCGCGGCCTGCAAATGGGTCTTGCCGGGCATCACCGCGTCAGGATGGGCGGCGGCCTGTGCGACCAGCGCGTCGACCACGTCCAGCACGCCCGCCGCGATCCGGCGCACGCCGTCGCGCAGCCACATCCGGAACAGCGTCGCCACTTGGTCGTTGCGCGACCGGCCCGCGCGCAGCCGCCCGCCGAGCTCGGTGCCGACGCGCTCGATCAGCCCACGCTCGAGCGCTCCGTGCACGTCCTCGTCGGATTCCGCCGGGCCGAAAGCGCCGGACGCGACGTCGGCGGCCAGCCGGTCGAGCCCGGTCAGCATCCCGGCGAGATCGGTCTCCGACAGCAGTCCGGCCTTGTGCAGCACCCGGGCGTGCGCCTTGGACGCGCGGATGTCGTAGGGAGCCAGCGCCCAGTCGAAATGGGTCGACTTGCTCAGCGCCGCCATCGCCTCAGCGGGTCCGGACGCGAAACGTCCACCCCAGAGGGCACCCTTGTTCGTGCTGCCGCTCTGCGTCATCGTGTGCTGTCTCCTCGGTGGGGTCGGTCGGGCGGTGCGGATCTCGAACACGTCGGTCCCTACGGTAGCCGGGGCCCACACCGCCTCGGTAGGTGCGGGTTGCCGGACCGGGCGCGGCACCGGGCCGCCCGCGTCTACGGGTTCGGTGCTGTGTGCGCAACGTCCATCAGACGCGGCATCGGCAGCAGGCGCCTGGGCTCACGACGAACGAGGGCCGACGCGTCGGCGTCGACCCTCGTTGCCGGGATGCTCGCTTACTTCTGGTTCAGGTCGCGCCGCGCGGCGACCTTCGAGGACAGACCGTGGATCTGCACGAAGCCCTTGGCCAGCGACTGGTCGAAGGTGTCGCCCTCGTCGTAGGTCGCCAGGTTGAAGTCGTAGAGCGACTGCTCGGAGCGGCGGCCGTTGACCACGGCGGAGCCACCGTGCAGCACCATCCGGATCTCGCCGGACACGTGCTGCTGGGTGTCCTGCACGAACGCGTCCAGCGCGCGCTTGAGCGGGGAGAACCACAGGCCGTCGTAGGCCAGCTCGCCCCAGCGCTGCTCGACCTGGCGCTTGTAGCGGCCCAGCTCTCGCTCGATGGTGACGTTCTCCAGCGCCTGGTGCGCGGTGATCAGCGCGATGGCGCCGGGCGCCTCGTAGATCTCGCGGCTCTTGATGCCGACGAGACGGTCCTCGACCATGTCCAGGCGGCCGACGCCCTGGCGGCCCGCGCGGTGGTTCAGCTCGATGATCGCCTCGAGCACGCTCACCGGGCGGCCGTCGATGGCCACCGGAACGCCCTTGTCGAAGGTGACGATCAGTTCGTCCGGCGCCTCGAAGTTGACGGTCGGGTCGGCGGTGTAGTCGTAGACGTCCTTCGTCGGCGCGTTCCACAGGTCCTCGAGGAAGCCGGTCTCGACGGCGCGGCCCCACACGTTCTGGTCGATGGAGAACGGCGACTTCTTGGTGACGTTGATCGGAAGGCTGTTCTCCTCGGCGAACGCGATGGCCTTCTCGCGGGTCCACGCGTAGTCGCGAACCGGGGCGATCACGTTCAGGTCGGGAGCGAGCGCGCCGATACCGACCTCGAAGCGCACCTGGTCGTTGCCCTTGCCGGTGCAGCCGTGCGCGACGGTGGTGGCTCCGTGGAACTTGGCCGCCTCCACCAGGTGCTTGACGATCAGCGGGCGGCTGATAGCGGAGACCAGCGGGTACTGGCCCATGTACATGGCGTTGGCCTGGATGGTGGGCAGGCAGTACTCGTCGGCGAACTCGTCGCGGGCGTCGACCACGATCGCCTCGACGGCGCCGCAGTCCAGCGCGCGCTGACGCACCACGTTCATGTCCTCGCCGCCCTGACCGAGGTCGATGGCGACCGCCACGACCTCGGCGCCGGTCTCCTTGCCGATCCAGCTGATCGCGACGGAGGTGTCCAGCCCACCGGAATAGGCGAGTACGACGCGCTCGGACATGTCTGTGTGCTCCTCGGTTCGTGCGGATATGTCTCGGGGCCGCGTTCGGCGGCCCCGGCCGGTCGCGCCGGCGCGCAGGTCAGGCGACCCGCGCCCGTCTGCAAATGATTATGCACGATGATGCAATCCCATTCAGAACCGGGGTGCCTACGCCACACCGGTCCAACATCGGCGGCCACGGCCGACGGTTGACTGGGGCTGTGCCTATCGCGCTCCCCGGCGGGGTGTGCGCCAGCGGTGCGACGCGGCCGGCACGCTTTCCATTGGTGGTTGCCGTTCGTCGGGATGGGACCGGTACCACTGGACGTAGCGGCCGGTCAGCGGGGTGGCTGTCAGGCCGTGGGCGTAGACGGACATGCCGATGGTGGCGGCGGCGGCCAGCAGCAGCGTCCGCTCGTTCGGCAGGTCGGCTTCTTGGACCAGCAGCACGCCGAAGACGATGGTGGCCAAGCCGCGCGGGCCGAACCAACCGACGAATGCCGTCGTCTGTCGCCGCGCTCCGGTCCCGAGCAGGGACAACGCCACCGGCAGCATACGGACGACGGTCAGGCTCAGTACCGCGTACAGCGCGAGCCGCCAAGTCATCTCGTTCAGGACGGGGCCCAGGATCACGGCGCCGAAGATGAGGAAGGTGACAGCGTTGAGCAGTTCGCCGCTTTGGTCGACGAGGTCTGTGACCGGCCCGCCGACGCTTCCCCGGAGCGTGCCGAAGAGCAGGCCGCCGACGAATGCGGCGATGAACATGCTGCCGTGCAGTGTGACGGCGATTCCGGCGCTCAGCAGTGCTGTGGCGACGGTGAGGATTTGCAGCCAGTACGGCTCGATCCAGCCGCGTCTCGCGCCGATCCGCAGCGCGAACGCGCCGAGCGATCCCGCGACGGCGCCGCCGACGATTCCGTAGCCGATTTCCTCGAGGATCATCTGGACCGCGGCATGCTCGGTGAGCGCGCCCTCTTCTGCTTGGGCCACCCCAAGGGCGATGAAGAACAGCGGTACGCACAGCCCGTCGTTGAGCCCGCTTTCGACATTGAGTCCCTGCCGGATTCGGGACGGTATCCGTTCGTCGGTCACCACGGCTTGACCCAGTGCCGCGTCGGTGCACGCGACCATCACCGCGAGCACCAGCGCTTCGACAACACCGACCCCCGGCAGCACCACGAATCCGGCGAGCGTGCCCGCCGCGATGGTCAGCGGCAGGCCGATCCCCAGCAATCGCAGCGGCACGGTGTGCTCGCCGCGAAGTCCGGGCAGCGAGATCCGGGACGCGTCGGAGAACAACACCAGCGTCAAGGTGACCTCGACGAGCAGCTTCAGCGTCGAGGAGCCGAGGTCGAGGTCGACGAGTCCGAAGACGGGTCCGGCGATCAATCCGGCCGTGGTGAAGAAGATCGCGGGAGTGATGGTGACGGCGAGTATGCGGGAAGCCGTCGCGAAGGCGAGCAGCAAGACCGCGATGGTCGCGAGGTCAACGGAATCCACGCGACCTCCTTCGTGCGTGCGTTGCTGGTCCGTGAGCTCGTCGCCACGGTCCGGCTCGACGAGGCTCTCCGACTCTCTGCTCGGAGTCTGACCTCCGCGGCGGCGGAATTCCTCATCCGGCGAGGGTGATAGCGCACGATCCTTCGCGCTTTCGCCGTGCGCCTCACCCGCTAGCGGTCGACCGGACATGAGGATGCGACTTCTCGGTGACGCACCACTTATCACCCGTCGCGGGTGAGGCGATCGTCTTCACTGCTGTTTAGGTTCGCGGCCGGGGGCCTACCTAGGGAGAACACCATGGCAATCCCATTCCGCGGTGTGGTCAACCTCGACATTCGCGACTCGATCCCGGACTGGGGCCCCTACGAACAGCCCAAAGCTCCGCCCGGTTCACCGAATGTGCTGTACATAGTGCTCGACGACGTGGGTTTCGGCGCGATGGGCTGTTACGGCGGCCCGATCGAAACCCCGAACATCGACCGGATCGCCGCGAACGGGTTGCGCTACAGCCAGTGGCACACCACCGCGCTCTGCTCACCGACCCGCTCCTGCCTGCTCACCGGTCGCAACCACACCACCAACGGCATGGCCTGCATCAGCGAGTGCGCGGTCGGCTTCCCCGGCGCCAACGGCCACATCCCGCCGGAGTGCGCCACCCTCGCCGAGATCCTGGTCGAGCGGGGCTTCAGCACGGCGATGGTCGGCAAGTGGCATCTGTGCGCCGAGGACGAGATGAACTTGGCGTCCACCAAGCGAAACTGGCCGATTGGCCGCGGTTTCGAGCGCTTCTACGGCTTCCTCGGCGCGGAGACCAACCAGTGGTATCCGGACCTGGTGCACGACAATCATCCCGTCGAGCAGCCTGCCACGCCCGAGGAGGGCTACCACTTCAGCGTCGACATCACCGACCGGGCCATCCAGTACATCGATGACGTCAAGGCGATCTCGCCCGATCGTCCGGTCTTTCTGTACTACGCGCCAGGTTGCGCACACGCTCCGCACCACGTGCCACGCGAATGGATCGAGCGCTACCGCGGCCGGTTCGACGCCGGGTACGAGGTGATGCGTGAACAGACCCTGGCCAGGCAGAAGGAGATGGGGCTCGTCCCGCAGGACACCGAGCTGCCGCCGCTCAACCCGATCGGCACGCCCGAGACCCGCAGCGGGCCCGACGGTCAGCCGTTCCCGCCGCTGGACTACACCCGCCCATGGGACAGCCTCTCCGCCGACGAGAAACGCCTGTTCGCCCGGATGGCCGAGGTGTACGCGGGCTTCCTCTCCCACTGCGACGACCAGATCGGCCGCCTGCTCGCCTACCTGGAGAAGATCGAGCAGCTGGACAACACCATCATCGTCGTGGTCTCCGACAACGGAGCCAGCGGCGAGGGCGGCCCGGACGGCTCGGTGAACGAGAACAAGATCGCCAACAGCGTCCCGGACGACCTCGCCGAGAACATGGCGAAACTGGACGAGCTCGGCAGCCCCAAGACCTACAACCACTACCCGAACGGGTGGGCGATGGCCTTCAACACCCCGTTCAAGATGTGGAAGCGGTACTCGTTCAACGGCGGCACCTGCGACCCGTGCCTGATCTCCTGGCCCGCCGGGATCGAGGCCCATGGCGAGACCCGCGACCAGTACCACCACGCCGTCGACCTGGTACCCACCTTGCTGGACTGCCTCGGCATGAAGCTCCCGGACACGGTGAAAGGCCATGCCCAGACGCCGATTCAGGGTGTGAGCATGCGGTACAGCTTCGACGCTGCCACCATCCCGACCGCCAAACACACCCAGTTCTATTCGATGCTCGGCGGCCGAGGCATTTGGCACGACGGCTGGAAAGCGGTCACCACCCACCCGACTCTCAGCGGGTGGAGCCACTTCCCCGACGACACCTGGGAGCTCTACCACACCGACCGGGACCGCGCCGAGCTGCACGACCTCGCCGCCGAGGAACCCGGCAAGCTCGCCGAGCTCATCGGCCTGTGGTTCTACGAGGCAGGCGCCAACCAGGCGTTCCCGCTCGACGACCGCTCCGGCGTCGAGATTCTCACCACCCAGCGCCCCCAGCTCGCGCCGCCGCGCAACCGCTACGTCTACCGTCCGGGCGGCGCCGAGGTGCCCGAAGCGGTCGCGGTCAACATCCGCAACCGCTCCTACTCGATCGGCGCCCTCGTCGACCTCCCCGGCCCGGATGCGGCGGGTGTGCTGTTCTCCCACGGTGGCCGGTTCGGCGGACATGCCTTGTACGTCAAGAACAATCGACTGCACTACGTCTACAACTTCCTCGGCAGCGAAGAGCAGAGGATCAGCGCGGACCAGGATCTGCCGACCGGTGAGAACCTCGTACTCGCCGCTTCCTTCGACAAGGAGAGCGAGGATCCACCCGGTACCGCGCGGGGCACCCTCAGCCTCTACTACGGCGACCGCAAGGTCGGTGCGGGCCGGATCAGGACCCAGCCCGGCAAGTTCAGCATCGCGGGTGAGGGCCTGAACGCAGGCCGTGACAGCGCGGAAGCCGTCACCGACGACTACCCCGGAACCTTCCCCTGGGAGTTCACCGGCACACTGCACCGGGTGGCCGTCGATGTCAGCGGCGAACCGTACGTCGACCTCGAACGCGAAGCCGCCGCCATGCTGTCCCGCGAATAACGGCGGGAGACCGCGCCTGCCCGGGCCATCTTTCCCCAGGGCAGGGCGGGCGCGGAGGCCGCCCTCGTCGCTACGGTTGTTCCAGTACGTCGAATGGAATGGTCGCCTCGACCGGGTCGTCGAGGAGCAATACACGTCGGTGGACCGTGTGGGCAGCGTAGCGGCGACCGGACCAGTCGAGACGGTATTCCTCGATCTCTTCGATGCGTTCTTCCTTCTGGTCCAGCCGGACGATCAGGTACCGAGGAATGCCTGCGGTCGCGTATTGAATGCGCTTGTCGTTGATATCTGCATCAATGGTCGATTCGGAGGTGACCTCGACCACCAACAGGATGTGCTCACGCACCGTGTTGATGTCGTAGGGTTCGCAGTCCCGGATCCAGATGTCGGGGTAGCGGATGTTCAACCGCCGATCCGCTGTTGCGGATTCCGCGTCGGCGAATCGTGCGGCAACGTCGGAGTCCACCACCATGCACGGCCCGCCGTCGCGCCGGGCTGCCTCCAGCATTCCTGCCAGCCGCCGGACCACGCGGCTGTGCACTGGGCTCTGAGCTATCAGCCGGACCACGCGCCCGTCGACGATCTCGATGTCACCGAGCTCGGCAGTCGCCCCTTCGGCGAACTCCTCGGCCGTCACACGCAGTACCTGTTGCTCGTCGGGAGCGCTCATGCCGGACATCATTGCAGCTCGAGCCGGACTCGACCACGGACCCGGCTTTCGTGGTGGCCCCGCCCGTTCCACGGTCCTGCCCGATCTGGCCGAGCGGACTCTCGCACACGGAAACGTCCTCGCAGCGCGCCGCATCGGGCCAGGCGGTCGACACCCTTCGGCCGACAGGCTCGCGGCCGCGAGCTCAACCGAGCGCGGCCGGTCGCGGGCGTCACGCCACTGGGCAAGGCACCCAACGATCTTCGCGACGGTTCGATCCGCCGCGCCAACGGCGTGGGCAGCGGCGCTCAGGCGAGTTGTTCGATGCGGGTGGCGAGTTCGGCGCCGGTGAGAGGCTCGCGGGCGATGACGGCGATGGTGTCGTCGCCCGCGATGGTGCCGACGACGTAGGGCAGGGCGGCGCGGTCGAGGGCGCTGGCCAGGTAGTGCGCGGCGCCGGGCGGGGTGCGCAGGACGGCGATGTTGCCGCTGGCGTCGGTGGAGACGAGCAGGTCGCCGAGCAGCTTGGAGAGGCGGTCGGTGCCGCCGGTCACGCCGCGAACGGGGCTGCCGTCCTCGGGCACCACGTAGACGCCCGCGCCGCCGTCGGCCGCACGCAGCTTCACCGCGCCCAGCTCGTCGAGATCACGCGAAAGGGTCGCCTGGGTGGCGTCGATGCCCTCCGCGGCCAGCAGCGCGGCCAGTTCGGTCTGGCTGCGCACCGAATGCGCGGAGAGCAACTCGATGATGCGCGACTGCCGACCTGCGCGGGTGCGGGCGATCGCGGGGCCCTTGCCGGGCACCGTCGCATCGATGCTCATGCCTCCACCTCGCTGGCGCTCGGCTCCGGCATGCGCAAGGCGCGCTGGCACATGATTCGCTCACTACGTTCGCTCATGCCTCCACCTCGCTGACGCTCGGCTCCGGCATGCGCAAAGCGCGCTGGCACATGATTCGCTCACTACATTCGCTCATCGTCGCCTCCCCCGGACCGGCGCGGTGCCTCGCCCGGTCACGCCGCACCGCCGTTTCGTCTGGCCAGCAGCCAGACCAGCAGCGCCTTCTGCGCGTGCAGCCGGTTCTCCGCCTCGTCCCAGACCACGCTGTGTGGTCCGTCGAGCACCTCGTCGGTGATCTCCTCGCCGCGATGCGCCGGAAGGCAGTGCAGCACAACGGCGTCCGGCTGCGCGTTGGCCAGCAGTGCGGCGTCGAGCCGGAACGGCCGGAACGGGCCGACCCGGTCGAGGCCGTCGTGCTCCTGACCCATGGAGGTCCAGGTGTCGGTGACCAGCGCGTCGGCGCCCGCCGCGGCGGCCACCGGGTCGCCGGTGACGGTGATCGTCGCACCGGTCTCGGCGGCCCGCTTGCGCGCGTCTTCCAGGATCCACGGCAGCGGCTCGAAACCCATCGGCGCGGCGATGGTCACGTTCAATCCGGCGGTGACGCCGCCGAGCAACAGCGAGTGCGCCATGTTGTTCGCGCCGTCGCCGAAATACGTGAGGTTGCGCCCGGTCAGATCGCCCTTGCGTTCCCGCAGGGTGAGCAGGTCGGCGAGCACCTGGCAGGGGTGGAACTCGTTGGACAGCGCGTTGACGACCGGAACCGTTGCCGCCGAAGCCATTTCGTCCAAGCGGACCTGCTCGAAGGTGCGCCAGACGATGGCGTCGACGTAGCGGGAGAGCACCCGCCCGGTGTCGGCGAGGGTCTCCTCGCGCCCGAGCTGGGTGTCGCGGCCGTCGACCACCACGGCGTGCCCGCCGAGCTGGGCGATGCCCATCTCGAAGGAGAATCGGGTGCGGGTGGAGTTCTTCTCGAAGATCACCCCGACCCCGCGCGGGCCGTCCAGCGGGCGGTGCGCGAACGGGTTCTTCTTGAGTTCCGCTGCCAGCGTGAGGATTTCGGCCTGCTCGGCGGGCGAGACGTCGTCGTCGCGCAGGAAGTGCCGCAGCTCGGTCATTACCGGGTCTCCTTCGCGTCCGCCGCCGCGCCGTCCAGAATTCCCGGCAGGTCGGCGACGAAATTGTCCGACTGGGTCTCGGTGAGCACCAGCGGTGGCGCCAGCCGGATGATGTTCGGTTTGGGTGCGTTCACGAGGTACCCCGCTTCCCGCGCCCGCGCTTCGACCTGCGCCGAAACGTCTTGGGTCAGTACGACTCCCAGCAGCAGACCGGCGCCGCGCACATGATCGATCAGCGGGTGCTCGAGCAGTTCGATGCCGTCGCTGAGCCGCTTGCCGACCGACTCGACGTGGGCGAGCAGATCGGTCTCGTCGATGGTGCGCAACACCGCGAGCGCCGCCGCGGCGCACACCGGGTTACCGCCGAAGGTGGTGCCGTGCAGGCCGGGGGTGAGCAGCTCGGCCGCCCGGCCGTTGGCCAGCACCGCGCCGATCGGCAGACCGCCGCCGAGGCCCTTGGCCAGGGTGATCACGTCGGGCACGATGCCGACGGACTGGTGCGCGTAGAACTTCCCGGTGCGGCCGATGCCGGTCTGCACCTCGTCGAGCACCAGCAGCGCGCCGTGCCGCGCCGTGATCTCGCGCGCCTTGACCAGGTAGTCGATCGGCGGGACCACCACGCCGCTCTCCCCCATCATGGGTTCGAGGAACACCGCGGCGGTCTCGTCGTCGACCGCCGCCTCCAGCGCGGCCGCGTCACCGTAGGGCACGTGCACCACGCCGGGCGGCATGGGCTCGAACGGCGCCCGCTTGGACGGCTGGCCGGTGAGCGCGAGCGCGCCCATGGTGCGACCGTGGAACGCCTCCTCGCAGGCGACGATCTTGGTCCGTCCGGTCAGCCGCGCGATCTTGAACGCCGCCTCGTTGGCCTCGGTGCCCGAGTTGCAGAAGAACGCCTTGCCCTCGCCGTCGCCGAAGTGCGCGAGCAGCCGCTCGGCCAGTTCGACGACCGGTTCGCTGACATACAGATTCGAGACGTGCCCGAGGGTGCCCAGCTGCTGGGTGACCGCCGCGAGGATCGCCGGGTGGGCGTGGCCGAGGCTGTTGACCGCGATACCGCCGAGGAAATCGACGTAGCGCTTGCCGTCCGCGTCGTAGACCACGGCGCCCGCGCCGCGCACCAGCGCGATCTTCGGCGTGCCGTAGTTGTTCATCATCGCGGCGGACCACCGCTGCTGCAATTCGTCGACAGTACTCATGATTTCGTTCCGTTCGGTGCGCCGGTCCCGGCCGGGACGGGCGTCACCATCGTTCCGATTCCTTCTCCGGTGAACAGCTCCAGCAGGACCGAGTGCGAGACCCGTCCGTCGATCACGTGCGCGGTCGGCACGCCGCCGAGCACGGCGCGCAAGCAGGCTTCCATCTTGGGCACCATGCCCGCATCCAGGCTCGGCAGCAAGGCGGCCAGCTCGTCGGCGTCGATGCGGCTGGTCAGCGAGGAGCGATCGGGCCAGTTGGTGTAGAGGCCCTCCACGTCGGTCAGCACGACGAGTTTCTCCGCGCCGATGCCCTCGGCGAGCGCGGCGGCCGCGGTGTCGGCGTTGATGTTGTGCACCACGCCGTCGGCGTCGGGGGCGATGGTGGAGACGACTGGAATTCGTCCGGCGCCGATCAGGTCGAGCACCGCCTCCGGGTTGACCTCGGTGACGTCGCCGACCAGGCCGATGTCGGTCGCCTCGCCGTCCACGTCGACGGTGCGCCGCGTCGCCGTGAACAGCCCGGCGTCCTCGCCGGAGATGCCGACCGCGTAGGGCCCGTGCGCGTTGATCAGCCCGACCAGCTCGCGACCGACCTGACCGAACAGCACCATCCGCACCACGTCCATCACCTCGGGCGTGGTGACGCGGAAGCCGCCGCGGAATTCCCCTTGCAGGCCGAGCCTTTTCAGCATCGCGCTGATCTGCGGGCCGCCGCCGTGCACCACCACGGGGTGCACGCCGACGGTGCGCAGGAACGCCATGTCCGCGGCGAACGCGCGCTTGAGGTCGTCGTCGATCATGGCGTTGCCGCCGTACTTCACCACGACGATCTTGTCGCGGAACTTCTGCAACCAGGGCAGTGCGTCGGCCAGGACGTGCGCCTTGTCCAGCGCCGAGAGCTCGTGAATCGCCGGACTCGTCATGAGCTGTAGGCCGAGTTCTCTTCGACGTACCCGTGCGACAGGTCGGTGGTGCGGACCACGGCCGTGCCGTCGCCGACGTTCAGCTCGACGAGCACGTCGATGTCCGCGCCGGACAGGTCGACCTGGCGGGCGCCCGGCGCGCCGACGCTGTCGACGCAGACCGGATTCCCGTTGAACGACACCGAGATCCGGTTCGGGTCCAACGTGATCGGCGCGATGCCGACCGCGGCGAGCACCCGGCCCCAGTTCGGGTCCGAGCCGAAAAGGGCCGTCTTGACCAGGCTGTCGCGGGCCACCGCGCGCGCGGCGATCAGCGCCTGTTCCTCGTCGACCGCACCGGTGACGGTGATCGTCACCCGCTTGGTGACGCCCTCGGCGTCGGCCATCAGCTGGGCGGCAAGGTCGTCGCAGACCGCGAGCACCGCGGCGTCGAGCTCCTCCTGCGACGGGGAGACCTCGCTGGCGCCGTTGGCCAGCAGCAGCACGGTGTCGTTGGTGGAGCAGGAGCCGTCCACGTCGAGCCGGTCGAAGGTGAGCCGGGTGGCGTTGCGCAGCGCCTTGTCGAGCTGTTCCGCGCTCACCGCGGCGTCGGTGGTCAGCACGACGAGCATGGTGGCCAGCGAGGGGGCGAGCATGCCAGCACCCTTGGCCATGCCGCCCACGTTCCACTTGTCGCGGTGGTGGAAGGCGGCCTCCTTGGGCACGGTGTCGGTGGTCATGATGGCGTGGGCCGCGTCCGCGCCGCCGGACATGCCGCCGCCCATCTCGTGCACGATCTCGGTGACGCCGGGCAGCAGCTTGTCCATCGGCAGCCGGTCGCCGATCAAACCCGTCGAGCAGACGGCGATTTCGCCGGCGCCGGTCTCGGTGCCCCAGTTGCTCAGCGCCTCGGCGAGCTTCTCGGCGGTCTGGTGGGTGTCCTGGAAGCCGCCGGGACCGGTGCACGCGTTGGCCCCGCCGGAATTCAGGATCACGGCGCGCAGCCTGCCCGACTTCAGCACCTGCTGGGACCACAGCACCGGCGCGGCCTTGACCTGGTTGCGGGTGAACACACCCGCCGCGGCGTATTCCGGGCCTTCGTTGAAGACCAGCGCGAGATCGGGTTTGCCGCTGGCCTTGATGCCCGCGGCGATGCCCGCGGCGCGGAAGCCGAGGGGCGCGGTCACGCCCTGGGTGCGGACCAGCTTGCCGTTCACGCTCTCAGCGGTTGTCGTCACGGTGCCACTCCTACGGTGGTGAGGCCCTCGGTCTCGTCGAATCCGACGGCCAGGTTCATGGATTGGACCGCGGCGCCCGCGGTGCCCTTGGTCAGGTTGTCGATCGCGCCGATCACCACGAGCTGTCCCGCGTCGGCGTCCACCGCGACCTGCAGGGTGACGGCGTTGGAGCCGAGCACCGAACCGGTTTGCGGGAGCACGCCTTCGGGCAGAAGATGCACGAAAGGCTCGTCGGCGTAGGCCTTTTCGTAGACGGCGCGGGCCTGAGCGGCGTCCACCGCGGTCGGCGCGGTGCAGGTGGCCAGGATGCCGCGCGGCATCGGGGCGAGAACCGGGGTGAACGACACCGCGACGTCGACGCCGCCCGCGGCCTTCAGGTTCTGCGCGATCTCCGGGGTGTGCCGGTGCGCGCCCGCGATGTTGTAGGCGCGGGCCGAACCCATCACCTCCGAGCCGAGCAGGCCGACGTCCAGTTTGCGGCCCGCGCCGGAGGTGCCGCTCACCGCGACCACCGTCACCTGCGGCTCGATGATCCCGGCGGCCACGGCAGGCGCCATGGCCAGGCTGGCGACCGTCGGGTAGCAGCCGGGCACCGCGATCCGGGTCGCGCCGCGCAGCGCGTCCCGCCCGCCGGGCAGTTCCGGCAGGCCGTAGGGCCAGCTGCCCGCGTGCGCGCTGCGGTAGTACTTCTCCCAGGCGGCGGCGTCGCGCAGGCGGTAGTCCGCGCCGCAGTCGATGATCACGGTGGATTCGGGCAACGCCTGCGCGATGGCGGCGGACTGACCGTGCGGCAGGCCGAGGAAGACCACGTCGTGGCCCGCCAGCTCCTCGGCGGTGGTCGGGGCGAGCACCCGGTCGGCCAGCGGCAGCAGATGCGGCTGGTGCTCGCCGAGGGTGGTTCCGGCGTTCGAACCCGCGGTCAGCGCCCCGATCTCGAGGCGCCCGGCTCGGTAGCGTGGATGCCCGAGCAGCAGGCGCAGCACCTCGCCGCCCGCGTACCCGCTCGCACCGGCAACAGCAACCCGCAACAGGGGCGCATCCGAATCAGCCATGAAATGATTATGCACGACTATGCAATCCCATTCATGGACGGGGTGCGACAAGCGTTCGAACTCGGGGTGGCGAGCTCCCGATCGACGGCGCGCGCGGCGGGAGGACCGACATCCCCGCCGCCGCGACGGCCAGCACGAACGACACCCACAGCGGTGGGGTTACCCAGCGCGGCGGAAATATCGATCCGATTCCGGAAACCACGATGAAGATCGGATCGGAAAGTCCGGTGCCGATGGCCCCCGGACTCGATCTCGGGACGGTCGCCGGCGCGCCGCCCAGCTGCCCGAGCGACCGGGCGAAGACGAGACCACGATACCGGCGCCTACCGGGTGGCGCACGTACCCGGATCCAGCAGTTATGTCGAACTCGAGACGGCACGGGCCGGTGTGCCGCACATCCCGGTCGTGCACCCCGGCACTAGGTCCCTCTGACGAAAGTGCGCGTGACGCGCTCGCCGCCGCGCCACGCGAAGCGCAGGCGTCGACGGCGAGGCGGAGGGACCGCGTGCCGAGTGTCAGGAACCTGTGCGGCTACGCATGGCGTCGATGGCCGCGATGATGCCCCTCCTGTCGTAGCTGCTGGTGGGCAGCGTGGCGCCGTGGGCGTGGCGGACGATGCCGTCGCGGTCGACGAGGATGCTGCCGGACTGCTGCATCGAACCGAAGACTTTGCGGGTCAGGCCGACCGACTCGTGCGGGGTTCCCGCCGAGCCGACCAGCACAGGGAACGGGATGCCGTGGTCGGTCTTCCACGCGAGCCCGGCGTCGCGGCCCTCGGGTATCGCGATGAGGACACGGATGTCGTCGACGTCGAACTCGTTCCGGCGCGCGACGAGGTCACGAACATGCCGGTTGCAGATCGGGCACGAGGTCGACCGCATGAAATACAGCAGCGCGCCGTGCGCGCCACGGTGGTCGGACAGACGCCAAGCCTGCCCGGCGGTGTCTTCGAGTTCCAGTTCCGGCGCTGGCGATCCGGAGGTGAGCATGGCGGGACTTCCCTTCGATTCAGGAGGGCGGAGTTGTTCTCGGGAGTGGCGGCCGCGGACGATCCGGCGGCGGCCGAGGTCATGGATGGTGGCCGAGGCTGTTCCGGATCGCGGCGCGTGCGCGGTGCAGCTGCGATTTCATCGCCGCGACGCTCAGGCCGAGCATGTCGGCTGTCGTCCGTCCGGGGTAACCCAGCACATCGCGCATGATCAGGACGCTGCGCTGGAGATCGGGCAACGCGGCGATGGCGTGGGCGAGCTCGTCGGCGTCGAGCCTGCGCAAGACCTCGTCCTCGGCGGAGGCGACGGCGTCTTCGGCGGCTACAGCGGTCTCCGGCCTGCTGACGAGCAGGTATCGGGCCCGGCGCAGGCATTCGTTGCGGACTATGCGGAACATCCACGACGCGAGGGCCGTGGTGGCGCGCAGCGTCCCGATCTTGCGATACAGGGTGATCAGTGCCTCTTGGGCGGCCTCTTCGGCGTCGTCGGAGGACGCGCACAAGTGGTACGCGAAGCGCCGCACGTGCGGATGAGCGCCGTACACGATCGCGGAGATCGCTTCCTCGTCACCACGCTTGGCCGCCGCCACGAGCTGTTCACCAGCCCATCCGCGTTCCACTCCATCCACCTCCCCGGCAGTCCGGCGCGGTGGTTGGCGAGTGCGCCGCGGGTAGGACCGCACCGACCTGGAGCGCGGTCCTTCGTCTCGGTTCGATTGTCACGACCATAAGAGCGTCCCCGGCCGAGAAAGGATTCGAACCAAGTCGCGGCGCCGCTCGGCGACGAACGGGATGAGCACACGCACGGCGGTCCCGTCGGTGCAGCCGGTCGGAAACACCGAGGTGGCCGCGTACTCGGCGACCCGCTGTTGTGAGCACGGCCGGTCGAGCGCACCCTGTGATTTCACGAGGGACAGCGTGTCAGGCGTCGGGGGCGACGGCGAATTCCGGCCGGAGCGGCGTTCGAGGGATACCGTCGGCGCTATGGACAAGGCGACGGCATTCCACGATCTGCACCATCGCTCGATCCCGCTGGTGCTGCCGAACGCGTGGGACTTCGCGTCGGCGGCCGTGCTGGCCGCCGAGGGGTTCCCGGCGATCGGCACCACCAGCCTCGGCGTCGCGGCCGCCGCGGGCGTGCCCGACGGCACCGGCGTCACCGGCGCGGAGACCCTTGCGCTGGCACGGCGGCTCTCGCGGCTCGCCGTGCCGGTGACCGTCGACATCGAGAGCGGCTTCAGTGACGAGCCGGGCGAGGTCGCGGAGTTCGTGGCCGAGCTCGACGCGCTCGGCATCGCTGGCGTCAACATCGAGGACGGGCGGGCCGACGCCGAACTGGCCGACCCCGAACACCAGGCCACGCTGATCGCCGCGATCAAGGAGCGCACGCCCGCGGTGTTCGTCAACGCCCGGGTCGACACGCACTGGCTGGGCATCGACCCCGAGTCCACGCTGGAGCGAGCCGACCGGTACGCGCGGGCGGGCGCCGACGGGCTCTTCGTCCCCGGGCTCACCGAACAGGACGCGATCCGGCGGGTGGTCGAGTCCGTGCCGCTGCCGGTCAACATCCTCTACGCCGTCGGCGGCCCCACGGTCGCCGAGCTCGCGGCGCTCGGCGTGCGGCGGATCAGCACCGGCTCCCTGCTCTACCGGGCGGCGCTGGCGGCGGCCGTCGACGTGGCGGACGCGGTGCGCGCGGGACGACCGGTCGCCGCGGGCATCCCGAGCTATCGCGACATTCAGGCCAACTCGCTGCCGTGAGGTGGTGTGCGAACCAATACCGACGGCGGTCGCCGCTCTGTCGATAAAGATGCCCGGCTGGGTTCGGCCTCGGATCGCCGAGGGTCGCTTCTGCGAGATTGCTTGCACCGCAACGTACTCGGCTCGTATCGACGCCCGCCCGCCGGAGTCGGCACAGCCGCGGCCGTTGCCATGAGCCTGCCGTCCACCGGCGCCGTGGGCCGACACAATCGCGCCCGCGCGGGGCGGTCGCAGGTTGTCGGTGCCGGAACACCGCTGACCGGCATCGCGCCGAAACCGACTCCTGTCCCGCTGTGGTCCGCACCGAAATCCACACTCCCCCAACGGCACTCGCCGACGCGAATATCGGCTTCGGCGAAATACCGCTCGCGCCAGGAGATCAGCGCCGATTCACTCGGCGGAAGCCGACCGAATCGAGGAGTCGTGCGCGCTCACATCCCGGCGATCACGACGACCCGACACGATGCCGACCACCCTTCACTGATGCGCGTACATATAAATCTGTGACCCCACTCTCTTTCCGCGACCGCCCGAATCCTCCGGAGGTGCTGTCGAGGCGTAAATGTGGATCTACCTGGCGTTTCATCGCAATTCCTGCGCGCCGATCGGGGGCCGACAGACCC
The DNA here is from genome assembly GCF_040654065.1 of Nocardia sp. NPDC050793. Classification (NCBI taxonomy): domain Bacteria; kingdom Bacillati; phylum Actinomycetota; class Actinomycetes; order Mycobacteriales; family Nocardiaceae; genus Nocardia; species Nocardia sp. NPDC050793. The sequence continues at coordinate 49,899 of NZ_JBFAHG010000004.1, forward strand.
CGCAACAACCCCAAATCTCGCAAATCGTTCCGCTGAACGAGACCGTTACCACATTTATTCTGTGATCCGAACCACATTTTCGTTTGAGAAACACACCGGCGCGATTACCCATTTCACCGGCCTCAACTGCGCGAATGCCGACTCGCACGACCGAGCGTTCTGGCAATTCGGACGTTATTGCCACGTGATCTGCCGAGATTTATTCGTTATCGTCGGTGACGGCCCGATCGAACGCGACGGGCTCGAGCTCGAACCGCCGAACACCGGCAACCCTGTCCCGCGGTTCGAGACCCCCGACATCCACTGGGGACAGGGACTCGACCGATCGCTGGTCGAGCCGGCGGGCGCAGTCAGGAAACCCATATGTCTCAGACCCGCAAGTTCAGCACCCGTGTCGCCGGCCTCACCGTCGCCCTCGGCGCCCTCGTTGCCGTCCCGTTCGGTCTGGCCACGGCCACCGCTTCCGCCTCCGGCCACAACTGGGACGCTGTCGCTCAGTGCGAGAGCAGCGGCAACTGGTCGACCGACACCGGTAACGGCTTCTCCGGCGGCCTGCAGTTCACCGACAGCACCTGGGCCGCCAACGGTGGCACCGGCTCCGCGGCCGACGCGAGCCGCGAGGAGCAGATCCGCGTCGCCGAGAACGTGCTCGCCACGCAGGGCCCCGGCGCTTGGCCGGTCTGCGGCTCCTACCTCTGAGCGTAACGCCGACTTCGACGGCCCTGTCACCCGCCCCGGGTGACAGGGCCGTCGCGTTATTTGCGCACCACGCGCTCGCCCTCGCCCGGTTTCCAGATCGTGATGGCGAGCTGGTCGTCGGTGATCTCCACGCACGACGCACCCGTGATGTCGGCGACATAGAAATGGTCGAACTCTTGGCCCCGGATATCGAAGCCGCTCTCCTCGAACAGGTTCTGCGCGAACCGCGCGTGGAGTTCGCGGTCCGGCAGGTCGGTGACGGCGCCGAACAGTTTCGCGTCGCCGTCACCGACCATCGTGTCCACCGTCGCGGTGTGCAGGCAGAACCGAGGATCGCGGGCGAGGTCCTTGAACTTGGTCGTGCCCGGCATGCCGACGATGACCAGCATGCCCTCGAAGATCCTCGGCTCAACGGGACTGATTCGCGGCGATCCGTCGGCGCGGAGCGTGGCAAGCATGCACAGGTTGCCGGTCGCTTTGTGGCGGCGGCTGAAGACGGTCGAGATCTTCGGCGCTTCTTCGGTGAACTGGGTCCAAAAGGTCATGCCGGGGACGCTACGCCGAAAACCTGACAGATCGCGTCAAGGTTTCCGGCTAGTCTTCTGCACATGCGAGCGAGTCGACTGGTGCAGCTGTTGTTGCTGCTGCAGACCAGGGGCCGGGTCTCCGCGCCCGAGCTGGCGGCCGAGCTCGAGGTGTCGGTCCGGACGGTGTACCGCGACGTCGAGGCGCTCTCCGCGGCGGGCGTCCCCGTGTACAGCGAGCCGGGCCGTGGCGGCGGCGTCCGGCTCGTCGACGGCTACCGGACCCGGCTGACCGGCCTGACCTCGGAGGAAGCCGACGCGGTCCTACTGGCCGGGCTACCCGACGCCGCCGCCGACCTCGGTCTCGGCACCGTGCTGGCCACCGCACAGCTCAAAGTGCTCGCGGCGCTGCCGCCCGAACTGCGCGGCAGGGCGACCAGGATCGCCGAACGGGTGCACATCGACGCGCCGGGCTGGTTCCACCGCCCCGAGGAGACGCCGACCTTGGCGAACATCGCCGACGCGCTGTGGCACGACCGCAGGCTGGACGTCCGCTACGGACGCAAGGACGGCGAGGTGCGCCGGATCCTCGACCCGCTCGGCCTGGTGTCCAAGGCGGGCACCTGGTATCTCGTGGCCCGCCAAGGCGCCGACATTCGCTCCTACCGGGTGAGCCGTATCCTCGATGCCGCACCGACCGGCGAATTCTTCAGCAGGCCAGGCGATTTCGAGCTGGCAACGCACTGGGCCGCGGCGCAGCACGAGTTCGCGCGGTCGATGCTGCGGGTCCGGGCGCGCTGCCGGATCGACGCGAGGCACGTGCGCCTGCTGCGGCTCGGCTTCGAACCCGCCGCGGTCGCCGAGGCGCTTGCCTCGATGAGCGAGCCGGACGCCGCGGGCTGGGTGATCGTCACGCTGGCCGCCGAGTCGTTCCCGGTCCTGGCGCACGGGATCCTGCCGCTCGGCGAGCACGCCGAGATCCTCGACCCACCCGAGCTGCGCGCCCAGCTCGCACGTACCGCGGCGGCGATGGCGGACCGCTACGGCCAGCGCGGATCCAGCGGTGCGATACAGAGCTGACCGGCGCGGCACAACACAGCACAGAGCTGACCGGCACAGCGCGCGGCTCGAACCAGCACAGCACAGGTCTGACCGGGCACCCAGCCCTGACCGCGCAGCGAAGCCGCGCAGTGCGAATACGGCACAGCGCCGATGTAGCGGATCAGCGCACGTCACGGAAGAAGGCGCGCACGTCAGCGGTCAGCAGATCCGGCGCCTCCATAGCCGGGAAGTGACCGCCGCGGTCGAACACGGTTCAACGCACGACAGCGCAGCTCTGACCGGGCGGCGCAGAGCTGGCTGGCGCAGCGCGAATCCGATACAGCGCCGATGGAACGGATCAGCGCACGTCACGGAAGAAGGCGCGCACGTCAGCGGTCAGCAGATCCGGCGCCTCCATAGCCGCGAAGTGACCGCCGCGGTCGAACTCGGTCCAGCGCACGATATTGTGCTGCTCCTCTGCGATCGCGCGGATCGACAAGTCGCCGGGGAAGATCGCCGCGGCGGTCGGGATGCCGGAGTTCTTCGCCGCGCTGCCCCACGCCTCGCCCTCGCCGTACAGCCGGATCGAGGAGGCGAAGGTCTTGGTGAACCAGTAGAGGCTGACGTTGGTGAGCAGCGCGTCGCGGTCTACCGCGTCCTCGGGCAGCTCGATGGCCGGGTTGGTCCAGCGCTGGAACATGTCCACGATCCAGGACAACAGGCCCGCGGGCGAATCGTGCATGCCGATGGCCAGGGTCTGCGGGCGGCCCGCCTGCACCATCGCGTAGCCGAAGCGGGTGAAGCTCGCCTCGCCGGTCAGCTGCGCCAGCTTCGCCTGATCCTCGGGGCTGTACCCGGACTGCTCGGCGCCCCAGGACGCACCGCGGCCCGCCTCCCAGGATTGATCGCCGCCCGCGGTCTTCGCACCACCCCACGACTGCTCGCCACCCTCGCCGCCTGACTGCGAGCCCGCCTCATCGCCCGCCGCCGAGGATTCACCGCCCCACGACCGAGCGTCCACACCGCCGCCCACACCGCCGTCGCCGCCCGCACCCTTCACACTGCCCGACGACTGGTCACCGCCCTCGCCCCAGGACAGCGCGCCCTCGTCACCGCCCGCACCGCCGTCACCGCCCGCGCTCTTTTTATCGCTCGCCGGTTGGTCGTTGCCGACGCCCCACGATGGCGCGCCGACTTCACCGCCCGCCGCCGAGGATTCACCACCCCAGGACTCGCCGCCTTCTCCGCCCCACGACTCGGCGTCCCACGAAGGCATCGTGATCGGTCCGTTGACGTGGATGCCCACGACATGCTCGGTCGCGATGCGGCCGAGTTCGGTCGAGACGAAGTACCCCGCGTCACCACCCTGCGCGCCGTACCGGTCGTAGCCGAGGCGCGCCATCAGCTTCGCGACCACCTGCGCGTAATGCTCGGTGGATCCCTCCCCCACCTTCGGCCCGACGCCGGAGAAGGCGAAGCCGGGCAGCGACGGGACGACCAGGTGGAACGCGTCGGCGGGGTCGCCGCCGTGCGCGCGCGGATCGCTGAGCGGGCCGAGGACGTCGAGGAATTCGACGAAGGTTGCCGGCCACCCGTGGCTGAGCACCAGCGGCAGCGCGTCCGGCTCGGGCGAACGCACGTGCAGGAAGTGCACTTGCTCGCCGTCGATCTCGGTGACGAACTGCGGCAGCTCGTTGAGCCTCGCCTCGACGGCGCGCCAGTCGTAGCCGGTGCGCCAGTACTCGGCCAGCGGCTTCAGGTAGGAGACCGGCATGCCCTTGTCCCAGCCGACGCCGGGCAGCTCCTCGGGCCACAGGGTGTCGGCCAAGCGGGTGTGCAGCTGGTCGAGCTGTGCCTGCGGGATCTCGATGCGGAAGGGGCGGATGTCCTGTTCGGTCGTCATGCGAGTCACGCTAGGAGCTGCTTAGGACAGTTCCATTCCTAAGTTGCTGGCATTCTTTCCTCATGTTGGAGACCTCGGCGCGGCTGCTCAAATTGCTCGCGCTGTTGCAGACCCACCGCGACTGGACCGGCGCCGAACTTGCCGAGCGGCTCGGCGTCACCGGTCGCACGGTTCGCCGCGACGTGGACCGGCTGCGCGAACTCGGCTATCCCGTGCACGCCACGCGCGGAACGGCGGGTTACCGGCTGGGCGCGGGCGCGTCGCTGCCGCCGCTGCTGCTCGACGACGAGGAGGCCATTGCCGTGGCGGTCGGGCTGCGCGGCGCCTCCGACGGGACGGTCGCGGGTATCGAGGAGGCGGCGCTGCGCGCGCTGTCCAAGTTGGAGCAGGTGCTGCCGCCGCGGCTGCGCCACCGCGTGCGCACCTTGCGCGCCGCCACCGTCCGGGTCGGCGCGCCCGCGATGACGGTCGAACCCGACACCCTTATGGCCGTCGCCGACGCCTGTCAGCGCAGGGAGCGGCTGCGCTTCGACTATCGCGCACACGACGGGTCGACGGGGCCGCGAGAAGTGGAACCGTACAGTCTGGTGCATTTCAGCCGCCACTGGTATCTGGTCGCCTGGGACGTGGCTCGCGCCGACTGGCGCACTTTCCGGGTGGATCGGCTGACTCCGCGCACCCCCACCGGCCCGCGCTTCACGCCGCGCGAACTGCCGGAAGGCGATGCGGCGGCCTATCTTTCGATGCGGCTGTCCGACCGCGCCTGGCCTTGGCGCGCGACCGTGTTGTTGCACGCCTCGGCCGAGGACGCCGGTCCCCGAATCTGGCCGGGCATGGGTGTCGTCGAGGCCGTGGACGAACACCGCTGCCGCCTGCACGTCGGCGCGGACACCCCGGAGGCGCTGACCTGGATGATCACTTCCGTCGATCACGACTTCACCTTGCTCGACGGCCCGCCCGAGCTGGTCACCGCCTTGCGCGCCCAAGCGGCGCGATGCACGGCGGCGCTGCGCGACTTTCCCGCCTGAGCAACTCCCGGAGTCATCCGGTCCAGTCCAGGGTCGGACTACACGTCTCGACGCCGACGGCGGTGTTGCCAAGATTCTGGTGGACTACCCCGACGGCGCGGCGCTCCACCAGTTGATCAGCCCCCCAGCAGATTTCGATCCCGACAAGGGCTGCGCCTCCTTCGAGCGCTGTTGTCTTGACGCGTGTGGTCAGAAGAAGGTGTGCACCAAGTCGATCACGCTCGGGCGTGCGGCGTCCGCGTCGTCGACGACCGGGATCAGGCGCCACTTGTCGAACGCCGTGCACGGATGGGAGAGACCGAGCCGCACCACCGAGCCGACCGGCAGGTCGTCGGCAGTGCCGCCGGGCAGGTGCACGAAGGCGTGCTGATCGTTGAGCGCGGTGACTGTCGCGCAGGGCGGCGCGGTACCGGTAACACGTTGCGGCACCGGAAGACCCAGATCGAACGGCAGGTCGCGCTTGCCCGCGTCGAGCAGCGCGAGCTCCGGCTCCGGGCGGGAGACGGTGCGGGCCCACACGTGCATGGCCGAGCGCAGCGGCCGGTCGGCGCGGTCGGTGGCAAGCGGGGAGATTCCCGCGTAGAAACCGTCGTCGTGGATCAGGTAGGCGCCGGAACGCAGCACCACCGTGGTCGGAACGCCTTGTGCCCCTTGCTCGTCCGCGAGCCCTGCCAAATACTCGACGACCAGGTCCTGGTAGGCGCTGCCGCCCGCGGTGACGATCGCGCGCGCCGCGTAGCGTCCGCCGTCCGCGAACGCACGATGCAGCCGGGCGAGCTCGTCGAGGTAGCGGCGGATCGTGGTGATGCCCTCCGCACCGCGATCGTGGGCCAGCGCAGCCTCGTAGCCCCCGACACCGGCGAGTGCCAAGCGGCGCGACCGCTGAACCGCGTCGGCGACCGCGACCGCGTCCGCGCCGGTGCGCGCTCCCGTGCGTCCGTGCGGACCGCCGAGCTCGACGACAACCGGAACACGGACGCCGTCCGGCTCGCCCGCCAGTATCTCGTCCATCAGCGCCACGGCGGCGACGTCGTCCACCCAACAGTAGAACTCGAAACCCGGGTCGCGCGCCAACTCGCCTGCCACCCAACGCAATCCGACGGGATCGACCAGCGAGTTCGCGAGCACGACACATGACACCCCGAACGCGCGCGCCAGCTGCACCTGCCAGACGGTGGCCAGCGTGATGCCCCAGCAGCCGCCCGCCAGCTGCTCCGACCACAGCTGCGGCGCCATGGTGGTCTTGCCGTGCGGGGCCAGCCGCACACCCGCCGCTCGCGCCCAGTCGCCCATGACGGACAGGTTGGTCGTCAGCGCCGCCCGATCCAGGGTCAGCATCGGTGTTTCGAAGCCATCGAGGAACGGCTCGGTCGCCAGGAACTCGCGGACGGTGCGCCCCCACGCGGCGGGCGGCAGCCCCTTGTGCTCCGGCCCGAGTACCCGATCGGACAGTGCGGCAACGGCTTTCTCGTCGATCGCCACGGTGTTCCTTTCCGCGAACCCGCGCCGTCGCGAATCCGCCGTGTTCGGAGCTGTGCTGCGCGGCCGCACCGTCGGCGGCCGCACGAGGCGACGCCGGTCGGATCCGCGCACCTCGCCTCGTCGCCGGACAGCCTCGCGCCGCGGTTCTTCGCGCGGACTGTTCGAGGTCGTCCAGACAGAGGCGGCTCCAGAGCCTCAGCGCCCTTTCGGCGACCCGAGTTACCTATCCCGAGTTTCGCAGCGCCGTGGCCAGGCCGTTCATCGTCAGCAAGATGCCGCGTTTGACCAGCTCCGAGTCGTCGCCCGCGCGCAGCCTGCGCAACAGCTCGACCTGCATCTGGTTCAACGGCTCCAGGTACGGGAAGCGGTTGTGGATCGACTCCGCCAGCGACCGGTTGTCCGCGAGCAGTTCGTCGTAGCCGGTGATGGCGGCGTGCATGCGCAGGGTCCTGGCGTGCTCGTCACGGATCATGCGGAAGATCTGTTCGCGCAGCGCGACGTCGTCGACCAACTCGGCGTAGCGCGCGGCGATGTCGAGATCGCTCTTGGCCATCACCTGCGCCAGATTCGACAGCACCGTCCGGAAGAACGGCCAGCGCCGGTACAGGTCCGACAGCGTCGCCAGCCGGTCCGGATCGCCGCCGACCCACTCCTCCAGCGCGGTCCCGGTGCCGTACCAGCCGGGCAGCATCACCCTGGCCTGGCTCCAGGACATCACCCAGGGGATGGCGCGCAGGTCGGCCACCGAGTTGGTGGGCTTGCGGGAGGCGGGCCTGCTGCCGATGTTGAGGTCGCCGACCTCCGCGACGGGCGTCGACTGCCGGAAGTACTCGACGAAGCCCGGCGTCTCGTGCACCAGCCGCGAGTACGCGGCGCGCGCCCGCCCCGCGAGATCGTCCATCAGCTCGTAGGACGGCTCGGCGTCGGCTCCGAGTCCCTCGACGTCCAACAGCGTCGACTCCAGGGTGCCCGCGATGAGCGACTCCAGATTGCGATGCGCCGCACCGTGTTCGGCGTACTTGGCGGCGATCACCTCGCCCTGCTCGGTGAGCCGCAGCGAGCCGTGCACCGCGCCCGCGGGCTGGGCGAGGATGGCGTCGTAGCTGCGGCCGCCGCCGCGGCCGACGGTGCCGCCGCGACCGTGGAAGAGCCGCAACCGAATTCCCGCCTTGCGGGCCACGTCCACCAGGTCCAGCTCCGCGCGGTACAGCGCCCAGTTCGCGGCCAGATACCCGCCGTCCTTGTTGGAATCGGAGTAGCCGAGCATGACCTCCTGCCGCATTCCCTTGGCGGCCACCAGCTCTCGGTACACCGGCACCTCGAGCGCCGCGGCGAGCGTGTCCGCGCCCGCCCGCAGATCCTCGATGGTCTCGAACAGCGGGACGATGTTCACCGAGCAGTGCGACGGGCCGTCCGGCTCGCCGGGATCGAGCAGGCCGCCCTCCTTCAGCAACAACGCCGCCTCCAGCATGTCGCTGACCGAGGTGCACATGCTGATGATGTAGTTCGGCACGGCCTCCGCGCCGAAGGTGTCGACGACGTCCTTGGCGGCCCGCACGATGGCGACCTCGCCGGCGGCCAGGTCGCTCAACCGGGCGTGCGGGCCGAGCAGCGGCCGCCGGGTGCGCAACTCGGCGGCGAGCAGGTCGACCCGCTCGTGCTCCGGCAGGCTCCGATAGTCGGCGTGCACGCCCGCCCAGGCGAGCAACTCCGCGACGACCTGCTCGTGCACCTCCGAGTTCTGCCGCATGTCCAGGCCCTGGAGGTGGAAGCCGAAGGTCTCGACGGCGTGGCGCAGGGCCGCGAGCCGGTCGTCGGCGAGCAGGCTGTCGCCGGTGGCCCGCATCGAGGCGTCGATGGCGTCCAGGTCGTCGAGCAGGGCGCGCGGTGTGGGGTACGGCGAGGCGTCGGTGTCCGCGATCCCGTCGGCGGGCGGCGCGCCGAGCCCGGCGGTCGCCGTGGCCGTCAGGCGGGCCCGAATGGCATGCAGCGCACGGCGATACGGTTCGTCGGCATGGGGGGCCGGATCCGGATAGCCCGCCTCCGCGAGCGCCGCCACCTCCGGGGTCACCTGGACCAGGCGCGCGGACTGCGCCAGCGTCTTCTCCAGTTCGACCAGGTCACGCAGGTAGCGGCCGAACGCCACCGCCGAGGCCTGCGCGGCCGCGTGCCGGACGACGTCCGCGGTGACGTAGGGGTTGCCGTCCCGGTCACCGCCGATCCAGGAGCCGGGCCGCAGGATCGGGCGGTTCAGCAGGTCGGCGCCCGGCCAGCGGGAGCGCAGCGCGGCGCGCACCTCGGCATTGATCGCGGGGATCACGTCGAGCAGGGTCAGCTCGTAGTAGCGCAGGCCGACGGCGATTTCGTCCTGAATCCGCAAGCGCGCCAATCGGATCAGGGCCGTGCGCCACAGGGAGAGCACCTGGCGGCGGATGCGCAGCTCCAGGTCGGCGCGCTCCGGCTCGGTCTCGGCGTAGCGCTGGCGGCGGCGCATCAGCTCGGTGATCTTGGTCTGGCTGTCGAAGACGGTGCGGCGGCGAGTCTCGGTGGGGTGCGCGGTGATCACCGGCGAGACCAGCGCGTCGGTCAGCAGGTCGGCGACCTCCGCGCGGTTCAACGCGGCGGCGTCCAGCTTGCGGTAGGTGGCGGCCAGCGAGGAGTCCTGCGGCGGTTCCCCTGCGCCCGTGTGCACGGCGCGGCGGCGATCGCGCTGGATGTCCTCGGCCAGATTGGCCAGCAGCACGAAATAGGTGAAGGCTCGGATCAGCGGCAGCGCCACCGCGATGTCCACCCCTCGCAGCATCTCCGCGACGGCGCTGCGCCCGACCTCCTCGCGCCGCACCCGGAACGCCTCGATGCGCACCCGCTCGATCAGGTCGAAGACCTCGGGGCCCTCGTGGTCGCGGATGGTGTCGCCGAGTACGCCACCCAGGAACCGGATGTCGTCGCGCAGCGGCCGGGTCGCGTCCTGTTCGGTCTCGATCCGCGGTTCGGTCATGGCATCGACCCTACTGCCGGGACCGGCCGGACAGCGGTACGAAGGTGCCCGGATCACAGTCACCCGGGCCACCGACGGCGGGCGGCCGAGAGGGGAGACACCGCGGGATCGCCCCGGTAGCCTGGGCGGCACGACGGCGCCGAACCCGAGGGATTCTGATGGCCGATCAGCCCCCGAGCACTCCCGCCCGGCTCAGCCTCAGCGGCCGGGTCACCCACTTCGGCTCCACCAGGTTGAACGCGCTCAGCAGGCTTCAGGGCCGCCTGCACAGCAGGCTCTACGCTCGATTCGGCGGCACCCGGTTCGGCAAGTGGCTGGGGCGGCCGGTGTTCCAGCTGACCATGCCGGGACGCAAGACCGGCGAACCGCGGTCCGTCGTGTTGATGTACGTCCCGGACGGTGACGATCTGCTGGTCAGCGGCTCGTTCGGCGGCCACCCGAAGCCGCCGAGCTGGTGGCGCAATATGGTCGCGGCGGGCGGCGGCCAAGCGCGGTTCGGCCACGAGTCCTGGCCGGTGACCGCGCGGGTGGTAACCGATGAGGACGAGTACGCGGCGCGCTGGCGGGTGCTGGTGGCGCACGTTCCGGACTTCGCCACCTACCAGGCGCTCAGTTCGCGACGGATGCCGATCGCGGTGCTCACCCGCGCTGCAGAGTAACCCGGATCGCCTGGTGTGGGATGGCGAGGACGGGCAGGCGGGCAAGCACTGGGACAGTGGTCGAGCTGGCGCGTCAGCGTGGCGTGCCAGTCGATGCCGTATGGCCGGAAGGCGCCGCACGGAGCGGCTAGAGCGAGCGGATCACCCGCGCCGGGTTGCCCGCCGCGAATACGCCGTCGGGCAGGTCGCGGGTCACCACGCTGCCCGCACCCACCACCGTGTTCGTGCCGACCGTGACGCCGGGGCAGACGATGACGCCGCCGCCGAACCACGCATTGTCGCCGATCGCGATCGGCGCCGCGGACTCCCAGCGCTGCCGACGCGCCTCGTGATCGGTCATCGGGTGCAGGGCGGTGAGCAGCTGGCAGCGCGGCCCGATGGAGACGTCGTCGCCGATGGTGATGGGAGCGCAGTCGAGCAGAATCGCGTCGTAGTTGAGGAAGCTGTTGGCGCCGATCTCGATGAGATAGCCGTAGTCGCACTGGAATCGGGGCATGATCCAGGACCCGTCTCCCAGTTTGCCGAGCAACTGCCGCAGCACCTGCTCGCGCCGCTCGGTCTCCTCGGGACCGGTCCGGTTGAACGCGTCGCACAGCGACTGCGCGCGCCGCCGCTCGGCCACCAGTTCCGGATCGCTGTCCTTGTACAACTCCCCGCGCAGCATCCGCTGCTTGTGCTCGCCCACCCGGACCACGCTAGCCCAGCGGCGCGTCCGGCGACTCAGCCGACTTCGCGCGCCGTCAGGTGCGGCGCCGAAAGACGGTGCAGCAGCACCTGTTCCAGCAGACCGACCAGCACCTCCTTGACCGAATCACGCTGCCGCGCATCGCATTCCAGGATCGGAATCCAGTCGTCGAGCCCCAGCGCCTCGCGCACCTCGTCGAGCTCGAAGCGCGGGCCGTGCTCGAAACGGTTCACCACGACGACGAACGGGGTGCCGTGCTCCTCGAAGTAGTCCAGCACCGGATAGCAGTCCTCGACACGGTCGGTGTCCAGCACGATCACCGCGCCGAGCGCGCCGTCCACCAGGTCGTCCCACAGGAACACGAAGCGGTCCTGGCCCGGCGTGCCGAACAGGTACAGGATGAGCGAGCTGTCCAGCGTGATACGGCCGAAGTCGAGCGCCACGGTGGTCTGCGTCTTGTCCGTGCGGTGGCCGGGATCGTCGACGCCGACCGCCACCTCGGTCATCGCGGCTTCGGTGACCAACGGCTCGATCTCGGAGATGGCCCCGATGAAGGTGGTCTTACCGACGCCGAAGCCGCCGCTGACGACGATCTTCACCGACGAAGGCATCGCCGGGTCGGCGGGCGGAACCCGCAAGTCAGAGTGCCCGTACAAGATCCCTGATCCTCTCGATGGCTGCGGTGGAGAGCTCTGGTGCGTCGCGGACGGTGACGTGGCCCGCGGTCGCGAGATCGCTGACGATCACCGTCGCGACGCCCACCGGCACCCGCAGCGCGGTGCCGATCTCGGCGATGGAATGCGGCCGCTGGCACAGCATCACCACGGTGCGCTGTTCGAAGCGCAGCGGGGCCGAGAGCGCGGCGGGCGGCGCCTGCACCAGGGTTTCGATGCGCAGACCGTCCAGCAGCGGGGTGGTGCGCCCCGCGGTGACGACGAACGGACGCACAAAGGCGTCCGCGTCCGCGATCGGTTCGGCCGGACGGGTCGGTGCGCGACGGCTCGGATCGAACCATCCGAACGACTCGGTCACCGGGATCATCCGCGGGTCCGGCAGGCGCGGCCGGTCCGGATCTCTCATCTGCGCAACGTCTCTCGCAACTCGGAGACGAGGGCGGGATCGAGCAGGGCGCCCGCACGTTCGGCGAGCACCGCCATCTCGTAGCCCACCAGTCCGACGTCGCAGCCGCCCTCGGCGATCACGCCGAGGCAGCTGCCGTCGCCGAGCGCGGAGACCAGCAGGAAGCCGCGCTTCATCTCGATCATGATCAGTTTCAGGCCGTCGAACTCGTAACTGCGCGAGGCGCTTCTGGCCAGGCTGGCCAGACCGGACACCATGGCGGCCAGCCGATCGGCTCCGGTGCGATCCAAGCCCTCCGACATCGCGATGAGCAGGCCGTCGGAGGAGACCGCGACGGTGTCGCGGACGCCGTCGGTGTTGCGGACGAAGTTGGCCAGCAGCCAGTTGAAGGTGTGCGGGTCGGCGGTCTGTTGCAGGTGTGTGGTCACGGGCTCCCCTTCGCGGTGGTCATTGCTCTGCGGTGGTCTGGGCCAGATCGGCCTCGCGCGTGGCGTTCTCGGCCGGGTGTAGGGTGCGCTGCGCGGGCGCGCCGCCGCGCTGGTGCCCGGTGCGGAACGCCGACAGCATGCCGCGCACCTCCTCCGGCGATCGCTCGACGGCCGGGGCGACGGGCGGGCGCGGGGGCGAAGGGTGCTGCGCCGCCGGGGTTTCGGCGGAGCGAGGTCGTTTGGTGCGCTTGACGAGTCCGTTCCGGGTGCGCTGGACCGGCGGCTGCCGGTCGCCTTGTGCGGTGCGGAACCACGGCGATTCGCCTGCGGCGGCGGGGGCCGGGACGGTTTCGATCGGTACGACCGTTGTGCGTGGCGCCTGCGGGACGGCTCGTCGCTCGTTGTCGGTTGCACCGACGCCGTTCGTGCGGAACTCCCCTGTCGCACCGGGCAATTCGCGGGGTGAACCGGATGCGGCCGGCCACTGCGCGGACAACGGATATCCATCTGCCGCCACACCCTCGCGGGATGGACCGAATCGCCCTGGCGCACTGACGAGTTCGCGGGCAGAGCCCGCCGCTTCCAGTTCCGGGCGACGGACACCCTCCCGCGCCATCGCCGCACCGCCGATGCCTGCACCGACAACCGCCAGGGAAGAGCTTGCCGTGTCCGGTTCCGGACGAAGGACGCCGTCCCCTGCTGCCGTCACACCCCCACCGACCGGCGGCGCGGGCGGATTCTGCTGTCCGCCGAGGAGTTCCGTCGGCACCAGTAGCCGGGCCACGATGCCGCTCACCGGCGCGATCGTCAATTCGACGTCGATGCCGAGTCGCCGGGCCAGCCTGCCCACCACGTAGTGCCCGAGATAGCGGGTCGGGGCGACCAGGAAGTCGCGGTCGCCGCGCAGGCGGGCGTTGGCCTCCGCCAGCTGCCCGGGTGGCAGGCCGACGCCGTGGTCGACGACCGCGAGCAGGTAGCCGCCGGGCAGTTTGCGACCATAGATCTCGACTTCCAGATCCGGTGGGGAGAAGGCGAGTCCGTTCTCGATCAGCTCGGCGAGCATGTGCGCGAGTTCGCTGACCACCGCCCCCGCGATCGAGACGTCGTCGATCCGGCGCAGCACGACCCTGCGGTAGTCGTCGACCTCGGACAAGCCAGCGCGGATCACGTCGGTGAGCGCGATCGGTTCGGCCCAGCGGCGCGGGCTGCCCTCGCCGACGAGTACCAGCAGGCTCTCCGCGTTGCGGCGCATGCGGGTGGCGAGGTGGTCGAGCTCGAACAGATTCGACAGCGCCTTGGGATCGAGTTCCTCGCGCTCGAATTCGCTGATCAACCCGAGCTGACGGCGCACCAGATTCTGGTTGCGCCTGGCCAGGTTGGCCATCGACTCCGTGCTGTTGCGGCGCAGCAGCGCCTGTTCCGAGGACAGGTCATAGGCGGTGGCCTGCACTCGGTCCAAAGTGGTTGCGACGGCGGCGATCTCGACTGCGGCACCGGGCGGCGTGCGCACCGGCTGCGGGCGGGGCGGCTGCGTATCGCCACCGGCGTGCCAGGCGGCGATCACCTCGGGCAGCCGCCGCCCCGCCACGTCGTCGGCCTCGGCGGCGAGCGCCGCCAGTGGACGCACGATGGCGCGCACGCCCGCCACCACCAGGGCGATCTCGACCGCGATCGCGAGCAGTGTGGCGATCAGGAATCCGGCCAGGGTCCGCGCCGCCACCTGTCGCAGGTCGGCCGCGCGCTGGCGCACCGCGTCGCCGACCGCCTGCTGCACGGCTCGCTGCTCGTCGATGACGGCCGTCATCTGCGCCCACCACAGGCCGGGATCCACCGACCGCACCAGCGGGCCCGCGCTGGAATCGATGGCGACGCGCTCGGATTCGGCCGCCCGCGTCGCCTCGGCGCCGCGCAGCGCGGTGTCGAGCAGGTCGCGCTGCGCGGCGGTGGCGTCGCGCGCGAAGGCGGCCAGCCCGGCCTGCTTGGCGGCCCTGATATCGAGGAACTGGACGTATTCGCCGGGCTCGAAGCCGTCGGCGGCGAACACGCCGTTGAGGAAGCCGCGCTCACGCGCCGTCTGTTCCTTCGCCTCGCCGAGCGCGTACAGCGCGAGCAGACCGTGCCGCACCTCGGCGTCGCGGGCCTGATCCAGGCCGAGCCTCGGACGGTTCAGCGCGTCGATGGCGTCGGTGTAGAACTGGAACGCGGCCGCCCGGCCGATCCGGCCCGTGTCCACCTGGGCACGGACCGCGGGCAACCCGGCGAGCTGACCGACCGCGGCGCGGATCTCAGCGGAACCCGCCGCGCCGCCGGACAATTCGGCGTCGAGTGCGCGCAGCGCGCGGTCGGTCGCCCCCCGCTGGTCCGCGACGGCCTGGTGCAGCCGGACGTCACCGCCGAGCAGGCCGTTGCTCAGACCGCGCTCACGCTGCGCCTCGTGCAGCAGGTCCTGCACCACCAGGGCGAGCGAGACCGCGTCCACCGTGTCGCCGCTGCGCTGGAACGCCTGGATCTCCCTGGCGAGGGTGATGCCGAGCAGCGTGAGCACCAGGGTCAGCGAAACGACCAGAATTCTGGCCAAACGGCCCCGAATGGTGCGCGGCCGAACTATCCTGCCGACACCGGACGCTTCCGGTGCGACGGCCGAAACCGTTGCCGCGCCGCCCGCTTGCGGCCTCCAACGCACACGCACCACCCCGCTCCTCGCGAACTGCGACCGCGACGGTTCGGGGACGAACGCGCGGAATCAGGAGCAAGCTGTCACAAGGCGCGGGCGGGTGTCAACGCGAAAATCCGGCGAAAAGGACGCGAGCAGGCATTCTAAACATGCTGGTAATCCAGTATTTTCGCGGTTTCCATCCGCTCACACCGCGTCGCGCCCGACGGTGACCGCCAGCGGCTCAGCCGACCGCGTCGGCGAGGATGCCGAGTACGGCGTCCGAGGTGTAGAACGGCTCGAGGCGCTCTCGGATCAGCTTGGCCAGCAATCCGTTTCGCTTCGCGCCCTCGATGACGGCTGGGCCGTAACGCAGGATCTCGGTGGCGATGTCGTCACCGGAGAGGCCGAGCTCCGGCAGCATGGCCGCGAGGGTGTGGTCGCCGTACTTGGCGTAGAACACCTCGACGCACTCGTCGACGAGCAGGCCGAAGTACTCCTTCTCGCGGGTGGTCACCCCGATCTCGTAACAGAGCAGCACCAGCTCGTTGAGCTCCTTCTGGGTCAGGTACTCGCGCAGGCCGCTGACCGGCTCGTCGGCGTGCAGGTCCCAGAACTCCATGGCGGCCGAGTGCACGGGGGCGTCGCGCAGCATCTCGCGGATCGCGTTGTTGGTGCGCTTGAGCGCGAACATGGCGCCCTTGCCCGCGAGGTCGCCGACGAACGTGCCGTCGGCGGCCTTCCTGGCGCGGCTGGCGGCCGACTGGCCCAGCGACATCAGCGAGGAGACGCCGGGGATCTTCTCGGCGCGTTCCCGGTTGGCCTGCATGAAGTCGTTGATCAGCTTGTCCACGAACTTCGAGGCCACGGTGGCCACCAAGGGACTCTCGGTGAGCCGGTCCAGGATGCGCTCCTGCGCCTGGTGCATGCCGAAGAGCTTCTCCAGCAACGCCTCCACCGGTTCCCGCTCCACCACCTCGCCGAGGGTGTAGTCGTTGTTGGCGGCGATATGGTCGTAGATCGAATCGGCGAACACGCCGACCATGTCGGCCAGCACGGGGCTGCCGCCGACCAGGTCGACGACCGTCGCGACCGTCCGCTTCGCCTGGTCGAGCTCCACCACCTCGCGGAACAGCAGCGTATCGGCCACGCCCAGCACCGCCTCGACATCGCGCGCGACCACTTCGGCGAAGCGGTCACCGGTCACCTCGGCCAGCAGGAATTCCACCTGGGCATCCAAGAGCCGTTCGGCGATCTCACGCGGCTCGGTCATCGTTCCACCCACTCATCTCGGTCCGGCACAGTGCTCGACGGCGGCTCCGGACCAGCGCACGTCAGTCGGCGCCCTCGCCGCGCAACGATTTCCGTATCCGATCCAGGCGTTCCCGCGCGGCCTTCTCGCGCGCGGCGAACCGCTCGTCGGCGCTGCGGCCCGCCGGGGTCTGCCGGTCGAGCTCACCTATCCCCTGCGCAGTGCCGAAGCGCCGCTCGACCTTATCGCGAACCGACTCGAAAGTAGGCACCCCGGATGGCGAATATCCGCCAGTCTCGGGCATCGTGGGAATGCCGGTCGGCTGAACCGGTACCGCCGGTACCGGGAAACTACCTCCGACCTGCCCGGATGCCGCCGCGCCTTCGCCGCCGTCATACGCCGAAGCATCGGACGTGGCGGGACTCACATCTGACCCGGGCGTCGCATGAGCCGCCCCCGCCAGCTCGTCCAACGCGGCGCGCACGGCCCAGAGGGCCGAGCGCCCCTCGACCGCGGCGCGCAACACGGGCACCAGCTCCGCGTCCGGCAGGGCAGCGAGCCGCGCCGCGATATCCCTCGTATCGCTCATGCCTGCGCCTCGCTATCGCTCCGCTCCAGCATACGCGATGCGCGCCGGCACACGATTCGCTCACTACGTTCACTCATAAGGCCAGGCTACGCATCCGAACAGACCGCTCGCCCTGTTCGAGTGTTCCGGACTAGCCCGCCAGCACCTCGGTCGCCCAGGCCCGCAGTGTGGCGGGCCATTCGCCGCCGAGCACCGCGATGACGTCGTTGTGCCCGGCGCCGGGCACCACCACCAGCCGCTTCGGTTCGGACGCGGCGGCGTACAGCCGCTCGGCATTGCGCAGTGGCAGCAGTTCGTCGCGGTCGCCGTGCATGATCAGCACCGGTGCGGCGAGCCTGCCGATCCGCCGCAGGTTCGGGTAGGCGTCGGGGATCAGCGGGCGCGGCAGGAACGGATAGATCGACCCGGCCGCGTCACGGATGCCGGTGAAGGTCGACATCAGCACGAGTCCGGCGGGCGGATGCACCTCGGCGAGTTCGAGCAGCACGCCGCCGCCCAGCGACTTGCCCAGGTACAGCACCCGATTCGGGTCCACCTCGGGCCGCGCGAGCAGCCCGGCGCGCGCCGCCCGCGCGTCCAGGTAGGTGCCGTGCTCGCTGGGCCGCCCGGTGCTGCGGCCGTAGCCGCGGTAGTCGAAGGCGAGCACGTCGAAACCCGCGGCGACGAGCAGCGCGTAGATCGCGACCCGGTCGCCGAGGTTGCCCGCGTTGCCGTGCGCGAAGAGCACGTGCCCAATCGACCGCGGCGCGGGCAGCCACCAGGCGTGCAGGGTCTCACCGTCCTCGGTGCTCAGGGACAGATCGGTGTAGTCAAGGCCGACCGCGGCGGGCGTCTGCAGGATCTGCCGCTCCGGCAGATACGTCAGCGCGTTGAGGATCCGGGCGGCGGGGTGTCGCATGCAGACGTTCTTACCCGCCGGACCGTGGTGGCTCGACCCCGCCCCGGCGATGACGCGGTCGTCCCCAGCGTCCGCGCCGACAATTCCGCGTCGGCAAGGCGCATGCGCCCGGTCTGCTCGAGATCGCTGATCCGCGGCCGACGGCAACGGCAGATCCGATCCGTCTTCATGATGGTCAGCGCGCCGCCGATCGCCGGACTGCACGCCGCCACCGCCGACCTCGACCCACCACTGGCCGCGCTCAACCTGACCGCGCTGCGCGCAAACACCGCCGACATGGTCAGCGCGCCGCCGCGGTCGACGCAACCGCCCAACTCGGCGTGGACGCAGGCCAGGCCATGCGGAGCGCTGGCGATCGGCGGCGGCCCGGACGGCTCATCGGCCGAATTCAGTCGACGGCCACGTCGACACCGCGCCAGAACGCGACACGGTCGCGCACCATCTCGGCCTCCGGCTTGGGCGTCGGGTAGTACCAGGCGGCGTCGGGGTTGCGCTCACCGTCGACGGTCACCGTGTAGTAGGAGGCGGTGCCCTTCCACGGACAGATCGTGTGGTGCTCGCTGGACTCGAAGTACTCGCGGCGCACGGCGTCCGCCGGGAAGTAGTGATTGCCCTCCACCACCACGGTGTCGTCGCTCTCGGCGAGCACCGTCTCACGCCATACGGCTCGTACAGTCATTGAAACTCCCGGGTCGTCGGAGGAAAGCTGCCAACCGCCACGCTACTCCCGAGTGCCAGGCGGCCCGGCACGCTGCGCCGAACCCCGGGACGCGCACGGCCGCGATACGACGAGACCCGTACGGCGTTGCGGCCGTACGGGTCTCGATGGGGTTTCGAAGTCAGCCGCGCAGGACCGCGCCCACCGCGTCGGCGGCCGACGCCACCGCGGCGTCGCGGGCGGCGCTCGCCTCGTCCTCGGTCAGCGTGCGGTCCGGCGCGCGGAAACGCAGCGCGTAGGTGAGGGACTTGCGACCCTCGCCCGCTTGGGCGCCCTCGTACACGTCGAACAGGGCGATGTCCTCGAGCAGCTCGCCGCCGCCGGTGCGCAGCGCGGCCTCGACCGAGCCCGCGGACACCGACTTCTCGACGCTGACGGACACGTCCTGCAGCACCGCGGGGAACGGCGACACCACCGGCACCGGGCGCGACTCGCGCAGCGGCAGCGCATCGAGGTTCAGCTCGAGCGCGCAGGTGCGCGGCGGCAGGCCGGAGCGTTCCAGCACGGCAGGGTGCAGCTCACCGGCGTAGCCGACCACCTCGCCGTCCACCACCAGCTCGGCGCAGCGGCCGGGATGCCACGGCAGGTGCGCGGCGGCGCGACGCTCGATGGTCACGCCCGCGGCGTCCGCGATGGCGTCGGCCAGGGCGAATGCGTCGGCGGCCTCGGCGGGACGGCCCTGGCCCCACGGTCCGCGCGGCTCGCGGCGGCCCGTGAGCACGACGCCGACATGCACGGGCTGCGCGGGCAGCGAGTCGATCAGCTCGGCGATCTCCTCCTCGGTCGGGCGCCGATCCACCGGAAACGCCTCGACCGCCCTGGTGTTCGGGCCGGGCAGCACCACTTGGGCGATGCCGTAGACGGTCAGGTCGCGCGCGCCGCGTGAGATGTTGCGTGCGGCCACCTCGAACAGGCCGGGCAGCAGCGTGGTGGCCAGTTCGGCGCGTTCGACATCGAGCGGGTTCAGCACGCGGGTGGTGACGCGGCGCGGGTCGTCGGCGTCCAAGCCCCACGTGTCGAAGACACCCGAGGGCAGGAACATCGGCGGCGGCACCTCGATGCCACCGGCGAAGGCCAGCGCCCGGCTGACCGCGCGGCGGCGGCGCTGCGCGGCGGTGAGCCCGCGTCCGGCCGGCGCGGTCGGCAGCACCGACGGGATCTGCTCCAGACCCTCGAGCCGGAGCACCTCCTCCACCAGGTCGGCGGGCTGGGCCAGGTCGGGCCGCCAGCTCGGCGGGGTGACCACCAGCTGACCGTGCCCGGTCTCCTCGTTCACCGACACCTCGACGGTGCAGCCGATCTGGGCAAGCCTGCGGGCGGACGTGCCGGTCGGGTAGGTGACGCCCGCGACGCGGTCGGCCAGGTCGATGTCGATGCGAATCGGCTCCGCCTGCGGCGTCGGCACCCGCACGTCGGTGAGCGCGGGCTCGATGACGCCGCCCGCGATCTCGGCGAGCAAGGTGGCCGCCCGGTCCAGCGCGGCGACGTTGATCTCGGGATCGACCACGCGCTCGTAGCGCTTGCCCGCCTCGGACACCAGCTTGTGCCTGCGCGCGGTGCGGTAGACCAGCAGCGGGTTCCAGGTGGCCGCCTCGAGCACCACGTCGGTGGTCTCGGGCCCGACCTCGGTGCTGCCGCCGCCCATCACGCCGGCCAGCGAGACCACGCCGGAATCGTCGGCGATCACCACGTCCTCGGCGTCGAGCACACGCTCCACCTCGTCGAGGGTGCGCAGCGTCTCGCCCTTGTTCGCGGTGCGGACCACCAGACCGCCGCTGAGCTTGCTCGCGTCGAACGCGTGCAGCGGCTGGCCCAGCTCGAGCATGACGTAGTTGGTGACGTCGACCGCGGGCGAGATCGGGCGCACGCCCGACAGCAGCAGCCGGCGCTGCAACCACCACGGGCTGACCGCGTTCGGGTCGATGCCGGTGACCCGCCGCACCGCGAACCGGGTGCACTTCGAGGACGGCTCGAGCTGCACGGGCCAGGCGTCGGCCTCGTCGTCGGGCATGGTGCGCACCGCCGGATCGGCGTACTCCAGGTCGAAGCCGCAGGCCAGCTCGCGGGCCAGGCCGCGCACCGAGAAGCAGTAGCCGCGGTCCGGCGTGATGTTCAGCTCGATGACCGTGTCGTTCAGGCCGAGCAGCTCGTTGGCGTCGGTGCCGGGTTCGGCGGTGCCCGGCTCCAGCACCAGGATGCCGGAGTGGTCCTTGCCGATGCCCAGTTCGGCGACCGAGCAGATCATGCCGTTGGAGACGTGGCCGTAGGTCTTGCGCGAGGCGATCGTGAAGCCGCCGGGCAGCTCACCGCCGGGCAGCACCACGACGACCAGGTCGCCGACGGCGAAATTCCGTGCGCCGCAAACGATCTCCTGCAACTCGGGGTTGCCCACGTCGACCTTGCAGAAGCGGATCGGCTTCTTGAACTCGGTCAGCTCGGTGATCTCGGCGACGCGGCCGACGACCAGCGGCTTGTCGATGTCACCGGTCACCCGGTGGAGCTTGTCGACCTCCTCGACTTCCAGCCCCACACGGACGAACCCGGCATCCAGTTCCTCCGGCGTCACCGACCACTCGGGCGTGGTGCGCTGGATGATCTCGGTCAGCCAGGACTGCGCTACTCGCACTTGAGGTTTCGCTCTCTCGATCGAAGGGAGTTCGGGACTCGGGCCGGTTCAGGACCGGATGCCGAAGGGCAGGGTGAACCGCACGTCGCCCTCGACGATGTCGCGCATGTCCGGGATGCCGTTGCGGAACTGCAGGGTGCGCTCCAGGCCCATGCCGAACGCGAACCCGCTGTACACCTCGGGGTCGATGCCGCTGGCGATCAGCACCTTGGGGTTGACCATGCCGCAGCCGCCCCACTCGACCCAGCCCGCGCCGCCCTTCTTGTCCGGGAACCAGACGTCCACCTCGGCGGACGGCTCGGTGAACGGGAAGTAGTTCGGGCGCATCCTGGTACGCGTCTCCGAGCCGAACAGCGCGCGCGCGAACGCGTCAAGGGTGCCGCGCAGGTGCGCCATGGTCAGGCCCTTGTCCACCGCGAGGCCCTCCACCTGGGAGAACACCGGCGTGTGGGTGGCGTCCAGCTCGTCGGTGCGGAAGGTGCGGCCCGGGCACACCACATAGATCGGCAGGTCGCGCTCGAGCATGGAGCGCACCTGCACCGGCGAGGTGTGCGTGCGCAGCACCTGGCGCGAACCCTCCGGCGCGATGTGGAAGGTGTCCTGCATGGTGCGGGCCGGATGGTCGGGCAGGAAGTTGAGCGCGTCGAAGTTGAAGTGCTCGGTCTCCACCTCGGGACCCTCGGCCACCTCCCAGCCCATCGCGACGAACACGTCGGCGATCTGCTCCGAGATGACGGTGATCGGGTGCCGGGCGCCGACCGGCTGGCGGCGGGCGGGCAGCGTGACATCGATCGTCTCGGCCACCAGCACGGCCGCGTCGCGCTCGGCGAGCAGCACCGCACGACGGGACTCGAAGGCCTCGGAGACCCGCGCCCGCGCCACGTTCACCCGCTTGCCCGCGTCGGCCTTCTCCGCCTTGGGCAGCCCGCCCAGCGCGCGTTGCGCGAGGGCCAGTGCCGCCTTACCGCCGAGATGCTCGGTCTTGGCCACCGCGAGAGCGTCCAGATCGGCGGCCGCCGCGAACGCCTTCTCGGCCTCGGCCGCCGCCGCGGCCAGCGCCTCCTCGGTCAGCGCGACGGCTTGCGTCTCGGGGTTCTGCTCGACTCCGGTGTTGTCGTCGGCCACGATCGTTCGTCTCTCCCCTGGGGATCGGTTCGCGGGTCCGGCTTATTGCCTACCCACATTGCTGCTGGTGGAATCCTATTGGATCGGCCATGCCCGATTCACGCGGATTACCCGTCGGCGGGCCGCGCGGCCGCGCCAAGGCCGCGTGTTCACCCCCGCCCGGCACACGGAAAACGGGCATCCGCGCAGGTATCGCGCCTCGTCCGGTCGATCACCAGAGCGGCACGTATACCGCGTCACCCTCCACATCGGGCGCGACAGGCAGGAAATCCGGGACCGTCCGCGCGGCGCTGGCCCGCATCTTGCGCACCGCCTCCGCCACGCCGGGCGCGGCGATGCCGAGCCGGTCGAGCAGTTCGGCGCGCACCTCGAGGAACTCCGGCCGGTCGACGGCGAACTGCTCCTCCAGCTCGGCCACCGGGCGGCCGGTGCCGAGATCGCGCCAGTACGGATATGTCGCTATCAGGGCGACCGCCTCGACCAGATCCGCGGCCAACAGCACCGCGCCCCCTTCGGAGTCGGCGTACAGGACCGGGCGCTCCGTCCCCGCGGCGCCGCACAGAAAGAACGTGCCGCCCGCCCGGTCGCCCGCGATCGGCGCGAGCGGCGTACCGCTCGGCAGCCGCAGGTCCTCGACCGGCTCGCGGCGGGTGATGTCGAAGTCACCCGGCCAGGCGAGCAGCCCGGCCAGCTCGGGATCGCCCTCGATCCGGCGCAGCAGTTCGTCCCCGGCGCTCATGATCGAACCCTAGAACGCCCCCGCGTGTCGCACACGAGAACTGGCATAGAGACAGATGGCCGCGGCGGCGGCGAGGTTGAGGCTCTCGGCGCGGCCGTGGATGGGAATGCGAACGCGGTGGTCGGCGCGCGCTGCGACGGCCGGGTCGAGGCCGTGCGCCTCGTTGCCGAACAGCCAGGCGATCGGGCGCTGGAAGAGCTCGTCGGCCTCGTCCAGGTCGACCTCGCCCGCGGCGGTCGTGGCGAGCAGCGTGATGCCGGCGGCGGCAAGGGAATCCAGGGTCTCCGTGACATCGTGGTGGCGGGCGACGGGCACGTGGAAGAGACTTCCCGCGGTGGCGCGCACGCACTTGCCGTTGTGCGGGTCGACGGTGTCGCCCGCCAGCACCACGCCGTCGGCGCCCACCGCGTCGGCGACCCGGATGAGGGTGCCCGCGTTACCGGGTTCGGCGATCTCGACGGGGACCGCGAGCATCCGCGGACGCTTGCCGAGAATGTCGGTCAGCGGGACGTCGATCAGCTCACACACCGCGACCAGGCCCGGCGCGGTGACGGTCTCGCCGAGATGCTGGGCGGCCCGGTCGCTCACCAGTGTGGTGCGCACGCCCGCGGCGGCCGTACCGGCGATCAGCTCGTGCTCCCGCGTCGCCGCGGCGGCGGAGTAGAACAGTTCCCGCACCCGCCCGGTCTCCAGTGCCGCGGCGACCGAATTGGCCCCCTCGGCGAGGAAGAGCCCGGCCTTGCGGCGCTGCGGTGCGCGGTGCAGCTTGACAGCCGAAACGACCCGCGGATTGCGCTCGGAGAGCGCGTCCGCGGGTCGTTCCGAAAGATGTCCCTTGGTCAACAGGGTCGGCCGGATCAGGCGGCCGGGGCGTTGACGTCCTGCGGGAGGGCGGCCTTGGCGACAGCGACCAGACCGGCGAAGGCCTCGGCGTCGGAGACGGCGAGCTCGGCCAGGATCTTGCGGTCCACCTCGACACCCGCGGCCTTCAGGCCCTGGATGAAGCGGTTGTAGGTGATGTCGTTGATGCGCGCCGCGGCGTTGATGCGGGCGATCCACAGCTTGCGGAAGTCACCCTTGCGCGCCCGGCGGTCCCGGTAGGCGTAGGTGAGCGAGTGCAGCTGCTGTTCCTTGGCCTTGCGGTACAGCCGCGAGCGCTGGCCCCGGTAGCCCTTGGAGGCCTCGAGGATGGAACGGCGCTTCTTCTGAGCGTTGACGGCCCTCTTGACGCGTGCCACTTGGTCAGTCCTTGATCGAATAGGGGGCGCGTGCGGCGCCCGGGAGGTTGGTCGGGGATGGCGTCCGGAATCTCCGGTCGCGGTGCTGCCCTAGGGGACTCAGATACCCAGCAGCTTCTTCACGCGACGGACGTCGGCAGCCGCGACGACCTCCGTGCCGTCCAGACGACGAGTCCGGCGGGTGGGCTTGTGCTCGAACAGGTGGCGACGGTTCGCCTGCTGGCGCAGCAGCTTGCCTTTACCGGACACCTTGAATCGCTTCGAGGCGCCGCTGTGGCTCTTCATCTTCGGCATGGATTCCTCTATCTGGTCGTCCCGGCGGTCGTCGCCGACCGCCGGTGTCTGTTCGTATTACTGCGGGCGTGGCCTACTCGGCCTGCTCCGCGGCCGGGGTCTCACCGGCGGGCGCGGCGCTCGCGGCAGGCCGTCCGGCCGATTCCTGCTGCGCCTTCACGCGGGTCTTCGCTCCCTTGTGGGGTGCGAGGACCATGGTCATGTTCCGGCCGTCCTGCTTGGCCGAGGTCTCCACGAAACCCAGGTCCGCGACGTCGGAGGCCAGCCGCTGCAGCAGCCGGAACCCGAGCTCGGGCCGGGACTGCTCGCGACCCCGGAACATGATCGTCACCTTGACCTTGGACCCGGCTTCGAGGAAGCGAACGACGTTCCGCTTCTTGGTCTCGTAGTCGTGGTCGTCGATCTTGGGCCGGAGCTTCTGCTCCTTGATCACAGTCTGTTGCTGGTTCTTCCGAGACTCGCGCGCCTTCTGCGCCGTCTCGTACTTGAACTTGCCGTAGTCCATGATCTTGCAAACCGGCGGACGGGCATCCGGAGCCACCTCGACAAGGTCGAGATCGGCCTCGAGGGCGACGCGTAGCGCATCTTCAACACGCACGATCCCAACCTGCTCGCCGCCAGGTCCGATGAGTCGAACCTCGGGAACACGGATGCGATCGTTGATGCGGGTCTCAGTGCTGATGGGGCCTCCTAGGTCAAGCGGTGTCGTCAGACGACCGCAGGCAATAACTGCAACCCCTTGTTCAACACAAAGGCCCCGGTGCGGTATTTCACCGCAACGGGGCCCGAGTCGACCGATCGCCGATGTCAGGCATCGACTCTTGCGCGCGAGACGGCTCTCCACGCAAGAAACCCGCCGCGAGGGCGGGCGACCGGACCGTTTTACCAGTACGATTGCTCGTCGGTAACGGTGGGAGTCGGGCTCCACTTATCAGCCCCGGGTCGTGCCACACCAGGCGACGCGGTTCGGGGCGGTCGTCAGCGAAAAGTTTAGCATTGCCGTCCGCTATCGCCGAATCGGTCCGGAAAGCGCCCCCGACGCCACCTCACTGTGACGCACCTCGCCGCCTGGGCGAACGCCGGGCTGATGAAGAACGCCGCGGAGATCGGCCAGCTCCGACTGCTCCGGGCGGCCTCGCTAGCCTGATGGGCATGACTGACGAGCTCGACTCCTCCGTGCGCGACCTGGCCGACATCCCCGCCGTCGAGGTGATCAGCCGCGCCGCCGTGATGCTGATGAGTTCGGCCGCGGAAAAGCTGGGCCTCGCCGACGCGGACCCGGACAGCAGCCCGCACCGCGACCTGGACGAGGCACGCCGCGTCATCACGGCGCTCGCGGGCCTGGTCACGGCATCGGTCGAATACCTCGGGCCACACGCGGGGCCCATCCGCGAGGGTCTGCAGTCCCTGCAGCGGGCGTTCCGCGAGGCTTCCGCCCACCCGGACGAGCCGGGCAAGGGTCCGGGCGAGAAGTACACCGGCCCCGTCCACTGAGCCGGTCCACCCTCGGCGAAAAACCGCGTGCCGTAGGCGACCTGCTTCCGTAGGCTCGGCCCGACGGCTCGAAAGACGGAGGCTCCCATGGCGACTCGGATCGTGCTCGCACCCGGATTCTGGCTCGGCGCGTGGGCGTGGGACGAAGTCGCCGAAGCGCTGCGGCAGCATGGCGACGACGTCGTGGCACTGACCTTGCGCGGCCTCGACACCGGCGACCCCGACCGGCTGGCGGTCACCCTGGAGGAGCAGGCAGCGGGCATTGTCGAGGCGATGGGCTCGGGCGCCCCGGCGGTGCTGGTCGCGCACAGCGGCGCGGGCGTCACCGGATACCTGGCGACCGATCTCGCCGCGGAACGCTTCGCGCGCGTCATCTACGTGGACACGCCTCCCGCCCACGAGGGGTTCGCCGTGAATCCCGGCCTGGATCCGGCACTGCGCGAATGGAAGCTCCCGGAGTGGTCCGAGTTTCGCGAGGTGGCGCCGAATCTGCTCGACGGTCTCGACGACAGGGCGCTGAGCCGGTTTCGCGCGCTGGCCGTCTCCGAACCGGCCACGATCGCCGCCGTTCCCCTGAAACTCAGCGAGCGCACCGAACGTATGCGGGTTCCGAGCACCGTCGTTTGCTGCTCGTTCACCGCCGCGGTCGCGCGCGAACAGGCGACCTCGGACGAGCCGAGCATGTTCGACGAACTCGCCCGCTTGGACGCCGAATACCTCGAGCTGCCGACCGGCCACTGGCCGATGTTCTCCCGCCCGCGCGAACTGGCCGAGCTGATTCACGCCGCCGCCGGACGGTGAACGCGAGAGGTCGATGCGGCATGCTGGCAGTATGTCGACACCGATCTTGCTCGTTCCCGGATTCTGGCTCGGCGCGTGGGCGTGGGACGAGGTGGCCGGGGACCTGCGCGGACGCGGCTTCGAGGTGCACGCGCTGACACTGCCCGGCCTCGATCCCGCCGACGAGGACCGGTTCGCGGCCACCATCGAGGAGCAGGCGGGCGCCATCCTCGCGGCCATCGACCCCGCGGAATCCGCTGTGCTGGTGGCTCATTCGGGCGCGGCGTCGCCGGGCTACCTGGCCACCGATGTCGCGCCGGAGCGCTTCGTGCACGCGGTGTACGTCGACTGCGCGCCGGTGCCGGACGGTTTCGTGCTCAACGATTCACTCGGCGCGGCGCGCGAGTACCCGCTGCCGAGCTGGGAGCAATTGGCGGAGGAGGGTGACAGCCTCGTCGGGCTGGACCCGGCGCAGCTGGCCCGATTCCGGGAGCGCGCGGTGTCGGAGCCCGCGAGCATCGCGAGTGCGCCGCTGCGCCTGAGCGATTCGCCCGCGCGCCTCGCGGTGCCGACGACGGTGGTGTGCACCAGCATCACCGCGGAGCTGGTGCGGCAGTTGAGCACGAGTGGCGAGGCGCCGGTGTTCAGCGAGATCGCCCGCATCGATGCCACGCTGATCGACCTGCCGACCGGCCACTGGCCGATGTGGTCGAAGCCCGCGGAACTCGCGGAGATCATCGCGGGCGCCGCGACGAACTGAGCGCGGCGCGGCGCGGCCGAGACGGGGCGGGCCGACGCTCGACCGGCCCCGCCCGGCGCGATCACTGTCCCGGCGTGACCGAGATCGACGAGCCGGTGGCGATCATGGTGGCGATGGCCTGGAAGAGGCTGGTCAGCCCGGCGCTTCCGCTGTCCATGGAATTTCCTTTCGCTGTCGGGCGCGCTCAGGCGCCCGGGGTGTAGTTGATGGACGATCCACTGCCGAGAAACGTGAGGATCTGCGCGACCAGCGCGGCGATGTCCACGCCTTCCATGGGTGTATTCCTTTCTCTTCCACCGGGTTTCGTGCGCACGAGCGCCACGGTCCGGTGCACTCACCGTTACTGTCCCGGCCACGTCCGGACACGGTGAGCCAGATCTTACACACGCATATTTCACTTTTTCTCACGTTTCCGGGACCAGAAAAACCGGGCATGCCGAAAACGGCGAGTGGCCGCGTCCTGCGACGCGGCCACTCGCCGTTTCTTGCTCGGGATCAACCCGTGCGCTCGAACAATCCCCTGCCCTCCCTCAGCGCAGCGCGGCGGCCTTCCTGGCCAGACGCTTCGCCGCGGCCGTCTCCGCCGGGGCCTTTTTCGCCGCCTTGTCGGCCGGGGCCTTCTTCGCGGCCGCGGGCTCCGCCGGAGCCGCCTTGGCCGTCGTCTTCTTCGCCGCCGCCTTCTTCGCCGGGGCCCGCTTCACCGGAGCCGACGCGGCGGGCTGCGCGAGCACCTCCGCGAGGAACTGGCCGGTGTAGCTGTTCGGCACGGCCGCAACGTCTTCCGGGGTGCCCTCGGCGACCACGGCGCCGCCGCCGGAGCCGCCTTCGGGTCCCATGTCGACGACCCAGTCGGAGGTCTTGATGACGTCCAGGTTGTGCTCGATGACGACGACGGTGTTGCCCTTGTCGACCAGGCCGTTGATGACCCCGAGCAGCTTGCGGATGTCCTCGAAGTGCAGACCGGTGGTCGGCTCGTCCAGGATGTACACGGTGCGGCCGGTGGAGCGCTTCTGCAGTTCCGCCGCCAGCTTCACGCGCTGCGCCTCGCCGCCGGACAGCGTCGGCGCGCTCTGGCCGAGGCGCACGTAGCCGAGGCCGACGTCGACCAGCGTCTTGAGGTAGCGGTGGATCGAGGTGACCGGTTCGAAGAACTCCGCGGCCTCCTCGATGGACATGTCGAGCACCTCGGCGATGGTCTTGCCCTTGTAGTGCACCTCGAGGGTTTCCCGGTTGTAGCGCGCGCCGTGGCAGACCTCGCACGGCACGTACACGTCGGGCAGGAAGTTCATCTCGATCTTCAGGGTGCCGTCGCCGGAGCACGCCTCGCAGCGGCCGCCCTTGACGTTGAACGAGAACCGGCCCGGCTGGTAGCCGCGCACCTTCGCCTCGGTGGTCGCCGCGAACAGCGTCCTGATCTTGTCGAACACGCCGGTGTAGGTGGCCGGGTTGGAGCGCGGCGTCCGGCCGATCGGCGACTGGTCCACCTGCACCAGCTTGTCCAGGTGATCGAGGCCATTGATCCTGGTGTGCCTGCCCGGCACCTGGCGGGCGCCGTTGAGCTTGTTCGCCAGCACGGTGGCCAGGATGTCGTTGACCAGCGTCGACTTGCCCGAGCCCGAGACGCCGGTCACCGAGGTGAGCACGCCGAGCGGGAACGAGACGTCGATGCCCCTCAGGTTGTGCTCGTTCGCGCCGACGACGGTGAGCTTGCGCTTCTTGTCCACCGGGCGGCGCACCATCGGCACCTCGATCCGCTCGCGGCCCGAAAGGTACGCGCCGGTCAGCGAATCGGGGTCGGTGAGCAGTTCCTGATACGGGCCGCTGTGCACCACCCGGCCGCCGTGCTCACCGGCCAGCGGGCCGATGTCGACCACCCAGTCCGAGGCACGGATGGTGTCCTCGTCGTGCTCGACGACGATCAACGTGTTGCCGAGATTCTTCAGCCGCGTGAGGGTTTCGATGAGCCGCCGGTTGTCGCGCTGGTGCAGGCCGATGGACGGCTCGTCCAGCACATACAGCACGCCGACCAGCCCGGAGCCGATCTGGGTGGCCAGCCGGATGCGTTGCGCCTCACCGCCGGACAGGGTCGCGGCGGCACGCGAGAGCGTCAGGTACTCCAGGCCGACGTCGAGCAGGAACCCGAGCCGCGCCTGGACCTCCTTGAGCACCTGCCCGGCGATCGCGGCCTCGCGCTCCCCCAGCGTCAGCGAGTTGAGGAACTTCGAGCAGTCGCCGATCGACAGATCGCTGACGTCGGCGATGGACTTCTTGTCCTCGCCCGCCGAGATGGTGACGGCCAGGATCTCCGGGCGCAGCCGCGCACCCGAGCAGACGGGGCACGGGATGTCGCGCATGTACCCGTCGTAGTGCTCCTTCATCTGCTCGGACTCGGTGTTCTCCATGCGCCGCTGCAGGAACGGCATCACGCCCTCGAAGTCGGCGTAGTAGGAACGCTTGCGTCCGTAGCGGTTGGTGTAGGAGACGTGCACCTGGTCGGGGCTGCCCTCCAGCACGGCCTTGCGCGCCTTGAGCGGCAGATCCTGCCACGGCGTGTCCATGGAGAAGCCGATGGTCTCGGCCAGACCCGACAGCAGCCGGGTGAAGTACTCCGCGGTCTGCCCGCGCGACCATGGCGCGATGGCGCCTTGGGCGAGACTGAGCTCGGGATCGGGGACCACCAGCTCGGGGTCGACCTCCTTGCGGATGCCGAGGCCGGTGCAGTCCGGGCAGGCGCCGTAGGGCGAGTTGAACGAGAACGACCTCGGCTCGAGGTCCTCGATGTCGAGCGGGTGCCCGTTGGGGCAGGCCAAGCGCTCGGAGAAGCGGCGCTCCCGGTCGTGCGCGTGCTCGTCGCGATCGATGAAGTCGAGCACCACGATGCCGTCGGCGAGGCGCAGCGCGGTCTCGATCGAATCGGTGAGGCGCTGCTTGGAACTCGGCTTGACGGCGAGCCGGTCGATGACCACCTCGACGTCGTGCTTCTCCTGCTTCTTCAGCTTCGGCGGGTCGGTGAGCGGATACACCACGCCGTCGACCCGCACCCGGGAGTAACCCTGGGTGTTGAGCTGGTCGAACAGGTCGACGAACTCGCCCTTGCGGGTCCGCACCACCGGCGCGAGCACCTGGAACTTGATGCCCTCCTCCATGGCGAGCACCTGGTCGACGATCTGCTGCGGGGTCTGCTTGGCGATCAGCTCGCCGCAGACCGGGCAGTGCGGTGTGCCCGCGCGCGCGTAGAGCAGACGCAGGTAGTCGTAGACCTCGGTGATGGTGCCCACAGTCGAGCGCGGGTTGCGGTTGGTGGACTTCTGGTCGATGGACACCGCGGGCGAGAGGCCCTCGATGAAGTCGACGTCGGGCTTGTCCATCTGGCCGAGGAACTGCCTGGCGTAGGCCGACAGCGATTCCACGTACCTGCGCTGGCCCTCGGCGAAGATGGTGTCGAAAGCGAGGCTGGATTTGCCCGAGCCGGACAGTCCGGTGAACACGATCAAGCTGTCGCGGGGCAGATCGAGATCGATCCCCTTCAGGTTGTGCTCCCGAGCTCCACGCACGGTGAGGCGTTCCGCCACCAGGTGTGTCCCTTCTCGATCGTGTTGTTGACGTGCAGACAGACCCCCGCTCGCCACTCTAGGCGCGGGCACCGACAAGTTTCGTCCGAGCGGCTGACCAGCTGCGCGGACGACGACCGTCAGCCGGCCCGGCGCGTGCCCTCCGTCCGTCCGGTGACCTGCCATCCGTGCGCGTCCACCGTCACGGTCAACACCTCCGGCCCGACCCGCAGCCCGCTGATCCGCAGCGGCAGATAGCGCTCGGGCACGGCGGGCGCCACCTCCGCGACGCCCGCGCCCGGCTCCAGCCGGACCAGGCTGCGCAGGAACAGCAGCGGGGCCGCGGCGGCCCAGGCCTGCGGCGAGCAGGAAGTCGGGTACGGCACCGGCGCGTCGAACTCGGCGCGGTCGAAACCGCAGAACAGTTCGGGCAGCCGGTGGCCGAACCGCACCGAGGCGTCGAGCACCGCGTCGACGACCCGGGTGGCGTGCTCGGTCAGTCCGTAGCGCATCAGTCCGGCCGCACAGATCGCGTTGTCGTGCGGCCACACCGAACCGTTGTGGTAGCTGACGGGGTTGTAGGCGCCCATGCCGCTGGCCAGGGTTCTGATGCCCCAGCCGGTGAACATGTCGGGAGCGAGCAACCGGTCCGCGACCAGCGCCGCCTTGTCCTCGTCCACGATACCGGTCCACAGACAGTGGCCGATGTTCGAGGTGAGCGCGTCGATCGGCCGCTTGTCGCGATCGAGACCGACGGCGTACCAGCCGCGCTCGGGCAGCCAGAACTTCGCGTTGAACTCG
The DNA here is from genome assembly GCF_040654065.1 of Nocardia sp. NPDC050793. Taxonomy (NCBI): domain Bacteria; kingdom Bacillati; phylum Actinomycetota; class Actinomycetes; order Mycobacteriales; family Nocardiaceae; genus Nocardia; species Nocardia sp. NPDC050793. Next base: position 81,944 of record NZ_JBFAHG010000004.1, read on the forward strand.
GCCTTGAGCCGGGCGGCCGCGGCGCGCAGCCGGTCCGCGGTGGCGCGGTCACCGAGGTCGGCGGCAAGCTCGGCCCTCGCCAGGTAGGCCGCGTAGACATAGCCCTGCACCTCCGCGAGCGCGATCGGCGGTGCGGGGAGGGTGCCGTCGGCGAAGTTCACCCCGTCCCAGGAGTCCTTCCAGCCCTGGTTGTCCAGCCCGTGCTCGGCGAGGCGCCGGTACTCGACGAACCCGTCGCCGTCGGCGTCGCCGTAGCGCTGGATCCACTCGATGGCGCGGTCGGCGTGCGGGAGCAGTTCGTCGCGGGTGGCGTCGTCGAGTCCCCAGCGGTGCAGCTCGCCGAGCACCATGACGAACAGCGGGGTGGCGTCGACGGTGCCGTAGTACACGGTGTCGCCGCCGAGCAGCCGCGTCGCGGCCCGGCCGAACCTGATCTCGTGCGGTATCCGGCCAGGTTGCTCCTCGGTGGCGGTGTGCTCGCGGACGCCTTGCAGGTCGGCCAGGCTCTGCAGGGTGCCGATGGCCAGCCTGCGATCCACCGGAAGCACCATCCACGAGGTGAGCAGCGAGTCCCTGCCGAACAGCGCCATGAACCACGGCGCGCCCGCGGCGACGACCGCGCGGCCGGGACTGGCCGGATCGAAGATGCGCAGCGCGCCGAGGTCGGCGACCGCGCGGCGCAGCGCCGCGGCCAACGTCGGGTCGCCGGTGTGCACCCGCGGCGAGTTCTCGTACCAGGCGCGCAGCCTGTGGGCTGGCGCGCTGTGCGCGACCGAGCTGCCGCACGTGTGCCGCGGCGTGACCTCGGCCGAGCCGAGCAGCGGCAGGTATTGCACGCACGTCGACCAGGAACCGCGGGCGGGCAGCCGGACGCGCCAGCGCAGCCGGCGGCCGTCGGCAGTCGCCTCGGCGGCGCGCACCGCGACCGCGACACCGAATGCGGGAGAGGCGATTTCGAGGCCGCCGTCGGTCGCGCGGTGCTCGGTGGCACGACCTTCGCCGACCCGGCCGTCCTTGACCTCGAACAGGTCGGCGAAATCCGCGTCGACCTCGAGCGCGATCGCGAAGTCGGCCGTCTCGCCGGAGAGGTTGCGCACCGTCAGGTCCTCGCGCATGCCGTCGCCGACGTGTCGTCCGACGATCACCAGCGCGGTGCTGTCGGCGCGGTCGGGCGGCGGTGCGGTGCGCGCGAGCAGCGTGACGCTGTAGGGGTCGGCGTACTGCACGCTGAGCGGTTGCGGCGTTCGATCGTCGACGGTGAGCCGCCACCGGGAGAGGACCCTGGTGTCGCGAACGAACAGTCCCTGCGCCCGGCTCGGATCGATCGCGCCGCCGGAGTCGCTGAGGCAGAAGGTGGATCCCTCGACGAGCGTCACGGCGCTCGCCGTTCCGTGGTGCGCAGGTCCGCTGCCCCAGGGATCCATTAGGTCACACGCCCTGATGCGGCGGCTCGTCGTGCGGCGGGTCGTCCCGGTGTCGCTGAATAGGTCATCGTTCGACAACTTCCACGCGTTCGGTCCAGAAATCCAGCATACTCGGAACATCAATACGCCCAGCGCCTTTCGGTCCGGCCCGTTCGCCACGCATTCGCTGCGGCGAGTTCCCGCGGCCGGCTCCGCGCTGGGACCGGGTGCGCGAGGAGGGGCCGCGATGATCAAGGTGTTCCTGGTCGACGACCACGAGATCGTCCGGCGTGGCCTGACCGATCTGCTGGAGAGCGATCCCGAGCTCGCGGTGATCGGCGAGGCGGGCGATGTCGCGCAGGCCATGTCGGGCATTCGCGCGGCCCGTCCCGATGTCGCGGTGCTCGACGTGCGGCTGCCCGACGGCAACGGCATCGAGCTGTGCCGTGATCTGCTCGCCGAATTCGACGGGCTGCGTTGCCTGATCCTGACCTCCTACACCGACGAGCACGCCATGCTGGACGCGATCCTCGCGGGCGCTTCCGGATACGTGGTGAAGAACATCAAGGGCATGGAGCTCGCCGCTGCCATCAAGGCGATCGGCGCGGGCCGCTCGCTGCTGGACAACCGGGCGGCGACCGCCTTGAAGGCGCGACTACGCAACAGCGTCGAGGCCGACGGGCCGCTGGCCGGGCTGACCGAACAGGAGCGCAAGCTGCTCGCACTGCTCGGCGAAGGCTTGACGAACCGCCAGATCGCGGCGCGGATGTTCCTCGCGGAGAAGACGGTCAAGAACTATGTCTCGCGGCTGCTGGCCAAGCTGGGCATGGAGCGGCGGACCCAGGCCGCGGTGCTGGCGTCCCGCCTGCGCGAGCCGTGAAGCGGCGCACGAGGACCTCGGCTGCTGGGCGCGAGGCGGGCGGCGCGCCAGGGGAGCCACGCTGCTCCCGCGGGAACCATGCTGGAACTCAAGCGGTTTCGGCAGGCGCGACGATGGTCAGGTCACCGTCGTAGCGACGGTAGAGCAGCTGGCCGCGGCCGGTCGCGCGATCGGTGAAGAACAGGAAGGGCAGGCCGCCGCGGCACAGCGCGGTCGCGGCCTCGGATTCGCGCAGCAGCGGGCTCGGCTCCGAATGCACGGTCATGGGTAGGGAATTCGCGTTGGGCGGCCGTTTCGTCCGCTCCGCCGGTGCGGTCGTTGTCCACTGGCGGACGAGTCGCACGCCGAGCGGGTCCGCCCAGTGCACGATCGCGTCCTCACCGGTGTCGGCGTCGGTGAACAGGTACGCGTCGTAGTCCATCGCGTCCATCACCGCGGTCGCCTCGGCGGGCGTTCCGGTCAGCAGCTCACAGTGCTTGCGGCGGATGATCGGCCGCTGCTCGGTGACCTTGGCCAGCGGCGGCCGCGCCGGATCCGGCCATGCCCGTGACTGATTGGCGACCAACCTGCTGAGCTGACGGTCCAGCCGCTCGACCGCGAAGGTCACCGCGAACCCGCGCGGCCCGGTGACCTGCACCCGGGTCGGTGTGTCGTGCAGCCGCACGTTGGCCTGCACCACCGTGGGTTCCTCCAGATCCCGCGGGGCCGTAACACGCACTCGCGCGGGCACATCCAAGTGGTGGCGGCGCAGCACCCGGCCGATGGCGCGCACGGCCCGTGTCACGTCGGCGGGCGGGACGGCCCCGCGAGTGGTCACGGCGAGCTCCGGATCCGCGGCGCTGGACCAATGTTCCGAGGAGTACAACGATTGCAACGAATTCATAGGACGCCTCTACTCTCAATTCACCCAGTGTCGTTATCCCACCGCCGCAACGTCACCGCGAACAGGGCCAAAAGTCCCTGATCCGCGAATTAGACTGGCCGAGGCGCTGTTCACGCGCCCACCTGAACAGGAACCGAGATGACCGAAGACAGCGGTAACGGCCTGTACTCGGTGCGCGACACGCTCTCGCAACTGCGCCTGCGCGAACTGCTCAGCGAGGTCAAGGAGCGTGTCGAGCTGATCATCGACTCGCGCGACCGGATGGACGGCCTGGTCGAGGCGATGCTCACCGTCACCTCCGGCCTCGATCTGGACGACACGCTGCGCGCCATCGTCCGCACCGCGACCAGCCTGGTCGACGCCCGATACGGCGCGCTCGCGGTGCGCGGGCACGACCGGCAGGTGGTCCAGTTCATCGACGAGGGCATGGACGAGGCGGTCCGGCAGCGCATCGGCCAGCTGCCCGCCGGACACGGCGTGCTCGGCGTGGTGTTCAACCGCCCGAAACCGCTGCGGCTCGACGACCTCACCGAACATGCCGAGTCCGTGGGTTTTCCGCCGGGGCATCCGCCCATGCACACGTTCCTCGGCGTGCCGGTGCGCATCCGCGACGAGGTGTTCGGCAGCCTTTACCTCACCGAAAAGGCAGGCGGACAACCATTCACCGAGGACGACGACGTGCTGGTGCAGGCACTGGCCGCGGCGGCAGGCATCGCGGTCGACAACGCGCGCCTCTACGAGTCGGCCCGCACCAGACAGGCCTGGATCGAGGCCACCCGCGACATCGCCACCGAATTCCTCGCAGGCACCGCATCCGAGCGCGCGCTCGCACACGTGGTCGACCACGCCCGAACCTTGACCGGCTCGCACCGCTGCTTCCTCGCCCGCCTCGACGAACGAGTATCACCCGGCGAGATCGGCGAACTCGTGCTCACCCAGTGGTCGGGTCCCGGCGCCGGGCACGAGGGCTGGCTCGCCTCCACCGAGGGCACCGCGCTCGGCGAGGCGTTCACCCGGCGCACACCGTTGCGCTTCGACGACGCGGCGCGCATCGATCTCGGTGTGCCGCTGGCCGATGTGGGTCCCGCACTGGTCCTGCCGTTGTGCACACCGGACGCCACACTCGGCGTGCTCGTCGCGGTGCGGCCGATCGGGACCGCGCCCTATCCCGACGAACTCGTCGAACTCACCGCCGCATTCACCGACCAGGCCGCGATGGCCATGCAGCTGGCCGACACCCAGCGGCGGATGCGCGAGCTGGACATCCTCGCCGACCGCGACCGCATCGCCCGCGACCTGCACGATCACGTGATCCAGCGGCTGTTCGCCATCGGCCTCACGCTGCAAGGGTCGTTGCCGAAGGCGGTGGTTCCCGAAGTGCGCCAACGGTTGTCGACCTCGATCAACGAGCTGCAGGAAGTGGTGCAGGAGATCCGAACCTCCATCTTCGACCTGCACGGCGGCGACGAGCACAGCGCGGGATTGCAGCAGCGCATCGAGCACGCGGTGCGCCAGCAGACCGCCGAGACCACGCTGAAGGCCACCGTCCAGGTGAGCGGGCCGCTGTCGGTGCTGGAGGCCGAACTCGCGGACCACGCCGAGGCGGTGGTGCGCGAGGCGGTGAGCAACGCGGTGCGGCATTCCGGCGCCGACACGATCGCGGTGGAGATCAGCGTGGCCGACGATCTGACGATCGTGGTCACCGACAACGGCTGGGGCGTGCCGAATCACGTCATCCGCAGCGGCCTGCGGAATCTGGAGCAGCGGGCCGAGAAGTCCGACGGCAGCTTCTCGATCGGTCACGCGGACCAGTTCGCCGACAGCGCGGAACTGCCGGGGACGCGGCTGCGCTGGTCGGTGCCGCTACCCGCGGACTGACGCGAGCCGAATCGTCCCCCGGCCCGGTGAACTCACCTGCCGGACGGGGGCCCGAGCACCAGCATCGAGTTGTGCCCGCCCATGCCGAGCGAGGACTTCAGCGTCAGGCCGCCACAGAACGGCGTCGGGCCGTCCAGCAACCGCGGGTGCGCAGGGGCCACGATCGGCGGGGCGGGCAGCACGCCGCGTTGGTAGGCCATCGCCGCGACGGCCACCTCGACGCCCGCGGCGGCGCCCTGACTGTGCCCGGTGAGCGGTTTCAGCGCGTACACGTGCGGGCGATCGTCGAGCACTCGCGCGACCAGATCGCGCTCGGCCAGCTCGCACTGCCGCGTTCCGGTGCCGTGCGCGTTGAAGTACGCGATCTCGTCCGGGCGCACCCCCGCCTGGGCGAGGGCGCGGCGCGCGCAGTCGATGATCTGCGCGTGCTCCGGTTCCACCGAGACCACGTGGTAGCCGTCGTTGGTCATGCCGCCGCCGAGCACCGCCGCGTACGGCCGATCGACGGCGCGGGTCAGCACGAACGCCACCGAGGCCTCCGCGAAGCCGAAGCCGCGGCTGCCCTCCTGGAAGGGACGGCACGCGTCCAGCGGCTCGGCGTCGGTGATCGCGGCGCCGAGCCGGACGAAGTGCTCGACCATGTCCGGCGTCGCGGACATGTCGGTGGCCACGCAGATGACGTCGTCGGCGATGCCGCTGTCCAGCCAGAGGTTGGCGGTGACGATCGCGACGTTGGCCGAACTGCACGCCGCCGACACGTTCATCGACGGACCGTGGAAACCGAACTCCTGCATCAGCACAGAGATCGGCGTCGAGGGCAGCAGCCGCAGGTAGTCACGAGAGCGGCGGTGGCCCTCGTCGATCTGGTAGAAATCGCGCCAGTTCACCACGTCGCCGAGCACGATCGCGTGCAGCAGGCCCACCGTGCGGCCGGGCCGCCAGCCACGCGTGCAAGCGTCGGCGATCGCCTCACGCGCCGATTCGTGCATGGCACGGCCGTACCGACTAGGGCTCACGGCCTCGTCGCCGCCGTTCGGCACCAGCGTCACCCACGCGTGCTCGTCGCGGCCCGGCCCGTACCCGGGTTGCAGCTGCGCGGCGGACTTGCCGCTGAGCAGGCCCTGCCACAGCGACTCGCGCCCCCACCCGTAGCCGGTCACGGCGCCGACCCCGGCGATGGACATATGATTTCGAGACCGATCTCTGCGCTCCGGAATAGCACCCGGCATGGCATCGCTCCTTCACCGGATCTCCGGACCGGCCACCCCGGTCCGACCTGTTCCCGGAGGAACCGGCGTCTGTCATGATCACCGGACAGGGCCCGATGGAGTGCCCGAACGGTGATCGAAGCAAGTGCGTCGACGCTGGGATCTCGCGCGCGTCGACACCAGAATAATCCCATGTTCCAATGGCCATAGGTCGGTTGACGATCGGGGGTTTGCGAGTGGGTGAGGAGACGACGGGCGTCGCCGTCGACGCCGAGCAGCTGGCGCAGCGCTATCGGTCCCTGGTCGAGCACACGCCGGACGGTATCTGCGTGCACGAGAACGGCGTCATCGTCTACGTCAACAAGGCCACCGTCCGGCTGCTCGCGGCGCACAGCGCCGACGACGTCGTCGGCCAGCCGCTCACCCGCTTCGTGCACCCCGACTCCATCCCGGCGATGCGCGAGCGCATCGAACTGCTGACCAGCAAGGGCACCGCCTCGGTGCCGACCGAGATGCTGCTGCTGCGCGCGAACGGTGAGACGGTGCCGGTCGAGACGGTCTCGGTGCTCACCCCGTGGCACGACCACTTCGCGTATCAGGTGGTCATCCACGATCTGACCGCGCAGCGGGCCGCCGAGGACGCCCAGCGCCGCGCCGAACAGCACTTCACCACGGTGGTCTCCCAGCTGGAGGAGGGCGTGGTCGTCATCGATCGCGGCGGGCGCATCGAATCGGCGAACCCGGCGGCACGGCGCATCTTCGGCACCGGCGAGCGGCACGACGACATCGTCGGCAGCACCATCGACGAGCTGCCGATGGTGCTGCTCGACGCCAACGCCCAGCCGCTGCCGCCGAGCAGGCATCCGATGGCGCGCACGCTGGCCACCGGCGAGACGGTCACCGGCTACGTCTTCGGCGTCGACCGCAGGGACGGCCAGCGCCGCTGGCTCTCCGGCAGCAGCAGGCTGCTCAATCCCGGCGACCCTGACTCCCCCGCGGTCTCCTCCTTCGCCGACATCACCGAATTCCGCGCCAGCCGACGCCAATTGGAGTACCAGGCGACACACGACTCGCTGACCGGACTGGCCAACCGCTCGCTCATCCTGTCCCAGCTGGCCGGCGCGCTGGCCACCAGCGCTGACCTGCCCTACTCGACGGTGCTGTTCATCGACCTCGACGGCTTCAAGTCCATCAACGACACGCTCGGCCACGCCATCGGCGACACCGTGCTGCAGATCGTGGCGCAGCGCCTGCAGCGCGCGCTGCGCGCCGACGACCTGGTCGGACGGCTGGGCGGCGACGAGTTTCTGGTCCTGCTCTCCGGCCGCGGCCGCCACGTCGACGTGGGCGGGCTGGTCCATCGGCTGCGCTCCACCATGTCCGAGCCGATCATCGCGCGCGGGCACCGGATCGCGGTGGACGCCTCCATCGGCGTCACCGAACTCGACCCAGGCGACCGCCGCACGCCCGAAGCCGTGCTGCACGACGCCGACGTCGCCATGTACCGCGCCAAGCCGCCCCACCGCGAGACCGGTGTCGGCAAGGGCCGCACCAACAACACACACGCGTCCTGAAAGTCACCGCATGATCGTCGAACACGCCCTGCTGCCCGTCCGCCCGGAGCTCGCCGCCGCCTTCGAGGCCGCCTTCGCCGAGGCGAGGCCGCTCATCGCAGGCATGCCCGGCTTCCGCTCGCTGTCGCTCTCGCGCTGCGTCGAGTCGCCTGGCGTCTATCTGCTGCTGGTGGAGTGGGAGCGGCTGAGCGACCACGTCGACGGGTTCCGGCGGTCACCGGAGTACCTGCGGTGGAAGGCGCTGCTGCATCACTTCTACGCACCGTTCCCGGTGGTCGAGCACTTCGAACCGGTGCTCACCGACCCGGGTTCCGAGGCCCCACCTGCGGTTACAGCGGGCGTGCCTAACTCGCAGTAGACTCGACAACTCTGTTTTCCGACGCGCGCACGGCATCGGCGCGCGTTCGCCCCATCGCGGTGACAAGGAGTCCAGTTTGCCCGACCGCCTCGCCCACGACCGTGCCGCCACCGACGGCGCGGTCGCGCGGACCCGCGAAATCGAGAAGGAGCAGGCTTACCTGTCGGTGCTCTACGACCGGCTCGACGGGATGCGCGCATACGCCAAGAACCGGCTGCGCACCGTGCTGCTGGAGACCGGAGGCACCCCACAGGCGCGCAGCGAACGCGAGTCGTTCAGCCAGCTGTACTCCGAGGATCTGGCCAAGTACGACGCCGCCGAACACGGCCTGTGCTTCGGTCGCATCGACCTCGACGGCGACGAACCGCGCTACATCGGCCGCCTCGGCATCCTGGACGAGAAGGACGACTACGCCACCCTGCTGCTCGACTGGCGCGCCCCGCTGGCCCGGCCGTTCTACCTGGCCACCACCGCCACGCCGGACGGCGTGACCCGCCGCCGCCACATCCGCACCCGCAACCGGCGGGTCACCGCGGTCAACGACGAGTACCTGGACCTGACGGCCGCCGAACAGGCAGGCACGGTGGAGTCGGACGGCGGCGTCGGCAGCGAGAGCGCGCTGCTCGCGGCCCTCAACGCGGCCCGCACCGGCCACATGAACGACATCGTCGAGACCATCCAGAGCGAGCAGGACGCGATCATCCGCTCCGAGCACAAGAGCGTGCTGGTGGTGCAGGGCGGGCCGGGCACCGGCAAGACCGCCGTGGCGCTGCACCGCGCCGCCTACCTGCTCTACACCTACCGCCAGCAGCTGGCCAAGAGCGGCGTGCTGATCATCGGCCCGAACGCGACCTTCCTCGACTACATCGGCCAGGTGCTGCCCTCGCTCGGCGAGACGGGCGTGCTGCTGTCCACCATCGGCGACCTGTACCCCGGCGTGAAGGCGACCCGCGAGGATTCGCTGCGCGCGGGTGAGATCAAGGGCGCGTTGGGCATTCTCGACGTGCTCAAGCAGGCGGTGCGCGACCGGCAGGAGGTGCCCGCCGAACCGGTCCGCCTGAGTTTCGACGGCTATCCGGTGACGCTGGACAAGAAGATCGCGACCAAGGCCCGCGGCCGCGCGCGCTCGTCGCGCCGCCCGCACAACCTGGCCCGGCCGATCTTCGCCAGTTCGGTGATCGACGCGCTCACCGACCAGCTGGCGCAGACCATGGGCGCCGATCTCTCGGGCGGTCCGAGCCTGCTCAGCCGCACCGATCTCGCCGAGATCCGCGACGAGATGAAATCCGATCCCGGGGTGCAGGCGGCCATCGGGCGGCTGTGGCCGATCCTGTCCCCGCAGGAGGTGCTGGCCGATCTGCTGGCCGACCCGCAGCGGCTGGACCGGGCGGCGGCGAGCCTTTCCCCCGAGGACCGCGCGGAGCTGATCCGCCCCGACGATGGCGAGTTCAGCGCCGCCGACGCGCCCTTGCTCGACGAACTAGCCGAGCTGCTCGGCGTCGACGACACCGAGGAGCGGGGGCGCGCCCGCCGCCGCTGGCGGGCGCAGCTGGCCGAGGCGCAGGACGCGCTGGACATCCTCACCGGCTCGGCGCCGCAGGATCTCGAGGACGAGCTCGATCCCGAGATCCTGATGGCCTACGACCTGATCGACGCGAGCCAGCTGGCCGAGCGCCAGGACGTGCGCGCCAGGCAGACCACCGCCGAACGCGCCGCGGGCGACCGCACCTGGACCTACGGGCACGTCATCGTGGACGAGGCGCAGGAACTCTCGGAGATGGCGTGGCGCATGGTGATGCGGCGCATCCCGAACCGGTGGATCACCGTGGTCGGCGACGTGGCCCAGACCGGCGACCCTGCGGGCGCGTCGTCCTGGCAGCAGATGCTGGAACCCTATGTGGCACAACGGTGGAAGCGCACCGAGCTGACGGTGAACTACCGCACCCCTGCCGAGATCATGGCGGTCGCCGCCGAGGTGCTCGCCGTCATCGACCCGAAGGCCACGACGCCGCGCTCGGTCCGCGCGACCGGGAATCCGCCGCGGGCCAAGCGAGTCGGCGCGGCCGAGTTGCCCGGCGCGGTGGAGAGTTTCGTGGCCGCGGAACAGGGACCTGGCACCACCGCGGTGATCGCGCCGCACCCGCTGGTCGCCGAACTGGCCGAACTGGCCGGGGAAGCGGTGCGGGTGCTGACGGTGCACGACGTGAAGGGTCTGGAGTTCGACGCGGTGATCCTGGTCGAACCGGCGCGGATCCTCGCGGAATCACCGCGCGGGATGAACGACCTGTACGTGGCACTGACGCGGGCCACCCAGCGGCTCACCGTGGTGCACAGCGAGGACCTGCCCGAGGTGCTGGCGACGCTGGAGCGGTCGGTCCAAAGCTGACCGGCACGGGCCGCGACGCCCACGGCCGCAGCCGAATGCGCGAAAGCTCCGCATCGCACCGGACGGGCGATACGGAGCTTTCGCGGGGATTCCTATCGGACGGTGTGCACGATCAGCACGTCCGAGCGGGACTTGCGCGCCACATCGGAGGGCACCGAGCCGAGCAGGCGGCCCGCCAGGGTGTTCAGGCCGCGGTTACCGACGACCAGCAGGTCCGCCTGGGTCTCCTTGATCAGGCCGAGCAGCGAATCCACCGGTTCGCCGACGATGGCGCGCTCGACGATCTCCTCGGCGCCCGCGGCGGCCGCCTTGTCCCTGGCGATGCGCAGGATCTCGTTGGTGGGGGCGGAGCCGCGCACCTGGTAGGCCTCGTCCTTGAGCACATCGGCCGCGGCCGCGACGTCGCGATCGTCGGTCGGATAGTAGGCGCAGGCCACGATCAGGGTGGCGCCGGCGTCGGCGGCCAGCGACGCGGCCTTCTCGACGGCTACGTACGACGACTCCGATCCATCGGTACCGACGACAATGGTCCGGTAGGCGGTCATGCCTCCACCTCGCTGGCGCTCGGCACCGGCATGGCCGCCTGTGGCGCCGCGCCTCTGGTTCGCTCGCTTCGCTCGCTCACGATCTCTCCTCCAACTGTGCGGGTCGAGTGCCTGCGTCCGGCATGTCGGGCACCGGCGCGGCGACTGCGCTCGACCATAGCCGCAATCCAGGCGGAAACAGCAGAAATCGCAACACATCACACTCGCCGATGTCGGGCTTTCCGCCCGGCGTTCGCACACCGAATCCTGCAGGGCCTTACCGACCTGCGCGGATTCTATTTCGCGCCGGTAAACCTGTGACACATCACAACCGCGGTGAACGTTCTTCTGTGCCTGGGATATTCATCACAAGATACCGTTCCCCGTGTGCCGCCGCACCGGGACAACGGTGACGCACGGGCGCGGTTACGGCCCCAATGAGCCCTTGACCAGTTGCGTTGCAGCCTGCCGCGCGGGCTTCCCGCCGCGGAGCCGATATCCGTCCGTTGCCCCACACCTTCCGAATAACGACCGTTTATCGACCGGATTCACCCGGCGGGCCGGGACGCCGCGACCAAATCGGATGCCGCACGCGACGAATGCCGCGCGTACTCCAACGGCGCCATTCCCACCTCCGCCGCGAACTCACGGGAGAAATGCGCCTGATCGAAATAGCCGAGTTCGACGGCCAGCGCGGCCAAATCCGCGTGCCGCCCGTTGGCGAGCAGTTCCGCACCGTCCTGCAACCGGTAGCGGCGCAGCACCCACTTCGGTCCCGCGCCGACATAGCGCCGGAACATCCGCTGCAGGGTGCGGACGGGCACGCCGAATCGCTCGGTGACCTGATCCACCCTGGTGAGCGACCGGTCGTGCTCCATGTCGTGCACGATGCGCGTCACCAGCAGGAACGTGGGGTCGTGACCGCCTGCGCGCGGCGCGAGAAACTCCTCGGCCAGCACGCGGCGGTCCTCGTCGGACGCGGCGGACAGCACCCGGTCGGCGAGGTCGGAGGCATCCGGAAACACGTCGGTGAGCGCCACCGATCGGTCGCGCAGGGACGCGACGTCCAATCCGGTGAAGGCGCCGAACCCACCCGCCCGGAACCGCACGCCGAAGGTCATCCCCAGCCCGGTCAGTTCACGGGTGAACTTGGTGGTGCACACACCGGTGACGAAGCCGCCGGTGCGCTGCGCTGACCGTTCGAAAGTGACGTTCACGCACGGAAATGGCAGCACCTCCGAGACATACGGAGAACGGCCGCGCAGATCCCAGCGCACCGCCCAGTACCACTCCACGAACTCGCCGACCCCCGGCCCCGCAGGGAGCCTGGCCAAGCTCCGGTGGCGGGACTGCTCCCTCGGGTGCAGTATTCCCTTCTCGCTGTCGGGCGGTGTCCGTCCCTCAGTGGCCATCACGCCTTCTCCTCGACGGGTGTCGCTTTCTTACAAGATCGGGCGTGCCCGCCCTGACAGGGTGGAAGCCATGACGACATCGGTGAATCCCATCCCCTCCGGCTACCACTCGATCACCTGTTTCCTCGCGGTCGCCGACGCGAACAAGGCCATCGAGTTCTACTCCGCGGTCTTCGGCGCGAAGGTGGTCAGCCGCAGCGACCTGCCCGACGGCCAGCCCGCGCACGCCGAACTCGAGATCGGCGATTCGACGCTGCAACTCGGTATGCCCATGCCCGCCAACGGTGTCCAGGCCCCGAACGGCGAGTGGGTGCACACCTCGATCGTGCATTACTGCCCCGACGTCGACGCCGTCGTGCAGCGCGCCGTCGAGCACGGCGCACGCAGCGTCGAGGAGCCGCAGACCTTCGTCACCGGCGATCGCTTCGGCGTCGTGATCGACCCGTTCGGCCACCGCTGGGCGGTGATGACGCGGGTCGAGGACATCTCGCGCGAGGAGGCCCAGCGCCGGGTCGACGAGTGGATGGCGACGCAGAGCTGAGGCCACGACGGCGGACGCCACCGCGACTCAGCTCAGTCCGGCGGCGTCCATGCCGCGCAGTTCCTTCTTCAGGTCGGCGATCTCGTCGCGCAGCCTGCCCGCGAGCTCGAATTGGAGTTCGCGGGCCGCGTTCATCATCTGCGCGGTGAGTTCCTTGACCAGATCGGCGAGTTCGGCGCGCGGCATCGCCTTGATGTCGCGGCCCTCGTAGACTCCCGCGCTCACCGCCCGGCCCGGCTCGCCTTGGGCGCGGCGGCCACGGCTGACGTTGCGACCGGAGCCACCGACCTCGACCTCGTCGGCCTCGCGGTACACCTGATCGAGGATGTCGGCGATCTTCTTGCGCAACGGCTTCGGGTCGATCCCCATCTGCTCGTTGTAGGCGATCTGCTTGGCCCGGCGCCGCTCGGTCTCCTCGATCGCGTGGCGCATGGAGTCGGTGACTTTGTCGGCGTACATGTGCACCTCGCCGGAGACATTGCGGGCCGCGCGGCCGATGGTCTGGATGAGGCTGGTGCTGCTGCGCAGGAAGCCTTCCTTGTCGGCGTCCAGGATGGCGACGAGCGAGACCTCGGGCAGGTCGAGGCCCTCGCGCAGCAGGTTGATGCCGACCAGCACGTCGTACTCGCCGAGGCGCAGCTGGCGCAGCAGCTCGACGCGGCGCAGCGTGTCGATCTCCGAGTGCAGGTACCGCACCCGCACGCCGAGCCCGAGCAGGTAATCGGTGAGATCCTCGGCCATCTTCTTCGTGAGCGTGGTGACCAGCACCCGCTCGTCGCGGTCGGTGCGCTGCCGGATCTCGTGCACCAGGTCATCGATCTGGCCCTTGGTCGGCTTCACCACCACCTGCGGGTCGACCAGGCCGGTCGGGCGGATGACCTGCTCGACCACCTCGCCGCCCGCCTGCCCGAGTTCGTACGGGCCGGGAGTCGCGGACAGGTAGACGGTCTGCCCGATGCGTTCGGCGAATTCCTCCCAGGTCAGCGGGCGGTTGTCGACCGCGGACGGCAGCCGGAAGCCGTACTCGACGAGGTTCCGTTTGCGCGACATGTCGCCCTCGTACATGCCGCCGATCTGCGGCACGGTGACGTGCGACTCGTCGATGACGAGCAGGAAGTCCTCGGGGAAGTAATCGAGCAGCGTCGCCGGCGCCGATCCGGCCGGGCGGCCGTCGATGTGGCGCGAGTAGTTCTCGATGCCGGAGCAGAACCCGACCTGCCGGATCATCTCCAGGTCGTACTGGGTGCGCATGCGCAGCCGCTGCGCCTCCAGCAGCTTGCCCTGCCGATCCAGCTCGGCGAGGCGCTCCTCCAGCTCCTGTTCGATGTCGCGGGTGGCCCGCTCCATGCGCTCCGGGCCCGCCACGTAGTGGGTCGCCGGGAAGATGCGCACCGTGTCCACCTTGCGCACCACGTCGCCGGTCAGCGGGTGCAGGTAGTAGAGCGCCTCGATCTCGTCGCCGAAGAACTCGATACGCACCGCGAGCTCCTCGTAGGAGGGGATGATCTCGACGGTATCGCCGCGTACCCGGAACGAGCCGCGGGTGAAGGCCATGTCGTTGCGGGTGTACTGCACGTCGACCAGCAGCCGCAGCAGCGCGTCGCGGTCGACCTCGGCGCCGACCTCCAGCTGCACCGAGCGGTCCAGGTAGGACTGCGGCGTGCCGAGGCCGTAGATGCACGACACCGAGGCGACCACCACCACGTCGCGGCGGGAGAGCAGGCTCGAGGTCGCCGAGTGGCGCAACCGCTCCACGTCGTCGTTGATCGAGCTGTCCTTCTCGATGTAGGTGTCGGTCTGGGCGATGTACGCCTCGGGTTGGTAGTAGTCGTAGTACGAGACGAAGTACTCGACCGCGTTGTGCGGCAACATCTCACGCAGTTCGTTGGCCAGCTGGGCGGCGAGCGTCTTGTTCGGCGCCATCACCAGGGTGGGGCGCTGCAACTTCTCGATGAGCCAGGCCGTGGTGGCCGATTTGCCGGTGCCGGTGGCGCCGAGCAGTACGACGTCGCGCTCCCCCGCCTTGATCCGGCGCTCCAGTTCCGCGATGGCCGCGGGCTGGTCGCCCGCGGGCCGATGCTCGCTGACCACCTGGAACTGCCCGTCGGCGCGCTCGATGGAGCCGACGGGACGGAACTCCGAATGCGCGAGGGGCGTCTCGCCCTCGGCGGGAATCTCGGTAGCGAAAGCCATGACAACCAGCGTAGGCGCAGGCACCGACAGATTTCGCGGCCCGGTGACTGGGTCGGCGACCGGCCCTGTCAGTGGGGCCGAACTCCCCTCCTGCTCGGCCCCACTCCCGGCGGAGCGGAAACCGAACGGAACACTCTTGCCTGGGCCGCGGTCCAGAATATCGACAGTAGCTATCAATTGGCAAATGATGTAATTTCAATTTTCAATTACCTGCCCGCGGTCGCCACGGCCACTGGCGTCCCCGGCGCCACGGAAGCTCCAGGGGGCGCCGCCGACGCACCGCGCGGCGATGTCCGAATTGCCCATCCCCGCAGGGCAATTGGGCATCGAACCGCAACGTTTCGGGCCGCGCCGAGCCGGCAACCCGGGTGTGGGGCCACCGCCGCACTGGACGGGCTCGCGGCGCATGACCACGACGTCGAACGCCGTCTCGCCGCGCACGACATCACGTTGACCTGGCTGTAACCAGCGCGCTCGTCGTCTGCGCTCGACGGAACGGCCGCGACGGTAGATTCTGACTGCATGACACAGGCACCAGCAGTGAACGTGCACCGACCCAAGGTCGAGTACTTCGACGTCGCGAGCCTGACCAACACGGATCCCAAGGGATACGTGCGCGCGGTCGAGCGCTATCGCGTCGAACCGTGGGGCCTGTACATGGCGCGCACCGCCGACCACCCGCAGTTCCACTACGTGGAGTCCTGGCTGCTACCCGAACTCGGCCTGCGCGCAACCGTTTTCCACTACAACCCGGCGCATCGCCGCGATCAGGACTACTACCTCGACCTCGGCGAGTTCACCAGAATCGAACCGAAGAAGTGGCGGTCGGTCGACCACTACCTCGACATCGTGGTGCGCTCCGAGCGCGAGACCGTGCTCCTCGACGTGGACGAACTGCTCGCCGCGCACGCGGCGGGCCTGATCGGCACGAGCGAGGCGCAGGCCGCCATCCAGCACGCCACCGCCGCGATCGATGGGATCGCGGCGCACGGCCACTCGCTGGATCGCTGGCTCGCCACCCGCGACATCGAGCTGACCTGGCTCTGATCGCACCGACCCGGAAAACGCCGATCGCCCGGCGGAGCGCTCCCGCCGGGCGATCGCCCTCGACAACGTAGAGGAGGAATGCCCGGGATTCTGGTACGGCCGTTCGGTCGACTGGGACACACAACGATCGAGGCCGGAAAGAATGGCGGCCGCACCCTGGAATCGGATACAGCGCCGCGGCATCGATACCAACACGCGGACCGATATGACGGCCGCCACTTCTCGGCGCCCGAAAGATGGCTCCCGGCATTTCGGAATATTTCCGGCCAAATCGCCCGAAATGGTCCATCACACCCTTCGACCAACCAATGCGCCATCACACCCTTGGACCAACCATATGGCGACAGGACCCTTGGAGCGACCGGCATCGCGCCCTTGGAGCGGCCATACGAGCCATCGCACCGTCCGGGCGGTCAGTCGAGTACTCGCCGATACACCGCGTCGAACCACGGTTCCTTCACCGCGTAGTACGCCTCCGACGCGGCCTCGCCCGTGAGCCCGGCCGCCTTGGCCTCCGCCTCGCGCTTCACCGCGAGGTACTCCTCGCGCGCCGCCGCGTCGCCGCGCAACCAGTCACGGAAGGCCAGCGCGAACCGCTGGCCGGGCGACCCGTCCACCCGGATGTGCACGTTGGCGGGACGGCCGGGGTCAGCGTTGCCGTGCAGCCGCTTGGCCCAGCGGGCCAGGTCGGTCCCGTCGGGATCGCCCTCGGTCGGCTTCGGATTATCTTGTGTGACATGGGCTTTCGCCGGGAACCCGGCAGCGCCGAGCGCGTCGCGCAGCCCGTCGGCCGCCGCGAGATCGGCCACGGTGATCTGCAGATCGAGCACCTCCTTGGCGGGCAGGCCCGGCACCGCCGTGGAACCGATGTGGTCGATGCGGGAGGCCGCGGCGCCGCAGGCCACCCACAGTCGCGCGATGAGCCGCTGTGCCTGCGCGGCCCATTCCGGATCGTGCGGCGCCAGCCGCGGCTCCCGCGCGGCCGCGGGCGTGCCGGTGCGCAGGTTGCGCTCGAACGGAATGAGGCGCTGCTCCCAGAGCCGGTGCACCGCGGCGTCGATCACGCCCGCCGGGCCGCTGTTGTCCAGTAGCACGTCGGCCACCGCGCGCCGCTGTTCGTCCGTCGCCTGCGCTGAAATTCGGGCTCGCGCATCGGATTCCGGGACACCGCGAAATTCCGCGAGACGGCGAATTCGAGTTTCCGCGTCGACGTCGACGATCACCACCAGATTCATCAACGGCGCCAGTCCGTTTTCCACCAGCAGCGGAATATCCTGCACCACAATGGCGTCCGCCGGAGCCGCCGAAATCAATTCTGCGGTGCGCTTTCCGACGAGCGGATGGGTAATGGAATTCAGGGTTGCGCGGGCCGCGTCGTCGGCGAACGCGACGGCCGCGAGCGCGGGGCGGTCCAGGCTGCCGTCCGCCGCGAGTATGCCGGGGCCGAACGCCTCGACCAAGGCCGCGAGACCCTCGGTGCCCGGCGCGACCACTTCCCTGGCGATCAGGTCGGAATCGACGATCACCCCGCCGCATTCGGCGAGGATCCGCGCCACCGTCGACTTGCCAGCTCCCATGCCTCCGGTGAGGCCGATCCGCAACATTCGTTCAGTTTCGCATCCGCCGTCCCGCGCCGCCCTGCCGCCCGGCGCCTGCGCCCGCGTCCGATCCCCGATCGAAGCGATTACCCAGTCGCCCCTCGAATTCCACGCGGGTCCGCGCCAATTGCCCGTTCCGTGACGCGCCCGAGACCAATTCGCAACATTTACTCCCCGACCGCCGAGCGGCTCGACAAGTTTCCGACACGCCGAGGCAATTACTTCCGCAAAATACTGTGTTCGGCAGTTTCGTTCCGCTAATCTTCGCCGTGGCGATCCAGGCCGATACCAGCAAGCAAAGGAAGACCATTGGGCATCAGAATCAACCAGACGGCCCGCCACCGCCTGGGCATGGCGGGCGGGGTGCACTGCACCCAGATCCCCGCCGTCGCGGCCGCGCTCGCCGAGCACCGCCGTTCATGGTTCACCGCACTGATCAGTCCCGCCCGGCACAGTTTCGCGGCCATGCGAAAACGCTCCAGCATGGCCACGGCCTACTGGGTACCGGCGACCGCCAGCTGAGCTTGCCAGACGACAGTGGCCCAGCCTCTCGGCTGGGCCACTGTCGTGTGCCTGGCACGGCTCAGAGCTGGGCGCTCTCGACGACCGCGGTGAATTCCCGTACCTCGGCACGGAATCGGGCAAGGCCCTCCCTGTCGAGGCCGGTGGCGTCGGCCACCCGCCGCGGGACGTCCCGCGCGCGCTCGCGCAGCACCGCACCCGCTTCGGTCGGTCGCACCAGCACCGACCGCTCGTCCTCCGCGGAGCGCACGCGCGTGAGCAATCCCGTCGTCTCCAGCCGTTTCAGCAAGGGCGACAGCGTTCCCGAGTCGAGGTCGAGCGCCTCACCCAGCTCTTTCACCGTCACGGATTCGCGCTCCCACAGCACCAGCATCACCAAGTACTGCGGATAGGTCAGCCCGAGGTCGTCCAGCATCGGCCGATAGAGCCGCGTGAGCGCCCGCGAGGCGGCGTACAGCGCGAAGCACACCTGGTTGTCGAGCTGGAGCTCGCTCGTCTGTGTCATGGTCACCACCTCTTTTTCGAAGGTAGTAGCCGATTCAGTGGCCTGCAATTCACCCGGCACGATCGGGGGCGGGCGCCAAGGCGATCTTGGCGTTGCGACCGGGGCGTTCGCTGGCGGCCGCGGCCTCGGCCGCACGATCGAGGGGATGGACCGCCGCGACCGTCAGCCGCAGCTCGCCGCTCGCGGCCAGCTCCACCAAGTCGCGCAGCACCCTGGTGCGCTCGGCGGCGCCGATCTCCTCGGCCCGCTTCGCGCCCCAAAAGCCCTTCACCACTACCTGTTTGAAGATGAGCGTGCCCGGAGAGAGCGTCCACGGCTGACCGGAGAGCGCACCGAAGGAGATCAGCTCGCCGTTCGGCGCGAGCAGCTCGAGCAGGTCAGCGCCCGCGCGTCCGCCGACCTGATCCACGGCGCGCACGATCGGCGCGCCCGAGGTGGCCGCGGCGGCCTGCGCGAGCCAGTCGTCGGCCTCGGTGTCGACGACCGGTTCGTAGCCGAGTTCGCGCAGCGCCCGCACCGACGCCTGGCCGCGCACCAGATTCAGCACCCGCACGCCGCGCCGCCGGGCCAGCAGGTTCATCAGCCGTCCCACCGCACCGTTCGCGGCGTTGATCACCACCCAGTCCCCCGCCGCGACGCGCAGATCGTCCAGCAGCACCGCGGCGCTGAACGGCATCGCGAGCAACTGGGCCGCGGTCTCGTCGTCGATCGAGTCGGGCACCGGCAACGCCTGCGCCGCCTTCGCGACGAAGTAATCGGCCCACACCGCGGTCGCGCCGGAGACCGCCACCCGCTGCCCCACCGTCCGGTCGGTCACGCCCGGGCCGACGGCGTCGATCCGCCCGACGCCTTCGGTGCCCGGGATCGCGGGCAGCGACGGCCGGTAGCCGTAGACGCCGCGGATGATCGCGAGATCGTGGTTGTGAATCGGGGCGAGATCGAGGGCGATGCGCACCTCACCGGGTCCCGGCTCGGGCACCGGCCGATCCGCCGTGGTCAGCACGTCCTTCGGCTCTCCGAACTCTTCGATGACGACCGCTCGCATCATGCCTCCTCTGCTTGTTCGACGGCGATACCGCATCCAGGGTAGAACGCAACTTAATTGTGTCCAACTAAATTGGGCGTGCGTTATGTCACGTACGTATGACAGGCCCGCATGCCGTGTCACCCGGGAGCCGGGCCTGGGTGACACGGCAGAGACAGGTCAGTCCCTGGATTCCCCTGCGGCGCGACGCGCGGTCCACGCGTCGACCACCCCGTTCAGCTGGGCCACCAGGGACGCCAGTCCCGACAGATCTCCGCCGAGCTGGTAGGACCGCAGCTCGGCGGGCGCGGGCAGCTTCTCGACGATCTCGGGCAGGCTGGCCACCAGGTTCGCCCGGATACTCGCGTCGTTCTGCGCGTTGGCGGCGGCGACCCGTTCCCGCTCCAACTGCACCACCAGCAGCTCACCCTCGTGCTCGGCCTGTTGCCGCGCCGTCGTCAGCGCCAGTTCGCCGTCCACCTCCTGGCGGCGCAGCTCTTGGCGCAGGCGCAGGTTCTCGAGCTGCTCGGCGTGCTGTTCGCGCTCCAGGCGCGCGGCGTGCAGCGCCGTCTGCTGCGCCAGCTCGGCGACCGCGCGCCGGTCGTCGTGCTCGCGGGTGGTGCGCCGCATCGTCTCCGCGGTCTCGCGGTCGAAGCGCTCCGCCTCGGTCCGGTCGCGCAGCTGCGATAGTTCGCGCTCGTTCTCGATGCGGCGTTCCTCGCTCGACCGCTGCGCGGCCGCCTCCCTGGCCGAAATCGCCTCCTGCGCGGTGAGTTCCGCCAGCCGGGCGACCTGGTTCTGTTCGGTGCGATAGGGCTTCTGCAGGTTCTCCCACAGCGTCGACGAGCTGACCACCGCCTCCTTGATCTGCACGGTGACGATGCGCAGGCCGAGACCGCGGTCACCGCCGCCGGTCGGCGCGTCGCCGCTGCCCTCGGCGACCGCGCGCAACCGGGCGGTGAGCTCCTCGATGATCGGCTGCTTGTCGCTGAGCACGTCGCGCACGCCCATCGTGGATACCTTGTCCTTGATGGCCGCCTCGGCCTGTTCGCGCAGCTGAATGTTGACCAGCCGCATGGGATCTTCGGCGTCGGAGAAGTCCAGCTTGCGATACGCGGTGCCGAAATCCTCGATGATCCACTGCACGTAGCCCTGCACCAGCACGCCCTGCAATTCCCGGCAGATGCAGTACGCGTTGATCAGGATGGTCTGCATCGCGCCGGGCACCACGAGGTAGGAGTCGGTGGCCGGGTTGTACCGGAACGACACGCCGAGCCCGATGTGCAGCGGTTCCGCGCGCCCGCGCCTGGTGTGTACCACGAAAGCGTTGGGCGGCACCAGAACTGTGCACCACCGCCAGAAGCCGGTAACCCGGACCTCCACCGGCCCGGTCCCCTGCCCCTGCCCGCTCGGCCCGACCCGCTGTGCCCGTTTCGCCAGCGCGCCCCGAGGCTGCGGCGGACCGCTGGGAGCCTGGGGTGCCGGGGCGACCGGCTTCCGCGTGCGCAGATCGTCCTCCAACGCGACCGACTGGGCGACGACCTGATCGAGATAAGTGTTCTTGCCCGGATTGCTCCCCATGGCCGGGCACACTACCGGCGAATGCAGCCGCCCCCAACAGTTTTCGCTCACGCGAAGCCGGACTCAACGCGCTGCGAATTCGTGACCTCCCCCACACCTGGTAGTCACTTGCAGAAGCGGGTCTTAGGGTTGAGAGACAAATCTGATAGTGACTTTCAGGTTTCGACGCCACGGAGGGGACATGCCGCTACCGACCCTGACCAAGGAACCGAGCCGCCCCACCGCACCGCCGCCGCTGCGCGCGCTCGGGCGCTGGGGCGCGGCGATGGCCCGGCACCGCCGGATCGTGCTCGGCGTATGGCTGCTGCTCGCGGTGCTCGGCACCGCCGCCTATCCCCTGCTGCACGACCGGCTCGGCGCGCCCGACTACACCGTGCCCGGCTCGGCGTCCAGCGAGGTCGATCGCCTTGCGGCACAACACTTCGCGCAGTTCGGCGCGGAACAGGACCTGCTGGTCTTCCACTCCCCGCGGTTCACCGCGGACGCCCCCGAATTCCGCGCCGCCGTCGATCGGGCGCTCGTCGCCGCACGCGAGACGTCGGGCGTCACCGGCGCGCTGGGCCCGTTCCAGGGCAGCGCCGACGGGCAGATCTCCGCCGACCGGCACACCGCGCTGGGCATCGTCGGCCTCGAGGGCAACATGTCCGAACGGGTCGCGATCGCCACCCGGTTGCAGACGGCCGTTACGGCGGTCTCCGACGCCGACATCCGGGTCGCGGTCACCGGATACGGCGCGGTGCAGGCCGATCTCATGGCCATCGAAACCGCCGATATGCAGCGCGCGGAAGCGATCGGCCTGCCGGTTGCCGCCGCCGTACTGGTCTTCGCGCTCGGCGCGGTGGCCGCGGCGACCCTGCCGATCACGGTGACCGCCGCGGGCATCGCCCTCGCCGTCGGCGGGCTGTTCGGCCTGACCACCTTCCTGACCTTCGACTCGCTGGTGCTCTCGGTCGCCACCATGATCGCCACCGGCACCGCGATCGACTACGCCATGTTCATCGTCAGCCGGTTCAACGAGGAACTGACCCGGCGCGGGGTGCGCGACCGTTCGGCGCGCGCGGAGATCGATGCTGCTGTCGCGGTCGCGCTGGACACCACAGGACGGACCGTGCTCGCCTCCGGCCTCATCGTGCTGATTTCGCTGTGTTCGCTGGCTGCCGTTGGTCTTCCGATGCTCGACGGCGTCGCGATCGGCGTGGTGACGGCCGTGCTCGCCACGCTCGGCGCGGCCGTCACGCTGCTGCCCGCCTTGCTGGCGACCCTCGGCCCCGCGGTGAACCGCGGAGCCCTGCCCGCGCGGTGGCGTCCCGCCGAGACCAGCTCGACCGCGGCGTCGAGCGCGTGGGCGCGCTGGGCGCACCTCGTCATGCGCAGGCCGGTGCTGTTCGGCGTGCTCGGCGTCGCCGCCCTCGCCGTCGCCGCGGCGCCGATCACCGGCATTCGGTACGGCATCGACATGGGTCTCGGTTCGCTCGGCGACCGGCCGAGCGGCGAGGCGACCCGCTTGGTGAACGACAACTTCGGCCCCGGGTTGCTCGCCCCGGTCACGGTGCTCGCCACCGGACCCGACGACGGGCCCCTGCTCAGCGCGGCGCAATCGGAGGTGCACGCGTTCGCCGACGAGCTCTCCAACGACCCGCGCGTCGCGACGGTGCTGCCCCAGCAGTCGGAGGGGCGCATCATGATCGCGGTCGTGCCGCGGGAGTCCTTCGATTCCACCGCCGTCTCCGAGCTCACCGACGAGATCCGGTCCCGCGCAGCGGAAGTCGAGGGCGCGGAAGTACGCGTCGGCGGCACGCCCGCGACCTTCGCCGAGGTCTCCGAACGGATCACCGACCGTTTCCCCTGGGTGATCGCCCTGGTGCTCACGGTCTCGCTGGCCTTCCTGATTCTGGCGTTCCGCAGCATCGTGCTCGCGGTCAAGGCGATCCTGCTGAATCTGCTGGCCACCGGCGCGGCATTGGGCATCACGGTGGCCGTGTTCCAATACGGCATAGGCGATTCCGCGCTCGGCTTCCAAAGCACCGGCTTCCTCCAGGTGTACCTGCCGATGCTGGTGTTCGCGGTGCTCTTCGGCCTCTCGATGGACTACGAAGTGTTCCTCATCCGGCGCATGAAGGAGGCGTGGGACCGCGACCGGGACAACGACGCCGCCGTCGCCGAGGGCTTGCAGCGCACCGCCCGCCCGATCACCGCCGCCGCGGCCATCATGGTCGCCGTGTTCGCGAGCTTCGTGACTGCGGAGGTGTTGGAGCTCAAGCAGATCGGGTTCGCGCTGGCGGTCGCCATCACCATCGACGCGCTCGTCGTGCGGCTGATCCTGGTGCCCGCCTTCATGCGGCTGTTCGGCCGGTGGAACTGGTGGTTGCCGCAATGGCGGGGCACGACCGCGACTGCGCGCGTCAGCGGATGATCGCCTCCAGCGCGTCGATGATCGATTCCACCGCCGGGGTATAGATCTCGCTCAGCCGTCCGGCGAAACCCTTTCCCGCCCAATGGTCGAGCACCGCTACGCCGCCCCAGATCGCGGTGGACGCGGCCATCCGGACCCGCAGGTCGTTGGGATCGCGCCCGCAGCGCTCGGCGAACAGCACGCGGAACTGTTCCTCCAGCTCGCGCATCTGCCGGGTCTGACCGTCCCGCACCTCGGGGAACGCGTGCACGTACCGCATCCGCCGCGCGATGCGGCGTTCGGAGTCCGCGGTGATCAGTGCGCCGATCATCACCGGCACCAGCGGGCGCGCCACCGCGAGAAGCGCTACGGGATCGAGGGTTTCGCCGTCGCCCGCCGTGCGCAGCACCTCCAGGAGCTGCGGGTCCGCCTCGTCGTAGAGGACGAGCATCTCCTTGGTGCCGAAGTAGCGGTAGACCGAGCTCGGCGACACCCCGGCCGCGGCGGCCACTCGCTCGACGGTCACCTCGCGGTATCCGTGCTCGTCGAACAGGTCCAGCGCCACTTGCTGGATCCGGCTCATGGCCTCGATCCTCCTGCGCTCCCACACGGTGGCGGGAATCCGTCCGTGCGTCGCCGTCACAAGCCCACCGCCCGCACCAGATCCAGCATCTCGATGCGGAAAAGCTTTGCCGGGTCCTGCGATTGGGGGCGCAGATGGCCGTACACCTCCAGCGCGATCGGGCCGTGCATGCGGCCCCACATGCGCAGCGCCAGCGCCAGCGCGGCGGGCGGCAAGTCGGGGAAGTCGGCGCGCACGTGCTCGACAAGCGCCGGGTCGAAGTCCGACCACGTCGAATCCCCGAGGGACTGCGTGGCGGCGGCACGAGGCCAGGCGGCCGCGGCGAGGCCGACGAGTCCGTCGCAGGCGCGCAATTCCGCCTCGCGCGCCGGGCCCTCCGGAGGCGGCTGGTAGCCGAGCACCGGGTCGCCGTAGATCAACCGGAACCCTTCGGGATTCGCCACGGCCCACTCTCGGACGGCTTCTCCCCAGGCGACGATGCGCCCGCCGGGGTCGCCCTCGGGCACAGCGTCCCGCGCGGCCTCCACCCGGTCGACCAGGCCGGTGTAGACGTCGGAGATGAGGGTGGTGATCAGCTCGTCGCGGGTGGCGAAATAGCCGTACAGCGCGCCCGCGGTCATGCCCATCTCGCGCGCGATGGCGCGCAGCGAGATCGCGTCCGGACCACCTTCGGCGAGCAGGCGCAACGCGATGGCTTTGATCTCTTCCGTCGCCTCCTGGCGCAATCGTTCCCGACGGCTCTTCACCTCGACCACAGTTGACACTCTACAGCGTTTGACTACTATCAGCCGTGCCTTTACTGAACGGCGTGTAGTAATCGAACAGCGTATAGAAGGTGGGTATCGTGAAGATCGGCATTTTCGGCGCGAGCGGCGTCATCGGCGGCCGGGTGGTCCAGGAGGCGCGGCGGCGCGGGCACGACGTGACCGCGTTCGCGCGGGACTCCGCCCGCTTTCCCGCCGAGCGTGACGAGGCGCGCTGGGTGGTGGCCGACTGGCTCGACGCCGACAGCATCGCGGCGGCCATCGCGGGGCTGGACGTGGTGATCAGCGCGGTGAACGCCGGGCACGGCATCGCCGACACCATCGCCAACGCGAGCGCCTTCGTCACCGGCGCGCACGCCATGGTGGGCGCGCTGGAACGACACCCGGAGATCCGATTGCTCGCGGTCGGCGGCGCGGGGAGCCTGGAGGTCGCGCCGGGACGCCAACTCGTGGACACCGGAACGGAATTCACGCGCATCCTCACCGAGGACCTCGGCGTGCCCGCCGAATACCGCGACGTGGTGCTGGCGCTGCGGGACGCGTTGAACGTCTACCGCCTCTCCAACCGCAACTGGACCTACCTCTGCCCGTCGTCGGGCTTCGTCCAGCCCGGCGTCCGCACCGGCCGCTATCGCGTCGGCGGCGACCAGCTCCTGATCGCCGACACCGACATCTCCGCCGAGGACCTGGCCGTCGCCCTTCTCGACGAAACGGAGAACCCCCGCTTCCCGCAGCGTCGCTTCACCGTCGCCGCCGCCTGAGCGGCGACGGTTTCAGTCCCCGAGCGGCGCGCTGGGGAACCACTCCCGCAGCAGTTCGGCCGCGGTCTTGCCGCCGCGGCCGAACCCCTCTCTACCCGGAAAGGGCGAAGGCCCCGGTCCGTGGGGACCGGGGCCTTCGCGTGTGCTCTACCCGAATCAGGCGTTGCCGGAGAGCTTCTCCCGCAGAGCCGCCAGCTGGGCGTCGCTGGCCAGCGAACCGCCGGCGGGCTCGGCCTGGCTGGAGGTGGTCTGCGCACCGCTCTCGGAGGAGTAGTTCGACGCGCCGCCACCGTTCGCGGCCTCGGCCGCGGCGTCGGCCGCCATCTTCTCCATCTGCGCGGTGTGCATCTTGTGGCGACGCTCCGCCTCGGCGTAGCGGCCTTCCCACTCCTCGCGCTGCTTGTCGAAGCCCTCGAGCCATTCGTTGGTCTCGGGGTCGAAGCCCTCGGGGAAGATGTAGTTGCCCTGCTCGTCGTAGCTGTCGGCCATGCCGTACTTCGACGGGTCGAACTCGGCGTGGTAGTCCTCGTTCGCCTGCTTCAGCGACAGCGAGATCCGGCGACGCTCCAGGTCGATGTCGATGACCTTGACCATCGCGTCGTCGCCGACCGCGACGACCTGGTCCGGGACCTCGACGTGGCGCTCGGCCAGCTCGGAGATGTGCACCAGGCCCTCGATGCCCTCTTCGACGCGCACGAACGCACCGAACGGAACCAGCTTGGTGACCTTGCCCGGCACGATCTGGCCGATCGCGTGGGTGCGGGCGAACTGACGCCACGGGTCTTCCTGAGTCGCCTTGAGCGACAGCGAAACACGCTCGCGGTCCAGATCGACGTCGAGAACCTCGACGGTGACCTCGTTGCCGACCTCGACGACCTCGGACGGGTGGTCGATGTGCTTCCAGGACAGCTCGGAGACGTGCACCAGACCGTCCACACCGCCCAGGTCGACGAAGGCGCCGAAGTTGACGATCGAGGAGACCACACCCTTGCGGACCTGGCCCTTCTGCAGCTGGTGCAGGAACTCGGAGCGCACCTCGGACTGGGTCTGCTCCAGCCACGCGCGGCGGGACAGGACCACGTTGTTGCGGTTCTTGTCCAGCTCGATGATCTTGGCCTCGATCTCCTTGCCGACGTACGGCTGGAGGTCGCGGACGCGACGCATCTCGACGAGCGAGGCGGGCAGGAAGCCGCGCAGGCCGATGTCGAGGATCAGGCCGCCCTTGACGACCTCGATGACGGTGCCCTTGACGGCCTCGTCCTTCTCCTTGAGCTCCTCGATGGTGCCCCACGCACGCTCGTACTGCGCCCGCTTCTTCGACAGGATCAGGCGGCCTTCCTTGTCCTCCTTGGTGAGAACGAGGGCCTCGACCTCATCGCCCACGGAAACGACCTCGTTCGGGTCGACATCGTGCTTGATGGAGAGTTCGCGGGAGGGGATGACGCCTTCGGTCTTGTAACCGATGTCGAGCAGAACCTCGTCGCGATCGACCTTGACGATGGTTCCTTCGACGATGTCGCCGTCGTTGAAGTACTTGATCGTGGCGTCGATGGCGGCGAGGAAGTCCTCGGCGGAGCCGATGTCGTTGACGGCTACCTGCGGCGAGGTGACGGTGGTGGGCATGTGTCGGTTTGCTCCGGACGGATTGTGGTCGGTTGCGGACATTGGAACTTTCGGTACGCTGCGAAATCACCGCGACGATGCGACGACGGACACACAGGAACGTACCGCACTCATCCACTTGTGAAACTCAGCACGGGCGCTCTGTTATTTCAGTACGCTGATACGTCGGTAGATCGTTACTTCGGTACACCGGTACGTCGGCACAGCAGACACTCGCGCGTTCAGCGTACGCGACCTTGGTCCGCACGGGCAAACCGGTCTGCACGCCACGCCGGAGCGCTTCCGGCGCGCCGCGATCGCTAAGCTCACGCGCGTGTCGGAAGATCGCCATGCCCAAGCGAACGCCCTGCTCGGAACCGCCGGAACCGCGCGCGCCCGGCTGAGTTCGGCAGACAGCGAACGAGCCAGCAGGCGCTGGTGGGACGCCGACGCCGATCAGTATCACCAGACTCACGCCGATTTCCTCGGCGTCGACTCTCCCGGCGGCGAGTTCGTGTGGTGCCCGGAGGGGCTGCACGAGGGCGATATGCACTTCCTCGGCGAGGACCTGGCCGGCAAGCGTGTGCTGGAGATCGGTTGCGGTTCGGCGCCGTGCGCGCGCTGGCTGGCCGGGCAGGGCGCGCTGCCGGTCGGCCTGGATCTCTCGATGGGCATGCTGGAGCGCGGACTGTCCGCAATGGCGCGCGGCGGGTCGCGGGTTCCGCTGGTGCAGGCGGGCGCCGAGGCGCTGCCGTTCGCGGACGCGTCCTTCGATCTGGCCTGCTCGGCGTTCGGCGCTGTGCCCTTCGTCGCCGACTCCGCGCTGGTGATGCGCGAGGTGGCCAGGGTGCTGCGGCCCGGCGGACGGTGGGTCTTCTCGGTGAATCATCCGATGCGCTGGATCTTTCCCGACGATCCCGGCCCGGCGGGGCTCACCGCGTCCATTCCTTATTTCGATCGCACGCCCTATGTGGAGGTGGACGCCGACGGCGCGGCGACCTACGTCGAGCACCACCGCACCATCGGCGACCGGGTCCGCGAGATCGTCGCCGCCGGATTGCTGCTGCGCGACATCGTCGAACCCGACTGGCCGGAGTGGCTGGACCGGGAATGGGGTCAGTGGAGCCCGCTGCGCGGCGAGCTCTTCCCCGGCACTGCCATCTTCGTCACCGAGAAGCCCGCCTAGGCCGGCGACCCGAGATCCCGGTGTGCCGACAGGCCCCGGAGCCAGGGCATTTCGCCCTAGACTTGGCCGGTGCCCAGTGCGCGAGAGCTGCTCGATCGTGTCGAGCGCCACTGCCGAGCCGATCACACGGCGAGGCGGCTGCGCGACGTGGTGCTCGCCGATCTCCGCGCGGCCGTCCCCTTCGACGGGCACGTCTTCATGCTCACCGATCCGGTCACCAGGATCGGGACGTCGCCGGTGGCCGATCCGCTCGGTCTGCGCTGGGCACGGTTGCCGGAACTGATCCGCCTGCGCTACCTCACGGTGGCGACCCGCTGGAGCGATCTGCTCGATCGGGGCCTGGCGGCGACTTCTCTGCGCATCGACACCGCCGGCGATCCCGCACGTTCGCGGGTGTGGCGCGAGGTGCTGGTCGAGCTCGGCGTCTTCGACACCGCGACCGTGGTGTTCGGCGACCGCTACGGATGCTGGGGGTTCCTCGAACTCTTGCGCAAGGCCCCGCGCGCCTTCGATCCCGCCCAGATCACCGCGTTGGCGGCGCTGGCGGCGCCGATCGCGCGGGGGCTGCGAGCCGCTCTCGGTCGCACCTTCGTCGCCGAGGAGGGCGGGCTCGCCCCGGCCGGGCCCGCGGCGGTCGTCCTCGGACCGGATCTGCGGATGCGCGGCCAGACCCCGGCCGCGGCGGCGACGCTGCTCCGGCTGAACCCACCGCAGGAGGCCATGCCGCCGATCCCGAACTCGGTCTACAACGCGGGCGCCGCGCTGCTGGCCGCCGAGCACGGCATCCCGGTCGGACCGCCGTGGTCGCGCGTCCACCTGGGCGGAGCCCGCTGGCTCACCGTGCGAGCCGATCGGCTCGGAACCCAGGACATCGCGGTCTCGCTCGCACCGAGCGGCTGGGCCGAGCGGCTGGATCTGTTCGGTCGCGCGCACGCGTTCTCCACCCGCGAGACCCAGGTGCTCGGCCTGCTCGCCGCCGGCCTCGAATCACCCCAGATGGCAAGCGATTTGGGGATCGCCGAGCCCACGGTCAGCGATCACGTGAAGGCGATACTGGCCAAGTCGGGTGTGCGCACCCGGCAGGAGCTGCTGTCGAGAGTATTCGGGATCGCCTGACGGCTCGGCGAGAGCGCCGCGAGTTCCTGGCATCGGCCGCACAGCAACTCGGGCCGTTCCCGCGACGTATCGACGCGGACGCTCGACCCGCGTCGGCGGTGTGAATTCGACCGGTCGCGTCAGCCGCGGGTCGCGCCTAGCTCGGCGAGCAACGCGGTTCTTGCCGCCGTGACGTGGTCGGCGAGCTCGCCGCCGGCGCGCAGCCAGATCTCGAAGCCCGCGAAGAAGCAGGCCATGCCGACCTTCGCCCACAGCAGTGGCCGCACGTCTTCCGCCGGGTCGACGCCCATCTGCCTGGCCAGGTGCCCGGCGAGCAGCGCTTCGACGGCGCCGCGCTTGGCGAGATCGCGGGCTTGGAGGGCGGGGTTGGCGGCTATCAGCGCGTCGCGGGTGCGCAATTCGTCGAGCCGGTCGGCGAAATGTCCCACCATCGGACCGATCACGGCCGCCAGCGTCTGCTCGGGGGTCTCCCCCTGCGGCCGCTCGGCGAGCAGCCGGGACAGTTCGGCGCGGTGCTCGTCGTCCTCGGCGAAGAGCAGTTCGTCCTTGCCGCTGTAGTACCGGTGCAGGGTCCGGGTGCCCACGTCGGCCGCGGCGGCGATGTCGGCGATGGTCACCGCCTCGAACCCGCGCTCGGCGAACAACCCCAGCGCGGCGTCGGCGATCGCGCGCCGAGTGCGTTCCTTCTTCCGATCCCGCAACGACATGGAAGCATTGTCACGCATGGCAAAAAGTGGCATTCTGTGCCATATGACAACAAGTGACAGAACCGTGGTGATCACCGGCGGCACAAGCGGACTCGGTCGCGAATGCGCCAGGGTGCTGGCCGCCGATCCGCGCTGGACCGTGGTCGTGACCGGCCGGGACGCGGCGCGCGCCGAGCGGGAAGCCGCCGAGATCGGCGTCAACGGCATGGTCTTGGACCTGGGCTCGCTCACTTCGGTGCGGGACTTCGCGACGGAACTAGGCGCCGCTGGATTACCCCCACTACGCGGACTGGTCTGCAACGCCGGGCTGCAATTCACCCGCCGCGCCTACACGGCCGACGGCATCGAGGCCACCTTCGGCGTCAACCACCTCGGCCACCTCGCGCTGGTGCGTGAGCTGCGCGCCGATCTGGTCGCGCCGGCACGGATCGTGTTCGTCACCTCGGGAACGCACGACCCGCGCCGCTTCACCGGCATGCCGCACCCGCTGATCGCCTCCGCGCGCGAACTCGCCCACCCGCCCGCCGCGACGGAACCGGCGCACCGGGACGGCCGCCGCCGCTACAGCACCTCGAAACTCGCCAATCTGCAGACCGCCTACGAGCTGGCGCGCAGGCTCGCCGACGACGGCGTCACCGTGAACGCCTTCGACCCGGGCCTGATGCCGGGCACCGGATTGGCAAGGGACGCGGGCCGATTCGCGCGGGCGCTGTGGAGCTCGGTGGCCAAGGCCCTGGTGCTGCTGCCCGGCGTCCACACCCCTGCACGGTCCGGCGCGGATCTCGCCCGCTTGATCACCGACTCGTCGCTCGCCGCGACCACCGGCCGCCACTTCGTCGGCCGCGCCGAGCGCCCGTCCTCGGCCGCCTCCTACGATCTCGAGGCCCAGCGAGCGCTCTACGACGACAGCGTGCGCCTGATCGCCGAGCTCGCCCAATGACATCCCAAAGCACACCGAAAGCAGCGCCTCCCCAGCGGAAGGCGCTGCATCCCAGGTACTTTCGTCTCACTTGGACTTCGGTTTGCGGCCCGCCTGTTCGAGCGCAATGCGCAGTGCGTACTCGATCTGAGCGTTGATGCTGCGCAGGTCGTCGGCCGCCCATTTGGCCAGTGCCTCGTGGACGGCCGGGTCCAAGCGCAGCAGTAGCTTCTTGCGTTCGACCATGAGCGCGGCTCAGCTGTAGAGCGTTCCGGCGTTGACCACGGGCTGGGTCGCGCGATCGCCGCACAGCACCACGAGCAGGTTGGACACCATCGCGGCCCGGCGTTCCTCGTCGAGTTCGACGACGCCCTGCTCGGTCAGGCGGTCAAGCGCCAGGCTCACCATGCCGACCGCGCCCTCCACGATGTGCGTGCGCGCGGCCACCACCTGCGCAGCCTGCTGGCGAACCAGCATGGCCTGGGCGATCTCCGGCGCGTAGGCGAGGTGGGTGATCCTGGCCTCGAGCACCTCGATGCCCGCCATCTCGGTGCGGTCGCGCAGTTCGACGGTCAGTTCCTCGGCGACCTCGGCGCCGTCGCGCAGGCTGGTGCGTCCGGCGTCGTGCGCGTCGTAGGGGTGCGTGGTGGCCAGATGCCGCACCGCGGCCTCGGACTGGGTCTCCACGTACTCCTCGTAATCGTCGACGGCGAACGCGGCCTTGAAGCTGTCCACCACCCGGTAGACGACTACCGCCGCGATCTCCACCGGATTGCCGTCGGCGTCGTTGACCTTCAGCTTCTGCGTCTCGAAGTTGCGCACCCGCAGCGAGATGCTCTTGCGGTCGGTGAGCGGCACCACCGAGAAGAAGCCCGGCTCGCTCACCGAACCGATGTAGCGGCCGAAGAACTGCACCACCTTCGCCTCGTTCGGGTCGACGACCACCAATCCGGTGACCGCCAGCGCGAGCGCCACCACGACCACGGTCGCCGCGATCGCCGCGATCAGCGCGGGCGTATTCCCGTCCTTGGCCGCCGCGACGTACCCCACGGCGGCCGCGCCGCCGAAGACGAGGGTCAGCACCAACCAGGCCAACAGCACCAGAAAGCCGTTGACGTGGAATGCGGGCCTGAGCTTCATGACATCCTCCCGGTATCAGAGTGATATCACGAAGATAGCATGCGAGCGCCCGACGGCCAATCGCCGACGGGCGCCGTCCCGCACTCAGGCCGCGGGCCGGATGTTGCGGTTGAAGCGGAACATGTTGCGCGGGTCGTACTTCGCCTTCAGCGCCGCGAGCCGCGCGTAGGTGTCGGGCGCGTATCCCGCGCGGGTCTGCGCGTCGTCCGCGCCGTCGCCCGCGCCGTAGAGGAAGGCCAGGCTGTGCCCGATCGTCCACGGCGCCAGCACCTCCCGTACCGCGCCATGTTCGGCGGGCACCCCAGCACCCTCGCCCGGCGTCGGCATGGTGATCACGCGGACCACGTAGGCGGCCTCGCGCCGGTCGACCGCGACCCCGGCCGCACCGGGCCTGCCGAGCGCGCCGCCGAGGTGACGGATGTCGACCACGGCCGGAATCGACCCGCCGGGACCGGTGGCGGCGGCCAGCGCGGCCAGCGCGTCGCCGGTGAGTTCGCCGAGAACGGCGTTGGTCGCGGCGTAAGCGTGCGGGTGATCGGGATCGCTGTGGATGGTGTGCGATTCGGTGTAGGACATTTCGCGCAGATCGTCGCGCAGCCGGGCGCCGAACGCGCGCAGTGGCGCGACCAGACGCTCACCCTCCTCGGCCGGGCCGTCGAACGCGATGCGTATCGAGGCGACGTACCGGCCGCGCAGCGCCTCCGGCACCTGCGGGATGTCGGGGTAGGTCAGCGTGGCGACGCTCGAGGTCAGCTGCTCGGGCACCGTCGTGGTCCACCGCCGCCACACCTCCAGCGCGGCGCCTGCCAGCGGCTCGCCGAACACCAGCTGCCCACCGTAGACCGTCCGCACCGGAAACAGGTCGAGCTCCAGCGCCGTCACCACGCCGAAGTTCCCCCCGCTGCCGAGCACCGCGCCGAACAACTCGTCGCCCGGACGCAGCGTGCGCATCCTGCCGTCCGCGCTGACCAGTTCGATCATCCGCACGTGATCGGCCGCGTAGCCGAATTCCCTTGCCAGCAGGCCGAGTCCGCCGCCGAGCGTATAGCCGACCACGCCGACCGACGGGGAGGAGCCGTTCAGCGGCGCCAGCCCGAACCGCGCGGCCGCCTCGACCAGCGCGCCCGCGCGCACCCCCGCCGCGACCCGCGCGGTGCGCGCCTCGGGATCGATCCGAATCCCGGTCATGCGGGCGGTGCTGATCAGCACCCCGTCCTCGGCCGCAACCGAGAGCCCGTGCCCGGTCGCCTGGACGGCCACCGGAAGTCCGTGGCGCGCGGCGTATTCCACCGCGGCGCGCACGTCCTCGGCATGCGCCGCGGCGACCACCAGCGCGGGCCGGTGGGTGTAGGCGGTCTGGAACCCGGCGATCTCCGCTTCGTATCCGGGCTCACCCGGCTGGAAGACCGGGCCGGTGAAGAGGGCGAAATCGGTGGTCTGCGTTGCGTTGTCTGCCATGTCATCGACGATGCCCGACGCGGAGTCATAAGTACAACAGATGGTTTCTATCGATACTAGAATCCACAGTTATGGAACTGCGCCACCTGCGCTACTTCGTCGCTGTGGCGGAGGAAGCCAACTTCACCCGCGCCGCCGCCCGTTTGCACCTCGCCCAGCCCGGCCTGAGCGCGCAGATCCGGCAATTCGAGCGGGAACTCGGGCAACCGCTGTTCGACCGCGGCGGCCGCACCGTGACGCTGACCGAAGTCGGCGCGGCCGTGCTGCCGCACGCCGAAGCGGCCTTGGCCGCGGCTCAGCGCATCGCCGACACGGTGGACGAGTTCACCGGCTTGCTGCGCGGCCACGTGCGCGTCGGACTGATCTCCGGCGCGGCCACCGAGGAATTCGACGTCGCCGCGGTGCTCGCCGATTTCCACATCGACCATCCCGGGGTCGGCATCAGCCTGACCGAGGACACCTCAGAACGCATGCTCGCCGCCCTCGGCCGCGGCGAACTCGACATCGCCCTGGTCGGCCTGACCGGCGCCGACCTCGATCCCGGACTCGGCAGCCACGTGGTGCTGGACACTCCTGTGGTCGCCGCGGTCGCCGCCGACGACCACACCCACGGCGCGACCATCCCGCTCGCCGTGCTGCGCGACCATCCGCTGATCTGCCTGCCTACGGGCACCGGACTGCGCGGTGTGCTCGAACGCGCCTGCGCCGCTGCCGGTTTCGAACCGCGGGTCGCCTTCGAAGCCGCAGCGCCGCCCTTGCTGCTGCGACTCGCGGCACGCGGGCTCGGCGTCGCCGTGGTCCCCGCGCTCACCGAGGACGAGGCCGCGGCGCACGGCGTGCGCGCGCTGCCGATCGTCGAGCCCGATCTGCGCGGACGACTCGCCCTCGTCTGGCGGGCCGATCACCCCGCGCCGCCCGCCACCAAGGTGCTGCTCGGTCAGCTTCGCATCGCGTTCGGCAGCCGCCGATAATCGTCGGCGAGAACATTCCGATACCGGCGAGTAGTCATTTCCCAAGTTAATTGGATCAGACGGTTGCGAGAACTGCGCAATTGGCGAGCGCGCGATTGTCCGGCACCATGGACGACACTGCCCATCGCAGTCGGATTCATCATCGACAATGGTCAAAGCAATTGTCATGACAAGTTGAATCTCGGATCGGCCGATTTACCCGGCAGCCGAAAACAACTCCGATACCGCACGATGACAGGGCGCACCCTATGGACATCGAGTGATTGAAAGGAGCATCATATTTCTATCCGGTGCCGTTCGTCGGGGGAACGTCAAAGGAAATCGGCAAAGGATTGGAAATTCCATGTTTATCAAGAAATTGATGGCTACCGCATTCATAGCCATCGCGGCCACCGGCATAGCCAGCGCGACCGGGCACGGGGAGGCGGGTCTGGCGGATGTCAGCTTCAGCGGTACCGACGGCTCGGTCGGGTACACCGCCAGCCTCGCGGCCGATCACTCGAGCGCCCTGGTGAACCTCGCCTCCGGCACGTTCGCCATCACCCCCGAGGCGGTCACGGTTCTCGCGGCGGACGGCACGGTCGTCGGCTCCATCCCGACGACGTTCGGGCAGTTCGCGGTGGCACCCGCGCTCAACGCCGCGGGTACCCAGCTGTCATTGACACCGATCGGCGGACCGACCACCGAGGCGGTCCTGTCCCAGGATCTGCCCGGCGTGCAGCAGGCCTGGGGACCGATCTCGATCGTCGTCGGCGCCACCATCGGCTGCGCGATCGGCTTCGCGATCGGAATCTGGTTCTTCCTGGTCGGAGCCATCCCCGGATGCCTCATCGGTGCAGCGGTCGGCGCGACCCTCGGCTTCTTCTCACCGTTCCCGTGATCGGTCACCGAGCGGAAGTAGTCGATAGGCCATGACAAGACGGGCCGGGCGTCCCTCGGACGCCCGGCCCATTGCTGTCACCGCTCAGAGCAACCGCGACAGAAATGCCTTGGTACGTTCGTGTTTCGGATTCGCGAGCACCTCACGCGGCGCGCCCGCCTCCACCACCACGCCGCCGTCCATGAACACCAGCTGGTCGGCGACCTCGCGGGCGAAGCCCATTTCGTGCGTCACCACCACCATGGTCATGCCGCTCTCGGCGAGCTCGCGCATCACCTGCAGCACCTCGCCGACCAGTTCCGGATCCAGCGCCGAGGTCGGCTCGTCGAACAACATCAGCTTCGGATCCATGGCCAGCGCCCTGGCGATCGCGACGCGCTGCTGCTGACCGCCGGACAGCTGAGCCGGGTAGGCATTGGCCTTGTCGCCCATGCCGACTCGATCGAGCAGTTCGTGCGCGCGGGCCACCGCGTCGGCCTTGCGCAGCTTCTTCACCTGCGTCGGCGCCTCGATGATGTTCTCCAGCGCCGTCCGATGCGGGAACAGGTTGAAGTGCTGGAACACCATGCCGATATCGCGGCGCTGCCTGGCCGCCTCGCGCGGGTGCAGTTCGTAGAGCTTGTCGCCCTTCTGGCGATACCCGACGAGCTCGCCGTCCACGTACAGCCTGCCCGCGTTCACCTGCTCGAGGTGGTTGATGCAGCGCAGGAAGGTGGACTTGCCGGAACCGGACGGGCCGATCAGGCACAGCACCTCACCGCGCGCCACCTCCAGCGAGATGCCCTTGAGCACTTGCAGCGCGCCGAAGTTCTTGCACACCCGGTCGGCGACGATCATCCGCGGCGCGGCCTGCTCGTCCTTGTTCGTGGAAACCGTCATTTCGCCTTCACCACGCTCTGTGCGTCGGCCAGTTGCTGTAGCTGCTTGGCGGTCAGCTGCCGGGACGCGCCGCGCGAGTAGTACCGCTCCAGGTAGAACTGGCCGACCATCAGCACGCTGGTGATGGCCAGGTACCAGGTCGCGGTGACCAGCAGCAGCGGGATCGGCTGGAAGTTCACGCCGTAGATGTCGCGGGCCCGACCGAACAGGTCGGTGCTCAACGGGATCGCGGTCACCAGCGAGGTGGTCTTCAGCATGCCGATGAGTTCGTTGCCGGTGGGCGGGATGATCACCCGCATGGCCTGCGGGAGCACGGTGCGCCGCATGGTCTGGGTCCAGGACATGCCGAGCGCGGTCGACGCCTCGCGCTGCCCCTCGCCCACGGAATTGATTCCCGCGCGGACGATCTCGGCCATGTAGGCGGCCTCGTTGAGACCGAGGCCGATCACCGCGAAGGTGAACGCGGCCTGCAATTCCTGCACGTCGAGTTCGAAGAACTGCGGCCCGAACGGCACCCCGAGATGAATCTGCTGGTACAGCGAGGGCACCAGGCCCCAGAACACCAGCTGCACGAAAATCGGTGTGCCGCGGAAGATCCAGAGATACACCCAGGCGGCGGAGCGCAGCACCGGGTTGGGCGACAGGCGCATCACCGCGAGCACCGTGCCGAGGATGATCGCGATCGCCATCGCCAGCACGGTCAGCTCGAGGGTGACGACCGCGCCCGCCACGATGCGGCTGTCGAACAGGTACTTCCAGTAGGTGCCCCACTGGTAGGCGTCATTGGTGGCGGCGCCGTAGACGAACAGGCCGAGCAGCACGAGGATGACGGCCGCGGCGATCCATCGGCCCGGCCTGCGCAGCGGAACCGCTTTGATCGGCTCCGGCTCGGCAGGCGCGGGGACGCCGCCGGGCCCGGGATCGCCGGGCACGACGGTGGTGTCGGTGTCGGACATGGGTCAGCTCACGGCGCCGTTGACGACCGACTGGGTGATCGCGCCTTCCTGCACGCCCCAGTTCTCGGTGATCTGCTTGTACTGGCCGTTCTGGATCAGGTGGTTGACCGCGGCCTGCAGGACCTTGGCCAGCGGCGAGCCCTTCGGCACCGCCCAGCCATAGGGCGCGGAGTCGAACACCGGGCCCGCGGTCTCGATCTTGCCGCTGCTCTGCTTGATGGCGTAGGCGGTCACCGGCGAGTCGGCCGACATCGCGTCGACCTGGCCGAGCACCAGCGCGTTGGTCGCGGCGCTCTGCTCGTCGAACGGCTTGATGTCGATGGCGGGCTTGCCCTCCGCGACGCACTTGGCGCTCTTGGCGGGCACCTCGTCGGTGTGCTCGACGGTGGTGGCCTGCACGGCGACCTTCTTGCCGCAGGCGTTGGTCGGGTCGACCGGCTTGCCGCTCTGCTGGGCCCACTGGATGCCCGCGCTGAAGTAAGTGGTGAAGTCGACCTGCTGCTCGCGTTCCTTCGAGTCGGTGATCGAGGACATGCCGACGTCGTAGGTGCCGGCCTGGATCGCCGGAATGATCTTCTCGAAGGCCGACTCGACGTACTCGGCCTCGATACCGAGCACGGAGGCGACCGCGTCCATCAGGTCCACGTCGAAGCCGACGATCTTGCCGCTGGCGTCCTTGTACTCGTTGGGCTGGTACGGGACGTTCACGCCGATGACCAGCTTGCCGGACTGCTTGACCTTGTCGGGCAGTTGATCGGCGATTTCGGTGACCTTGTCCACGTGCACCTTGGCGACCGCCGGTCCGGTCTCCTCGGTGTTGGTGGTACAGCCTGCCAGCACCAGTGCCGCGCCGGTGAGCGCGCACATCGCTCGCAGGGCACGCCTGCCAGGCTTCGATCGATCAGACACAGCAGCCCTCCACATTTCGGTTACGAGAAACCCGGGTGTCACCACCCGTTTGGCAATCTAAGCGACCGAGACGTTTCGTGCTGGACAGTAATGGAATTCCACATCGGCTCGTTGCGAACTCCACCCGGTACCGGCTGCCGGTGCGCCGACCGGACACCATACCCTCGGGTCCGATGACCGCACGCTGCGGGTTGCCGTCTAATTGCCGCCCTATCCCGCATGTCGCGATCGACGCGTCGCTCCGGCGCACGAACGGGAGCGACGCGATGCCCGAACCAGCACCGAAGCGGAGAGGTGCGCCGCGCCGTGCCGAACGGGTCACATCCGCTTTCGCGGGAAACGGCCACCTCACTGCATCGCTGGACATTAGCTATTCGTAGGGTGCTGTCGTCGCTCGTCCGCCACGCGAAGTCCGCGTCGTACGACCGTGCTCAGCGGGCCGTGCAGGACCGCGCAGCTCCTCGGATGCCGCGCAAAAAGCGCTACGGCACAAGAATTTTCGCGCATCTCCCCTGTCGGCTCAGGTCGAGCCGCCCACAGAGGTGTCGAGTTCGACGGCGAATGCCGCGGGTCCCCCCGTGGTGGCCGCCACGGACGCGTCGACCGGGGCGGACGCGGTCGTCGTCGGCGCGGGGGACGGGTCGGCGCCGGGCGCCACCCGCCGCAGGTTCGCCGCCGCGGTCTTGAAGATCGGCTGTTTGGACGCCGGGT
The DNA here is from genome assembly GCF_040654065.1 of Nocardia sp. NPDC050793. Taxonomy (NCBI): domain Bacteria; kingdom Bacillati; phylum Actinomycetota; class Actinomycetes; order Mycobacteriales; family Nocardiaceae; genus Nocardia; species Nocardia sp. NPDC050793. The sequence goes on from NZ_JBFAHG010000004.1 coordinate 121,395, forward strand.
CCCAGTCGGTCGGGGTCAGCTCGTTCGCGGCCCGGTCGTGCGCACCGTCGCCGCGGTCCCAGTAGCCGTAGTGGAACGGCAGGAAGAGCACGCCGGGGCGGATCCGCCCGATGCGGGCGCGAGCCCGCACCGACCCGCGCCGCGTCGAGACCTCGACCAGGTCGCCCTCGCCGATCTCCGCGCGGTCGGCGTCGGCGCGCGAGATCTCGACCCAGACCTCCGGCGCAGCCGCGTCCAGCTGCGGTACCCGTGCGGTCTTGGTCCTGGTGTGGAACTGGTACAGCGTTCGCCCGGTGACCAGCGCGAACGGATGGTCGGCGACGGGCGCCTCGCGCGGGTGGACATAGTCGGCGGATTTGATGATCGCCTTGCCGTCCGGGTTCAGCGCGCGGTACTCGGCGGGCTCGACCGGCTTCCCGGAGATCAGGTCCTTGCCGTAGGACCCACAGTCGTCGGGTGCGCTCCAGAAATGCCCGTCGGCGTAGAGGCGCTCGGTACCGTCCGGACGCGCACTGTCGCAAGGCCATTGGATGCCTGAGCCGGCGCGCAACTTCGCATAGGTCAAGCCGCTGTAGTCGCACGGGCGGCCGGCCGAGCACGCCTTCCACGCCTCGAACGCCGACTCCGGATCGTGCCAGTGGATCAGCGGGCCGCCGTCCCGGTCGCGAAAATCCATGCGGCGGGCGTAGTCCAGGAAGATGTCGAGATCGGACCTCGCCGCGCCAGGCGGGTCGACGGCCCGCTCCGACAGGTGAACGGTGCGGTCGGCGTTGGTGAACGCGCCGGTCTTCTCGCCCCACGCCGCGGCGGGCAGCACGACATCGGCCATGGCCGCGGTCTCGGTCGGGAAGATGTCCTGCACCACGAGGAACAGGTCCTCGCGCGCGAGGACCGATCGGACGCGCGCCAGCTCCGGCAGCGACACCGCCGGGTTGGTGGCGCTCACCCACAGCATCCGAATGTCGCCCTGCTCGGCGGACCGGATCATCTTCATCACGTGGGTCGGCGGCCCCGAGTGCGGTATCCGGTCGGGATCGACCCGCCACCGGTCGGCCAGCTCGGCGACGTGCGCGTCGTTGGCCCAGTTGCGAAAGCCGGCCATGTCGCCGTCGGCGCCGCATTCGCGGGTGTTCTGCGCCGTCGGCTGCCCGTTCATCTGCAACACTCCGCAGCCGGGGCGGCCGAGCATTCCGCGGATCAGGTGGACGTTGTTGACCTGCACCGCCGCCGCGGTCGCCTGATGGGATTGATAGAAGCCCTGCAGCACCGTGGACAGCAGCCGCGTCGCGGTGCCGAGCACTCGGGCCGCCGCACGGATCTCCCCTGCATCGACGCCGCAGAGCCGCTCCGCCCGCTCGGGGGTGCATTCGCTTACCCGAGAGCGCAATTCGTCGAAGCCGACGGTGTGCTCGTGGATGTACTCGTGATCCACCCAGCCGTTGGCGACGATCTCGTGCAGCAGCGCGTTCATCAGCGCGACATTGGTGCCGGGCAGCGGCGCGAGGTGGACGGTGGCGTGCGCGGCGACCGGGGTGTGGCGCGGGTCGACGCACACGATCGCGGGCGGGTTCGGTCCGGCCAGCCGGTCCAGGATCCGTGTCCACAGCACCGACTGCGTCTCGGCGACGTTGTGTCCGAACAGCGCGATGACGTCGGCGTGGTCGACGTCGGTGTACGAGCCCGGCTGACCGTCGCAGCCGAAAGATTCCTTCAGCGCTTCGGCGGCCGTCGCCGTGCAGAGCCGGGTGTTGCCGTCGACGTGGTTGGTGCCGATGCCCGCGTGAGCCAGCACGCTCAGCGTGTAGTACTCCTCCAGGAAGAGCTGGCCGGAGGTGTAGAACCCGATCGACTCGGGACCGTGCCGCTCGAGCAGCGTCTTGCTGTGCCGCACCACGCGGTCCATGGCCGTGTCCCAATCGGTCTCGACGAGCTCACCGCCGCGGCGGACCAGCGGGCGGGTCAGGCGGTCGGGCGACGCGTTGGCCTGCCAGCCGAACAGGTCCTTCGGGCCGAGCCTGCCGCGGTTCACCCGGTCCACCGCGCGGCCGCGGACACCGACCATCCTGCCGTCGACGACGGCGATGTCGAACGCGTCGCCGTTGGAGCTCAATATCGACGCCGACGGCACCCACAGCTGCACATCCTCGGGCTCGAGGCCGTCCACCAGATACATGTCGACCCGCTCGGGCCACCGCTGCCCCGCGCCGTAGGGGAGCCGGTGCCCCCACGGTTCCGCTATCCGATCTCGCTTCTCCATATCGCCCGCGTACCCGTCGACCTGCACGGCAACCCCGGACCGCGCGGCCGTTCGATCCGGCAATCGCATGGTACGGCCGACGTACCGACAGCCATGCGTGTCGTCGTAGTCGGTGCCACCGGCAATATCGGCACCTCTGTCGTCCCCTCTTGGCCGGCGAACCGGCGGTCACCTCCGGACCAACCTGCCGTAACCCGGAGCTCCCGCGCGCTCAGGTGCGAGGCGGGTCGATGCGCAGTAGTGCGCCGCAGACGATCCTGGCGGCCGCGTCGATGCCCGCGGACGCGCGCAGATGCGGTGTCGCCGCGATGTCGTTGACGGCGCCGAGCGCCGCGTGCACGCGGATGCGCGCTTCCGTCGGATCCATCTGGGGGTGGTGCCCGCGCAGGAGTCCCACCCATTCGGAGACGTACTCGTGCTGGGTTCCGCGCATTCGATGGCTCTCCTCGGGCCCGAGCTGGTCGGCTTCGGAGGTGATGAGCAACCGGATCAGGGCCGGATTCTCCAGCGAGTACGCGGTGTAGCTGCCGATCAGCCGGTGCAGCGCGTCCGCGGCGCTGGTCGCGCGGGCGAGGTCGCGTTGCAGGTCGGCTTGCAGGATGAGGTTCGCCCGGGCGAACAGGTCGACGAGGATCTCGGCCTTGCTGGCGAAGTGGTTGTAGACGCTGGGCCCGGCGATGCCGACGGCGGCGCCGATGTCCTCGATGCCCACCCCGGCGAAACCGTACCGATCGAACAGCCGGCCCGCCTGGTCGAGAATCGCGGCGCGCCGCGACGGGTACCACCGGTCGGCCGGATCGGCGGCGCCCACCCTGGCGCGTCCCAGCGCCGGGATCTCGGCATCGGACACCGCCGTCATCATCTCGGTGAGCAGCTGGTGGAAGCGATCGCCGGGCAGCCGAAGCCGGTGGAAGGAGATACTGGTCGCCACCGCGAGCGTCGACCAAGCGAGCATGTCGGCCCGGCGCGGATCCAGGGCGGGGCGGCGCGCCCGCACCAGCTCGGCCAGCTTCGCGCCGACGGCACGCAACCGTTCCCGCAGCTCGCGGCGGGCCGCGCCGTCCAGGTGCCGGGACTCGCGCCGCCAGAGCACGCCCATCCGGCGCTGGGCGAGCACCGCGGCCGCCAGCGCCGACATCGCGTCGTCCGGGTGCTCGCGCAGCTCGGCGAGCAGCGTTTCGAAGGTGACCAATGCGTCGGCGACGACCGCGTGCAGCAAATCCTGCTTGTTGCGAAAGTGCCGGTACAGCGCCGACGGGCCGACCGCGACGGCGTCGGCCACCTGACCGACGCCGACGTTGGCGTATCCGTCCCTGGCGAACAGCTCCGCCGCGGCGGACACGACGAGTGCCCGCCGGTTGGTCGGCCGGGTGCCCCTGGCGGGGCGGGTCGGCAGCGGAGAATCGGTGTCGGTCACGGAGTCACATTCTGCAAGGTCCCTGGCTCGAATGCCGCAGGCTCAGATGGTGAAGCCGCCACCGCAGATCAGCGTCTGCGCGCTGACGTAGTCGGATTCCGGCGTGCAGAGCAGATACACAGCGCCCGCCGCCTCGCGCGGGGTGCCCGCCCGGCCGAGCGGGATCATCTGCTCCATGGCGGCGAGCAGGTTCGGGTTGACGCCGACCTTGATCTCCCTGCCCTGCACATCGATCGTGCTCTGCCCGTCGGCGGCGGCCTCGGTCAGCCGGGTCTTGATGAAGCCGAACGCGACGGTGTTGACCGTGACGTTGTAGCGGCCCCACTCCTTGGCGAGCGTCTTGGTCAGACCGGTGATGCCCGCCTTGGCCGCCGAGTAATTCGACTGTCCCGCATTGCCTCCGGTGCCCGCGACCGAGGAGATGTTGACGACCTTGCGACACGGCACCGGTTCGCCCGCCTCCCGCGCTTTCTTCACCTGCCCGGCGATCACCGGCTGCGCGGCGCGCAGAATGCGGAACGGCGCCTTGAGGTGCACGTCGAGGATCGCGTCCCACTGCTCGTCGGTCATCTTCTGGATCACCGAATCCCAGGTGTAGCCCGCGTTGTTGACGATGATGTCCAGCCCGCCGAACGAGTCCACCGCGGTGCTCACGAACCGGTCGGCGAAGTCCTCGTCGGTGACGCTGCCGACGCACGAGATCGCCCGCCCGCCCGCGCCTTCGATCGCGGTGACGGTCTCCTCGGCCGGTTCGGCGTCGAGATCGTTGACAACGACCGCCGCGCCCTCGGAGGCCAGCTTCAGCGCGATCTCGCGGCCGATACCGCGCCCCGAGCCGGAGACGATGGCGACCTTACCGTCGAGAGTTCCCATGGGTATCAGTACCTTTCAGCAGAGGTGTGTGTCAGTACGTCCAGCAGTGGTCAGTGCGTCCAGCAGCGGCGTCACAGCGCGACGACGGCCGTGCCCGTCAGGGTGACGGTTCCGTCCGCGAGGATAACGGCCAGTTCGAGGGTGGCGCGCCGTTCGCCGTCCACGTCGTCGATGGCGACGACGGTGCCGGTGGCCGTCGGCTCCCCGTGCACCGGAGTGATCGCGGCGAAGCGCACCCGGTAGGACCGGATCGCTTCCGGCGCAAACCAATCGGTGAGCAACCGGCCCAGGTAGGCCATCGAGAGCATGCCGTGCGCGAAGACGTCCTCCAGCCCTGCGGACCTGGCGACGTCGATATCGATGTGCATCGGGTTGTGGTCGCCGGACGCGCCGGCGAACAGCGCGAGCGTGGTGCGCGAGATCGGGCGGATGCGCAGCGGCGGGAGTTCGGTGCCGACCCGCACCGCGTCGAGCGTCGTCATCGGGCCACCTCCGGGTTGCGGACGACGACCACCGTGGTCAGTTCCGCGACCAGTGCGCCGTCGGCCCTGGTGACGGTGGCGGTCTTCGTCAGGAGATCGAGGGCGCCGCCCTTCTTGCTGTCCACATCGGTGATGCGCGGCGTCGCGGTCAGCACGTCGCCCGCGACGGCGGTCGAGTGGTAGACGAAGGACTGCTCGCCGTGCAGTACGCGCCGCAGGTCGATGCCGAGCGTCGCGAGCCAGCCGAACGAGTCCGGGTTCTCCAGTTCGATGACGAACAGGAACGTCGGCGGGACCGGAAGATTCTCGTAGCCCGCGGCTTTCGCGGCCGCGAGGTCGGTGAAGATCGGATTGGTCTCGCCGATCGCCTCGGCGAAGAAGCGAAGCCGTCCGGCGTCGATCGTCAGGGTCGACGAGGGCAGTTCCGTCCCGATGACGGCGGGATCGATCGCCACGGTCAGCCCACCTTCTCGTACAGCGTGACGACGGCCGCGCCGCCGAGACCGATGTTGTGCTGCAGGGCGAGGGTCGGATCGCCGTCCACCTGGCGCGCCTCGGCCTGTCCGCGCAACTGCCACACCAGCTCCGCGCACTGCGCCAGACCGGTCGCGCCGAGCGGGTGCCCCTTCGACAGCAGACCGCCGGACGGGTTGGTCACGACGCGGCCGCCGTAGGTGTTGTCGCCGTCCTGGACGAACTTCTCGGCGGTGCCCTCCGGCGTCAGCCCGAGCGCCTCGTAGGTGAGCAGCTCGTTGGCCGTGAAGCAGTCGTGCAGTTCGACCACCCGCAGGTCGGTGGGCGACACTCCGGACGCCTCGTACACCCGCTCGGCCGCGGCCTTCGCCATGTCGTAGCCGACGATCTTCGTCATGTCCTGCTCTTCGAAGGTGGACGGGAAGTCCGTCGTCATCGCCTGCGCCCGGATCACGACCGAGGCGTCGATGCCGTTGGCCTTCGCGAATTCCTCGCTGACCAGCACCGCGGCGGCCGCGCCGCAGGTGGGCGGGCAGCACTGCAACCGGGTGAGCGGTCCGTAGATGTGCGGCGAGGCGAGCACCTGCTCGACCGTGACCGGGTCCTTGAAGACCGCGTACGGGTTGCCCGCGGCGTGCCTGCGCGATTTCACCGAGATCTTGGCGAAGGTCTCCGGCGACGTGCCGTACCGCTCGGCGTACTGGCGCCCCGCGCCGCCGAACATCTGGGCGGCGAACGGCGAGTCGTCGCGCTCCTGGATCCGGTCCATCACCGCGTCGAACCGGTCGAACGGCGTCGGCCTGTCGGTGTAGGCCATGGCGAGCGCGCCGCGCTGCATCTGCTCGAATCCGACCGCGAGCACCGCGTCCACGGCGCCGGACTCGACCGCCTGCCTGGCCAGGAACAGCGCCGACGAGCCCGTCGAACAGTTGTTGTTGACGTTGACCACCGGGATCCCGGTCAGGCCTAGGCCGTAGACGACCGCCTGCCCGCAGGTCGAATCGCCGTATACGTAGCCGGCGTAGGCCTGCTGAATCTTCTCGTACGCCAGGCCCGCGTCGGCCAACGCCGCCCGCGCCGCCTTGGTGCCCATCACGTCGTAGGTCTCGGTCCGGCTCGGCGTGGTGAAGGGAATCATCCCGACACCCGCGACGACTGCTCGTCCAGCCATCTTCTTCTCCTCGATTGTGGCTATCGAAATTTCACTTAGTGAACATCACGGGAAATGACAGCACAAGGGTTGACTTCTGTAAACGATCTTGCCACGGTTGTTTGTCGAGTATCCAGACACCGGAGCGGAGATAGACCCCGGAAGACGTTTCCCGTTCGGCACTATCAGAGGTTCACATACTTGCCGAGGCGTTCGTGGCTGCCGACCAGCCGAGACGTCGACGGCGGCGGTCTCAGCGATATCCGGCCAGCGTGGTGAGGACCGGATCGAGATTGGGCTCCTCGGCGAGAGCGAGCTGGGGTCAGCGGCAGGACGTCCTCGGTGTCGGCCAGTCGCGATGTGTTGCAGGACAACACCTTCGCGCAGCGCCCACGGGCTCACCTCGATGCTGTCGATGTTCAGCGCTGCCATCGTGGCCTCCGCTACCATCGCGCCGGCGAGGATCTGACGGGCACGCGGCTGCGAGGCGCCGCGCGGCTGGGGCCCGTTGCCGCGTGGACAGTTTCGCGAGGCGCCGCACGATCCTGCGAGCCTGCCGGTGCCGCGGTTCGCGAGTGGCGGACCGTGCCGCCGATTCGCCCTACGCCCTACACTGGGCCGATGCGTGTTCGACGGCTGATGATCCTGTCCTCTGTAGCCCTGCTCGTCCCGCTCGGCGCGGCCGCCTGCACCGTGGAGGGGGCCGGTACCAAGTCCGAATGCAATGTCGGCGGGTGCACCGTGACCTTCGACCGCGGCGTGGACGCCAAGGCGAACATTCTCGGCATCGACGCGGAGCTCGTCGCGGTGAACGGGAACACGGTCACCATGAAGGTCGGCGGCCAGCAGGTCGACGTCCCGGTCGGCGAGACCCAGCCCGCCGAGGGCCTGAACGTCACGGTGCAGGAGGTCACCGACCAGAAGGTCGTCGTGAAGCTCGCCACCGGACTGTCCGCGGGCAACTGAGCCACGGGCGGATTCAGCGGCGGTGCACCCGGGCGCACACCTGCTCGGTGAACTCGCCGGTCGAGGCCTGGCCGCCCAGGTCCGCCGTCGCGATACCCGCCGCGAAGGTCGCCGCCACCGCACGATCGATGCGGTCCGCCGCCGCGCGCAGCGCGGCATCCGCATCACGAGTTCCCAACCAGCGCAACAACATCGCCGCCGACAGCTGCAACGCGACCGGATTGGCGCGATTGTGCCCGGCCAGGGTCGGCGCGGCGCCGTGCACCGCCTGCGCCATCGCGCGGGTGGCCGAACAATTCAGCGAGGCGGCCATGCCGAGCGAACCGCTCAGTTCGCCCGCCAGATCGGACAGGATGTCGCCGAACAGATTCTCGGTGACCAGCACGTCGAAATCGCCCGCGGCACGGACCAGATGCGCCGCCGTCGCGTCCACATGCTCGTCGTCCACCTCGACGCCCGGATAGGCGCGCGCCACTTCGTAGCAGACGTCGCGAAACAGACCCATGGTCATCGGCAGCACGTTCGCCTTGTGCACGATGGTGACCCGCTTGCGGCGCGCCGAGGCCAGGCGGAAGGCCTCGTGCGCGATCAGCTCGCAGGCGCGCCGGGTCACCACGCCGACGGACATCGCCGTGTCGCGGGTCGGCTGGAACTCCCCCGAACCGGCGAACATATTGCGATCGGCGTAGAACCCTTCGCTGTTCTCGCGCACGATCACCAGGTCGATGTCCGGCGCCGCCGAGCGCACGCCCGCGAAGGCGCGGGCCGGGCGAATGTTCGCGTACAGGCCGAACTGCTTGCGGATCGCGCCGCCAGGCGCCACCGCGCCGCGATGCTCAGCCGGATAGGACGCATTGTCGTGCGGCCCGAGGATCCAGGCGTCGAGTTCCTCGAGCCCGCGCAGCGTGTGATCCGGCAGCGCGGTGCCGAACTCCTCGATGGCGCGATGCCCCATCGGCAACGGCACCCACTGCACCGCGGCCGCACCCGCCGCCGCCAGCGCCTCGTCGACGACCGCCTTGGTCGCGCGCACCACCTCGGGACCGATCCCGTCACCCTCGATCAGCCCTAGTCGCACCGCTGTCTTCACCTCGTTCACCGGGCAATCCTCTCGCCGCCGCCGCGCCGCACCGGAACCGGCCCGCCATTACCGGCCGTGCGGCTACGTTGAGAAGATCATGGTGCAGTCGGTCGAATTGCTGGTGGACGACGCGGCCGAGGCCGAGATTCGGCGGCAGTGGACGCTGCTCGCCGAGGCCGGGCTGCCCAGTGTCACGGCCAAGGCGATCGAGACCCACCGCCCGCACATCACGATCGCGGTGGCCAGGCAGATCTGGCCGCGCATCGATAGCGCCCTCGACCAGCTGATCTTCCACCCTTTCCCGGTGCGGCTCGGCGGTGTCCTGGTGTTCGGCGCACGACACCCGATCCTGGTGCGGCTGATCGTGCCCACCGAACAGCTGCTCACGCTGCAGAGACGGGTCTACGACATCGTGTCGCCATGTCCCGGCGCGCCCGCCAATCTGCGCCCGGACGCGTGGACGCCGCATATCACGCTGGCCAGGCGGGTACCGATCCGTCTGCTCGGCGACGCGGTGCACGCCGTGGCCGCCGATCGTGATTTCCCCGCCACGATCGCGGGTATCCGTCGGTGGGACGGCGACCAGCGGCGCGAGTGGCCGGTGGGCCGTGGAAGATAAGAGCCGAGCCCGGCGTTACAGCTGGCAACATTCGAACGAGAGGACGTCATGGCCACCCAGACCCTGACCCAGCAGAATTTCGACGAGGTAGTCACCGGAAACGACGTGGTACTCGTCGATTTCTGGGCCGAGTGGTGCGGCCCGTGCAAGAGCTTCGCGCCGACCTTCGAAGCCTCCTCGGCCAAGCACCCGGACGTCGTACACGGCAAGGTCGACACCGAGGCGGAGCAGAACCTCGCCGCTGCCGCGAACATCCGCTCCATCCCGACCATCATGGCGTTTCGTGAGGGCGTTCTGGTCTTCGCGCAGCCGGGCGCGCTGCCGCCGGCCGCGCTCGAGGACCTGGTCACCCAGGTGAAGGCCCTCGACATGAACGAGGTCCGCAAGCAGCTCGCCGAGCAGCAGTCCGCTTCGGAATAAGACGTACGCGTCGGGGCGGGCCCCCCGCGGGGGAGCCCGGCCCGACGTGCGTTTTCGGCCCGTTTCAGGAACCGAGCAGGTTGATCCCGGAAATCATTGCGCGAACGATGGATTCGGCGCCGTCGTCGGCGAACGCCGCGCCCCATCCGCGCTTGCCGTCGAGCTCGCACCGGACGAAGGTCGCGGTGCCGCCCGCGGTGCGGCGCTGGTGGAACTGGAGAATCTCCACCGGGTAGCCCTCGTCGTAGAGAGCCGAGGTGAGCGCCGCGACCGGGCTGCCGGTGGTGGCCACGGTGCGCAGGTGGTCGGCGAACTCGAGCGTCGCGGTGCACTCGGCGCTGTGGTGACCGGCGGCGAACTCGCTGAGCCGGACCGGGCCGGTGTGCCCGCAGTAGTGGTCGTAGAACTCCGCCGGGCTCATGCCCGCGGCTTCCGCGCGCAGCCCCTTGGGCGCGGCGGCAATGAACGTCTGAGTATCAAGGGTGAGCATGGTCATTGTGAGGTAGGTCTTCCCGAAGAAATGTCGGCGGAGGGGACCAGCGTCAACACATCGAAGCCCGCAGCGGAGGGGCCGGTCCGAATCAGACCCCGCTACGGCGGGTTACTACGAGAAGTCGCGCCTGCGCCACCATCGCGGTGAGCGGGAGTAGCACAACGCGGTCGCGGTCTGCGACACGGAGCGCTGCGCTGTGGCGGTCGGCGGGATTCGGCACGGCATCGAGGATAGGCATTCCGAAGCCCGATAGCAACCTTTTCGCACCCCCATTTCGTTTACTCGCGGGTATCATCGCCGCAGCTCACACCGCACGCGGTGCGGGTAGCGTTGTGGCATGGGTCTCCTCGCCATGACCATCCCCGGGCTCGCCCTCCTGCTGATCCTCCTCGCCTTCGCCGAAGTCCTCTGGAACCGCCTCACCGGCAGTCGTTTTCTGCCATGGACCAAACGCCGCTCCGGCCATCCCATGGCGGCCACCGGGTTCGAAGAGGTGACTGCGGCCTTCCAAGGCTCCAAGCACTACGAGTTCGAGCAGCGCCAGACCACCCTGATGCATCGGGAGACGAAGTCGGACGGCGCGCCGCCGCGCGACGAGGTGGACCTGATCACCGGCGCGGCGCGATTGGTCCGCCGGTCACCGTCACACTGACCCATTCGATCCTCGGCGCAGCCGATCCCGCCCACGGGAAAGCTCCCGACACCTGAACGTCAACCGCCGAGATACCCCAAGTTGTCAGCGGCACAACATAATTCGTCGTGCACTCGCAACGCCTCGGCCTCAGCCCGCCGCGACAGGGATCGCGACCGGCGCCGGATCCGACGCGGCGGCGCGGTGCAGTCCGCGACGGTCGTAGAGGTGGGTGGCGACGACGCCGAGGACCAGGCCGATGGCCAGGCCGAGCAGGGTCATCCAGAGGCCCTGCCCGAGACCCGCGGAGGCGCGGGCGTCGAAGAAGAGGATGGCGCGCACGGCCAGGTAGATCTGGTGCATCGGCTCGAAGCCCGCCAGCTTCGAGATGTAGGAGGGCGTGGCCTCCAGCGGGACGGTGGCGGCCGACGAGGGCAGGCCGAGCACCACGAACAGGATCAGGTTCACCAACAGGCCCGCGGTGCCGAAGACGGCGAGCACCGCGAGGGCGGTGATGCCGACGGCGATGATGGCCAGGGTGCCGTACAGCCACAGCAGCGGCCCGTTGCCGAGCGGGATGCCCAATGCCGTTGCGACGCCGAGGAACATCGCCGACAGAATCGGCGCCGCGGTGGCGATGACGCCCCACTTGATCAGCAGGGTGCGCAGGCGCGAGACACCCGTGGCAGGCGGATGCACGAACCAGGGGCCGTACTCGGTGGGCGTGAAGCCGAGCACCGAATCGATGAGCGTGTGGATCATCATGGCGCCGGTGAATCCGGCGAGCAGCAGGATCAGCGTATAGAAGAAGGCGACCAGACCCTGGCCCGCGCCGTCGTCCATCGGCCGGTAGGGAGCGGTGACGATCTGCACCGGGTCGGTCAGCAAAAGCCTTGCCGCGCCGCTCATCTCGACGGGAGTGCCGTTCGCGAGCGCTGCGGTCACCTGATCGGTGAGGTTCTTGCCGACGGTCTCGTCCACCCGCGTCAGCGCGCGGTCCGCGATGCGCTGCATGATGCCGGTGGTGTAGGGCCCGATGCGCGGATTGGTCTGCACCGTGATGACCGGTCGCTCGATCTCGCCGGGCACCACCGCGGCCGCGCCGAGGATGGCGAGGCGCTTGGTGAAGTCCGAGGGGATCACGATGGCGCCGTACACTTCGCCGTTCTGCAGCTGGTTGCGCGCCTCGGCGATGCCGACGACGCGCAGATCGACGGAATCCGAAGGTATTCCGGCCACCAGCGCGTCGGTGACCTGAGCGCCGATGTCGACGGGCTTGCCGTCGAGGGTGTCGCCGACATCCTGGTTGACCAGCGCGACGGGAAAGTCGTGCAGGTTCTTCTCGGTATTGCTTGCGTAGCCGAGGTACATGGTGGCGAGCAGCGCCGCGAACACCATCAGCACGGCGATCGGGGCGGTGAAGGTCCGAACCGTCATACCGAGAAATGTAGGCAGTGCCTACAAAGTAGTCAATGACTACATTTTGTTATCCTGCATACACCATGCCGATCGCCCGAACCCGCGCCTACCATCACGGCGACCTGCGCGCCGAGCTGCTGCAGCGCGCCGAGGCCACGCTGCGTGAGTCCGGCGTCGACGGCCTGTCGCTGCGGCAATTGGCGCGCGACGTCGGCGTCAGCCACGGGGCGCCGACCAGGCATTTCAAGGACAAGCAGGCGCTGCTCGACGCCCTCGCGGTGTCCGGGTTCCAGCAGCTGGGCGTCGCGCTGGAGAGGTCCGCGGCCGACGACTCGGTCGGCGGCCGTATCCGCGAGATGGCGCGGACCTACCTGCGCTTCGCGACCGAGAACTCGGCCCTGCTGGCGCTGATGTTCGCCCGCAGGCACAGCCCCGCAGCAAGCGATGCGATGTCCGAAGCGGTGGACCGGGCCTTCGCGGCGCCGGTCGCGCTGATCGCGGACGCGCAGGCGCGCGGCGAGGTGATCGCGGGCGAACCCCGGCGCATCGCCCTCTCGGCCGTCGCGATCCTGCAAGGTTTGGCCACGTTCGTCGGCTCCGGCGTGATCGCCGCCGAGGCCGCCGACGAGCTACTGGACGAGATGACCGGCCACATGCTGGACGGACTGCGCCCGCGCCGGTGACCCGGTCGGCCCGCCTTCCCACACACCCCTCGCACGCCGCACACAGTCGGTGCCTCTGTGCGGCGTGCGAAAGATGTGTGGGGCCGGCGATCAGTGCGCGGCGGAATCCCAGCTGCGCCCGGTGCCGACCGACACGTCCAGCGGCACGGACAGCTCGATCGCGGCGGACATCTGCTCGCGAGCCAGCCGCTCCAGCGCCTCCCGCTCGCCCTCGGCGACCTCGAAGACGAGCTCGTCGTGGATCTGCAGCAGCATCCGCGAGCGCAGGCCCGCGTCGCGAATCGCGCTGTGCACGTTGATCATCGCCACCTTGATGATGTCGGCGGCGGTGCCCTGGATGGGTGCGTTGAGCGCCATCCGCTCGGCGGCCTCGCGGCGCTGCCGGTTGCTGGAATCCAGGTCGGGCAGGTAGCGGCGGCGACCGAAGAGCGTCTCGGTGTAGCCGACCTTGCGCGCCTGCTCGACGACCTCGTACAGGTAGTCGCGGATGCGGCCGAAGCGGGAGAAGTAGATGTCCATCTGCTCCTTCGCTTCGGTGGTGCTGATCTTCAGCTGCGCCGAAAGGCCGTAGGAACTCAGACCGTAGGCGAGGCCGTACGACATGGCCTTGATGCGCCTGCGCAGTTCCGGGCTCACCTCGGAGATCGAGATGTCGAAGGCCTTGGACGCGACGAAGCTGTGCAGGTCCTCGCCGGAGTTGAACGCCTCGATCAGGCCCTCGTCGCCGGACAGGTGCGCCATGATCCGCATTTCGATCTGGCTGTAATCGGCGGTCATCAGCTCCGCGTACCCGGCGCCGACCACGAAGGTGTCGCGGATCTGGCGTCCGGTATCGGTGCGGATGGGGATGTTCTGCAGGTTCGGCTCGGTCGACGAGAGGCGCCCGGTGGCCGCGATGGTCTGGTTGAACGTGGTGTGGATGCGCCCGTCCTCGGCGACGGACTTCAGCAGCCCGTCCACCGTCACCTTCAACCGGGTGGCGTCGCGGTGCGCGAGCAGATGCTCGAGGAACGGGTGCTGGGTCTTCTCGAACAGCGATTCCAGCGCGTCGGCGTCGGTGGTGTAGCCGGTCTTGGTGCGCTTGGTCTTGGGCATGTCGAGCTCGTCGAACAGCACGACCTGCAGCTGCTTGGGTGAACCGAGGTTGATCTGCTTGCCGATCACGCCGTAGGCCGCCTCGGCCGCCTCGCTCACCTTGTCGGCGAACCGGCGCTGCAGCGTCTCCAACTGCTCGACGTCCACCGCGATGCCCGCGTCCTCCAGGGTGGCGAGCACGCCGAGCAGCGGCAGTTCCATGTCGGTGAGCAGCGCGGTGGACTCGATCTGCTCGAGCTCCTGGTCGAGCGCGGCGGCCAGGTCGAGCACCGCGCGGGCGCGCAGCATCTCGGCCTGCGCCAGTTCGGCGTCGACGGTGTCCTCGTCGTCCAGCAGCGAGAGCTGCGGCGTCGCGTCGGTTTCCGCGCGCAGTTCGCGGTGCAGGTAGCGCAGCGAGAGGTCGTCGAGGTTGAAGCTGCGCTGGCCGGGCCGGACCAGGTAGGCCGCCAGCGCGGTGTCGCTGGTCAGTCCCGCCAGCGTCCAGCCGCGTCCGCGCAGCGCGTGCCCGGCCGACTTGGCCTCGTGCAGCGCCTTGAACACCGCGGCGTCGGCGAACCAGGCGCCCAGCGCCGCCTCGTCCTCGGGCGCCAGCACCGTGACATCGATGTAGCCGCTCTCGCCGTCGGCGGCCGCGATCGCAAGCGCCCGCACGTCGCCGTTACCGGGCGTTCCCGTGCCGACCACCGAAACACCATGTCGAACACCGGCTTTCGCATGCTCGGCGAGCCACTCACCGACCGCGCCGACGGCAAGCGCGCCGCCGGAGATCTCGAAACCGGACTCGGCCTCCGGCTCCGGCGGGGCCAAGGTCTCGAACAGCCGGTCGCGCAGCACCCGGAATTCGAGGTCGTCGAAGAGCTGGTGGATCTTCTCCCGGTCCCACGGCGCCTGCGCCAGCTGGCCGGGGGTGTAGGGCAGCGGCACGTCCTTGACCATCTCGGTGAGCTGCCGATTGAGCACCACGCTGCTGAGGTTGGCGCGCAGCGCGTCGCCCACCTTGCCCTTCACCTGGTCCACCTGCTCCACCAGGGTGGCCAGGTCGCCGTATTCGCGGATCCACTTTGCGGCGGTCTTCTCTCCCACGCCGGGGATGCCGGGCAGGTTGTCGCTCGGGTCGCCGCGCAGCGCCGCGTAGTCCGGGTACTGGTTCGGGGTGAGGCCGTACTTGGTCATCACCTCGTCCGGGGTGAACCGGGTCAGGTCGGAGACGCCCTTGCGCGGATACAGCACGGTGACCTCGTCGTTCACCAGCTGGATCGAGTCGCGGTCACCGGTGACGATGAGGACGCGGAAGCCCTCGGCCTGCGCCTGGGTGGTGACGGTGGCGATCACGTCGTCGGCCTCGAAGCCGTCGATCGCCATCACCGGGATGCCGAGCGCGCCGAGCACGTCCTTGGTGAGCTCCACCTGGCCGCGGAACTCGTCCGGCGTCTGACTGCGATTGGCCTTGTACTCCGGGTACGCCTCGGTGCGGAAGGTCTTGCGTGACACGTCGAAGGCCGCGGCGACGTGGCTCGGCTTCTCGTCGCGCAGCAGGTTGATGAGCATCGCGGTGAACCCGTACACCGCGTTGGTGGTCTGCCCCGTCACCGTCTTGAAGTTCTCCGCGGGTAGCGCGAAGAAGGCGCGATAGGCGAGCGAATGCCCGTCCAGCAACAGCAGTGTCGGCCGGTCGCCGGGGGCGGCGGCGGTGGGACGCGAGGCAGTCGTGGGTGAGCTCACGCCCCAGAGTCTAGGGACCGGCACCGACAAGCCGATACGCCGACACCGGGACACATGTCGCACCGGCGCGCGGCGGCGCGACCAGGACGTAGTGGCGCAGCCCTATTCGACGTTCTCCTGGTCGGCGTACCAGGTGTTGCACTCCCAGGTGTCGCCCTTGTCGGAGCCCCACTTCCACCAGCCCCACGCGTTGTGACGCGCACCGAGCACCCGAGGTGCCCCAGGCCGGTCGCCCACGGCGCGAGCCCGGTCGGCGGCGTCGTCCCAGGTCCGCTGATCGATGTCGCCGCGGCCGTGATTGATGCCGAAGAACATGCCCGCGAAGCACCCGGCTTGCAGCTCCAGCCGCCTGCTCAGCTCCTGGCCCGCCACGGTCTGCCAGCCCGATTCGGTGCGCAGGTCGGTGTAGGCGCGCAGTACGCCGACCACCTGCTGGATGTGATGGCCGTACTCGTGGGCGAGCAGCGCCAGCTGCGCACCCCGGCGCGAATGCGCGGTGGCGGGTCGCGCGGCGTCGTACGGGATGACGATCGTCTCGTCGGTGTCGCAGTACCACGCGGGCCCCCCGTCCTGCGGGCAGGCGCTGCGCACCGCGTCGACGGTGGCGGGCGCGTCCAGCCGCGGCGAGCGGAACGGCAGTCCGGCGCCGCGCAGCGTCGGCTCCCACGCCGCGTCGAGGCAGCGGACCGCGGCGCGATAGAACACCCGCGCGGCCTCGGGCTCGCTATGCCATTCGGGCAGTTCGCAGTCGACCCGACCGAGTCCGACGTGCTGGGCGAACAGCGGATGGTCGATCAACGCGTACACCGGGCGGGTCGCCGAGGCGTTCGGCGAGCCCGCCAGCGGCAGTCCGGCCAGCGGCGCCGGCGCGATCGGCGGAGCGGCGTCGCGCGCCGGATTCGTCTCGTCGCCGACCGATCCCGCGAAACCCGGGCCGGTCGAGACCAGCGATTTCCCGGTCCGCAGCGCGCCCGCGTCCGCAGGCGAGTTGCTCACCGCGGCTATACTCGCCGCCGCGCCTAACAGCACCGCACCACAGAGCAGCGCGATGAGGATCCGTCTTCGGATTCGAGTTGCCAAGAGCCGGTTCATCGTCCCCCCTGACCGTGCTTCGTCAACGCTCCCTCATGGAACCCGACGCGACGGCCACCCGCAACTCGAGTGTTCCGGGCCGCGCCCTCACAGCGTGCAGGCCAGCTCCCTGAGCACCGGCAGGCTCACCGAGCCCGAGCCGAGCACCACATCGTGAAAAGCCTTGATGTCGAAGCGCTCCCCCAACCGCTCGGCGGCCAGCGCCCGCTGCTTCCTGATCTCCAACTGGCCAACCTTGTAGGACACCGCCTGACCGGGAATCGCGATGTAGCGATCGATCTCGACGGTGATCTCGGTCAGCCCGACCGGAGCGTTGGCCACCATGAAATCGATGGCCTGCTGCCTGCTCCAGCCCTTCGCGTGGATGCCGGTGTCCACCACCAGGCGGCAGGAACGCCACGAATCGCCCGCCAGCATGCCGAGCCGGTCGAGATCGTCGGCGTACAAACCCATCTCGTCGGCGAGCCGCTCGGTGTAGAGCGCCCAGCCCTCCACGAACGCGGTGTTGGCGAAGGACTGCCGCTGGAAGCGCGGCAGATGCTCGAGCTCGTTGGCGATGGTGAGCTGCAAATGGTGTCCGGGGATCGCCTCGTGATAGGCCACCGCCGCGGTCTCGAAGCGCCCGCGCCCCTGCGGCTCGTGCTGGTTGACGAAATACGTTCCCGGACGGGAGCCGTCCGCGGCGGGCGGGAAGTAGTACGCCGTCGGGGCGTCGGCGGCCAGGAAGTCAGGCACCGGCACGATGTCGCAGGTCTGGCGGGGCAGCCTGCCGAACCAGTTCCCCATCTCGGCGGTCGCGGCGTCCAGGCAGCGCTTGGCGTCGACCATGATCTGCTCACCGTCGCGATAGCACAGCTCGGGATCGTCGCGCAGCTTGCCGAAGATCTCCGCGAGGTCCGACGTCCCCCACAGCCGCGTACCGACCCGCGCGTATTCCTCACGCAGCAAAGCCAATTCGGAAAGCCCCAGCTCGTGGATCTCCTCCGCGCCCAGATCGGGCAGCGTGGTGTGGTGGCGCAGCAGGCTGCGGTAGATCTCGGCGCCGTCGTCGCCGAGCCAGCACAGACCGCTGCGCTCGTCGGGCCGGGCCGCGGGCAGCAGCTCGCCGGCCAGCGCGTCGCGGTACCGCTGGAACGCGGGCCGGATCACGTCACCGGCGACCTGCGCCAGATCAGCGCGCCACTCGGCCTCGCCGTCCCAGTCCTGCGGTCCGGCGAAAGTGACGAACGGATCGCTCGCCGGATCCGAAGCCAGGTAGCCGTCCAGCTGGTTGAGCGAGCGCTCGATGGTGATCCTGGCCGGCGCCCGGCCCGCGGCCAGACCGTCGCGGAAACGGTCCACCGCCTGACTCACCATGTCGCCGAGCTGTTCGTGTCGCCGCAGCAGCGCTCGCGCGTGCTCCGGCCGCGGCGCGTTGATCTGCGGCGCCGTGGTGAGCAGCGCCGCGTGCACGCCGTCCATCTGGTCGGAGGCCATCTCCAACGGCCGCCACGCCAGATGATCCACCGCCGTGGCCAATTCCGCGCGCAACAGGCTGCGGGTCACCCGGTCGGTGGGCGAGAGCCCGGCCGGGTCGAGTTCGTCGACCCGGCCGAGCAGATCGCGCAAGGAATCGAGCCGACGCCGTTCGGCGTCGAGAGAGAGATCCTCGATGCGATCATCGAAGCGGTGGTCACCCAGCAGCGTCGCCAGGGTGGGCGCCGCCGCCAACGTCTCGTCCCAGTACCGGTCGGCCAGCGCGAGCAGCTCCTCGTCCATGCCAGCACTGTATCTTTGGCGCGCTGGCGCGCGCGGGGTTCGCGGCCCCTTATGTCTCGCTTCCCAGCGGTCGAGACTCGCGACTTCGTCGCATGCGCTTCGACCGCTGGGAAGCGAGACGGCCGCGAACGGGCTCGTAAGACTCGCCCTCGGGGTGGTTGGGAGGGCGAGGAGCGCGCGTCTTCTCCCGGGCGGGCCGGTAGGCGCTGCGCGGGTGTGTTACTTCGCGACCGTCAGCAGAAACGCCACGTCGTCGACCGCTTTCACGCTGTGCCGCGCCCTGGGGATGACGAGCAGGTCACCCGCCGAGCCCTTCCATTCGTTCGCGCCGCTGATCAGGGTCAGGGTGCCGGTCAGAACCAGCAGGGTGGCATCGCCCGCGTTGTCGTGTTCGGCCAGGCTCTGGCCCGCCGTGAGGCCGACGACGGTCTGGCGCAGCGTATGGGCGTGGCCGCCGTAGATGGTCTGGGAGCTTCGCCCGCTGGTGGCAGTTGCGGCCAATTTCAATTGCTGGCGAGCGACCGCGGTCAGGGATTTCTTGTCCATGGACTGCCTTTCGCGTCACATCCGCCGGTGCAGGCTGGTGTCACCGGCTCGGTGCGCTCGGGCGGACGATGGTCCGCACCGCCGCATATCCAGGAGTATGCCCGACCGCGGCCGCTCGCGTGCCGGGTTTGCCGGGCCTGCCCGTCAGCGGCGTGTTGCCACGCGGGTGCGCTCAGACGGCGGCGCGGCGCAGATACCGGCGGATGCGGAAGCGCAGCCCGGTGGCGGACGTGCGCCATTCCTCGGGTTCGTCGGCGTGCCATTCCGGACCGATGGCGGGGGCGTGCGCGTCGCCCTGGACGCTGATCTCCACCTCGGTCACCACCAGCTCGGTCGCGAAATCCATGGCGGCGCGGTAGATTTCGCCGCCGCCCGCGATCCACACCGGATCCGGCGCGCTCAGCTGGAGCGCCTCGGCCAGCGAACCGGCGCGCTCGGCGCCCGGCGCCGACCAGTTCGGCTGCCTGGTGACCACGATGTTGCGCCGTCCGGCCAGCGGGCGGAACTTGGGCGGCAGCGAATCCCAGGTGCGCCTGCCCATGATCACCGGGTGGCCCCAGGTCAGAGTGCGGAAGTTGGCCATGTCCTCGGGAACGCGCCAGGGGATGGTGTTCTCGAAGCCGATCACGCCGTCGGGTGTCTGGGCCCAGATCAGGCCGATGCTGCGGGTGCGCACGGCCGAACTCATACCGCCACCGGCGCCTTGATCGCCGGATGGTGTTGGTAGCCAACCACTTCGATGTCCTCGTAGGTGTAGTCGAACAAACTCGGCGCGCGACGGAGGCGCAGCTCGGGGAACGGGTAGGGCGCGCGGCCGAGTTGCTCGGTGACCTGCTCGACGTGGTTGTCGTAGATGTGGCAGTCGCCGCCGGTCCAGATGAAGTCGCCGAGTTCCAGCCCGGTCTGCTGCGCCACCATGTGGGTGAGCAGCGCGTAGCTGGCGATGTTGAACGGCACGCCGAGGAACAGGTCCGCGCTGCGCTGGTACAGCTGGCAGGACAGTTTGCCGTCGGCCACGTAGAACTGGAAGAACGCGTGGCACGGGGCGAGCGCCATCTTGTTCAGCTCGGCGACGTTCCACGCGGAGACGATGATGCGGCGCGAATCGGGGTCGGTGCGCAAGGTGTCGAGCACCTCGGTGATCTGGTCGATGTGCGCGCCGTCGGGGGTCGGCCATGACCGCCACTGCACGCCGTAGACGGGGCCAAGTTCGCCCCGCGGGTCGGCCCACTCGTCCCAGATCGTGACGCCGTGCTCGCGCAGCCAGCCGACGTTGGAATCGCCGCGCAGGAACCACAACAGTTCGTACACGATCGACTTGAGGTGCACCTTCTTGGTGGTGATCAGCGGGAAGCCCGCCGCCAAGTCGTAGCGCAGCTGGTGGCCGAACACGCTGCGGGTGCCGGTACCGGTGCGGTCCGCCTTCGCGGTCCCGGTCTCCAGCACCAGCCGAAGCAAATCCTCGTACTGCGTATCCGTCGCCACGAATGGCAAGCTTACTGTCCGCTCCAGCACGGACCGCGCCGCCCGGAGTGCCGCGCGGCGGCGGGGTGCTGGCAAGCTCGGGCACATGCGCAAGCTCTTCGTGATCGGTATCGGTGCGGGCGACCCCGACCAGGTGACGGTGCAGGCGATCAAGGCCATGCGGCAGGTCGACACGTTCTTCGTGATCGCCAAAGGCGTCGAGAAACAGGAGCTGTTCGACGTGCGGACCACGATCCTGGCCGAGCACGTCGAGCGGCCCTACCGGGTCGTCGAGATCGCCGACCCGCCGCGTGACCGCGATCCCGCCGACTATCGCGGCGTCGTCGCTGACTGGCACGAGCGCAGGGCCACGCTGCTCGCGGAGGCTTTCGCGGCAGAGGACGGCGTCGGGGGGATCCTCGTCTGGGGCGATCCTTCGCTCTACGACAGCACCCTGCGCATGGTGGAGCTGGTGCTTGACAGCGGGCGGACCACCTTCGACTACGAGGTGATCCCCGGGGTGACCAGCGCGCAGGCGCTGGCCGCGCGGCATCGGATGGTGCTGCACCGGATCGGCGAGCCGGTGCATGTCACCACCGGCCGACGGCTGCGCGAGGACGGGCTGGGCCCCGGCTCGACGCTGGTCATGCTGGACGGCGAGTGCTCCTTCACCGAGGTGCCGGGCGACGACCTGTACATCTGGTGGGGCGCCTACCTCGGCATGCCCGACGAGACGCTCGTCGCGGGTCCGCTGCGCGAGGTGCAGGAGGAGATTCTCCGGCGCCGAGCCCAGTTGCGGGCCGAAAAAGGCTGGATCATGGACATCTACCTTTTGCGGCGCGACTGATCGTTCGTGCCCCGCGAGTGTCGGTGGCCCCGAGTAGCCTGGGACGCGTGCCCGAGCTACCGGAAGTGGAAGCGTTGGCGCAGTTCCTGCGGGAGCACGCGGTCGGCGCCGTGGTGGGGCGTGTCGACGTCGCCGCGCTCAGCGCGGTCAAGACGTTCGATCCGCCGGTGACTGCGCTGTCCGGGCGGGACGTGACCGGCGCCGACCGCTGGGGGAAGTTCCTCGGCATGGACTGCTCGGGACTCTGGCTGATCACCCATCTGTCGCGCGGCGGCTGGCTGCGCTGGATCGACGAGCCGAGCCCGACCCCGCCGAAACCGGGTGGCAAGAGCCCGCTGGCGCTGCGGGTGCACTTCTTCACGCTCGATGGCGCGACCCCCGCGTTCGACCTGACCGAGGCGGGCACCAAGAAGCGGCTCGCGGTGTACATCGTCGAGGATCCGAAAATGGTGCCCGGTATCGCGCGGCTCGGACCCGACGCGCTGGAGGTCACCGAGCCGCAGTTCGCCGAGATCCTGCACGGCGCCTCGCAGCGGATCAAGACGGCGATCGTCGACCAGTCGCTGCTGGCGGGCGTCGGCAACGCCTACTCCGACGAGATCCTGCACACCGCGAAGGTCTCGCCGTTCGCGAACACCAAGACCCTCTCCGCGGAGAAGATCGCGCAGCTGTACGAGTCGATGCGCACCGTGCTCACCGACGCGGTCCAGCGTTCGGTCGGCCAGGACGCGGCGCGGCTCAAGGGCGAGAAGCGTTCGGGCATGCGGGTACACGCCCGCACCGGGCTGCCGTGCCCGGTCTGCGGCGACACCGTCCGCGAGGTCTCCTACGCCGAACGGTCCTTCCAGTACTGCCCGACCTGCCAGACCGGCGGCAAGGTGCTCGCCGACCGCAGGATGTCGCGTCTGTTGAAGTGAGCCGTCAGGTCAGGGTCGGCACGCGAATGCCGTGCCAGGCCAGTCGTTTCGCGCGATCCGGGTCGTGCTCGAGCCGGGTCGGATTGTCGATGATCAGCGTGGTCCGTGCGTCCTCGGTGTAGGCGGGCCAGGACGGCAGCGGCGCGCCGGTGCGGGCGAAGGACAGCCAGTTGTCCTGGAACAGCTCGGTCACCGCGAGCAGGCCGCGACGACCGCCCGCCGCGGTGAAGGCGCGCCCGACCGGGCTGTCGGCGGCGCCGAAAACCGGGATCAAATCGGTGGCGTGGGTCGCGCCGATGCCCGCGAGTCGCAGTGCGCGCGGGGCGAAGTCGTAGCGGTAGGCATAGGTCGGCGCGTAGCGGCTGTGCCCTTCCATCACCGTGACGGACGGACGCCAGAAGACGTAGTCACCGCCCATGCGCACCGCCACCCGAGGCTGCGGGTAACCCGGATAGGCCGCCGTGACCTTGGCCTCGAATTCCCCACCCGCGCGGTCGAACATGGCGTGCAGGCGTCTTGGATTGGTGGGCAGCTTGTCGGCGAAGCGCGCGAACAGCGTCCCCTCCTCGCGATTGGTGCCGATGATGAGCGGAACTCGATGCGCCGCGCCCGCGACGATCGCGTCGACCGGAGACAGCGGCAGGTAGTCGCCGTCCACCACCGGGCAGATGGGGAACAGACCGGGCCGCTCGCTCAGCACCGCGTCGCTCGTGCGGTCGACGGCCCTGCGGATGTCGTTGGCGGGCGCCTCGATCAGCGCGCGGGCCGCGTCGGCGGGATCGGCGCCGAGCGCGTCGAGGCAGCGGCGGGCGAAGGTCGCGGCGTCCTCGGCGTTCAATGCCCAATCGGCGGGCGGACTCTGGGCTATGCCGCGGTGGAACAGTCCGCGCGCGGCGGGGGTGGCGAGCAGCGCGAGCACGGCGTGCGCGCCGGCGGATTCGCCGAAGATCGTGACATTGTCCGGGTCGCCGCCGAATTCGGCGATATTGCGCCGCACCCACTCCAGCGCGGCGACCTGGTCGCGCAGGCCGAGGTTGGCGTCGAAGGGGCGTTGCGGCGTGCCGAAGCCACTGAAATCGACGTAACCGAACGCGCCGAGCCGATAGTTCAGCGACACCACGACCGCGTCGCCGCGCAGCGCGAGCCGCGCGCCCGAATACAGCGCCAGCGCCGAGGTGCCGATCAGGTAGGCGCCACCGTGGATGAACACCAGCACCGGTCGCGGGCCGGTGGACGGCGCCGCGGGCGCGGTGACATTCAGTGTCAGCGAGTCTTCGCTGGTCGGCTGGTACGCCCTCGGGCCGATACGGGCGCCCGCCCTGTGCTGCATGGACGCGAAGCCGAACTCGGTGGCGGTGCGCACCCCGGCCCACGGTCGCACCGGTTGCGGGGCTCGAAATCGCAGGTCTCCCACCGGCGGCGCGGCGTAAGGCAGTGAGCGCCAGCGCACGACGCGGCGGCCACGGCGACCACGGACAACACCGTCGGCGGTCTCGATGTCGATCGTTGCCACCATTGATCGATGGTAGCTACGCGCGGCGGGCCTCCAACAGACGCAACCAGATCTCGCTGACCGTCGGATAGGCGGGCACGGCGTGCCACAGGGTGTCGAGCGGGACCTTGCCGACCACCGCGATGGTCGCGGCGTGCAGCAGCTCGCCGATCTCCGGTCCGACGAAGGTCGCGCCGAGCAGGATGTCGGCGGCGGTGTCGACGACGATCTTGGCTCGGCCGGAATAGTTCTCACGAGCGAGTGACGAACCGGCGACCGCGATGTCGATCTCCACGGTGTCGACGTCGTAGCCCGCGCGGCGGGCCGCCGCCTCGGTGAGACCGACCGAGGCGACCTCGGGGCTGGTGAACACCACCTGCGGGACCTGCTCGTGGTCGGCGGTCGCGGCGTAGCGCGCTGCGTCGAGCGGGCGGCCCTCGGCGCGCGCGGCGATCACGTCGCCGCAGACCCTGCCCTGGTACTTGCCCATATGCGTCAGTGCAGGACCGTGATTCACATCGCCCACCGCGTACAGCCAGTCGCCGGGGACTTCGCGCGCGGACAAGTGATCGTCGACCGCGACGTATCCGTCCGCCAATCCGACTGCGGCGAGCCCGAGTTCCGCGGTCGCCGGTCCCCGGCCTGCCGCGACGACGATCTCGTCGGCCTCGATCGATTCGGTGTATGCGCCGCGCGTCCGCACGGTGACGGCGCCGCCGTGGATACGGCCCTCACCGGTGTCCTTCGGCTCCGCGCGCGTGACGCTCTCCGGTTCGGTCTCGAACAGCACTCGCACGCCCGAGTCGGCGAGCGCGCTCGCGACCCGCTCGCGCGCGAACGGCTCGGCATTGCCGAGCAGTGCCTTACCGCGAACCAGCATGGTGACCTCGGAGCCGAGCGTGGCGAGCCAGGTCGCCGATTCGCAGGCCACTACGCCGCCGCCGACGAGCACCGCGCGCCGCGGGACCTCGTGCAGGTTGGTCGCGTCGCGCGAGGTCCAAGGGAGGGCGTCGGACAGGCCGGGCACGTCGGGGACGCGGGCTCGGGTTCCGGTCGCGAGCACCACCGCGTGCCTGGCCAGCAGCGTGCGGCCGCCGACCTCGACGAGGCGTTCCCCGGCGAGTCGCCCGGCGCCGCGAATCACCTCGATGCGGCTTTGCTGGGCCCAGTCGACCTGGCCGGAGTCGTCATGGTTGTGCACGATCCGGTCGCGGTGGGCGAGCACGGCCTCGACGTCGAGGCCGTTGGCGTCGATGCCGGGCATGGCGAGCGCGGCGGCGAGCAGATGCCCAGGGCGCAGCAGCGCCTTGCTCGGCATGCAGGCCCAATACGAGCATTCGCCGCCGAGCAGTTCGCGCTCGACGATCGCGGCGGTGCGGTCGCTGCCCGCGATGGCGTAGGCGGCGGCGTTCTCCCCTGCGGGCCCGCCGCCGATCACGATGACGTCGTATTCGGCGGACGGCTCGGAGCTCACTGCAGGTAGCCCTCGACCTGGCGCGGCGGGCTGACCTGCGCGTCGTCAGGGGACGCGCCCACATAGATCCTGGCCCTGCGCTGGCGAAGCAGGTCCCAGCACTGGTCGAGCATCACCTCCAGCTCGGCCAGCCGCTGCCGTTCGGTCACCGGGTCGACCTCGCCCGAGGTCGCCTTCGAGCGGAGCTTGTGCTCGTCGTCGACCAGTTGTTTGATGCGTTCCAGGATGTCCTGTTCGGTCATGAGTCACCACTTCGATACTCGGAGGTATGCGGCCAGGCGTGCAGCGACCGGTTGCGGTTACGGACCATGCTACGACCGGGCGGGGGAAGTCGAGAGTCGAGCCGGTTGCCGGGCGGCCACTTCGGCGAGGCACTCGGCGGCTATCGGGACGGCGGCGTGCAGGTCGCGCGAGCTCGGCGCCGCGTAACCGAGCGCGATGCCGAAGCTGCTCGGTGGCGCGGATCTCGTGTCGAGCTGGGAGGAGAGGTGGTGCCGGGCCAGCCCGTCCAGGACGACGCCGCGCCCGGCGGCCGCGGCGACCGCGCGCTGTTCGGCCTCCGCCGTCGGTAGCGGCACCACGACGTGCGAGCCCGCGTCGTCGCCGACCACGGTCAACCCGTGGCGGCGCAACTCCGTGACGACCAGTTCCCGGCGCGGCGGGAGCGCGCGCCGCAGCCGGCGCAGGTGCCTGGCCAGGTCGCCGTGCGCGGCGAGTTCGGCGACAACGCGCTGGCCGGCCGGGCTCGGCGAGGTTCCGGTGTGATCGCGATGCGCGAGCACCGCCGCGGCGACCCACGGCGCCGCGACCAGCCACCCGACGCCGAGCACCGGCGAGAGGATCTTGCTCGTCGTGCCGAGGTGCACGATCACATCGGGCGCCATCGCGGCGAGCAGCGGCAGCGGGGCGGTGTCGTAGCGCAATTCGCCGTCGTAGTCGTCTTCGATGACGAATACGCCGGTGCGCCGGGCGAATTCGACGAGCTGCACGCGACGAGCCGCGGGCATTCGCGCGCCGAGCGGAAACTGGTGCGCCGGTGTGCAATACACCGCCTTGATGTTCGCAGGCAGGTCGTCGACGCGCAGGCCCTCGGCATCGACCGGCACCGGAAGCACTCGGATGCCCGCGGCCAGGAAGGCGCCCGCCGCCCGCTGGTAGCCGGGCTCCTCCATGGCGACGGTGTCGCCTGGCCGCAGCAGGGCGGCGGCGAGTTCGCCCACCGCGGAACTGGTTCCGGCCGTGGCGAGCACGACGGTGTCGCTGCCCGCGCTCAGACCCCGATGGCGCAGCAGATGTTCGGCCACGGCCGCACGGTACTCCGGTTCGCCCGCGCGGTCCTTGCGGATGACCGGCGGCTGATCGGAGGCGGCCCGCCAAGCGCGGCGCCACGCCGGTCGGTCGATGGCCTCGACGCAAGGCGCGCCGGGGGCGAGGTCGTAGCCGACACCCTCGAAATCCGGGGCGGCGGCGACGTGGTGTGGTGCGGGAGTGGTGGCCGGGGCGGTGGTGAGGTACGTGCCCGATCCCCGTTTGCCTTCGAGCCAGCCTTCGGCGTGCAGCTGGTCGTAGGCCGACGCGATGACGGTCCGGCTGACGCCGAGCCGCCGGGCCAGCGCCCGCGACGACGGAAGCCGGTCCGAGGTACGCAGCAAACCCGAGGTGGCCGCGGCGCGCAGGCCGTCGGCCACCTGCACCGACAGCGGCTCGGGCGCGTCGCGATCGAGCGCGAGGGGTAGTTCGTCGAGCACCGGGCACCTCGGATTGGACTCTGGGAATCGGGTCGAATTGGCTATTCAAGAATGCCACTTCTTGCCCGACGCTGGTCTCATGACGCACTCGACCAGCGCCCGCCCGCCCCTGTCCCCGACCCCGCGCAGCACGCTGACGCGGTCGAAAGAACGCGCCCGCAGCGACCGCGCCGAACTGGACGCCGTGCTCGACGCCGGTCTGATCTGCCACGTCGGCGTCGTCCTCGGCGGCAGCCCGGTGGTGCTGCCGACCGCCTACGGTCGCGACGGCGACACCCTCTACCTGCACGGATCGACTGGTTCGGGCAGTATGCGGGCCGCGCTGACCGGTGACATCTCCGTCGCGGTCACGCACGTCGACGGCGTCGTCTACGCCCGCTCCGCCATGCACTTCTCGATGAACTACCGCTCGGCGGTCGTGCACGGCAGGGCGGTGGAGCTGGCCGACCCCGACGCGCGCACGCACGCCCTGCGCGTGATCGTCGAGCACGCCGCCCCCGGCGCGTGGGATCGGGTACGCCCGCCGAACAAGAAGGAGCTGGCGGCCACCATGGTGCTGGCGCTCGACCTGACCGAGGCGTCGGTCAAGGTCCGCGAGGGCGGACCGGTGGACGACCCGGCCGACGCCGGCAGCCCGACGTGGGCGGGCGTGCTGCCGCTGCGCCAGGTGTGGGACGCGCCGATCGATTCGCCGGATCTGGCGGAGGGGATCGCGGTTCCCGTCGATGTGCTGGAGCGGAGTGCGTTGGGAGTTTCGTTGGCGCGGTGAGGGATTCGCCGTGGTCGCTGGGCGGTCACCACGAGGTGCCGTCGAGCCCGAGCCGGGCGGCGGCTTCGACGGCGAGTTCGGCCAGCGCCGAACCGGATTCGATGGCGGGGTCGAGTCCGGCCAGGGAAAGGACGTAGTCATCGCCGCTGCGGCACAGGTAGCCGGACAGGCGGGTGCGGGGGAGGCGGGTGGCGGTGAGGCCGGGGTGGATGGCGCGGGCGGCGACGCCGATGCAGGGGTGGTCGCCGACGGTGCGCAGTGAGTCGGGGAGGGTTCCGATGTTGGAGCACAGAATGTCTCGCTCGCCCGCGCCCTTGGACAGGGCGTAGGCCCAGCGGTCGGGGATCACCTGGAGTAATTCCTCGGGCATGCCGCCGGGGCTGGACATCCGGTGCTCGTACGCGGCGCGGGCCTTCTTGCGCAGTGTGGCGGGTGTGTCGGCGCGGTCGACAACGATCTCGGTCATCGCGAGGTCGTTGTCAACGCGCGGCTCGTCACGGGTGTCGACGGGAAGGCTCGCCTCGATGGTCGGAAGGGGAAAGCCGGTGTCCCACAACACTGTCGCGACCAGGTAGATGAACAGACTGTTCGCGGTGCCGCAGTGTTCTCCGGCCACCCGGTCCCAATCGACGGCGCGGAACTGCACGACCGCACCCTGCACGCGCAGTTCGTCACCGCCCGCCCGCACTGGTTCCTGATGTGCGGGCCGTTCCGGAATGCCATGGCGCAGTGCACGGATCGTGCCACTCACCACGATCGACCATTGACGAATCGCGTCCGCCCACTCGGACCCCGCAGTGCAGCGCGACCGCGCGTCACCCGCGCCTTCGGCTTCGGCCGCGATCGACTCGAGCCGTCCCGCAACGGCCGACACGGCGCGAGTGACAGCCGCCTCGTCGACCACTTCCCGCAACGCGGAATCCACCGCGTGCACCAGTCCCCGGGCGTCGGCCAGCGCATGCGAACAAGTCAGCGCCACAACCGATCCGCCGTCGGCGAGCCACCGGCCAGCGAGCCGCCACCCCGGACCGAATTCCGGGTCCAGGTCCGTGCCCAGGGTGTCCGCCCACGGCAGTAGCTCTTCGAGAGGAAGTGTGCTTTCCGTGAATTCGAGCGGGTGTGCCCGGGTGTTCGGCTGCCATGCGCGACGAGCGCCGGGAACGCGGGGACGAATCACCCTGCGGCCCAAGGGACCTACGCGCAACGCGGCGTGGATGCGTTGCAGCAGCGCGGGTTCGACACGGTCGGCGGTGCGCCACAGTCCCTGGAGAGCGATGGGTGTGCCGAGCCCGCGGTGGGTGCGCAGGAAGATCTCGTCGACGACGCCGAGGCGGTCCATCCTCAGCCGGACGCTCCGTGCCGCCCCGCGCCCGCGGTGAACCGCTGGGCGCCCGCAATCGCGCCGTCGGTGTCGGCGAGGGCGGTGAGTCCGTGCCGGAACTCGTTGCGCAGGGCCGCGGCCTCGTCCATGCCCTCTTGCTCGAGCATCGACATCCGGTCCGAGCGCAGACAGGTCTGCGGCAGCCTGGCGAGTTCGGTCGCGAGTTCCTCGGCGGCGGCGCGCGCCTCGCCGGTGGGTACGACCCGGTTCACCAACCCGATCTGCAGCGCCTCGGGCGCGCTGA
The DNA here is from genome assembly GCF_040654065.1 of Nocardia sp. NPDC050793. Classification (NCBI taxonomy): domain Bacteria; kingdom Bacillati; phylum Actinomycetota; class Actinomycetes; order Mycobacteriales; family Nocardiaceae; genus Nocardia; species Nocardia sp. NPDC050793. The sequence goes on from NZ_JBFAHG010000004.1 coordinate 150,909, forward strand.
CGGCCCGGCCGGTCAGCACTAGATCCATGGCGCGGCCCGTGCCGATGATCCGAGGCAGCCGTATCGTGCCGCCGTCGATGAGCGGCACGCCCCAGCGCCGGCAGAAGACGCCGAAGGTGCTGTCCTGCTCGGCGACTCGCAGATCGCACCACAGCGCCAGCTCGAGTCCGCCCGCCACCGCGTAGCCCGAGATCGCGGCGATCACCGGCTTGGACAGCATCATCCTGGTCGGCCCCATCGGGCCGTCGCCGTCCTCGCCTGCGCGGTTGGACCGCTCCGTCCCGAGCGCCTTCAGGTCGGCGCCCGCGCAGAAGGTCCCGCCCTCGCCCCAGAACACCGCGACCGCCGCCGTGGGGTCGGCGTCGAACTCGCGGAAGGCGTCGGCGAGCGCCAGTGCGGTCGGCCCGTCCACCGCGTTGCGTGCCTCGGGACGGTTCAGGATCACCGTCGTCACGGGCCCGTTCTTCTCGACTCGAACGCTCACTGACGCCCCCTTCGTCTCGCCGTCCCTCGCCGCGGCGGGCGGGGCGCTCCTAGCTGGCTCACGTTCTCGACCATACGACGGTCCGGCCCTTGTGTGAAGAAGTGAATTCGTGATTCACTTCTTTCGTGGCGTACCGCAGGACCCCTGCCGTCCAGGCCCGCCTGGACGCTCAGGAGCAGCTCATCGTGCAGGCCGCGACCAAGGTCCTCTCCGAGGCCGGGTTCGCGGGCCTGTCGATGGCCGCGGTGGCGAACCGCGCGGGAGTGGCCACCGGAACCGTGTACAAGCACTTCGACGGCAAGGCGAACCTGGTGACCGCGGTCTTCCGCACCGTCGTCGCCAGGGAGGTCGCCGCCGTCACCGCGGCCGCCGCGAAGGGCAGCGCGGTGGAGCGGGTGACCGCGGCCGTGGAGACCTTCGCCGGGCGCGCCATGAAGAACCCCAAGCTCGCCTACGTGCTGCTCGTCGAGCCGGTGGACACCGTGGTCGACGCCGAGCGCCTGCACTTCCGCCGCGCCTTCGCCGAGGCATTCGAATCCGCGGTGGCCGACGGCGTCGCACACGGCGAACTGCCCGCACAGGACCCGCGAACCAGCGCCGCCGCACTGGTCGGCGCCATCGGCGAAGTGCTTGTCGGCCCGCTCGCCGCCGCGCCGCACGCCGAATCCGTTGTCCCCCAACTCGTTACCTTCGCGATCCGCGCACTGGGCGTGCGGCAGGGGGCGAGCGCCGAGAAAACAGGAGTGTCCGATGCAGACTCATGAGGTCTTCAACCAGGTCCCGAACATCGTGCCCTTCGACGCCGGGCGCAATCCGGCGCTGCTGGAGGGCTTGCACCGCGAGGGCGCGGGCTGGGCCGAGGACGAGGTCCGCGAACTCGGCAGGCTCGCGGGCGGTTTCGCCGCGCAGGAGTGGGGCAGGCTGGCCAACGAGTACCCGCCGGTGCTTCGCACCCACGACCGCTACGGCAACCGCGTCGACGAGGTCGAGTTCCACCCGCACTGGCACGACCTGATGCGGGTGGCGGTCGAGCACGGTCTGCACGGCTCGCCGTGGACCGACGACAGGCCCGGCGCGCACACCGCACGCGCCGCCAAGTTCTACACCTGGGGTGTGGCCGAGGCCGGGCACATGTGTCCCATCTCCATGACCTACGCGATCGTGCCCGCGCTGCGCAACAACCCCGAGCTGGCCGCCCGATACGAGCCGCTACTCGCCTCGCGCACATACGATTTCGGCCTCCGCGAACCGTCCACCAAGGCCGGTCTGATCGCGGGCATGTCGATGACGGAGAAGCAGGGCGGCTCCGACGTGCGGGCCAACACCACCACCGCGACCCCGCAGCCGGACGGCAGCTACCGCATCGTCGGGCACAAGTGGTTCACCTCCGCGCCGATGTCGGACATGTTCCTGACACTGGCCCAGGCGCCGGGTGGCCTGTCCTGCTTCCTGCTGCCCCGTGTGCTGCCGGACGGCGCCCGCAACCCCATCCGGATCCAACGGCTCAAAGACAAGCTGGGCAACAAGTCCAACGCCTCCTCGGAGATCGAGTACGAGAACGCCACCGGCTGGCTGGTCGGCGCGGAAGGCGCGGGCGTCAAGACCATCATCGAGATGGTGAACATGACCCGGCTCGACTGCGTGATCGGCTCCGCCACCAACATGCGAGCGAGCACCGTCTACGCCGTGCACCACGCCAGGCATCGAGCGGCCTTCGGCGCCGAGCTGATCGACCAGCCCGCCATGCGCAACGTGCTCGCCGACCTGGTGATCGAATCCGACGCGGCGACCACCGTCATGATGCGCCTGGCGGGCGCGACGGACCGGGCGAGCGGCGATCCCGCCGAGGCGGCACTGCGCCGCATCGCGCTCGCGGTCACCAAGTACTGGGTGTGCAAGCGGGCTCCGTCGCATGCCGCCGAGGCGCTGGAGTGCCTGGGCGGCAACGGATACGCCGAGGAGTCCGGAATGCCGCGGCTCTATCGCGAGGCGCCGCTGATGTCGATCTGGGAGGGTTCGGGCAACGTGGCCGCGCTGGACGCGCTGCGCGCCATGGGCCGTCAGCCGGAGACCGTCGAGGCCTTCTTCAACGAGCTGACGCAGGCCAAGGGCGCGAACCCGCGCCTGGACGACGCCATCGCCAAGGTCGGCAAGGAACTGGCCGATCTCAGCGACATCGAATACCGCGCCCGCCGCGTCGTGGAACTGATGGCGCTGGTCCTCCAGGGCGCGCAGCTGGTTCGGCATGGTCACCCCGCGGTGGCCGACGCTTTCTGCGCCACCCGGCTCGGCGACGACTGGGGCATCGCCTTCGGGACCCTGCCGACCGGCGTCGACACAGGCGCCATCATCGAACGCGCCTTCGTCGAATGACCGGCGCTCGGTAGTGTCTGCGCGGTGAGCGAGGTCGAGATTCCGCTGCACCGGCTGGTGCGCAGGGTGCTGGATCGAGCCGCCGCGCGTCTGGAGCGGCGGTATCTGCTCGGCATCGCCGGACCGCCCGGCGCGGGGAAATCCACGCTCTCGGTGCTGCTTCGCGACGCGTTCCCGGCCGCGGCGGCCGAGATCGCGCCGATGGACGGTTACCACCTGTCCAACGAGCGGCTTCGCGCGGCGCGCAGCCAGGCACGCAAGGGCGAGCCGGACACCTTCGACGTCGCGGGCTTCGTCGAGAACCTGCGCCGCCTGCGCACCACCCCGCGCGGCACGCCGGTGCCGTGGCCGACGTTCGATCGGGAATTGGACGAGCCGACTCCGGCGGGCGTGGTCTTCCTCGATCAGCCGCTCGCCATCACCGAGGGCAACTACTTGTTGCTGGACGATGTCGACGGCTACGGCTGGTCGGCCGTCCGCCAGGAACTAGACGAATGCTGGTATCTCGACGCCGACCGCGACGTGCTCGAAGAGCGGCTCCTGAAACGGCATCGGCGCGGCGGGAAGTCGGCCGAAGCGGCCAGGACCAAGGTGTCCGAGAGCGACCTGCGCAACGCCGATCGCGTCAGCGCGACGCGAGAACGCGCCGATCTCGTGCTGCGCGAGCGAGACGGGCGCTATTTCCTCGCGTGATCGCCGGGCCCGAAATCGGTGGTCCTGGTCCGCGCTCGCGCAGGCCGTTCGTGCCAGGCCACCGACACCGGCTCGGGGAACGTCGGGCGTTGGTCGCGGGCTGGACCAGCGAATCGCCCGGCGTGGGTGCGGCCACGAGCGCCGCGGCGCGCCGATCATTGATCCATGAAGGAGTCGCGGCGGAAATCAGGAAGTGCGCACATGCTGCGGAACGTCGCCGCGCTGCTGTGCGCGCTCCTGTTCTTCTACGGAGTCCCGCTGGAGTGGAACCTGACCGACAACTGGTCGGGAAGGCTGCTCGGGCTGACCGCTTTCCTCGCGGGTGTCGGCGGGCTCATCTGGCTGGCGGCGCGGCGGATCAATCGCTACCTGCGCGAGCCGCAGGCAACCGGCGGCCGAGTCGACGGCATCCTGCTGCTCTTGTGCGTGGTCGCGATGTTCTTCGCGCTCTACTACTACCGGCTCGCGGTGCAATACCCCGACCAGTTCGAAGGTCTGGTGACCCGTACCGACGCGCTCTACTACACCATCGTCACGCTGGGCACGGTCGGATACGGCGACATCCACGCGGTCGGTCAGGCCGCGCGCATCGCGACCATGGTGCAGATCATCTTCGACCTCGTCGTGATCGGCAGCCTGCTGGCCATCGTCAGCTCGGGGGTCACCCATCGGCTCGAAGCAGCCGCGCGTAGGGCCGCGGCCGCCGACACGCCACCGGAGAAGCGCACCGGGAATACCCGGCCGGACGATCCGGCCGGAGACCACTGACGCCGGTCAGCGGTTGGCGCGATACCAGCGGACGAGCGCGTCGGTGGACGAATCGTCCTGCGGCGCGGGCTCCTCGGCGGCGGTGAGCAGGGGAGCGAGGGCCAACGCCTGTTGTTTGCCGAGCTCGACGCCCCACTGGTCGAAGCTGTCGATGCCCCAGATGCTGCCCTCCACGAAGACCTGGTGTTCGTAGAGCGCGATGAGCTGGCCGACCACCGAGGGGGTCAACTGGGGTGCGAGGATGGTCGTGCTCGGGCGGTTGCCCGGCATCACCTTGTGCGGCACCACCTTCGGATCGGCGCCCTCCGCGGCGATCTCCGCGGCGGTCTTGCCGAAAGCGAGCACCTTGGTCTGGGCGAACAGATTGCTCATCAGGACGTCGTGCATGCTGCCGGTGCCGTCGCGGGTCGCCAGATCACAGGTGGGGCGGGCGAATCCGATGAAGTCGGCGGGAATCAGGCGGGTGCCCTGGTGCAGCAGCTGATAGAAAGCGTGCTGACCGTTGGTGCCCGGCTCGCCCCAGAAGATCTCGCCGGTGGAGGTGGTGACGGGAGTGCCGTCGGCGTGCACCGACTTCCCGTTCGACTCCATCGTGAGCTGCTGCAGGTAGGCGGGGAAGCGCGCCAGGTCGTTCGAATACGGCAGCACCGCACGCGATTCCGCGCCGAAGAAATTCGAGTACCACACGCCGAGCAGACCGAGCAGCACCGGCGCGTTCGCCTCCAGCGGTGCGGACGCGAAATGCACATCAACGGCGTGCATTCCGGCCAGGAATTCCGCGAAGCGCTCCTTGCCGATGGTGGCCATCACCGAAAGTCCGATGGCCGAGTCGACCGAATAGCGGCCGCCGACCCAGTCCCAGAAGCCGAACATGTTCGCGGTGTCGATGCCGAATTCGGCGACCCGCTCGGCATTGGTGGAGACCGCGACGAAATGCTTGGCGACCGCGTCCTCGCCGTGCGCGGCCACCAGCCAGCGGCGCGCGGCGGTGGCGTTGGTCAGGGTCTCGAGCGTCGAGAAGGTCTTGGACGCAACGATGAACAGCGTGGTCGCCGGGTCCAGGCCGGTGAGCTCGGCGACCAGATCGGCGGGGTCGACGTTCGAGACGAAGCGGGCGCCGATGCCTGCGTCGGCGTAGTGGCGCAGGGCCTGATGCACCATCACCGGGCCCAGATCCGAGCCGCCGATGCCGATGTTCACCACGGTGGCGATCCGCTCGCCGGTGGCGCCGCGCCACCGGCCGGAGCGCAGCGCGTCGGTGAATTCACCCATTCGACGCAGCACGTCGTGCACCTCGGCGCCCGCGTCGGCGCCGTCGATGATCATCGACTCGCCCGCGGGCAGGCGCAGGGCCACATGGCCGACCGCGCGGTCCTCGGAGGTGTTGATGTGCGCACCGGCGAACATGGCGTCGCGCCGCTCGGCCACCCCCGCCTCGTGCGCCAATTCGACGAGTAGCTGCACGGTTTCCCGGGTGACCCGGTGCTTGCTGTAGTCGATGTGCAGGTCGCCCACCTGGACGGTCAGCTCACGGCCGCGCTCGGGGTCGTCCGCGAAGATCTCTCGTAGGTGTCGCTCGGACACGGCGCCGTAGTGATCGTGCAGTTTCCGCCATGCCGCCGACGCGGTGATGTCGCTGCTCACGTCCGCCGAGCGTACTCACCGTGCCGCGCAGGCGCACGGCTGAGGCGGGCAATCTCCGGTCGCGTCGGCGCCGTGGGTGGCTGCCGTGGGGGACGGCGCGTCGGGCGCCGCGCGAATCGCGCGTGATCGTGGCGCCGCGAATTTCCCGGTTCGAGTCCGGCGTCATCGACCGGGCCGCGGCCTAGGCTGGCGACATGGTGTCCGAACGCGAATTACTCCAATCCGTACCGACGCAGCTGTGGATCGGCGGGCCCTTCGATGCCGAGGGCGGCGCCACCTTTCCGGTGCACAATCCCGCCAACGGGGAGGTGCTGATCGAGATCGCCGACGCGAGCCCGCAGGACGCGGTGCGTGCGCTCGACGCCGCGGCTGCCGTGCAGGCCGAATGGGCCGCGACGTCGGCGAGAGAGCGGGGCGAGATCCTGCGCGCGGTGTTCGAGCAGATCACCGCGCGAGCCGAGGAATTCGCGCTGCTGATGACCCTGGAGATGGGCAAGGCCCTGCCGGAGAGCCGCAACGAGGTGCGCTACGGCGCCGAGTTCTTCCGCTGGTTCAGCGAGGAGGCGGTGCGCGTGCACGGGCGCTACCTGCACGCGCCCTCCGGCACCGGCCGGATCATGGTGCACAAGCAGCCGGTGGGTCCGTGCCTTGCCATCACGCCGTGGAACTTCCCGCTGGCCATGGGCACCCGCAAGATCGGTCCCGCGCTGGCCGCTGGCTGCACCATGATCGTCAAGCCCGCTTCGGAGACGCCGCTGACGATGCTGCTGCTCGCCGAACTCTGCCACGACGCCGGACTGCCCGACGGAGTGCTCTCGGTCATCACGACCAGCCGTTCCAGCGCCGTGACCGGGCCGCTGTTGGAAGACCCCCGACTGCGCAAGCTCACCTTCACCGGGTCCACCGAGGTCGGCAAGAAACTCGTGCAGCAGTCCGCGCACGGCCTGCTGCGCACCTCGATGGAACTCGGCGGCAATGCGCCGTTCGTGGTCTTCGACGACGCCGATGTCGACGCGGCGGTGCAGGGCGCGATGCTGGCCAAGCTGCGCAACGGCGGCGAGGCGTGCACCGCGGCCAACCGGTTCCACGTGCAGAACGGGGTGCTCGAGGAGTTCACCGCCAAATTCGCCGAGGCAATGACGAACTCGGTCACCATGGGCCCCGGCACCGATCCCGAGACGACCCTCGGCCCGCTGATCAACGAGGACCAGCTCACCACCGTCAGCGAACTCGTCGACGACGCGGTCGCGGCGGGCGCGCGGGTTCGCCTCGGCGGCAAGGCTCCCGGCGGTCCCGGCTGGTTCTACCCGGCCACCATTCTCAGCGATGTGCCGCCGCAGGCCAGGATCCTGCGCGAGGAGGTGTTCGGCCCGGTCGCGCCGATCGTCGGTTTCGAGACCGAGGAGGAAGGTCTCGCCGCCGCCAACGACACCGAGTTCGGCCTGGTCGCCTACGTGTACACCCGGACGCTGGACCGCGCGCTGCGGGTGGCCGAGGGACTGGAGTCGGGCATGGTGGGCGTCAACCGCGGCGTCATCTCCGATCCGGCCGCGCCGTTCGGCGGCGTGAAAGCCTCCGGGTTCGGCCGCGAGGGCGGGATCGAGGGCATCGAGGAGTACCTGTCGACGAAGTACATCGCGCTGACCTGACCGGGCGCGCCGATGTGACCCGAAAACGCGAGGACCGCCCCGAGGTTCGGACACCCGGGGCGGCCTGTGGAGGCGGTGGTCTTGCGATCACCGCAAGGCTCGCGCGCCGCTCGACGCGGCAGGAGAACTAGGGGTCAGTGACCGAGGCGGCCGCGACCGAGACGCAGCAGCAGCATGGCGAGGGTGTGGCCCTCCTGGCCGAGCTCGCTGAAGCGCTCCAGCACCTTCATCTCACGACTGTGCACCAGTCGGGGGCCACCGGAGGCCATCCGAGTCCGTCCGATCAACCGGGAGATCTCGCTGCGGCGCTTGATGGCGGCGAGGATCTCGGCATCGAGCTGGTCGATCTCCTTGCGCAGCTTGTCGATCTCCGCCTCGGTCTGCGGCAGCGCCGCGTCGGACCCGGTGGTCGTGGCAGGGGTGCTCATCATTCATCTCCTCGTGTCAGAACGTGGATCGGCGGGTGCGCGCGGCGCGTTACCGGTCCGGTTCTTTCACCGTGAAACAGACCTGGTGGGCTTCTATAGTCCCCCAGAAGCGTGTGGTCGGCTACAAGACCCCGCGATACCGATTTCCGGCTGGTAACCGAATCGGGTGCATCGCGGTAACGCTGACCATGGGGCCAGTCTGCCACGCGGCCGAACCAATGCAAAACGTCTGATTTTGTGAATCTGCTGAGAACGAGTCGCGCAGTTTTGCAGGGTCCCACGCCGCGAGGTGTTCACTGAAGGTTAGCCGGTGGTCGTCGCACGGTCGGGAGTCCACCCGGGGGCTTCGCTTGTGTCGGTGGCCGCCGGTAGCGTGGATGGGCAATGGACATCACGGTGGCTCCCCAGACGCAGGCCGGTCGGAATCGGCATCAGGACGTGAACCCAGCTCCGCGGCAGGCGGCCGACCCGGCCGCGGCCGCGGGGCAGTCCGACGCGCCTCGGTCGTCGGCCGAACAGGCGGGGTCCTTGGCCGAACAGGCGCAGCGTCGCGCCGACGAGCAGGCCGAGCGTCGCGCCGAACGGGATCGCCAGCGCGCCGAGGAGGCCGAGCGACTCCTCGACGGGCTCAATCCGCAGCAGCGGGCGGCGGTCGTGCACAGCGGTTCGCCCCTGCTCATCGTCGCGGGCGCGGGCTCGGGCAAGACCGCCGTGCTGACCCGTCGCATCGCCTATCTGCTCGCCGCGCGCGGCGTCACGCCGGGCCAGATCCTGGCCATCACGTTCACCAACAAGGCTGCCGCCGAGATGCGGGAGCGGGTGATCGGGCTGGTCGGGCCGCGCGCGAACACCATGTGGGTTTCCACTTTCCACTCCAGCTGTGTGCGAATCCTGCGTATGCAGGCGGCCCTGCTGCCCGGCTTGAATTCCAATTTCTCGATCTACGACGCCGATGATTCGCGGCGATTGCTGACGATGATCAGCCGCGATTTCGACATCGATACGAAGAAATACTCCGCACGACTCCTGTCGACCGCGATCTCGAATCTGAAGAACGAGTTGATCGGGCCGGAGCAGGCCACCGCGGACGCCGAATCGGACGACACCGAACTGCCCGGCTTGGTGGCCCGCGTCTATACCGAATATCAGCGGCGGCTGCGCGCGGCCAACGCGCTCGACTTCGACGACCTGATCGGCGAGACGGTCGCGCTGCTGCAGAACCATCCGCAGGTCGCGGAGTACTACCGCCGCCGCTTCCGGCACGTCCTGGTCGACGAGTACCAGGACACCAACCACGCGCAGTACGTGCTGGTGCGGGAACTGGTCGGCCATCACACCGCCGAGGCGGAGCAGGGCGACGAGGACGACGCGGGTGCGCCGCCGAGCGAATTGTGCGTCGTCGGCGACGCCGACCAGTCCATTTACGCCTTCCGCGGCGCGACCATTCGCAACATCGAGGAATTCGAGCGCGATTTCCCCGACGCGGAGACCATTCTGCTCGAGCAGAACTACCGCTCCACCCAGCACATCCTGTCGGCGGCGAACGCGGTCATCGCGCGCAACGAGGGCAGGCGCGAGAAGCGACTGTGGACCGATTCCGGCGAGGGCGATCTGATCGTCGGTTACGTGGCCGACAACGAGCACGACGAGGCCTCGTTCGTGGCCCGCGAGATCGACCGGCTCGTCGATCAGGGCGAGGCCAACTACGGCGATGTCGCGGTGTTCTATCGCACCAACAACAACTCCCGTGCGCTGGAAGAGATCTTCATCCGGATGGGTCTGCCGTACAAGGTGGTCGGCGGCGTCCGGTTCTACGAGCGCAAAGAGGTTCGCGACATCGTCGCCTACCTGCGCGTGCTGGAGAACCCCGACGACGCGGTGAGCCTGCGCCGCATTCTCAACACCCCGCGCCGCGGCATCGGCGACCGGGCCGAGGCGTGCGTCGCGGTGCACGCCGAACAGCGCGAGATCGGTTTCGCCGCGGCGCTGCGCGATGCCGCCGACGGTAAGGTCGCGCTGCTGAACACCCGTGCGCAGCGGGCGATCTCCGGATTCCTCGAGCTGCTCGAGGAGATCAGGGCGGCGGGCGTGCAGGCCGACGCCGACTTCCCCGACGTGGGCAACGTGGTGGAGGCCGTGCTCGATCGCACCGGATACCGCGCCGAGCTGGAGGCGTCCGACGACCCGCAGGACGGTGCCCGGCTGGACAACCTGAACGAACTGGTCAGCGTGGCGCGCGAGTTCAGCTCCGAGGCGTACAACAACGCCGTCGCGGCTCGCGAGGAGGGCCTCGTGCCCGAACTCGGCGAAGGCGAACCGGATCCGGGCTCGCTCGCGGCGTTCCTGGAGCGCGTGTCGCTGGTGGCCGACACCGATCAGATTCCGGACGAGGGCTCCGGCGTGGTCACCATGATGACGCTGCACACCGCCAAGGGCCTGGAGTTCCCGGTGGTCTTCGTGACCGGTTGGGAGGACGGCCAGTTCCCGCACATGCGCGCGCTCGGCGATCCCACCGAGCTGGCCGAGGAACGCCGCCTCGCGTACGTCGGCATCACCAGGGCCAGGCGCAGGCTCTACCTGACCCGCGCGGTGGTCCGTTCCGGCTGGGGGCAGCCGGTGTCCAACCCGGAGTCGCGCTTCCTGCAGGAGATTCCGGGCCACCTGATGGACTGGCGGCGTCTGGAACCCGCGAATTCCGCGGCGTCAAGGGGCTTCCGCCGGCGCGGCGACGACGAGGGGCTGGAACGGGACTGGACGCGCGGCGACGGCTGGTCCGAGCGTCCCGGCGTGCGTCCCGATCGAGGTCCGCGCCGCCCCGCTCCAGGCGGCCCCGCCCGAAACAACACCAATCTGGTGCTCGCGGTGGGCGACCGAGTCAGCGACGACAAATACGGCCTCGGCCGCGTGATCGCCGCCGAAGGCTTCGGCCCGCTGGCGACGGTGACGATCGACTTCGGCACCGCGGGCAAGATCCGCCTCATCCCGCAGTACAGCCGGACATTGGTGAAGCTCTGACACTCGGGTAGCCGACCCGCGATCCATGTGAAGCCCGCGCGGCCGCAGCGAGGCTCAGGAACACCTTGGTGACGCTGTCGGAGCTTGCCCTTGTGGGCGGTAGCGAAGGGTGGGGGTGCGCCTCGGTGCCGCTGTCGGGACTCGCCCTTGCGGGCGGTAGCGAAGGGCCGGGGGTGTGCCTCGGTGACGCCGTTGGGGCTTGCCCTTGTGGCGGCAGCGAAGGGTGGGGTGCGCCGTGGTGACGCTGTCGGGACTCGCTCTTGCGGGCGGTGTCGAAGGGCGGGGGTGTGCCTTGGTGACGCCGTTGGGGCTCGCTCTTGCAGGGGTAGCGAAGTGCGGGGGTGCGCCTTGGTGATGCCGTTGGGACTTGCCCTTGTGGCGGCAGCGAAGTGCGGGGGTGCGCCTCGGTGACGCTGTCGGGACTCGCTCTTGCGGGGGTAGCGAAGTGCGGGGGTGCGCCTCGGTGACGCTGTCGGGACTTGCCCTTGTGGCGGCAGCGAAGTGCGGGGGTTCGGCTCGGTGACGCTGCTGGAAGCGGTGTGTGGGCCCGCTCCCTTGGATGGCCGCAGGGAAGGGCGGGAGGTGCCGTTCGGCCCTGCCGGACGCCACGGCAACCCGGTAGCGTCCGGCACGTGGAGACCGTCGCGCAACATCTGGTGTGGTTCCTGCCCATGCTGTGGCTGGGCATGGTGCTGGCCATCTCGTTCCTCGAAGCGCCGCTGAAGTTCCGCGCGCCAGGCGTGACGCTTGCGCTGGGACTTGGAATCGGGCGAATCGTATTCCGTGCGTTGAACATCGCGGAAGCCGTACTGGCGGTGGCGCTGGTGCTCTCCTGCGTGCTGCTCGGGCCGAACACGGCGACATGGGTGTGGCTGGGCATCGCCGTGGCGATCCTGGCGGCCCAGATCCTCGTCGTCCGGCCGCCGTTGACCCGCCGATCCGATCGGGTGCTCGCAGGGGAGGAGTTGCCGCGGTCGCATGCGCACTACTGGTACATCGGGTTGGAGGTTGCAAAGGTGGTGGCGTTGGTGGGGTTGGCGATCGTGGCCGCGGCCTAGGGGGCTAGGGCCGGTATCGGCTGTTAGGTGAGGTCCCCGTGGTTATACGGGCCGAAGTGGTTTGGCCGGTGTGGGTTTGCGTTGGAACGTGACCGGCGGGTGCGGTGGTGGGGTACGGCCGGGTTGGTGTGGGTTGCGGTGCGAACGCAAGCCCAGGGTCTGCGGGTCCGAATAGCTTGGCCTACTCAGGTTCTCCTCGAACGGTGCTGGGCACGTCGTGTGCGGTACCCGGCTTGCCTCCCGCCGTCGATTGACGCGGGCTCGGCTCCCTGCGTGGTCGACCGGCTGTGGCTGCGTTTCGAGGGGCCTTGTCGGGGTTGGTCTGTTGCGTTGGGCAGTGTCCAGAGGGCTACCGCCATTTGACTACCGTCGATAGAGATATGGATTCGACGGTAGTCAAATGGTGGTTGGCCAAGATCAACTAACCACCATTTGACTACCGCCGATTTTCAGCACGCGGCAACAAAGACCCCAGCGCATCGTCCAACCGGGGATAGCGGAACCGGAATCCCGCCGCACCGAGCACCGCCGACGTCGCATGCCGCCCCGTCAACCCCAACGCCGGATCGGTCCGCAACAAAACCGCACCGAGCTTCAGCAACGGCCCCGGCGTCGGCGGCGCGGCAGGCCGATGGAGGTGCCGCCGAAGCGCGGCCATGAGCTCCCGATTGCGAACTGGAAAATCGGTGGCCGCCACCAGAATTCCGTCAGGCAGGGTGACCGAGGGAACCAACCCGAGTGCCGCGCGGACGATGGCCAGCCAGTCCTCGATGTGGATCCAACTGAACCACTGATTGCCCGGTCCCACCCGACCACCGAGCCCGGCCTTGGTCAACTGGCAGAGCCGCCGTAGCGCGGGTGCGTGCGGGTCGAGCACGATGGACGTGCGCAGGATGGTGTGGCGTTCAGTGTTCGCACCGTCGAAGGCGCGCTCCCATGGTTCGGCCACGCCGGTCATCTGCGGCAGGCCGACGGGCAGCGGAGTTGTTTCGGTGCAACGGATCTCGCCCGCGTCGGACCAGATCGCCGTGGTGCTGGCCTGCACCCAGTAGTCGACGGGCGCGGGCAGGGCGGCCGCGGCCGCGACCAGGGCGCTGGTGGGATCGACTCGGCTGCTGCGCAATTCGATGACGTTGCGTTCGGTCGGGCGGCAATCCACCAGTTTGCCCGCCAGATTGACGATCGCGGTTTGCCCCGAATTACGGAGGGCCGCAACCCATTTGCCCACCGACTTGCCGTCCCATTCGACTTGATCGAACGGCAGCGCGGCGTCGTGGCGGCGGGTCAGAATGGTGACTCGCTGTCCGCGGCAGACGAGGTCGGCGGCGAGCTGCCTGCCGAGCGCGCCGGTGCCGCCCGCGATCACGACCGTCAGCGCTCCGGGTTCCGGAGCGAGACCGGCCAGCCGGGCCAGCCGCGCGAAGCAGACGCGCGGGTCCTGTTCCAGCAGGCGCGCGACGACGGTGCGCGCCGCCGCGGCCGACGGTCCGGAGAAGGTCAGTTCCTGGGTGAGGTTCGTTCCGCCTTCGGTGGGAGTGAGGCGCCAGGTCAGCCGCATACGCCCGGCCGGTTCCGGCTGTTCGATGGTCAGTTCGCGCTGCGGACGCAGGACGGTGATCGCGAACGGCGGCGCCGTTCGGTCGTGTAGCGCGCCCGCGAAACGTCCGCGTGGTTGATAGTCGCCGGTCGCGCCGACTTCGACGGGGCCGTGCAGCCGGACCGAGACGACAGCCGGATTCCACTCGGGCCACCGAGCGGGATCGCCAACCACCTGCCACACGAGTTCCGCTGGCAGCGCGATGAATTGGGTGTACCTCGTTGTACGAGCCATACCCAGACGCTAGAACGCGGACAACACCTCGGGAAGCGTGCCGTTGCTCACGCGTGCCGATCGGGCGGGCCGGGTCAGTCGCGCCTCGGGCCGAGGCCGATGCCGCGGGTGGCGAGCCAGGGCAGCGGGTCGACCTTGTCGACGCCGTTGAGCCAGACCTCGAAGTGCACGTGCGGGCCGGTGGAGAAACCGCGGTTGCCCATGGTGGCGATCTGGTCGCCCGCCAGCACGCGTTCGCCCTGCGAGACCGTCGCGGTGTCGACGTGGCCGTAGATGGTGACCGTGCCGTCGTCGTGCAACACGCGCACCCACATGCCGAATCCGGCGGCCGGACCGGCCTCGATGACGGTGCCGTCGGCGACCGAGTAGATGGGAGTGCCGATCGGGCCCGCGACATCGATGCCCAGGTGCTGGACGCCCCAGCGGGCGCCGAAGCCGGAGGTGAAGTTGCCCGCGGCGAAGCGCGCGAACAGCGGGCGCAGTTTGGCGGCCTCCGCGGCGGCGAGATCCTCCGCGTACTTGCGGCCCTTCTCCAGGATGTCGTTGAACTGACCGAGGTTCGCCGGGGTGGAGACGTTCAGCACCTGCGGCGAGCCGGGCGCGGAATTCGGGTCGGCCAGGCTGACCGACTGGGCGGCGATCTCGTGGATCTGACCGGCGGCCTCGTAGTCGACGCTCTGCGAAGGCTGCTCGGGCGAGGCCATCGCGGCCTGTCCCGCGGCGACGACCGCGCCCGCGGCGACGGCGACGACCGCGGCGCGGCCCTTGAGCGCGGTGGGCGGCGCAGGCATCCGGTGCGCGCCACCGCCGCGTCTGTTCGGGTCTCGCGCGGGCACGACTTTCGGCGCGGCCTTGTCTTCGGTGGCGTCGGCGAACCAGGGGTTCTCGGAGCCCCAGTCGTCCTCGGCGGCTTCGGAGGTCCACGCGCCGTCGGCCTCCGCGGACCAGCCGTTGTTCGCCTCGGCTCCCCAGGAGTCGTCGGTTTCCTGCGCCCATTCCGCGTCGGGCTGCGGGGTCCACGCGCTGTCGGACGTCCACGCGTCGTCGGCGGCCGGCGTCCACGCCTCGTCCGCGTCCGGCGACCAGGCGTCGTCCGCCGCCCACGCGCCCCCGTCGGACCATGAATCCTGTTCGGTCCATTCGGTATTCGCGGACCAGGCGGACGTGTGCTCGTCGCTGTACGCGCCACTCGCGGCGTATCCGGTCGCGGCACCGCCCGCGGCGGCGGCGTAGTGGTCGTTGGACGACGGGAGGGAGCGTCTGCCGTGATCGCCGGGGGCGAAGGATTCGTTGTCGTCGCGATAACGATGTCCCGAGCGAGCGCGATGATCGGGAACGAGGGTGGAGCGATGGTTCATCGGCGGTGCCACATCGTGAAGCGGGGGATGATGACGGTGCCGAGAGACCGGCAGAAGGTCGACGTCGAAGGCTCGTCCGCAGGCCGACTCACCGTCTGCGGAGCGTTGTGCTGCATCAAGGCTGGCCGTCCTCCTGAATCCTTGGAACAACGGAGTCGTGACATAGTTGTGACATCGACCGCATTTACGGTAACGAAACGATTGCGGGGTCCGCAAGCGTTGCGGGCAATCTGTCCAACCATGTGAGATTGATCACCGTAACAGCACGGATTGACTCACTGTTTTCGGGGCACGCGAGTGAGGTCGAGCGACGACGATTTGTAGTAGATCATCGTCGGATCTCGGGTTCGGTGGCTCTACCTGGCAAACCCACAACAAACTACTCGCCAGTAGCCTTGGCCAGCGGTTTTTCCGACCGGCACCCCCGCCCGTGACCTGCGCCACTTAGGATGAACGTGGCCGATTGGCCCTCCATGTGACTGGTTAGAGTCCGACCCGACCCGCTTCCGACGTCGGGCCGCCAACAAAGACGTTGTCATCACAACGCAGACGAGACGGTGAGTACATGGATCTCTTCGAATATCAGGCGAAGGAGCTCTTCGTTAAGCACGGAGTGCCTTCGTCCGAGGGCCGCGTCACGGACACGGCCGAGGACGCCCGCGCCATCGCGGAGGAAATCGGCAAGCCGGTGATGATCAAGGCCCAGGTCAAGGCCGGTGGCCGCGGTAAGGCGGGTGGCGTCAAGTACGCCGCCACTCCGGAGGACGCGCTCACGCACGCGCAGAACATCATCGGCCTGGACATCAAGGGCCACATCACCAAGAAGATCCTTGTCGCCGAGGCCAAGGACATCGCGGAGGAGTACTACATCTCCTTCCTTCTGGATCGTTCCAACCGCACCTACCTGGCCATGTGCTCGGTGGAAGGCGGCATGGAGATCGAAGAGGTCGCCGCGACCAAGCCCGAGCGCCTCGCCAAGGTCCCCGTCGACGCCGTCAAGGGCGTCGACCTCGCTTTCGCGCGTTCGATCGCCGAGCAGGGCCACCTGCCCGCCGACGTGCTGGACGCCGCCGCGGTGACCATTCAGAAGCTGTGGGAGGTGTTCGTCAACGAGGACGCCACCCTGGTCGAGGTCAACCCGCTGGTGCGCACCCCGCAGAACGAGATCCTCGCCCTCGACGGCAAGGTCACGCTGGACGAGAACGCCGAGTTCCGTCAGCCCGGCCACGAGGCGTTCGCGGACAAGGACGCGACCGACCCGCTGGAGCTGAAGGCCAAGGAGAACGACCTCAACTACGTCAAGCTCGACGGTGAGGTCGGCATCATCGGCAACGGCGCTGGTCTGGTCATGTCGACCCTCGATGTCGTCGCCTACGCGGGCGAGAACCACGGCGGTGTCAAGCCCGCCAACTTCCTCGACATCGGTGGCGGCGCCTCGGCCGAGGTGATGGCGGCCGGGCTCGACGTCATCCTGGGCGACGCGCAGGTCAAGAGCGTGTTCGTGAACGTCTTCGGCGGCATCACCGCCTGTGACGCGGTCGCGAACGGCATCGTGAAGGCGCTGGAGATCCTCGGTTCCGAGGCGAACAAGCCGCTGGTCGTTCGTCTGGACGGCAACAAGGTCGAGGAGGGTCGCAAGATCCTCGTCGACGCCGCGCACCCGCTGATCACGCTTGCGCAGACAATGGACGAAGGCGCCGACAAGGCCGCCGAACTGGCAGCGGCCAAGTAAAGGAAACCGGAAATGTCTATCTTCCTGAACAAGGACTCGAAGGTCATCGTCCAGGGCATCACCGGCGGCGAGGGCACCAAGCACACCGCACTGATGCTCAAGGCGGGCACCCAGGTCGTCGGCGGTGTGAACGCGCGCAAGGCGGGCACCACCGTCGCGCACACCGACAAGGACGGCAACGCGGTCGAGCTGCCGGTGTTCGGCACCGTCGCGGAGGCGATGAAGGAGACCGGCGCGGACGTCTCCATCGCGTTCGTCCCGCCGAAGTTCGCCAAGGACGCCATCATCGAGGCCATCGACGCGGAGATCCCGCTGCTCGTGGTCATCACCGAGGGAATCCCGGTGCAGGACACCGCCTACGCGTGGGCCTACAACGTGGAGAAGGGCAACAAGACCCGGATCATCGGCCCGAACTGCCCCGGCATCATCACCCCCGGCGAGGCGCTGGTCGGCATCACCCCCGCCAACATCACCGGCAAGGGTCCGGTCGGCCTGGTCTCGAAGTCCGGCACGCTGACCTACCAGATGATGTACGAGCTGCGTGATTTCGGCTTCTCCACCGCCATCGGCATCGGCGGCGACCCGGTCATCGGCACCACCCACATCGACGCCATCGAGGCGTTCGAGAAGGACCCGGAGACCGAGCTCATCGTCATGATCGGCGAGATCGGCGGCGACGCCGAGGAGCGGGCCGCGGCCTACATCAAGGCCAACGTCACCAAGCCGGTGGTCGGCTACGTCGCGGGCTTCACCGCCCCCGAGGGCAAGACCATGGGTCACGCGGGCGCGATCGTCTCCGGTTCGGCGGGCACCGCCCAGGCGAAGAAGGACGCGCTGGAGGCCGCGGGCGTGAAGGTCGGCAAGACGCCGTCCGAGACCGCCGCGCTCGCCCGCGAGATCCTGGAGAAGGCCAGCATCAGCGCCTGATTCGGTCCGAAATCGTTACGAGGGCCGCCTTTCCGCAGGAAAGGCGGCCCTCGTCGTCTTCCCGCGAAGGCGTCCGGCCTGCTGCTCGAGGGTGACCCGAACGGTCTGGTGCAGTAGCGTCAAGAGTGATCCAGCCGAACAACGACTCGACGTAGGAGACGACGACATGTCATACCCGACCGGGGGCTCCGGGTACAACACACCCGCGACGCCCTCCGCACCACCCAGCCTCGGCCAGACGGGCAGTGGTGCCAGCACAGGTGCGAGCGCTTCCGGTTCCGATGCCAAGGGCCTGCCGTTCTTCCTGGTGGTCGGTGTCGCTGCGCTCGGCGTGATCAACTTCCTGCTCGGATTCCTGCCGTTCTCGGTGGAGGAGGTCGAGCGCCAAGGCACCACCATCACCGGCGACAGCTACAACGCCTTCACACCGTTCGGCGCGACCGCCGCGCTCGGACTGCTGCTACTCGGCGGTCTGCTGGCGGGATTCTCGGTGCTGCCCAAGCAGAATTGGAAGGGCGCGGCCGCCGCCGCGTCGGCCGCGGGCTTCCTCACCGTGTTGTTCCAGACCATCTCGCTGCCCGATCCGCTCGCCACGGAGTTCGGTGCGTGGGTGCTGATCTTCCTCGCGCTGGTGCAGACCGGTGTCGCGATCGCCGCCGTGCTGTTCGAGGCGGGCATCATCAAGGCACCTGCCCCGAAGCCCGCGCCGGCGCCGGGCGGCTTCGGCGGTCAGGCACCGGGCGGCTACGGCCAGCAGCAGTTCGGCCAGGGCGGCCAGGGCGGCCAGTACGGTCAGCAGAGTCAGCCGAGCCAGCCGGTTTACGGTCAGCAGCCTGGCCAGACCTACGGGCAGCCGGGCTACGGCACCGGCCCGCAGTACCAGCAGCAGCAGCAGCAGCCGTACGGCCAGAGTCAGCCGAGCCAGCCGAGCTACGGTCAGCAGCCTGGCCAGACCTACGGTCAGCCGTCCTACGGCCAGCAGCCCGGTTACGGTGCGCCGCAGCAGGGTTCGCCGTACGGCGCCGCGCCCGCGCCGCAGCAGCCGCGTCCGGACGAGAGCGCCACGCAGCACTTCGGCGGCGCCGCTCAGCCCGGCCAGCAGCAGCAGTACGGCGCGCCCGGCTACGGCCAGAGCCAGCAGGGCCAGCCGTTCGGCGGCGAGACGACGTCCGATCCGGCCAGCGACGCCACCCAGGCCTTCCGTCCGTCGGACGACAACAACAAGTAGTCGACGCAGGTTCCGCGAGCACCTATCCCTCCGGATGGGTGCTCGCGGCGCGCCTGCCCCGCTCACCTCGGGAGAGGTGTCACGCTCAAGTGTCATGAGGGAACGCAACTCACTCATTCGCTGGACCGGCGGGGCCTCCGATACCTCGGAATCACCGATGCGTAGCGATCATTCGCCCGAGGCCGACGAGTCCGGGTTCCTCTCGCTGACCCCGGAACGCGCCAGGGTCCTGCTGCTGGTCGCGGCCCGCCCCGCCACCTTCGCGCTGAGCGCGATCGTGGTGCTCGTGCTGATCACGTTGTTCGCCGCGGACAGCGGAATGGCCGGCGCCGCGGGTGCTGTCGCGGCGAGCTGGCTTGCGGTGCACCAGGTTCCGTTGGTGATCGGAAAGACCGCACTCGGCCTGCTTCCGCTGTTGCCGACAGCGCTGCTGCTCGGCGCGGCAGGCCGGGAGTGCTATCGGGCGGTGGCGCCGAACAGTTCGCGCACCGAGATCGGCTGGGTCATCGGGGCTGCGCTTGGCGGACCGCTGTTGCTCACCGCCGTCTGCCTCGCGGTGGCCGAGGACGCCTCCGCCGTTGTCGCGCTGCAACCACCGGACACCCTCGCCGCTTTCGGCTGGGTCGTCTTCCTGCATTTCGGCGCGGCGGGCGCGGGTATCGCGCTGGGGATGCGACGCCGGATGTTCGATCTGTTCCGTGCGCCGGAATGGGTGATCGCCGGAATCTACGGTGCGGGCAGAACCTTGCTGCGGCTGCTCGGCTGCGCCGCCGCGGTCACGGTCGTGTCGTTCCTCGCGCACTGGGGCGACATCGGCGACACCTACCGCAGCGCGGGAAATGCCTGGGGATTCCTCGGTTTGACGCTGCTCTCGCTGGCTTACCTGCCCAATGTGGTGCTCGGCGCGGTGGGCGTGCTGATGGGTGCGGGCGCGAATTTCGGCGCGGCCTCGATCGGTCTGTTCGGCGTGGTCGGCGGGCCGGTCCCGGCGGTGCCGGTGATGGCGGCGGTGCCGACCGGCCCCGCGTCGGCCTGGTGGGCGGCGCTGCTGGTGATCCCCGCCGCGGTCGGCGTGCTCGGCGGCATCGATGCCGGACGCACCTCGGGCGATCGCCTCACCGCGCCATGGGCGACGCTGATCTCCGCCGGTCTGGCGACCCTGCTGCTCGTCCTGTTCGGCGCGCTCGCGGGCGGTGAATTGGGCACCTTCGGGCGGGTCGGCCTCGAGCTGCCGATCTTCGCGCTGGTGAGCTTCGGGTGGCTGGCAGGCGCGGGCTACGTCGGCCTGGTCTGCGCCCGGTACTTCGTCGCTCCGGTCGGCGCGACGCTTCCGGGTTCGGACTATTACGACGATTACGACGAGGACTACGACACCGACGCGGACTACGACGACGACTACGACTCCGACGACTACCGCGACTACGGGGACGACGACTATCGCGAAGACGACTACCACGACGACTATCGCGACGACGACGACTACGACGACGGGTACGACTCGTACTACGACGACGACCCGGACGCACTCGACGCCGAACTCGTCGACGAACCGCCGACCCGCGCCACCGCCCCGCGCCAGACGCTCCCCGACATCGTCGACGCGGAAGTCGTCGAGACCGATCCGGACTTCGACTCCCGCGCCGGCGGCAGGCGCTAGCGGGCGCTGCCGGGAGATTACGGCGTCGGAAGGTGGGTACTGGCATCCGGTCCGCCTCGGCGCGCCCGCCACCGGTGGAAAGTCGCGCGCAGGCCACCGACTAGGCTTTACTCCGGCGGCGCCCCGATCCGGCCGCCGTCCGGTCGATACGCAGGAGTAGAGCGCTGACGTCTCCGCATGCCGAGTGGGTGCCCGCCGCGGCGCCCGCCACCGTAGTCGTGCTCGCCTCGGGCACCGGATCGCTGCTGCGCTCGCTCCTCGACGCGGCCGGCGCCGCCGACTATCCGGCCAAGATCGTCGCGGTGGGCGTCGACCGTGTCTGCGCCGCCACCGAGCACGCGGATTCCGCGGGCGTTCCGCATTTCCGGGTAGCGCTGAAAGACTTTCCCGATCGCATGGCGTGGGACGCCGCGCTGACCGACGCGGTGGCCGCCTACGAGCCGGACCTGGTGGTCTCGGCCGGTTTCATGAAGATCCTCGGTCCCGCGTTCATGAACCGCTTCGGCGGTCGGATCATCAACACCCACCCCGCGCTGCTGCCGTCCTTCCCGGGCGCGCACGGCGTGCGCGACGCGCTCGCGTACGGGGTGCGAGTCACCGGCTCGACGGTGCACCTGGTCGACTCGGGCGTCGACACCGGACCGATCCTCGCGCAGGAGCCGGTGCCGGTGCTGCCCGACGACGACGAGGACACCCTGCACGAGCGGATCAAAGTTGTCGAGCGACGGTTGCTGGCGGAGGTCGTCGCCGCCGTCGCGACGCGAGGCATTGTCTCCGACGGACGAAAGGCAGTAATTCCAGATGAGCGGGTGCGCCAGTGAGTGAGCGTAGCGAAACGACCGTGGTTCCGGGCGAGCGCAAGGCGATCAGCAGGGCGCTGGTGAGCGTCTACGACAAGACGGGCCTCATCGAGCTCGCGACCGGTCTGCACGCGGCGGGCATCGAGCTGGTCTCCACCGGCTCGACGGCGGGCAAGATCGCCGACGCCGGTATCCCGGTGACCAAGGTCGAAGAGCTGACCGGGTTCCCGGAGACGCTGGACGGCCGGGTCAAGACCCTGCACCCCCGGGTGCACGCGGGCATCCTCGCCGATTCGCGCAAGCAGGAGCACATCGACCAGCTGGCGGAACTCGGCGTCGAGGCGTTCCAGCTGGTCGTGGTGAACCTCTACCCGTTCACCCAGACCGTGGCCAGCGGAGCGAGCCAGGACGAGTGCGTCGAGCAGATCGATATCGGCGGTCCGTCCATGGTGCGCGCGGCCGCGAAGAACCATCCGTCGGTCGCGGTGGTTGTGGACAGCGGCGACTACGGCGACGTGCTCGCCGCGGTGGAGTCCGGTGGCTTCACCCTCGCCGAGCGGACCGCGTTGGCCGCCAAGGCTTTCCAGCACACCGCGAGCTACGACGTCGCGGTGGCGAGCTGGATGACCTCTGTGCTGGCTCCCGGCGTGGCCGAGGAGCAGGCGAGCTCGCCGTTCCCCGGCTGGATCGGCGGCTCCTGGGAGCGCGCGGCGGTGCTGCGCTACGGCGAGAACCCGCACCAGGCCGCAGCGCTGTACACCGACAACGACGGTTCGGTCGGTCTCGCGCAGGCGGAGCAGTTGCACGGCAAGGAGATGTCGTACAACAACTACACCGATGCCGACGCCGCCTGGCGCGCCGCCTACGACCACGAGGCGCCCGCGGTCGCGATCATCAAGCACGCCAACCCCTGCGGCATCGCTATCGGCGACGACATCGCCGAGGCGCACCGCAAGGCGCACGCCTGCGACCCGGTGAGCGCGTTCGGCGGCGTGATCGCGGCCAACCGCGAGGTCACCGTGGAGATGGCCGAGCAGGTCGCCGACATCTTCACCGAGGTCATCGTGGCACCGTCCTACGCCGATGGCGCGGTGGAAGTGTTGCAGCGCAAGAAGAACGTGCGCATCCTGGTCGCCGAGCCGCCGCAGCGGGCGGGCGTCGAGCTGCGCCCGATCAGCGGCGGCGTGCTGTTGCAGCAGCGCGATATTCTCGACGCCGAGGGCGACGACTCGGCCAACTGGACCCTCGCCGCGGGCGAGGCCGTGGACGCGCAGACCCTGGCCGACCTCGAATTCGCTTGGCGCGCTTGCCGCGCGGTGAAGTCCAACGCCATCCTGCTCGCGCACGACGGCGCGTCGGTCGGCGTCGGCATGGGGCAGGTCAACCGCGTCGACGCGGTGCAGCTCGCGGTGCAGCGGGCGGGGGACCGGGCCAAGGGCTCGGTGGCCGCCTCCGACGCGTTCTTCCCGTTCCCGGACGGTCCGCAGCAGCTCATCCAGGCGGGCATCCGCGCCATCGTGCAGCCGGGCGGTTCGGTCCGCGATCAGGAGACCATCGATCTGGCCCGTGCGGCCGGAGTGACGTTGTACCTCACCGGGTCTCGCCACTTCGCGCACTGAGTCGTACGAACGCGGAGGGCGGTCCCGAACGGTAGCGTCCTCCGCGTTTCTTGTGTCCGCGGTAGTTCTTGCCGTCGATGTGCTGGCGCCGCAAGGCTTTTCAGTAAAACATACTGGACGTCTGGATCTCATTATCTGGTATGGAATCCCCGAAACAGTATTTTCATGGTGCAGAATGTACGCATGCGTATCGTGGTCGCTGGGGCATCGGGGTTCCTCGGCAAGTATCTGGTCTCCAAGCTGAACGACAACGGCCACGAAGTGGTCCGCCTGGTGCGCCGGGAAGCTCTACGACCCGACGAAATCAGTTGGGACCCTTACAGTTCCGAATTCGACGGCGGCATCGTCGCCGGCGCGGGCGCGGTGATCAACCTGTGCGGTGCCACCGTCGCGGGCAAGCGCTGGACGCCCGCATACAAGGAGGAGATCCGCGTCAGCCGCATCGTGCCGACCGAGGTCCTCTCGCGTGCGGTGGCCGAGGCCGGCGTCCCCGTGTTGCTCAACGCCTCGGCCGCGGGCTGGTACGGCGACAGCGGGGATCGGGACGTCGACGAGTTCGCGCCGCACGGACCCGACTTCCTCGGCACCATGTGCCGGGATTGGGAGGCCGCGACCGGGGTCGCCTCCGCCGCCGGTGTCCGAGTCGTGACGCTGCGCACCGCGAACGTGCTCTCCGCGGACTCCATGATGGTCGAGCGGCTGCGCCCGCTGTTCCGCCTCGGGCTGGGCGGCAAGTTCGGCACCGGCCGCCAGTACCTGCCGTGGATCACCTTGCACGACTGGCTCGCCGCGGTGGACTGGCTGCTGACCTTCTCGGTCTCGGGCCCGGTCAACCTCTCCGCACCGGAGACCGTCACCAATGCCGAGTTCACCACCGCTTTCGCCGCCGCGCTGAACCGGCGGGCTCGGCTGACGCTGCCCGGTGCGGTGCTGAAGCTGATCGGCGGCGAGGGCGGCGCCGAGCTGCTGCACGGGCACCGGATGGTGCCGAAGGCGTTGGTGGGCAACGGTTTCGAGTTCACCCACGGCACCCTGGATCAGGCCATGAAGTACACCTTCGCCATGCGCTGAGCCGCGCGCGTCCGGTCGACTCGCGCTGCGCGCGGATTCGACCGGGACGCCCGCCGTTCGCATCAGCCCGCGCTGAGCACCGCCCGGTCGCCGAGCGGCGCCTTCAGCGGGATCTCCATCGTGCCGAACACCGCGATCATCACGCACATCCTCCCGACCGCGTCGGCGCGGGTGCCGCCGCGCAATTCCACCGTGACCGTCTTGTCGGTCTCGGTGGTCACCGCGTCCACGCCGTAGCACTCCGGCGCGCCCGTCTGAAAGTTGACGGCGATCTTGTCGTCGGCGACGCGGGCCCACGACATGAACGGAATCGGGTGCGCGCCAACGATCGTCGGGTCGGGGGTGAACGGCTGGCCCTGCGGCTGAGCAACCTCGCTCGGCGTGCTCGGAGCGGACGTCGTCGCGCCGGGGGAAGTGTTCTGTTGTGCGCCATCGTCATTCGAGCCGCCGCAGCCTGCGACGGCGAGACCGAGCAGCAATGCGACGGCGGCGAGGGAGATGCGTCGGCGATTCATGCCGACCACCCTAGGGGACGTCGTCCGTCGAATGCCCGTGCATGGCCGGAGGACGCCTTGCCGGACGTAGCCCGGCGAGGCACAGTGCACGGCCGGAGCGAAGGCGAAGGTGCGCATACAGTGAACGTTCCGCGAAGCCTGCGCGTAATCCGAGTGCCGGTCTCGGCCTGACTGTAGATTCGGCGGCGATGCGCGCCAGTGGCTTTCGGTGCGCGTCGACGTCGAAAGCTCTGCACAGTGATCTTCGAAAGGAACAACGTGGGCGACACGCTGCACGTAGGCGAAGAACTGGGACTCGGCCAGTCCCTGACCGGCGGTGCGTACACCCTTACTCTGCAATCGGACGGCAACCTCGTGCTGTCGGAACCGGATGGAAACGTCGTGTGGGCCACCCAGACTCACGACCAGGGTGTGGAGCGAGCGATTCTACAGCACGACGGTAACTTCGTGCTCTACAAGGGCGAGGGCGCCGCTTGGTCGACCGAGACCAACGACAAGGACGCGGACCGGCTCGTCGTGCAGGCCGATCGCAATGTGGTGCTGTACGGCACCGACGGCAGCGCGCTGTGGGCGTCGGGCACCGACACCGACAACCCGCTGCCCGCACCGGAGCCGGAGCAGCCCGCGGCCGCCCCGGTCGCCGAGGAGGTGCCCCCGCCGCCCGCGCCGGAGCCGCGCACCTACACCGTGGAGCCGGGCGACACCCTGTGGGTCATCGCCGAGCGCTTCTACGGCGACGGCAACCGCTACCAGGAGATCGCCGACGCCAGCGGCATCCCCAACCCGGATGCGATCAACCCCGGCCAGGTGCTGACCATCCCGTAGGCGGCAGACCGCGTAGGCCGGCGAAAAGCAACGTGGGCCCCCGGGACTAGCTCTCGGGGGCCCACGTCTTTCGCGTGATGGTCTGGGGGTGCTTGCGCACCTTGGTCTTTCGTTCGCGTTCAGTACCGCATGGCGTAGGAGACCTTGCGCCACACCGACTTCTTGCGCTGGGCGGCCTTGAACCGGTCGTCGTCCTCCAGCACCTCGGTCGCGGACGCCACCCGGCGTTTGGCCTCGGCGATCGCCTCGTCGACCGGCATCACGGTCTCCAGGTCGAACAGCTCGATGATCCGGGAGACTCGTTCGTGCACGGTCCCGCCCACCACTTCGTAGGGCAGCCCGATGTCCTTGACCACCTGCAGCAGCGTGTCGTCGGACAGCTTGCGGAACGGTTCGGACACCGGGCGGTGACCGTCGGCCTTCATCGGAAACTCTACCGGCAGATGCACATAGGCGTCGTACAGCCTGCCGGCCCTTTCCTTGACCACGTCGCCGATGATGTCGGTGTACTCCCGCAGCGGCGCCTTGCGCCCGATGCCCGCGGCCGCTTTCACGGTGCGCAGCAGCAACCCGGCGCCGGGATTGATGCCTACCGCCATCCGTGCGGTGCCGTACACCCATTCGTGCACCACGGAACCGTCGGAAATGAAAGAGCCTTCACCGGATTCGTTGTGCACCCGTTCCTCGAAACGGCGCAGCCCGAGCTGCAGCAGCTCGATGGAGTTCAGTTCCATCACCGTCTTGCCGGGAGCGAGATCGATCAGCAGCTCACGGGAGGTGAGCGCGTGCGTGCGCGGAATGCCGGTGGCGATCGAGAGCGTCTCGGTCGTCGTGCTCTTGCCGACGCCGTAGGTGCCGGAGATGGCCAACTTCAGGCTGTCGCGGCGCTGTCCGCCGACTAGGTACACAGGTCCTCCGATCGATCGGTGGTCGACACGCTCAATGGTCGTCCCGCAGCACTTCCCAGCCCCGCGCGGCGGCGACCCGCTCCAGCGCGGGGTCGACCGGGACGACCGCCGGATGGCCGACAGTTTCCAGCACGGGGACGTCGCTGAGATGGTCGCCGAAGCCGAAATCGCCCGCAAGATCGTGCTCGGGATATCTGGCCGCGAACGCCTCCACCTCGGCGCGTTTGGCCGCGCCGATGAGGGACTTGCGCACCGCACCGGTGTACACGCCGCCGCGCTCTTCCAGCTCGGTGCACAGCACGCCCGCGCAGTCCAGTTCCCGCTCGATGGGCCGCAGGCAGGCGCGGAAGGAGCCGGACACCAGCACCGTCTCCACACCCTGCGCGCGCAGCTCGCGCAAGCGGCGCACCACGGGCTCGCGGTAGAGCCCGTCGGCGCGCACCCGCTCGTGCCAGGCGCGTGCGGCGTCCTCGACCTCGCGGACCGAGATGTCCGTCCAGAGCAGGTAATAGCTCCGGTTCAGCGTTTCCCGGTCCGCTCCGGTCGCGGCCAGGCGTTGCATCCGCGTCTGATGCATGGCCAGCACCTCCGCACGCCCCGTGCCTTCGAAGAAGTACAGCGCGAAGTGTTGCAGCGTGCTGATCCGCAGCAAGGTGTGGTCCACATCGGTGAACGCGAAGCGCGGCCTGGTCGCCAGCACGGTCAGGCCACCGGCGCTGGCTGGGCGTCGTCGGTCGGCACGCCGGGGGTGGCCAGCGCGGCCTCGTCCAGATCGCGGCTGCGCAGCGTGAAGAACGCGATCGCGCCGGAGATCGCCGCGAGCACCGCGGTCAGCACCATGGCGTTCTCCAGGCCGCTCACGAACGCCGATTCCGCTGCGGCGCGGACCGATTCGGCGACCGATTCGGGTACCTGGGCCGCGACGACGGAGGGACCGCCTGCCGCCACCGCGTCGCCCGCCTCAGCGGCCTTGTCGGCGAAGACCGTGCGCGCCGCCTCGGATTCGGTGAAGGCGCTGCCCACCCGGTTCTGGAAGAACGCGCCGACCGCGGCGATGCCGATGGCCAGGCCCGCCTGCTGGAAGGTCTCGTTCACTCCGGAGGCCATGCCCGCCTTGTCCGGCGTGGTCACCGCGATGGAGAAGGCGGCGCGCGGCGGGTTGAACACGCCCATGCCGAGGCCGATCAGCACCATGCCCGGAATCAGCGCGGTCCACGAGGAGCCGGGCTCGACGAGCAGCACCGCGACCAAGCCCGCGGCGATGAGCAGCTGCGAGGCGCCGACCAGGATCGCGGGCGGCAGCTTGGCGACCATGCTGCCCGCGATCGCCGCGGCGACGAACAGCAGCAGGGTCAGCGGCAGGAAGCGGACGCCGCTGGAGAAGGCCCCGTAGCCGAGCAGATTCTGCACGTAGGAGATGAGCAGGAACAGCGCGGGCATCACCGAGAGCGCGCACAGCGCGG
Organism: Nocardia sp. NPDC050793; assembly: GCF_040654065.1. Classification (NCBI taxonomy): domain Bacteria; kingdom Bacillati; phylum Actinomycetota; class Actinomycetes; order Mycobacteriales; family Nocardiaceae; genus Nocardia; species Nocardia sp. NPDC050793. The sequence goes on from NZ_JBFAHG010000004.1 coordinate 178,955, forward strand.
TCACCACGGACAGACCGTTGAAGGTGCGGTTGCGGAACAGGGTGAGGTCGAACATCGCGTGGGACGGCCGGGAGATCTGCAGCCAGGTGAAGACGGCGAGCAGCACCAGCGCCAGCGCGAAGCAGCCGATGATCCGGCCGCTGGTCCAACCGTCCTGCTCGCCGCGCATGAAGCCCAGGACCAGGAAGAACAGACCCGCGGAGAAGGTCACCATGCCCGTCCAGTCCACGGGCGGCGGGGTGTCGCTGCGGGATTCGCGCATCTTCAGGTAACCGACGGCGAGTGCGGCGATGGTCACCGGCACGTTGATCAGGAAGATCCAGCGCCAGCCCAAGGTCTCGGTGAGCCCGCCGCCGATCAGCGGGCCGAACGCGATCGCCAGACCCGCGACACCGCCGAACACGCCGAAGGCCATGCCGCGGTCCTTACCGCGGAACTCGTGCCCGAGCAGCGCCGGGCCGACCGCGAAGAGGATCGCACCGCCGAGACCCTGCACGAGGCGGGCGACGATCAGCACGAAGTCGTTCGGCGCGAGTCCGCAGGCCAGCGACGACAGCACGAAGATCACCAGGCCGACGTCGAAGACCTTCTTGCGGCCGATGCGGTCGGCGAGCGAGCCCGCCGCGAGCAGCACCGCGGCGAGGCCGAGCGCGTAGGCGTCGAGGATCCACTGCAGCGCGGAGAACGTGGAATCGAAGGCCGCCCTGATGTCGGGTAGTGCGACGTTGACGACGGTGAGGTCGAGCATCAGCATGAACGTGGCCAGGGCGACAACGACCAGGGTCCAGATCGCACTGTCCGATCGTTGTGGTGTCTTGGTTAATGCGCCTGCGGATGCCATGGGAATTCCCCTCCAGGTGGTATGCGTCCAGGTGGTATGCGGCGACGGCTGTTGTTCACGCGGCTTGCAACGCTGCGGAGACCGCGTCGGGCACCGGCATCAGCTGTGGTAGCTGATACATGCCGGCCACCCGGGTGACGATTTCTTCGATGGACCCCCCGATCACCAGATAGGGGACGGTCCCGTCGTGCAGGGTGTCGAGCAGGAGTCGATCGATGGTGGTGCGGTATCGGTCATCGCCATCGGTGGCCGATGCGCGGTCCATCCGGAGATGGACGAACCCGTCGTAGGTGACGTTGGCCCGCCGCGTCACGATTCCGCCGTGCGCCAGCAGATACCGCTTCTCGAAGATGCGATAGGGCAGGTCGCGCGGGTTCCACAGCCAGCGCCGAAGCCTGCGGGTCCGCCGCAGCGCCTCGGCCGCCACCCATTCCTGGAGCACCGAACCGTCGGAGATGAAACCCGAGGCCAGCCTGGCTTCGGAATCCACTCGCTGTTCGAAGCCCCGCACCGCGGCGTCGACCGTCGGCGCCAGCCTGCGATCGGCCCCCGGGGTGGCCAGGTGGGTGGAGATGGCCGCGTAGTCCAGACCGGTGGCCAGCGCGAGTGCGGTGCAAACGGTGGTCTTACCCGTTCGCGGTGCGCCGGTCACGGCCAGTCGTAGCGCGGGTGCATCCTTCATCAGGCGTCCTTGTATCGCGGGTGCCCACACCCTCGCGTATCCCCTTGTAGCCAAGTGGAATACGCGAACGCGGAATGCGGTCTCACCGGGTTCATCGAAAATCTAGTAATCGAGTGATAACTTGTCAACATGAGGCCCAGACTGAGCGCGGCCGAGCGCCGCGAGATGATTCTCGAGGCCGCGGGGCGGGCGTTCTCGCGGGGTGGCTACGCGGGTACGAGCACCGACGTCGTCGCGCTGGAGGCCGGGGTGTCGCAGCCGTACGTGGTGCGCATGTTCGGCACCAAGGCCGATCTGTTCCAGGAGGTCTTCGACCGGGCGGTCGCCGCCTTGCTCACCGCGTTCACCGCCGAACTGGAGGATCCGGAGGTGGCCGCATCGCCCGAGGTCTGGGATCGGCTGGGCGGGGTGTACAACCGCCTGGTCGAGAACCGGGACGTCCTGGTGGTCCTGTTGCAGGGCTTCAGCGCGGCCGCCGGTCATCCGCAGATCGCCGCCGCCGCACGGCGTTTCGTCTCCGCGCTGTATACCCTGCTGGTCGAGCGCACCGGGTGCGGTCCCGAGCGCGCGCGGGAATTCATCGCCAACGGCATGCTGCTCAACGCGCTGCTGGCGATGAACGCCACCGAACACGCCGACGACCCCGCGCTGGCCGCGCTCGCGCAATGCGCGCTCGGCGAGGACTGCGGGTTCGATGACGCTCCGTAGCCAGAGCATGCCTAGTCGGGCAGCTGATGGGCGAGCAGGCAGAACCCTGTGACGCCCTGGAACTCCTTGATCAGCAGATCGGCGCTGCGCCAGCGCTGGCCGCCGCGGTCGATGGTCGAGGTGCGGCGGATCTCCACCGTGCCGTCGAACGGCTCGGCGGAGGAGCGGCGCGGCCCCTCGGTGACGAACTCGAGCTTGCGCATCCACAGGGTGTTGCTGCTGCTGCGGTCCAGTCCGTCCATCTGGTAGAGCAGGATCTGGGAGAGCTGCGCCGCGCCGACGATGGCGTCGATCGGCGAGACCGAGTCCCAGTAGGCCGATTCGGCGCCCACGTAGCCGCCCTCGACGCCGGGGTTCACCCGCTGCCTGCTGTTGATGCGGGAGGCGGACTCGTCGACGGTCAGGTCCGTCGCGGTCAGGGTGTGGTCCTTGACGCCGTTCAGGTAGTAATGCGGCGCGGGTCCGTAAAGGTCGCTGAGCTGCGCGATGTGGTCGACGCCTGGCACGTCCAGCGTGCCGGAACCGACCGGATGCACCATGGTCAGCGTGCCGGTCAGGTTGCCGACGCGGAATTTGAAGGCGGTCTCCAGTTCTTCGGCCTCGTCCGCGGCGGTGGTGGTGATCTCCGCTTCGACCGGAATGCGGTCGAGGTCCTCGTGCGGTGCCGCGCCCGCGCGGACGGCCGCCTGGCGGACCCACATGCGCGAGGATTCGGCGGGGCTGAGATCGCGGGCGTGCGTGATCGCGGCGTCGCATAGGGAGGCCGCGAGCATGACCGTGTCGACGCTGCTGACGTGCGGCACGAGCTCGCGGTGCTTCTTGGTCGACCAGGAGACCGGGTAGCTCAGGCGCGCGGTACCGGAGTACTTGGCGCCGAGCTGGGTGGATCGGCGGATTTGGAGGTCGGTCAGTTCCGGGCTGACCTTTTTGTAACCCTCACCGAAGTATCGATCGGACCGGGGTCCGAGGGGCTCGTCGTAGCTGGAAAAAGAAACGGTCATGGCAGAGCAACTTTCGAAGAGCGATCGAGCAAGTCGGTTTCAGGCAACCTGGGGCAGGTCGAAAACCTGTCCCGCATATGAAAGACCGGCGCCGAAAGAAACCTGCAGAGCAAGTTGTCCCGGCTTCGCCCGGCCCGAAGACACCAGGTCGTCGATCGCCAGTGGAAGGGCGGCGGCGGAAGTGTTTCCAGCCCGTCGGACGTCGTCTGCGATCACTACCGATTCGTCCTGCCAGCCGAGCTTGCGAGCAACCCCGTCGATGATTCGCAAATTCGCCTGATGCGGGATGAATACCTCGACGTCGGCGAGCGTGATACCGCCGGCGTCTGCGATTTCGGAAACTATCTTGGGCACCGCGCCGGTCGCCCAGCGGAATACTTCGGTGCCTTCCATGTGCAGGCAGGGAGTGGCCGTGGTGGTCGGCGCGGCGCGCAGTTCCTCCCACGTCGGTTCCTGCCTGATCAGGCGGGCCTGGGTGCCGTCGCTGCCCCATACGGTGCGTCTGATGTGCCCGGATTCGGTGCGGCCGAGGAGCGCGGCGCCCGCGCCGTCACCGAAGATGGGAGCCACCGACCGGTTGTTGGGATCGATGACGTGGCTGAGCTTTTCGGAGCCGATGACCAAAATGTTGTCGGCCTGGCCCGCGTTGATCAGCGCGGCGGCCTGGCCGATGCCGTGCGCGTAGCCGGAGCAGCCCGCAGAAATGTCGAAGGCGGCGGGTCCGGCGCAGCCGAGTTCGGCGGCGACGATGGCCGCGGCGGCCGGAGTCTGGTTGAGATGGGTCGAGGTCGCGAGCATCACGACGTCGAGCTGGCGAGCGGACATTGCGGCGGCGTCGAGCGCTTTCTGAGCGGCTGATGCGGCCATCGAAATTACTGTTTCGTGATTTCCGGCGAATCTACGTTCGGTAATTCCGGTCCGCGATATTATCCACTCTTCGTCGACACCCAATTCGGGGGCCAGGTCGGAATTGGAAACAATTCGATCGGGCCGGTATGATCCGATCATCAAAATTCCGGCTGGTAAGGCCGTCATACTTCCCACCCCCGAGAGGCGAACATGATCAATTCTGTATGAATGAATGTATCACCCGGCTCGAATTCGCGAATTAGATCACATTGCTATAACACCTGTATAACAAGCAACTGTGACGAAGGTCACGTTTTTTCATAGACTGTTGACATGGCTCGATTGTCGACCGTCATAGGTTCCACTGTCGAGAGATTGCCTTCAATTAACTACTAATTGGTAATCGAGTGATGCGCACCCGGTGAAGCGACCGGCGAGCGAGGTGCGGCCGGTGGTGCCGGTTCACTCGATCGATAACTGTGAATTGTCCGCCGTGCGTCCTGGGGCGGCTCGTCGGTAGACGACCCGTGGATACGACAACGGCGGGGGCTCGGATGCGTACTGCACCCGAACCCCCGCCGTCGGGGCAGGAAGAGCTCGCGCTACCGGCTGGTGAACGGCAGCAGGGCCATTTCGCGGGCGTTCTTCACCGCGACGGCGACCTGACGCTGCTGCTGCGGGGTGAGCCCGGTGACGCGCCTGCTGCGAATCTTGCCGCGATCGGAGATGAACGTGCGCAGCAGGTTCACGTCCTTGTAGTCCACCGTCTCGATCCCCGCGGCGATCAGCGGGTTCTTCTTGGGGCGGCGGGCCTGTTCCGCGCGGACCTTCTTCGACGGTGCTCGCTTGACTGCCATATCAGGGGTTCCTTCTACGGGATCGGTGGTTTTTACCAGCTCGATTTGTGCACACCGGGAAGCTCTCCTCGGTGGGCCATCTCGCGCACACGCACACGGGAGAGGCCGAACTTCCGGAGGTGACCGCGCGGACGTCCGTCCGCTGCATCCCGGTTGCGCAATCTTACCGGACTGGCATCGCGCGGCAGTCGCTGCAGTGCCGCCTGTGCTGCGGCGCGGTCGGCCTCGGAAGTGGCTGGTCCGCGGATGAGTTCCTTCAGCTCAGCGCGGCGGGCGGCGTACCGGGCGACGACGGCTTTGCGCTGCTCGTTGCGGGCGATCTTCGACTTCTTCGCCATCTCAGCGCTCCTCGCGGAAGTCGACGTGCTTGCGCACCACCGGGTCGTACTTCTTCAGCACCATGCGGTCCGGATCGTTGCGCCGGTTCTTGCGGGTGACGTAGGTGTAACCGGTTCCCGCCGTGGACTTCAGCTTGATGATCGGCCGGATATCGGTGGACTTCGAGGCCATGGCAGCTCCTTAGATCTTCTCTCCGCGCGATCGGATGCGGGCGACAATCGCCTCGATCCCGTCCCGGTCGATGGTCTTGATGCCCTTGGCCGAGACGTTCAGCGTGATGCGGCGGTCCTCGCTGGGCAGGTAGTAGGTCTTGCGCTGGATGTTGGGGTTCCAGCGGCGGCTGGTCCGCTTGTGTGAGTGCGACACGGACTTGCCGAATCCGGGCTTGCGCCCGGTGACCTGGCAGTGGGCCGACATGCGGGCTCCCTCCATTCGGGGATGGCGGCCGGCGGAGCCGGCGAGGGCGGACAAGGGAAGGTGACAATCATTTTCGACAATGACTGTTCGACACTGTAGCGTTGCTCAACGGTAAATGAAAATCATTATCGAAAGGGGTTCCGGTGGTTGTGCCTGATCCCGCCCTGCTCCCACCCGACCCCGACGGCCGGACGCCGGTCGTGCTGGTCGCAGGCCTGCCGGGACGCGCCGCGGCGGGTGTGGACCGTCTCGCCGACGCGCTGCTCGGCGGCGAGGGCGCCGTCGTCGTGCGCCACGAGTTGAGCGAGCTGCGCGAGGGCATCGTGCGCCGCACGGTCCGGACCGCGACGGACACCAGGACCACCGTGCTCGAACTGGCGCACGGTTGTGTCTCCTGCACACTGCGCGCCGATCTGCTTCCGCTGCTGTGCACGCTGGCCATGCGGAAATCGGTGCGGCGCATCGTGCTTGCGCTCGACCCGGCCTTCGAGGCCGAGGCGGTGTGCCAGGCCATCGATGATGTCGTGGTGACCGGTGTCGTCGGCAGGGTGGACGGACCCGCCGGGCGGGACGTCCGTGTCGAGGCGGTGCTGACCTGTCTGGACAGCGGGCAGTGGCTGGCCGACGCCACCGGTGACGAGACCCTCGCCGAGCGCGGCCTCGCCGCCGCGGACGACGATCGCACTGTCGCGCAAGTAGCCGTCGGCCAGGTCGACTTCGCCGACGCTGTGGTGGCCATCGGCCCCGCGCTCGACGCCTTGGAGCAGATCAGGCTCGGCGCCGTGCTGGCCCGCCTGGTTCCTGACGCGCCCGTCGCGTGGATCGATGACCTGGACGCCCTCGCGACCGCGGACGTCGACGGTCTGCTCGCGCGGGTCCCGGCGCAGGCGCGCCGCGGGCGGATCTTCGACGCGCACGCGCCGCTGCTGCGCGGGCAGCCGCCGCTGGTGGCCGAGCACGGCGTCACCCTGATCGAGTTCGCGGCGAGCAGGCCCTTCCATCCCGGCAGATTGCACGACGCCCTCGACGTGCTTTTCGAGGGCGTGGTGACCGCGCGCGGCAGGATCTGGCTGGCCACCCAGCCCGACGAGGTCGTCTGGCTGGAGTCCGCGGGCGGCGGGCTGCGCGTCGGCGGCGCGGGCCGCTGGCTGGCCGCGATGAGCGAGGACGAGGTGGCGCGGGCGGATCCGGACCGGCGGGCGCTCGCGGCGTTGCGCTGGGACGACCGCTTCGGCGACCGGGACGTCTCGCTGGTGATCCTCGCGCACGACGCCGATCCCGCTGAGATCCGTCAGGCGCTGCACTGGGCGCTCGTCGAGGACGACGAGCTGCGGCTGGTCGAGCGCGCGCCCGAGCGGGTCGCGCTGTGGGAGGACCCGTTCGGCGACTGGCACGCCGACCCGTGCGAGGACGGCCTGGTCGACGAGGTCGTGCAGACCGAAATCCGGAGAGGAGAAGGAAAGTGAAGACAGGTATCCACCCGGACTACCACCCGGTGGTGTTCGAGGACTCGAGCACCGGCAAGCGGTTCCTCACCAGGTCCACCGCCACCAGCGCGCGGACCGTCGAATGGGAGGACGGCAATGCTTACCCGCTGCTGGTGGTCGATGTGACCGCCGACTCGCACCCGTTCTGGACCGGCGCGCACCGCGTGCTGGACACCCAGGGCCGGGTCGAGAAGTTCGAGCGCAAGTACGGCAGGCGCGTGCGCGCCGGAAAGGAGGGCTGAGATGGCGGTGCCGAAGCGGAGGATGTCGCGGTCGAACACCCGCAGTCGTCGCTCCCAGTGGAAGGCGACGCCGCCCGCGCTGGTGCCGGTGACCGTCGGCGGTGTGGTCCACCAGGTGCCGCGCCGGCTGGTGCAGGCCGTGCGACGTGGTCTGATCGACCTGGATCGCCTCTGAGCGTGCGCCGTCGCCGTCGCCGACGGCGAGCAACGAGAAACGCGTCGGGCCCGGCGGTGTGCTCCGCCGAGCCCGACGCGTTGTCGTGTTGCCGCCGAACCGAACTCGGCCTTCCTTGCCTGTGCCAGGTCGGCGAGCGCCGCTGCCGAATCGAGCGCAGGCCCGACCGCGTCGTTCCGCGGTCATAACGCGCACCACTCTCCTGCGGGCGGGAACGCGCCGCGCGATCGGTGTCCCCGTTCGCCGGGGTGGCGAACGAGCCGGGGTTGCTGCGATCGCGATCCTCTGGCAATCAACTGGCTACCGATGTGTTGTGGATCACATGGCGTTATTTACGAATGGTCGCGTGCGACAAGGTAACTGAGCGTGAAAATACATACTGAGAGTTGGTTTTTTGGGGTATTAAAAGTCTCCGCGCAGTGATGATTTCGTGCTCACGCACCGGTACCCTCATCCGAGAGGGCGGGTTCTTCCGATTCTCGGAAGAGCCCGCTCATCGCCAAATTCGGCATACCCTCTCCAAAATCGTTCTCGCGAAAGATGTTCGGCGTCCTACGGCTTGCCGATGCGTGCCGCTGGCTCCGCGTCCGAATGTCCCGGCAATCCAGGCAAATCCGGCAGCAGCGATTCCAGGCGCGCCAGCTGCGCGCCGATCAATTCCGCGGGGCCCTCGATCAAGGAGAGCGGCCACGGCCAGCGATGCCCCTCCAGCCGCTGCACCTCCTCGACCAAGTCCGCGGTCGTGGCCTCCAGTTCGCTGATCTCCGTGCGCAATTCGCCGACCTGGGTGCGCAGGGCCTCGGTGTCGCCCTCCAGCTCGTCGATCCGGCGCTGCATCTCGTCGATGCGGCTCAGCGCCGCGGCCAGCCCGTCGACCAGCGTCAGGTGCCTGCCCTCGGCGTCGGTGCCCAGCTGCGGCCACCCGGCGAGACCGGGCCCGCGCAACTGGGTCTGGATGTCGCGCAGCACCGCATCCTGCTCCGGCGTCATGTCCGGTTCCTCCTGTACGAAATCCCATTGGCCGAAATCCACTGTCTCGGCCACGTTCACATCGCAGAGCACGCCGTTGACCCGGACCTGGCGCAGCGTCTGGTGAATATTGCGCCGAGTCTCCACATTGCCGCCCGACCACGCGTCGGTCTGCCAGACCCAGGCCGCGCTGCCCGCGTCCAGTGCCCTGCTGACCGTCCAGTACCCGCCGTAGATCCCGACATTCGCGGCGCCGAGCACGGTGGCGGCCCCGTCCAGATACGCGTTGATCGGCACCTGGTCCTGCGGGGTGGCGTCGAAATCCGCCGAGAAGTAGATGGGCCGGTCGGGACGGCCGCCGCAGCGCAGCACCTGCGCGAGGCCGGCCCGCGCGTCCACCATGCCCGCGTTGTAGCCGTCCAGCATGCGGGCGGCGGTGGTCTCCCAGTTGGAGACGATGGAAATGCCGTGCGCGCGAAGGTCGTCGGCCTCGGCGGGCGTCAGCTGCTTGCCGGGCAGACTCGGGCCGCCCGGCGTCAGATAGCGCACCACGAAGTCGAAACCAGCCGCCCGGATGGCGGCGCCCCCCGGACGTCCACCGGAGTAGTCCAGGCCGAACCGCATGCGTCCCACTGTAAGACGTCGACGGCGCGGTGCGCCGTGGTTCAGTGCACCAGCTCGGGCTGCTTCGACGGCAGCGACGACGGCGTCCGCCGGTCGGGGGCGACCAGGACCGCGGTGATCGGCACGGCCAGCGACAGCATGCCGATGACGAACATCGGGACCAGGAAGGAGAACAGGTCGTCACCGGTCGGAATTGCGGCGCGCGGGTCGATTCGCACCTCCAGCCCGGCCATTCGCAGATAGTGCACCCCGACGACAGCGCAACCGAACAGGGCGGAGGCGCCGATTACCGCGGACGTCGGCCACGAGCGGAGCACGAACCACAATGTGGCCAGTGCGATCACGATGCTGAGCGCGCCCGCAGCGAGCACCTGCCACAGCCCGAACTCCAGCTCTCCGCGCACCTGCACGGCGCTCATCCCCAGGGCCAGCATCAGACTCGTGCCGACGCCCATCACCGCACCGGCGCCGAGCAGGCGCGGCAGCTGCAGCGTCCGCCCGGCGAGCACCAGTCCGCCGAAGACCGCGAGCACGGCGAGCACCGCCGCTCCGGTGAGCCGGGCGACGTCGTAGCGGATCATGGTGTCGCCCGAGGGCGTGACACCGAGCATCGTCACGAAAATCGCCAACCAGGTACCGATTCCGCCGATCGAGATCGCGGCGGAGGTCAGCCAGACCAGGCGGAACTTGGACGTCACCGATTTGGTCGACTGGCGGATGCAGATCAGACCGATCAGCGCGCCCGCCGTCGCCACCAGGATCGACAGGCCCAGCACCCAATAACCCATGGAGAAGTAGGACAAAGCAGCGAACCTCACACCTGTCCGACCGGCTGCTCGTGCTGTTGGGCGGCGAGCCGCTGGATCGCGTATTCGGTGACAGCGGCGAGGGATTGGCGAACTTCCATGGCATTGCGCGCGTCGATGTCGACGATCGGGACACCCGACCGCACCGAGAGCGCCTCGCGTAGCTCGCCCACCGGGAACCGCGGGGCGTCCGGAAAACGGTTGACCGCCACCAGGAACGGCAGTCCGCGCGCCTCGAAGAAGTCGACGGCGGCGAAGCTGTCCTCGATGCGACGGGTGTCGACGAGCACCACCGCGCCGATCGCGCCGCGGATCAGGTCGTCCCACATGAACCAGAACCGGCGCTGGCCCGGCGTGCCGAACAGGTACAGCGTCAGGTTCCCCGGCAGCACGATGCGGCCGAAATCCATGGCGACCGTTGTGGTTTCCTTGCCCGGCGTGGCGGCGAGGTCGTCGATGCCGTCGGAGAAGCCGGTGACCATCGCCTCGGTGCGCAGCGGGACGATCTCCGACACCGCGCCGACGAAGGTGGTCTTGCCCGCGCCGAAACCCCCTGCGACGACAATTTTCGTCGACGCGGTGCGGTTGTCCATGGGTGCCGAACCGTACGGCTGGGCGTTATAGGGCGCGGAGTCCACGCAAAGTCCTCTCCATCAGGGACCGGCGCTCGTCGTAGCTCGCCTGGTCACTCAGGGTCCAATGCACGCGCAGCGTCCCGGCGACGACGAGATCGCCGATCACGACCCGGACCAGGCCGAGCGGCCGCTGTAGCTGAGCCGAGATCTCGGCCACCGACAGGCGTGCGGTGCCGAGCCGCACGATATCGGTGCGGATATCGCCGACCGGCCATTCGAAATGTGCAGTGTAGGAGATGGTCTCGATGACCGCCTCCAGGGGAAGGTCAACCGCCGGTTCGGTACGCCCCGAGGTCAGGGCGTACGGACGAACGCGGGTGGGTGGTGTGCCCGGCCCCCCGCCGGATGGGGTAGACATCGCACGCTCTACACGGCCGTCCGGGCGGTGGCCTGGACCACCGAACCGACACGATCCACGAGTAGCGCCATCTCATAACCGATCCGGCCGATGTCGTGCGTCTTGTTGGCGAGCACCGCCAAGTGCGAGCCGTTGCCGACGGTCATCACCAGCAGGTAGCCGCGCTGCATGTCGACGATGGACTGCATCACCTTGCCGCCGTTGAACAACTGGGCGGCGCCGGTGGACAGGCTCGCCAGACCGGCGGTGACCGCCGCCAGCTGTTCGGCCCGGTCCGACGGCAGGTGCGGACTGGTCGCCTGCAGCAGGCCGTCGGCCGACACCAGCACCGCGTGCGTGACACCCGGCACGTCCCGCGTGAAGCGGGTCACCAGCCAGTTCAGATTCTCGTCTGTGGTGTTGCCTGGTTTGTCGGTCATGCAAGCCCTCCGTCGTTGTACTGGGCGTCGGCCCGCCCGCTGCGGACCCCGCTGAGATGCCTGGTCAAGCTATTGCGGATCTCGTCAGGATTCCGCGTGTTGGATTCGTTGGTCGGCGCCAGACCGCCCGGGACCAGCTGCGCTCCCGGCTGCCGGATGGGCAGGCCGCCGGAGGTGCGGCCGGAGTTGGTCGGGTTGCTCGCCTCCGCGGCGGCGGCCCAGCCGACGTCGGCGGGGGAAGTCCAGGAGTCGCCGTCGTCCTCGGAACCGGCGGAAGCGGGTTCGACCAGCCACTCCGAGACCATGCGCTGGTAGATGGGCGTCGGGGACTCCGGGTTCACCGGTCGCAGCCCGGTGACCGTGGCCTGCGCCGCGTTCGCGAGTGCCGCTGGCTCGGGCACCTCGAAGGTGGCGGTCTCGGCCCAGACGTCGACGTGCGCGGGTTCCTCGGGCGCGGAGGGCGCGGGCGCGGCGGGCGCGGGCAGCGCCAGCGGCTCCGCCGAACGCGGCGCGCCGTTCTCGTTGCGCATCCGCATCGGCAGCGGGCCGCCGCGGCCGGGATCGGTCGTCTCGGCATCGATCACCGGCGTCCCGCGGTCGGCCGGGGTGGCCACCCGGATCGCCGGGCGGCGCTGCGGCAGGCCGGTGCCGCCGCTCATCTCGAACGACGAGGTGTGCTCTGGCAGCGCCAGGCTCGGCACCGGCACCAGCATGCGCGGCGGCGCCACGGTGGGTTCGGGCCCGTTGTCCTGCGGCTGCGGAGCGGTCAGCTGCGGAGCCTTGTCGCTGATCGGCACCGGGGAGACCAGGGTGCCCGGCAGGTGCACGCTCGCCGTGATGCCAGGCTGCTGTGCCATCGCCGAGGTGCGGCGCAGGTTGACCGTGATGTTGTGCCGCTTGGCGAGCCGGCCGACCACGAAAAGACCCATGCGGCGCGCGGTTTCGACGGTGACCTCACCACCGGAGGCGAGATGCTCGTTGACCGTCTGCAGGTCCTCGGCCGACATGCCGAGGCCGCGGTCGATGATCTCGATCAGGTAGCCGCCGTCCACCGCGCGGGCCACCGAGACCGCCACCGGGGTGGTGGGCGGCGAGTAGCGCAGCGCGTTGTCGATGAGCTCGGCCAGCAGGTGCTCGACGTCGACGGCGGGCTCACCGGGCACGATGCCGTCGGGGGCGCTGCCGATCTCGACGCGCTGGTAGTCCTCGACCTGGGAGACCGCGCTCCACAGCATGTCCGACAGCGGCACCGGCGGCAGGTGGCCGCGGCGCAGCGCGGTGCCCGCGAGCACCAGCAGGTTGTCGCCGTTACGGCGCATGCGGGTGGCGAGGTGGTCGAGGCGGAACAGGCTCTGCAGGCGCTCGGAGTCGTCCTCGTCGTGTTCGAGCTCCTCGATCAGCGTCAGCTGCTGCTCCACGAGCGACTGGCTGCGGCGCGACAGGGTCTCGAACATGCTGCCGATCTGGAGGCGCAGACGCGCCTGCTCGGCGGCGAGGTGGAGCGCGGCGCCGTGGATGTCGTCGACGGCGCGGGCCAGCTGGCCGATCTCCTCGGTGGTGTGCACGTCGACGCGGGTCGGCTCCGGCGTGGCGTTGCCGGAACGCACGACCTCGAGCTCGTTGGGCAGGTCGACGTGCGCGACCTGGAGCGCGCCGTGCCGCAGGCGGCGAATCGGGACGACGAGCGAGCGGGCGACCGCGAGCGCCAGGGCGAGACCGGCGAGCAGCGTCGCGACCACGATCGCGATATCGCGCAACACGATGCCGCGGACTTCGGCGGTCCGGTCGGCCAGTCGCGCGTCGATGGTGTCGACCAGGTTCAGCGTGGTCTGGTCGTAGGCGGTGGCACTGGTGCGCAGCGAATCGATGACCGGCTGGCTGCCCGCGGGGTCGCCGAGGTTCTGGCTGAAGGCGCCGAGGCGGACGTTCACCGCGTCGATCAGCACGCTGGCGTTGAGCGCCGAAGACGGCTGCAGCTGGGCGAACTGGCTCAGCAACACCAGCTCACCACCCGCGGTGATCAAGACCGTCGGGCGCACGGCCGGGTTGCGGTCCGAACCGGGCGAACCGATCAGCAGGTATTGCTGGATGTGCAACCTGCGCGCGTTGGTGATCACACCGAGCTGGAGGAAGTACCGCTGAATGGTGATCTCTTCCAGCGAGGTCGAACGCGCGATCGCGTTGCCGATGCGGGCGGCGACCTCATCGGCCTGCTGGCCGATTGCCACCGGCGAGCTGTTGCGCAGGCCGTTACGCATCGCGCGGCCCGCGGTCAGCGCCGCGTCGAGCTCGTTGGTGACGTCCGTCGGCGCACCCGTCGAGCGCAGGGTGGTCTGGAGATCCGCGGCCGCCTGGTCGAACCGGCCCGCGATGCGGTCCAGGTCGGCGTCGGTGGCGTGTTCCTCCCACGAGATCGCCGTGGTGATGGCGAGTTGTTCGGTGGCCGAGGCGAAACCGAGCATCGGCCTGATGATCCTGGCCTGGTCGGTCGCCGCGTCGAGGTCGCCGATCGTGTTCAACTCGTCGTTGATTCGCAAAACCGCGAACGTCGAGGCGAGCACCACCGGCAGCAGTAGCACGATCCCGACCTTGCGGGTGACGGACCAGTTCGACAGCCTGAATTGCCGGGAACGCGGTACTGCATCCATCCGCTTCCGTCGCCTCCACTCTGCGCGGGGTCCCCGGATGGCTAGTGGCTGTTTCACATAAGTATGGGACCAACCCGCTGAGAACCAACTCGAGGTCTTGTTTTTACCGCTGGGAACATACCGTGCTGGCTGTGTAACGGCAATCTGGGGCGCCCGGCTTGATATTCCTCTAATATGGCTACGCAGAACAAGTTTCGGTTCTGAAGTAGGACTTGCCAGGACCGAAATCCGCGCGCGCCGATAAAAGCCCCTGGTCATCGGTGGTGCTCTGGCGTGCCGACCCGCTGGCGCACTTCGCGGCGTGTCGGGCATCCCTCTCAGTCGGCTCTCAGTCGGTGCGGTCAAACTGGTGGCATGCGCATTCTGGTAGTCGACGACGATCGCGCCGTCCGGGAATCGCTGCGTCGGTCGCTGACCTTCAACGGCTACTCGGTCGATCTCGCGGTGGACGGTGTCGATGCCCTGGAGAAAGCAACCGTGCAACGCCCGGACGCTCTCGTGCTGGACGTGATGATGCCGAGATTGGACGGGCTCGAAGTTTGCCGACGGCTGCGCAGCACCGGTGACGATCTTCCGATTCTGGTTTTGACGGCGCGCGATTCGGTTTCCGAAAGGGTTGCCGGGCTCGATGCCGGAGCAGATGATTATCTGCCGAAGCCATTCGCCCTCGAGGAATTGCTCGCCCGGTTGCGCGCGCTGCTGCGTCGCCGCGCGCCCGAACAAGGCGACACCTCCGAAGCGATGCTCTTCGCGGATCTGTCCCTGGATCCGGTGACCCGCGAGGTGTCCCGCGGCTCCCGCTCGATCAGCCTGACCCGCACCGAGTTCTCGCTGCTGGAAATGCTGATGGCCAACCCGCGCCGGGTGCTCACCCGCAGCCGCATCCTCGAAGAGGTGTGGGGCTACGACTTCCCGACCTCGGGCAACGCGCTCGAGGTCTACATCGGCTACCTGCGCCGCAAGACCGAGGCCGAAGGTGAGCCGCGCCTCATCCACACGGTGCGCGGCGTCGGTTACGTGCTGCGCGAAACTCCTCCGTAGGCCGCGCGACAATGGCTCGAAGTGTTCCCCGGCGACCCGTCATCGCCACCCTGGGCCAGCGCCCGCCCGACCCGAACGAGATGCGGCCGCCGATGCCGCTCACCCGCTCGGTCTCGCTGCGCTGGCGGGTCACCCTGCTCGCCGCCTCGGTGGTGGCCATCGCGGTCGCCTTCACCTCCATCGCCGCCTACGCGATGGTGGCGCGCGCCCTCTACGCCGATGTCGACGCACAATTGCGGGCGCGTGCCTCGACGATGATCGACAACAACTTCGAGAGCATGGGCTTTCAGTCGATCATCCTGGCCGGGCTGTTCTCCAACGACGTCGGTGTCGCGCTGATCTTCGCCGACCACAAGCCGTATATGCCGCCGCAGCAGACGATTCCGCCGGTGGGGGAGCAGGAGTTCGCCGTCGCCGACGGCACGCTGACCTCCTCGTTGCGCACGGTGAGCAATCAGCGCGTGCTCGCGGTGCGCACCAACTCCGGTGCGACGCTGGTCATCTCCCAGCGGCTGGAGCCGACCCGCGAGGTGCTCGACCGGCTGGCGTGGCTGTTGTTCGTGGTCGGCGGCTGCGGCGTCGTGCTCGCCGCGGCGGCGGGCACGGCGGTCGGCCGCACCGGGCTCAGACCCATCGCCAGACTCACGGCCGCGACCGAACGCGTCGCGCGCACCGACGATCTCACGCCCATCCCGGTCACCGGCGACGACGAATTGGCGCGGCTCACCGACAGTTTCAACACCATGCTGCGTGCGCTGGCCGAATCACGCGACCGCCAGCGGCGTCTGGTCGCCGACGCAGGCCACGAGCTGCGCACGCCGCTGACCTCCTTGCGCACCAACATGGAGCTGCTCATCGCCTCCAGCAGGCCGGGCGCGCCGCAGATTCCCGAGGAGGACATGGCCGAGCTGCGCGCGGACGTGATGGCTCAGATCGAGGAGCTGTCCACCTTGGTCGGCGATCTGGTCGACCTGGCCCGCGAGGACGCCCCCGAGACCGTCTACGAGCGGATCGATCTCGGTGAGGTGACCGAGCGCGCGTTGGAGCGCGCCAGGCGCAGGCGCGGGTCCATCGAGTTCGTCGCCGAGCTGCGGCCGTGGTTCGTCTATGGCCACGAGGCCGGACTGGAGCGTGCCGTGCTGAACGTGCTCGACAACGCCGCCAAGTGGAGCCCCGCGGGCGCCCAGGTACTGGTCACCATGCGCGAGACCGGACGGGGCCTGCTGGAACTCGCGGTGGACGACGCGGGGCCCGGCATCCCGTCGGACGAGCGCGAGCTGGTTTTCGAGCGGTTCTACCGGACCACAGCGTCCCGATCGATGCCGGGCTCGGGTCTCGGCCTGGCCATCGTCAAGCAGGTGGTGACCAAGCACGGCGGCACCATCACGATCGACACGTCCGACCGCGGGGGCGCGCAGATCCGTATCGTGTTACCCGGTGAGGGTGATGGCCTCGCGTCCCCTCAGGAGATCTCGGAGAACTGAAAGCACGGTCTCAGTCGGCTCTAAGCCGTCGTCGGCACGCTGGTCGGCAGACGTGAGGAGAAACGAGAAGCCATGACGGAGGATTTCCACTACCAGCCGCAGCATCCCGGCGAGCATCATCGGACGCAACCGCTCTCCGGCCCGGAATCGGGTCACGGATTCGGCGCTCCCGGCTCACCGCCGCCCCCGCCTACCGTGCCCGGCGCGGCCTTCGGCGCGCAGCCGCCGCGGCGCCCGTTCCGCACCGGCCTCGTCGCGGGCGCGGTGGCGCTCGCGCTGGTCAGCGGCGGTATCGGCGGTGCGGTCGGCGCACTGGTCACCCGGTCCGACGATGGCAGGGCACCGGTGACCAACGCGCTGGACGCGCCCAAGCCCAATGTCAGCAACGCGTCCAACGCGCCCGCGGGCTCGACCCAGGCGGTGGCGCAGAAGGTGCTGCCGAGCGTCGTCATGATCAAGGTGGCCAGCAACCGAGCCCAGGGCGAGGGTTCGGGCGTCGTGCTCTCCTCCGACGGCCTGATCCTGACCAACAATCACGTGGCCGCGGGCGGCGGCACGGGCGCCAAGATGGAGGTCATGTTCTCCGACGGGAGCAGCGCGCCCGCCACGCTGGTCGGCGCCGACCCGGTCTCGGATCTCGCGGTGATCAAGGTGCAGGGCAAGAACGACCTGACCCCGATCGAACTGGGCACCTCGGCGAATCTGCAGGTCGGCCAGCCGGTGATCGCCATCGGCTCGCCGCTCGGCCTTGCGGGCACCGTCACCACCGGAATCGTCTCGGCGCTGAACCGGCCGGTGTCGACCAGCGGCGAGGGCGGCCAGAACCCCAACGCGCCGCAGCCGGTGATCGACGCGATCCAGACCGACGCCGCCATCAACCCGGGCAATTCCGGCGGCGCGCTGGTGGACGGCAGCGGCAAGCTGATCGGCATCAACACCGCGATCGCCAGCCTCGGCGTCGGCGAGATGGGCGGCCAGCAGAGCGGTTCGATCGGCCTCGGCTTCGCCATCCCGGTGGACCAGGCCCGCCGGGTGGCCGACCAGCTGATCAAGAGCGGCCACGCCACCTACGCCCAGATCGGCATCAAGCTGCGGCCGCAGGACAGCGCCGCGCTGGTGCTGGAGGCGACGCCGGACGGTCCGGCCGCCAAGGCGGGCATCCCGGCGGGCGTCGTCATCACCAAGCTGGACGACCGCTCCATCGACTCCGGCGAAGCTCTCATCGCAGCCGTCCGTTCGCGCCAACCGGGAGACAAGGTGAAGGTCACCTATACCGACGAACAAGGCAACAACCCGAAGACCGTCGAGGTCACTCTCACCGGCGCGCCCGCGGACGGTGGCCGATGAGGCGGCTCGGTGACGCGGAATTGTCCAGCGCCGCCGCCGGGTTGCTCGGCACAGGCGCTACGGTGAGCACCATGGAAATCGATGCTCCTGTGGCGGGGCGTGCACTGGTGGTGGTCGTCGACGATCGAACGGCGCATGGAGGTGTGGACTCGCTCGGCCCGCTGGTCACCGAGCTGCTCACCGAGGCGGGTTTCCTCGTCGACGCGTCGGTGTCGGTGCAGGCCGATGAGGTGGAGATCCGCAACGCGCTGAACACGGCCGTGATCGGCGGCGTCGACCTGGTCATCTCCGTGGGCGGCACCGGGATGTCGCCGCGCGATGTGACGCCCGAGGCGACCTCGCAGGTGCTGGACCGGGAACTGCCCGGAATCAGCGAGGCGCTGCGCTCCTCCGGCCGGGTGGCCGGCTCGCTGGACGCCGGGCTGTCGCGCGGGCTCGCGGGCGTATCCGGCAGCACCCTGGTGGTGAACCTGCCAGGCACCCGCGCCGCCATCCGCGACGGCATGGCAACCCTCTCGCCCCTCGCCAGCAAAGTGATCGGCGAACTGTCCGGATTGGACGAATAATTCCGGTGGCCGACTCCTCCGACGTCCCTCGTCCCGCCGCGCGCCGGGCGAGGGACGCCGCGCGTCTGGCGCGGATCTTCGGCGACGCCCTCCCCGACACCACCCGCGACGAACGCGGCGACGAGCCGGACGAACGCGGTTCCGGCGACGACTGGTTGCGCTCCCAGGTTCCGCCGCATCACGGCTGAGCGCCTTTCTACTATTTAAGTCCGTACTTAAGGCGATATTCCGCCGTGATCTCCTCACCGTTTTCCATAACGGACTGTGATCTGTGTCATTCGTACGGCCCTGTCCCGTAAGCCGCGGTTGGCGTCATTGCGACTCGGATCGATCGTTTCGGCGAATGCGCGACATTCCCGCCTGCATTTATGCACGTCAAGCGATATTGGCATGTCGGCACCAGTGATCTACATCACATTGTTCTTTACAATTCTTTACGTTGCCAGGCAGTTACCAAGCGTTTAATCTTCGCCTCGAGCCATGCAAACGTAGGTCCCCGTGGGCCCGGAGGCGGCACGTATGTGGTCGATCCGGCGGAGCCAGGCTCGGTTCCGTTGCCAGCAAAGGCGTTGCGCCGAAATAACGGCCGGTTACATATCGGCAACAAAGGAGCGACAAACTGAGCTGGGCCTGAGAGGACCACTGTCCAGCCTCGATGGTCGAGGTTGACTGTTTGAACCTGATGAGGGGAAGTATGAGCGAGAACCGCACCAACGGTCTGCGTCGCGGTGCCCGCGCCGCGGGCGTCGGCGCCGCCGCGGCCGTTGCCATGGGCCTGCTGTCGACCGGTGCTGCCAATGCCGACACCTTCGTACCGTTGCCGGACGGTCAGAAGGTTGCTCCTGGCGTGACCCTGACCCGCACGGGTGAGCACGCCCTGATTTCGCCGTCCCTTGCCGCCAACGGCGCCGGTCGCGTCGTCTGGGTCTCGGGCAACGCGACCGCCGACGTCACCGTCACCCCCGAGGGCGAGGTCGGTCCGAACAACGGTCCCGCGGGCGGCGCAGGCACCAACAACTCCTCGACCCACGGCGCTTCCCAGCTGAGCACCGGCTACATCGTCGGCTGCCAGGTCAGCATCGCCGACGACGCCATCTCCGCGGGCGTGTCGGGCGGCATCGACCTCGAAGGCTTCAGCGCGGGCGGCTCCATCGGCCTGAACCTCGGCCCGGGCGAAGTGAAGTTCGTTCAGATCGACTACAAGGACATCCTGAAGCCGGGTGTGTACTCGGTCGAGTACCAGGATGCCGAGATCGAGATCCAGGGCTGCGCGGGCTACGCCCAGGCGCGCGCCTACACCGTGGTCGAGATCATCGGTGACCACTACTCGAAGACCACCCTCTACGGGATGCCGTTCAGCATCGGCTGACGTCTGTCGAGTCCACCGCGGCGAGCGCGGACCGGGATCGATCGCACGAGCGATCGTCGCCGGTTCGATGCCGTCGATCGAACAACGAACAATCTTCTCGCTGAAGCGAATTCAACCCTCGAGGGGTACAACAAATGATCAACCGTAAGAACGTGGCGCGTGTGGCCGGTGTCGGTGCCGCTGCCACCATCGCCATGGGCCTGTTCTCCACCGGCGCCGCCAACGCCGACACCTTCGTTCCGCTGCCGGGCGGCGAGATCGTCAAGCACCTGTCCGACGGCACCGTCGTGACGGTCCGCCTGGTCGGTGAGTCCGCCAACATCAGCCCGTCCCTCGGCTCCACCCCGGTGCATCGCAACGCGTGGGTCTCCGGTTCGGCTCAGGTCGAGCTGTCCGGCACCGGCTCGGAAGCCGGCGGCAAGATCTTCCCGGGCTACACCGTCGGCTGCCAGGTGAACATCGCGGGCGGCGGCGCCGAGGGCGGCATCGAGGCGGGTAGCGACTGGCAGGGCGAGAGCCCGAGCATCGGCGCCAGCAGCGGCGGCAACCTGTCGCTCGGCCCGGGCCAGGCCACCTCGTTCTACATCCTCGACATCGAGCAGGCCGACGACTTCGGCAACGAGTCGCACAAGAAGCGCAACAAGTTCAAGGGCAGCAACGGCTCGGTCACCTGGGCGGACTCCACCATCGGCCTGTCGGGCTGCGGTGGCTACGCGCAGGCTCGCGCCTTCGTCAGCGTCGAGGTCGAGACCGACAACGTCGTCACCTGGGTGACGCTGTGGGGTCAGCCGTTCAGCCTCGGCTGATGAGCCTCTCCGCCTGCACTCCAGCCATCATCGGGGTGCGGACGGACTTCATCGGCCCGCGCCGACTTGTCGGGTCGCGCGCCTGAACGACCCGAACGGGGCCCGTCGCTTCGGCGACGGGCCCCGTTCTCGTTTTGGTATGGACCTCGTGGTTGGAGATGGCCGCGTGCAGAACTCCGAGTGACATACCGGTGAACGCCGGGTATTTGCTCGGAGTTACGCTAGAGCTGTCGTTCGGAGGGGACAAACCGAACGAACGGACGGAAGCGGGTGTCCCGGAGTCTGCTCGGGCCCGCTTCCAGTTCGGTTCAGTACTCGTGCCGTCCTCCGGCGCTCTCACGCCCCTCGGCGAGCAGATCGCGGATCTGAACCAGAAGCTCGGTATCACTCAAGGGTTCTTCCACGTCGCCGCCGTATCGCTTCTTCATCTGCGTGGCGGGCAGCACGAGCACGAAATACAGCACCGCCGCGATCAGCGCGAAATTGATGATCGCGGTGATGATCGGACCGACCTGAACATAAGTCGCGGGTTTGTCGGCAACCAGATAGAAACCGAGCCCGAGTTCGTTGGTTCCGCCGAAGACGGCGAGCAACGGATTGATGATGCCATTGGTGAACGCGGTGACGATCGCGACGAACGCGGTGCCGATCACCACCGCAACAGCCAGGTCGACGACATTTCCGCGAAGCATGAAGTCTTTGAATCCCTTGAGCATTGCCGATCTCTCCTCTTCGGAAGACGGTCACGGTCGTACTCGGCGGAATCTGCGTGCCGGGTATCGGGGATGCTAGCCGACCATATTGGTTAATGTTCGGCGAACATATTCGCGTCGCGAATAGAACCAGGTCGGCCGGTGCGTCAATGGAAAACCACCGTGAGTGCGGTGTGCAGCGATGCCGCGGCGACCACCGTGGCGCGCTCGGAATCCATCGCGATCAGCACCACCCGGTCGCTCGCGTCGCGCCGCTCGCCGGGCTGAGAAACCAGGACGACAGCAGCGTCGCTCGCCAGCGTGCGGGCCGGACGTGCGCCGGGCCCTTGCTGCTCGTCGCCGCCGATCACGTCGACGCGGTCGCCCGCGCGCAGGATCTCCGCGACCGCGCTGTCGGCCAGCCGGATCGGGACTATGCGCGCGTCACGCGCGCCCGCCGCCACCTCGGCCAGCCGGGGACCGATCACGCGGAGATCGGTGAACACCTCGCCCGCTCGCATCGCGCCCGTCATCGTCGCGCCGTGCAGCGTCACGGGGTCGCGCACCGCCCCGACTGGCAGGGTGCCCGATTCGAGCGGAACGGACTTCAGATCGCCGGGCTCGAGCACCGCGCCGGGCGGAAGATCACGGCCTGCGACGACGACCTCCGCTCGCGCCGCGCCGGGATTGCCGCGCGCGAAGAGGACGATGGCCAGCAATGTCAGCGCCGCCGCGAGCACCCGGCGGGCGAGCAGGCCGTCGGCCCATGGCGGGCGGTTCGACAGCGCGAAGCGTACCGGGCTACCGCGACCGAGATCGGCGAGTGCGCGAGTCATGGCCGGATCCTATGGCCAGAATCACACGGCTCGGCTCACGAAAAGGGTGGGTTGTGGATCGACCGGAGGCTGTGGACAACCCGGAATCGGACTATCGCGGAATCAGCTGGCGACGGCCGTGCTGGTGGTCGAGCTAGCGCTGCTGGAGGAGCTGGAATCGGAGCTCGACGAGCTGGAGCCGCTGTCCGACTTCGCGGGCTCGCTCGCGGTGGACGCGCCGCCGCGGCTGTCGGTGCGGTAGAAACCACTGCCCTTGAACACGATGCCGACCGAGTTGAACAGCTTGCGCAGCTTCCCGGAGCAGTTCTCGCAGACCGTCAGTGCGTCGTCGGTGAAGGACTGCACGATGTCGAAGCGGTTGTCACACTGGGTGCACGCGTATGAATAAGTTGGCACAGGATCCTCCGCAGGGTTCGTCGACTAGCACTCTACAGTCGACAGTGCCAACGCCGCCAATCGGTCGATCATTCCGCGACTGGATCGCCGCCGAGTTGCCGCAATCCGCCGCGCGGCGTGAGAACCCAGCCCATCCGCAGGTCGTGCGGTTCTTCGGGCAGCCGATCCACGAATTCGTCGTCGCGCACCACCGCGACCAGCCTGGCGTCCGGCCTGGCCGCGCCGAGCGTGCGGTCGTAGTGTCCGGCTCCGCGCCCGAGCCGCACCCCGCGCCGGTCCACCGCGAGCGCCGGAATCAGGATCAGCTCGGCCAGCGCGACGGCCTCGGCGCCCAGCGCTGGCCCGCTCGGTTCCAGCAGCCCGTACCTGGCCTTACGCAGGTCGTCGCGGCCGGTGTACTCGGCCCAGCTCAGCGGTTCGGCGCCGCCGGTGAGTGGAAGCAGCACGCGCGCGCCTGCCTCGCGAAGGGCATCCAACTGGGCAGTCGAACCGGGTTCGCCGTGCACCGGGACGTAGGCGCACACCCACTCGGAAACCTCGAGTTCGCCGACCGCCTCCGCCAGGGCCAGCGCCTCGCTCGCGCGCTCGTCGGCGGACACCGCGGCCCGCCGGGCGAGAATTTCGCCACGCCATGCATGTTTGTCCCGCTCGCCGGGCATCTCCATGGGGATCACCATAAGCTCACCGGGTGCCGGGTCGCCGCGACGGCGGTCGGCGGTGTGATGGATGGATAGGGTATGCGTATGACAGCAATGGCAGGACAGTCCGCGGATGGTGCGCTGATGTCGTGTTTCCGTACGGCAGTCGTGCCAGCGGCAGGGCTCGGGACTCGTTTCCTGCCCGCGACCAAGACGGTGCCCAAAGAGTTGCTGCCGGTGGTGGACACTCCTGGCATCGAGCTGGTGGCGAGCGAGGCCGCCGATTCCGGTGCGGACCGGCTCGTGATCGTGACCTCACCCGGCAAGGACGGCGTCGTCGCGCACTTCGTCGAGGACTTGGTGCTGGAGAGCACCCTCGCCGAGCGCGGCAAGTTCCAGCTGCTGGAGAAGGTGCGCAAGGCGCCCGCCCTGCTCGACGTCACCTCGGTGGTGCAGGAGGAGCCGCTCGGCCTCGGCCACGCGGTGGCGCAGGCCGAGCAGGTGCTCGACGACGACGAGGACGCGATCGCGGTCCTGCTCCCGGACGACCTGGTGCTGCCGTGCGGCGTGCTCGACGTGATGAGCCGGGTACGGCGCAAGCGCGGCGGCACCGTGCTGTGCGCCATCGACGTGCCGAAGGAAGAGGTCAGCGCGTACGGCGTCTTCGACGTCGCGCCGGTGCCCGACGCGACCAATCCGAACGTGCTGCGGGTGAACGGAATGGTGGAGAAGCCCGCGCTGGCCGACGCGCCGTCCACCTTCGCGGCCGCGGGCCGATACCTGTTGGACCGCGCCATCTTCGACGCACTGCGGCGGATCGAGCCGGGCGCGGGTGGTGAGCTTCAACTCACCGACGCCATCGCGCTGCTGATCGAGGAGGGACATCCCGTACACGTCGTCGTGCACCGTGGGTCGCGCCACGATTTGGGCAACCCGGGCGGTTATCTTCGTGCTGCGGTCGATTTCGCTTTGGAACGAGAGGAATACGGCCCCGCCCTGCGGGAGTGGCTGCAGCACCGGCTCGGTCCGGACTGGGATCCGCAGCTGGCGACGGACGACTGAGCGAATGCTCGGCTTTCGTCGACAGTGGACCGTCGGGTACGAATGATGGTTCACCGAACGCGGTTGCGTCCGAAGCGCGTGCGGCGGAATCGGTTCGAGGTGCGGAGTAGATCAGGAAGGGCTGGATGCGCTCGGTTGAGGATCAGCAGATCAAGGTGACCGCTGCGGCGGTCGCGCCCCGGCCGGTCCGTGTCGCGATCTCCGAGGCCCAGGGCCTGCTGTGCGCCGAGGACGTGATCACCGAGCGGCCGCTGCCCGGCTTCGACCAGGCGGCCATCGACGGTTACGCGGTGCGCAGCGTCGACGTGTCCGCCGCCGGGTCCGATATCCGTGACGAGGACGGCGAACTCGTCGACCTGACGCTGCCGGTGGTCGGCGAGGTGGTCGCGGGTTCCCGGCAGCCGATCCGGTTGCAGCCGCGTCAGACGGTGCGGGTCGACACCGGCGCCCCGCTGCCGACGCTCGCCGACGCCGTGCTGCCACTGGATTTCACCGACGGCGGCCGGGCCAGGATCAAGGTCTACGAGTCCGTCCGCTCGGGCGATTACGTGCGCCGCATCGGCGACGACGTGCAGCCCGGTGATGTCGCGGTGCGCGCGGGCACCATCATCGGCCCCGCGCAGGTGGGTCTGCTCGCCGCGGTCGGCCAGGACAAGGTGCTCGTGCATCCGCGTCCCCGGCTCTCGGTGATCTCGGTCGGCGGCGAGCTCATCGACATCGATCGCACGCCGGGGCCCGGGCAGGTCTACGACGTCAACTCCTACGCGCTGGCCGCCGCGGCGCGCGACGCGGGCGCGGACGTGAACCGCGTCGGCATCGTCAGCGCCGATCCGCGGCGGCTGCGCGACGTCGTCGAGGGACAGCTGGTGCGTTCGGAAGTCGTCGTGATCGCGGGCGCGGTCGGTGGCTGGGCCTCCGAGCAGGTGCGCGAGGCGCTGGAAGGGCTCGGCGAGCTCGAGATCGCCAGGGTGGCCATGCATCCCGGCTCGGTGCAGGGTTTCGGCAGGCTCGGGCGCGATGAGGTGCCGACCTTCCTGCTGCCGTCCAATCCCGTTGGCGCACTGGTGGTGTTCGAGGTGATGGTGCGTCCGCTGATCCGGATCGCGCTCGGCCGCAGGCACCCGATGCGCCGGATCATCCGGGCCAGGACCATCACCCCGATCAATTCGATGGTGGGCCGTAAAGGCTTCTTGCGGGCGCAGCTCATGCGCGACGAGTCCACCGGGGACTACCTGGTGCAGCCGCTCGGCGGCGGCGCTGGTTCCTCGCATCTGCTGGCGACCATGGCCGAGGCGAACAGCCTCATCATCATCGACTCGGAGGACACCGAGGTCAGGACCGGCGACGAGGTCCAGGTCGCTTTTCTTTCCCAGCGCGGCTGAAGCGTGGAGTCGATGAACGTCTTTCGGGGCACCCAGCATCCGGGGTGGCCCGCGCATCTCGGTCCGGTGCGCGTCGCGGCAGGCCAAGTCACGCTGCGGCCGGTGCGGTTGCGCGACGCGGCGGCCTGGAGCCGCATCCGGCTGCGCGACCGCGAGCATCTGGAGCCGTGGGAGCCGACCGGCCGCGGAGCCTGGGAGGCGCGCAATCACGTGTCGAACTGGCCCTCGCTGTGGTCGAGCCTGAAGGCCGAAGCCCGGCGCGGCGCTATGATTCCGCTCGTCATCGAGGTCGACGGCACCTTCAGCGGCCAGTTGACCGTCGGCAACATCGTGCGCGGCGCGCTGCGCTCGGCGTGGATCGGCTACTGGGTTGCCAAGGATCTCAGCGGGCAAGGCGTCGCCACCGCCGCGCTCGCGCTCGGACTCGACCACTGCTTCGGCCCTGTCGGACTGCACCGCGTCGAAGCGACCGTGCGCCCGGAAAACCTTGCCAGCCAGGCTGTGCTGCGCAATGTCGGCTTCCGTGATGAGGGCCTGCTTCGCCGCTATCTGGACGTGGACGGCGCGTGGCGGGACCATCTGCTCGTCGGCCTCACGGTCGAGGAAATCAGCGGAACCGTGCTCGATCGGCTGGTGCGTGACGGGCGGGTCATCCTGCCCTGACGGCCGAAATTCGTTTGCAAGGCGTTTGCTAGTCGGAATACCCGGAACAAAATCCTGCAATCGATAGACGGGCGGAAGGATACCGTCGTGACATGTCAACTCCCGCGAGCCACGCGGACCGATGGGGGAGCTTGTGACAGGTGTGGCGGATGTGCACGGCGCGCCTGCCGTATTCGCGCGGCGCGCCGAATTAACCTACGGACGTCGGGGCTGCGTCTTGCGGCACCGGCGGGGAGCCTGAGAGGCGTCCCCGGACGATGGATCACGTCCGAGCGCGGGAGCGGTAGCGAACGCACGACGCGGCGCGTCATCCGGGCGCGGGGCCGAACGGAGGAACAGGTGGGGACGGAGGTGACGACCTAGTGCCGAACTCGATTCTGTGGATCGGTCTGGTCGTGCTCTGGGTCTTCGTCCTGTTCCCGATCTTGGCCGACCGGCACCCCAGGATCCGACAGACCACCGACGCGGCACTGGCGACCCGCGTGTTACACCGCGGCGGCTCGAAGCGGCGCATGAAGAAGGGGCCGGCGGCCGGGCACGACAGCGACCCGGACTATCGGCCGACCCGAGTGCAGAGAAAGCGTTTCTATAGCGATGATGCGGAGGACCGGATGAGCGCACCGGCCGACGAGCAAGTCACCGAAGTCGACGAGGACACCGACGCGCGGGACGACCTCCCGGCGCTCGAGGCGGGTCAGGACGCGTCCACCGACCGCTCCGACAGCGCCGATGACGAACCCGCCGAAGCGGATTCGGCCGAGCCGGACGACGACGTGACGAGCGAGGCCGACCGTGCGGCGGATCTCGATTCGGATCTCGATTCGGACGAGAACGACACCGAGACGGCCCGAACGCCTGCGGACCCGGACGCGGCGGCCGATGATGACGACGTGGCCGAAGACGACGAAGAGGTCGCGGCGCACCACGAACCGACCACGGCACGTATTCCGCCCGCCCGTTCCGCCGCACCCGCGCACGTGCCCGACCCCGACTACGAAACCGATTCGACCGAACCGGAATTCGTCCCCACCCGGCGCGGCCGCGGCGGTTTCGATCCGGAAGCCGACGCGATCGCCCGCGCCGCCCGCTACACCTTCCGGCAGCGCGCGGTGCTCGCGCTGCTGCTGTCGAGCATCCTCTGCGGTGCGCTCGCGATCGTCGTCAACCCGCTGGCGTGGTGGGCCTGCGCGGCGTCCGTCCTCGGCCTCGGCACCTACCTGGCGTACCTGCGCAGGCAGGTCCGCATGGAAGAGGACATCCGCCGCCGGCGTGCCGCCCGCCTCACCCGCGGCCACGACCACGACGACGTCCACGACGACCAGCGGCACACCGGCGACACCGCGGCCCGCCGCGGCATGGACCGCGACACCGCCCGCGCCCTGCGCCGCCGTTCCGTCCTCCTGGACGCCGACGACGAAGACCCCATGTTCGAACACCTGGAAACCTTCGACCCCGCCACCGCCCGCGCCCTGCGCGGCCGCACCGGCACCGACATGCGCCGCGCCGTCGGCGAATAACCGCAGCTCAGGCAGGCGATTCGGTATCTCGCCGGGTCGCCTGCTACAGTTGCACAGCGCGGTTCCCCGGGGAACCGCACGGGGCTATAGCGCAGTTGGTAGCGCGTCTCGTTCGCATCGAGAAGGTCAGGGGTTCGATTCCCCTTAGCTCCACTCCATTCGTTGGAAGGCCCGTGCTCATGGAGAGCATGGGCCTTTACTCATTTCGTCGTGTTTTGTGGGGGCGGAGCCCCCACGCCCCACCCGGCGGGGCTTTCGCCCCCCGGACCCCCAATCGTGGTTGATGTCCGGGCGGGTGTTGCGTTTGCCGCTGGAATTCGTTTGGCGTTGCCGGACCCAATGCCTAAGGTGCCGGGACCCCTGTTTCGGCTCGCCTACTCGAGGACACTTCGCCCCCGGAACCTCCACCCAAGGTTCGCCAGCCCCGAAGCCGCGTCCCAGATCCCACCCTTGTTCGCCGGTCCCGGGTGTGCGCCCGGCCGTCGCATGATCGCCAGCGGCGTGGACCTGGTGGCCGTACTCCCGCACAAGAGCGAACACGGCCACATAGCAGCCAACATCTGCCCCGATTAATGCCTGTTCGGCGCCGCTTACGACGCAATCTAGCTACCTGGATTGGTTATACCAGCGCCGAGCGCAACTGTATTTGTCCAGTCGCAGCCAGTCACGCACGTCACCTGCTTCGCACCTGCTTCTCAAAAACGCTTGTCGCGTATGCTGGCCAGTCCCGCGCGAGAGTGGCCGAGAGCTGCGTCCGCAGATCTTCACGCTCGCGCAGCCCAGCCTGCCAGGATCCATTGGGGGTGTGGACAGTGAGGCCGCTGCGCGATGCGTCGCACAGCAGAGCGTGTCCCAGTTGGCTCAATGTCAGAAAGAGCTGCAAGATGGGCGTCTCGGTTAGTTCGAAACAGACTCGTTCGTAATCGATCCCTATGCTGCCCCATGTCCGCTGTTGGGTATCCAGCCACCGCGTAATGTCCGCCAGAAACACTGTCCGCCAGTTGTTCTGCCGGGCAATCGCGGTCGCCAGATCGAGCACGTCGGCTGCGGCCGGACTCAGCACATGGCGTGGCACCGCCGACGGTGCGACCGCGACAGCCGCCTCGGCGGAGTCGGCTTCACCGGCTGGCCACGCCAGCCCATAGATCAACCAGCAGGGTGGATTAACGAGCGATGATGGTGCACGAGTGGACGGATGTGCCATAAACGATAACTTAGGGGGTGGTACCGACAACCGGAAGGTCGACGGCGTCATGGTATCTCGGTTCCTTGAACCTGCTCGCTACGGTAGGGCCGACCGATTTGACGGTGCTGTAACCGACGAGACGTCGTGCCAACGAGTCCGCCGCATAGTCGACCGGGCTCGTATGGACCGGCCCGCACACCTCTACTACCGCAACGTACAACCACAGCCCGCATCGGGAATCGATCACGGCAGCGTCGTCGGTCGGCGCCTGCACGTGAAACCGATTTCGCAGAGAATCAGGATTTCAAATCGGCGGCCCGGGCCGCAGGCTCATCGGCACAATGGTCCCAGGGCCACAAGATGTGGCACGTGGACGCCGACATCCCACACGATGCGATCGCACGCTGGCTCCCGCCGACGGAGCACACCCCCGAGGACCAAACATGAGCTACGACAGCATCATCGCTAGCCTTCGAGAAGAGATCGCCAGGATCCACACTGAGCTCGCGGTGACAGAGTGCGCCGACGATGACGACGCCGTGAACCGCCTGTACAGCGAACTGTCTACCGCCACTTCAGAATTGAGCTATTTCGAGCACATGAGCCACATGGACTACATGGATGAACTCGACCGCCAGGATCATCACGACGATCTCGACTACATAGAGCACTCCAACTACATCGACTCACTCGATGATGTCGAGTAGACCAACTGGTTCGACGGCACGCCAGCCTGATACCTGGCAACGATCGTCGCGGCGGTCGCCTCATCGACGCGCCGGGGCTCGCTCGGCTCGGCCCTATCGTTCGAAATCCGCAGGTCACAGACCTGCGGCTTCGTCTATGTGGACGGTGTGCGAACCTCACGTTGACGAGGTCGCCGTCGAAGTGCTTTGGACTACGTGAGATGTGCTGGCCGTGTAGATGTGTTCGCTTCTCTGGCAAATACGACGGGTTCGTGGTGCGGGTCGGCTATCCAGACCACCGCCGCAGATCTGCCCTGAGCCGCGAATAATGCTTCTGGGCAGACGTTTTCAACCGAAGCCGGTAGCCTGTGCGCTGCGCGGACGTCGAGCCGCCGGCCGTAGCCGGAGCGGTGCGAACCAGGCATGGCACGCTGCCGTTCGGAGGCGAGGGGGGTTGGATGCTTGATCCACGGGTTGTCGCGGTCGTCGTCCGCCGGAAGGAGGACTGGGTCCCGGAGGACAAGACCCTGGAGATCACCGAATACGAACCGCGACCGGAGCGGGTCCGGGTGCGGTTCGGCAGGCCCAAGGACTACCTGTTCGGGTGGGAGCGAGTGATGATTCTCGATCGGCCTGCGTCGGTGTCGCTGGGGTCGCGCATGCTGTTGTTCGTAGACGGATCCGCGGTGGACGCGACCGAGGCCTACCTGTTCACCGGCCCGCCGGAGGTCGGGTCGTGGTGGCATGTGCTGAACGGTAGGGGCGGCTGGAACGCTTACAGCGCGGATCGGGTGGAGGTGTTGTCGAATTCCGCCATCACCCCCCGCTCCCGGGACGTGCTGACGTACTGGCGGACGGTGGCGGAGAAACTGACCGGCGATTCCGGTGTCCTGCTCCGAAACCACCAGAGCCTGGACTTCATTCACCGCGAAAGCGCGTTGACCCGGATTCTCGAGCAGGCACCGATCGAGGCCCGGCCGGACGATGAGATGGCGCTGCCGGTGTACCCGTTCCGCACCAATATCAGCCAGAGCGCGGCCGTGCTCAATGCGTTGCGGTATCCGATCTCGGTGATCGACGGCCCGCCTGGGACCGGGAAGACGCAGACGATCCTCAACATCATCGCCTCGGTGATCTGCCAGCCCGGCGCGACGGTGGGGGTGGTGTCTTTCAGCAACTCCGCCGTCGACAACGTTTTCGAGAAGCTGACCGAGGAGGGCTTCGGGATGGTGGCGGCCAATCTGGGGAACACCAACAAGCGGCAGGAGTTCTTCGACAGCCAGGGGCCACGCAACGCGGCAGTCGATGCGATGCTGCGCGCCGCTACCGCACCCGCCGCGGATACCGCGGACGAACTCGGCAAGGTGAGCCGGCGTCTGGCCGCACTGCAGGAACAGGATCGCCTGCGCGCCCAGCTGCGCCACCGGCTGCACGCCTACCAGCTGGAACAACAGCACTTCCAGTCGTTCTTCGACCGCCACGAGGTACCGGACGCCGACCACCTGCCGCTGCTGCGCCGCTACAGCGCGCGCAAACTGCTCGACTTCATCGCCGACACCGATCCCCGCTGGATCCGCGACCGTGGCTGGGGGCGGATGGTCGACGCGATGAACCGCTATTTCAAGTACCGGGCGCTCCGCAAGGTCGACGCCGGCGACATCGACGTCGTGCTGCGAATTCAGCGCCTGTATTACGAGAAGAAGATCGCTGAACTCGAGCGGCAGGCCGAGCAGCTGACCAAGACACTGGAGAGCAAGAAGTTCGATGCGTTGTTGGCCGACCAGGCGCGGCTATCCCAGCAGTTGCTCCATGGCGCGCTGCGCACCCGATACGGCTCGCTGACCCGGGTGATCCACACGTCGTCAGGGTATCGGCAGAAATTCGGGCAGTTCACCCAGGATTATCCGCTGATCCTGAGCACCTGTCATTCGCTCCAGAACAGCATCGGACGCTCGTCCCTGCTGGACTATCTGATCATTGATGAAGCATCACAGGTGGATCTGGTGACGGTGAGCCCGGCCCTGGCCTGCGCGCGGAACCTCATCGTGGTCGGCGACCTGGAACAGCTACCGCCGGTCACGAAAGACCTCACCGCACTTCCTCCGGCACCTGATCCGGTCTTCGACTACCGGCGCAGCATCCTGTCGTCGATCATCGAACGGTACAGCGCTCAGTTGCCTCGGGTGATGTTGCGTGAACACTATCGATGCGATCCGGACATCATCGAGTTCTGTAACCGGAAGTTCTACCGCAATCAACTGATTCCCTATACGCGCAGCACGCCGGGGTTCTCTCCGATGGCCGTGGTGCGGACCGTTCCCGGCAACCACATGCGCTACACGTATGGCGACGACAACCCGAAGGCGAAGGGACGAAGCAACCAGCGCGAGATCGACGTGATCCGGTACGAGGTCGTCCCGTGGATATCCGCTGATATCCCGCCGCACGAGGTCGGGGTCACCACTCCGTATCGCCGTCAGGCCGACAAGGTGACCGATGCCCTGATCGAGGCCATCGAGTCCGACACCGTGCACAAATTCCAAGGGAGGGAAAAGGACGCGGTCGTCATGACCACGGTGCTGGACGACACCCCCGGCAGCCGGGCAGCATTGGAGTTCGCCGACGATCCCAAATTGATCAATGTGGCCGTAAGCCGGGCGATACGCTTGTTCGTCCTGGTCACCCACCCTTCTGAGCTACCGAAGAGTCGGCACCTGCGCGATCTGATCGGCTACATC
The DNA here is from genome assembly GCF_040654065.1 of Nocardia sp. NPDC050793. Classification (NCBI taxonomy): domain Bacteria; kingdom Bacillati; phylum Actinomycetota; class Actinomycetes; order Mycobacteriales; family Nocardiaceae; genus Nocardia; species Nocardia sp. NPDC050793. Next base: position 211,421 of record NZ_JBFAHG010000004.1, read on the forward strand.
CGGTACCGGGACCCGGACAACGCGGTCGTCGACAGCGATGTGGTGTCGATCTTCGACCTGCTGTATACCGACTACACGGAGCGGCGTCGCGCGCACTCGCATATCGGGTGGGGGCGTACCCAATGGCCTTCGGAGGACATCGTTCTCACGATGCTGGAGGGGGTGCTCGCCGAACCCGGCTACCGCCATCTGGCGTTCCACCGGCAGGTCTACCTGCTGAATGTGTTCCCGCGCAATCTGGACCGGCTCGACGATCGGCACCGCGGGTTCGTCCAGCGCCGATCGTCGTTCGACTTCGTCATCTACAACCGGATCACCAACGCGAACCTGGGCGCCGTCGAAGTGGACGGCTTCAGCGCCCATGAAGCAGACCCCGAACAGCTGGCCCGGGATGCGTTGAAGAACGAGATCTGTCGTCGCTACGGCTTCCCGCTGCTGCGCCTGCCGACCACCGGAAGCGGCGAAGCCGCCCAGGTCCGCAGGTTCCTCGATCGGCTGCCCTGAACGAGAACGCAGCCGCACACCGACGGAACGAGCGGTCAGCATGTTCGGCATCAAGCCATCGTCTGAAGGATGCTTGATGTATGCGGACGACGGTGACGCTCGAAGGCGACCTGGCCCCGCGGCGCGAGGAGCTTCGAGCCAGCGATTACCTAGAACGCCATCTGACCAACCACCAAGCGCGACAAGGGTGGTCAAGTAGCGCGTCCAGTTCGAGCTGGTATGCCATCAGCTGCCTGCGACCACGGACAGGACATGAGCGAGCGGTCTCAGCGCTTGCCGATGGCCGTAAAGATGACCGTGCTGAGCGCCTCGTCGACACCCGAGGCGTGCTTATCGGTCATCACCACTTGGTCATAGAGCAGCCCGGTGTTGATGTTCCACTCAGCAGTGATGTCGTCATGTGTTGGCATACCACCCGGCCATGCCAAGCCTGACCCGGGACAGCGCGTTCCGTGGCCGAGCACCCATTCGTATGCGTCGATCTGCCCAGCACAGTAATCCTCAGCGGCGTAGCGGCGGTTCTCTGCGAGCTCACGCTGGATTACCTCGAACGGCGACCGCACTGCGGGAGGGGCGAGAATACGCAGGGCGCGGGAGACCGATACTGGATCTGCGCCGGTTGTACGCATCGTTTCCAAAGCGACGCAGCCGGGCCATGGCAGCGGATGATCGGCCGGGGTGATCCATCGATACGGCTTTTCCGGAAGATCGTTGCGCCACAACTGAAGAAAGTAGTAACCCAACTCCCATCCCCACAGGCTCTGATGGTCCCAACCGTCCAGAAGCACCGCTTCGACGAACTCGTCGCCTGGGTGGTGCAGGAAGTAGTCGTAATCCCTCACAGTCTCCCCTTCCATCTGCCGCTCTGACTCTACGTCCCGGGGAGCGGCAGGGTAGGTGCGTCGGCGTTCCAACCGACAAATCCGGCCGTCTCGGCTGGGTGTTGCTTGAGGGCACCGTCGGCGTCGATCCGGTTGCCCGACGGTCCGCCACCTGGTGTACGGCTCGTGCGTCCTGAGGCAAAGATGTTCGCTACATCGTCAATGTTCAGCAAATTGCCTCTCTCCGTACGGAACGGAATCGGGGTATTATCCGAACATGCCTGCTACGGGGACTGAACCACCACGGAACGAGAGAGAGGCGATCGCCGTTGCCGCGGCCGCCATCCGGGACCGATTACCACCGACCTGGGATCTCTGGGTCGGAGAACCACCACCTGGCCCGAAGGACCAGGGCTACGACGCGGAAATCAGGCTGCACGCGCCGAACGGGCTCGTTATCGTTCTCCTCATCGAGGCCAAGAACGTCTTCCGCGCGCACGATGTCGACCGGCTACGCAAGCACCTCACAGCCGCCACCTCCCGGCAGCCAGGCAGCATCGGCGTGCTGGTCGCGCGCCACCTGTCCGCCTCGACGCAGCAACGCCTCCAGCAGGCAGGGATCTCCTACGTGGACGCGACCGGCAACATGCTGGTGCGCGCCGACGAGTCGGCCCTGTTCTTGTCCGCAATCGGGGCCGACACCGACCCGTGGCGTGGCCCTGGACGTCCACACGGCACCCTCAAAGGGGAACCAGCCGCGAAAGTCGTCCGCGCGCTGCTCGACTTCCAAGGACCGTGGAAGATCCGTCACCTCATCGACGTCGCAGAAGTCGCGACCGGCTCGGCCTATCGAGTGCTGGACTTCCTCGAACGTGAAGCGCTGATCACCCGTGAGCCGGGCGGTGTCGTGGTGGTTCCGGACTGGGTCGCGCTGCTACGCCGTTGGAGCGAGGACTACCAGTTCCTGCACACGAACACGATCACGCGATGGATCGCGCCACGCGGTCTGCCCGCGTTCCTCGATGTCGTCCGCAGTTCCGAGGTCTCCGATTACGCGGCGACCGGTTCGATCGCGGCCGCTGCGTGGGAGTCCTACGCCCCGCCGCGCTCAGCGATGATCTACGCCCCCGCCCCCGAAAACGCCGCCGACGCTTGGGGATTACGTGCGACCGACACCGGCGCCAATGTGCTGATCGCCGTGCCCGCCTATCCTGTCCTCCTCGCCCGAAGCGGGGAAGCTCTCCACGACCTGCGGATCGCAGCGCCGACTCAGGTCGCCGCCGACCTGATGACCGGGCCAGGACGAGCGCCTTCGGAAGCAAAAGAACTGCTCAACTGGATGGAGAAGAATGAACAATCCTGGCGCCGTGCCTGACAGCCCGTTCAACCTGCTCGTCCGGACTCGCACCGTGCTACTCGATGCCCTCGAGGCGCTGGCCGAGCACAGGCGCTCAGTGATCGTCATTGGCGCCCAAGCGGTCTACCTGCACACCGGTGGAGCCCAAGTCGCCATTGCCGAGGCCACCAAAGACAGCGATGTCGCGCTCGACACTCGCAACCTCGGGTCGGACCCGACGATCAACGCGGCCATGGAGAAGGCGAACTTCGTTCCCAACCCACAGCAGCCGCAGCCCGGCGCCTGGATGAGCCCGGACGGAATTCCCGTCGACATCATGGTCCCCGAAGCCCTTGCAGGGAAGAAGAGCCGGCGCAGGGTGCATAAGCCACCGCACGACAAGATGGCGATGCGGCGAGCTCGCGGCCTGGAAGCAGCCGTAGTCGACTACAGCGAAATCGTCGTCCCGTCGCTTGCTCCGGGCGACGACCGGGCCATCACCGCCAATGTCGCTGGACCTGCGGCATTGCTCGTGGCCAAGTGCCACAAGATCGCCGAGCGCATCAACGATCCGAAACCCGATCGCCTCAAAGACAAAGACGCCCACGACATCTACCGGATCCTGGTGAAGTTCCAGACCGCAGAACTGGCCGCCACCTTCACGAACCTGCTCGCCGACGCGGTCAGTGCCGAGGTAACCAACGAGGCGGTCGACCATCTCCACGCGTTGTTCGCAGCCGGGCCCGACGCGACCGGCTCCGACATGGCCGGCCGCGCAGAAGAAGGAGTCGGGGAGCCCGAGCAGGTCGCTACCGCAATCAGCTTCCTGGCTTCGGATCTGGTCGAGGCTATTCGAGCAGCAAGCTGACCAAGCACGTTGACTTCCTTGGCGATCCGTCGCTGGCGTCGGCCGCCGACGCGGGACAGCGCGGCGCGGATCCGACCGTGGAGGCTTTGGCCGCGACTCGGGAACGCGGGGTGCCGCAGTCGCCCGCGACCAGATGGTCACCGAACGTAGCCGGGTTCGGCGCCCGCACCAGCCTCGGGTTCGTCGACTGACGGCGGCAGGCTCGACGGGTGGTTCGGCCGCGTGCCGGCCGGGCTGGGCGCGAGCGGTGAGCATGGCTTCGTGAGCCACTGGTCGGGCTCGTGTCCACCACCGGCCGGCACTGGTGTCGCGCCGACCTCGGAACGACTGGCGGGGACCTACGCGGCGACGGAGGCGAGGCGGAGGTGGTCTTCGATGTCGGCGGGTGAGCCGGTGTAGTGGAGTGTGCGCAGACCGAGGCGGGCGGCGGCTTGGCAGTTGTCGGCACGGTCGTCGATGAACAGGACGCGGCCGGGATCGCGAACGCCGGTCGCGGCGAGCGCGTTTCGGTAGGTGTCGGGGTGGGGTTTGTTCATGCCCAGCCGGGCCGAGTAGAGGGCGTCGGTCATCAGGGTGCGCCAGTCGGAGGCGTCGAGGGCATCGCCCACCGGATGGGGTGCGTTGGAGAGCAACACCATTGGGAGATCCGCTCGTCGGGCCTGGTGCAGGAGTGCGACGACGCGGTCGTCGGTCGAGGTCCACATCGCGGTGTCGACGGCACGCAACCGGGTGAGCAGTTCCGGGTCCGGGCGGTGGCCGAGCACGGCGGTCCAGAAGTCCGCGTCGTCGAACTCGCCCGAGTCGTAGGGTTCGCGGGCGCTCCAGAAAGCAGTCTGGAAGAGTGCGAGCTCGTCAGCGTGCCACCCGGCGAGTTCGGCGAGGCCGCTCCACATGGGAACGGTGGGCTGCAGGCCGATGACGCCGTTGTAGTCGAAGATGACCGCGTCGAGTTCCGCGGGCTGGTGAGATAGTGCGGTTACCATCGGTTCTCCAGTGCTCGATGTGACAGGACAGCCACGCCTGCGGCGAGCAGGGCGGGCAGTATGAGGGCGGTGGGCAGGGTCGTCGCGGTGGCCAGGGCGCCGATGAGCGCCGGGCCCGCGAGGAGACCGAGATAGCCGGTCACGGCTACGGCGGCTACCGCGCGAGGACCACCCGCTCCGGCCGCGCTGAACAGGGCGGGAATGGTGACCGACAGGCCGAGACCGAAAACTGCCCAGCCGGCCAACGCGAACGGCACATCGGCCATCGACAGGCCCGCGATGAGTCCGGCCGAGGCCAGGATCGCGCCTGTCCGAACAACTCTCGGCGCGCCGAAGCGTGCGATGAGTCGATCACCGACGAGACGGCCGGCTGCCATGGCCGCGCTGTATCCGGCGTATGCCGCGGCACCGGCCGCGGGGGACGCGTGCAGCCCACCGAGATGGACCGCCGACCAATCGGCGGCAGCGCCTTCGCCCAGCAGACACGCGGCGGCCAGCAAGCCCAGCAGCCAGACCCGGGACCGGGACAGTTCCGGCACACGGTCTCGCATCACCGTTTCCACCGGATCGAGGTCCGCGGATCCGACCCAGCGGGTAGTCGGTGCCACCGCGGCCGTGGCCACGATCATCACGGCCGCGGTGACGCCGAAGATGTAGGTGTGCGAATCGTGTGCGGTGACAGCGGCGAGCACCGCCCCACCCAGCGCGCCGAGGCTGTAGGCCGCATGCAGGCCCGACATGATCGGGCGACCGTAGGCATCCTGGCACCGAACCGCGGCGGCGTTCACCGCGACGTCCAGCACACCGTGCGCGGCGCCGAAGAGCAGCGCCGCACCGGCGAGCGCGAGCGGATTTCGGCAGGTACCGACCAACGCGAGGCTGATCCCGAGACCGATTGCGCCGCCGGTCAACAGCTGCGAAAGACGGGCGGGTTCGGCGAGTCGGCCACCTACCTGGAGGCCGGCGACCATGCCGACCGCGGCGGCGAGCAGTACCGCGGCCAGCCCCGCGGTGTCCAGCCCGGCGGACGCCTGGACCGCCGGAATCCGCGTTCCCCAGACGGCCATCACGACGCCGAGTCCGGCGAAGTATCCCGTCAACAAACCACGACTCCGCACTGCGGCGTCGGGTATATCTCGCGCGCGTTCCAAAGCCGGCGCGATTGCGCGTGTCATGAAAACTCCATCAGTGCCGCCGCCGGCCTTCACAGTCGAGAACGACCGCGAAATCGGCTGCAGGTGGGTATGACGATTCCCGCCTACCTCCAATACGGAAGAGGCGCACAAACTGTGGATCGGTGGAAGGTTCCGCGAGTCGAAGACCGAGGTTGACGCGCCACGCTGCGCGAACAAGCCGAAACCTACCAAGGGGTACGTCGAGCTACCACTTGGAAAGGGTTACGGTGATCGGCTCCACAACGTGCAGTCCGAAGGTCTTACCGGCACAGCGCATCTCGTTCGGATGGGCGGGAATCACGGCGACTTCAGCGGCCGATTTCTCCTCGGGTTCGGTTTGTGAAACGTTGGGCCAACACAAAATGGCGAGTGCTCGTGAAGAGCACTCCCCTCTTGCGGGTTTCGTGTGTTTTGCGGGCGTCTGGCCTATCGCCACCCTGACACCCGGCCCGATAGGGCAGAACACCGTGACAGGGTCATGACAGCTGGGTGTCAGGCCGGGCGCCGATGGTTGTCGCATGAGTAATTCAGCGATCGCGGTGTCAGGGCTGCGAAAGACATACGGGGACAAGGTCGTGCTCGACGGCATCGATCTGGATGTTCGTGCGGGAACGATCTTTTCCCTGCTCGGTCCGAATGGAGCGGGTAAGACGACGACGGTGAACGTGCTGAGCACGTTGATAGCAGCCGACAGTGGGTCGGTACGCGTTGCGGGCCACGATGTCGCGACCGAGGCCAAGGCGGTGCGCGCGGCGATCGGGGTCACCGGCCAGTTCGCGGCGGTGGACGAGCTGCTGACGGGGCAGGAGAACCTGCAGCTGATGGTGGACCTCAACGGGGTCCCCGCCCGAGACGGTAAGCGGATCGTCACCGAGCTGCTGGAACGCTTCGATCTGACGGAGGCGGCGAAGAAGCCCACGTCGACCTACTCCGGCGGGATGCGCCGGAAGCTCGACCTGGCGATGACGCTCGTCGGCAACCCGCGGATCATCTTCCTGGACGAACCGACGACGGGTCTCGACCCGCGCAGCCGTCGCACGATGTGGTCGATCATCCGCGATCTGGTGGCCGACGGCGTGACCATCTTCCTCACCACCCAGTACCTCGAGGAAGCCGATCAGCTCGCGGACCGGATCGCCGTGCTCGACCAGGGCCGCCTGGTCGCTCAGGGCACTCCCGACGACCTCAAGCGCCAGATCCCCGGGACGCACGTCCGGCTCCGGTTCACCAACGTCTCCCAACTCGACGCGGCCGCACGTCTTTTCCCCGAGTCCACGCGGGACGACGAGACGCTGACCCTGCGGGTGCCGAGCGACGGCGGGACGAAATCGCTTCGGGCTCTGCTGGACAGGCTCGACGAGTACTCCCTCAGCGCCGAAGAGTTCTCCGTGCACACACCCGACCTCGACGATGTCTTCCTCGCCCTGACAGGCCACGCCCCGGAGGTAGTAGCGAAATGAGCGACACCAAGCCCCATTCGATGGTGATGTTGCGCCGCAACTTCAAACACATCACCCGGAACCCGACGTCGGTGTTCAACGCCGTCCTGATGCCGATCATCATCATGTTGATGTTCGTGTACATGTTCGGCGACGCGTTCGACGTGGGTGTCGACTACATCGACTACGCGACGCCGGGACTGATCCTGCTGGCCGTCTGTTACGGACTGGGAGCCACCGCGACGGCGGTGAACTCCGACATGACGACGGGCATCATCAACCGGTTCAAGGTCATGGACGTCTCCCGTGGCGCGGTCCTGACCGGTCACGTCGTCGCCAGCGTGCTGACCAATCTGATCGCCATCGCGGCCCTCATCGGCGTGGCCTTCCTGCTGGGATTCAGCCCGTCGGCGAATGTCCTCGACTGGCTCGGCGTGGTCGGCATGGTCGTGCTGCTCGGTTTCGCGGCAGGCTGGCTCACGATCGCCCTGGGATTGGCGGCGAAGTCTCCGGAAACGGCGGGGATGGCCTCCGTGCCGCTGGTCATGCTGCCGTTCTTCAGCAGCGCGATCGTGCCCGCCGAGAAGATGGGTCCGGGCCTGCGGCAGTTCGCGGAGTACCAGCCCTTCACGCCGATCATCGAAACCATGCGCGGGCTGCTCGACGGCGCACCGGACACCGGCGATGCGCTCACCGCCGTCGCCTGGTGCGTCGGGATCGCTGTCGTCGGTTACCTGTGGGCGCGTTCCACATTCAAGAAGCGAGCGTGATCGAGACCAGCTCGCTCCAGCTCGTCTCCGAACCCTCCCGAACCGCCTCGGCGAACCCCGTGTCGCCGAGGCGGTTTCGCGCGGCCTGCTCGATCCGGGCCACATCCGGGTGGGATCGATCCGGCAGACCACGCACGCCTGCGCTCGCCGCGAGCAGCCGCGCTGCTTGCTCGTACTGTTCGTCACGCAGCGCCAGATCCGCGATCCCGACGAGCACCTGGGCGATCAGGAGTGGGTACCCCGCCTCGGATGCCACTCCGAACGCCGCGACGCGATGTGCACGGGTCTCGTCGAGATCCTCGGCGAGGTAGCCGAGCAGATCATGTTTCAATGCGCGGATACTCGCCCGCTCGGCGTCATCGCCCAGCATCGCGGTCGCGACGTCGAGTTGCCGGTGCACCTGCTCGGCGTCGCCGCTCCAGCGCGCGAGCTCAGCCTTCGACAGCGCCAGCTCGGCCAGCACATTCGGCCAGGAGACTCGTTCCGCGGACCGCTGCGCCTCCGCCATCGCCGCCGCGCTCGACTCCACATCGCCCGACAGCCAGTACAACTGGGCCTGCCGCGACCGCATCGGCACGACATCCTCGAGGGAATCGATCTCGGTGACGACCGCGATCGCCTGCTCGTAATGCTCGCACGCAGCGGCGAACTCGCCGCGCACGGCGATTCGATTCGCCAGCTCGGTCTGGGCGAACGAAATCCCCCACCGTTCGCCGATCGCGCGAAACTCGGTGAGCGCCATCTCGAGACATGTGTCCGCCTCCCGGTCGCCCTGCCCCAGCTGGATACGCATTTTGCCGAGCTGCAGCCGGCCGAGGGCGCGCACCCAGGGGTCCTCGTCGTCCAGCAGTGGTTCCCACGCGGGCAGGAAGGCGTCCGGACCGTGCAACAGGCGTTCCAGTGGAGTGAGCAACCTGAGCACCGGGTGACGGCGCTGAACCCGCCTGCTCAGTTCGTAACCTTTACGGATCCACTCCTCGGCCTGGTACTGGTCACTCTGCGGCCCGGAGGTCACGAACTGTACGACGAACGCGTACACCATGGCCCGCGTCTCGTCGGGCACCTCGCCGGGCATGGCTGTTGCCGCCATGATCAGTTCGTTGGCCTCGGCCTTGTGCCCGCCGAGCCACCAGTACCAGCCCGCCGCAGCGGCGAGCCGCATGGCCCCGTCCGCCTCGTCGGCAGCGAGCGCACCGCGCATCGCGGCGGCGATGTTGTCGTGCTCGGCCTCGAGCGTGGCGAGCCATTCCAGTTGCTCGGCGCGGCGCAGATGCGGATCCGCGGTTTCGGCGAGCTCGGTGAAATACGCGAGATGCGCACGACGCGTCGGCTCCGATTCCCCCGCCTCCGCGAGACGCTGCTCGGCGTACTCCTTGATGGTGCCGAGCATCCGGTAGCGCGGCGCCCGGTCGCCCTCGGTGAGCACCAGCGATTTCTCGGTCAGTGCGGTCAGCAGTTCGAGCACCTGACCCGTCTCGACAGCTGTGCTCTTCCCACCCCCCTGCCCTTCGGGCCCGCCCCCGCAGATCCGCTCGGCTGCTTCCAGACTCGCCCCGCCCGAGAACACCGAGAGCCTGCGCAGAACCATCCGTTCTTCATCGGTGAGCAGCTCCCAGCTCCAGTCGATCACCGCGCGCAATGTCCGGTGGCGTGGCAGCGCGGTACGGCTGCCACCGGTCAGCAAGCGGAACCGGTCGTCGAGCCGATTGGCGAGCTGCTCGAGGGACATGGTGCGCAATCTGGCCGCGGCGAGTTCGATCGCCAGCGGCATCCCGTCCAGCGCCCGGCAGACGCGCGCCAAAGTCGACAATGTGTCGGCGTCGGTCGCGAGGTCCTTGCGCACCGCGCCTGCTCGGTCCCGCAGCAGCCGGACGGCCGGAGAGGACGCGATCTCGCCGGGGCCTGCGTCTCCCTTCGGCAAGGCCAGCGGCACGACCGGCCACAGCGCCTCGCCGGTGATGCCGAGGGGTTCCCTGCTCGTCGCGAGGATCCGCAGCCGCTTGGACTCTCCGAGCACTCGATGGGCGAATGTCGCCGCGGACTCGATCACGTGCTCGCAGTTGTCCAGAATCAGCAACATGGCCCGGTCGCGGACCGCGGCGATGACCCGGTCCGTCGGCTCCGCGTCCGGTGCCTCGCCGTGCAGCGCATCCCGCAGTCCGAGCGCGGCGAGCGTCGCTTGCGCGATGTTCTTCCCGCCCCCCTTGTCACCGTCGGGGCCGATGGCCGCGAGTTCGACCAGCCAGGCGCCGTCGGGCAGGTCGCCGAGCAGCGTGCGCGCGGTTTCCGTGGCCAGTCTGGTCTTTCCCGAGCCGCCCGGCCCGATCAGGGTGGTGAGCCGATGTTCGGCGTTGAGTTCGCGCACCGCGGCGACATCGGTGTCCTTGCCGACGAAGCTGGTCAGCTCGGCACGCAAGTTGGTCTTCCGGTTCTCCTCGCGCCTTCCCAGCTCGCCCCGCAGCAGCGCGACATGCAATTCGGACAGCTCCGGTGACGGGTCGACGCCGAGCTCGTCGGCCAGGGTTTCTCTCGTGCGCTCGTACACGAGCAGCGCCTCGGTGTCGCGACCGGTCGCGACGAGGGCACGCATCAACGCGGCGACAAGCCGTTCTCGCACCGGATGCGCGGCCACCAAGTCGGTCAGCTCCGTGACCTGCTCCGCACCGTGGCCGAGGCTGATCTCCGCATCGAACCGATCCTCCATGGCAGCCAGGCGTAACCCTTCGAGCCGGGTGACCGCGGCGTCGAACGCCGCGCTCTCCTGCAGTCCGACGTCCTGCATGGCCGCACCGCGCCACAATGCGATGGCCTCGCGCAGCCGCTGCACGCCCCGTGGATCCCCGTCATTGCGGGCTTGGGCGACGAGGCGTTCGAACCGCACGGCGTCGACAGCGTCGGGTTCCACCCGCAACCGGTATCCGTCCGTCTGCCCCTCGACCAACCCGTCCGGCAGCACCTTCCGCAGCCGGGAAACCAACTGTTGCAAGGCATTCGCCGCGTCCGCGGGCGGGCGTTCGCCCCAGATCCAGTCGATGAGCGTCGCCTTCGGGACCGCGTGACCCGGTTCGAGTGCGAGAGCGATCAACAGCCCGCGTAGCCGCGCGCCCGGCACGTCGGCGAGAACGCCGTCGTCCGTGCGCATCTCGAATGGTCCAAGTATCCCGATCTGCACTTGGCCGATCTTGCCACGGGCAATCCGCTGAGGCGGCGCCGATAGCTGCCACCGTACCGGCCTCCGGGCTGGTATAGGCGGGTTGTCGTCGATCGTCGGGAAGCCGGCCGATTGCTCTGATCGTCTGCCGTGGTGCTTCGCGGTGTTCCTGGACGACTCAGGCGTCGTCTATCCGGCAACGGTCGGGTCGTCGTCGCACCTAGCCGGGCATGGCGGTGTCAGTCCCGTGACAGTCGTATGTCAGGCCAGTCGCCGAATGTGGGTCGCAACAATCGCCACGAAAGGAAGCCCGATGAATCGAACGGCTCCCATCCCGCACGGCCTCCCCTTGGAGCGCGACGCGGGCCCCTTCGACCCGCCCCGGGACATCACCCTGCTGCGCGAGGCTCGCCCGGTCAGCCCCATGGTCTTCCCCGACGGGCACGAGGGCTGGCTCGTCACCGGCTACGAAGCGGTCCGAAAGCTCATGGCCGACACCCGGTTCAGCTCTCGCCAGGACATCGGCATCGTGCACGCGGCATACGAAACCCCCGGCATGCCCGTCGCCACCGAACCTTCCCCGCAGGTGCCGGGTTTGTTCATCGCCATGGACCCACCGGACCACACCCGGTTGCGGCGCAAGCTCACCGGTGCGTTCACGGTCAGACGGATGAAGCAGCTCGAAGAGCACATCATCGACATAGCCGAGCGGCAACTGGACCAGATGGCGCGCCTGACCCCACCCGTCGACCTGGTCAAGGAATTCGCGCTGCCGGTGCCCTCGCTGGTGATCTGCGAACTGCTCGGCGTCCCCTACGCGGACCGCGAGACCTTCCAGGTCAACTCCGCCCAGTTCCTGGTCAGGGACCAGCCACTGGAGGAGAAGATGGCCGCGTACGGCGCGATGACCACGTACCTGGCCGGGCTGGTCACGCGCAAACGCGCCGAACCCGGCGACGACCTGCTGTCCGACCTCGCCCGCGATGACGACCTCACGATCGAGGAGCTGGTCGGCATCGCCTTCCTGCTGCTGCTCGCGGGCCACGAGACCACCGCCAACATGCTGGCACTGGGCACCTTCGCGCTGCTGGAACACCCCGAGCAGCTGGCGGAACTGCACGCCGACCCGGAGCTGGTCCCCGACGCCGTCGAGGAACTCATGCGCTACCTGTCCGTTGCCGACATCTTCTATCGCTACGCCACAGAGGACATCGAACTCGGCGGTGAAACGATCGGGCAGGGTTCGACCGTCGTCGTCTCGCTGCTGGCCGCCAACCGCGACCCCCAGCGCTTCGACAACCCCGACGCCCTGGACCTCCACCGCAAGGCCCGCGGTCACCTGTCCTTCGGCCACGGCGTGCACCAATGCCTCGGCCAGCAACTGGCCCGCATCGAGATGCGCGCCGGTTTCGCCGGACTGCTGCGTCGCTTCCCGACCCTCGAGCTCGCCATCCCAGCCGGCGAGGTGAAACTCAAGACCGACATGAATATCTATGGCGTCCACGAACTCCCGGTCACCTGGACGGAGTCGGGCCTATGACGAGGATACGAATCTCCGCCGATCGGGAGCGCTGCATCGGCGCGGGCATGTGCGCACTCATCGCGTCGGAGGTCTTCGATCAGGACGAGGACGACGGCCGGGTGCGGTTGCTCGCCCCGGAAACGCAGCGCGGTGACGCCGCAGTGCGGGAGGCCGTGGAGGCTTGCCCGTCCGGGGCACTCGCGCTCGACGAGTCCTGAGACTCGGCGGCGGCGAAGCTCGAGCCCAATTCGCCCATCTCGCCGAGGCTTTCCGTGAGTGGCACGCGTAACGAATGCTGCCCTCGGAAATAAAGGCAAAGGTGGGATGACTGTAGTGGTTGTTCCAGCAACCGATGAGAGGCGAGGTCCGGCATATGTTGTCGCATAAGAAGACTGGGAAGAGGAACAAGGCCGCCAGGGTGGCGATGGCTGCTGCCGCGACGACGGCGGCCGTGCTGTCAGGGGCTGGGACGGCGTCGGCCGACGAAGGTGGGATCGTCACCACTTGCCGGGGCATGAGTCCCAACATCGTCGACTTCCCGTACTCCGGTCAGGTTGTCGTCGGGCAGTACAACTCGCCGGGGCGCGCCTACTTCACCATCCACGCGGGTGGCAGTATCTGGGGCGGGTACGGAACGCAGGTCACGCTCAACTGGACCAACCTGAACACCGGCGCTACGGGTTCGGAAACCCAGAGCGGCTCGGTAGGTTTCGTGATCGGCAACGGCAGCACCATGTATTTCAACCCGCCCACAGGTGCAGGCACGATCCGCACCGACTTCACGGTCGTCAACACCGGTTTCGTGCCCCAGACGATCACCTGCTCCGGCACCGCCGAAGTCTGGTGAACGTCTCGTTTGGTCGAAGCCAGGCGTAGACGGCTCATGCTCACGGAGAGCATGAGCCGTTTTCCTTTGCACACCCGTGCCGGGTGACGGGCGCCACGGCAGCGGAAAGAAGGAGCCGCGTCGAGCTACTCCCTGTGGAACCGGTCGCGGACGACATCCATTCGGGCCCTGAGTTCTTCGGGGCTGATGACGCCGCGGTCCATCAGTGTGTGGGCGGTGACCACCGCTGATCGGGCGCGGACGGGGAAGTCGTGGTAGATGGTTTCGCCGAGCGCGTCTTCGGCGTGGCGACGTTCGAGGTTGTCGAAAGTGCCTCGCCAGGAGAGGCATTCGCAGGTCGCCTGCATGCTCGACTCCCACGGGTCGGGCTTTCGGTCGAGTTCGGGGAGGGTGGATTCGCGGGCGGACCCGGGGGAGAGGGCGTCCAGCAGCACGTCGTAGGGTCCGCTCGTCACGGGCGGGCCTCCCCTCGCATGGCGTCCTCGACTTGGTTCGGTGGTTTCTGGGCGGTCCAGCCGACCTGCGGCAGCGCGACGCCGATCATCGTGTCGCGGGTGACGATGGCGGCGAGTTGTTCCTCGGTCCAGCCCTCGGTGCCCTCCGGCCGCATCGGCATGACCATGAAGCGGGACTTCTGATTCGAATCGTGGACGCGGACCTCGACCTCGGGCGGGAAGTGCAGGCCGAACTCGGCGAGCACCTCGCGCGGCCAACGGACAAGGCGGCGACGGTAATTGGGGGTGCGGTACCAGTCGGGCGACATGCCGAGCACGGGCCGCGGATAGCACGAGCACAGGGTGCACACGATGACGTTGTGCAGTTCGGGAGTGTTCTCCAAGACGTAGAAATAGGTGTAGTCGCTCGGCGTTCCCGAGCCCGTGGGGTCGCGCCAGTCGATGCCGATCTCTTTGCAGGTCTCGGTGCCGTCGGCGAGCAGCCGCGCCTTGAAGTCCGGGTCGAGCCACGCCTTCGCGACCAGTTTCGATCCGCCGTGCGGGCCGACCGCCTCGGCCCATTCGGCGAACCGCCGGTGGTCTTCCTGGGAGAAGAGGCCCTTCTCGATGGCGAGTTCGCGGATCGCCGTTTCCAGCACCTCGAACTCGCTGATCTCCTCGCTCGCCTGGATCGGCGCGTGCGCCCCGTGGTCGTGGGTATGACTCACTGCGAACCTTCCTCCTCTGCGGGCTCGAGCCAGCGCTCGGAGACCTCCGTCTCCAGGGTGTCGGCGTCGAAGCCGGTGTATTTGGGCCACAGATCTTTCTGGCGGAACCGCACCACGTAGAACGGCTCGACACGGCCGTCGTCGCGCCCCCACGCCTCGTCTTCCGGGATGATCCACTCCGGCCGGTATTCGACGACGACGCCGGTGCGCCCGCGGGTGTAGCTCTGGGTGCGGGTGTGGAACATCGATGTGGCGTCGCGGACCGTCACGCGATCGCCGATGCGGTACTTGCGGGTCATGCTCGCTCCTTCAGCCGGGCCCGCACCTCGTCCAACTTGGCCGACAGCTCGTCGGGGGTGATCAAGCCCTTATTGATGAGGACCTTCGCGGCGACGGTCGCCCAGCGCGCGTAGTAGGGCAGCCCGAAGTAGAGGGTCGCGCCGAGGTCGTTTTCGGCCCGCCTGCGTTCCTCGGAGTTCCACACCCCGCGCCAGCCGAGGCATTCGCAGGTGACGTAGGTGCTCATCTCCCAGGGTTCTTCGACCTTTTCCCGGTATTCGATCGGGACGTCCGGTTGGCCGCCCACGTCGTGCAGCACGTGGCGCAAGGCGTCGAACAGCTCGTTCGAGATGTCGTACGGCGAGTCGAGTGGCTTGCGGAACACCGGCGCGATGTCCGCGACCCGGTGCTGGAGCTGGTCGAACCGATTCGGTGAACTCATCATGGCTCCGTTGTTGCGGCTCCGATGTCCCCCGACGCGATGCGGCGCGCACCGGCTGAGGGCAGGCACTGGGGTGACCCCCATCACGATCGCGTAGTCAGGTTGCCAACGATACACGGCGTGTTTGCTGAGATGAAGCTGTCACGCACCGACCGGGGTCGACTTGCCCGTACTGGGGCGATCAGCTCAACAAAATGTCCGCGATCGACCTGCCCTGCGCGATGCCCGGAGGGATCGCGAAGAAGGCGCTGCCAGTGTGCTGGATGAGAGGGTTCAGGCGGTCGCCCGCGGCGAGGGCGCGCTGGGCCGCGATGAACTGCGCGGGTGGGTTGTTCATGTAGGCCGCGAACAGCAGGCCCGCGTCGAGCTGGTTGTGGCCGCCGTGCGTGTGTTCCGGGGTGCCGGGTGCGTGGGCGTGGGGTTCTTCGGTGGCGCCGGCCGCGTTCGCGAGGAGAGTGCCGTAGTCGTAGTTGTAGCTGCGGCGGAGCATGGGTATGTCGTGGACGAGGCGGACGTGCGCGGACGCCGGAATCGCGAGTTCACCGGTCGGGGAGCGGGATTCGAGGTCGACGGGATCGAATTCACGGTTTCCGTGCAGGGGTGCTCCGTCGCTGCGGCGGCGGCCTATGATGGCGTCCTGCTCGGCCAACGGAAGCTGGTCCCAGTCGGCAGTCTTCATGCGGATCTTGCGGAAGACCAGGTAGGTGCCGCCGTGCAGCCAACCGGGTTCGTCGGGGGAGTCGATCCATACGGCGCGATCGAACGCCGCCGTTCCCGATCGAGGGTTGGCGGTTCCGTCCTTGTGGCCGAACATGTTTCGTGGCGTACCGCCGTCGGCGGGGCGGGTGAGGAAGCCGTGCTGGGTCCAGCGCAGGCGACCGAGGCCGGGCATGCGCGCCCGCAGCGCGCGAAACGCGTGGCTGACGATCTGGGCGTCGTCGGCGCAGATCTGGACCAGCACGTCGCCGCCGCTCCACGCGGAATTCAATGCGTCGCCGGGGAATTCGGGGAGTGGGTGCAGGTGCCGGGGACGCTGGGTGGCGAGGCCGAAACGGTCGTCGAAGAGCGAAGGGCCGAGTCCGAAGGTGAGGGTAAGGCGGGCCGGGTCGAGATCGGTGGCGAAATCCGTGTGCGCGCTGAAACCCGGTGCGGTGCCGGGGGTTTCGGGCACCGGCTGGCCCGTGGTCAGGGCCGCGGCCGTCGCGGTCCATCCGGTCAGCAGGTCGCGGAGTGTGGCGCGATCCGGTCGCGCCACGTCGACCGAAAGGAACAGCGCGTGCGACTGGGCGGGCGTGGCGATACCGGCTTGTCTTGGACCGTGGAAGGGTTCGGTCGAGGAGGCGGGCTCGGGGCCTGGGGCGGTCGCACGTCCCGCGGCGACGCCGACGGCAGCCGCCCCGGCGGTGGCGAGGCTCGCGCCGAACAGTGCGCGGCGGGTGACGCGTCCGGCCGGTGCATCGGAATTACTACTCGCTGTAGTACTTTCGCTCATGTGGCGACAGCGTAGCGGCGCGTCAGCGATCCTTCAACAAGCCTGAAGGTGGGCGACTCCTTCACCCATGCCGCGCCGCGGGTTTGCTGTGCGCGAGACTGAAGGTGTGACCTCCGAGAAAGCCCGCCCCGGACCGCCCGTGATCAGCGCCTCCGTCATCGTGCTGACGCTCGCGCGCAAGGTGGAAACCGAACTCGGCGCCGCCCTCGCCCCGCTGGATCTCACCATCGGCAGGCTCGGGCTGCTGGGTCATATCTCCGGTGTTCCGGGTGCGTCGTTCAGTGATCTGGCGCGCATGTCGGGCATCAGCGTTCAGAGCGTGCACACCGCGGTGAAGGCGCTCGTCGCCGCCGGGCTGGTGCGCGACCGCACGGCGCGCGCCGGGTCCGCGTCGACGATCGAGTTGACGCCCAAGGGTTCTCGTCTGCTGCGTAAGGCCGAGGGGGTCCTCGCCGAGGTCGACGAGCGATTGTTCGGCGCCGAAGCCGATCCGATTCGACGCCAGATCGGCGCGGCCATCCTCGCCGCCTTCGCGAACGGAATCCCTTCGCGATGACGCGCTACGGGAGGTGATTCGGCGCACGCCCTTCAGCCTGCCTGAAGCTCTCCGGTTAGGCTTCAGTCGACCTGAAGGACGAAGGAGTCGATCGTTGAAGCATTTCCTGCTGTCGGTGCATGTGGTGGCGGCCATCGTGTTCGTCGGCGGCTCGGCCGTGGCGGCGAGTCTGTTCCCTCGGTACGCGCCGGTCGCGGCGGGTGCGACGACACGCAATCGAGCCGAACGCAGCGTCGCGGTGGCGCGGGCGCTGCACCGAGTCACCGGTACCTATGCGGCACTCGCCGTCATCGTGCCGGTCGCGGGCATCGTGCTGGCCGCCGTCCAGGGCAGGATGGGTGAAATCTGGATCATGCTGGCCATGGTGCTCACCGCTGTCGCGGGCGGGCTGCTCGCGGTGCAGATCCACCCGATGCAGCGCGACGCGCTCGCCGAACCCGACGACGGCGGGCGGCTTCGCCTCCTCGGGATGCTCGCGGGCATCTACAACCTGCTCTGGACGGTGGTCGTCGTGCTGATGATCGTCCGGCCCGGCTCGGCCTGAACTACCTCGCCGAGCGGCTGCGACCTGCGCGGTCGTCCGCGGCCGCGGCGCGCGGAAACGCTCCTCGACGCGTGTTGGCACTATGGCTTGGGGAAGTGCTCACTACGAGGAGGTAATTGGCGATGGCTCGGATTCCCACGGCGCTGTTGGCGGCCGGTGGACTCGGCGGTGGTTTCGCGCTCGCGCAGGTGACGAAGAAGCGGGAACTCGGCGGCGTGGTGTTCGCGGCGGCGACGGCGGCCGCGCTGCCCCGGTGGCGCAAGGCGGCCGGCACGGGTGGGGCCGCGGCGCTGACGGGGCTGTCGGTCGGCGCGCTGGGAGCCTCGCACCCGCTGGCCAAGAAGATCGGCGCGTGGCCGTCGGTGGCGGTGGTGTCGGGCGTGGTCGCGGTGGCCGCGTGGGCGACGGTGGACCGCCGGGTCTGATTCGGGCCGTGGCTGCGCGGCCGGGGACCGGATGCGGTTCTCGACTGCATTCTGGTGCTTCGGCCGATCACTTTCGGATCAGCACGTTTTCGCAGGGCGGGTCCGACGTCTGTCGGGCCCGCCCCGTGCGTAATGAGTTGTGTGCTAACGAAATCGAAGCTATGCGGCGGGAACCTCGCCAGGGGGCGGTGCGACGGGAGGTGCGGCGGGCAGCGGCGCGACCGAGCCTGCCACCGCGCCGACGATCGCGCCGATGCCCGCACCGACGGCGGCGAACGGGAGCGCCACCATGCCGACCGCCAGGGATCCGGCGATGATGGGCATGAAGATGAACCCGGCGGGGGCGAACGGGATCGCGACGACGAGACCGACGGCTCCGCCGATCACCGCGGCGACGGCCGCGATCGGGGAGGCCACGGCGGCGCCGGCGGCCGCGCCCAGCGTGGTGCCGCCGATGACGTTGGCCGCGACCAAGTCGGACCGCGTGCGATCGACGCCGGCCCCCTGGATCGCGCCGGACAGGCCGTTCTGCGCACCCATCGTGGCGTCGTTGATCATGCCTGCGACCTCGGGGGCGATGAAGTCGGGTCTGCCGACTTCGATGCTGCCGATGCGGATCACGTTCGTCGGCGTTCGCACGACGTCGGGGGCAGGCGCATCGGGGGCTGGCACGTCGGCGGCGGGCGCGTCCGCGTCGGGTGCGTCCGCGTCGGGTGCGACTTCGGCTTCCGCCTCCGGCGCGGGTTCGGCCGGATCCGCGACGGGCGCCGGAGCGATCGCGGGGACGACCGGCAGCGGGATCGGCAGCTGGATCGGCGCGCCGAAGACGTTCGCCCCGAGCAGGAGCGGGTCGGTGACGACACCGGCGGGCGCCGACGCACCCGGCGGGGGCGCGTCGGCCACCGCGGGCGCGGCCGTGACAACGGCCGCGGAGAGTGCGCCGACGACCAGCGTCGCCGTGCGCAGTGAGAAGGAATGGAACGGGATTACCGACTTTTCTGTGGCCATACGTTCGTCCTCATTCGGAAGGGCGGAGATTCCTACGAATCTGATTCGGAGCCGCTCCTCGATCGGATGAAACCAATTTCACGCTGCGCATGCCGCTCGGTCGGTTTTGCGGGAAAGGTCGCCTCGATCCGTCAGTTCTTCGCGTCGGCCAGCTCGGCGCCGACGGCGGGCTGTGCGACCTCCGGCGTATCGTCCAGCCGCCGACGCCCGCGCAGGTACGCCCACTGGAGGACACCGATTCCCGCCAGGCCCGCGATCGTCGTACCGATCCCGATCTGCCAGCCCGGCGGCCGCCAGTCGACGACCAGTTCGGCGTTCTGGGTGCCGGGCGGGATGTCGACGGCGAGGAAGGTGCGGGCGACGGCGAGCGTGGGAAGTTCGCGGCCGTTCAGGGTGACGGTATGGCCGGGCCAGGTGAGGCGGGAGAACACCACGCGTCCGCCCGTCGCGGAACTGACCTTCGCCCGGGTGGTGATGTCGTCGTAGGAGCCGGTCGAAGTGGCCGTGACGCCCGAGGTGTGCGCGATGGCCCCGCCGCTCGTCGAGGCCGGAGCATCTTGACGTTCCAGCACCCAGATGAAGCGTTCGTGTCCGCGGTAATCCGCCCACCGCCAGCCGGGCGGGGCCGGACGGTCGCGTGCGTCGGGGTACTGGGCGCGGTGCAGCACCACCCGGTCCACCTTCATCAGGTCGACGACCGGCACGCCGGTGGACGGCTCGTCGGCGAAGGCGCGGCGGAACGCGTCCGGGCAGGTGCTGCCGTCCCATGCCATGCAGAGCAGTCCGGCGAATCCGGTGTGGCCGATGGGCGTATAGGCGTTGACGTAGTCGAGTCCGAGCGCCTTCGCGTAGTTGCCGACAGCCAGCGATCCATATGCGCCCGCGATGTCGCGGTCCTCCGGGGCGATGATCGCCCGGTCGGCGAGTTGCAGTGTGAGACCGCCGAAATCGGGGAAGGCGGCCCGCATCTCGGAGCGCCGCTCCGGGAAGTTGTAGGACAGCGGCGTCATCGGCGCGCTCGCCACCTGTGCGAACGCGATCGGGAACATGGCGACTATGGTCAGCGCGCAGGCCGCGACGATGCCGCGCCTGCGCGCCAGCCACACCACCGCGGCGCCGAGAGCGGCCACCACGACGACCGCGAGCAGATGACGCAGCACCAGCGGCGGTGCGGCGGAGAACGATCGGATGAACAGCAACCCGATCAGCACTCCCGCCGCCACCGCGCGCTGCTTCGACGACGCGAAAGTGCCGTAGTGGCTGAGCAATACGCAAACCAGCACGAGCAGCGCGATGGCGACCATCGGCAGCACGCGCGCGGGCCAGCGCAGCGGGCCGATCGCCCCGGGGCCAGCGGTCCACATCAGCACCGCGGTCGCGAAGATCGCGATGCCGCTGAACTCCCGCACGGAGCGGCGCGCCGCCCGCCAGTCGACGAAGGCGAGCGCGGGAACGAGGAACCACGCGATGTAGACCATCGGCAGCGGCTGCACGTGACCCCACCACGCGGTGAACGCCGGTGTGGTGCTCGGCAGGCTGGCGTTGAGCGATTCCGACCAGGGGACGGTAAGGAAGGGATCGTTGTGGATCTCCGCGCTGCCGCGCCAGGTGACCTGCGAGGAGAGGATTCCGGACAGGTTCGCGATCGCCGCGGTCAGCGCCGCGCAGCCAGCGGCGAGCGTCAGCCGCACGGCCGGGGCCCAGTGCTTCTGGTAGACGATCTCGCCCGCCGCGACGGCGGCGATCACGAGCGCGGATTCCACGGCGGGGAAGGCGTATTGGACGGTGAGCGTGAGGTAGAGGAACACGAATACCGGAATGGGTCCGCTGCGCCCGCGCGCGTAGTTCACCGCGGAGGCCCAGGCGTGCACCATCCACGCGGTCGCGACGTGCGGGGTGAACCAGCTCGCCTCGTCGAAGAACAGGAACCAGCCGCTGAGCGGGAACGCCACGCCCGCGACCGCGGCCCACGGCGCGCGGGCGCCGTAGGCGAGGCAGATCCGGAACACGCCGAGGCCCGCGATGATCGAGAAGACGAGCTTCACCAAGGTCGCGTAGAGGGCGAGGTTGTCCATCGAGGGCGCGATCAGGAAGACCAGCAGCTGGGGCGGGTTGTATAGCCCGGCCTCCTCGAGCGTGTAGTTGCCCGCCATCCATTCGTGCGGGATGAGGACCGGTAGTCGACCCTCCCGCAGCTGGTTTCCGAGCGCCACCCACATAGGTGCGTACTGCGCCTCGGTATCGTCCGTGTAGTAGTGACGCGGATCGGCCAGCAGCACCGCCAGATATCCGGCGATCACTCCGAGCGAGGTAACCGCCCCCCATTTCAGTCCTGCTCGGCGCGATGAGGCCGCCGCGATTGTGCTCACAAGGGGCGGAGCGTATTAGCACCGAATGAACGACGCAAGAACCGATCGGTGACATTTGCTGGCTTCTTCGGCCGCTATGTCCGGTTGGATTTCGCTTCTCCGCACGTGATAAGAGGGTTGTCATGTCATGTTCACCGTCTGTCCACCGCGCGGACATCAAGGGTCGCTGCGCGCGGGCCCCGCGTCGGTCGATGGTGCGATGAGGACGCCGGAGGAGGAGTCGTCCGAGTCCGCCGACAGGCGGGGCGCCGGTTCGATCACCGCCCCCGCGAGGCCTAAGCGGTGGTTCATGCGAGCGGCGCAGCCGGACGGAGCCGGTCTTCAGCCGGAACGCAGGTACAAGGAAAAGGCGCGGCCGCACGAAGTCCGGGAACAGCCCGGCGCACGGCTGGAACGTGGGCAAGCGGAACGGGCTCGGCCGCACGGAATCCGGCAACAGCCCGGGCCGTGGCCGGAACACGAGCAAGCGGAACGGGCGCAGTCGGACGAAGCCCGTCATCGGCTCGGCGCACGGCCGGAGCGGAGTCGCGGGTACGCCTACCGGCACGACCTCGACGGTCTACGCGGCATCGCGATTGCCCTGGTCGTGGTGTTCCACATCTGGCTCGGCCGGGTCTCCGGCGGCGTGGACGTGTTCCTCGTCCTCTCTGGCTTCTTCTTCACCGGCTCACTGCTGCGACGCGCGGAGTCGACCGGCGCGGTCGCGCTCGCCGCCACGGCGCGACGGCTCGGCAGGCGGCTGTTGCCCGCGCTGGTGCTCGTGCTGGCCGTCGTCGCGGTCGCGACGGTGCTGATCCGCCCGTACACGCAGTGGACGGAGGCGGCCGCGCAGACGCTGGCTTCGCTGCTGTACTACCAGAACTGGTATCTGGCGCTGTCCTGGTCGGACTACCTGGCCGCCGACCCGTCGGTGAGTCCGTTGCAGCACCTGTGGTCGATGTCGGTGCAGGGGCAGTTCTATCTGGTCGCACTGGCCGGAATCGCGTTGCTGGTGGCCGTCCTTCGCCGGTTCGGCCGCGCGTCCGCGCTGCGGCCGACGGTGGCGGTCGTGCTCGGCGCGCTCGCGGCCGCCTCGTTCCTCTATGCCGCGCGAGGCGTGCAACTGCACCAGGGCTGGAACTACTACGACAGCCTGGCCCGGGCGTGGGAACTGCTCGCGGGAGGGCTGCTCGCGGTGCTCGCACCGAAACTGGCGGTGCCGCGGCTGTTTCGGGTGCTGTTCGGGGTGGTCGGTGCGGTCGCCATGTCGGCCTGCGGCTGGCTGACCAACGGCGCCAACGAGTTTCCCGGGCCCGCGGCATTGATTCCGGTCGGCGCGGCCGTGGCCCTGATCCTGTCGGGCGCGGGTCTGCCGACCGGTGGACAGCCGCTGCCCAACCGATTGCTCGCGGCGGCGCCGATGGTCCGGCTCGGCGAAGTCGCCTACGCGCTGTACCTGTGGCACTGGCCGATCCTGATCTTCGTGCTCGCCGAACGCGGCACCCCGACGGCGGGCATCGAAGGTGGGCTCGCGGTGCTCGCGGTCTCGTTCGCGCTGGCGTACCTGACCCATCGCTTCGTCGAGCAGCCGCTGCGGACCGGCGCGGACACGAGCCGATCCGGCTATCCCCGCCGCGCGGGCCGGATCGTCGTGGCCGTCGGCGCGGCGATACTCGCAGTGGCGGTCGGTGCGCAGGTGGTGACCAGAATCCTGCCGCCGCAGGCGGTCGCGTACCTGGATCCGGTGCGGTACCCCGGCGCCGAGGCGCTGGCGGCGGGCGCGGCCGTGCCCCGGGCCGAGATGCGTCCGACGGTCTTCGAGGCGCCCGCCGACGCCGCCTATCCGTCGCGGGACAAGTGCATCGCGGACTGGGACACCCGCGAGGTGATCACCTGCACCTACGGCGATACCGGCGCGGAACGCACCGTCGCGGTGGTCGGCAGCTCGCACGCCGAGCACTGGGTGCCCGCGCTGGACATGCTCGCCCGCGAACACGGCTTCCGCATCACGGTGTATTTGAAGATGGGCTGTCCGCTGACCGTGGCGGCCGAACCGATGTACAAGGGTGAGGCGATTCCTGACTGCCGCGACTGGTCGGCGGAGGTGATCGACCGCCTCGGCGTCGACCGGCCGCAGTGGGTGTTCACCACCGGCACCCGCCCGCGCGACCGAACCGGGGACGAGACCCCGACGGATTACCTCGAGGTCTGGTCCCGGCTGGCCGAACACGGACTCAACGTGCTCGCCGTCCGCGACACGCCGTGGCTGCGCCGAGACGGCATCCGCTACCGCGCCATCGACTGCCTTGCCCAGAACGGCGACGGCACGACCTGCGGCATGCGCCGGGTCGACGCGCTCGACGAGGTGAATCCCGCCGCCGAGCCCGCCGCGTCCTTCCCGAACGTGTTCCCGCTGGACCTGACCGACGCCGTGTGCACGCCGGAGGTCTGCCCGGTGATCGAGGGCAACATTCTCGTCTATCACGACGAGCACCACCTCACCGCCAGTTATTCGCGATCGCTGGCTCCCGAGCTCGGTCGCCAGTTGGCGCCGATTCTCGGCTGGTGGTGAGCCGGGGCCGGTTGTCCGGCCCCGGCTGTCAGAGCGCCAGCAGCGCGCGCCTGCCCAATCGCGGATCGGCCAACGGCCGCACCGCGATGCGCATCAGGGCGAGTGCGTTGTCGTCGCCCGCGATGCGGTTCGCCTTCAGTGCGCCGCAGGCGGCGCACTGGTGCACGAGCAGCCACTCGCCGTCGTCGCGGGCCGTGAGGCTGACCGCGGACATCCGCCCGCCGCACGAGGAGGCCCGGTCGCCGGGGATCCTGCCGTCGACGTGGCGACTGGACAGGCAGTGCGGGCAGTGATTGCGATGCGCCGTGCCCGGTGCGACGACGGACACCGCCATGCGGCAGCCGACACAGCGGAAGGCGTCGCCGGATTCGCCGCCCCGCCCGTGCAGTACGTTCTTGCGGCGTTGCGCCCGAGCGGTTTTCGACTTTCTTCGCGGCATCTCGCACCCGCCTACATGTCGCCGAAGACTTCGAGCGGGAAGGGCGGTTCCGCGAGCGGACGCACCGCCAGCCGCATCAGGATCAGCTGGTTGTCGTCGCCGCACACCGGGTGCAGCGACAGCTCCTGGCAGCGGGTACAGCGGTGCACCACTGCCCAGGAACCGTTGCGCTGCACCGCGATCGACAGCGGGACCATCCGGCCAAGGCAGTCGGACGCGCCGCCGTCGACGTGATCGACGGTGTGCTGCGAGTTGAGGCAGCTCGGGCAATGGTTGCGTCGGCTGTCGTCCGGCGCGAGCACGGCCACCACGAGGCCGCAGCGTACGCAGGTGAAGGTGCCGGTCCGTAGCGCGGGGCTCGGACCGCGATGGGTCGAGATATTGGGGTCGGACACCCGGATTCTCCTTACTCCTTGGCTGTGTGAAGAGCAGCGGGAGCAGGCCGAGTGCGCCTCGAAAGGATCAGTGACGGTTGGCTTTATCGGCGTGGCCGGGATTTCGGGCCACGCCTCGAGGCGCCCTCGGCGCGAGCCGGGTCATACATCGTCCTCCTTCTCGGCTACCTGTTCGGCCGAGTCTGGTCGGCGCGGAGGGAACTGTAGTGCCGCGCTCGCGGCGGAGCCACCGATTATTCGCGGGCGATCGTCGAGCGTCTCTGTCCCTCGATGTCGCGAGCCGGCATGGGATCGCCGTGCTCAGCGTGGCGCGTTCCCCAGGGCGGCGACCGCGGCGGAGATCTGCCCGGCGACGTCGAGAATCAGCCGGAACACATCATCGGGGATCGGTTTTCCGTTGCACCACAGCACATTGCATTCCGTCGACGCGTACGGTCCGACGCCGAGCAGGACGGCGGCGACGGTGAGCGGGTCGATGAGTTTGCCGAGATCCTCGGCGGTGCGCACCAGCGGCTGGTTCGGATCCTGGACGGCGTAGGGATCCTCATAGGCCAGGGCGGGCCCATCGACGACCGCGGCGCTCACCCTGCGGAACAGTTCCTTGTTGTCGGGGTTGCTGGTTCCGGTGAGCACGCCGGTCGGGTTGCCCGGCTCGAACCGGGAGGGCACGCCGAGGCGGACGATCACCAGGTCGCGGCTCGGCACCACAGTGAGGAACTGGCCGAGCGCCCCGGAGAAGGCGTAGGTGTCGCGCGGCGACCCGACGAACACCGGATGCGAATACAGCTGGGCGACAGGCACGTTCACGCCGCGATAGGTGTCACCGGCATTGAGCCACCACAGGAATCCGTAGCCGCCGTTGGCTTCCGTCGGCGCTGCGGCTTGGCGGATGTAGTCCGGATCGATGAGCGGCCGGTCTTCCCATCGACCTTCTTGCAGCAGCAGCCTCCCGATCCGGGCCAGATCGGCGGGCCGCATCGCGAGACCGCCGTTGACGGCGGTGTTTCCGCTGCGGTCGCGCAGCCAGATCCAGTTGTCTCGGTCGATGCCGAGCGGGCCCATGACTTCTCGCTGCACGAAGTCCTGGAAGTCTGCGCCGGTGGTGATCTCGATGATCTTCGGCAGCAGCGCGAGCACGTTCTGGGCGTACTGGAAGGTGCTGCCCGGCTCGTGATCGAGCGGCGCGGCGAGTGTTTGCAACACCGAGTCGGTGGACAGACCGGCGATGTCGGCTGGCCAGCTGAAGTGGATGCCGGTGGTCTGGTTGAGCACCTGACGCACCGTGATGCCCGCGTGCGCGGCGTCGGCCTGTGGGAAGAACATGCCGAGCGGGTCGTCGAGACCGAAGTAGCCCATGGTCACGGCGCGTCCGACAGCCACCGACGCGACGCCTTTGCTGCCGCTGGCCAGCGGCATCGGCACGTTGCCCGTCGGCGTGTGGTCGCCGACCAGGCAGCCGTGCCGGTAGATCTGCACCGCGTGCGAGCCGGTCCGCGCGCCCAGTTCCACCGCGTCGGACACCGCCGCCGGGTCCATCCCGACGTCGGCGGCGTCCCGTCGTTCCGGAGCCTGACCCGCCGCGGGCTCGGCGCAAACCGCCTGGGGCGCGGCCGTGGCGGCGGGCGAGAGTAGCGCCGTCGTGACGAGCACGGTGGCGCCGAGTCCGGTCGCCCATGCGTTGCGACGGAAGAGCATGGTGAATTTCCCTCTGCGGTGCGATGTTCGGTCAGTCCAGTGCGTCGGCACGGGCATTGCGGTGGACGCTGAAGTAGGTCTGGTCGGCGGGCAGGCGCCAGTCCGGTCCGGTGAACCAGCTCGCCGCCTCGGCGTCGCCGAGCGCCAGGTACCGCAGCCAGGCGATGGCGGCGCCCGCCGCGCGGTAGTGCTCGATGCCGTCCACGGGTGAGAAATGGGTGACGCCACGGGCATTCGCGATCCAAGCCGGTGCCGCCATCAGGTCGTACTGCCACCAGCGCACCCACGCGAAGTCCGGAACGACGAAATCGTTGTAGCCGGTGAGGAACAGCGTCGGAACGGTGACCGTTGTGCCGAGCGCGAGCGGCCCGGGTTCGATGGCGAGCACCCCGGCCACTCGCAGCGCGGGATCGATCAGCGGTGCGGCGGGCGGGAAGACCGTGGCTGCTTGCAGTGCGGCTTGGCCGCCCGCCGAGTGGCCGCCGAACACAGTGCGGCCCAGGTCGATCCGGCCGAAGAGCGGCGAGCTCGGATCGCGGTTCGCGAGCACTGCCACCGCGACGCCGAGGGCGGGCACATAGGCAAGCGAGTTGAAGAAGTCGTACGGGACGACCACCACGAAGCCCTGTTCGGCGAAGCGCTTCGCGAGCGTGTCGTACATCCCGGGGTTGGCGTTGATGCCGGGCGTGAACACCAGCAGCGGCGCGCTCGGGAGTTCGGTGATGTCGGCGGGGTAGTAGGTGTTCACGCCGATCGGTGACTGCAATCCGTATGGAAAGGCTTGGGTGCACGTGAGATCCGCGGTGTTGCCGAACAGGTGCACACCGATGTGGGCGACCATGCCCGCGATCGATTCTTGGCACGGGTTGGTCCGCACGGCGGTGGCCACGGGGTGCGGACCCGGCTTGTTGTAGATCTCCTGCGCGGTGAGTGCGTCCTCGGCACGGCCGGTGGCGTGCGAAGCCAACAATGTCGCGGCGGCGATCAGCAGCGCGACGGCCGCGCGGCGCGGGCCGCTCGTCCTCGTCATCGAGGTCCCCCTACGTGCTCGGGTCAACCGACCGGCAAGCTGTGGAACTGGGCGGTCTCAGATGGTGACTGTAGCGCAGGAGTGTTCCACGACACAATCGCTTCGGCGCGTACGCTCTGGGGAGCACTTGGCTCCACGTGAAGGAACTTCATTCCAGACGAGGGACGGGCCATGAACATCGCACTGTGGATCGTCGCGGGATTGCTGGCGGCGGTGTATTTCGCCGCGGGACTGGCGAAGCTCGCGCAACCGTACGAGAAGCTCACCGCGAATCCGAATATGAGCTGGGCCAAAGACTTTTCGCCGGGCATGGTGCGCATGATCGGGACCGTCGAGCTGCTCGGCGCGGCCGGTCTGATTCTGCCCCGCGCCACCGGTATCGCCGCGGTGCTGACGCCGCTGTCCGCGCTCGGGCTCGCCGTTCTCCAGGGCGGTGCGATGGTGGTGCACTATCGCCGCGGCGAGACGAAGAACTTGCCGATCAACCTGGTGCTGCTGCTCCTCGCGCTCTTCGTCGCCGTCGGCCGCTTCGTCGAGTGGGTCTGAGCCAGGCGGCGTGCTCGACGCGGCGCTGGGTCCGACCGCGCGCGACGGCGGCGCTCGACGGCGCGATGCTGGGGCTCGACGGCGCGGCGCTGGGGCTTGGCCGCGCGACGCTGGGGCTTGACCGCGCGACGCTGGGGCTCGACCGCGCGACGCTGGGGCTCAACTGTGCGCCGCGCCGCGCGATATACCTCGTCCGCTCGGGTGACCGTTAGAGTCGGTGTCGGGGCGATGGGCCGTGGGGATCCGGCTCGTTGGTGAGAGCGAAACAGCAGGGAGTTACAGACCACCGAATTACGTGAGGGGGAGGACGTATGTGGTTTCTCGTCGATACGGCGGAGCCGGACAAGGTGATTCGGCACGTGCCGAAGGAGGGGATGGCGCGGGCGCGTTCGCTGCATCGGGCGATACGGCCCGCCGGGCTGGCGGCGGCGGCCGAAGCGGTCATCGCGCAGGCGATCGAGAGCGGGCGGCGGTGCGAACGCACGGTGCTGCTGCGCGGCGAAGCGCATCGGGTACTGGCGATTCCGGTGCCGGGGCCGGACGGAGCGCCGCTCGCCGTGCGGCTGTGGGCGGGCGCGTCGCGCATCGAGCCGCCCGACCCGCCTGCCGTGGACGCGTTCGTGTGGGACAGCCGTCAGTGGATGTTGCGCAATCACGGCGGGGGCGGCGGACCGGTACTGCCCGAGGGACATCCGCTGCTGCACGGCGCGTGGTTCCTGTCGCGGGTCATCGAATGCGAGGACCGGGATCGGCTGATGACCGCGGCGCTGGATCCGCGGCCCGGTGTCGCCTGGCGCGGGCCCATGCAGGTGCGCACCCCGGACGATCGCACCGCGCGGGTGTTCGGTTTCCTGCGCTATCACGCCGAAGGCGCCCTGCGCGGTCTGCTGCTCGAGGTGGCGGCCGACCGCGCTCCCGGGCTGGTGCCCGCGACCTACCGCGACGACGCGGCCATCGCGCTGCTCGGCGGCACCACCGCGCTGATCGACGCCGAGACCATGCAGATCATCGAGTGGCTGACCCCGCCGCTCGGCGACATCGCCTGGCGTCACCACCCGGCTTCGCGCGGCATCGATCCGGACGATGACGGCCGCGAATTCACTTTGGCCACTACCCATCTCGTGCACCCCGACGACGTGGACGGCTACCTCGGCGCACTGCGCGCGCTGGCCGAGCGGCGCAGTGCGCGAACCAGGGTGGCGGTGCGGCTGCTGACGTTGCGCCGGGACTGGCAACCCGTCGAGCTGTACGGTGCGAGACTGCCCCGCGGCCTGCCGCGATTCCTGATCTGCCTGATCCGGCCGGTCGGCTCGGATCCGGTGCCCGAGTAGGGAAACCGGGCGTGGTTCGGTCGGAGGGCGACGGGGCGGGCGGCACGACACTGTCGCGCGCCCCTGGGGGTGGCTCGAACGTTGCTGTTGGTTCGCTGCGGGTTTGTCGACACCACGGGCCCGGAAGCGTTCCGGTGCGATGTCGAGGCGGATATCGGTGGCGCATCGCGCTCGGCGACCCCCGTCTTGCAGGACATCTGTCCAGTTCAGCGCGCACATCCGGCCCGGCGGCCGGTAGGGCATGTGATCGTTGACACCCGGATCATGTTGATAGCATGGCGTTTCTAGCCGACCGGATGCGGGCGGGCCCCCGGATGCACCTCGAGAGAGTCTTTCCATGCAGTTTGAAATCGTCGAGCGGGATGAGACGTGGGTTGCCGGATTGCCGGTGCGCAGCCCGAAGCGTGCCCTCGGAAAACTGCGTGACCACGATTTGGAGGCAGCCTGGGCGGCCGTGCTGCATCAGGAGCTCGGCGGCCCGCTGGCCAGCGCCTATACCGATTACACCGGGGAACTCGGCACGTACAACACCCAGATCGTCGGATATCAGTGCGGATCCTTCGCCGAAGTGACTCGTGGCCATCTCGTGGCCCGCCTGCCGCGCGGCAGTTACGCGAAGTTCTCTTCGGTCGGTAATTTTCCGCAGGTGATGACCGATCTCTGGACGCAGATCGCTTACGCCGAGGAACACAATCAGATCAAGCGGACCTATACCGGTGATTTCGAGTGCTATCCGCACGCGTACAAGATCGATCTCTACCTGGCGGTCGATCCCCGATGACCTATGCGATCGTCGTCCGCAACGAGGCGCTCTACGGCGGACTGGTGGTGCCGAGGGTGCGGCCGAGCTTCAAGGTCAGCAACAGCGATCTGATCGAGTTCCTGAAGGATCGGTTGCGCGACCGCGGCGCCGCGGATCAGCCGATGTACACCGTGTACGTGCCCGATCCGGCCGGAAACTACAACGCGATGGTGTGCTTCGAGTATCTCGATCCGGCCGATGTGCCGGTCGGCGATTTACTCGTACGGGTACCGAAGGGCGTCTACGCTCGTTTCGCACCGAACGGTGACTATCACGATCCGGTGGAGGACGTGTGGGCCCAGGTGGACGACGCGACCGCGTCCGCCGAGATCACTCGCGCCTATCGGGAGGAGATCGAGGTCTGGCGCGGGCCCGAGGCGGTCGAGCTGTTCATCTCCATCCTTGTTTGATAGCTACAGGTTAACTACACGTGAACCGACTGGTCTCTATCTTCTAAGTTAGGAATACCTTGCAGCCTTTGACCTGCGGGTATTTCGGGGATCACGATCAGTTTTCGGGATATTAACCAGACGCCTGGTCAATTCCTGCCGGATGACGGATACTGCCCTAGGCAAACTCTCCCGTAGCGCTCGGCGGCGGGAGAGTCTGTCACCCCGGCTCGAAGATCGCGCGCGGGCGCGGTAGCAACGGAGTAGGAACACCATGGCTGTCGAAACAGTCGCAGTCGGCGCTGTCGGAGCGTGCGATGCCGAGGTGTTGCGGTTTCGCGACATGCATTCCGGTTATGTCTTCCATGTGGCTCCACCGGGCGCGCATCCTGATCTGTGGCGACGCTATCTGCGCGGTGCGCTGCGGGTTTACCGGCACTACGAAGTAGAACCGGCATTGGAATACGAGAAAGTCTCCGACGGACGCTCGACGTCGCTGTTCTTCGCGGCCGTCGATCCCTCGGGCGAGGTTGTCGCCGGTCTGCGAGCTCAGGGCCCCTATCTGCTCGAGGACGAAGTGCACGGGCTCGGCGCATGGGCCGGACGCCCCGGTGAGGCCCACCTTCGCGCGATGATCGCCGATCGGATCCACCAGGGCATCGTCGAGGTCAAGGCGGTCTGGGTGACTCGCGATGGCATCGCGCACCGCGCCCAGCTGGGCGCCGCGATCTCCCGCTGCGTGGTGCACGCGGCTTGGCTGCTCGGCGCGCGATTCGGCTTCGTCACCGCCGCGGCGCACACCGCCCGCCTGTACGAATCCAGCGGCGGCCGGATCGCCGTCGGCGTGCCCGCCGTGCCGTATCCGGACGACCGGTATCGCACCGTCCCGTTCTGGTGGGACACCCACGCGTGCCGGACCAGTGCCACCAAGCTGCAGGGCTCGCTGCTGGCGCTCGAACGCGCGGCGCTCGGCGCCTGGTTCACCAGGGCGCGCCGACCGGCCACCGCGGGCGACGCCCGCATTGGGGGACTGGCGCAAGCATGAACGGTGACCCTGGTCCCGGTGCGGACTATCGGCCGCTGATCCTCGACGAGACGGTGCCGGACGAAGCGTCCGTCCTCGCACAACTGCGAAAGTCACCGATGATCCGCATCGTCGACCTGCGCGACGTATTGCGCGCCGAGCTCGACAAGGTACACAACCCACCCGACGACGTCGGCGGACCGGAAACGGACCGATGGGTCTACTACCCGTGGCGGCGCACGCTGACCGGGTTGCCCGGCGAACGGACCTACCGCGCGATCCGGCTCGATCGCAACCGCAACAAGGTGACCCGCGCCGAACAGCGGCGGCTCGCGGGTCTGGCCGTCGGGGTGGTCGGGCAGAGCGTCGGTCACGCCATCGCGCACACCCTCGCCATGGAGGGTTCCTGCGGGCTGCTGCGGCTGGCGGACTTCGACGACATCGAGCTGTCGAACCTGAATCGGGTGCCGGGCAATGTCTTCGACATTGGCGTGAACAAATCGATCGTGACGGCCCGCCGGATCGCCGAGCTCGATCCGTATCTGCCGGTCGAGGTGTACACCGCAGGCGTCGACGAGCACACGGTGGACGAGTTCCTGCACGGGCTGTCGATCGTCGTCGAGGAATGCGACTCGCTCGACGTCAAGTTCGCCGTCCGCCAAGGCGCGCGCAGGCACCGGCTGCCACTGCTGATGGACACCAGCGACCGAGGTCTCTTCGATGTCGAACGCTACGACCTTGAGCCGGAGCGGCCGCCGTTTCACGGACTGCTCGGCCCGACCACCGCCGCCGACCTGCGCGGGTTGTCGACCAAGGAGAAGGCGCCGCACGTGATGCGGATCCTGGATCCGAAGGAGCTGTCCGCGCGAATGGCCGCGAGCCTGGTCGAGATCGACGAGACCGTCACCACCTGGCCGCAGCTCGCGGGCGACGTGCAGCTGGGCGCGGCCATCGTCGCCACGGCGGTGCGCCGCATCGGCCTCGGCTACAAGCTCTCCTCCGGGCGCACCAGGATCGATCTGGAGCGCGGTCTCGACGGGCTCGCCGAGCCCGAGCCCGAGGACGTGGCCTGGGACGCGGAGCCCGATACCGCTCCGGCGCCGACCGGGCCCGCGCGGGCGAACGTGCTCGAATGCGCGCAGCGCGCGCCGTCGGGCGGCAACACCCAGCCCTGGCAGCTGCGGATGGAACACGACGCGATGCGCATCGATCTCGCGCGCAACCGGACATCGGCGCTGGACATCGGCTACCGCGGCAGCGCGGTCGCGATCGGCGCCGCACTGCACAATGCCCGCGCGGCCGCCGCTGCGCACGGCATCCTCGGCGATCACCACCTGATCGAGGACGACACCACCGCGCTCACCGTGCTGCTCGAATTCGGCGCGGGCTCCGACCCGTTGCTGGCCCGCGACTATCCGGCGGCGCTGGCGCGCGACACCAATCGCAAACTCGGCACCGGTGAGCCGCTCGGCGACGCCGTGCTGGCCGGCCTCGCCGCGGCCGCCGCGGCGGAG
The DNA here is from genome assembly GCF_040654065.1 of Nocardia sp. NPDC050793. Lineage (NCBI taxonomy): Bacteria > Bacillati > Actinomycetota > Actinomycetes > Mycobacteriales > Nocardiaceae > Nocardia > Nocardia sp. NPDC050793. The sequence goes on from NZ_JBFAHG010000004.1 coordinate 244,830, forward strand.
GGCGGCGCGGTGCATGCGATCACCGGTCGCCCCGAGCTGTCCGAAGCGGCCGTGCTGATCGGCGAATCCGACCGCATCCGTCACCTCACCCCGCGCCTGCACCAGGAGATGTACAGCGAACTGCGCTGGCCGGGTGAGGATCTGCGCACCGGCATCGACGTGCGCGCCATGGAGCTGGCTCCGGACGAACAGGCCAAGCTGCGGATCGGCGGACGCGCCGACGTGATGGCCAGATTGCACGAGTGGTCCGGCGGCGCCGCGCTGGGCGAGTACAGCCGCGATCGGGTGCTGTCGAGCTCGGCTCTCGTCGCGGTGACGCTGCCGTGCCGACCCGGGCCCTACGGTGCGAGTCTGACCGATTACGCCACGGCGGGCGCGGCTTTGCAGCGCGTCTGGCTGGAGGCCGGACGACGCGGTGTGGCCGTGCAACCGGTGTCGCCGGTGTTCCTTTACGCGCGGCACCCCGACGAGCTGATCGCGATTTCCCCGGATTTCGCGGATACACTAACGTCACTTCAGGGCCGTTTCCTGGACCTGCTGGGAGTGCCTGGACATGAGATCATGGCATTGGTGCTTCGCCTGAGCTACGCGGCAGCAGCCACGGTCCGCAGCAGGCGGCTTCCAGTGCCGGGTGCGGGCGACCGCAGCTAGCACGATCGGAGACAAGGTGCCTCGGCGAACGCTCGACTCACTGGTGACGCAAGTCGCCGCCGAGTTGATGGGCGTCGACGCCACGACCATGGTGGCGGCGAGCGAACGCGTGCTGTCCAGATTGGTCGAGCATTTCGACGTCGACTTCAGCTACCTGCGCCACACCGACCGGGAACGGCGCGCCACCGTGCTCATCGCGGAGTGGCCGCACCGCGGCGACATCCCCGACCCCGATCCGCTGAAGGTGGTCCAGTTCGAGAACGCCGACTCGGTGTTCCGTGAGCTCGAGTTCGCCACCGAGCCGATCATCGTGCGCCCCGACGTCAAGTCCGCCGACTACCAGGAGACGATCCGGCGCTCCTCCGGAATTCCGCGGGTGGCGATGGCCTGCGTGCCGCTCATCTCGCGCGGCGAATCCACCGGCGTACTCGGCTTCATCAAACAGGGCGACCGAGATTGGAGCACCAGGGAACTCAACGTGCTCAAGGCGATCGCCGCCTTGTTCGCCCAGGTGCAGGCGCGCGTGGTGGCCGAGGAGCGGCTGCGCTACATCGCGCTGCACGATGATCTGACGGGCCTGGCGAACCGGCGCGCGCTGCTCGAGCACATGGAGGACCGATTACGCCCCGGCAATCCGGGGCCGGTCGCGGCGTTCTTCCTCGACCTGGACCGGTTGAAGGCGCTCAACGACTTTCTCGGACACACCGCGGGCGACAATTTCATCCGCACGCTCTCCTCGCGCCTGCGCGAGAATCTGGACGCCAACGACATGATCGCCCGCCTCGGCGGCGACGAATTCGTCATAGTGCCCGCCAAACCCATGGACGCCGTCACCGCCGAGCTGGAAGCGACCAGGATCCAGCAGCTCATCGGCCGCCGCGTCACCGTCGGCGGCGAATCGGTGAGTCGCGGCGCGAGCGTCGGTGTGGCGGTTGGCATCCCAGGCGAGACCACGGTGGCCGACGTGCTGCGCCGCGCCGATCACGCGCTGCTGTCGGCCAAATCGGGCGGCGGCAACGGCGTTGCGGTGTTCACCGACGCCATGCGCGCCCAGTTCGAGCTGCAGGACGACGTCGAGCTGAACCTGCGCGGCGCGGTCTCCGACGGCTCGCTGCTGCTGCACTACCAGCCCGAGGTGGACCTGCGTACCGGGCGGATCGTCGCGCTCGAGGCGCTGGTGCGCTGGATGCATCCGACCAGGGGACTGCTGCCGCCCGGCGCGTTCGTCACCGTCGCGGAGGCGACGAATCTAGCGGGCGAGCTCGGCCGGTGGGTCATCCGCTCGGCCTGCGCGCAGTTCGCCGAATGGCGCCGCAGGGGTTTGGCCGCCAACGTGGTGATGCGCATCAACGTGTCGCCGGTGCAGTTGGTGAGTCTGGATTTCGTGGAGCGGATCGAGGACATCCTGCGGCTGTTCGGCATCGACGGCAGTTCGGTCTGCCTGGAGATCACCGAACACGTGGTCGTACAGGATCTGGCGCGCACCCAGGTGACGTTGCGCGGACTCAAGCGGATGGGCGTGCAGATCGCCATCGACGATTTCGGCACGGGCTACAGCTCGCTCTCGCACCTGAAGGCGCTGCCGGTCGACGCGGTGAAGATAGACCGCGGTTTCGTGCAGCGGCTCGGCGCGAGCACCGACGACCTGGCCATCGTGAAATCGATCATCGGCCTGGCCGGTTCGTTCGGGCTCGGCGTGGTCGGCGAGGGTGTCGAGACTGCGGTGGCCGCGCGGACCCTGGTCGGCCTCGGTTGCTACCGGGCACAGGGTTTTCTGATCGCGAGGCCGATGCCATCGGACCAGGTGGAATCGCATCTGGCGCTCGGCCGGATTCCGCTGGACCTGGACCTGCCCCGTGCCGCGCGCGGCGTGGCCAAGCACTGACCGCTTCCCCGGTTCTTTCACTGCTGTTCACCGGACGTTGAGCGCTACGGTGCCGGGGGTATCCGGTTGCGCTGCGACGATCGGCGGGTGCGCATCGTGCAGCTGGCGAACTTCTACGGTCCGCGGTCGGGTGGCCTGCGCACCGCCCTGCACCATCTGGGTGAGGGGTATGTGGCGGCGGGGCACGAGGTGGTGCTGATCGTGCCGGGACCGCGTCGCACCGAGGAGGTGCTGCCCGGTGGGGCGCTGCGAATCACCCTGCCCGCCTTGGCCATTCCCTGGACCGGCGGCTACCGCGCCGCCGACCCGCGCCGGGTCGCCGACGTGCTGACCGGCCTGCGGCCCGACGTGCTCGAGGTGTCGGACCGGCTCACGCTGCGCGGCTTCGGCCGCTGGGCGAGCAGGCGCGACGTGGCGAGCGTGATGATCTCGCACGAACGGCTCGACCGGCTGCTCGGTCAGGTCATGCCGGGCAGGCTGGCCCGTCGCTGCGCCGACATCGCCAACCGCCGCACCGCAGCTGAATACGACATCGTGGTCTGCACAACGGAATTCGCGCGCGCCGAGTTCCTGCGCATCGGCGCGCCGAATGTCGAGCTGGTCCCGCTCGGGGTGGATCTGGACCTGTTCAGCCCGCGCAGGCGCGACCGCAGGCTGCGTGCCGACCTCGCGGCGGCCGGGCATCCGCTCTTGGTGCACTGCGGGCGGCTCTCCGTGGAGAAGCGCGTCGACCGCAGCATCGAGGCGGTGGCGCAACTGCGCAAGGTGGGCACCGAGGCGCGTCTCGTCGTCGCGGGCGACGGCCCCCGCCGCGACGCGCTGGAACGGCGCGCCCGCGCGCTGCCGCCGCTGTCGAGCGGCCAGCCTGCGGTGCACTTCACCGGTTTCATCACCGACCGCGCGATGGTCGCCAAACTGCTTGCCACAGCGGATGTCTCGCTGGCGCCGGGCCCGCACGAGACCTTCGGGCTCGCTGCGCTGGAAGCGCTGGCCGCAGGCACGCCGGTGGTCGCGAGCCGGTCCTCGGCGCTGGCCGACATCGTCACCGCCGACTGCGGCGCCATCGCCGCCGATCATCCCGCCGCGTTCGCCGAGGCGGTCACCGACGTACTCGCCCTGCCCGCCGTCGCCCGCCGCCGCGCCGCCCGCAACCGCGCCGAACAATTCACCTGGCCCCGCGCTGTCGCAGGCATGCTCGCCGTCCTCGCGCGCTAGTCGCGTCCCACACAGGTTTCACACGCCTCACACAGCCGGTGCCTATGTGATGCCTCGAAAAGCTGTGTGGCAGCCAGGTGTACCGGCATCAAGAGGCCCTTGCAGGGGGTGAGTACGCCTCTCAGGGCGCGCAGCCGGTGTCTACCCGGCGCCTACAAACGCTGTGTGCCAGGGTGCACTGGCGCGTCGGTCGGGAGCCTTACAGCGGGTCGGTAGCGCAGCCGCTGATGGTCTGCGAACTAGTCGCGGGCGGCGAGGACGGCGTCGTACAGGGCGCGGCGCGAGACGTTGTTGGCGGTGGCTATGTGGGCGCAGGCGTCTTTCAAGCGCAGGCCTTGGGCGGTGAGGGCTTCGACCTCGGGCACGAGATCGGCGGGGTCGGTGGCTTTGGGCTGCGCGCCCTCCAGGACGACGGTGATCTCGCCGCGGGCGCTGTCGGCGGCCCACTCGGCGAGTTCGGCCAGGGTGCCGCGCACGACCTGCTCGTAGGTCTTGGTGAGTTCGCGGCAGACGGCGGCGCGGCGATCGGGTCCGAGCACCTCCACGGCATCGGCGAGACATTCGGCGAGCCGGTGTGGCGCCTCGAAGAAGACGCACGCGCGCGGTTCCTCGCGCAACGTGCGCAGCCATTCCTTGCGCGGACCCGGCTTGCGCGGCGGGAAGCCGTCGAAACAGAAGCGCTCGACGGGCAGCGCGGACAGGGCGAGCGCGGTGGTCACGGCCGACGGACCCGGCAGGCAGGTGACGGGCAGGTCGCGTTCGACGCAGGCCGCGACCATCCGATAACCGGGATCGCTCACCGAGGGCATGCCGGCGTCGGTGACCAGCAGCACCGTGCGCCCAGCCTCGATCTCGCCGAGCAGCGCTGGAACGCGGGTGGTTTCGACGTGGTCGTAGAAGCTCACCACCCGGCCGGTGATCTCGACGCCGAGCGCTTTGGCCAGCGCGCGGGTGCGGCGGGTGTCCTCGGCGGCGACCACGTCGGCGGACCCGAGAGCTTCGCGCAGGCGCTGGGACGCGTCACCGATATCGCCCATCGGCGTCGCCGCGAGCACCAGCCGCCCGCCCGCCGATCCTCGGCCCGCGTCCCCCGCAGTCGACTCGTCTGCCACCGCACTCCCGTCTCGCTCGGTACCCGGCAACCACCGGACACCAGAAGCCTAGTGGGCGCAGGTGGGCACAGTTGGACAGCTTGCGCATGGCTGGAGCGGAAGCGGAGGTGCGCCTGATGGCGCTGCCGGACATAGCCCGTCCATCACCTACGCCCGGCGGAGCCGACGCCCGGTGGCCGCCTGCGGGACGCGCTGTCCGTCGATAGCCTGCGCATGGCCCGAGCCAGGCGGCGGCATGCCATTGAGCGCTTGTAGGTGATCCGTCGTCGGTTTACGCACCGCCGGAGCCGACTCGCGGGTACGGGTACTTCGTACCGCTCAGTTTCGGGGGAGCGCGGTCCTAATACGATCGGGGCGTGACCCAGGTGACCTCCCGCGCGACCGTACCCGGGGCAGTGCCCACCTGGTCGAGTCCAGCGCCGCTCCGGCCGTCGCCCGATTTCGGCCCCCTCGACACGTTGCGGGGGTGGCTGGTCACTGCCGTTCTGACCGCGTTCGCTGCGGTGACTCGGTTCACCATGCTGAACTATCCGACCGACGCGGGAACGCCGGTCTTCGACGAGAAGCACTACGCGCCGCAGGCGTGGCAGATGCTCACCGGCGGCGGTGTGGAGGACAACCCCGGCTACGGCCTGGTGGTGCATCCGCCGGTCGGCAAGCAGATGATCGCGATCGGGGAGTTCCTGTTCGGCTACAACGGATGGGGCTGGCGGTTCACGGCGGCGCTCGCGGGCACCGTGCTGGTGCTGCTGGTGGTACGGATCGCGCGCAGGCTGGCCAGATCGACGCTGATCGGCGCGATCGCGGGCATCCTGACGATCGCCGACGGGCTGCTGTTCGTCTCCTCCCGCATCGGCATGCTCGACATCTTCATGGCGCTGTTCGTCACCGCGGCCTTCGGCTGCCTGGTGGTCGACCGGGACGAGCTGCGGGCCAGAATGGCGCTCGTCGACGCCGAGGGACGCATCGGTGCGACACCGTGGGGTCCGCGGCTCGGCGTGCGCTGGTGGCGTTTCGGCGCAGGCGTGCTGCTCGGGCTGGCGTGCGGCACCAAATGGTCCGGCATCTACTTCATCGCCGCGTTCGGCATCATGAGCGTCTGCTTCGACGTCGCCGCGCGCCGCGCGTACGGGGTGCGCAAGCCCTGGGTCGGCGCGGCGCTGCGCGATGTGGGCCCCGCGCTCTACGCGCTCGTGTTGATCCCGGTCGGGGTGTACCTGGCCACCTACTGGGCCTGGTTCGTCAGCGAGACCGGTGTGTACCGGTACTCGGTCGGCAATCAGGTGGGGTCGGGGGGAACATGGTCGTTCCTGCCCGACGCGCTGCGCTCGCTGTGGTTCTACAGCGGCGAGTCGCTGCACTTCCACGAAGGCCTGACCAACTCGGCGGGCAACCATCATCCGTGGGAGTCCAAGCCGTGGACCTGGCCGATGGGTCTGCGGCCGATGCTGTACTACTACGCCGACACCAACGTCACCGGTTGCGAGCAGGCGCAGTGCGTCAAGGCCGTGATGCTGATCGGCACCCCGGCGATCTGGTGGGTCGCCCTCCCGTTGCTCGCCTGGATGCTCTGGCGCAGCGTGGTCCGGCGCGACTGGCGCTATGCCGCGGTGCTCACCGGCTACGGCGCGGCGCTGCTGCCCTGGTTCCTGACCTTGGACCGGCAGATGTACTACTTCTACGCCGTGCCGCTCGCCCCGTTCCTGATGATCGGCCTCGCGCTGGCGCTGGGCGACGTCATGGGCCAGGCTCGACCGGTGCCGATACCGCGCAGCCCGTCGGGGACCTTCCTGCCCGCGGTCCCCAGCGAACGGCACAGTCTCGGGCTGCTCGCCGTCTGCCTCTACCTCGGCCTGGTGGTCGCGAACTTCATCTGGCTGTGGCCGATCCTGACGGCGCTGCCGATCACGCCGGGCAGCTGGCACGACCACCTCTGGCTGCCGAGCTGGCGTTAGACGAAGGTCCGCCCGCGCGGCGGACCCCGGCCTACGGCGTCGATCAGTGCCCGGTCTCCAGCGCGGATTTCACGTAGCGCAGGGCGGTTTCGTCGTCCAGGCCGAGCCGCCTGATGGCCGACACGTACGCGGTCGCGGCGCGTCCGGCCGCGTCGCGGGTGGGGTCACCGGAGGACGCGATGAACGAACCCTGCCTGCCCCTGGTCTCCAGCACGCCGTCGGCCTCCAGTTCGCGATAGGCGCGCGCGACGGTGTTGGGCGCCAGGCCCAGCTGGGCGGCCAGGGCGCGCACGGTGGGAATCTTCGTGCCCGCGGTCAGCTCGCCGGATCGCACCTGCGCGATGACCGCGAGCCGCAGCTGTTCGTACGGCGGGATGGGCGAATCGTGGCTGATCGTGACGGTGAACATAGGCGGCTCACACGTCGTCTCTGGCCAGCGGGCAGGACAGGCAACGCGGGCCGCCGCGCCCCGAGCCCAGTTCCGAGCCTGGGATCGGCAGCACCTCGATGCCCGCGTCCAGCAGCCGCGCGTTGGTCATCTCGTTGCGCTCGTAGGCGATCACGACGCCGGGCGCAACGGCGAGGGTGTTGTTGCCGTCGTCCCACTGCTCGCGCTCGGCGGTGACACCGTCGAGTCCGGTGTCGATCACCCGCAGCTTGCCGATGCCCATCGCCTCGGCCGCCGCAGGCAGGAACGGATCGGGTCCGCGCATCGTCACCCCGCCGCCGCCCTCGCGCACGGCGTAGTCGTCCTCGCGGTGAATCGTGAACGCGCGCAGCTCGTCTCGGACCGCCGGGTACATCACCACGGCGTCGGTGTCGACCATGGTGCACACCGTGTCCAGGTGCATGGTCGCGCGGGTCTGCGCGATCGGGACCACCAGCACGGTGTGCGCGAGGCCGTCGTCGAACAGGCTGCGCGCCAACGCTTCCGCACCGGCAGGCGAGGTTCGCTCGCCGACGCCGACGGCGACGACGCCGGGCGAGAGCAGCAGCACGTCGCCGCCTTCGATCGGCGCGGTATGTGATTCGTAGGCCCGCCGGACCCCGAGGAAGCGCGGGTGGAAGGCGTAGATGAGATCGGTCAGCGAGGTCTCCCGCATCCTGGCCGGCAGCGCGAGCGAGGTGATCGCGACGCGCGGGCCGACCCAGAACGAGGAGTCCCTGGTGAACAAAAGGTTGGGTAGCGGGTCGATGACGAAATCGGCGCCGTGGTGCATCCGCCGCACCAGGGAGGCGGCGTCGGGGCCGAACGGCAGCTCGTCGAAGGTCATGCCCGCCATCAGGATCTCGGCCAGTTCCTCGGCGGGTACCCCGCGCAGATGGGCGGCCAGCTCGTCGGCCAGTGCGTGGCCAAGCCTGCGCGCGTCGACGGCGGCGGAGATGCCCTGGATTCGCGCCGCGCCGCTGGCCGCGATGGTTTCGGCGAGCAGATCCGAGAGCAGCAGCACCTCGACGCCGCGGCCGAGCAGCACGTTCGCGAAGGTGTCGTGCTCCTGCTGGGCTCGCTCGACCCAGGGGATGCCGTCGAACAGCAGTTGATCGTTGTTGCGCGGGGTGAGCCTGCGCAGTTCGGCGCCGGGCCGATGCAACAAGACCGTGCGCAGCGCTCCTACCTCGGAAGTCACTCCGTAACGCGGTTCGTCGGCGCGGTCGGGCCCGCCCCCGCGCCTGTCCTTTTCGTGGTCGACGGGCACAGCGTCTGCTCCCATCCTCCGACCGTAGTTCGCGATCGGCGCAACGGTACGGAAATCGGCCCCCCAATGCCTTGGGGCGTCCGAATTCGTCCCCAGGACATCCTAACCTGAAGTATTGTTTAGGTGAATGGAGGAGCGTGATGTCGACAGCCGATTGGCGAGCAAAGGAACTGACCCCCGGGCAGCTGTCCGAGCGTAGCGGAGTAGCCGTCTCCGCGTTGCATTTCTACGAGCGCGAGGGGCTGATCACCAGCCGCCGCACGAGCGGGAATCAGCGCAGATACACCCGCGAGACGTTGCGCCGGGTCGCGTTCATCCGCATCTCGCAGCGGGTCGGCATTCCGCTCAGCGAAATACGGGAGGCGCTGGACAAACTGCCCGAGAGCCGCACTCCCACCCGGCGCGACTGGGAGACCCTCTCCACCGCGTGGCGGGAGGATCTCGACGATCGCATCAGTCAGCTGATCCGCCTGCGCGACAACCTGACCGGCTGCATCGGCTGCGGCTGCCTCTCACTCGGCAGCTGCAAACTGGTCAACGAGCGCGACCGGCTCGGTGACGAGGGACCCGGCGCCAGGGTGCTCGACACGCACCTCAACTGCCCGTCGAAACCGGCAGCCTGCTGAACTGGGCGCCGGCCCGGCGGATGACGAACTCGTCCGACCTGGGCCGCCGCCGGAATGGGGTGTGTCACACTGCGGCGGACCGGGGCGGGGTCCATGATCGGTGTATGACCACTTTGGAAAGCAAGGCAAAGGAACTGCTCGCGCTGCACCGTCCGGGCAATCCGGTCGTGCTGCCCACCGTGTGGGACGCATGGTCGGCGAATCTCGCTGTCGCCGCTGGCTTTTCGGCTCTCACCGTGGGCAGTCACCCGGTCGCCGACTCGATCGGGCGCGGGGACAACGAGGGCATGACCTTCGCCGAACTGCTGACTCGCGTCCGGCAGATCACCGACGCGGTGGACGTGCCGATCTCCGTCGACATCGAAGCCGGATACGGCCACGAGCCCGCCCAGCTGATCGAGGGCCTGCTCGACGTGGGCGCGGTCGGCCTGAACATCGAGGACACCGTGCACAGCGAGGGCGGTCGGCTGCGCGGCGACCAAGAGCACGCCGACTTCGTGCACGGGCTGCGCGAATTCGCCGACGCGGCGGGCGTGCACGTCGTGGTCAACGCCCGCACCGACCTGTTCCTCCGGCAGGTCGGCGACGAAGCCGATCGCATGGACCGGGCCATCGCCCGGCTGACGCTGGCCGCCTCCGCAGGCGCCGACGTGCTGTACCCCGTCGGGCGGCATTCCGACGCGGACATGCGCAGGCTGACCTCGGAGCTGCCGCTGCCGGTCAACGCGATCGGCCTGCCGGACAAGTCGGACCGCGCGGAACTCGCCGCGCAGGGCGTGGCGCGGATCAGCTTCGGCCCCTTCCTCCAGTTCGCGCTCGCGACCGAGGCCAACCGGCTGCTCGAACGCTGGAAGTGACGCGGAAATCCGTGCGCGGCGCGGTGATTCGTACGCGAATCACCGTGCCGACGGTCAGTGAGCACCGTGCCGACGGAGGTCGGTCGGTAGGCACCGTGCCGACGGAGGTCGGTCAGTGAGCACCGTGCCGACGCGGGTTTGTCAGTCTTTCTTCTCCACGTAGCGCGGGTACACCGGCTCCGGAGCGGGCAGCGGCACGCCCGGCACGAGCGGGGTCGCGAGGTCGGTGAAGGCGCGACCCTGCTGGGCAAGCAGGTCGAGGATCTTGGCCGCGGACCCTGGCAGCACCGGCTGCACCAGGATCGCGACGATGCGGACCACCTCGAGCGTCACGTACAGCACCGTCGCCATGCGGGCGAGATCTTCCTCGGTGCCCGACTTGCGCAGTGCCCACGGCGCCTGGGCCGAGAAGTACTTGTTGGTCTCGCCAAGGGTCAGCCAGATCGCCTCGAGCGCGAGATGCATCTGCTGGGCGTCGTATTCGGTGCGGCAGCGTTCCAGCAGACCGTTCGCGCGGTCGAGCAGCGCGCGGTCTTCCGCGGTGAACTCGCCCGGCGTCGGCACGGCGGCGTCGCAGTTCTTGTTCACCATCGTCAGGCTGCGCTGCACCAGGTTGCCGAACTCGTTGGCCAGGTCGCTGTTGATCCGGCCGACGATGGCGTCGTGGCTGTAGCTGCCGTCCTGCCCGTAGGAGATCTCGCGCAGCAGGAAGAAGCGCACCGCGTCGACGCCGTATTCGTCGACGAGCTCGAGCGGGTCGACCACATTGCCGACCGACTTCGACATCTTCTCGCCCTTGTTGTACAGGAAGCCGTGCACGAACACGCGTTTCGGCAGCTCCACCCCGGCCGACATCAGGAAGGCAGGCCAGTACACCGTGTGGAAGCGGGTGATGTCCTTGCCGATGATGTGCACGTCGGCGGGCCAGAATCGTTGGAACGCAGCCGATTCCGTGTCCGGGAAGCCGACGCCGGTGATGTAGTTGGTGAGCGCGTCCACCCAGACGTACATCACGTGGTCGGGGTGCTCGGGCACCGGCACGCCCCAGTCGAAGGTGGTCCGTGAGATGGACAGGTCCTTCAGGCCCTCCTTCACGTAGCTGACGATCTCGTTGCGACGTGTTGCGGGCGCGATGAATTCGGGGTGCTCCTCGTAGAGCGCGAGCAGCCGGTCCTGGTACTTCGACAGTCGGAAGAAGAAGTTGGACTCCTCGGTCCACTCCACCGGCGTGTTGGTCTCGGTGGAGACGCGGCTGCCGTCGTCGAGCAGCGTGGTCTCCGCCTCGGTGTAGAACGCCTCGTCGCGCACCGAGTACCAGCCCGAGTAGTTGTCCAGGTAGATGTCGCCATTGGCGAGCATCCGTTCCCAGATCGCGATGCTGGCCGCCTGGTGGTCGGCATCGGTGGTCCGGATGAACCGGTCGTAGGAGATGTCGAGCGTCTTGTCGAGCTGCTCGAAGACGTCGGAGTTGCGCGCGGCGAGCTCTTCCACCGGGATCCCCTCGGCGGTGGCGGCCTGCTGCATCTTCTGACCGTGCTCGTCGGTGCCGGTCATGAAGAACACGTCGTAGCCGTCGAGTCGCTTGAACCGGGCGATGGCGTCCGCCGAGATGTACTCGTAGGCATGCCCGATGTGCGGCGCACCGTTCGGGTAGGCGATGGCCGTGGTGATGTAGAAGGCGGGGCGTTCAGCTGCGCTCATGGTGTGTCTACTGTAATGCGCGTGCTTTCCGTCGCTCACGTGAATATGCCCGCAGGACCTGGCGGCCGCCCGGCGCGCACGGCGCAGCCGGGCGTCAGCAAGGCGAAGTCGTGAGCGCGGCGCGTCGTCCCGCGCCCGATCTGCCCGAGCCGCTCGCGCCGCTGGTGGACGCGCACACCCATCTGGACGCCTGCGGCGCCACGGACGCGGAGTCGACCGCCGCCATCGTGGACCGCGCCGCGTCGGTCGGCGTCGGCAAGGTGGTCACGGTCGCCGACGATCTCGCCGCCGCGCAGTGGGCCGTGCGTGCCGCGCACTGGGATCCGCGCGTCTACGCCGCGGTCGCGTTGCACCCCACCAGGGCCAACGCGCTGGACGACGCCGCAAAGGCGGAGCTGGAGCGGCTGGCGGTGGATCCGAGGGTCGTCGCGATCGGCGAGACCGGCCTCGACTACTACTGGCCGGGCAAGCTCGACGGCTGCGCCGACATAGAGACCCAGGTCGAGGGTTTCCGCTGGCACATCGAGTTGGCCAAGCGGGTGCGCAAGCCGCTGATGATCCACAACCGCGAGGCCGACCACGACCTGCTGACCGTCCTGCTGGACGAGGGCGCGCCGTCGACGGTGATCTTCCACTGCTTCTCCTCGGACGCCAACATGGCGCTGTCCTGCGTCGCCGAGGGGTACGTGCTCAGCTTCTCCGGCACGGTCAGTTTCAAGAACGCCCACGAGTTGCGCGAGGCCGCCAAGGTGGTGCCGGACGAGCAGATTCTGGTGGAGACCGACGCCCCGTATCTGACGCCGCACCCGTTCCGCGGCGCGCCGAACGAGTCGTACTGCCTGCCGTACACGGTGCGCGCGCTCGCCGACCTGCGCGAGCAGGATCCGCGCGAACTGGCCGAGATCACCACGGCGAACGCCCGGCGCGTCTACGGCATCTGAGGGCGTGGGCGCTCGCGTCTGAATGCACGGGCGCGGGCACCTGAGGGCGCGAGCGCGCGAATACCCGGGTGCGGGGACTGGAAACCCACTGTGTGGTCCAGGTCACTCGAGGTCACGAAGGCTGTTATCTACCTGCGGTGTCGATACCGTCTCGTGATCTGCTGTTCCCAAGGTGGCGACGGGATGTCTTGTCGAGGGGCGACCCCTTCGTTATCGTACTGTGACCATGTCGCCTTTGATGAGGATCAACCAGTCGCGTTCGCCGCTGCTGTACGCGGCGGTCGCGGCGCTGTTGCTGACGTTGATCGTCGGCGCTTCGATGGCGATCGTGAATCGCAAGACGGTGACGGTCGTCGTGGACGGCGAGCGGTCGATCCTGAACACCATGTCGCGCAACGTCGACGGCGTGCTGCGCGCGGCCGGTTTCGACCTGACCGATCGCGACTCGGTCCGGCCTGGCCGCGGCTCGGCCGTGACGGACGGCGCGACCATCGTGTTGAACCGGGCGCGCGCGGTCGCGCTGACCGTGGACGGCAAGTCCGAGACGGTGTGGACCACCGGCCTCACCGCGGGCGAGGCGCTCGCCCAGCTGAACATCCCCAGGGACAGCTACGTCTGGCCCTCCCGCGACGAGCGGCTGCCGCTGGACGGCGCGTCGCTGCGCATCGCGAGCCCGCGCTCGGTGTCGCTGCTCGACGGCATCGGTGCTCCGGTCGACGTGCGGCTCGCCGCACCGACCGTGGGCGAATTCCTCTCCGTCGCGGGCATTCCGCTCATCGAGCAGGACACCGTCGAGCCCGCGCCGAGCACCCCGCTGTCCGACGGCCTGCGAATCGTGGTCACCCGCAAGCGGATCGAGCGTCACACCGAGACGTTGCCGCTGGATCCGCCGGAGAACGTCATCGAAGACGAGACCATGAACATGAGTCGCACCGTCGTGGAGAACCCCGGCGTGCCCGGCATGCACGACGTCACCTTCGCGGTGACGATGGTCAACGGCCAGGAAGTCGACCGCAAGGCGATCGAGTCCGTGGTCTCCGTGCCCGCCCAGCCCAAGACCGTGCGCAAGGGCGCCAAGCCGGGCACCGAGGTGCCCGAGGTGCGCGACGGCCAGATCTGGGACGCGCTGGCCCGTTGCGAGTCCAATGGCAACTGGGCCATCAACACCGGCAACGGCTACTTCGGCGGCATCCAGTTCGACCAGAGCACCTGGGAGCGGCAGGGCGGTTTGCGTTACGCCCCGCGCGCCGACATGGCGACCCGCGAGGAGCAGATCGCCATCGCCGAGGTGACCAGGGCTCGGCAGGGCTGGGGCGCCTGGCCCGCCTGCACCAGCAGGCTCGGCCTCACCTGATCCACGCATCTCTACGCGGCGTCGTCCTGAGGTGGGCGGCGCCGGGTGCCCTCTCCGCTGCACCCGGCCTTGATCGCCCAGTTCGCCGCCAACGACGTCGACGCCCAGACCGCCCCTGGCGCCGGCCAGCACACCCAGTTGAGTCCAGCCATGTGGGCCGCCGTCGAATCTTCCTAGCCCGCATCGGCGAGAACCCCACCCAACGCTGACCCCGTCCGGTCCGTGAGCTTCGCGCACCGCGCCCACGCGGGCGCTGCGCGGCGCGGGCGAGGTCCGCGGCGTGCTCACCGGGAGGGTGGGCGCGCGGGATATGCCGGGTTGGTAGGTTTTGCGGGTGTCCGATGCCGATGTTTCTGCAAGGGGGAGTGCCGCGCTGTTGGGGCCTGCCGAGGTGCGGGTGCTCGCCGAGCGACTCGGAGTGCGGCCGACCAAGCAGCTCGGGCAGAACTTCGTGCACGACGCGAATACCGTGCGGCGGATCGTCGCGGCGGCGGGCGTCGGGCGCGCCGACACCGTGCTGGAGGTGGGGCCCGGCCTCGGCTCGCTGACGCTCGCGCTGCTGGACGTGGTGGATTCGGTGATCGCGGTCGAGATCGATCCGGTGCTCGCCGAGCATCTTCCGGTGACGGTCGCCGACCGTGCGCCGGAGCTGGCCGACCGGCTGCGGGTGGTGCATGCCGACGCGCTGCGGGTCGCCGCCGCCGACCTGCCCGCCGCGCCGACCGCGCTGGTGGCGAACCTGCCGTACAACGTCGCGGTGCCGGTGCTGCTGCACCTTCTCGCCGAATTGCCCAGCATCACAACCTCTCTGGTGATGGTGCAGGCCGAGGTGGCCGACCGCCTCGCGGCCGAGCCGGGCGGCCGGATCTACGGGGTGCCCAGCGTGAAGGCGGGATTCTTCGGCAAGGTGAGTCGCGCGGGCGCGGTCGGCACCCAGGTCTTCTGGCCGGTACCGCGAGTGGAATCGGGTCTGGTGCGCGTGCAGCGCTTCGCCGAGCCGCCCTGGCCGATGGACGACGAGCACCGCCGCGGCGTGTTCGAGGTGGTCGACGCGGCCTTCGCGCAACGCAGGAAGACGTTGCGGGCGGCGCTGTCCGGTTGGGCCGGATCGCCTGCCGAGGCCGAGCGGCGGTTGGTTGCCGCGGGTATCGATCCGACGGCGCGGGGCGAAACGCTGGATACCGCGGCCTTCGTCCGGCTGGCCGCGCAAAAGTAGCGGTCACTGTCCAACCGCTTACGACTGCGCGGGCGCGTCGTGGCACGCGCTGCTTGGTGGCAGTTGTTCGAGTGGATCGGTTGACTCAGCGGTCGCCTTCGCGGTCGGGAAGCTTTCGCGGCCGGTTACCGGCCAGGCCGAATAGGCGTCGGACGTGATCGGTGACTGCTGGCGGATTTTCCGATCGGTCAGCGGAAACGGCGTAGCCGCAGGCTGTTCGTGACGACGAAAACGCTGGAGAGGGCCATCGCCGCCCCGGCGAGCATCGGGTTGAGCAGGCCCGCGGCGGCCAGCGGTATGGCCGCGACGTTGTAGCCGAAAGCCCAGAACAGGTTGCCCTCGATGGTGCGCAGGGTGGCGCGGGACAGGCGGATCGCGGTGGCGACGGCACGCAGGTCGTCGCGCACCAGCACGATATCGCCCGCTTCCGCGGCGATGTCCGTGCCGCCGCCCATGGCAAGGCCCAGATCGGCGACGGCCAGGGCGGGCGCGTCGTTCACGCCGTCGCCGACCATGGCGACCACCCGGCCACGGTCCTGGAATTCGCGGACCGCGCGCAGTTTGTCGTCGGGCAGCACCTCGGCGATGACCTCATCGATGCCGACGCGGTCGGCGACCGAACGGGCCGTCGTCGCGTTGTCGCCGGTGAGCAGTACCGGAGTGAGGCCGAGGGCGCGCAGGTCGGCGATCGCGGCGGCACTCGTCGGTTTCACCGCATCGGCCAGCACCAGGACCCCGCGCGCCGCGCCATCCCAGGCGACGGCGATCGCGGTCGCGCCGTCGCGCTCGGCGTTCTCCTTCGCAACGGCGAGGCGCTGGGAGAGGACGACGCCGCGTTCGGCCAGCAGTTCCGCGCGGCCGATCACCACGTCCCGCCCGTCGACCAGCCCGCACACGCCCTTACCGCCATGACTCGTGAACCGCTGCACCGGCGCCGGGCGTAACCCGCGTTCACGCGCACCCGCCACCACCGCGCGCGCAATGGGATGCTCGGAGCCGTGCTCCACGGCCGCCGCCAGCGCGAGCAATTCGTCGGCGGGAGAGCGCCGTTCGTCGGGGCGCGTGTGCGGTTCGTTGGCGCGCGGCCGTGCGGCTGAGGCATGTGAATCAACCGGCGCGGATCGTTCGCCGGTGCCCGCGATCACTTCGTCTGGGCGTTCGTCCGCGATCACCCCGACCAGCGTCATCCGACCGGTCGTGACGGTCCCGGTCTTGTCCAACACCACCGTGTCGATGCGTCGCGTCGACTCCAGCACCTGCGGGCCCTTGATCAGGATCCCTAGTTGCGCCCCGCGCCCGGCGCCGACGAGCAGTGCGGTCGGTGTGGCCAGGCCGAGGGCGCACGGGCAGGCGATGATCAGTACCGCGACCGCGGCGCCGCACGCCACCGCTGTCGGTGCGCCGGTGATCAGCCAGTAGGCCAGCGTGAGGCCCGCGATCACGAAGACGATCGGCACGAAGACCCCCGCCACGCGGTCGGCGAGCCGCTGCACAGGGGCCTTTCCGTTCTGCGCCTCCTCGACCAGCGCCGCCATCCGGGCCAGCTGAGTGTCGGAGCCGACCCGGGTGGCGCGCACGGTGAGCAGACCGCCGGTGTTCACCGTCGCGCCGATCACCGGGTCGCCGGGGCCGACGTCCACCGGCAGCGACTCGCCGGTCAGCAGGCTCTGGTCCACGGCCGAATCGCCCTCCACCACAACGCCATCGGTGGCGATCTTCGCGCCGGGCCGCACCAGGAACCGATCGCCGACGCGCAGTGCGTCGATGGGCACGAGCACCTCGGTATCGCCGCGCAGCACCGAGACCTCCTTGGCGCCGAGTTCGATCAGGGCGCGCAGCGCGGAACCGGCGCGGTCCTTGGCCCGCGTCTCGGCGTAGCGCCCGGCCAGGATGAACACGATGACACCCGCGGCCACCTCGAAATACACGTTGGACGCGGCGTCGGCACGGGCGATGCCGAGGCTGAACGAGTGCTTCATGCCCGCCATCCCGGCGTGCCCGAAGAACAGCGCGTACACCGACCAGCTGAACGCGGCGAGCGTGCCGACCGAGATCAGCGTGTCCATTGTGGCGGTGCCGTGCCTGGCGTTGATCAGGGCGGCGCGATGGAATTCGTACCCGCCCCAGCACACCACTGGCGCGGCGAGGGTCAGCGAAAGCCATTGCCAGTTCTCGAATTGCAGCGCAGGGATCATCGCCATGGCGATCACCGGCACGGCCAGCGCCAAGCTGACGAGCAGGCGGTGGCGCAGTGCGGCGAGTTCCGCGTCGTGGGACCGGTCGGCTTCGGTCGCGGGCGGCTCGGGCAGGTGCGCCGTGTAACCCGCGTTTTCGATCGCGGCGATCAGTTGATCAGCCGAAACAGACTGTGGATAGCGAATTTTTGCCTTCGCCGTCGCGAAATTCACGGTGGCCGTGACGCCGTCGAGCCTGCCCAGTTTCTTTTCGATGCGCGCGGCGCAGGACGCGCAGGTCATGCCGCCGATCTCGAGTTCGAGAGCGGCATGGCCCGCGGTCGCGGTCATCGGTGTTCGCCACCCGAATGGTGTCCGCCGCCGGATGTGGATGGCGCTGTGGAGAGCTGCTCGAATTCGAGGGTGAATTCGGCGGTGTGCACCGAACCGCCGTGCGCGAATTCGAAATACAGCCGGTAGGGCCCCGGCACGGGCGGCTCGACGTGGAACGCGACTTCCGGGCCCGGACTCGTCCGGCCTACCTCGCCCTGCGGATGCGCGTGCAGGTAGGCGAGGGACGGCGCGTGCAGGCCGACGAGATGCGCGTAGGCCCCGAGGTACGGCTCGAGATCGGTGACGGGCCGACCGTCGCGGGTCACGGTGAACCGCAGGTCGCCGGAGTCACGCTGCAACCGGACCTGGTAGCCGTCCACCGAAGCGGTCTCGGCGGCGGGCGGCAGCGGCCGCGCGACCGCGTCCCCGGCGACCGTGACGGTCCGGCTCAGCACCAGACCGCCCGATCCGACGCCCGTCTCCGGCGCGAAGTCGGCGAAGACCCGGTACGTCCCCGGTGCGGGCCAAGTCCAATCGACCGACCAGGTGCCGTCGGCCGCCATCGTCGGATGCGTGTGCCGGTACTCGGCGCCGTCCGACCGGGCGACGACGAGATGCAGGGGCTTCTCGTGCCGGACGGCGAATCGGGTGACCGGCGCGCCATCGGGACCGGTGATGCGGAAGCGCAGGAGACCGGCGCGGTTCGGCGACGCAGGGGCGCTCAGGTCGGCGAGGGTGTAGCCGGACTCGGAGTCCGACAACCCGGTCGACCGGTACGACCCGTCGTGGACGACGCCGCTGTGCTCGACGCCCCGCTCGGACGGATCGCCCACCAGGGCGCCGATTCCGAGCGCTGCGCCGAGCAACACGACGAGCCCGCCACCGAACGCGGCGAACCGCAGCCGATCCCGCATCAGACGGCGACCTCGTACCCCGCCTCGTCGACCGCGGCGGCCACATCCGCGTCGGCCAGCGGCGCGGCGCTGTCCACGCGCACGGCCCCGGTCGCGAGATCGACGTCGACGCTGGTGACGCCGTCGATCTTGCCGATCTCCGTCTTGACAGAGCTGACGCAGTGCCCGCAGGTCATTCCCTTGACGGTGTAAGTGGTGGTGGCCATCTCCAACTCCTTCGCTCGCTGCAATCATACGGTGCCGGGGTATCTCCGACGAATGTGAACATACCCCCTATGGGTATGCGTGCGCAAGCAGTTCGACCCGGCTCGTTCAGTCGGCGGGCCACGCCAGCATTGCCAGTTCCGCCACCCGTTCCAGTTCGTCCCGGCTCGCTCCGTCACGTGCCGCCTGCGACATCCCCTGTAGGACCGTTGCCACGTAGCGCGCCAGGGTCGCGGCGTCGGTGTCGGCGGGCAGCTCTCCCGCGTCGATGTCGGCCTGGATGCGCGCGGCGAACGTGGCGACGTTGCGATTGCGCAGTCCGCGAAGGAATTCGGCGACCTCCGCGTTGGTGGTGTTGACGGCCGCGCTGATCACCAGGCATCCCGCGGGCCTGCCGGGTGCGGTGTACTCGGCGGCCGCCTCGCGCAGGATCCGGCGGGTCATCGCGGTCGCCGTCGGCTCCTCGGTGATGGCGCGGGTGGTGAAGTCGCCGTAGCTGTCGCCGTAGATCGCCACGGCCTCGGCGAAGAGCTTCGTCTTGTCGCCGAACGCCGCGTACAAGCTCGGTGGGCCGATGCCGAGTTCCTTGGTCAGGTCTCCGATCGAGGTGGCCTCGTAGCCGCGTTCCCAGAACAGGCGTAGCGCCTTGTCCAGCGCTGCTTCTCGGTCGAAGGAACGTGGTCGGCCCCGGGGCGCTGTGCTCATGACTCGGATTTTATAGCGATCACTAGATAATCTGCTACTGTCCCATTCTGTAGCGATCACTAGAGAAAGGGGCCCGGTCATGGGCACACTGACTGGTAAGACGGCACTGGTGACCGGCGGCAGCCGCGGCATCGGGCGCGCCGTCGCGGAACGGCTGGGACGCGACGGCGCGCGAGTCGCCGTGCACTACAACGGAAACGAGCAGGCCGCGAAGGACACCGTCGCCGCGATCGAGGCGACGGGCGGCGCTGCCTTCGCCTTCCGTGCCGAACTCGGCGTGCCCGGCGACGCGGCCGCGCTGTGGGCGGCCTTCGACGCGCTCGCCGACGGCCTGGACATCCTGGTGAACAACGCGGGCACCGACGGCATCCGCGAGCCGATCGGCGGCACCGACGAGGCGGCCTTCGACCGGGTCTTCGCGATCAACACCAAGGCGCCGTTCTTCGTGACCAAACTCGGTCTGGACCGGCTCCGCGACGGCGGTCGGGTCGTCAACGTCTCCACCGGACTGACCCACGGGCTCGGCATGCCCGAGCTGATCGCGTACACGATGACGAAGGCGGCGATCGACTCGTTCACCGCGGTGCTGGCCAAAGAGGTCGGGGCCCGCGGCATCACGGTGAACGCGGTCGCCCCCGGCGTGATCGACACCGACATGAACGCGGGGTGGCTGCGCAATCCCGAGGCCGAGGCGGCGGTCGCGGCGTTCTCGCCGCTGCGGCGGGTGGCGCAGCCCGCTGAGGTCGCCGATATCGTCGGCTTCCTCGCCTCCGCCGACGCCCGCTGGGTGACCGGTCAGTGGATTGATGCGACAGGCGGTGCGCTGTTGTGACCAAACGGATCACGGCGGGTGAATGACGGATATCGAGCCCGGCGATTGTCGGACCCACCCACTAGGCTTGAACACCGTGTTGTCAGTAGTGCCAAGCCCCGTCACCGTGCGCGCACCGTCGAAGGTGAATCTCCACCTCGGCGTCGGCGACCTGCGCGCGGACGGGTACCACGACCTGACCACCGTGTTCCAGGCGCTCTCGCTCAGCGACGATCTCGAGCTCGCGCCGTCGTCGGCGCTGACCGTCCGGGTGACCGGCGAGGGCGCGGCCGAGGTGCCCACCGACCGCAACAATCTGGTGTGGAAGGCGGCCGTGCGCCTCGCGCACCTCGCGGGGCGGGCGCCGCTGGTGGAAATCACCATCAGCAAGGGCATTCCGGTCGCGGGCGGCATGGCGGGCGGCAGCGCCGACGCGGCCGCCGCGCTGGTCGGCCTGAACGAGCTATGGGACATCGGCCTTTCCCGCGACGAATTGGCCTCGGTCGCCGCCGAACTCGGCAGCGACGTCCCGTTCGCGCTGCACGGCGGCACCGCGCTCGGCACCGGCCGCGGCGAACGGCTGCTTCCGGTCCTGTCCCGCAACACCTTTCACTGGGTGCTCGCGCTGGCCAAGGGCGGGCTGTCCACGCCGTCGGTCTTCGCCGAACTGGACCGGCTGCGCGAACTGGGCGACCCGCCGCGGCTCGGCGAACCCCAGCGGTTGATGCAGGCGCTCGCCTCCGGCGATCCGCACCAGCTCGCTCCGCTGCTCGGCAACGACCTCCAGGTGGCCGCGGTCTCGCTGAAGCCGGAGCTGCGGCGCACGCTGCGCGCCGGCGTCGGCACGGGCGCGCTCGCGGGGCTGGTGTCCGGCTCCGGACCCACCTGCGCCTTCCTCTGCGAGAGCGAGGACGCCGCCGTCGCGGTGGCCGCGGAACTCGCGGGCGCCGGCGTCGCCCGCAGCGTCCGCACCGCGAGCGGACCGGTGCCTGGCGCGCGCATCCTCGACACGGACACCTCGGCCAAGCGCTGACCCCACCGCGCATCGACCGCGCGCGGGCACACGATGCCGGGTGAGTAGGCTCGTACGGTCGGCAAATCACCCGGAGAGGCGGGCTAGCAGCGTTCATGTCCAACCTGATCAACCTGGAGCAGGTTTCCAAGAGCTTCGGGGTCAAGCCCCTCCTGGACAACGTCTCGCTCGGGGTGCACGCGGGCGAACGCATCGGCGTCGTCGGCCTCAACGGCGGCGGCAAGACCACGCTGCTAGAGGTGCTCACCGGCATCGAGGAGCCAGACAGCGGCCGGGTGAGCAGGCTCGGCGGGTTGCGTCTCGCCGTGGTCACCCAGCGCGGCACGCTGCCCGAGGGCGCCACCGTCGGTGAGGTGGTGCTCGCCGGTCTCGCCGACGATCAGATGACCGACGGCGTCGCCGAACACGAATGGGCGGCGAACCCGCGGATCCGATCGGTCCTCGACGGCATCGGCATCCAGGGCCTCGGCATGGAAACCCCGGTCGCCAACCTGTCCGGCGGCGAGCGCCGTCGCGTCGCGCTGGCCGCCGCGCTGGTGCGCGAGCTCGACCTGCTCGTCCTCGACGAGCCGACCAACCACCTCGACGTCGAGGGCGTGCAGTGGCTGGCCGCGCACCTGCTGAACCGCCGCTCCGCCCTGGTTGTCGTCACCCACGACCGCTGGTTCCTCGACACCGTCGCCACCAACACCTGGGAGGTCGTCGGCGGCAAGGTCGAAAGCTACGAAGGCGGTTACGGCGACTGGGTTTTCGCGCGCGCCGAACGGGCCAGACAGGCCGACGCCAGCGAGGCGCGTCGGCGCAATCTGGCCCGCAAGGAGCTGGCCTGGCTGCGGCGGGGTCCGCAGGCCCGCACCTCCAAACCGCGCTACCGGGTGGAGGCCGCCGAGGCGCTGATCGCCGACGTGCCGCCGCCCCGCGACAGCGTCTCGCTGGCCGCGTTCGCCCGGAAGCGCCTGGGGCGGGTGGTCGTCGAGCTCGAGGACACCACACTCACCACGCCGGACGGCCGCGAGCTCGTGCGTGACCTGACCTGGCGGCTCGCGCCGGGGGAGCGGGTCGGCTTGGTCGGCGTCAACGGCTCCGGCAAGACCACCCTGCTGCGCGCGCTTGCCGGTGATGCCGCGCCCGCCGCGGGCAAGCGCATCCAGGGCCAGACGGTGCAGATCGGCTGGTTGCGGCAGGAACTCGACGACCTGCCGACCGAGCTGCGCGTGCTCGAGGCGGTGCAGCAGGTCGCGCAGCGAATCATGCTGGGCGACAAGGAGGTCTCGGCCGGTCAGCTGGCCGAGCGGCTCGGTTTCACACCGGCACGCCAGCGCACGCCGGTCGGTGATCTGTCCGGCGGTGAGCGGCGCAGGTTGCAGCTCACCCGCATCCTGATGGCCGAGCCCAACGTGCTGCTGCTCGACGAGCCGACCAACGACCTGGACATCGACACCCTGCAGCAGCTGGAGGATCTGCTCGACAACTGGGCGGGCACCCTGGTGGTCATCAGCCACGACCGCTACCTGATCGAGCGCATCTGCGACTCGACCTGGGCGCTGTTCGGCGACGGCAAACTCACCAACCTGCCCGGCGGCATCGAGGAGTACTTGAAGAAGCGGGCCGCGCTGAGCGCACCCGCGCCCGCCCGCCCGTCCGCGGACAAGCCCGTCGCCGCGGCCACCGATTCCGCGGCCTACCGCGCGGCTCGCAAGGAACTCACCCGGCTGGAGCGCGCCATCGACAAGCTGACCGAACGCGAGGAGCGCCTGCACGCCGCCCTCGCCGACGCAGCCACCGAACCGGAGAAGCTCGTCGGCCTCGGCGCCGAACTCAAACAGGTACTCGCCGAGAAGGAAACCGCCGAAGAACGCTGGCTCGAACTCGCCGAGGGCGTCTGACCGACGCGGGGTCCCACACACCGTCCGCACGCGTCACATAGCCAGTGCCTATGTGACGCGTGTACGCGGTGTGTGGCACCTGAGCCGCGCGCCTTGGTTCGTTCAGCTGGATTCGGCGCGGCCTTCGGTCACCACCGGAAGACAGGTCTGCACGAAGTCCGCGCCGAAGGTCGTGAGCACGATGCTGCGGTAGTGCACCTTGGTGCCGAATCCGGAGCGCTTCAACAGCTCTCGCACCGGTGACTGCGCCTCCAGCAGCTGGTAGCGGTTCGGGTTGTCGACCGGTTCCTTGGCGAACTCGATCAGCCCGAGCCTGCGCAGGTTGGTGAGGTACTGGGGCACCCGGTTCGGGAAACGCAGCCCGGCCTGTTCGCCGATCAGCGTGAGCCCGGACAGGTAGCGCTCAGCGCCGAGCGCCCTCGGCCGTCCGACGCGGATGTCGATCGAGGGCTGCGGGCCGTCCACGTGCAAGAAGCGCAGAATGCGCGCCTCGTCGGGTGTGAGTTCCGCGAGCATTCCGGCGAAGGCCGGGTGGATCTCGGATGCCTCGGCGTGCGTGCTCGCCGAGAGGCGCAGCAGCGCGGCGCCCTGCTCGCGCAGGGTGGGTACCGCCGGATCGGTGCGTTCGGGAGTGGCGGCGGGCAGGCCGAGCGCCCGGCGCAGTGCGTCGCGGACCTCGGCTTCGGCCTCGGCGAGCACCTCGCGCGGCGGCACACCCGCGATGCTGCCCTTCACGACGGTTCCGGTGACGCCGAGCGCGGTGTCGACGGTCCATGCGGTGACTTCGGAGGCCGCGGTGAAGGCGACCTTGGCTACCCCGCTCGCGGCGCGCACCGTCTGGCGTGGCGACGGCACGCGCCGTTTGGCGGGCGGCTTCCCCGCGGGTTCGATATCGGAGAGCGGCCACCGGGCGAGCTCCGTCGACGGCGCGACGGACTCGGAATGCTCGGCGGCCTGGATATCGTCGGCGTCCGATCCCGCGTTGTTCTCGCCCGAGCCCGTCATACCCATGTCGTCGCCACTCCCGTTCCGAAGATCAGAATGTGAGCGTATCCGGCCAAGAGGCCCAGCGCGCCGCCATGGACGAAAAGCAACCATTCATCCTGTTTGATGGCCGAACGCAGCATTTCCACGAAGTCCGGCGGCTGCAGAGCGGACATCTGTTTGGCGATGTAATCGTTGATCTGCTTGCCCTGTTGGAGGTTGAAGTCCGGATCGGCGAACGCGATCGGCGCGATGGACATCGCCTCGGTGGTCAGCGTCGCCTGCAGCGAGTCGTATTCGCGGCTGCCCAGCATGAATTTCACCGCGGGCCGCGCCGGGCCGAGCGCCCGGTCGGCGGCCGGGCGCAGGGTGTCCTCCAGCATCTGCATGGTGCGATCCGAGCGCGGACCGTTGAGCAGTTCGTCGCCGATATTGGCGACCGTCATCACCTGACTCGACACCAGTTCGGCGTAGCCGTCGGTGATCTCGGACTGCCGTTTGATCAACAGGCCCTGCCGCCACGGGCACCACCACTTCGGGTAGGCCGGGGCGAAGATCATGTTGATGCCGATCCAGTTGACCACCCACCCGATGATCACACCGCCGATCGGCAGCACCACCCACGTCGACAACCCGGTGACGTGCAGGATGAGCACGAGCAGCGCGCCCATCGGCGCGCCGAAGTAGAAGCCGAAGTTCTGCATGAACCGCAGCTCTTTGGCGCCGAGCACCTGGAACAGCGTGTTGAGCAGCTGCGGGCGCGCCTGGAAGTAGCGGATCACCATCTGTTTGACGTCGATCAGCTGATCGATGTTGGCGCCCAGTTCCTCGGTCAGCTCGCGCAGGATCTCGGGCAGCTGCTGGCGCACCCTCGCGTGC
The DNA here is from genome assembly GCF_040654065.1 of Nocardia sp. NPDC050793. NCBI lineage: Bacteria > Bacillati > Actinomycetota > Actinomycetes > Mycobacteriales > Nocardiaceae > Nocardia > Nocardia sp. NPDC050793. The sequence goes on from NZ_JBFAHG010000004.1 coordinate 269,963, forward strand.
ACCATGTCGCGCACCTGGCTGGGAAGGTTGTACCAGAGCTGCGGGTGCTCGCGGCGCAGGATTTCCTCGACGATGTCGGTGATCTGCGCGTCGGCGATGCTGGCCAGGTGCTCGGCCAGCTTGTCGGGTTCCAGTTCGCGATAGAAGTCGGAGACGCTACCGAGCTTGGCGAGCCCTTTGTCGACGGCGATGCTGGCCATTTTGTCGGCGCGCGAGGGAACGATGCCCTGCCAGCCCATTCTGCCGTCGTAACTCAGCAGCGGGAGTACTTGGATTCGCTTGGGCAGGAAAGGGTAGAGCGCCCGTAGGCCGGGCGCTCGGATGCCGTGAAAGGCGATGGGCTGGAACAGCATGAGCACGCCGGTCCAGTTGGTGATGTAGCCGATCACTCCTGTGAAAAGCGGAATGGTCAAAAGCTCGAGGAGGATCGTGGGGTGAACTCCGAAAACACTCTCTAACAACGACACCCTCCTGCCGAAAAACCGGTGATCGCCGCCTCACCGGCACTCAAAGTAGCACCCCGTCGGCAGCTGGACCCTATTGTGAGTTGCGGTGCCTCGTCCACGACTCGACGGACCGGAGCACACTGTAGTGTCTGAGACATCAGTCACAGTATCTGTGTCGAATGCCGCATTGTCTCGGTCGGGACGAGAGAATGACGTCCGCCACATCCATTTAGCGGATGAAAGATGCTGGGGTGCTGGCGATCGGGTCCGACGGGTGGGCTCGGCCGGGACGCGCGAACAAGTTGGGGTTCGCTACGCCTGGAAGACGGTCGGGCAATAATCTGTGGGCGGATTCGTTCACTTGGCGACACTTCGGAGTAGAACGTGGCAGACGACAGGACCGGACAGGACGTAACCCGGGCCGGTTCCCGCGCGGTAGAGCGCAGCTCGGATGTCGAACAGCGGCAGATCAGCAACGAGGCGAGGCTGATCCGCGGGGTGTTCCGGGCCGCAGGGCTGGCCGCGGGTACGGCCGTGCGCGGCGGACAGTGGGCGGTGAACACCTCGTACGAGGTGACCAAGGAGATCGCCCAGGCCGCGCTGGACGGCGAATCCTCGGCGGAGATCGCCGAGCGGACCGGCAACGCGTTGCGCTCGATCGCGCGCAGCGCGCTCGGCGTGACCGAGGGTTCGGTGCGCGAAATCGTCAGCTACGTACCGACTCCCACCGGCACGGCGCAGCAGGCCATCGCGATGGGTTCGTACCTGCGCTCGGCCACCACCGAGGAACTGCGGCGGCGCGGCGACGCGCTGCTGGCGCGGTCGGCCGACGTCTACTTCACCGAGGACGTGCACCCGGCCTACGACCGGATCCTCGACGAGATCGCGCCCGACGAGGCCCGCATCCTGCGCTTCATGTCGCTGAACGGTCCGCAGCCCGCGGTGGACGTGCGGACCAACCGCCCGCTCGGCATCGGATCCGAACTCGTCCAGGGCGACCTGACCTCGGTGCCGGAACAGGCGGGCGTGCGCTACCCGGACCGCGCCAGGTCCTACCTGATCAACCTCAACCGGCTCGGCCTCACGCTGACCTCCGACGATCCGGTGGTGCTCAGCCGCTACATGGTGCTCGAGGTGCAGCCGGTGGTGGAGGCCGCGCTGAAGAAGGCGGGACGCGCGCCGAAGATCGTGCGCAAGAGCCTGCGGCTGACCGAATTCGGCGAGGATTTCTGCCGCACCTGCTTTACGATCGGTAGTTGATCTTCCCGGGCGTCCAGTCCGTGCGTTGATAGCAATCTGATACAGATCTCCCAAACCGTGAAGCTCGGGGGCTTCGGATGGGATTGTTGAGGTATGGATCAGGGAAGCGGCGAGCAGGGGCGCGGCGACTCGACCGTGGACGCGGCCGAGGAAGCCGCCGAGCGTGCGGAAGAGACTGCCGAACGCGCGGCCCCTGAACCGCGCAACGGCGCCCAGCCGGAGGACACGGACGTCCGTGATCCCCGGCGGGTCGTCCAGCCGCCCGCCGACCGGCCGGGCATGGACGACGTCGCGGCCATCAGCCGCCTCAAATTCCGCTACCTGCGCGCGCTGGACACCAAGTCGTGGGAAGAATTCGCCGACACCATGATTCCCGAGGCCACCGCGACCTACAGCGAGTACCTGCAGTTCGAATCGCGCGACGCCTTCCTCGCTTTCATGCGCAACACGCTCGGTCCGCACGTCATCACCGAGCACCGCTGCGATCATCCCGAGATCGACGTGGAGGGCGACACGGCAACGGGCACTTGGTATCTGGCCGACACCGTGCTCATCCCGGCGCACAACATGCTGCTGCGCGGCGCGGCCTTCTACACCGACCGCTACACGCGCTGCGACGACGGCCAGTGGCGCATCGCGCACACCGGCTACGAGCGAACCTACGAGGTGGTGCTCTCGCTCAGCGACCTGCCGAGCCTGCGCCTGACCTCCAGCCGCTGGGGTCTGATCGCGAGAGAGGACGGCATCGCGCCGGTCGAGCGCGAACCGGGAGCCGCACCGGTGCGCGAGGAGCCCGAGGCCGAATGACCGTGCAGCCGGCGCGGGCGACCGAACCGGAGTTCGAACGCATGGTCGCCCCGCTGCGCGCGGAACTGCACGTGCACTGCTACCGGATGCTCGGTTCGGTGCACGATGCCGACGACGCGGTGCAGGAATCGCTGGTGCGAGCCTGGCGCAACTTCGACAAGCTGACCGATCGCGCCGGGCTGCGGCCCTGGCTCTACCGCATCGCGACCAACCGCTGCTTGACCTTGCTGGAGACTCGCCGCCGTCGCGAACTGCCGGTGGATCTGAGTCCCGGCGCGCCGATGGGCGATATCGCCTGGCTGGAGCCCTATCCCGACGCCGAGGTGCGCGGCACGGCACCGGAGACAAGATACGAGGCGCGCGAGGCGGTGGAGCTGGCGTTCGTCGCGGCGTTGCAATATCTGCCCGGGTTGCAGCGTGCCGCGTTGGTGCTGCGCGACGTCCTCGGTTTCTCGGCCCGCGAGACCGCCGAACTGCTGGAGATCAGCGTGGCCTCGGCCAACAGCGCGTTGCAGCGCGGGCGGGCCGGTGTCGAGGCGCGGCTGCCAGAGCGATCCCGGTCCGCGTCGCGCACCATGGCCGACGACGAGATCCGCGACCTGGCCCGGCAGTACGCGGACGCGTGGGAGGCGGGCGACGTGTCCGCGATCGTCGCCTTGCTCAGCGCGGACGCGAAGTACTCGATGCCGCCGCTGCCCGAGTGGTACGCCGGTCGGTCCGCCATCCGCGAGTTCCTGCTCGACGGTCCGCTGCGCTATCGCTGGCGCTTTCTGCTCACCTCGGCCAACGGCCAGCCCGCTTTCGGCACCTATCTCTGGGACGAGGAGCGCGGGGTCTTCGCGGCGATGGCGTTGGACGTGATCGCCGTACGCGACGGACACATCGCGGAAGTGGTCTCGTTCCTGGATCCCGAGCTGTTCCCCGCCTTTGGCCTGCCCGCCGAACTGTCCGCCTGAGATATCCGCGCGTAAAGATCCCCCGCACCGATGAGTTCCGCGCGCGGCGCGGGTTATACGGCTGACGGGACGGACCCGCCCCGTGGGGGGTAGCACCGAAGGGAAGGCCACCATGAACGAAGAAGCGCAGATCCGCGAGCTGATCGAACGATGGGTCGCCGCGATACGCGCCGCCGATCTCGACGCGGTACTCGCCGACCACGCCGACGACATCGTGATGTACGACGTGCCGCCGCCCAACGACGGTGTCCGCGGCATCGACGCCTACCGGCAGACCTGGTCGCCGTTCTTCGCCTGGCTGGCCACGGGCGCGGTGTTCGAGATCGTCTCCCTCGAGGTCACCGCGGGCGACGACGTGGCGTTCGCGCACGCGCTGCTTCGCTGCGGGACGCCCGAGGAATTCCTGGCCGATCCGGACAAACGATTGCGGCTGACCATAGGACTGCGGAAGATCGACGGCCGCTGGACGGTCGTGCACGAACACCACTCGTTCCCGCTGCCGATCGCCGACCCCGCCGCAGCGGAAGTGCCTGCGCTGCACCGAGATTGATCCGACACCACGGCCGGATCCGGATCGCATCCCGACGACGTCGTCACGGACCCGCCGTTGCGACAACGGTCTCGACCGCCCGCCGTGACGGCTCAGCCGGTCGTCGCCCTCAGTTGTCCGCGGCGGCGACCAGCGGTTCCAGCGTCAGCTTCGGGTGTTCCTTCTCGATGTACTGCAACCGCCACTTGTCGCTGAACAGCGCGAGCAGCGCGCCGTCGCTGCGGGTGAACACCTCGACGCCGCGCTGGCGGCCGAGTTCCTCCGCCGAGGCGGCGTCGGTGCGCCTGGCCAGCGAGTAGCCGAGGTGTTCCATGTTCGTTTCGACGTTGAACTCCGCCAGCATGCGCGCGGTGACCACCTCGAACTGCATCGGGCCCACGGCAGCGAGCACGGGGGCGGCGTCACCGCGGACGTCGTTGCGCAGCACCTGCACCACGCCCTCGGAATCGAGCTGGTCGATGGCCTTGCGGAACTGCTTGTACTTGCCCGCCGTCCGCGCGCGCAGCACCGCGAAGTGTTCCGGCGCGAAGGACGGGATCGGCGGGAACTCCACTTTCTTGTCCACGAACAGCGTGTGGCCGGGCGCCAGCGCGGTCGCGTTCACCAGGCCGACCACGTCGCCCGGGTAGGCGGTGTCGACGGTGGCGCGCTCCCGGCCGAACACGGTCAGCGCGTACTTGGTGGCGAACGGTCGTCCGGTCTGCGCGTGCGTCACCACCATGCCGCGCTCGAACTCACCGGACACGATCCGCATGAAGGCCAGCCGGTCGCGATGCGCGGTGTCCATGCCCGCCTGCACCTTGAACACCACCGCGCTGAACGGATCGGTGGTGTTGCGCGGAGTGCCGTCGACGGCCTTGCGCGCGCCGGGCGCGGGAGCCAGCGCCACCAGCGTCTCCAGCAGCTGGCGCACACCGAAGTTCAGCATCGCGGAGGCGTAGATGACCGGCGAGGTCTGTCCCGCGAGGAACAGCTCCTGGTCGTGGTCCTGCCCGGTGGCCGAGAGCAGTTCGCTCTCCTCGACGGCGGTGGTCCACGCCTCGCCCTCGCGCACCTCGGCGGACTGGGGGGTGATCGAGTCCTCCGGCGCGATCGTCGCGCCGCCCGCGGTGCGGGTGAAGTGGATGTATTCGAGCGCCTCCCCGTCCGCGCCGCGGCGCAGCAGACCGCGGAAATCGCCGGCGATACCGACCGGGAGGAACAACGGCGTCGGCGTGAGGCCGATCCGCTCCTCGATCTCGTCGAGCAGCTCCAGCGGCGCGCGGCCCGGCCGGTCCCACTTGTTGATCACGGTGATCACGGGGATGCCGCGGTGGCGGCAGACCTGGAACAGCTTCAGCGTCTGCGGCTCCAGCCCCTTCGCGGCGTCGATGAGCATCACGGCCGCGTCCACCGCGGTGAGCACCCGGTAGGTGTCCTCGGAGAAATCGGAGTGACCGGGGGTGTCGACCAGGTTGATGACGCTGTCGACCTCGGAGCCCGCGGCGCGGTAGTTGAACTGCAGCGCGGTGGAGCTGACCGAGATGCCGCGGGCCTTCTCCATCTCCATCCAGTCGGAGACCGTCGACTTGCGGCCGGCCTTGCCGTGGATCGCGCCCGCCTCGGAGATCATCCTCGCGTGCAGCGCCAGCGCCTCGGTGAGCGTCGACTTGCCCGCGTCCGGATGCGAGATCACTGCGAAAGTGCGGCGCCGGGCGACCTCGGCGGGCAGTCCGCGCGGGGTGGGCGCGACGACGTCCTCAGGGGCGGTCAACGTGAGCAACCTTTCACAGGCGAGCGAACGAACAACCTGTCCAGATTACGCGACCGGGGTTGCGACCCGCCGAACCGCGTCTGACCACCCGATTCATTCGCCGTGCGCGGCCTGGGGTATGGTGTTCGGGTTGTCTCGGCGAGGGTGTCCGCAGACGTTTTTGCGACACCGTGATCGACGCGGCGCGGCTTCCGGCCGTCCTCGTTCGGTCTTCGCCCCGACGAGTAGACCAGAACCCAGCCCAGGGCGCCACCCTCCCTGGCGGGCACCTTTGACAGCCCGGAAGAGCCGTAGGAGTAGATCCAGTCATGTCCGACGTCAACCTTCTCGAAGCCGCCGTACGCACCGAGTTCGGCAAGGGAGCCGCGCGTCGCACCCGTCGCGCGGGCAACGTTCCCGCCGTGCTGTACGGCCACCAGGCCGACCCGCAGCACCTCGCCCTCAACGCCCAGGCCTTCGCCGCCATTCTGCGCGAGCACGGCACCAACGCGGTGCTGAACCTCGTCATCGACGGCAAGAAGCAGCTGGCGCTGACCAAATCCGTTGTGGTGCACCCGATTCGCCGCTACATCGAGCACGCCGACCTGCTCATCGTCAAGCGTGGCGAGAAGGTCACCGCCGATGTCAACGTCACCGTCACCGGTGACGCCGCCGCGGGCACCCTGGTCACCCAGGAAACCACCACCATCTCCATCGAGGCCGAGGCGCTGAACCTGCCCGAGGCCATCGAGGTCTCCGTCGAGGGCGTCGAGGCGGGCACCCAGATCACCGCGGGCGAGCTCCAGCTGCCGTCCGGTGTCGCGCTGGCCGCTGACGCCGAGACCCTGGTCGTCAACGTCATCGCCGCGCCTGTCGCCGAGGCGGAGGCCGTCGAGGCCGAGGCCGCGAGCGCCGAGTAAGGACGCCCGGAACCGGTTCGTCGATGACCGAATCCACGACCGGGCCCGCGCTCGTCGTCGGACTTGGCAACCCAGGTCCGGAGTACGAGCGCACCCGGCACAATGTCGGTTTCCTGGTCGCCGACGTGCTCGCCGAGCGCGTCGGCGGCCGTTTCGCCGTGCACAAGAAGTCCGGTGCCGACCTGCTGCAGGCCCGCCTCGACGGTCGCCAGGTCCTGATCGCCAAGCCTCGGTCCTTCATGAATCTCTCCGGAAGGCCGGTGGCCGCGCTGGCCAGATTCTTCTCGGTGCCGCCCACCGAGGTGATCGTCGTGCACGACGAACTCGACCTGCCCTTCGGCGCGGTCAAGCTCAAGCGCGGTGGCGGGGAAGGCGGCCACAACGGGCTTCGGTCCGTCTCCAGCGCGTTGACCACGAAGGATTACGTGCGCACCCGGATCGGCATCGGCCGTCCGCCCGGCAGGCAGGACCCGGCCGATTTCGTACTCAAGCCGTTCTCGGCGCCGGAGCGCAAGGAAGTTCCGGTGATCGTCGAGCAGGCCGCCGACGCGGTGGAACTGCTGCTGCGCGTCGGGCTGGAAACCGCGCAGAATCAGTTGCACTGAATCGAGCTGGCGCCCGCGCTCAGCTGCCGCCCGGCGAGTTCCTTTGCGCGTCAGTGCAAGTGGACGGCCGTGGCAGAGCGGCGCAGCTTGCCCGACGAGGTCTTCGGCAGTGCGCCGGGGCCGAGCACGGCCACCGTGCGGGGGCGGACGCCGACCTCGGAGAAGACAGCGTGCACGATCTCGCGCTCGATGCGCTTGACCTCGTCGTGGTTCTGATGGTCGTTCGATTCCACCACCACGGCGAAGCTCTCCCGCTTCTGTCCCGCGTCGAGCCGGACCGCGACCGCGTTGCCGGGCCGCACGCCGGACACGCGCATGGCGGCCCGCTCGATGTCGGTCGGGAAGATGTTGCGACCGGCCATGATGATGACGTCCTTGATGCGGCCGCAGACCACCACCAGACCCTCGTCGGTGAAGTAGCCGATGTCGCCGGTGTCGAGCCAGCCGTCCTCGTCCTGGGCCGGGCGGAATCCGTCGACCGTCACGTAGCCGGAAGTCACCGCGGGCCCGCGCAATTCGATGACGCCGACGGAACGGGCCGGCAGCGGTTGCCGTTCGGAGTCGACGACGCGGCCCTCCAGCTGGTCGACCAGGTAGCCGAGCGTCGGCAGGCGGCGCACGTTGGCGTGGGCGACATGCTGATCCGGCACCGGCACCGCCTTGCCGAGCGCCTCGAGCAGATCGGCGTCGATGACGTCGAGCACCTGTCCGTGGCCCGCGTCGGGGACCGAAACGGCCAGCGTGGTCTCGGCCATCCCGTACACCGGGGTGAGCGCCATCGGGTTGAGCCCGAAGCGTTTTCCGGCCTCGGCGAGGGCGTTCATGGTGTCGGGGTCGACCGGCTCGGCGCCGTTCCACATGTAGCGGACGCTGCTCAGGTCGAGTGAGCCGTCCTCGGCATGCTTCAGCCTGCGTGCCAGCAGGGAGTACGCGAAATTCGGTGCCGCCGTGACGGTTCCGCGGTACCTGTCGATCAGTTCGGCCCACAGCACCGGCCGGGTCAGGAAGTCCAGCGGTGTCACGCACACCACCTCGGCACCGAATTGCATGGGAACGCTGAGGAATCCGACCATGCCCATGTCGTGGAAGAGCGGGAGCCAGCTGATCATCACGTCGTTGTCGAGCTGGAATTTCACCCGATCGAACATCGCGTAGGCGTTGACATAGAAGTTGGCGTGCGTGATCTGCACCGCCTTCGGCGATCCGGTGGAGCCGGAGGTCAATTGCAGCAGGGCGACATCGGATTCGGTGGTCGGCACGGGATCGGTGTCGGGGCCCTCCGCCAGCTGGTCGATCCGGACCACGGTGATGCCGCGCTCGCGCAGCAGCGGTTCCGCCGCCTCGAACGGCGCGCCGAGGACCACCGCGCGCGCCTCGACCATGCCGAGCACGGTCTCCGTGTCGCGAGCCCACACCGCCAGGTCGGTGCGCGGGGTCGGCTGATGCAGCATCGTGATCGACGCGCCGCGCATCCAGATCGCCTGACAGGCGGGCGCGATGTCGACCGGCATTCCCGCGAGCACGCCGACCGCGTGGCCGTGGTCGATGCCCGCCGCCGCGAGTCCGCCCGCCATCCGGCGCGCCGTCCGGTGGACCTCGCCCCAGGTCTGTCGCCGCGGCGCGTCCGGCTCCCCGGTCACCAGCCCGCGGCTGGTGGACCGCGCCGTCGCGTACATCTCGTCGGTGAACCTGCTCACTGTCGGACTCCTCGTCACACGATGGACCGAGCACCCGGCCTCTTCCCACTATCCCGCGAGAACGCCGCGGCGTTAACCCCCTGTCGCGACCGAGATGCATGCGGCGCGGCACCGCTTCCTTCCCAGGCCGTCGCCTCGGTTTCTCCCTGATCAGGCGTGGTGCCCACGCCCCTGTGTACTCGTGCCGCGGGACTTGAAGAGGGCGGCGTAGGAGTCGACGTACTGCCGGCCTGACCGCCGTGCCAGCTCGCGCATCAGCGCATCGGTTTCGGTCCGCGCATCCGTGCGCGTCCCGGCGGGCGGGTAATACCGCGGCGCGCTGAAGTGGATGCGCACCTTGGCGAATCGCCACATGCGGCTGCCCGGCGGATTGACCCGGTCGGTGCCGGACAGCACGACGGGCACCACCGGCGCTCCGGTCGCGATGGCCACCCGCAGCGCCCCGGTCCGGCCGCGGTAGACGCGTCCGTCCGGTGAGCGAGTGCCCTCCGGATGGATGGCCCAGATACCGCCCTCTTCCAGAATCCTGGTCGCGGCCGCGAGCGCGTCCGCCGCCGCGGTGCCGCCGGTCCGGTCGACCGGCACCTGGCCGGCGACGGTGCAGAACCAGCGAGTGAACCGGCCCTTCCAGCCGGGGGTGGTGAAGTACTCCTGCTTTGCCAGGAAGGTGACCCGGCGGGGCAGCACCAGCGCCAGGTACAGCGAGTCGATCACCGCCAGATGGTTGGCGGCGACGATCACCGGTCCGCTACGCGGCACGTGCTCGAGGCCGACGATCTCCGGTCGGCCGAGAATCCGCAGCAGCGGACCGAGCAGGACGTGCTTGAACAGGTGATACCACAAAAGAGGCCCTCCATCGGCGAATGCGTAGACAATGTCTACATTCCGTGCGTAGACATTGTCTACCCCGCTGGGCGTGATCGGCTCGGCGAAGGGGCACAATGTTTCGCGTGGCAGGGAACGAATCGCTGAGCGAACGACTGATCGCCGTCGGCGTCGATCTGCTGGAACAGGAAGGCCCGGACCGGCTCGGGCTGCGCGCCATCACCCGTGCCGCAGGCGTTTCGCACGGCGCGCCCCGCCGCCACTTCCCGACCCATAAGGCACTGCTCGCGGCCATTGCGACCAGAGGATTCGCCGACCTCGCCGATCGCTTCGCCGCGTCCGACGACGCGGGCGCTCCTGCGCGAGACCGGTTGCGTCGCATGGCCGTCGACTACGTCGGCTTCGCGGCCACCCGCCCGCAGATGTTCACCCTCATGTTCCGGCACGATCTGCTCGAGGGTTCCGGCGCGAACCTGCGCGCCACCACTCTCCCGATCTTCGACCGCTTCGCCGATCTCGTCCGCCAGGCCCGCCCAGCCGCCCCCGACCGCGCCCTGGTCCTCTGGACCGCCCTGCACGGCCTGGCCACCCTCCGTGCGAACCGCAGCCTCACCCTCGTCGCCCCCACCGCCGACGACTCGACACTGGTCGAGGAGATCCTCGAATTGCACCTCGCCTGAACAACTTTCCGCTGGTACGGCGCGTCGCGGAGCGGCACGCCGACGGCGATCGGTTCCGTCGGTGCGCGCCGGTACTGTGCCGCGCATGCCATCGCAGCAGCATGAGCTGATCATCGATATGTTCCGGGCCCGACCGGACATGATCCCGCCGCTATTGGCAGCGCTCGGCTGGCAGCTGCCCGAGTTCGACAAGATCGAGAACTTGTCCGGTGATCTGCCGATTCTGGCGCCGACCGAGTACCACGCGGATTCGGTGGCGGTGCTGCATGCCGCAGCGGGGCCGGTGCTGGCGGTGGTGGTCGAGGTCCAGCTACGCCCTGATCCGGACAAGCGATGGTCGTGGCCGGTGTATGTCGCCGCGCTGCGAGCGCGGTGGAAATGCCCGACCGTGCTGCTGGTGCTGTGCCCCGACAAGCGGACCGCTCGGTGGGCGGCGAAGCCGATCGATTTCGGGTACGGCCACCCCTACGCCCGGCTCGTGCCACTCGTGCTCGATCCGGCCGCCGTCCCGGTGGTCACCGACCTGGAAACCGCCAATACGCTGCCGGAACTCGCGGTGCTGTCGGCTGCGTCGCACCACACGCACCCGGACAACGCGAAGGTGTTCGCGGCCGCGGTGGCGGCGCTCGAGACCTTCGAGGGGGACCGGGCCAAGCTGTACTATGACTTCATCCTGAAGAGGCTGCCACGAGCCGCCCGAGCCGTTTGGGAGACGCTGATGACCGCCACGCTCCGCAACTACGAGTACCAGAGTGACTTCGCCCGCCGGTATTTCGCGGATGGTGAAGTTCGCGCTCTGCTGGCGGTGCTGGATGCGCGTGACATCCCGGTATCCGACGAGGTCCGCGATCGCATCACGGCTTGCACGGATACCGACATCCTGGCCGAGTGGGTGCGCCGCGCGGTAACAATTGCGACAGCTGAGGAGCTGTTCGCGGAGTAGCACCCCGAGCCGTCGAAGTGGGTGGTCGGCGGCCCTGGCTTCGCTGGTTGACGAGATCTTTTCTCTTTCAGGTGTGGCGACGGTGTGGGGAGGCACTGATGATGCGTGTCGGTATGCGCCCGTATGAATTCGAGAGCGAGTTCGCGCGGCGCTACTTCACGCATGGCGAGAAGGCGGGCATACGACAGGGCAAACGGGACGCGGTCAGAAACGCGGTGTTCGTTGTGCTGGACGCGCGGACGATCCCGATACCGCACGACGTCCGCGACCGCATCACGGCATGTGCCGAAACCGAGCAGCTGTCCTTGTGGCTGCGGCGGGCGGCGGTGGTCGAGGACGCCGACGATCTGTTCCGCGATTAGCGGCGTGGCGGGAAAGGGATGCGCGCCAGGTCTTCGGCGATGACCAACTCACCGGTGAAGTACTTCTCGGCTTCCGCGCGGTGGCCGTCTAGGGTGCGGTAGCGCTGGGAGAAGTGGGTGAGGACGAGTGTGTGCACGCCTGCCTCGGCGGCGACGCGCGCCGCTTGGCCCGCGGTGAGGTGGCCGTATTCCTCGGCGAGGTGGGCGTCGGCGTCGAGGAAGGTCGCCTCGACGACCAGAACGTCTACGCCGGAAGCCAATTCGTACACGCCATCGCACAAGCGGGTGTCCATGACGAAGGCGAAACTCTGCCCCGGCCTCGGCTCGCTGACCTCGGCCAGAGTGACTGTGCCGCCATCGATTTCGAGTACGCCTTGGTGTTGCAGACGGCCGATATCGGGTCCGCGAACACCGCGGGCGCGTAACCGGTCCGGCAGCATCCGATGTCCTGCGGGCTCGGTCAGCCGGTAGCCGAAGGCCTCGACCGGATGCGACAGCAGCACCGCCTCGATGCCGAAGGGCGCGTCCGGCGCGGGCAGCGCACCTGGTCCCGCGATCGGCCGCGCTCGCAGCTCGACGGTCCGGTAAAACGCCGTGGCATTGCACAACCGCTCGAAATACGCCTCGCCGGAAGCGGGGTAATACACGTCCACCGGGTGCGCGACCCGATCCAGGTTGATCCGCTGCACGATGCCGGGCAGCCCGAGGCAGTGATCGCCGTGGAAGTGCGTCACCGCGATCCGCGTGATGTCGCCCGCCGCCAACCCCGCGAACGCCATCTGGCGCTGGGTGCCTTCGCCGGGATCGAACAGCACACCCTCGGCGCCCCAGCGCAGCAGATAGCCGTTGTGGTTGCGCTGCTTGGTCGGCACCTGGCTCGCGGTGCCGAGCACGACGAGCTCGCGCTGCGACATCAGAGCGCGGCGACGGCGGCCACGAAGCGGTCCAGTTCCTCGAAGGAGACGAAGCAGTGCGGGGAGGCGCGGACCACCGAGTCCAGACCCCGCGCCGTCATGTCCAGCAGCGTGGAACTGGCGAAACTGACCGTGACCGTGATGTTCTGGGCGGCGAGCCGGTCGCGCACCTCGGTGGCGGCGTGCCCGTCCACCGTGAACGAGACGATGCCGCTGTGCCGAACGCCGTTGTCGCGCACGGTGACTCCGCCGATCTCGGGCAGCGCCTTGCGCAGGTACTCCGCCCGCGCGCCGATCGCGGTGTAGACGTCCTCCGGCTCGAGGTCGAGCAGGTATCGAACGGCCGCGCCGAGCCCGAGCCGGGCCGCCACATCGCACTCCCAGAATTCGAAGCGACTGGCGTCCGGTGCGAGCCGGTACTCGTCGGGGCCGGTCCACTCCGCGCTGTGCAGGTCGAGCCGCTGCGGCTCCATCGAAGCGGCCAATTCCGGTCGCACATAGAGGAATCCGGTGCCGCGCGGCCCGCGCAGCCACTTGCGTCCGGTGACCGAGAGCGCGTCGACGCCGAGCTCGGCCACGTCGATCGAGATCTGCCCCGCCGACTGGCAGGCGTCGAGCAGCACGAGCGCGCCCACCGAGTGCGCGATTCTGGTCGCCTCGGCGGCCGGGTTCACCAGCCCGCCGTTGGTCGGCGCGTGCAGCAGCGACACCAGCTTGACGCGTTCGTCGACCAGCTCGGCCATGGCGTCCAGGTCGAGCTGCCCGCTGCCGTCGTTCGGGATCTGCTCGACCGTCGCACCCACCGCGCGAGCCCGCTGAATGGCCGCGATGGCGTTGCTGGCGTAGTCCGATCCGGAGATGAGCACCCGGTCGCCGGGCCCGAGCGGGACGGAGTAGAAGAAATCGGTCCAAGACCGCGTCGCGCTGTCACTCAGGGCGATGGCGCCGGGATCGGCGTTGATCAGCGCGCCGATCGCGGTCTTCACCGCGGCGAGGTCGTCGAGGCGTTCGTTGGCGGCGCGGTAGCCGCCGATCTCGGCCTCCCTGCGCAGGTGGTCCACGACGGTGTCGAGGACGATCCGGGGCGGAAGGGAGGAGCCCGCGCTGTCGAGGAAAACCAGCCCCGAATCGGACTGACAGCCCGGCGTGTCCTCGCGTACCCGTTTCTCGTCCAGCATGCCGACGACCTTATCGGTACAAATGTCCCCGCGCAGGCGCTCAGGCACCGCCCCAGGTAGGACCGTCTGTTCGATTGCTGGACGGTTTTTTGTCGGTATCCGTGGCTACCCTGGTTGGAACGGAACCACGATGAGAGCGCGTTCGGATGGGTGTTCGAGCGCGGACGACAGCGACACGAAACACGATCATGGCGCTCGGACGGATGTCCGGCCCGCGCACGAACTCAGGTGGAGGTTGGCATGGCGGCCATGCTCGAACATCCGGAATCGGCCAGGCGAGCCATCGAGCCCGGCGATCTGTCCTCGCGGGCAGCCGCCGAGGCCTATGTCGGCGGCGTCTGCTTCAAACTTGGACCACCGACGCTGATCGGCGCCGAGCTCGAATGGCTCACCGTGCAGGGTGAGTGTTCGGCGTCCGGGCCCGCGGCAGGGCCTCGCCCGCAGCTGTCTGCCTTCGCAGCCGCCCTCGGACCGTACGCTCCGCGGTCCATCGCCCCCGATTCACCCGCACTACCGCTGCCGGGGGGAAGCCGGGTCACTCTCGAACCCGGCGGTCAGATCGAGCTCTCCAGCGCACCGTATGCCGCCGCCGCCGAACTGTGCGAACGCCTTGTCGGTGATGCCCGCTACCTGCGCGAGTTGCTCGAAACCCGGTGCATCCGAATCCTTTCCCTCGCCGCCGACGCGGACCGCCGCCCGAAACGGGTGTTGCAGCTTCCTCGCTATCGCGCCATGGAGCAGTCCTTCGGCGGCATCGGCCCCTTCGGCAAGCTGATGATGTGCAACACCGCGGCCGCCCAGGTCAGCGTCGACGCGGGCGCCGACCGCGCCGAGGTCACCGCCCGGTGGACCGCGCTGTACGCCATGGGCCCGGCCCTTGTCGCCGCCTTCGCCTGTTCCCCCACGCTCCGCGGCGCACCCGACGGCGCCTGGGCCTCGCAGCGGATGCGCGCGTGGCTCCGCCTCGACAATGCCAGGACCCGCCCGCCGGTGCAGGAATGGTCAGACCCCGTAACCGCTTACGGTCGCTGGGCGCTCGATGTCCCCCTGCTGTGCGTGCGCAGACCCGATGCGCCCGCGAACGGAAACGGTCTCGGATGGACGGCACCGCCGGGCGCGACGTTCGCGGACTGGTTGTCCGGCGCGTTGGACGACGAAATCGGCCGCCGCCCCGACACCGCCGATCTCGACTATCACCTGACCACCCTGTTCCCGCCGGTCCGCGCCTCCGGACACCTGGAGGTCCGTTACCTGGACGCGCAGCCGGGCGACACCTGGACGGTCCCGATCCACGCCATCGACGCGCTGCTGTCCGCGCCCGCCGTCGTCGCCGAGGCGACCGCGCTGGCCGCGCCCGTGGCAGGCCGGTGGTTGCAGGCCGCCCGCTACGGTCTGGCCGACGCCGAGATCGGGAGGGTGGCCGTCGACCTGCTGGCCCTCGCCGCCGACCACGCCCGCGGGCCGTCGGCAGCCCGCGAACTCGACGACGCCTCGCAACGATGTCGTCGCGGCCGCACTCCGACCGATGCCAGGGTGGAGGCCGCGTCGTGAACCCAACCGCAGCGCGTGACAGTCACGCGCACAGCATCATTCGACGAGGCCGCGGCATGTCCGGTCCGTCCTGCCGCACTACCGCCCGGAGAGCGTTCCCGTGACCACTTCTGCTGTCCCCACCGACCATTCCGGCACCGAGCGACTCCGCGACCGGATCGCCGAGGTGCTCACCACCGCCCGCACCAGGACCCTCGGCCTGACCGACGTCGTCGACGAGGCCGAACTCGTCGCCCAGCATTCCCGGCTGATGAGCCCGCTGGTCTGGGATCTCGCGCACATCGGCAACCAGGAAGAGCTGTGGCTGGTGCGCGACGTGGGCGGGCGCGAAGCCGTCCGCGCCGACATCGACGAGCTCTACGACGCCTTCAAACACAAGCGGGTCAATCGCCCCGAACTGCCGCTGCTGAATCCGACCGAGGCCCGCGGCTACGTCGGCACCGTCCGCGACAAGGTGCTCGACGTGCTCGACAGCAGCGCGTTGCGCGGAAACCCGTTGGTGGACGGCGGTTTCGCGTTCGGCATGATTGCCCAGCACGAGCAGCAGCACGACGAGACCATGCTGGCCACCCATCAGCTGCGGACGGGGGCCGCGGTGCTCGCCGCGCCGAGCGCTCCCGCGGCCGCCGTTCCGGTCTCCGGCGAGGTGATCATCCCGGCGGGCGAGTTCATGATGGGCACCTCCACCGATCCGTGGGCGCTGGACAACGAACGCCCCGCGCACCCGGTGCATGTGCCTGCCTTCGCGATCGACGCCGCGCCGATCACCAACGAGCAGTATGTGGCCTTCGTCGAGGACGGCGGCTACGAGCGCCCCGAGCTGTGGTCCGAGCGCGGTTGGGCGCATCGCGTCGAGGCCGGTCTGGTCGCGCCCCAGTTCTGGGACCGGGATCCGGCCGGGCACTGGTGGCGGCGGGTTTTCGGCGTGATGACCCCGCTGCGGCCGCAACAGCCGGTGCTGCACGTCTGCTGGTTCGAGGCCGAGGCGTACGCCAACTGGGCGGGCAAGCGACTGCCCACCGAGGCCGAGTGGGAGAAGGCCGCGCGGTACGACCCGGACACCGGCGCCGCCCGCCGCTACCCCTGGGGCGACGCCGAACCCGCTACCGCCACCGCCAATCTCGGTCAGCGCCATCTCGAACCGGCCGAGGTCGGCGCGTACCCGGCGGGCGCCTCGCCCGCGGGCGTTCACCAGCTGATCGGTGACGTCTGGGAATGGACGTCTTCCGGTTTCGAGCCCTATCCCGGCTTCCGCGCGTTCCCATACCGGGAGTACTCCGAGGTGTTCTTCGGCGGCGACTACCGAGTGCTGCGTGGCGGTTCGTTCGGCACCGATCCGGTGGCCTGCCGCGGCACCTTCCGTAACTGGGATCACCCGATTCGCCGCCAGATCTTCTCCGGCTTCCGCCTCGCCCGCGACCTGGGCCGGGACGAGATCTGATGTGCCGTCACCTGGGGTATGTCGGCCCGCCCGCGTCGGTCGGCGAATTGCTCACCCGTGGTACGCATTCCCTGCGCACCCAGGCGTGGGCACCGAAGGACATGCGCGGCGGCGGCACCATCAACGCCGACGGCTTCGGTGTCGCGTGGTGGCGCGACGGCGCGGGGGGCGCGCCGGAGGCGAGCCGCTATCGCAACGCCGACCCGATCTGGACCGATCCGGCCGTGGAAGAGGTACTGCCCCAATTGGTGTCGGGCGCGGTGCTCGGCTCGATCAGATCGGCCACGGTGGGGATGCCCATCGAACGGGCCGCGTGCGCGCCGTTCACCGACGGACGCTGGGCGTTCAGCCACAACGGCGCGGTCCCGGAATGGCGGAAGGTGCTCACCGCGGTGATCTCGGATCTGGACGTGGCCGCGACCAGGGCGGGCGCCACCCGCCTTTTCGAAACCGCTCGGCTGCTCGAGGCCGAATCGCCCACCGACGCCGCAGCGCTGTGGGTGCTGCTGCGAGACCTGTTGCGCTCCGCGGAATCCGGTGGTTTCGCGAGTTCTCCGGCGACCGCGCTGCGCCTGCTGGTCGCCGCCGTGCTGCGGCACATGCCGACGGCCCGGCTCAACCTGCTGATCGGTGACGGCGAACAGGTGTGGGCCACCACGGTGCACCACGCGCTGTCCGCGCTGGTCACCGACGACGTGGCGATCCTGTCCTCCGAACCGTACGACGACGACCCGCGCTGGCAGCCGATTGCCGACCGAAAACTGGTGTACGCCAAGCCCGGCGTGCTCTCGATCGAAGAGCTGACCCCGCCCGACGACTCCGTCTGACCGACCGCGAAGCCGCGAGAGCCACCGCACCCAGTCCGGCCCGCGCTTCCGACCCCATCCGAGCCATACCGAAAGGCCTACGCAATGACCGCACCGACGCTGGATGTGTACCTATCCGACGAGGACCTCACCGCGGCACTGCGGTCCGACGCCAGGCGCGGACTGACCGCCGACCCGAAGTGGCTGCCGCCCAAATGGTTCTACGACGCCCGCGGCAGCGAACTGTTCGAACGCATCACCGAGCTCCCCGAGTACTACCCGACGCGCACCGAACGCGCGCTGCTGGAACGGGTGGTGGGCGACATCGCGCGGACAGCGCAGGCCGAGGTCCTCGTCGAACTGGGCGCGGGCTCGGCGGCCAAGACCCGCCTGCTGCTCTCCGCGTTGACCGCCGAAGGGCCGTTGAAGACCTATGTGCCGCAGGATGTCTCGTCGGCGGCGCTGCGGGACGCGGCCGAGCAGGTCGCCGCGGAGTTCCCCGCGTTGGCCGTACACGGCGTGGTCAGCGACTTCACCGACACCCTGCACAACCTGCCGCGCGGCGGCCGCCGCATGATCGCCTTCCTCGGCGGCACCATCGGCAATCTGGTGCCCGACGAGCGCGCCGCTTTCCTCGCCGGCATACGGGACGTGCTCGAGCCGGGCGAGCGGTTGCTGCTCGGCGCGGGGCTGGTCATCGAACCCGAGGTGCTCGTGCCCGCCTACGACGACGCCGCCGGGGTCACCGCCGAGTTCAATCGGAACGTCCTGCACGTGCTCAACCAGCGGCTGCGCGCGAACTTCGAGCCCGAGAAGTTCACGCACGTCGCGCTGTGGGACGCCGAGCGCGAGTGGATCGAGATGCGGCTGGCGGCGACCGAGGACATGACCGTCACCGTCGCCGACCTCGACCTCACGGTGCGCTTCGCGCGCGGCGAGCAGTTGCGCACGGAGATCTCTGCGAAGTTCCGCGTCGACGGCCTGGACGGCGAACTCGCCGCCGCGGGTTTCCGCACCGAGCGGGTGTGGACCGATCCCGGCGATCGCTTCGCGTTGGTTCTCGCGGCGCGCGTCTGAACCCGCGGCCTACGCGTTCGCCGGGCCGACGATCGCGGTCATTCGATCGATGAACGGCCGCATCGTCTCCCATGCCTTGCGCACTTCCTTCGCGGCGCGCGGCGTCTCCAGCCATTCGGGGGCGCCGAATTCGCGGCTGCTGGTCAGGGACTTGTGGCGCAGCAGATCGAGACGCGGGTGGTCCGCGTCGTAGCCCTTGGGCTTGGTCTTGAGCTTCTCGCCGCCGATGGTGAAGCCCGCCTTGGTCAGCTTGGCGAGGATCTTCTCCAGCTCCGGGCCGCGCACGTCGTCGTCGATCGCGGTGCGCAACTGCGCGACCTGCGCGGACGACCCGGAGTAGAAGCCGCCGCCGACGAACAGCCCGGCAGCGCTGATCTGCACGTACCAGCCGACGCCCGGCGCGGTGCCGACCACCGCGCCCTGCGCCGTCTTGTACGGGGACTTGTCCTTGGCGAAGCGCACGTCGCGGTAGGGGCGGAAGATCTTGGCGGATCCGAAATCGGCTTCCAGCTCCGCGGTGAGCGCGACCATCGGCGCGCGCACCGACTCCTCGTACACCGACTTGTGCGCGTTCCAGAACGTCTTGGAGTTGTCGGCCTCCAGGTCCTCGTAGAAATCCAGCCCGGCCAATGGAAACCCACCGAAACCACTCATAGCCGAGAACTTACGACGGGCCACCGACTCAATTCTGGTCGGGGACCATCTCGGTGTTCAGCACCAGGAAGCTCAGGACGAGTCCGGCGACCAGCGCGACACCTGAGGCGATGGCTGCCCAGCGGCCCAGCGGCTCGCCCTTGTTGTGGCCGAGGATGCCGAACACGATCCCGGCCGGGCCGAACAGGATCGGACACAGGACCAGTGCGAGCGCGGCACACACGAAGCCGAGAATCGACATGGTCTGGGTGCCTGGCTTGCGCGGCTGCCCGGTGTCGCCGAAGGGCTGGCCCTGCTGCGGATAGGAAGGGTAGCCGCCTCCATATGGCGGCTGCGCCCCGTACGGAGGTGGCGGCTGCGCCGACGGGTAATCGGCCTGTCCGCCGGACGGATAGCCGGACTGGCCGCCCGGGTACGGCTGCCCACCACCGGGATAGGGGGGCTGTTCGCCGGGCTTCTCACCTGACGGGTAGCCGGGCTGTCCGCCGGAGGGATACTCGGGCTGCCCGCCGCCGGGCGAGCCAGGCTGGCCGCCACCGGGATACGGGGGCTGTTCGCCAGGCTTCTCACCCGAGGGGTAGCCGGGCTGACCGCCACCGGGCGAGCCGGGCTGACCACCGCCGGAGTCGCCGGGCTGGTCACCCGAGGAAGACCCGGACTGTCCCGCTGCGGGGTATCCCGCCTGATAGCTGGGCTGTCCGCCGGGCGGATACTCGGGCTGACCCGCCCCCGGCTGATTCCAACCCTCCGGGCCGGTCGACTGTGGCGCCGCGCCCGTTACGGGCGGTTCCGACGCGCTGCCGGACGACGAGGACTCGCCGCCGCCCGGGGACGACATCGACGGCTGAGTCGTCTCGCCGGGGAACTGCTCGGCCGATGCGGGCGTCGCCCATTCGGTGCCCGTCGGCTCGGGTTCCTCCGCCTTCTTCGGCTGCGAGGACGAGGCCGCGGACTCCTGCCCCGACTGCGGTGCGCTACCGGTCAGCGGTGTCTCGGACGACTCGTCGGGATTCTTCGGTGTGGTCATCAGCGGCCTCCTGGTCGTGTTCGCCTCGCCAACCCCCGGGTACCACGTGATTCGAGCCTGTATCACCATAGGCGCAGCTGCGCCTGACGGGCGCTGCCGGACGTAGTCCGTTCTCAGGCCCGTGCTCGGCCGGAGCGAAACCTAGGAATCCGAATCTTCCAATTCGGAGTCGTCGATGATCGCCATCGCCGCCTCTTCGGCGGGCAAGGTGGATTCGGCCGCGTCCTCGGCGCGCTGACGGCGACGCGTCCAGCGCTGGTCGAGGTCCTCGCCGATGCCGAGCCTGCCGTCGTCCTCGCTCTCCCGATCTCGGATCGTGAGGTTCTGGGGCGGGTTCTCGATGTAGCGCTCGTATGCGCGGATCTCGTCTTCCTGGTTGTCGTCTCCCATGTCCATGTCCAATCGGTCACGGTTCATGGGTCCCAGTATCGTCCCGCCGGTGCCTGGACGGGGCCAACCGAGTCCAGGAATTCGCGGATCGGTCGAGCACGCGACTAAGAGGAGACGCTCGCTATTCCGACCACGAACACGACCAGCAAGATCGCCAGTACCAACACCACGGCGTTCGCGATGGCCGCCCATTTGCCGAGCGATTCACCCTTCGAGTGACCGACGAAGCCGAGAATGATGCCCGCCGGTCCGGTGAGCAGGATGGGGAAGAAGCAGAACCCGGCGCCGACCACACTGAGCCCGAGGCAGACGAAGCTGATGATCGACAGCGTCTGCGTCTGCGTTGGCGTGTAGGGCCCATACGGCGCGTAACCGCCGGACTGCGGTGCGGCCGGATACGCCGGTGCCGCCGGATAACCCGGTGCGGCCGGATAACTTGGTGCGGCCGGATAGCCAGGTGCGGCGGCGGGATACGCGGGCGCGGCCGGATAGGCGGGCGGCGCGTCGTACGGGCTCGGCTGCTGCGGATAACCCGTGGGCGGCGTGCCCGCCGGAGCGCCGTCGAGCGGCGGATACCCGTAGACGCCACCGGCCGGATACTGCGGGGGCGGGGGAGCGGCGGGGTAGGCGGACGGCTCCGGCGGCTGATAGACCGGCGCCGCGGGGACGCTCGCCGAACCGTGTTGGTACACCTGCGTTTCCGGCGCGGTGCTCGACCCGTACACCTGCCCCGGCTGGTATACCTGCGTCTCCGGCGCCGTGCTCGGCGGCTGGTAGACCTGAGTCTCCGCCGACCGGCTGTCGTCCTGCTGCCCCGACTTGCCGAAGTCGATGCCGGGTCGCGGTTCCTGCGGCATGGTCACGGCGACGCCCCCCTCTACGTGTTCGATTGCCCCACATGGGTATCACGTTCGCCCGGCCAACTCCAGCGCGGGCCCAGGAGGCGCTGCCGGATACAGTCCGTCAGACCTGCGCATGGCCGGAGCGAAGGCGGAGTACGCCCTAGGGGGTAGTCCGTCTACAGACCTGCGCATGGCCGGAGCGAAGGCGGAGGTACGCCCACCCGAACGCGCACCGGCCGACGAAACGACGGCGGCCCGGGCAGTAAGCCCGGGCCGCCGTCGGTAGCTATGCGATCGTCACGCGTTGCCGTTGAACAGGCCGGTGACCGAACCGTTCTCGAAGACCTCGCGGATGGTGCGGGCCAGCAGCGGCGCGATGGACAGCACCGTCAGCTGCGGGAACTTCTTGTCCTCGGTGATCGGCAGGGTGTTGGTCACCACGACCTCGCGCGCGCCGCACGCGGTGAGGCGCTCGGCGGCGGGGTTGGAGAGCACGCCGTGCGTCGCCGCGATGACGACGTCGCCTGCGCCTGCCTCGCGCAGCACGCGCACGGCCTCGGCGATGGTGCCACCGGTGTCGATCATGTCGTCGATCAGGATGCAGGTGCGGCCGTCCACGTCACCGACCGGACGGTGCGACTTCACCTGGTTGGGCACCAGCGGGTCGCGGGTCTTGTGGATGAACGCCACCGGCGCGCCGCCCAGCGCGTCGGCCCACTTCTCGGCGACCTTCACGCGGCCCGCGTCGGGCGAGACCACGGTGATGTTGTCCAGGCTGTAGTTGGCGCGCACGTGCTCGGAGAGCTGGAACAGCGCGTGCATGTGGTCGACCGGACCGTCGAAGAAGCCCTGGATCTGGTCGGTGTGCAGGTCGACGGTGATGATGCGGTCGGCGCCCGCGGTCTTCAGCATGTCGGCGACCAGGCGAGCCGAGATCGGCTCGCGGCCGCGGTGCTTCTTGTCCTGGCGCGCGTACGGGTAGAACGGCAGCACCGCGGTGATCCGCTTGGCCGAACCGCGCTTGAGCGCGTCGATCATGATGAGCTGTTCCATCAGCCACTGGTTCACCGGCGCCGGGAAGCTCTGCAGCACGAACGCGTCCGAACCGCGGACGGATTCCTCGAAGCGAACGAAGGTCTCGCCGTTGGCGAAGTCGCGGGCGATCTGGGGCGTGACGTGGACGTCGAGTTCCTTGGCGACCTGCTCGGCCAGCTCAGGATGGGAGCGTCCCGCGAAGAGCATCAGGTTCTTCTGGTTATCGATCCATGACGCGGTCACTGCTGTTTGCCATCCTTTTGCTCGATTGCCTGACCCGACATCTCGTCGGCCGCGATCGCCGCCGCCGCCGCGATCGCCGCCGCGGTCCCCGGCCGGTACCGCTGCACCCAGTTCTCAATATTGCGCTGTGCGCCACCGGACACCGCGAGCGCGCCCGGTGGAACGTCTCTGCGCAGTACAGTACCCGCCGCCGTATACGCGCCGTCACCCACGGTCACCGGCGCGACGAACATGGTGTCGCTGCCGGTGCGCACGTGTGAACCGACCACGGTGTGATGCTTGCGCACGCCGTCGTAGTTGACGAAGACGCTGGAAGCGCCGATGTTGCTGTGCTCGCCGATCGTCGCGTCCCCGACGTAGGTGAGGTGCGGCACCTTGGAATGCGCGCCGATGGTGGCGTTCTTGGTCTCGACGAAGGCGCCGAGCTTGCCGGAATCGCCGACCACGGTGCCCGGCCGCAGATAGCTGAACGGTCCGATGGCCGCGCCGGGCCCGATGGTGGACTGCTCGCCGTGCGTGCGTATCACCTTCGCGCCGTCGCCGACCACCACGTCGGTGAGCGTGCTGTCGGGTCCGATCTCGGCATCCTCGCCGATCACGGTCGCCCCGAGCAGCTGGACGCCCGGCCGGAGCACGGCGTCCCTGCCGATCCGCACGCTCGCGTCCACCCAGGTGGTTGCCGGGTCGACGATGGTCACGCCCGCGCGCATGTGGCGTTCCAGGATGTAGCGGTTCAGGGTGCGGGTGGCCAGCGAGAGCTGCACCCGGTCGTTGACCCCGGTCACCTTGGCCGCGTCGATCAGGCGGGCGCCGTGCACCGGGTGCCCTGCCTCGCGGGCCAAGCGCAGCACGTCGGTGAGGTACAGCTCGTGCTGGGCGTTGGCGGTCGACAGCCTGCCGATCATGGTGCGCAGCACCACGGCGTCGAACGCGTACACGCCGGAATTGACCTCGTTGATCGAGGCCTGCTCGGGGGTCGCGTCGGCGTGTTCGACGATCTCGACGACCTGACCGTCCGCGTCGCGGATGATCCGGCCGTACCCGTTCGGGTCCTCGGGGACGAACGTCAGCACCGTGACGCCGGGACGTTCCGGGTAGCTGCGGTGCTCGTCGAGCAGCGCGGCCAGCGTGTGCCCGTCCAGCAGCGGCACGTCGGCGGAGGTGACCAGCAGGTCGCCGGTGAAGTCGTCGGGCAGCGAGCGCAGCGCGCACTGGACGGCGTGGCCGGTGCCGAGTTGCTCCTCTTGGAGCGCGGGGGTGATGTCGCGGCCGAGCTCGGCGGCCACTTCGGCGACCGCGGCGCCGACTTGTTCTCTGTCGTGGCCCACCACCGTGATGAGGTGCGCGGGGTCGATCTCGTTCGCCGCATGCAGCGCGTGTGCGAGCATGCTTCGGCCGGCCAGCGAATGCAGAACTTTGGGGGTCTTCGACCGCATTCGCGTCCCGGCTCCGGCGGCGAGAACGACGACGGCGGTCTGCTGTGGCATGGATCTCCCTCGGCTGCCTGTCATCGTGCTGGCTGTAACGTGCTTGGTCAGCGATGTGCGGGGCCAACGATAGTCACCGTGCCGGTGTGCTCCGCCGCCAGGACTCGAACCTGAACTATCTGAACCAAAATCAGAGGTGCTGCCATTACACTACGGCGGATCGCCACACCGGCGGACCAATGAACCGCCGCTGTGCCTCGGCACGGGTTGAATCCTCGCACGAAGACCCGTCTCACGTCGAACCGATACCACCTCCGCGCGCGTTGCCCGGACCGCAGGGCGGCCGACGGCTGCGGAGGCACTCGCTGTCTGGAACAGTCGTCCTCGCGCGGTAAGGTTCTGCGCGAGGGCGCGGTACCCCACAGACGCCCCAGGCAAACGACTGATTTCGCAAGCACATGGACAACTCGCCAGGAACGCCAGAAACCCGGCACGGCCAGCTCGGTGGCCAGGCGCGGAACCGGCGAGCCACGCACGACCGGCGACCTGACACGGAGAGGCGGAACAGCGTGTCTCGTCCGCGGATGACGGGAACCCAACGGCGCCAGCAGTTGATCGAGATCGGCAGGGCGCTGTTCGCCGAACGCGGGTACGACGCGACCTCGATCGAGGAGATCGCGCAGCGCGCCCAGGTCTCCAAACCCGTGGTGTACGAACACTTCGGCGGCAAAGAGGGTCTCTACGCGGTGGTCGTCGACCGCGAGATGTCGATGCTTTTGGACATGATCACCTCCTCGCTCACCCAGAATCGTTCCCGGGTGCGGCTCGAGCAGGTGGCGCTCGCGCTGCTCACCTACATCGAGGAGCGCACCGACGGCTTCCGGATCCTGGTGCGCGACCAGGTCGCGACCACCGACGACGGCCGCTACTCCAGCCTGCTCAACGAGGCCGTGAACCAGGTCGCGCACATCCTGGCAGGCGACTTCGAGCGGCGCCATCTCGACACCAGCCTGGCTACGCTGTACGCGCAGGGTTTGGTGGGTATGGTCTCCACGGCCGCGACGTGGTGGCTGGACGTGCGCGAACCATCCAAAGAGGTTGTGGCAGCGCATCTGGTGAATCTCTGCTGGAACGGTCTGAGCCACTTGGAGGCCGATCCGCAGCTGAGTTCGGAATGGCCCGCGGGCGCGCCGGACTGACCGTTGTTAACCAGCGAATTGCGATGGAGGCTCGGCCGAATGCTCGAATTGACTGTCGTGCGCCCACCTGGTGGTACGGTTCACCCATCCTCTGGGTGCTGTTCGGGCGGTATGTCGGTCTTACTTCGGGATGTCGGTCTACTTCAGGATGGCTGGTTTTAGGGATGACAGGCGGATCTGATGGCTAGGCAAGCGCGCGCGGAGATCACCCGCGATTCCGTCCTTGCGGGCGCTGCCGATGTCTTTCTGCGCTTGGGATATGCGAACGCGAGCCTGAGCGAGATCATCGCGCAGTCCAATGTGACCAAGGGCGCCTTGTACTTTCACTTCGGTTCGAAGGAAGAACTGGCGCGCGCCGTCGTCGATCAGGGCAACGAGCGACTGATCAGCTCGTGCCAGGGCTTCTTCGATCCCCGGGTGCCCGCGCT
Organism: Nocardia sp. NPDC050793; assembly: GCF_040654065.1. Lineage (NCBI taxonomy): Bacteria > Bacillati > Actinomycetota > Actinomycetes > Mycobacteriales > Nocardiaceae > Nocardia > Nocardia sp. NPDC050793. The sequence goes on from NZ_JBFAHG010000004.1 coordinate 295,958, forward strand.
GGAGGCGTGTATCGGCATCACGTACGTGGTCGCCGACCTGTCGATGAACGACCCGATGGTCGGCGCGATGCTCAAGCTGACCCACCAGATCGGCGACTACCGCGGCGCCCAGGGCGACAACATCGCCAAGACCTGGGGCGATACGTATCGCCTTCTGGCCGAACGGGCCATCGCCCAGGGCGATTTGGAATCCGACCTCGATCCCGAGGTCGTCGGCCTGCTGCTGCAAGAGGTCACCGCGGGCGTGCACATCGTCGCGGTCGGCACCGAGTCGATGGACCAGATGGCCACCCGCATGGAACGTGCTTGGTACTTCCTGCTCCCGTCCATCGTCCCGACGGAAAAGCTTTCGTACTTCCGCGAATTCGCCGCCCGCCGCCTGCGCCGCTACGTGCCGTAGCGCCGGAAGCGCAGGTGCGCAACGGGTTAGGTGCGCTGGAAACTCAATGATCCCGTGCGCCAACGGGTGTGGTGAGGAGGAGCAGCGGGAGGTATCCAGGCCGAAGTCGGCTCGAATGCAGTCTCCGATTCGCTGCCCCTATGCTCGTCGTGCGCCGGTCGTCGATGCCTCATGCGCACGCGATCGTCGGTGCCGTCAGGGTCTGTGCGGGCCGTGACCCGCTCCCGCACCGCACCGCGGATGGCCGCCCGCCATCGTTGGCCCGCCTGAGCCGAACCGCGCGATACACGCCATCCCAGCCACCTCGAGGGCGAGTCTTACGAGCCCGTTCGCGGCCGTCTCGCTTCCCAGCGGTCGAAGCGCATGCGACGAAGTCGCGAGTCTCGACCGCTGGGAAGCGAGACAAAAGGGGCCGCGAACCCGCGCGCCCCGGCGCGCCGTAAACTCAGCTCGCCGCTCGAAATGCCCGCTTGAGCTCAGGAGTTGTCGATGTCCACCCACCGTCCACCACTGGCAGGACTGGTCGCGGCGGCCGGAGCGGATGCCGCGCTGCGGACGGTCGCCGAGCTGATCGGGAAGTCGTCGGTCGAGTTGGTGGCGCCTTCCGCGGTGCGCCCGTTCGTGGCCGCGACGGTGGCGGCCGCGCGGCCGCTGGTGGTGGTGACCGCGACGGGCCGCGAGGCCGACGATCTGACGGTCGAGTTGCAGGAGATCCTCGGCGAGGCGGTCGCGCAGTTCCCGTCCTGGGAGACCCTGCCGCACGAGCGGCTGTCGCCGGGCGCGGACACGGTCGGGCGCAGGCTGGAGGTGCTACGCAGACTCGCGCTGGATTACGGCACCGCGAAGCGGTTCGATGAGGGGCGGTGGTCGGGCGACGGGCGGGCGGACCCGGTGTTCCCCGAGCCGCTGCACGTCGTGGTGACCACCGTGCGTTCGCTGATGCAGCCGATGGCGGCCGGGCTCGGCGATATCGAGCCGATCGTGCTGCGGGTGGGCGCTGAGTTCGATTTCGACGAATTGCTCGTTCGCCTGGTCGAATTCGCTTACACCCGGGTGGACATGGTGGGTAAGCGCGGCGAGTTCGCGGTGCGCGGCGGCATCCTCGACCTGTTCCCGCCGACGGCCGACCATCCGGTGCGCGTCGAGTTCTGGGGTGACGAGGTGACCGAGCTGCGGCCCTTCGCGGTCGCCGACCAGCGGTCGCTCGGCGATCTCCAGGTGGACGTCGTGGTCGCGCCGCCGTGCCGTGAGCTGCTGCTCACCACGGAGGTGCGGGCGCGTGCGGCGGAGGTGGCCGAGGCGAACGCGGCCGACGCGGCACTGGTCGAGATGTTGGAGAAGCTGGCCGAGGGCATCCCGGTGGACGGCATGGAGGCGCTGCTTCCGGTGTTGCAGCCCGGTGAGCTGCGGCTGCTCACCGAACAGCTGGCCGAGGGCACGCACGTGCTGCTGTGCGATCCGGAGAAGATCCGCACCCGCGCCGCCGACCTGGTGCGCACCGGGGAGGAGTTCCTGGAGGCGTCCTGGACCGCGGCCTCGTTCGGCGGCGCCGCGCCGCTCGGCGGGCACGGCCTCGACTTGGCGGCCTCCTCGTACCGGGCGCTGCCGGAGATCCAGGAGAGCGCCGACCGGCACGGCCTGCCGTGGTGGAGCCTGAGCCCGTTGGAATCGGGCGATCCCGCGGAGGTCGTGCTTCCGGTGCTCGCCGGTCCGGCGGCCCGCGGCTCCGACGAACTGGTGGCGACGATCTTCGCCTCGCTGCGCGCGCACGTGGCCACCGGCGGGCGGGCCGTGGTGGTCGTGGCCGGTCACGGCACCGCGCAACGCGTGCTGGAGCGGCTCGCCGACGCGGACGTGCCCGCCGCGGCACTGGACACCGGCGCGGAGCCGACCTCGGGTGTCGTCGGCGTGCTGTGCGGTTCGTTGCACGACGGCTTGGTGTTCGAGGACGCCGGGCTGGTCGTGGTCGCCGAGTCCGACCTGACCGGTAACCGGGTCACCGCGCCCGCCGAGGGCAAGCGGCTGCCGGCCAAGCGGCGCAACCAGGTGGACCCGCTCGCCCTCAACGCGGGCGACATGGTGGTGCACGACCAGCACGGCATCGGCCGGTTCGTGGAGATGATCGAGCGCACCGTGGGCGGCGCGCGGCGGGAATACCTGGTCATCGAGTACGCGCCGAGCAAGCGTGGCCAGCCCGGCGACCGGTTGTTCGTGCCGATGGAGTCGCTGGACCAGCTCTCCCGCTACGTCGGCGGCGAGATGCCCAGCCTCTCCAAGCTGGGCGGCTCCGACTGGGCGAACACGAAACGCAAGGCGCGCAAGGCCGTTCGCGAGATCGCGGGCGAGCTGGTGCAGCTCTACGCGGCCAGGCAGGCGGCGCCGGGGCACGCCTTCGCGCCGGACACACCGTGGCAGCAGGAGATGGAGGACGCGTTCGCGTTCACCGAGACGGTCGATCAGATGACCGCCATCGCCGAGGTCAAGTCGGACATGGAGAAGCCGGTTCCGATGGACCGCGTGGTCTGCGGCGACGTCGGCTACGGCAAGACCGAGATCGCGGTGCGCGCCGCGTTCAAGGCGGTGCAGGACGGCAAGCAGGTGGTCGTGCTGGTGCCGACGACGCTGCTGGCCCAGCAGCATCTGCAGACGTTCACCGAGCGCGTCGCCGGGTTCCCGGTCACCGTGAAGGGCCTGTCCCGCTTCACCGATCCCGCCGAATCGCGGGCGGTGCTGGAGGGCATGGCCGACGGCGCGGTCGACATCGTGGTCGGCACCCATCGCCTGCTCCAGACGGGCGTGCGGTGGAAGAATCTCGGCTTGGTCGTCGTCGACGAGGAGCAGCGCTTCGGCGTCGAGCACAAGGAGCACATCAAGGCGCTGCGCACGCACGTCGATGTGCTGACCATGTCGGCGACCCCGATCCCGCGCACCTTGGAGATGAGCCTGGCGGGCATCCGCGAGATGTCGACCATCCTCACCCCGCCGGAAGAGCGGCACCCGGTGCTCACCTACGTCGGCGCGTACAACGACAAGCAGGTCACCGCCGCCATCCGCCGCGAGCTGCTGCGTGACGGCCAGGTGTTCTACGTGCACAACCGGGTCTCCTCGATCGACAAGGCGGCCAAGCGGATTCGCGATCTGGTGCCGGAGGCGCGAGTGGTGGTCGCGCACGGTCAGATGAACGAGGACATGCTCGAGCAGACCGTGCAGGGCTTCTGGCAGCGCGAGTTCGACGTGCTGGTGTGCACCACCATCATCGAGACCGGCCTGGACATCTCGAATGCCAACACCCTGCTCGTGGAACGCGCCGACGCGCTCGGTCTTTCGCAGCTGCACCAGCTGCGCGGCCGGGTCGGGCGCAGCAGGGAGCGCGGCTACGCCTATTTCCTGTATCCGCCGGAGAAGCCGCTCACCGAGACCGCCTACGACCGGCTCGCCACCATCGCGCAGAACTCCGACCTCGGTGCCGGCATGGCGGTGGCCATGAAGGACTTGGAGATTCGCGGCGCGGGCAACGTGCTCGGCGCCGAGCAGTCCGGCCATGTCGCGGGCGTCGGCTTCGACCTGTACGTGCGCCTGGTCGGCGAGGCCGTCGAGGCGTATCGCGCCGCGGCGGACGGGAAGCCGATCAGCACCGAGGAGGTCAAGGAGGTCCGCATCGACCTGCCGGTCGACGCGCACATCCCGCCCGATTACATCGCCAGCGATCGGCTGCGCTTGGAGGCGTACCGCAAACTGGCTGCCGCCCAAGACGATCCGGCTCTCGCCGCGGTGGTGGAGGAGCTGGTCGACCGCTACGGACCGCTGCCGGTCGAGGTGGGACGCCTGGTGTCGGTGGCGAAGCTGCGGCTGGTGGCGCGCGAGTACGGTGTCACCGAGATCGCCGTCACCGGAACGACTTTGAAGGTCTCGCCGCTGCTGAATCTGCCCGACTCCAAGCAGTTGCGGTTGAAGCGGCTCTACCCGAGCGCTGGCTACAAGGCGGCCAGTGGCGTCGTGCAGCTGCCGCTGCCCAGGGTCGAGGACAGCGTCGGCGCGGAGCGGGTCCGCGACGTTCGGCTGTTGCAGTTCGTCGCCGACCTGCTGCTCGCGCTGGACGGAAAGGCCAAGGGGGCAGTGGATCTCACGGTGGACACCGAGGCGACGGCGGCTCGATGAGTACTCCGGACGCCGCCGCAGGAGCGGAGCCAGGGCGATCCGAGGGTTCCGCCGCGGGTAACGGCACATCGGAGAGCCGAGGCGCGTCAGCCGGTGCCGGAGAATCCGCTGTCGAGGACCGGGTCGCGTCGTCGGGGAGCCGAGGTGCGCGGTCCGGGGCAGACGTAGCCCTGGTTGCCGCGGGTTTGGCGGGTGCCGTCGAGGTCATGGACCGGCTGTGGAACTTCGGTGGCTGGGAGGTCACCCAGACCCACGACTCCCTGCGGCCCTACCTGCTCGAGGAGACCTACGAACTCCTCGACGCCATTCAGCACACCGACGCCGAGACCATCAAGGAAGAACTCGGCGATCTGCTGCTCCAGGTGCTCTTCCACTCCCGAATTGCCGAAGCCGCAGGCGAATTCACCGTCGATGACGTGGCGGCCGCCCTGGTCGCCAAGCTCGTCAACCGCAGCCCGCACCTGATCGACTCCGGCATCGCGCCCGACGCCACCGTCGAAGAGAAGATCGCCGCCCAGGAGCGGGCCTGGGAAGAGCGCAAGTCCGCCGAGAAATCCCGCCGATCCTGCCTCGACGGCATCGCCATGGCTCAGCCCGCGCTCGCGCTCGCCGAGAAGATCATCGCCCGCAGCACCAAAGCCGGACTTCCGGACGACCTGATCCCACCCGACCTGCGTGTCGTCCACCTCGGTGGTCCCGACAGCGCCGAAGAACGCCTCCGCAAGGCCACCCTCTCCTTCGCCACCGCCATCCGCGCTGCCGAAGACGCCGCCGAGTCCGCCCGCGGCACCCGCGGCCAACTCGACTCGGCGGATTGGCGCCACCACTGGCCGCACTGACGAACGCGCGAATCGCTGGAATCGGCGGTTCGGGCGAATCCGACCGGTGGCATTGCCGCCGAGTCGGCCGCTCGATGCCCGGGTAGACGAACTCGACTGCCTGATGGGCTCCGGAAACCTGGATCTGCCAGGCGCCGTGAACTGGTACATGCCGGACCTGGCCGTTATTCCGACCCGCACGATCTCGGCTACGGCGAGGTGCACGGTCCTTACTCGTTCGGCACCGCCATCGCGTTGCCCGCGCCGTTCGATCTGAGGCTGGACACCATCGGGTTCTGAGGCCGCATCGCGGTCCACGGGCGGCGCCTCCGGGCGGGGGTGTGAATCGACGGTGCTCCGCGGGCGCGGGCGCGTAGCGTTGGTGGCAAGTCGATGGCGGACAGCTGGGGTGCGCTGGGGAATCGGTGCCCCTCGAGTTGGGAGGTGCCGGATGATGCTGAGTGTGTTCTCGTCGCCGGGGCACTATGTGCAGGGGCGCGATGCGACGACGGCGTTGGGGCAGGAGCTGCGCCGGCTGGGGATCAGGGGGCCGGTCTTGATCGTGGCGGGGAAGAGTGCGCGGCGGCTGCTCGCCGCGACGTGGGAGCGGTCCTTGGGTGCGGCGAGTATCGAGTATTCGGTGCATCCCTCGGGTGGAGAGTGCAGCAGGGCGGAGCTCACGCGGATCACCGAGGCCGTGCGGGCGAGCGGCAGCGCCGCGGTGCTCGGTGCCGGCGGCGGGAAGGTGATCGATTCGGCGCGGGCGGTGGCCGACGATCTCGGGCTGCCGATGGTCAGCTGTCCGACCACCGCCTCCAGCGATGCGCCGTGCAGCGCGCTCTCGGTGATCTACACGGAGGAAGGCGAATTCGAGGCGTACCAGCTGGTGCGTCGCAATCCCGCGCTGGTGCTGGTGGACACCTCGACCATCGCGCAAGCTCCCGCGCGGCTGCTCACGTCGGGCATGGGCGACGCGCTCGCCACCTGGTTCGAGGCGCGCACCTGCCTCGACGGGCACGTGCGCAATATGCGCGGCGGCGCGTCCACCCACGGCGCCGCGGCGCTCGCCGAATTGTGTTACCGCACTTTGCTCGCCGACGGTCAGCAGGCGTTGGCGGCGGTCCATACCCAGACCGTCACCCCGGCTCTCGAACGTATCGTCGAGGCCAACACCCTGCTGTCCGGGCTCGGATTCGAGTCCTCCGGCCTGGCGGCCGCGCACGCGGTGCACAACGGTCTCACCGCCGTTCCGCAGACCCACCCGTACCTGCACGGCGAGAAGGTCGCGTTCGGCGTGCTCACCCAGCTGGTGCTCGAAGGCGCACCCGACGACGAGATCGGCGCCGTCCTGGATTTCTGCGACCGCGTCAGCCTGCCGACCTCGCTGGCCGACCTCGGACTTGCCGACGCAGACCAGAAAACGCTGACCGCCATAGCAACCCGCGCCACCGCCCCCGGCGAGACGATCCACAACGAACCGTTCCCGGTGGACGCCGCGATGCTCCGCGACGCCCTGCGCGCCGCCGACTCACTCGGCGGCCGCTGACCTGATCCGCGCGCACGGTGAGTGCCGCAACGTTCGGTCCGACCGACGAGCGTTTGCGAAAGCTCGCTGCTCCGCGTGGCTCCGCAGGCAGACCGACCTGCGCGGGGCACCCCTCGGCGCGGGGATGTATCGCTAGGCGCGCCCGGAACTCACCGTTTGCGCCCGCAGACGCGCAGACAGACCGACCCGCGTGGGGTCAGCCGCTCCGGCGCGGGACGCAGCGTGCGATGTAACGCTCGGTGGGACGCATCGCTTCGGGCCGGACGCATCGCTTCGAGTGGGATGTGTCGTTCGGCGCGTGACGCGTCGCTCAGTGTTGGGTGAATCACTCGATGCCGGACGCATCGCCCCCTGTTGTACACACCGCCTCGCGCACCGATCCCGCGATCCCGCGCACCCTCAGAACCGGTCGAAACCCCGCTGGAACGCCGGTGTGCACCACTGGTCCGCGGCTGCGCGGAGAGGCGTCTCGTACACCGAAACCTCACCTTCCCGCAAGCTTGCCGTCACAGCTTGGCGGGAAAGCTGTCAGTAGAGGTTCGCTATCCTGGCGGGAACCCGAAGCCGATGGCGGGCCATCCGCCGGGAGGGACGTTCGGTCCGGTGCGCATCACCAGAGTCGCGGAGCATCCGCGACCGGATCACGTGTTGTTCCATTTCAGTGACACCCACCTCATCGCCGGTGACGGCGAGCTGTACGGGGATGTCGACGCCGAGCAGCGGTTGCGTAAGCTGCTCGGTCACGCCGCGGCCAGTCGCATCCGCCCGACAGCGCTGGTATTCACCGGCGACCTCGCCGACCGTGGCGAGCCGGCGGCGTACGAGAAGCTGCGCGCGCTGGTCGAGCCGTTCGCGCGGCACATCGGCGCGCCGGTGGTGTGGGTTATGGGCAATCACGACGATCGCGGTGTGCTGCGCCACATGCTGCTCGACGAGCCGCCATCGACCAAGCCGTTCGACCGCGTGCACATGATCGATGGACTGCGCATCATCGCCCTGGACACCTCGGTCCCCGGCTATCACCACGGCGAGATCTCCGACGAACAGCTGGCTTGGCTGCGCGACGTGCTGGCCGAGCCCGCGCCGTTCGGCACCATCCTGGCCATGCACCACCCGCCGGTGCCGTGCGTGATGGATCTGGCCGTCACGGTCGAGCTGCGCGACCAGCGCAGGCTCGCCGACGTGCTGGACGGCACCGATGTGCGCGCGATCCTCGCGGGTCACGTGCACTTCTCCACCTACGCGACGTTCGCCGGCATCCCGGTCTCCGTCGCCTCGTCCACCTGTTACACCCAGGATCTCGCCGTCGCGACGGGCGGCCTGCGCGGCCGCGACGGCGCGCAGGCCTTCAACTTCGTGCACGTCTACCCGGACACGGTGGTGCATTCGGTGGTGCCGATCGATGCGGGCGCGACCGTCGGCGAGCCCGCCACCCCGGAGGAGGCGGCGGCGAAGCTCGCCGAGGCGGGCATCGCCATCCCGCCTGCCGGTCGCATCCCGCACGTCATGCAGCGCCGGGAGCCGACTCCGGAAGTGGACGACGAGGCGGTGTACTGAACCGCTCCCACGGCGCCGGGACCGGGAACCAGTCCGCGAGGAACTCCGAAACTCGCTGCACCCGTTCGGATTCCGGTGCCTCGGGGAAGCTGCCGTCGTTGAGGCAGAAGAAGTCGACGTCCCGCCGCGCGGTCAGTTCGTCGAGCAGCGCGAGCCCGGCGCGAGTCGTGGTGTCGACGTAGCGCATTCGCCCGGTCTCTTGCGGCACCGCGCGCCCGGTCAGCAGCGCGTAGTAGTGGTACAGCGAGTTGGTGACGGAAATGTCGGTGGCCGAACGGAATCGGCTCGCCATGGTGCGGCCGAAGTCGGCGCCGAACTCCGCCTCCATCTCCAGCAGCACGCTGCGCCGCAGCGGCGCGGGCGTGTGCTCCAGGTGCCGGGTGATGACGTGCCCGAAGTGCTCGGCGAGCAGCGCCCGATTCACCCGCGCCGCGTTCTCGAAACCGCTGCGGCGCTCGTTGTTCCGGCCCGGCCCGATCCGCGTGTCCGCCTCGATGAACCGGCTGATGCCGCCGGGGGTGAAGAACATCGAGGGACGCACCGGCCTGGCGAAGAACATGTCGTCGTTCGAGTACAGGAAGTGCTCGCTGAGCCCCTCGATGTGCTGCAACTGCGATTCCACCGCGTGCGAGTTGAAGGTGGGCAGCGCCGCCGGGTCGCCGAAGTGGTCGCTCGCCCGCACCACCGTGACCTGGGGGTGTTCGTCGAGCCAGTCGGGCACCGCGGAATCGGTGGCGACGAAGATGCGCCGAATCCACGGCGCGTTCTTGTGCACCGAGCGCAGGGCGTATCGCAGTTCGTCGATCTGGCGGATTCTGGCGTCCGCGTCGTCGCCCTCGCCGACGACCACCTGCGCCATCAGTCCCGCGCGCCGAGCCCGGAATTCCGGATCCGTGCCGTCCACCCAGGAGAAGACGATGTCGATGTCGAAGCCGACATCGGTGACGTGCGGCGCGAACATGTCGGTCAGCGTCGGCCAGCCGCGGTCGAACAGCCTGACCTGGGTGAATTCCACGTCGGCCAGGTCGAAGACCGCGCGGGTCAGCGCGTTGGGGCGCGGGCATTCGACGGTGTCGCCGTGGTACTCCCACAGCTCGAGCTCGACGTGGTGTGCCGGATCGGCGTCGCGGCCCAACCGCAGAACGTGGTGGCCTGCTTCAGCGACGGCGAAGCCCGCGGCGCGCGCGGCATCCGTCACGCGTCGCACCATCGCGAGGTGCGCGGCGTCGGCGGCCAGGATCAACCGGTGCCCGCAGTCCCTGACCAGCAGGAACGGCACCTCCGCCGCGGCGAGCTGGCCGCGCAGGTAGCCGAGGTCGTCGATCATCGCCGCCGAGACCGCCAGATTGCCCGCCGCGATCGCGACGGTGTCGTATCCGATCCGGGCCGTGTTCGTCTCCCAGCCCCCTGGATTCACTGCCCCCATGTCCATGTTCGCCTCCCGTTTCGTCGTTCCGGCCATCGCCCGCGCTCGCACCGCACCGGGTATCGGCCGGTCCAGCAGACGCCGCATTCGTCGCCGCGGGACCCGCCCGGTGCGGTGCGGATTCAGAAATGGGGTGTGCTGCCGTAGTGCAGGAACGCGGTGATCCGCGGAAGTCCTGACGATCGGTACACCATCGTTCTCACCTCACTCACGGCCGGACGCGAGAAGCGTCATGGGGAAAGTGCTGACCGGAGCCACGGGAAATGTGAACCGGGCGCGGCCGGGAGCAGCACGCACGGCCGGACAGACGTCGGCCGGCTGCTTGGAGAACCCCTGCTGAACAGGGTCGTCACTGAATGATGCATCCGCGGCGAGCGTCCGTCAATCGGAAACCGCGCCGGTGTCCCGGACGCGGGGAGCGTCACAACCCGGCGTCGCAAATTAGGGTAGCCTTTCCAAAGAATGGCGAGAACTTCGGTGCACGCTGAAGCGGTGAGGGAAAGGAGCGGGCGCGGTGCGCGTAGTCATTCTGTTCGGGTCGGAGATGGGGACTTCGGAAGCCGCGGCCGAGTGCGTCGCGGACGAGCTGACCGGCGCGCACGATGTCTCGGTCTACGACATGGCCGACTTCGATGTCGACGATCTGGACGCCGCGGACTTCCACGTCGTCGTCTGCTCGACCTACGGCGACGGTGACCTGCCGACCGGCGCCGAGCCGTTCTTCGACGCACTCGACGCGCGCACGCCAGATCTGACCGGACTGCGATTCGCGGTGTTCGGCCTCGGCGATTCCGTCTACGGCGACACGTTCAACCGAGGCGGTGAGATCGCGGCCGAGAAGCTGACCGCCCGCGGTGCGGTCCAGGTCGGCGAGCACGCGCGCCACGACGCGTCCACCGAGGTCCGCGTCCGCGACATGGCGCGCGAATGGGCCCGGTCCCTGTCGATTCCCGAATTCGCTTCGGCCTGAACGATCCCCCCGTAGCACCGCCCGGGCGGACAAGTGTCACAGCGTCAGCGGGTGAGTAGCACAGCGTCAGCGAACAAGTGCCACAGCGCCAGCGCGCAAGTGTCCCAGCACCTTAGACTGCTATCAGCGCGACACAGCCCGTCGCGCGCGACGATCCATGAGGTGACGAAGATGGCAGCCGGAGCGAGCCCCGCGCAACATCGCGACCACTCGACCGATCATCCCGAGCTGGACGCGCTACCGGAATGGCCGCGGGACACGATCGCGGTGCTGGTGACCACAGACCCAGCGCCGCATGCGATTCCGGTGTCCTGGCCGGTGCGCGCCGGTGATCGGCGCATCCTGATCAGCCTGAAGTTCGACCGCGGTTCGCTGGCCAGACTGCGGGAACGTCCCGAGGTCGCGCTGCTGATCCTCGGCGGCGGCAATGTCGCGCTGTGCGCGCGCGGCACCGCGAAGGTGATCGCCGAACAGATGCCGGACGCCGAGGATTACGCCGCGGTGCAGATCGACGTCGCGGTGATCGACGACCACCGCCAGTCGGCGTTCGCGGTGGACAAGGGCATTCAGCGCACCGTGCTCGATGCGAGCGAATTGCACGCGTTGCAGGGCCGCGTGGAGACCCTGCGCGGCTGGTCCGACGACCAGAACTGAACCGGTACAACGAGAAAGGCGGCGCCCGCGCGCCGTACGGGAAGGGATCATGAGCGTCACACTCGCCAAAGGCGGAAACGTTTCGCTGTCCAAGCAGGCGCCGAACCTGACCAAGGTCGCGGTGGGACTCGGCTGGGACGTGCGCACCACCACCGGTGCGGATTACGACCTCGACGCGAGCGCACTGGCCACCGGCCCGAACCTGAAGGTGCTCTCCGATCAGCACTTCGTGTTCTACAACAATCTGCGTTCGCCGGAGGGCACCATCGAGCACACCGGTGACAACCTCACCGGTGAGGGCGAGGGCGACGACGAGGTGATCAACGTCGATCTCGCGGCGACGCCGCCGACGATCACCAACATCTTCTTCCCGGTGTCCATTCACGACGCCGACGCCCGCGGGCAGTCGTTCGGCCAGATCCGCAACGCCTTCATCCGCGTCGTCGACGCCAACACCGGCGCCGAACTGGCCCGCTACGACCTCACCGAGGACGCGTCCACCGAGACCGCCATGGTGTTCGGCGAGCTGTACCGGCACAGCGGCGAGTGGAAGTTCCGCGCCATCGGCCAGGGCTACGCGTCCGGTCTCGCTGGCATCGCCCGCGATTACGGCGTCAACCTCTGAAATCGGTCGGCCCCGGCGATCAGCCGGGGCTCGACAGGGTCTCCGGCAGGCGCCGCGGGTACGTGTGCGCCATGCCGTCGAGCAAAGCGAAGTACCGCCGCACCATGAGGACCGCGGTGGTGGCCAACCCTGCCGTCAGTCCCCACCAGACGCCCGCGGCGCCGAGGTGGAGCGGGAAAGCGAATAGCAGGGCGGTGGGCAGGCCGACGAGCCAGTAGCCGATCAGTGACAGCCGGAAGCCCGCGTTGGTCTCCTTCAGCCCGCGCAACAGCCCGGTGCCGATGTTCTGCGCGGCGTCGAAGAATTGCAGCACGATGCCGATGAGCAGCAGGGTGCGCGCGATCTCGATGGTCGCGGTGTCACCGGGCTCCAGGAAAGGCCGCAGCACCGCGTCCGGCGCGAGCACGTACACCGCGCCCGTGATCGCGGCGACGACCGCGGCGTACCGCAGCGCCAGCCAGGCGAGCGCCTTGGCGTGCTGGTATTCGTCGCGCGCGGTCGCGTGACTGACCAGGATGGACGCGCCGTGCGAAAGCCCGATCGCCACCTGGAAGACGATGTAGATGATCTGGTAGACGACGTTGTGGGCGGCCAGCGCGGCGGGGCCGATGCTGCCCATGACGAGCGCGAGCACCGAGAACATGCCCGCCTCCGACCCGTAGGTGAGCGCGATCGGAGTGCCTAGCTTCAGTTCGGAGACGACGGTCGAACGGTGGATCGGCCACGGCCGGATCGACAGCGTGGGACCCAGTCGCGGATCGTGGTGCACCATCGCCCAGAACACCCCGAAGGTGATCAGGAAGACCAGCGAGGTGGCCACGCCGATACCGGTGAGGCCGAGCGCGGGCAGCCCGGCCCAGCCGTGGATGAACGCAAGGGCCAGCGCCAGATTCAGCGCGACAGAGCCGAGCGTCACCAGCAACAGGGCCTGCGGACGTTGCATGCCGACGGTGTACTGCCGCAGCACCTGGAACCACAGGCAGGGCAGCAGCCCGGGAGCCAGCGCGACCATGAGCGGGCGCGCGTCGGCGAGCACACCGGCGTCCTGGCCGAGCCACTGCAACGACCAGCCGAGCCCGATCAGCACGGCGCCGCCGAGCAGGCCGGAGATCGTCGCGATGAGGAAACTCGACCGGACCACCTCGCGCACCTCGCGGTCGGCGGAATCGCCCCGCTTGTCCGCGGCGCTGACCGCCGAGGCGATCTGGTTGCCGGTGCCGGTGATCAACCCGACGCACATGGTGCGGATCTGGTTGAACAGCACGATCGCCAGGCCGCCCGCCGCGACCTGGCGCACCCCGAGCGTGCCCATCAGCGCGATATTGGTCGTGGACACCGCGATCTGAGCCAGCTGGGTCAGCGCGATCGGCGTCGCCAGCGCGGCGAGCCTGCGTCCGTCGGCGCGAAATTCGCCCAGGTTCACCGCGCCTCCACCAACTGCTTTCGGCGGGCGGGCGAGTAGCGGTCGAGCAGACCGAGCACCTCGCGCTCGGTGTCGCCGTCGAGCAGGTCGCGGTCGTTCATCCAGTCGTCGTCGAAAACGGTGTCCAGGTACTTCTCGCCGCCATCGCAGACGATGGTGACCACCGTCGAGCCAGGCGGGAACTCCTCGAGTCTGGTCAGCCCCGCGTACACCGAGCCGCCCGCCGAGCCGCCCAGCATCAGGCCGAGCTTTGCCGCGATGGCGCGGGCGGTGGCGAAGGCCGCCACATCGGACACCTTCACGCCCTCATCGAGCAGCGAGTAGTCGACGGCGGTGCCTATGGTGGCGCCCGGCGGTGTGCCGGTGCCGGATTGCCAGTACGGCCCGCCAGGCCCGCCGAAGGCGATGGAGCCCACCGGCTCGACACCGATCACGTAAGGCGGGCAGCCCAGCTGCCGCAGCCTGGTCGCGGTGCCGAACAGCGAACCGCCGGTTCCGACCGACGAGAGCAGGATGTCGACCCGATCGACGTCCTCCAGCAATTCCTCGGCCACCGCGTAGTAGCCGACCGCGTTGGCATCGTTGTTGTGCTGTTCGGTGAAGTAGGCGTCGGCCTGCGCCGCGGCCATCGCCTCGGCGAGGTCTTCTCGCGCCGAAGTGGCCAGGTTGTCGTCGCCCTCGTCGGCGACGTACACCAACTCCGCACCCATCGCTCGCATCGCGCGCAGCTTGTCCTTACATGCGTGGTGGTCGACCACGGCGGTGAAGCGATACCCGCGTTCGGCGGCAACTACCGCGAGGCCGAGCCCGGTGTTACCGGACGTGGATTCGATGATATGCCCGCCACTGGGCAGCAAACCGCGGCGCTCGGCGTCGAGCACCATCTCGCGGGCCATCCGGATCTTGGCCGCGCCCGTCGGATTGAACTGTTCGAGTTTCAGCAGTAGTCGGGTGCCGGTCGCGGTGGTGGCCAGTTCGAAGAGCGGGGTGCGACCGATCAGGTCCGTCACGCGCGTGACGACAGGCATGCGAGTCTCCTATCCATGGGCGATCCCGCCTCGGGTGTCGCCTGCCCCGCGCTGCTGATTCGCGGTGAGTGCGGGGCGATGCTGAGTTGTGGTCGTCGTTGTTGATTACCCGGCGTCGAGCGTCCAGCGCAGTCGATCTCCGTGACCGTCGAAGAGCACGACCTTCGGTGGTATCGGCAATTCGTGGAAGGCCGATTCGTTCGAATCCATTTGGTACCCGGCGGTGTTCGGATAGACGAGCAGATCGCCCTGCTCGGCCCGCCGCGGCAGCGGGACGCGCCGCCAGCTGAGCATGTCCGATTCCAGACAGCTGGCCGCGCCCACGCTGGTCGGCGTCGGTGCGCCCGAATGCCGCGCCGATTCGCGCTCTGGCCACAGCACCGGGTCGGGCAGGTACTCGCTGTCGAACCACTGCTCGGACAGGCTGAGGCTGGTGCCGTCCACGGTGAGCAGCTGGTACGGCTGTCCGTCCGCGTGCCTGGTCTTGCTGCCCTGCACGCGGAAGACGGTGCTGCCCGCGCGGTCGAGCAGGGCGCGGCCCGGTTCGACGGCCAGGCGAATGTCGTTGTCGCGCAGGCGCCGAGCCAGTTCGCCGTGGGCCAGGATCCCCGACAGCATGGCCGCTCCCGGCACCGGGAAGTGGTACGGGTAGTAGGAGCCGAACGATTTCCCGGCGTGGAACCAGGAGTGGTCGACGCCCTCGGTGAACTCCCGCCACGCCGCTTCCGGCACGTAGTCCACGCCGAATCCGCCGCCGATCGAGATGATCCGGGCCGGATGCCCGAGCTCGCGCGCCGCCGTGCAGCGGGCGATCAGGTCGGCGGCCTGCTCGGCGCGGGTGATCGCGTCGTAGCCGGGCAGGTGAAAGCTGAAGCCCTCCAGCTGAACTGGCTCCGGTCCGCGCGGTCCGGACGCGGCGATCACCGACTGCGCCCTGGCCAGCTCGTCGTCGGTCATCCCGAACCGGCTGGCCGAGCCCGCGGGCAGCACCCGCAGCAGCGCCCTTGCCGGGGCGGCCGCGGAGGTGATCGCGCCGAGGCGGTCGAGCTCGTCGAGGCTGTCCACCGCGATCAGCGCACCGTGGCGCACGGCGAGCCACAGCAGATCGTCCGACTTCGCGGGGCCGGTGACCATCAGTTCGCCGCCGCGCACACCGGCGGCCAGCGCGGCCGTCAGCTCGCCGACACTGGAGACGTCGATGCCCGCGCCGTTCTCCGCGCAGGCGCGCGCCACACACGCCGACTTGTTCGCCTTCTTGCCGTAGTAGACGACCCCGTCGACCCCCGCCCGCGTGAACGCGTCGCGGAATTCGCGGATGTTGTGCGCCACCCGAGCGGGATACATCAGGTGGAAAGGGCCGCCGATCGCGAACGCGATGTCGGCGAGCAGATGCGGGTCCGCCAGCACCCGCCGCTCCCACTCGTCGGTGTGCGCGGGCATGGGGGAGGCGGCGATGCTGGAGGTCCGGCCCGCCGGGTCCTCGATGATTTCTTCGATGAGCAGTTCGGCGACTTCCTCCACGAGAAGCTCGATGAAGACGTCGTCGGAATCGGTGTCGTCCCAGCCTGATTCGAGGTAGTCGTCTACGTCGTTCTCGTTTGCGATGTGCCCGTTGGTGGGATCGGTGTACGGCTCGGAGGACGCCGCCGCTTCGACCTGCGGTGGAACGGTGTGGTCGACGTCGAGTGCCTCCGGCTCGGTGTCCTCACTGAGGCCCGCCCACGGGCTGCCCTCCGTCGCTGGTTCGTCGAAATCGGAAGTCGGCAGCGCCCCACCGTCTTCGGGCGAAGGAGCTGCTGCGTGGAGCGACGGCGCGGCGGGGGCCGGTGGCGCAGGCACTAGCGGCGTCGCGTCGATCGTATGTAGTTCGTCGCCGAGCAGCGGCCGGTCCGCCTCGTGTGCTATCGGTTCGGCGTTGAGTCGCATCGGGTTCGTATCGGGCGTCGCCGGTTGGGCGTCGAGTGGCGGCGAGTCGGCATCGAACCGTGACGTGTCCGGCTCGAACGTCTCCGCGCCGGTGTCGAGCGGTGATCTCCCGGTCTCGTGCGCCGGCGAAGCGGTGGCGAGGGTGTCGGCGGTTTCGGATGCGGGATGTTCAGGCCCGGTTCGGCTCACGCGCGCACCGGCTTTCGTCTTCCGGGGCGCGGCGATGTCGAACAGCACCATGGCTGCCGGATCGGCGAGCTCCGGTTCGGGGTCGACGGCGGCCTCTAATCCCACAGGGGCACCTCCGTGCCGCGGCCCTCGGCGATGGCGCGTTCGGCGAGCGCGTGCGCGACGGCGACGTCGGTGAGCACAAGGCCGCTGTTGTAGACGAAGATCTTCTCCTCGTCCGAGCGGCGCGCCACGGCCCTGCGATTGAGGATCTGCGGCAGTTCGGCGTCGACGGTGCGCAGCGTGCCGTCCGGGCCGACCATGTCGGTGCCGGTGAGCTGCATCTGTTCTGCGCTCGTCGCCACCACCCGGTCGGCCTGCACCAGCGTCGACGGCGCGAGGCCGTAGCCGACCAGCACCGCGGTCGAGCCGGGCGCGAGATCCTCTGCCTCCAAGGCGACTTCGGTGCCGGGGCCGGCCGTCGCCAGCACCACGTCGGCGGCGGCCGCGGCGGCGCGCGGGTCGGCGACGGTCTCCAGCAGCGCCTGCGGATGGTGCTCGGCCAGGTGCCGGTGCACCGCGGCGAGGCCGTCCGGGTGGGTGCCGTACACCATCAGCTTGCGCAACTGCGGATTCGCGGCGAGCAGGTGCGGGAGCGCGTTGCGCCCCTGGGTGCCGGTGCCGATCAGCAGCACGCTCTCCGCCCCGCGGCGCATCGTCTCGCGCACCAGCAGCGCGGACACGGCCGGCGTGCGCAGCGCGCCGACCCGTGCGCAATCCATCATGGCGATGGGCGCGCCCGTGGCGTCGTCGTAGAGCGTGATGGTCGTGTAGTAGCGCTTGGTGCTGCGATCGTGGCCCGGATCGAACTTGTACGAGGTCTTCATGGCGACCACGCGGCGTCTGCCGTCGCGGCCGAGCATGGCATAGGCCACCGACCAGCCGTCCGGATTGGCAACGCTCAGCTTGCGCGGATTGTCCGAATCTCCCGCCGCGAACGCCAGATACGCGTCTTCGACCGCACGCACCACATCGCCCGGCGTGATGGGGACGTCGGCGAGGTCGCTACGGCTCAGCACGCGCAGCGGCGTGCTCCGATCACGAGTGTTCAACGGTTCCTCGTTCATCTGGTGTTGTGTCCCGCTCTGCATCCGCTCGGCCAGTTCCCATTCGGAACGGGGCGACTGTTCGCTGCCCGTAACCATTCTCGTCGGCCTCAGCGGTTCGGCGCCGACGTTCGGGCAGGCGGATGTTGACCCGCTTGAGCCAGCGGTCGGTGCCGTCGTAACGCGCGGTGAACGGTACCCGACCGTGCACGGCCACGTCATTGTCCACCAGCAATAGCTCGCCGGGCGCCAGCGCGGCGGTGTGGCACACCCGCTCGAGTTCCGCGGTGAGCCGGGCGTAGGCGTGCCTGAACTCGGCGTCGGCGGTGTCGAGCGGTGTGTAGGCCGGGTCATAGCGCAGTGTCGGATTCGTTGTGCCGGACAATGATTCGGCCGCGTCCCAGATCGTCGGCAGCGGTGGCGGGGTGAAGCGCTCGTGGCCGTCGCCGTAGGAGACGTCGGGCAAGATCGGCAGCGTGGGGGTGCTCAGCAGCCGGTACTCGTCGTCGGTCAGCTCGACCTGCCGGATCGAGGACACCGTGGTGCCCACCAGATCCGGATTGCGCAGGCAGGCCAGCATCAGCAGGTTCGCGCGGTCCGGGTGGAAGGCGTCTTCGGTGTGCGGGCTGAGCAGGGTCTTGCTGCTGGCTCCCGACTGCTCGTGCTCGTGGCCCGGCGTTGGCACGATGTTGTTGACCAAGCGTCCGTCCTGTTGGCCGTACCAGCCGAACGGCTCCCCCGCGCAGCGCGCCAGCAGCAGCATGACGACGTCGAGCTCGAATGAGTTGCCGCGCTTGGGATCACCGCTCCACCGGGCGGCTTCGCGCCAGCTCGGCGGCGTCGGCCCGAACTCGTCGTCGGTCAACGGCAGCCTGCTCACGATGGTCGCGCCCGTTGGTCCCGCGGGCGGGCGCACGGCCAGCCGCACCGCTTCGGGGAGTTCACCTGCGCGTTCCTCGATCGACGCGATGAGCGCCGGATCGGTCAGCGTCGGTGTCACGGGCGTCGCGCCGCGGAGGCTGCGGTGGACCGAGGTACATATCTCACGGGCGAGCTCGCGTACCGCTCGCCCGGCGTCCGGGGGCAGCTCACGTCGTTCGACATCCTGTGGGTGAAGCGTCTTACGTTCGGGGAGAACGCTTTTCACCGGGGATTCCCTTCTTCGCATCGGGTCGAAAAGCGGGTGGGGACGATTCGATCTGCGAAGCTAGTGCCTCGGACGCTGTTAAGCAAGGCTTACCTAAGCGAGTCGCGAAAAAGAGTTGGACGCATCGAAAAGATTAAGTCCCGTCCGGACCGGACGGTGTGTATTCGTCGGCTACGGGTCCCGATGGGGAACGCGCGGATTCGCCATTCGGTGGATCCGCACAGGTGGACAGCCTATTTAGGCTAGCCTGTCCTAGCCTTGTAGTGTCGGGTCTCTGGCCCGCAGCGAACGATGAGGGAAGGCGGCACCTATGGGTTTCAACCGACGGCAGCTTCTGCGCTCGAGCGTCGGAGTCGGCGCGATTCTGGTCGCCGCCGCGTGTACCGACGGCGCCGATCCGGGCGGCCCCGCACGGCGCGGCGGCACCCTGCGGGTCGGCGCGCTCGGCACCGCGGCGCGCATCGAACGCGATCCGCACGCGAACCTCACCAACGAGAGCGATTTCCTCGTCACGTCGCTGGTCTACGACGCGCTGACGGTACCGGGCTCCGCGCCGAATACCGCTGCGCGCCTTGCGAGTTCGTGGGAATCGGACACGACGCAGCGCCGCTGGGCCTTCACGATCGCCGAGGGCGCCACCTTCCACGACGGCGCGCCGGTGACCGCCGACGACGTGGTGTGGTCGTTGCGCAGGCTGCGCTCGGTGGGCGGCGCGTCGAAGATGCCCGCGGCGGCCGAGGACATCACCGCGGACGGTCCGAACCGCGTGGTGCTCACCGTTCCGGAGCCGAATACCCAACTGCCGCTGTTGGTTCGGCTGATGACCTTCACTGTGAAAAAAGACACAACCGACTTCTCCTCGGCCATCGGCACCGGACCGTTCCGGCTCGAGTCCTATCAGGGCGGCAATGCGAGGCTGGTGCGCAACGACAACTGGCACGGGGCGGGAGCGGACCCGCGGTTGCCGTTGCTCGACGCCATCGAGGTCACGATGTTCGAAAGCGTGACGGCACTGGGCAATGCGGTGCTGAGCGGGCAGATCGATCTGGCGTCCAACGTCGGCGCGATCGCAGGCCGCACCGCGGAGGGTCGCGGCGACCTGCGAGTGGTGCGGCGCGCCAACGACACGATGCTCGGCGTGGCGATGCGCACCGCCGACGGGCCGTTCGCCGATCCCAGGGTGCGTACCGCTGTGCGGCTCGGTGTGGACCGCAAGGCGCTCGTCGATCAGGTTCACTCGGGCTACGGCACGATCGCCAACGACATCCTCGGCACCGCCGACCCGCGCTACGACGCGAGCATCCCGCAGCGCACCCGCGATGTCGAACGCGCGAAAACCCTGCTGCGCGAGGCGGGTTTCGACGCCGCGCGCAGCTACCCGCTGGTGACCAAGCCGGAGGCGCCCGGCGAGGTGGAGTCGGCGAAGGTGATCGCCACCCAGCTCGCGGACATCGGCCTCCGGCTGGAGGTCGTCGAGCAGGAATCGAACGCCTTCTACGACCGGACCTGGTTGCAGGCCCCGCTCTACACCGTCTCCTGGGGCACCAACGATTCGACGATGTTCTACGCGAGCAGACTCATGGCGAGCGGCTCCAATCGCAACGAAACCGCTTTCCGCGATGCGGAGTTCGACGCCGCGACGGCCGCGGCGCTGGCCGCCTCCAACCCGGCGGAGGTCGAAAAGGCGAGCCGGCGTGTGCAAGCCATCGAGCACGAGCGCGGCGGCTACCTGGTGTGGGGCATGGCCGACGGCGTCGACATCGCCACGACCGCGGTGCGCGACCTGCCGACCCTCGGCGGTTTCGGACGGGTGCAGCTCGAGCGGGCCTGGTTGGCGTGACGACCTTCGCCCGGCTCCTGCTCCGGCGCGTCACGCTGCTGATCGCGCTGCTGGCGGCGGTCTTCGTAGCCGTGGATCTGCTGCCAGGCAACACCGCCCGCGCGGTGCTCGGCCGCGAGGCTACGCCGGAGCAGGTGGCGGCGAAGGAACGCGAGCTCGGACTGGACCGCCCCGTCGCCGTGCGGTTCATCGATTGGATCTCGGGCGTGGCGACCGGCGATTTCGGCCGCACCGCGCGCGGCAGGTCGATCGACGAACTACTCGCGGACAAGTTTCCGCCGACGCTGCTGCTCGGCGGCCTCGCGCTCGCGGTGACGGTGCTGGCCTCGGTGCTGCTCGGTGCTTGGTGGGCGACGCGCTCGCGTGGCGCGGCGGCGCGGGTGTTGCAGCCGGGCACCACGGTCGCGGCGGCCGTTCCGGAGTTCGTGCTGGCGACGCTGCTGATCATGGTGTTCTCGCTGGCCACGGGCTGGCTGCCCGCGGTCGCCATCACCGGCCGCTCCGGCTTCCCGGTGAGCGCGGACATGCTCGTGCTCCCCGTTCTCGCGCTGGCCATTCCGCAGATCGGCTGGAACACCCGGGTGGTGCGCGCCGCGCTCGCCGACGCCGCGCGTGCGCCGCATGTGGAAAGCGCGGTGCTGGACGGACTTTCGACGCCGCACGTGCTGGCCCGCTACCTGGTGCCGTTTGCCGCGCCCACCATCGTGGCCAGCTTCGCCACCACCGTCGGCATGCTGCTCGGTGGCGCGCTGGTGGTCGAAACCATCTTCAACTACCCGGGTCTCGGCGCGGTGCTGGCCGGATCGGTGGCCGACCGCGACACGTCGGTGGTGGCGGCGGTGGTCGCCCTCTCGGGACTGGTCATCATGCTGATGCTCGCCGTGGCCGACGGCATTCGGGCGTGGTCGTTGCGGGGGCGTCGATGAGATCGCCAACGGCGCCGCATCGCTCGGTCCGGTCGGGTCGGCGGCGCCGCGTCGTTTCCGCTCGGTGCGGGACCGCTGCCCGCGCGGCGATATCTGCTGCGACGGAGTGGAAGACGTGGCGGTGGGACACAGCGCAGTGGCAGGGGACGCGATGAATCGACTGCGAGTGCTCGCCCTGTTTCCCGCGCTGGTGGTGATCGTTCTCGCCGCGCTCGGGCCGACCTTGGCGCCGCGGCCCGCGGAAAGAGCCGTCGGAATACCGTTCGCGGACCCGGGCGGTGAGGCCTGGCTCGGCACCGATCGGCTGGGCCGAGACGTGCTGAGCCACTTGCTGTACGGCGGCTGGGGTCTGCTCCTGCTCGCCGCCGTCATCGCGGTGCTGGTGACGGTGACGGCGTGCCTGCTCGGCGCGGTCGTCGCACTGCGCCCGCGGATGGGCGCGCTGATCGAGACCGCGACCGATTTCGCCATGCTGGTCCCCGTCGTACTCGGCATCCTGCTCGTGCTCACCAGCTGGCCGGACGCGGGCGTATACGGCTTGATCGCGATGGCGATGATGTTCGGGGTGCCCTACTGCGCAAGGGTTTTCGCCGCCGCCGCGTCCGGTGTGGCGGCCAGCGGGTACGTCGAGGCGGCGCGCGCGAGCGGGGAGTCACTCCCGCACTTGGTGTTCCGCGAGGTCGTGCCGAACCTGCGCGAAGTATTCGCCGCCCAGCTCGGCCTGCGCTTCGTCGAGGCGGTCTACCTCGTCAGCACCGCCTCCTTCCTGCACCTCCCGACCACACTCGGCACCGGCAACTGGGCGGTCATGGTTCGCGACAACGCCTCCGGCCTCCTGCTCAACCCGTGGTCCGTCCTCGCGCCGAGCATCGCCATCGCCATCGTGGCCGTCAGCGTCAACCTGGCGGTCACCGAATTCGGCCGGGGCACTCGGTCCTCGGTGGATGCGGCGAGCGTTCGCCAGAGCCCGGATCTTGCAGGCAGCCCCGGCCGGGCCCGGAATTCGCCGCCGGGCGGCGTTGGTGCCGAGGGAAATTCGTCGGCCGCGGTATCGGCTCGGCTACCCGTGGCGCCAGGCGGCGGAGCCGATGTCAACGGCGCGCCTCAGGCATCGAATGTGAGTGCGGGCTCGGAATACGAAGCGATCGGCGGTCACTCGGGCAGTGGCGGTGGTGCGGCGGGTTCCGTGGACGTGCTGTCGGCTGCCGAGCCGCCGGTCGTCGCGGATGGTGCGGTGGCGAACAACGGTGCACATCCGGCGTCGGATATCAGTGCGGCCACTGAATCTGCGGCGGTCGCAGCCCACCCCGGTGGCTGTCGTGCGGCGGGTTCTGTGGACGCGCTGTCAGCTACTGATCCGGCCGTCGTCCCGGATGGTGCGATCGCGAGCAACGGCGCGCATCCGGCGTCGGATACCAGTGCGGGCGCTGAATCCGAGGCTGTCGCAGCACGCCCCGGCGTCGGTGGTGTGGCGGGTTCTGCGGACGTGCTGTCAGCGACCGAACCGCCCGTCGTCGCGGACGCTGCGGTCGCAAGCTATGGTGCGCGCCCGGTCCGGGATTCCGGTATCGGCGACGTGCCGCGCCCGATCGTGGTCGTGGACGGGCTGTGCGTCCGAGGCCCGAGCGGTCAGGAGCTGGTCGGGCCCCTCTCGTTTCGGATGTCGCCGGGCGCGATCACGGCGCTCACCGGCCCGTCGGGCTCCGGCAAGACGACCGTGATGCGAGCGCTGCTCGGCCAGTTGCCGTCCGGCGCGGTGCGTGCCGCTGGCACGGTCGAGGTGGCGGGGCGCGAGGTGTTCGCGCTGGATTCCACCGCGCTGCGGCGTTTTCGGCGGACCGAGATCACCTACGTCGGCCAGGATCCCGGCTCCGCGTTGAATCCGCTCATGCGGGTGCGGACGCTGCTCGCCGAAGTCGCGCGCGATCGCGCCGAGCCCGCCCTCCTCGAAGCCGTGCGCGCGGTTGGCCTCTCCGCCGAGCATCTGCGCCGCCGCCCCGGCGAACTCTCCGGCGGTCAGCAACGCCGGGTCGCGTTGGCCAGAGCCTTGGTCCGCGGCACCGACGTCCTGGTGCTCGACGAACCGCTGGCGGGTCTGCACGGCGCGCTTCGCTCCGAAATCGGCGCCCTGCTCGTCGATCTCGCGAAACGTGGCACCACCATCCTCCTTTCCGGTCACGACACCGCCGCCATCCACACCATCGCCGACCAGGTGATCGAGGTCGGCACGCATCCGAAAGCACCGCTGCCCTCTCCCGCATCAGACGCGAACGGGGCCAGCACCTTTCGGCCGGAGAGCGCACCTTCGCCCGAAGTCGCCGACCGCATCGCCGTCGATCGTGGGTCGTCCGCACGTGCGTCGGTCGCGCCCACTGCCGCGGAGTCGGCGATGGACAACTCCGGACCCCCGATCGCCCTGCGCGCCAGCGGCATCAACGCGACGATCGGAAAGCACCGAGTCCTCGCCGACATCGACCTCGCGCTCACCGCAGGCTCCGCGCTCGCCGTCGTCGGCGCTTCCGGGGCCGGAAAAACCACTCTCGCCAGGGTGATCGCCGGTCTCCGCGCGGCCGAGGGTGGCGCGCTGGCGCTGGCGGAGAAGTCGATCGAACTCGGCGGGAAGCGCAGGATCGGGCGCGGCGGTGACGGGATTCAGCTCGTTCCGCAGAACCCGATGTCGGCGCTCAATCCGCGCCGCACCGTCGCTCAAACCCTCGGCAGACCACTGCGCCGTATCGCTCGGGTCCCGAAAAGTGCCGCACCGCAACGGATCACCGAGCTACTCGACGCCGTGGAACTGCCCCCGGTGCTGGCGGCCAGGTACCCGCACGAACTGTCCGGCGGCCAACGCCAGCGGGTGGCGCTGGCCCGCGCCCTCGCCGCCGAGCCCTCGGTCCTGATCTGCGACGAGATCACCTCGGCCCTCGATCACGCGACGGCGGCCTCGATCATGGCCCTGCTGGACCGGATTCGCGCCGACCGCGGCACGGCACTGTTGGTGATCACGCACGATATGACCCTCGTCGCCGGGCACTGCGCCGAGCTCGTGGTGCTGGATCACGGCCGGATCGTCGAATCCGGCCGCACCGCCGAGGTTCTCGCGAACCCCGTCGAACAGGCCACCCACGATCTGCTGGTCTGACAGTGACGTCCGACACGCGGCGGCGCGGAACGGGCCGGGAGCACTGCGCCGGATCTGGATGATGGAAGAGTGCTCCCGAAGAAGACCGGCATCCTGGCCGTCGCCTTGGTGGTCTCGGCGCTCGCCGGTTGCGGCATCGGCCCAGACCTGCCGCCCATTCCGGAAGGCATCCCGCCCGGCCCTGGCACCCCGCTGCCGTTGATCGATGTCGACGGCCCGGGCCGCACCGCGCTGCAATTGCGCGGCTGGGCCGGAGACCAAGCCGGTACGCTCGGCATCCCGCCGGTCGCCCTGGAGGCGTACGGCTACGCCGCCGCGGTGATGGCCAGTTCCCGCCCCGGCTGCGGCATCGCGTGGACCACGCTCGCGGGCATCGCCAGCGTCGAGAGCAAGCACGGCACCCATCGCGGTTCCGACGTGGACGACCACGGCACCGTCGTCCCGCCGATCATCGGCATCCCGCTGGACGGCTCGCCCGGCGTCGCGCTGATCCGCGATACCGACGGCGGCAGACTCGACGGCGACCCGGTCTACGACCGTGCCGTCGGCCCGTTGCAGTTCATTCCGGAAACCTGGCAGCGCTGGGGCGTGGACGCCAACGGCGACGGCGTGATCGACCCGCAGAACATCGACGACGCCGCACTCACCGCCGCGCGCTACCTGTGCGCGAGCGGTGGCGACCTCACCTCCGAACGCGGCTGGCAACAGGCGCTGATGACCTACAACCAGTCCACCCGCTACCTGCTCACCGTCCGCGACCGCGCCGCCGCCTACAGCGTCGGCCGCCGCGTCTGAGCGCCGCGCGAAGCCATCCCCTCGGAGTGCCGGTTACCTCGGACGCGGCGAGGGCGCTAGGCTCGGCAGCGCACGGGCCCATCCGTGAGACCTACCGTGCCAGCAGCCGAAGGAGTGTCGTTTTCGTGGCCATCATCGAACAGGTCGGAGCTCGCGAGATCCTGGATTCGCGCGGAAACCCCACTGTCGAGGTCGAGATCGCCCTCGACGACGGCACGCTGACCCGCGCCGCGGTGCCCTCCGGCGCCTCCACCGGTGAGCACGAAGCCGTCGAGCTGCGCGACGGCGGCGACCGCTACCTCGGCAAGGGCGTGCAGAAGGCCGTCGAGGGCGTCCTCGACGAGATCGCGCCCGCCGTCATCGGCCTGGACGCGGTCGAGCAGCGCACCGTCGACCAGACGCTGCTGGATCTGGACGGCACCCCGGACAAGT
This sequence comes from Nocardia sp. NPDC050793, assembly GCF_040654065.1. Classification (NCBI taxonomy): domain Bacteria; kingdom Bacillati; phylum Actinomycetota; class Actinomycetes; order Mycobacteriales; family Nocardiaceae; genus Nocardia; species Nocardia sp. NPDC050793. The sequence goes on from NZ_JBFAHG010000004.1 coordinate 322,045, forward strand.
CCCGCCTCGGCGCGAACGCGCTGCTCGGCGTCTCGCTCGCGGTGGCCCGCGCCGCCGCCGAGTCCTCGGGCCTCGAGCTGTTCCGCTACCTGGGTGGCCCGAACGCGCACGTGCTTCCGGTGCCGATGATGAACATCCTCAACGGTGGCGCGCACGCCGACACCGGCGTCGACGTCCAGGAGTTCATGGTCGCCCCGATCGGCGCGCCGACCTTCAAGGAGTCGCTGCGCTGGGGCGCCGAGGTCTACCACGCGCTGAAGTCGGTGCTGAAGTCCAAGGGCCTGTCCACCGGCCTCGGCGACGAGGGCGGCTTCGCCCCCGATGTGGCGGGCACCCGTGAGGCGCTCGACCTGATCAGCGTCGCGATCGCCAAGACCGGCCTGAAGCTGGGCACCGACGTCGCGCTGGCGCTGGACGTCGCGGCCACCGAGTTCTACACCGCGGGCACCGGTTACAAGTTCGAGGGCTCCGACCGCACCGCCGCCGAGATGGCGCAGTTCTACGCCGAGCTGCTCACCGCCTACCCGCTGGTCTCCATCGAGGACCCGCTGTCGGAGGACGACTGGGACGGCTGGGTCGCGCTGACCGACCAGATCGGCGACAAGATCCAGCTGGTCGGCGACGACCTGTTCGTCACCAACCCGGAGCGCCTGGAAGAGGGCATCGCCAAGGGCGCGGCCAACGCGCTGCTGGTGAAGGTCAACCAGATCGGCACGCTGACCGAGACCCTGGACGCGGTCGAGCTGGCGCACCGCAACGGCTACAAGACGATGATGTCGCACCGGTCGGGCGAGACCGAGGACACCACCATCGCCGACCTCGCCGTCGCGGTCGGCAGCGGCCAGATCAAGACCGGCGCCCCCGCGCGCAGCGAGCGGGTCGCCAAGTACAACCAGCTGCTGCGCATCGAGGACGCGCTGGGCGACTCCGCCCGCTACGCGGGTGACGTGGCGTTCCCGCGCTTCGCGTTCGAGGGCTGATAGCTAGGGGGACGATATGACGGAGCGACGTGCGCGCGGGACCAGTCCGGGCGGACGCGGGGACCGCCGCACGTCGCGCGCCGCTCGATCACGCCCGAGAGCGGGCGCGGACACCGAGATCGCTGCCCGTCCCGCCGCGGCCAAACGCCCGCGTCGACGTAGCGAGACCGCGGAGAAGGCCCAACCGCGCAAGATAGCGCCGCGCGCGGGTGGCGTGGACAAGCAGGAGCGCACCGTTCTCGGCTTGTCGACCGGCAAGGCCGTGATCCTGGCCGGTGTTGTGTGCGCGTTGGCGCTGACGCTGTCCGTGCCGATGCGCACCTACTTCAGTCAGCGCGCCGAGGCCGCGCAGCTGGCGCAGGAGCGCATGCAGCTGGAGGCCGATGTGGCCCGGCTGCGGGATCGCCGTGCGCAGCAACAGGATCCGGCCTACATCCGCTCGGAGGCCAGGGATCGGTTGCGGTTGGTGATGCCGGGGGAGACGCCGTACATCGTGCAGGTTCCCGGCATCGAAGCCCCGCCGCGCCCCGCCGCACCGCCGCGATCCAAGGCGCCCGACCCGTGGTACACGGATCTGTGGCGCACCCTCTCCGAACCGCAGCCCACGTCCGCCCTCGAGCCGCCGGCCGCGGGCTTGCCGCCCGCCGTTCCGCATCAGGAAGGACCCAGGTGACCGCACCGACAGACCGCGATCTCGAGATCATCGCCGAACAGCTCGGTCGTGCGCCGCGCGGCGTGCTCGCCGTCGCCTACCGCACCCCGGACGGGTTGCCCGCGGTGGTCAAGACCGCGCCGCGGCTGCCGGACGGCACCCCCTTCCCAACCCTGTACTACCTGACCGATCCCCGGCTGACCGCCGAGGCGAGCAGGCAGGAGTCCGCGGGCGTGATGCGTGAGATGACCGAGCGCCTCGCCGCCGATCCGGAACTGGCCGCGGCCTATCGCGCCGCGCACGAGAGCTACCTGGCCGAGCGGAACGCGATCGAATCGCTCGGCACCGATTTCACCGGTGGCGGCATGCCCGAGCGGGTGAAGTGCCTGCACGTGCTCATCGCGCACAGCCTGGCCAAGGGGCCGGGTGTCAACCCGTTCGGCGATGAGGCGGTGGCGCTGGCCGCCGAGCACGGGCTGCGCGGCACCGCCATCCCGGCCGACTGGCCGAAGTACCCGCCGAAGGACGGAGCAGAGCATGAGTGACCGGGTCGCCGCCATCGACTGCGGAACGAACTCCATCCGACTATTGGTCGCCGACGTGCGCGAGGACGGCCGCCTTGCCGACGTGCACCGCGAGATGCGGATCGTGCGGCTCGGTCAGGGCGTCGACGCCACGGGCTCGCTGGCGCCCGAGGCGATCGAGCGCACCAGGGTCGCGCTCGCCGAGTACGCCGGGCTCATGCGCGAGGCCGGGGTCTCCCGGGTGCGGATGGTCGCCACCTCGGCCACCCGCGACGCGTCCAACCGTGAGGACTTCTTCGCCATGGCGCGCGCCGAACTCGGCACCGTGGTACCGGGCGCGGAGGCCGAGGTGATCAGCGGCGACGAAGAGGCGCGCCTCTCGTTCACCGGCGCGATCGGCGAATTGTCCAGCGCGGCAGGTCCGTTCGTGGTCGTCGATCTCGGCGGCGGCTCCACCGAGCTGGTCTTCGGCGACAGCGACGGCGTGCACGCCGCGTTCTCCGCCGACATCGGCTGCGTGCGCATCACCGAGCGCTGTCTGCCCGGCGACCCGCCCACCGCCGATCAGGTCGCCGCGGCCCGCGAATTCGCCACCGAGCGGCTCGACGAGGCGTTCGCCAAGGTGCCCGTCGAGAACGCGCACACCTGGGTCGGCGTCGCGGGCACCATGACCACGCTGGCCGCGGTCGCCCTCGATCTGCCCGAATACGACTCGGACCGAGTGCATCTGACCGCGCTCACACTGGACCAGGTCCGCGAGGTCTGCGACCGGCTGATCGGTATGAACCACGAAGAACGCGCCGCGCTCGGACCGATGCACCCCGGCCGGGTCGACGTGATCGGCGGCGGCGCGGTCATCACCGAGGTGCTCGCCTACGAACTGTCCCGTCGCGCGAACATCACCGAGCTGATCGTCAGCGAGCACGACATCCTCGACGGCATCGCACTGTCCATCGCCTGAGCGTCCCCGGCTGCGGCGAAGAGCGCGGGATCGAGCAACAGCGTGAGGAATTGCGGCCTCGCGCGTAAGCGGCACGGCGAGTAGCGGATTCGACGGCCCCAACGTGCGCAACATCGTCCTGCAAGATCTGTGCCCGACGGACTACACCGAGCACTACGAACTGACGGCCGACCCGGTGACGGTGCGCGAAGTGCTGAACGCCCTCGACCCGGCCGATGCCCGGCCCGCCGACTGCGCGGTGGTGCTGCCCTACATCGGACCCTTGGGCCGATAGCGCTCGTCGGCGCGCCCCATGATGAGGGCGGCCAGTCGGGACAGCGACTCCTGGTTGCGCGGCTTCAGCGCCACCCGCTGCAACTGGCTCGGCAGCAGCGTCGCCGGCCCGCTCATGGCGTACTCGGTCATCCTGATGTGCGTGGTGTGGGGCTGGATCTCGGTGAGCTCCAGCATGATTCGGGCCGAGCCGAACGGCCACAGCCGGGCCTCGAGCTCGATCATCCGCGGCGGATCGACATCGCGGACGGTGGTCACGTCCCGCGCGTTCAGCGGCCACAGGCCGACACTGTGGTGGATTCGGGTGCCCACATCGGGCCAGCCCGGATCGACTTGCCGGATGTGCGATGCCCCGACCACCCAGCTGGAATACAACCAGCCGTCGGCGAGGGTCGTGAACGCCTGTTCAGGGTCGACCGGCACGGTCAGTTCGGCATCCAACATGTGCGCCTCACTTCCTTCCGGCACCGTTTCTCACGTTGCTGGGTTCGCGCTCGTCCGCCTCTTCAGGGTAAGTGCGAACCGCTCGGGCCGCCCAGCAATGCGTGCGCGCTATCCCTGCCGTGCGCAAACGCCGCCTGAACGCCGCGTGTGGGGTGAGTTGCTGCACAGTTGCGGTTTGTGACAAGGTGCTGGGCATGTCCCAAGTAGTGGAATCCGAGCGGCCGATCCCGGCTCGGACCCTGTTCGGCCATCCGATCGGATTGGCCAACCTGTTCGGCGTGGAGCTGTGGGAGCGGTTCTCCTTCTACGGCATGCTCACGATCCTCGGGTACTACCTCTACTACTCGGTGACCGACGGCGGTCTCGGTCTGCCGCAGAGCACCGCGGTCGGCATCGTCGGCGCCTACGGCGGCCTGGTGTACCTGTCCACCGTGCTGGGCGGCTGGATCGCCGACCGGCTGCTCGGGATGGAGCGGACCGTCTTCTACGGCGGCGTGGTCGTCATGGCCGGGCACATCGCCCTCGCCGTGCTGCCGGGACTGGCGGGCGTCGCGGTCGGCCTGGTCTTGGTGGCGCTCGGCAGCGGCGCGCTGAAGGCGAACGCCTCCTCGCTGCTCGGCACGCTCTACCCGAAGGACGACGCACGCATCGACGGCGGCTTCACGCTCTTCTACCTGGGCATCAACATCGGCGCGTTCACCGGCCCGTTGCTCACCGGCCTGCTCCAGACCCACCTCGGCTTCCACTACGGCTTCGGGGCCGCTGCCATCGGCATGGCGCTCGGCCTCGCCCAGTACGTGATCTTCCGGCGCAACCTCGGCACCGCCGGTCGCGAGGTGCCGAACCCGTTGCCGCGCAGTGCGATCGGTCCGACAGTCGGTGTGGCGCTCGGTGCGGCGGCGGCGGTCGCGGTGGCCTTCGCGACCCGGCTGGTCACGCTGGACAACCTGCCCGAGGCGACGACGGTCGTGATTGCCGTGGCCTCGCTCGGGTATTTCGCGGTCATGCTCACCAGCGCCAAGGTCGCACCGATCGAACGAAGCAGGGTGCGGGCGTTCATCCCGCTCTTCCTCGCCAACGCGGTGTTCTGGTCGCTGTTCCAGCAGATCTTCACCGTGCTGGCCGTCTACTCCGACGAGCGGATGAATTGGACCATCTTCGGCTGGACCGCGCCCGCCAGCTGGATCGGCTCGGTGGAGCCCGTCTGGATCATCACGCTCTCGCCGCTGTTCGCGCTGCTGTGGACCAAGCTCGGCAATCGCGCGCCGAGCACACCCCAGAAGTTCGCGCTCGGCGTCGTCGGCATGGGCGCGGCCTTCCTGCTGTTCGTGCCGCTCGCCGGATTCGGCGACAAGTCCGTGCCCACGCTGGCGGTGCTGGTGATCATGGCCGGGTTCGCGGTCTCGGAACTGCTGCTCTCCCCGATCGGGCTCGCGGTGACCACCCAGCTCGCCCCGGAAGCGTTCCGGGCGCAAATGATGGCGTTGTACTTCTTTTCCGTCGGTATTGGTACGTCGATGTCGGGCGTTCTTGCTCGTTTTTACGCCCCTGAGCACGAAGTCGCCTACTTTGGCATCACCGGTGCCGTGGCGATCGCGGTGGGACTGATCGTCGCGGCACTGGGACCGTGGATCAGTCGCTACATGGCCGGCGTCCACTAGCAAACCGGCGGCACCCGGCAATCCCGGCGTCCTGCCTGATCATTTTGAAGGAGAACACGTGGCGATTTCGAGCTCTTCTCGGCGAAATGGCTTGTTCCGAACCAAATCCGTCGAGCAATCGATTCGCGATACCGACGAGCCCGACTCGAAACTACGCAAAGATCTCACCGCCTGGGATCTCACTATCTTCGGTGTCGCGGTCGTGGTCGGAGCAGGTATCTTCACTCTCACCGCCCGCACCGCGGGGAACGTTGCCGGACCGTCGGTTTCGCTGGCCTTCGTGTTCGCCGCCATCGCCTGCGGCCTGACGGCGCTGTGCTACGCGGAGTTCGCCTCCACAGTGCCGGTGGCGGGCAGCGCCTACACCTACTCCTACGCCACCTTCGGCGAGCTGGCCGCGTGGATCATCGGCTGGGACCTGATCCTCGAATTCGCGCTCGCGGTGTCCGTGGTGGCCAAGGGCTGGTCGCAGTACCTCGGGGAGGTGATGCGCACCGGGCCCGCCGTCGTCGACCTCGGGCCGGTCACCTTCGACTGGGGTGCGGTGACGCTCATCGCGGTACTCGGCGTGCTGCTCGCCGTCGGCACCAAGCTCTCCTCGCGGGTGTCGGCGATCGCCGTCGCGATCAAGCTCGGCGTGATCGCCGTGGTGCTGGTTGTCGGCGCGACCTACTTCGACAAGTCGAACCTCTCGCCCTACATCCCGCCCTCACAGTCGGGCGAGGGCGACCAGGGCATCCACCAGTCGCTGTTCTCCTTCCTCACCGGAGCAGGCAACAGCAACTTCGGCTGGTACGGCCTGCTCGCCGCGGCCAGCCTGGTGTTCTTCGCGTTCATCGGGTTCGACGTCGTCGCCACCACCGCGGAGGAGACCAAGGACCCGCAGCGCAACGTGCCGCGCGGCATCCTCGGCTCACTGCTGATCGTCACCGTGCTGTATGTCGCGGTCGCCCTGGTGCTCACCGGCATGGTTCCCTACACCGATCTGTCCGGCAACGACGCAACGCTCGCAACGGCTTTCGCGTTGCACGGCGCGGACTGGGCGAAGAACATCATCTCCATCGGCGCGCTGGCGGGCCTCACCACCGTGGTCATGGTGATGTACCTGGGGCAGACCCGGGTGCTGTTCGCCATGGCCCGCGACGGACTGCTGCCCAAGCGTCTCGCGCACACCGGCGCCAAAGGCACCCCCGTCCGCCTCACTGTCATCGTCGGCGTGGCCTGCGCGCTGCTCGCCGGTTTCGTGGACTTCGGCACCCTGGAGGAAATGGTCAACATCGGCACGCTGTTCGCCTTCGTGCTGGTCTCGCTCGGCGTGCTCGTGCTGCGCCGCACCCGGCCCGACCTGCCGCGCGGTTTCCGTGTTCCGCTGGTCCCGCTCATTCCGATCCTCGGCGTCCTGTCCTGCCTGTGGCTGATGCTCAACCTCTCGGTCGAGACCTGGCTGCGATTCCTCATCTGGATGGCCATCGGCCTGGTGATCTACTTCGCCTACAGCCGCAGGAACTCGCTGCTCGGCAAGTCGCTCGCCGAGTAACCAACTGCTCGCCGTGCCCTGCCCGCTGGCAGGGCACGGCGTATCCTGACAACCCGCCCATCCCACAACCCGAGACCAGCCGCGCCACGATTCCGGTACAGCCGTACGAGTCGGTAGGCTGACCGAACGGCCCCTATAGCCCAATTGGCAGAGGCAGTGGACTTAAAATCCATTCAGTGTCGGTTCGAGTCCGACTGGGGGCACCACGAGTGGGGGATTCCGAGGGGCGGCCGATGTGTTCGGCCGCACGCCATTCGACTGAGGTCGCGCTTTGCGCGGGAGTGCTGATCGAATGGTGCGCACGCTGGTAGAGCCGCCGTTTCTCTTCCGTCGATCTGCGGGGTGCGAGTCGGTATTCGAGCCGGCGTCGGGGGTCCGCGTCGGCCGCCCATGGGACTCGCGCCAACGAAATTCGGGGCGCTGAGCAGGGGCGTCTTCTCGTAACGGGGTTCTGTGCTCGCCGATGTCACAACCGGATCGCGGGACGGAAGGCGGGTCATGCGGAATTCCGTGAAAAGTGTTGTGGCACTGGTTATCGCATTTTGTTTGTGGACGGTAGCCGGTGGTTTCGGTGGCCCGGCGGCAGCGGAACCCGGTGGGCTGAAGCATTGCGAAATGCCGCAGGGGCGGCAGTTTCCGACGGCGACTCCCGAGGAGGTCGGGTTGGACTCGGCGGCGCTGCGCGATGCGATCGCGGCGGCTTCATCGCCGACCCGGCTGAACTTCAAGGTGTTTCGCAACAATTGCCTGATCGCTGCGGGGCCGCAGAACGAGCGAACGGGCGGATTGCCGTGGAACCTGTGGAGCGCGACCAAGAGCGTGGTCTCGCTGGTGGCCGGTATCGCCGTCGACGAAGGGCTGCTCGGGCTCGACGATCCGATCGGCGACCATCTGCCGCCCGGCCTCGGCGACGCCGAGCATCGGGCTGTTCGCGTGCGCAATCTGCTCACCGAGTCCTCGGGTATCGAGGTCGCGGTGGTGTCGGAAGGGGTGACCGGGCTCGGACAGCTCGATCCCAATGTGGTCGCCCAGGCATTGGCGATGCCGATCGAGTATCCGCAAGGCACGACGTTTCGGTACAGCCAGCGCGCCGTGGATCTCATCGCCTATGTGGTGCAGCAGGCGGTCGGCGAGGACTTTCAGGCGTATGCGCAGCGAAAGCTGTTCGATCCGTTGGGTATCCGGGCCAGTAACTATTACTGGGCGCGTGATCGGAGCGGAAACACCTATGGCTACGCGCATCTGGTGATGGCCCCGGACGATTTCGCGAAACTCGGTCTGCTGGTTGCCAATCGCGGGAACTGGGCAGGGGCGCAGGTCATTTCCGTGGAGTACCTGATCCAAGCTGCCGAATCCTCGCCCGGGCACGAGTGCTACGGCTTCCTGTTCGTCGTCAACGGTCCCGGTTGCGGTCCGGAATTCCATGGTTTGCCCGCCGACGCGGTGAAGATGAGCGGCATGATGCGCCAGGACAATTACATCGTCCCGAGCCTGAACCTGCTGGTCAGCTGGACCGGAGTCACCGTTCCCGGTGATGTCGGCTTCGCGTACCAGGTGCTGCGCCCCCTCGTCGGCGCGTTCCGTGAGCCTGCGCTGCCGGACCCGGGTCCGTTCGTGCCGCTGCCCGACGTCAGCATCACCGACCCGATGATGACCAACCCCGATGCCACCCTCGCCGCGCTCGGAATCGGGCCCTACGCCTATCCGGGCTGCGATCCGATCACCTGCCTCGGCAAGCCGTTGCCGCCGCCGTTCGCGGACTGGCCGGTGGGCTGCTTCGTCGTCGGATGTTCCACCCCGACGCCCGGGCGCCGATAGCGACAACGCTGGCTCGAACCTGACGGTGGGTCTGACCGAGCCCTCCCACACACCGTCTGCACGGGTCACACAACGCGTACCTGTGTGACGCGTGTAAGGAGTATGTGGCGACTCCCGAGAGCGCGGGGGAACACCCTCGGTTGCCACGACGTTCCCACCAACCGGGGCGATGACGAAAGCGAGGACGACCGTGCGGGTCGAGATCTGGACCGATATCAACTGCCCGTTCTGCTACCTGGGCAAGGCCAGGTTCGAGCAGGCGTTGGCGGAGTTTCCGCAGCGTGCGGAGGTCGAGGTGGTGCACCGCTCGTTCGAGCTGGATCCGACGCTGCCCGCGGACGAGACCGGTCCCGTCGTCGCGAAGATCGCCCGCAAGTACGGCATCAGCGAGGCGCAGGCGGCCGCCAACGAGCGCGGCATCGGCGCGCAGGCGGCGGAACTCGGCCTGCCGTACCTGACCGAGGGACGTGACTACGGCAACTCCTTCGACATGCACCGCCTGCTGCATTTCGCGCTGGCGAAGGGCAGGCAAGACGAACTCCTCGACGCGCTCTACCACGCGAATTTCGCCGAGGAGGCGTCCCTGTTCGGCGATGCGGAGCGGTTGGCCGGGATCGCCGTCGCGACGGGTTTCGAGGAATCCGAGGTCCGCGCCGTGCTGGCCGATCCCACCGCCTACGCCGACGCGGTGCGCGCCGACGAGCGAGAGGCGTCGCGGCTCGGCGCGAACGGGGTGCCGTTCTTCGTGTTCGACAACAAGTACGGCGTGTCCGGCGCGCAGCCTCCGGCTCTCTTCGCGCAGGCGCTGGAGCGAGCCTGGGCCGACCGCGAGCCCGCGTTGCAGATCGTGGGCGACGCGGAAGCGTGCGGTCCCGAGGGCTGCGCGGTACCGAGCCGCGACTGACCGGCTCGGCGCACACTATCGACGGTCCCGCTCAGCGGACGCCGAGTGTCGGCTACGAGTTGTCCGATCGACTCCGGCCGCGGCCCGTTCTCGCTATGGTTCGCAAATCTCCAGCGAATACAGCCTCCCGCGGACGAAGGGGAACACCATGGCGAGCTACCGGGACCTGAAGGCACTGTTCATCAACTGCACGTTGAAGCGCTCTCCGGAGATCAGCAACACCCAGGGGCTCATCGACCTCAGCGCCCACATCATGACCGAGCAGGGTGTCCAGGTCGCCCAGCTGCGTGCCGTCGATCACGACATCGCCACGGGAGTCTGGCCCGACATGACCGAGCACAGCTGGGCCACCGACGAATGGCCCGCACTGCAGCGCCAGGTGATGGACGCCGACATCCTGGTGCTGGCGGGCCCGATTTGGTTGGGCGACAACAGCTCCGTCACCAAGAAGGTCATCGAGCGTCTCTACGGCAACTCCTCGATCCTGAACGAGTACGGACAGTACGCCTACTACGGCCGGGTCGGCGGATGTCTGATCACCGGTAACGAGGACGGTGTCAAACACTGCGCCATGAACGTCCTCTACAGCTTGCAGCACTTGGGGTACACCATCCCGCCGCAAGCCGACGCGGGCTGGATCGGCGAGGCAGGCCCCGGGCCCTCCTACCTCGATCCGGGATCCGGCGGCCCGGACAACGATTTCACCAACCGCAACACCACCTTCATGACCTGGAACCTGCTGCACCTCGCCAGAATGCTGAAGGACAACGGCGGCATCCCCGCACACGGCAACCAGCGATCCGAATGGGACGCGGGGTGCCGCTTCGACTTCGAGAACCCGGACTACCGCTAGCCCAGCAAGAGGTGGACCTGGAGTTCGCCGACGGGAATCCGAGGACGCCGCCGATGGCGACCGACTTCCATTCGTCCCGTTTGAAGGCGGGGCGCAGCAGTCCTTCGTCTTCGGTTCTAGGTTTGTGGCCCGTAGTTCCGCAGCACGAGAACCAGACAACCCGCCGCGGCCACGGCCAGCCCGGTGTACATCGCCGGGTAACTGAACCCCACATGCTGATGCAGAAACGACAACCCCGCGGGGACGGCGAACCCCAGATAGCTGACCGAGTAGAACACCGCCGTGAGCCCGGCGAGTTCCTCCGGACGAGCGATGCGCTCGATTTCTTGTAGACCGGCGACAAGCCCGATGCCGTACCCCGCGCCGAGGATGGCGGCGGTGAGGATGGTTGCGCCGAGTGTGAGCGCTGCGGAAGCCCATGTCGCGGCGAGCATTCCGCAGGTGACGAGGGCGAGGCCGAGGGCGGCGGCGCGGGCGGTGCCGGGCTGGTCGATGCGGCGGGCGACCGACTGGATCGCGAATCCGCAGCCGAGGGTGATCACGGTGATCAGCGCCGAGAACGCGATGGGTGCGCCGTGCACGTGCGGCAGCATGAGCGTCGGCATCACCGCGTAAGCCGTTGCGGCGGAGGTGAACAACCACAGTGCCGCGGGCAGTGCGATGCAGCGGAAGCGGCGGTGACCGGCGGCGGGAATCTTCAGGTCGTCGACGAGACGGCGTGGGTTCCCCTGCGGCGGGACGGTTTCCGGAGCGCGAGACATCCACGCTGCTGCCGCGAGGCAGAGTGCGGAGTTGATCAGGTAGGCGAGCGTGTTCGGCAGCGGCGCCCACTGCGCGAGCACCCCGGCGGTTCCTGCCCCGATGGCGAACCCGCCGGTGAGGCTCATCGCGGAGCGGCGCGCGCCGGTACCGGCGGGCAGGGCGGGGCCGTGCGGCGGTTGCGAGAGTTCCTTCAGCCAGCTGCTGCCCACCGCCATCGCCAGGCCGAGCGCGACACCGCACAGCACTCGTCCCGCCGCGAGCGCGGGCACCGAGCCGGAGCCGAAGGCGAGCAGCAGCGATCCGCTCGCGGTGATCAGCGGGGCGGGCAGCAGAAGCCTGCGGCGGCCGTAGCAGTCCGAGAGCGGGCCGCCGATCAGCAGCGCGGGCACGATGCCGAGCACGTAGTAGAAGAGCAGCAGATCCACAGTGGTCGGTGCCAGCCCGTGGCTCTTGTACATGACCAGCAGCGGAGTGAATTCGTTTCCGCCCCAGGCGATGGCGAACACCGCGGCGGCGACACCCCACCAGTGCTCGGTTGCGGTGGCCGATCGGGCGGGGCGTAGGTCTGTCAGGGCCGTCATCACAGGCCCCGTAGTTCCAGCTGGTGCACCCCGGCGAGGTGTTCGATCAGCGCCGCCGCGAAACCGACGACGTCGCCGCCGGTGATCAGCTCCGCAAGCCCGGCGTGCTGGTCGATGATCCGGTCGATGTCCAGCGGACCGCGCCGCAGGGCGACGCTGTTCATCCGGCGCTGCCGCTCGCGCAGCGAATCGTAGAAGCCGCTGAGCAGCGGGTTGCCCGCCGCGACGACGTAGGTGCGGTGGAAGTCGGTGTCCTCGATGGCGAAGGCGTCCAGGTCCTCGGTTGCCGCCAGCGTGCGCTGGCGGTCGAGCGAGGCGCGCAACGGGGTCGCGACGGCGTCGGGGTCCGCGGCGACCAGTGCGCGGACGGCCGCGGTCTCGACGACGTACCTGGCGTGCGCGACGTGCTCGGCTTCGTCGGGCGGGATCGGCACGACGAGCGCGCCACGCTTCGGGTAGAGCCGCATCCACCCCTCGGTCTCCAGCCGGAGAAAAGCCTCGCGCACCGGTGTGCGGGAGGTGCCGAGCGCGGCGGCGATCTCGCCCTCGCTGATCAGCTCGCCGCCCGGCAGTGCACCCGTGAGGATGCGCTCCTTGACCTCGCGATAGGCGTGCTCAGCTGATGAGTACGTCTTAGACACAAGTTGTATCTTAGGGGCGCACGGCGTTCATCAACGAGTGTGGTCGGCCACCCGGGTCAGATCAGCGACACGATTATCGCAATCGCGACCACCGTGAATAGGACGACCAAGGCGATCGTCACGGCCATCGCGGCGATGCCGGTTCCAGGGAACCGGTGCCTGGTGCGCGGCTCCGGCGCGGAAAGGCCGGAGGTCTGCGCTGTTTCCGGCGGAGTCGCACCCGGGGCGACGCCACCGCCCGGTTCCAGATCCGGGGTGCGTGCGGGATCGGGGTCCATTGCCGCCATGAGAATCACTCCCCGTCGTTGCCTGGGGACTCCGGCGCGTGCGGTCGACGTCCGGACATCTTGCGAGACAGGACCACCGCGCCGACGAGCACGGCGATCCCGATGATCACCAGTAGCTCCATGCATGCCGGTTACCCGCGATCGGCCCCGCCAATCACGGGGCGGCGCGTTGTGGGATCTCCAGCCCGGCGCGCGCCGCACTGGTGATTTCCCCAGCGATTGCCGATCGCGTTGCCGGGCGTGCTTCGCGGCTGGACGATCGAAAGAGAGCGCGACGCGGCGGCTCTATATCGCTGCCTCGCGGTCGATTCCACAAGCCTGCCGACCCGTGGAAGGTGGATGGCGACGATGACATTGCGGCAGAACTTCGTGACCTATCGGGAGATGTACCGATTCCCCGTCGCGATCATGGGCACCCAGGTGGTCCTCCGGGTGGGCGTCGTGGGGGTCGTGACCATGCCCGAGGTGCTCGGTGCGCGCCTACAGGCCTTGTTGCAGCCGGCGCAGCACGCCGGTCCCGTCTTCGTCGACCCGGACACCGGCCGGTGGGTCTTCCTCACCGCGGGCCTCTGCGAATCGCCACACCGGGGCCTGCTCTCCGAGGCCGATGTGCGGATCGCGGAATGGGGCGAACACATCGCGCTGCCGCTGCTCAGCGAATCGAGCAACCCGACGTCCGACGAACGCCGCTGGCTCTGGCCACCGGGTTACGAACTGCCGCAACCTGGTCCGTTCGTCGCCGAATTGCTCGGCGCGGTACACAGATTCGGCCATCGCGGTGACCTGCGGGGTCGCGCGCTCGCCGGGTGATATCAGTCGAGGCTCTCGATTGCCTTGCAGTGCGGTCGCGTTGGTGCGGACGGTTTCGCCGCGGTGAGTTGGGATACCCAACCGGCGAGAGTATCGCGCACGATCCGAACGAGGTGGTCGCACCATGGCATCCGACGGCACGTGGGAGATTCCCCCGCTCGACGACGCACCGGACATCGCCCGCACCCCCGGACCTCAACCCGGGGAGACGATGGCCGACACCGGGAATTGGGCGGGCTTCGTGCTGGTCGGAATCGGATTGCTCACGGTGATTCCGGCCGTCGCGCTCGCGGGGCTCGGCGCCGAAGGGTGGGCGCCGCTCGTGGCGTTCATCGCCTGCGTCGCGTTGTCGGCCGGCGCCGCCCTGCTCGTATTGCAGCGCAGGAATCAGCGTGCGCGGCAACAGGGTTCGAGCGCGGAGCAGACGACCGCGGCCTGGCAAGGGAGCGTTCCACGGCCCTGAGCCTGGCGGTAGCCGGTGACTCGGGTCAACGGCCTCGGCAGGCCTCGCGTGCGGAGTTCTTGGTCGCGTTGAACTTGTCGATGGCGGCGTTGAGCGTGTCCACGTCCACGCGGCGTTCGAGCAGGTCGGCGAGTGCGTTGGTGTCGTCCCGGTAGACGCGCAGAGTGCTCGCGACATTCGGCGGGACGTCCCTGCTCAGCTTCTGGTCCACGTCGCGGGCATTGGCGCGCAACGTGCTGACTGCGGCGGTGGCCTTGGCGTCGGCGTCGGGCGCGTTGTTGTTGCTGGCGTCGATGTAGGCGTTGAACGAATCCACCGAGCTGTCGTTCGCCGCCGCGAAGGCGCCGCAGGCGGCGTCGGTCGCGCGTTCAACGGCCGCCGCCCGCGATGATGACGCGGCGGCCGAGGAGGCGGCGACTTCGGACGTGTACGCGGCCAACTCGGTCTGGTTGACCTGGGGGTTGCCGGTGACCTGCGTCGAGCAGGCGCCGATGAACGTGATGCCGGTCGCGGTCGCCGCCGCGGCGGCGGTCAGGCCTGCGCGTTCCAGTCGTCGCATGTCCGTTCGCCTTTCCCCTCGGTGCGTCCGGCGCGGAGGAGACCGGACCTTACGACGTTACTGTGCGGGTCGTGCCCCGTCAGCGTGGCGTGCCTATATCGATGGTCAACCGATACCGCCGGGCGTGGACCGGTCACGCGGTCAGTTCTGGCCGAGCATGGTGCGCATAGTCGCGATCTCCGCCTCCTGTGCGGTGATCACCGAGCGGGCAAGCGCCTGCGCGTCGGGGTTGACGCCGTCGGCCAGTTCGGTCTTCGCCATGTCGATCGCCCCGGCGTGGTGTTCGATCATCATCTCCAGCCACATGCGGTCGAACTCGGCGCCGGACGCCGCCTGCAACGCCGACATCTCCTCGGCCGGCATCATGCCGGGCATGCCGTGGGCCTCGTGTCCGCCACCGGTCGTCGGCGCGGGTTTGCCGAAACTCCGCAGCAGGGAGCTGATCTGCTCCATCTCGGGCGCCTGCGCCTTCTCGACCTCCGCGGCGAGCGCGAGCAGCTGCGGGTTCTTGGTGCGACCGGGAACCAGCTTCGCCATCTCGACGGCCTGGGCGTGATGCGGGTACATCATCTGAAGGAACGTGACGTCGGCGTTGTCGAAATCGGTCCGAGCGGCCGAGGTTGCCGCGGCGGCGCTCGACGACGTGGCGTGGTCCGTGCCGGACATCGACTCGGAATCGTCGCCACATCCGGCGGCGAACAGCAGCGCGCCCGTGGCGAGGGTGGCGAGGGTGATACGGGTACGGGTGATGAACATGGTTGAACTCCTTGGGAATCGCGAAAAGCACGGTGAAAAGGGCAGGCGGAACCGCGAGCGTGCGGCAGCACGGACGCGGTGGACCTGTCAGATCCGCAGAATCGACAATTCGGCCAGGGACAACACGGTCCAAGGCGGTGGGCGTTCACGTCTGGGTCGCCAGTGGCGAGGTTTCGAGCCGCCGCCATCACCGGACCGGGCGCCCGGGATTCGGTACAGAGCCACGAGCAGGACCGCCAGGGCGAGCGCGGTCAGGATGAAGACGCAGGCATGCAGACCCGCGTGGCCGTCGCCGCAGTCGGCGCACCCGGGTTCCGCGGAGGGGGTTACCAGCAGTTCGGAAGGCGGGAGTGCGTGATCGGCGGGTTGAGCGGAAGCCTGCCCCGATGGTTCGGCGGCGATCGCCGCGCGTTTCTCGCTTGTTCGGCCGCCGTCCACCGAGTGGTCCGGGATCGGCGCGAGGACGGTGCCTGCGCCCGAGGCGGTGGCGGCGTGATGCGTTGTGACCGCCGCGAAAGGGTCTCCCGCGACGGCGCTCGGGTGGTGAGCGGCGGACGCGGGCGTGGTGAAGATTCCGACTTGCATGGCCGCGATACCTGCGATCAGGGTGAGCACGCTCAGCATCCGGGTGAACCCGGATGCGTGCTGGGAAGCGTGCGGTGCGGCCACGTGGACAGGGTAGCGGGCGCCGCGCACGACTACCTATACCCCCTGTATGTATCGATGATTTGCCGCTGCTCACACCCACCCCGACCACCGCGATATGGCTATCGCAAACGCTTCACGCGCCTCGTAGAGCCTTCACGCGCTTCGCAGGGGTTGTAGCCGCTGCGAA
This sequence comes from Nocardia sp. NPDC050793, assembly GCF_040654065.1. Taxonomy (NCBI): domain Bacteria; kingdom Bacillati; phylum Actinomycetota; class Actinomycetes; order Mycobacteriales; family Nocardiaceae; genus Nocardia; species Nocardia sp. NPDC050793. The sequence goes on from NZ_JBFAHG010000004.1 coordinate 338,346, forward strand.
GCGTGTGGAAGCTCTGCGGAGTCGACTTCGGCGGGTCAGGAGGATGCGATGTCGATGACCAGGCGGGTCGGGTTGGACATGGTGGTGACGGAGAAGGCGGGGCGGTCGGCGTTGACGCCGATGAAGGACTGGGTGGTGCCTTCGAAGACCGTGGTGCGATAGACGCCCGCGACGGTGGGTGCGCTCGGGTCGGTGGCCGGATCGGGACCGGAGTAGGGGGTGACGCCGCTGTCGAAGGGGTAGGCCGATCCGGTGATCTGCACTTCGAGAACGGACTGTCCGGCTACGTCGATCTCGTTGCCGCTGCCGTCCTGGATCGCGCGATCGGTGTATTGCACGATCCAGCCGGGAGTTCCGGTGCCGCCGAGGTCGTAGACGACGCGGTCGAAACCGGGATGGTGGCCGATGCGCAGATCCGTGACGGTGAGCCCCGCGCCGCTCGATGGGGTGCCGCGCTTGGGTTCCGCGTCGCCCGGCACTTGGGTCGGCGCTTCCAGGAGCGAGCCCGTGGTGGTCGTCGGCGGGGGCGGCGTCGTGGCCGAGCCGGTTTCGGCGTTGTCGCAGCCTGCGATCAGAGCCATCGCAAGCACGACCGTCGGCACCATCCTGTTGCGCATGGGGCTGATGTTACTCAGCGCGCGGTCCCTGACGGGCAACAATGCGAGACTCGGTGCGCCGCAGACATCCTTCCCGGCATTTGGCGGCGAACGCACCGCCTGCGCATTGCTCGGCCGGGGTGGCAGTTGGCGAGTCGGCGGGTTCGCGAGCGGCCACTTGGCTCGAAGCGGCCGAACTCCCGCCGTTCGATCGACGCACCCCGAGGGTGTCCGTGCGCGGCGACGCGCTGCCGCTGGTCCGCCATCTCACTCAGCCGCTGGCGGCGCGCAGAATTCGGTGATCGGTTGCTGGGCAGTTGATTTGGTGACACTCGAGCTGGTCCGCCGATCGCCGAGCCCGTGCCGCACGCGGACGTTCGGATTTCTCCGCTCGGCATTGGCGACGCGGATGGATCGGCCGGCGATCGAGTGAACGTCAGATGACATCTGCGCAAAACCGAATCGACGAACGATCCGGTGCGGATTCGTCGACAGGACACGCCGCCGCCGCCCCGCCACCGGAATCGACGGCACAGCTGCCGAAGTCGCGAGTGCCTTTGTGGCAGAACGTTTCAGAAGGAAACTGCCGAAGGCGGCAGCGAGCGGACGTGCGATTTGCCGGGGTGGACGCGACTATTCGGCAACGATCTAGCACACTTGACGTGTGGACGATGTCGAGGATGTGCTTGGCCGACTGCGGCGGTATCCGGATGTGGAGGCGCTGAACCTCTATGCCGTCGATGCCGCCGACCGGTTGATCCTCGACGTGGCCGTCGATCCGATCGAGGCAGCCGGTAGCGGGAAGATTGCCGTCATCGGCGACAACTACGGCGCGCTGACGCTCGGCGCCATCGCGCGGCACGACTTGCGCGACGTCCGCGTGCACCAGGATCTGCTCACCGGCGAACTGGCGCTGGCCAACAACGCTCGCACGCTCGGGCTCGCGGACCGCTACACCGCGCACCCGCTCGGCGAGGATCTGCTACGCGGCGTCGAGGTCGTGCTGCTGCGGTTGCCGAGGATGCTGGCGGGTTTGGCGGAAATCGCCGAAGCCATCGCGCGGTACGCCGACCCGGGAGTGAGCGTGATCGCGGGCGGACGCGACAAGTATCTGACCAAGTCGATGAACGACGTACTCAGCGAGTCGTTTTCGACGGTCAACGCCAGCCGGGGCAAGCAGAAGTCCCGCACGCTGTTCATCGAGGGGCCGAAACCCGTTGGCGATCCCCGGTTCCCGGTGCGCGAATCCTTGGCGGAGGTGGGCATCGAGGTCGTCGCGCACGGTGCCGCGTTCTCCGGCCCGCGCCTGGACATCGGCACCAGATTCCTGTTGCAGCACCTGAAGTGGATGAAGCCGGATGCCCGCGACGCCATCGACCTCGGCTGCGGGACCGGCATTCTTGCGGTGGCGCTGGCGAAGGCGCGCCCGGCGCTGCGGGTGGTCGGCACCGATCAGTCGGCCGCCGCGGTGGCCTCGGCGCGAGCCACGGCGGCTGCCAACGACGTGGCCGACCGGGTGACGGTGGTGCGCGACGACGCGATGTCATCGGCCGCCGACAACAGCGCCGATCTGGTGCTGTGCAATCCGCCGTTCCATGTCGGCGCGGCGGTGCACACCGGCTCGGCCATCAAGATGTTCGCCGAGACCGGACGTGTGCTTCGCCCCGGCGGCGAACTGTGGACCGTGTACAACACCCACCTCAACTATCGCGGCGTGGTGGAGCGGATGGTCGGGCGCACCGAGGTGATCGGGCGGAACCGGAAGTTCACCGTGACACGATCGGTGCGTGGCCTGCACGACGTCAGGCAACGGTAGAGTCCGAATTGTCCGCCTTGGCGAACGTCTCGGGAACTCGGCACGGCTGCCGGACGTTGGACCAGGCAGTTGGATATCGAGCAGCAGCTCGGCAGACAGCGGCAACGACTCCAGAAAGGCACTCACGGTGCGCACCACAAGCAATCCGGTCTTCAAAAATTTGCCCAAGCAAGAGGGCGGCGGCTACGCCAACTTCGGTTCGGGTGTAGCGGGTGCCGGGCAGTTCGGACAGCAGTTCGGTAACCAGTACCCCAACCAGTACCAGCCCTACCAGCAGGCCCCGCCCACCACCCGGGCCATGACCATCGACGACGTGGTGACCAAAACCGGCATCACGCTCGGTGTGCTGACACTGTCGGCGCTCATCGCCTTCGGCCTCACCACGGCCAACACCAGCCTCGCGCCGCTGTTCGTCATCGTCGGCGGTCTCGTCGGCTTGGTGCTCGTGCTGATCGCCAGCTTCGCCAACAAGATGGACAACCCGGCCATCGTGCTGGGCTACGCGGTCGCGGAGGGCCTTTTCCTCGGCGCCCTGTCGTTCATGTTCACCGACATCACCTTCGGTGGCGCGGGCGGTAGTGCGCTGATCGGGCAGGCGGTGCTCGGCACCTTCGGTGTGTTCGCGGGCATGCTCGTCGTCTACAAGACGGGCGCGATCCGCGTGACGCCGCGGTTCACCCGCATGATCATCGGCGCCATTATCGGCGTCGTTGTGCTCATGCTGGGCAACCTGATCGCGAGCATCTTCACCGACGGCGGCTTCGGCCTGCGCGACGGCGGTCCGCTCGCCATCGTGTTCAGCCTGGTCTGCATCGCGATCGCCGCGTTCAGCTTCCTGCTCGACTTCGACGCCGCCGACCAGCTGATCCGGGCGCAAGCCCCGGAGAAGGCGGCCTGGGGCGTCGCTCTCGGCCTGACCGTCACCCTGGTCTGGCTCTACGTCGAGATCCTGCGACTGCTGACGTACTTCCAGAACGACTAGGCGTACCTCCGCCTTCCGCTCGGCCATACGCGGGCTGATGAGGACTCCGTCCGGCTGCATCACTTAGTGGCCGCGGTCGGACATCGCGGATGAACGCAAAGGCGGCCGCCGGGAAATCCCGGCGGCCGCCTTCGTCGTGCTGGGGAGCGTCAGCTCAGCCGCTCGATGACCATGGCCATACCCTGGCCGCCGCCGACGCACATGGTCTCCACACCGAACTGCTTGTCGTAGGTCTGGAGGTTGTTGATGAGCGTGGTGGTGATGCGGGCGCCGGTCATACCGAACGGGTGGCCGAGCGCGATGGCGCCGCCGGACACGTTCAGCTTGTCCTCGTCGATCTTCAGCTCGCGGGCCGAGCCGAGCACCTGTACGGCGAAGGCCTCGTTGATCTCGAACAGGTCGATGTCGTCGACCGTCTTGCCCGCCAGCGCCAGCGCGCGCTTGACGGCCTCGATCGGGCCCAGACCCATGATCTCCGGCGACAGGCCGGAGACGCCGGTGGACACGATGCGCGCAAGCGGGGTCAGGCCGAGTTCCTTGGCCTTGGTGTCGCTCATGATGACCAGCGCGGCGGCGCCGTCGTTGAGCGGGCAGCAGTTACCGGCGGTGATGGTGCCGTCCGGGCGGAAGACCGGCTTCAACTGGGAGACAGCCTCGTAGGTGACGCCGGCGCGCGGGCCGTCGTCCGTGGAGACCACGGTGCCGTCCGGAAGGGTGATCGGGGTGATCTCGCGCTCGAAGAAGCCGTTCTTGATGGCCTCCTCCGCGCGGTTCTGCGAGCGCACGCCCCAGCGGTCCTGGTCCTCACGGCTGATGCCGGTGGAGGAGGCGACGTTCTCGGCGGTCTGACCCATCGCGATGTAGGCGTCCGGGATCAGGCCGTCCTCGCGCGGGTCGTGCCAGACGCCCGCGCCGCCCTCGGCGGTCTTCGCGGTCCGGGCCTGGGCCTCGTCGAACAGCGGGTTCTGGGTGTTCGGCCAGCTGTCGGCCGAGCCGCTGACGTAGCGCGAGACGGTCTCGACACCCGCGGAGATGAACACGTCGCCCTCGCCCGCCTTGATGGCGTGGAACGCCATCCGGGTGGACTGCAGCGAGGAGGCGCAGTACCGGTGCACAGTGGTGCCGGGAACGAAGTCGTAGCCCAGCTGCACCGCGACGATCCGGGCGATGTTGAAGCCCTGCTCGCCGCCGGGGGAGCCGCAGCCGAGGATCAGGTCATCGATCTGGGTGGGGTCGAGCGCAGGAACCTTGTCGAGCGCCGCGCGCACGATCTGGGTGGTCAGGTCGTCGGGCCGCATATCGACCAGCGAGCCCTTGCGGGCCCGGCCGATGGGGGAGCGGGCGGTCGAAACGATAACTGCCTCTGGCATGAGGGCTCCTTCGTACGTGCTGCTCAGTTTTGTACTGGCACCTCTATGTGTACCGAACCTGTCGAGCGCCGGGAACGCCGCCCCGGCCATTGCGCGCTTCGGCGTCGTCCGCCTCGATGACGCCGGATTTCTGAGCAACCAGCCCGCGTAGCCGAGCCGCGAGTCCGCGGAGCGGGCCGCGCGTGTCGCGGTCGGTGCGCAGCCCGCGCTGTTCGAGGGCGGTGAGCAGGGCCGGAAGCACCCGCGCCGCGGCGAGTTCGTAGCCCGCGGCCGAGGGGTGGAAGCCGTCGGCCGAGAACATCTGCTCGGGGGCGGTGCGGAATTCCGGACCGAGCTCGCCCAGCACAACCGGGTGCCCGCCCGCCGCGGTGGTGACCGCGAACTGGGCCCTGGCCAGTCGCACGCTCCAGTTGCGCACGATGGTGCGCAGCGGTTGCGGGATCGCGGACACCGCGCCCAGATCGGGACAGGTGCCCACCACGACGACGCTGCCCGCCAGGTGCAGCCGGGCCACCGCGGCGCCGAGCCTGCGCGCCGACGCGCTGATGGAGTGCTTCTTGGTGATGTCGTTGGCGCCGATGAAGATCACCGCCGCGTCCGGCGGCGGTCCCGCGACGAACATGGCGTCCACCTGACCGGCAAGGCCCTTGGAGGTGGCGCCGGAAATCGCCTTGGTGCTCAACCGGATTCGCTTCCCGCTGGCGTCGGCGAGTGCCCGGGCGATACGCACGCCGGGCACCCCGTCCGCGGTCACGCAGCCGACACCGGCCGCGGTGGAGTCGCCGAAGATCATCAGGTGCAGGTCGGCGTGCTTACCGGTGCGCCACGGCTCGGGCGCGCCGCAGCCCGCGGTGTAGACGCCGTCCGCCTCCGGCGGTTTCGAGGTGTCGCGACCGATCACGCCGCGCGCCACGCCCGCCTGCGCCATGAGCAGCCGATAAGCGGCCCACGATGCGGTACCCGCCCCGGAACCGGCGAGCAACGTCGCAGTACCGGTGACGGCGGCCGTGCGCAGGCTGATCCGAGGTGCTCCCACGCTCCGGAATTTTACGGGTTGATCTACGGCCTCGGCGGGAACGAGTCCCCGAGGCCCCGGATCATGCGACGTCGAAGACGCCCCGCGCGGGGATGCTCAGTGCGTCGGTGGTGACGGTGACCTCGATGCGGCCCGGCCCGGTGTCCTGGAACAGCGCGTACTGAATGCTGCCGTAGATGCCGGTGACCACCGTGTTCTCGTAGGCGCCCGTCGCCCCGGTGTTCAGATTGCGCCACGCCACGGTGGTGCGCACCTCGCACAGCGGCGCCAAGGGGTGCTTGCCGGGGCCGATGCCCGCGACCGGCGGCGCGCGAACGTTCAGGATGGCGCGGCCCGGCCATTCGGGGCTGGTGTCGGCCCAGGTCTGGATAGTGGTCGAGCAGAGTCCGCCGTGCGCCATGGTCGGCACTTGCGGGAACGACACGGTGCCCGCGCTGGCCTGTGCACCGGTCCCGATCAGCGTCGCCGTCGCCGTCGCGGCGAGGACGATGGCGGCTCGGGTGATAGTGGGCTGCCTCATGTTTCCAGATCTTAAGGGCGGTCCGCCCGCCGCATGGCGTGTCGCCGACCTGACGCTCCGGACGGATGTGCGTGAATTCACAGCGCCCGGCATCGGCGCCCTTCCCGGGTCTCCGCGCGGTCGCGCCGCGCGACCGCCCTCCGGGACCGTCGCGCAGGTCACGGGGCGGCTTCTGCAACGATAGGGCTATGCGCATCGCGGATCATGTCGTGGACCTCATCGGCAACACACCCCTGGTCCGGTTGAACAGTGTGGTGGGGCCGACCGACGGACTCGTCGCGGCCAAGATCGAATACCTCAATCCGGGCGGCAGCGCCAAGGACCGGATCGCGGTGAAGATGATCGACGCCGCCGAGAAGGCCGGACTACTGAAGCCTGGCGGCACCATCGTCGAGCCGACCTCGGGCAACACCGGTGTCGGGCTGGCCTTGGTCGCGCAGCAGCGCGGCTACAAGTGCGTGTTCGTCTGCCCGGACAAGGTCTCCGAGGACAAGCGCAACGTGCTGCGCGCCTACGGCGCCGAGGTCGTGGTCTGCCCGACCGCCGTGCCGCCGGACCACCCGGACAGCTACTACAGCGTCTCCGATCGCTTGGTCCGCGAGATCGACGGCGCGTGGAAGCCGGACCAGTACTCCAACCCCGGCGGCCCGCAGAGCCACTACGAGACCACCGGCCCGGAGATCTGGCGCGACACCGAAGGCAAGATCACCCACTTCGTCGCGGGCGTTGGCACCGGCGGCACCATCACCGGCACGGGCCGCTACCTGAAGGAAGTCTCGGGGGGCAAGGTCAAGATCATCGGCGCCGACCCCGAGGGGTCGGTGTATTCCGGCGGCACCGGCCGCCCGTACCTGGTGGAGGGCGTCGGCGAGGACTTCTGGCCTTCGGCCTACGACCCGGCCGTGCCGGACGAGATCATCGCGGTCTCCGACGCCGACTCCTTCGACATGACCCGCAGGCTGGCCCGCGAGGAGGGCCTGCTCGTCGGCGGTTCCTGCGGTATGGCCGTGGTCGCCGCCATCGAGGTGGCGCGCCGCGACCCGGACGCCGTCGTCGTGGTGCTGCTGCCGGACGGTGGGCGCGGTTACCTCTCCAAGATCTTCAACGACGAGTGGATGAGCTCCTACGGTTTCCTGCGCAGCCGCCTCGACGGCAGCCCGGAACCGCTGGTCGGCGATGTGCTGCGCGGCAAGTCCGGCGAGCTGCCCGATCTGGTGCACACCCACCCGTCGGAGACGCTGCGCGACGCCATCGAGATCCTGCGCGAGTACGGCGTCTCGCAGATGCCGGTCGTCGGCGCCGAGCCGCCGGTGATGGCGGGCGAGGTCGCCGGCAGCGTCACCGAGCGCGACCTGCTCTCCGCGGTCTTCGAAGGCCGCGCGCAACTCACCGACTCGGTGGCCGAGCACATGAGCCCGTCGTTCCCGCTGATCGGCTCCGGCGAGCCCATCTCCGCGGCCACCAAGGCGCTGTCGGACACCGACGCGCTGATGGTCGTCGAGGACGGCAAGCCGGTCGGCGTCATCACCCGCCACGACCTGCTCGGCTTCCTGAGCACCGGCCGCATCGGCAACTGACCCGCGACACCGCCGCGTCCGGTTGACGCCACACAGCGTTCGAACGCCTCACAGCGTCGGTGCCTATGTGTGGCGTCTACGGGGTGTGTGCGACGTCCGTGGGCAGCCGCCGCCGCAGCACCCGCTCGGCGACGGGTGAAAGTGTGCTCTAGATCACATTCGATGTCGATGGGTATGGCTGCTGCCCATCGTCGCGCGGCGTGCTGGCAATGGGATCCGGTTCGCCCGAGGAGCTCTCGTCGGCGCGACCGCGGGAGCTCGGTCCCGAGGGTCGTCGAATGGCCTTCGACGCCGAATTCGACCGCCGTGGCGCGCCGGGCAAATTCTTCGCAAATAACGGATTTCCGGTGCCACTCGGAGGTATAACCGGGCCTGGACATTGCCACGGCAATCGCCATGGCGTAATCGGATAGCGAAGGGAATGGCGCGGTGAACACCTCCAGTTTGGCTATCGATTTCCAGCAAGGACTTTCGGACGCGTGGAGTTCGATCGCGACGTTCGTGCCCAAGCTCGCCGGTTTCCTTGTCATCCTGCTCATCGGCTGGGTCGTGGCCAAAGTGGTGGCGACGATCGTCGGCAAGGTGCTCGAACGAGTCGGCTTCGGCCGGCTCGTCGAGCGCGGCGGGGTCGAGCGGATGCTCGCGCGCAGCAAGTACGACGCCTCGAATCTGATCGCCAAACTCGCCTATTACGCGATCCTGCTGATCGCGCTGCAACTCGGCTTCGGCGTGTTCGGTCCGAATCAGGTCAGCGACGTGCTCGATGGCATCGTCTCCTGGCTGCCGCAGGCCGCGGTCGCGATCGTCATCGTGGTCGTCGCCGGCGCGGTCGCCCACGCGGTGCGCGAGATGATCGCCAGCATGCTCGGCGGCCTGTCCTATGGCGCCGTGGCCGGGAGGCTGGCGGCGATGTTCGTCTGGGGCGTCGGCATCATCGCGGCGCTGAACCAGATCGGTGTCGCCACCTCGGTGACCGTCCCCATCCTGATCGCGGTACTCGCCACCGTCGGCGGCATCCTGGTGGTCGGCGTCGGCGGCGGCATGATCCGGCCGATGCAGCGGCGCTGGGATGCCTGGCTACGCAATCTCGAGGCGGAGATGCCCGCGGTCAAAGGCCACGCGGACGCCTATCAGCGCGGCCGCGAGGACGTTTCCCGCGAACAGCAGTGGGCGCGTCGGCCCGTGCCGGCTCAACAGTGGGTCCAGGAAGCGGCCATGACGGGTGGACGTTCGCAGGGCGGCTACTCGCAGCAGCGGGCCGGTATGACTCAGGCCCCGAGCGGTGGCTACGGCCAGGGCGGTGGCTATCAGCAGGGTGGCGCCCATGCACTGGGCGGTCAGGCCGGTGGCTACGCCGACGGGTATCCCGAGGACGGCAATTACGCCGAGGGCGGGCAGCGCGGTTACCCCCAAGGGCAAGGCGCGAACAACCCGCAAAGCGGCGGCTACCCGCAGGGCGGGAACTACTCGCATGGCAACTACACCCAAGGCGGCGACGAGTTCACCGACTACAACACCGAGCCGCGCGACATGCGGTAGGACCGGCGATGGAAACGTCCGCCTCGGGTGATGCCTGGGGCGGACGTTCTTTCAGCCCTGTCGATCCGCGTCGTGCAGGCAGACTCCGGCGAGGCGCAGTTGCAGCCAGTCGGCGTTCAGCCAGCCGTGCGCGTCCTCGGGTGCGGCGCTGACGAACGGGTCCGCGGGGCCCGCGTGGTCGAGCAGCCCTCTGACGTATCCGGCGAGCAGCACCGTCGCGGGAACCGCGCTCGCCCCTTCGATGCCCATGTCGAGAATGTCGCGTACGGCGGCCGCGTGCTGATCGAGCGCCGCCGAGACCGAAGGAAACTCCGCGGCGGCGGTGCGGGCCCCGGCCCCGTGCGTCGTGTGCAGGCGGTTCAACAATCTGCGTGCCGACACTTCGAGCAACGCGGGGCCGAGCAAAAACACTCGTTCATGCTAGCAATCGGCGAGAATCCACAAAACTGCGCTGTCGCCCAATTGCTGGCATGGCTCCGCGGAATTTCTCAGCAAATTACCCGCTCGACCTCAGCGGAATGCGTTCGCGTCGGTGAGCGCCTTGCCGAGCACGAGCTGGTGCACCTCCGCGGTCCCCTCGTAGGTGAGCACCGATTCCAGATTGTTGGCGTGCCGCAGCACCGGGTAGTCGAGGGTGATGCCGTTGGCGCCCAGAATGGTGCGGCACTCGCGCGCGATGGCGATGGCCTCCCTTGTGCTGTTCAGCTTGCCCGCGCTGATCTGTTCCGCGCTGATCTCGCCGCGATCCTTCAGCCTGCCGAGGTGCACCGCGAGCAGCTGTCCCTTGCCGAGCTCCAGCGCCATGTCGGCAAGCTTGCCTTGGGTGAGCTGGTAGGCGGCCAGCGGCTTGTCGAACACCTCGCGGGTCCTGGCGTATTCGATGGTGGCGCTCAGGCAGTCGCGGGCCGCGCCGAGCGCGCCGAAGATGATGCCGAAGCGCGCCTCGCTCAGACAGGCCAGCGGCGAGCTCAGCCCGCGCGATGCCGGCAGCACCGCGTCGGCGGGCAACCGGACGTCGTCGAAATCGAGTTCGGCCGTGATCGATGCGCGCAGCGAGAGCTTGCGGTGCATCTCCCGCGCGGTGAAGCCCGGCGTGCCCGCGGGCACCAGGAAACCGCGGACCACGGGCTTGGCGTCGCCGTCCTCGGCGTAGGCCCACACCACCGCGACATCGGCCACCGAGCCGTTGGTGATCCACATCTTCGACCCGTTGAGCACCCAGTCGTCGCCGTCGCGCTTGGCCCTGGTGCGCATGCCGCCCGGGTTGGAGCCGAAGTCGGGCTCGGTCAATCCGAAACAACCCAGCGCGGCGCCCGCGGCCATCTCCGGCAGCCACCGCTGCTTCTGCTCCTCGGAGCCGAACTTGTGGATCGCGGTCATCGCCAGCGACCCCTGCACCGACACCATGCTGCGCACGCCGGAATCGACCGCCTCCAGCTCCTGGCAGGCCAGGCCGTACGCGGTGGCGGACATCCCCGCGCAGCCGTAACCCTCCAGGTGCATGCCGAGCAGACCGAGCTTGCCGAGCTCCGGCGCGACCTCACGGGCCGGGAACGTGCCCGCCTCGAACCAGTCCGCGATATGCGGGCGCAGCCGCTGCGCGGCGAAGGCCGCGACGGTATCCCGTATCTCCCGCTCCTCCCCGGAGAGCAGGGAATCGATCGCGAACAGTTCTTCGACAGTCACCATGCGCCCAGCCTAAGTCGCGGCGCCGCGCGCCCCGGGCGGATGCTCCGAAAGTGCCTCCCTTTACGCTGTCCCCATGAGTGAGCTGGGATTCTCCACACGCGCCGTGCATGCCGGATTCGATCCCGACCCCCAGACCGGCGCGGTCAACGTGCCCATCTACGCGAGCTCGACCTTCGCTCAGGACGGCGTCGGCGGCCTGCGCGGCGGCTACGAGTACGGGCGCACCGGCAACCCGACGCGGACCGCGCTCGAAGCGAACCTGGCCGCGCTCGAATCAGGCCGGTACGGAAGGGCTTTCGCGTCCGGCATGGCCGCCACCGACTGTGCGCTGCGCGCCACGCTGCGTCCCGGCGATCACATCGTCATCCCGGACGACGCTTACGGCGGCACCTTCCGGCTGATCGACAAGGTGTTCAGCCAGTGGGGAATCGAGCACTCGCCCGCGCACGTGTTCAACACCGACGAGATGCGCGCGGCGATCCGCCCGAACACCAAGCTCATCTGGATCGAGACCCCGACCAATCCGCTGCTCAGCATCGGCGACATCCCCGCGCTCGCCGACATCGCGCACGCCGCGGGCGCGAAGCTGGTGGTGGACAACACCTTCGCGACCCCGTACCTGCAGCAGCCGCTGCTGCTCGGCGCCGACATCGTGGTGCACTCGACCACCAAGTACCTGGGCGGACACTCCGACGTGGTGGGCGGCGCGCTGATCACCGACGACGCGGAGCTGGACGCGGCGTTCGGCTTCCTGCAGAACGGCGCGGGCGCGGTGCCGGGCCCGTTCGATTCGTTCCTCACCATGCGCGGCACCAAGACGCTCGCGGTGCGCATGGAGCGGCACTGCGACAACGCGGAGACCATCGCCGAGTTCCTCGCCAAGCATCCGGCCATCTCCCAGGTCATCTACCCCGGCCTGCCCGAGCACCCCGGACACGTGGTCGCCGACAAGCAGATGCGCCGGTTCGGCGGCATGATCTCGGTGCGCCTGCACGGCGGCAAGGAAGCGGCGCACGACTTCTGCTCGCGGACCGAACTTTTCACCCTCGCCGAGTCGCTTGGCGGCGTCGAATCGCTGATCGAGCATCCTGGTGCCATGACGCACGCGTCCACCGAGGGCTCGCTGCTCGAGGTGCCCGCCGATCTGGTGCGGCTCTCGGTCGGCATCGAGGACATCAGCGACCTGCTGGCCGACGTCGAGCAGGCGCTCGCGAAATAAGGACAGAAACAGGAATGGATACGACGAAGCGGCCGCACTCGGGATCGAGTGCGGCCGCTCGCGTATCGGTCGGGTTTTCTCGGTCCGGATCCGGTCGGCGACCGGATCGGCGCCCGCGCGCCGACGAGGGGCGCGCGGCGGGATCAGCTGTGGTACGGCTCGGCGCTGACCAGCGTCACCTTCATGGTGTTGCCGTTCGGCAGCGTGTATTCGCGGGTCTCGCCGACCTTCGCGTCGATGAGCGCGCCGCCGAGCGGGGAGTTCGGCGAGTACGTCTCCAGGTTGGAGTTGCCGCGCAGGCCCTCTTCGCGGGTGGCGATGAGGAAGGTCTCGGTATCGGACTCGTCGCCGTCGTAGTAGACCTTCACGACCGAGCCCGGCAGCGCGACGCCGGACTTGGTCGGCGCGACGCCGACCTTGGCGGTGTTCAGCAACTCCTGGAGCTGGCGGATGCGAGCCTCCTGCTGGCCCTGCTCCTCACGCGCGGCGTGGTATCCGCCGTTCTCCTTGAGGTCGCCCTCTTCCCGACGTTCGTTGATCTCCGCAGCGATGACCGGACGGTTGGCGATGAGCGCGTCGAGTTCGCCCTTGAGCCTGTCGTGCGACTCCTGGGTCAGCCAGGTCACGTTCGTCTCAGTCATCTCGATCACTCCCTAGTAGTTGTTCCCGGCGGGCCGGGATTCCCTGAGCACTGCTGCATTACCCACCCGAGGGCAGGCATGCACCAGCCGACGGCTAGAGCCATCCTGGGGGGTGGTCCTACGAACCCCGACAGGCCCGGCTCCGGGCAAACCCGAAAACCCGGAACGCGCAGCGCTGGCCGCCAATGCAGCAAACACGGCTCCGGGGTACGGAACCGTGTATCACGCCATTTTAGCATGAATCACAAACATGCAGGTCGGAGTTCATTTTGTCGGCGTCACGCCGCCGATTCGCCCCGCGAGACGACGATATGGACGGGCGATCACGCCATTCGGAGGCGTTGAATCACCGGCGCGGGGGCGTGGAAAAACCCATTGCGGAGCGCTGAATCACCCGGCGCGGAGATATTCGGGGACCTTGTCGGTGCATCCGTAGACGTCGCCCGCGGCGGCTCTCGCGGACGAGCGGACCGTAGTGGTGAGTTCGATCGTCCCGCTCGCCGACGGGCCGATCAGCACCTCTCGGCGGCCCACCTCGGCGCCGTCGCGGTCCATCGCGCGAACGAAGCAGACCACCGGTTCGCCGGGCTCGTCGCGGGTGACCTTCATCCGGATGCTCAGGGTGGAGTCGTCGACGATCGTGTAGCCGAGCTGCTCGGCGTCGATGTCCTCCGGACCGAACTTCTGGAACCCGAGAAACGCGACGCCCAGGCCCGCCGCAACCACCACGACGCCGAGCGCAACGGCCAGCCTGCGCCGCGGCGTGCGCGGTTTCGTCCCGTAGCGGTCGGCGTGTCGCCGCGCCTGCTCGGCGGCCGAGTCGCCGCTGCGCTCGGGCGTGGGATCGCTCGTCACTGGTCGCTCCCGGGGGGTACGTCGGAACAAAAGACGGTCGAATGGAACTATAGGGAACGAAGACCAGACACCCGCGACCGAGAGCGATGGTGAACGAGACGTGAGTGGCCTTCGCCTCATGGCGGTGCACGCCCACCCAGACGACGAATCCAGCAAGGGTGCCGCGACGACCGCCCGATACGCCGACGAGGGCCACGAGGTCCTCGTCGTGACGTTGACCGGCGGCGAACGCGGCAGCATCCTCAACCCGGCGATGGACACACCCGGGGTGCTGGAGCGCATCGATGAGATCCGGCGCGAGGAGATGGCGGCCGCGGCGCGGGCGCTCGGCGTGCGACAGACCTGGCTCGGTTTCGTCGACTCCGGCCTGCCCGAGGGTGACCCGCTGCCCCCGCTGCCGGAGGGCTGCTTCGCGCTGGTGCCGCTGGAGGAGGCGACCGAGGCGCTGGTGCGCGTGGTGCGTGAGTTCCGGCCGCACGTGATGACCACCTACGACGAGACCGGCGGCTACCCGCACCCGGACCACATCCGCTGCCACCAGGTATCGATGGCCGCGTTCGAGGCAGCGGGCGACCCGGAGCGCTTCCCCGACGCAGGCGAGCCGTGGACCCCGCTCAAGCTCTACTACGACCACGGCTTCAGCATGAAGCGGCTGGAGCTTTTCGCCGCCGAGTACGAGCGGATGGGTGAGCGCTTCCCGCTGCAGGAGTGGCTGGATCGCATTCGCGCCTACGCCGTGGAGCGCGGCGACGTCATGTCCAGGGTGACCACGCAGATCGAATGCGGTAAGTACTTCCCGCAGCGCGACGACGCGTTGCGCGCGCACGCCACACAGATCGACCCGAACGGCGCCTTCTTCGCGATCCCGCTGGAGATGCAGCAGCGGCTGTGGCCGACCGAGGAGTTCGAGCTGGCCAAGACCCGGGTGAGCACCGCCATCCCGGAGACCGACCTGTTCGCGGGCATCGAGGACGCGAACCGGTGATGTTGGAACTGCTCGCGCAAACCCCTGGGACGCCGACCGGCCCCGAATTCGGCAAGGCTTCGCCGCTGGGCCTGGCCATCATTCTGCTGCTGCTCGCAGGCACCTTCCTGCTGGTGCGCTCGATGAACCGGCACCTGAAGAACCTGCCGCCGACCTTCGAGCCCGAGCATCCGGAACCGGATCAGGAAGCCGACGAGGGGACCGATCACGGCGCTGTCCGCCGCCCCGACGGGCCCGACGACGCCGGCGCCGAGGGGCGACCGCAAGCCGGTTGAGCGCACCGGAGGACGAAAGGTTCTACCGGTGGGAGGAGACCGGCGTTGCCCTCTGCGCCCTGGTCTGCCGCAAGGTCTTCGCTGAGGCACATCCCGTCCCGCTCTCGAGGCGTGTCGGTGACAGCTCGATCGGGCGAAACATGAGCCTGCGACCACGCACGAGGCTCTGGCGCTGGTCACCGCATTTGCGCTACCACTGGTGCGTTCCTCTGCGACGGACGACAGTGGATAGAGCGGGGCAGTGCACGACACTGACCAGAACAGCCCGAACGGATTCCTGAACCGTCGACGGGTTCGACGCGCGTCGACGAGTTGGGCTGTGACCCACCCCCTCGATCAGGAAGGTCTCATCATGACCGTCACCGCGATCCAGATCGGGCTCGACCCCGACGTCATCGACTACGACTCGCCCGGCTTCGCCCAGTTCGCGGGCCTGACCAAAGCGACGTTGCGCAAAGCCGGCGACGATAATGTCGCCGCGCTCCGCGCGGCGGGCTACGACGCGGGCAACTGTCTCATCGACTTCGGCGAAGCTGGTGCAGAAAAGGCACGTCAATGGCTGACCGCCAAGCACTACGACGCGGTCCTGATCGGCGCCGGCGTTCGGCTCGTCGCCGGCAACACGCTGCTGTTCGAGTCGATCGTCAACGCCGCCCACAGCACTCAGCCGGGCTGCCGGTTCGTGTTCAACTACTCGGCCACCCCGACGCCGGACGACATCCGCCGCTGGTACCCCGACCCTACCGACGCCACCCCGTCGCATTGACCACCGAAGGCATCGCCCATGGCCACCCAGCACAGCGTCGACGTGCTCGTCGCCGGGGCCGGGCCGACCGGCCTGACAGCTGCCGGTGACCTCGCTCGGGCCGGCCGGACCGTCGTCGTTCTCGAACGATGGCCAACCATGAACCCCGCCAGCCGCGCGTTCGCCACCATGGCACGCACGCTCGAAGTGCTCGACGCCCGAGGGCTCGCCGACGATCTGCTCGCGCAGGCACACCAGGCCGGCGAAGTCAGACTCTTCGCGGGTGCCCGGCTCGACCTGACCCACCTGCGGTCGCGCTACAAGTTCGCGATGATCAGCCCGCAGACCAACGTCGATCGAGCACTCGTCCGCTACGCCACCGCGCAGGGCGCCGACATCCGGCGCGGTACCGAGGTGATCGCGCTCGACCAGGACCGCGACGGCGTGACGGTGACCGCACGGCCGAAGGACGACGACGCTCCTGGACGTCACAGCGTCTGGCGAGCCGCCTACGTCATCGCCGCCGACGGCGCGCACAGCACGGTCCGCGGTCTCCTCGGGGTGGACTTCCCCGGGAAGACGATCCTGTCCTCGGTCGTCCTCGCCGACGTCAAGTTGGCCAACGGGCCGACCGACGGCGGACTCACCCTCGGCAGCAACCGCGAAGTGTTCGCGTTCCTCGCCCCGTATGACCGGCACGATTCCGATGGCTCCTGGTACCGGGCGATAGCGTGGGACCGCAATCATCAAGTCGCCGACACCGTGCCTGTCGATGACATCGAGGTGATCGACATCCTCACCCGGGCGATGCGCACCGACCTCGGCGTCCGCGACATCGGCAGGCTTTCGCGGTTCCACTGCGACGAGCGGCAGGTCACGCGATACCGACACGGCCGGGTCTTCCTGGCCGGCGACGCCGCGCACATCCACTCGCCGATGGGCGGCCAGGGCATGAATACCGGCATCCAGGACGCGGCCAACCTGGCCTGGAAGATCGACGCCGTGCTCGGCGGCGCGCCCGAGCGGATTCTCGACACCTACCAGAGCGAACGACACCCCATCGGCAAACGTGTCTTGCGGCAATCCGGACTGATTTCCCGTGCCGTCACCGTCAACCCGCGCGTCGCCCGCGGCGTGCGCAACCTGATCGCCCCGGCGCTGTCGCACCTGCCTCCGGTGCGCGACGCGGTCTCGGGCAGCTTCGCAGGCACCTCCCTGCGGTACGCCCGCCGACGCGGCGGCAGTCGCCTGGTTGGCACCCGCGCCACCGAGATCCCGCTGGTCGAAGGCAGACTCACCACGGTGCAGCGCACACCGGGCTTCGTGCTGATCCGCGAGCACACCGCCCCCTCGATCGACACCGCGGAACTGCTGCAGGCCCGGCGAGCCGATCGAGGACCAGCCGTCCTCGTCCGGCCAGATGGCTACATAGCATGGGTGGGGGCATCGGCCGACCGATCCGGATGGTGGAGCGTTCTCGGCGCATGGACCGGGCAACAGAACGCCACCTCGCCGCGGCGAGACACACGTTGACCGATCGAGAACGACTGTCCCCGGTCTTCCTCCGGCGCTCGTGCGCGCTTTCGTCACCGACACGCCAACGCGGGCAACATCTTCCGATCCACCCCAGCTCACGGCGCCGCACAACGGCGCCCACAACTCGAACCACTTTCAATCATGGGCTAGCGCGAATTCGCCCGTCGAGCCCGGGATTTCTGTGTTCGGGCGAGGGTTGTCGAGTGGACTGACGCCCGATCGGGTGCCGAGTTCGTCACAGCGCCGGCGGGAACAGGTTTCCGAACCGGTGCTCCGGCTATCACTTCGTTGATGTTCAGTTCTGTTGTCGCACAATGCTTTTACCGAGGTAGATGCGATCGGGAGTGGTCGCCGATTCGCGACAGTCGTCGGGGCGCAATCGTTTTCGCCGCGGTTCGGGGTGAGCGCACCGCCTTGTGCGTCGGCCGACACCTGTCACCCGGTCGTGCTATCAATGCTCCAACTCCGCTCGACCGAAGGATGCCCATGGACACTCTGATCGGCCAGATCGACCGCGCTCTCGACATGACCGGCGCGATCGTCGCCGCAGTCGACGACGACCTGCTCGCCGCGCCGACGCCGTGCAGCGACTGGGATGTGCGGGCGGTGCTGAACCACACGGTGGGTGGGATGCACACCTTCGCGGCCGCGCTGAGTGGGAACGATCCGCGCGGCGCGCGCGGCGACGACTGGCTGGGCGGGGACCCGCAGGGCGCCTACGCGGCCGCGGCCGAGGTGGATCGTGCCGCGTGGGGCAGGCCCGACGTGCCGACGGCGACGGTGCAGATCGGCCTCGGCCCCATGCCAGGCCCGGCCGCGGCGATGATCCACCTCACCGAGGTGCTGGTGCACGGCGTCGACATCGCCCTGGCGATCGATCGGCCCGACCTGGCCGACGATGCGCTGTGTGCCGAGCTGCTCGCGACCATGCGGGCCATGGGCGGCATCGATGTCTTCCGTACGCCGGGGATCTACGAGGCCGAGGTGCCGATTCCGGACGACGCCCCGCCGCATCGCAAGCTGCTCGCCTACACCGGCCGGAAGTGGTGAATTCGGCGCGCGGACGATAGACCGCTGGCAGGCTGACGAACGGCAGCGCGGTCGATCAGCTCGACCGCCGCACCGGCTGACGAAGGATTGTCCTGGTGCGGCTGTCCGGACTCTTGTTCGGATCGGTCAGATAGATCTCGTGGTGCCGTCCGTGCGGGGTGAGTGCCTCGGCCACCATGAACGCCTCCATCCGCGCCAGCGTCTCCGGCTCCGTCGCGTAGGGCCCGGCGTGCAGCGCCTGCACCGAGTCGCCCTCGACCAGGCGCTCGAAACGCACGGCCCCCTCGCCGAGCATCGCCGCGGTGACCGCCTCCGGCATGCGGATCATCATGGTCCAGTGCCACTGCTCGCGCGGCACCGAGAGCGGCGGCTCGTCGGACTCGACCCACCACAGACCCTCGAGCTTCGGCACCACGAAATCCCGCCCGTCCGCCTTCGCGATCTTCTTGGCGCGGTAGGCGGCCTGATAGAGCAACTTGACGGCGTCGGTGTACGCCGGGCCGGTGGGCGCGCCGGAGCCGGTGATCATGGCGTAGTCGTAGCCGTCGAACGCGCGTAGGACCGGGTCGGCCGGTGCGGTGTAGTACTGCTTGTCGCTCTTGGCAAGATCGAGTTTCACGATGTCTCCTCCTGTCGGACTCGGATCGAGCCTCCGGTCTCCAGCTGCGGGAGAGTCAAGCGACGCGGTGAACGTAGCCGTCGGCAGCGCCTTGCACATCCGAGCGGCGGCGGTGTGCCGCCAGTCCATGGCGGTCTGCATGAGTCGAACTCTTGCGCGTAGGCCAGACACCGCAAACGGAGCGGCGCGCGGGGGCCGGATTGTGAGACCGTGGAAGATATGAACCGGCTCGGGAAAGCGACCTCACCGTATCTGCGCCAACACGCGGACAACCCGGTGCACTGGTGGGAGTGGGATGCCGACGCGCTCGCGGAAGCGCGGCGGCGCGACGTGCCGATCCTGCTCTCGATCGGCTACGCCTCCTGTCACTGGTGCCATGTGATGGCGCACGAGTCGTTCGAGGACGAGGCGACCGCCGCGCTGATGAACGACCACTTCGTCTGCGTGAAGGTGGATCGTGAGGAGCGCCCCGACCTCGACGCGGTCTACATGAACGCCACCGTCGCCATGACGGGCCAGGGCGGCTGGCCGATGACCAGCTTCCTCACCCCCGACGGCGAGCCGTTCTACTGCGGCACCTACTACCCGAAGCATCGGCGCGGCGGGATGCCCTCGTTCGCCGAGGTGCTCACCGCCGTCGGCGACACCTGGCGCAACCGGCGGGAGGACGTCGACAAGGCGTCGGCGCAGGTGGCCGAGGCCCTGCGCGCGCAGGCCGCCGGTCTGCCCGATGCCGACCTGACCATCTCCCCCGAACTGCTCGACCACGCGGTGGCGGCGGTGCTGCGCGACGAGGACGCCGAGCACGGCGGGTTCGGGAGGGCGCCGAAGTTTCCCCCGTCCGCGCTGCTGGAGGGACTGCTGCGCAGCTGGGAGCGCACCGGCGACCAGACCGTGCGCGACGTCGTGCAGCGCGCGGCCGACGCGATGGCGCGCGGCGGCATCTACGACCAGCTGCGCGGCGGCTTCGCCCGCTACTCGGTCGACAATCGTTGGCTCATACCGCATTTCGAGAAGATGCTGTACGACAACGCGCAATTGCTGCGCGCCTACGCGCATCTGGCGCGCCGGACGCCGCATGCGCAGGACTCACTCGCGCTGCGGGTCACTTGCGAGACCGCGCATTTCATCCTCGACGATCTCGGGACCGAGCACGGCGGGTTCGCCTCCGCGCTCGACGCCGACACCCACCTCGAACCGGGCGGTCCTGGCGTCGAGGGCGCGACCTACGTGTGGACGCCCGCGGAACTGGTCGGCGCGCTCGGTCCTATCGACGGTGCCTGGGCCGCGGACGTTTTCGGCGTGACGACGGCGGGGAACTTCGAGCAGGGCACCTCGGTGCTCACCCGCTACCGCGATCCACGGGACGCGGCCGAACAGGAGCGGTTCGACCGGATCAGGGAGACGTTGCGCGCCGAACGCGACCGCCGCCCGCAGCCGGCCCGCGACGACAAGGTGGTCACGGCGTGGAACGGCCTGGCGATCACCGCGCTCGCCGAGGCGGGTTCGGCAGTGGGACGGCCGGATTGGGTGGCGGCCGCGGATCGCTGCGCGCGGTATCTGCTCGCCGAGCACGTGGTCGACGGACGGGTGCGGCGGGCCTCGCTGGGCGGTTCCGTCGGCGCCTCGGCGGGCGTGCTCGAGGACTACGCCTGGCTGGTCACCGCCCTGCTCGCGCTGTATCAGGCCACCGGTGACCCGGAGCGGCTCGACCAGGCGCAGCGGCTGCTGGACACCGCCGTCGCACGCTTCGCCGATGCCGAGGCGCCCGGCAGCTGGTTCGACACCGCCGACGACGCCGAAACCCTCGTCGCCCGTCCGCGCGACCCGATCGACGGCGCAACCCCGGCCGGTGCGTCGGCCCTCGCCGAGGCGCTGCTCACCGCCGCCGCGGTCAGTGATGTCGAGCGGGCGGCGCGCTACCGCGAACTCGCGGAGGCGACGCTCCAGCGCGGTGCGGTCGTGCTCGCCCGCGCGCCGCGCTCGGCGGGCCAGTGGCTCACCGTGGCTGAGGCCGCGCTGCGTGGTCCGATCCAGATCGCGGTCGCAGCGGCGGCCGAGAATGCCGACACCGCAACGGAATTGCTGGCCGTGGCGCGTGAGCTCGCGCCGGGCGGCTCGGTCGTTCTGGCCGGAGCGCCGGATTCCGCGCCGCTGCTGGTCGATCGGCCGTTGGTGTCGGGTACGGCGGCGGCCTATGTCTGCCGCGGGTCGGTCTGCGACCTGCCGGTCACGACGGCGGAGGATCTGCGGGAGTCGCTGGCCCGCAGCTGAATTCGTGCAGCGGCTCCGAATCTCTGCGCCGCTCACCGCTGCTCGGTAAGACGTCTGCCGGTCGGCGCAGGCTGCTCAGGCGGGGACGGACTCCGGGGCGGCATCGTCGAAGGGCGGATAGCTGTCGCCGCCCATGCGCTCGGCCGCATCGATGTAGTCGGCAAGAGCGTCGCGGGATCGAGTGAGCCGGTCCATCTGATCGTTCAGTCGTTGCAGCCGCGACCGCATCGCGGTCAGCAACTCGGGACATCCGGGCAGCTCGGGCGCCTCGCCGACCGCGCACGGCAGTAGGTACGCGATGTCCTCGGAGGACAGACCGGCACCGAGCAGGTGCCGGATCTGCTTCACCCGCAGCACGGCGCTCTCGTCGAACTCGCGGTAACCGTTCGCGCCGCGGTCCGCCTCCAGCAGACCCTGGGCCTCGTAGTAGCGCAACTGGTGAGCGTTGACGCCCGCCCGACGACTCAATTCCCCGATCCGCATCGAATCCTCGCTTGACCTTCACACCGGTATCAACGTTGACGATGTTGCCATGAACAATACCGATACACCCGTGACAGTCATCGGACTCGGGCTGATGGGCCAGGCGCTCGCGGGCGCGTTCCTCAAAGCCGGGCACCCCACGACCGTGTGGAATCGCACGACCTCCAAGGCCGATCGGCTGGTGGCCGAAGGAGCCCGGCTGGCCCCGACGGTCGCCGACGCGCTCGCGGCGAGCTCCCTGACGATCCTCTGCGTCACCGACTACCAAGCCGTGTACGAACTGCTCGGCGGAAGCGAAATCGACCTGGGCGGAACGACATTGATCAACCTGACTTCGGGCAGCTCGGCCCAGGCCAGGGAGGCCGCCCACTGGGCCGGGCAGCGCGGCGCGCACTACCTCGACGGTGCCATCATGGCCATCCCGCCCGCGATCGGGACCGCCGAGGCGGTGATTCTGCACAGCGGTCCCCAGCCGGACTTCGACGCGCACAAGCCGGCACTCGACGCGCTCGGCACGATCACCTATCTCGGCGCGGACCACGGGCTGGCTTCCCTGTACGACGTGGCCGGGCTGGCCATGATGTGGAGCGTCCTGAACGCCTGGCTCCAGGGCACCGCCCTGCTCAGGACGGCCGGTGTCGACGCGGCGACGTACGCGCCGTTCGCACGGCAGATCGCCGTCGGTGTGGCCGAGTGGCTGCCCGGCTATGCCGAGCAGATCGACAGCGGCTCCTTCCCCGCCGAGGTCTCGGCACTGGAGACCGACGCGCGGGCGATGGCGCACCTGATCGAGGAGAGTGAGGCGGTGGGTGTCAACGCGGAACTGCCGATGTTGATCAAGGCGATGGCCGACCGCGCGATCGCCGCCGGCCACGGTGGGGAGCAGTATCCGGTGCTGATCGAAGAGTTCGGCAAACCTCGCAGCGCCTGACAGATACCGGCACCGGGATCGACCGCGCGCAGCCGGGCGGCGGTCTACTCGGCTTCCGTTGCGGCGCTGCGTATCTCGGTCATGGCGCTGATCGGTGCCGGGTCGTCGGTGTTATCGGCGGAGGGTTTGGGGGCGGTGTCGGCGACCCGTTCCGGGGCGGAGTCTTCGGTCGCACGGCTGTCAGCGCCGCCGAATACGGGTTCCGAGGTAGCGTCGGTGGGCGCGAGGTTGTCGGTGCCGCCGAGTGCGGTTGTCGGGGAATCCTCGCCCTGGGGCGCGGGTTGCTCGATGTCGGTCCAGCAGGCCGTCGGTTCCTGCATGCCGCGCAGCAGGATGCTGTCGTACCGGGTCCACTGCTCGCGTTCGTGCGGGGCCGCGGCCTCGATCACCGCGCCGCTCACCAGGATTCGGCGGGGCGCCTCCTTGGCCTCGGTGGTCAGGCGGGCGGCCTCATTGACCGCGTCGCCGATGACGGTGAACTCCAGGCGGGTGTCGGTGCCGACGTCTCCCGCGAACACCTGGCCGTGCGCGACGCCGATGCCGACGTCCAGCTCACCGCTCGCGGTCACCTCGTCGCGGATCCGGCGGGCCGCGCGCAGCGCCGGAGTCGCGTTGTCCCGCAGCGCGATCGGCGCGCCGAAGATGCACAGCGCGGCGTCGCCCTCGAATTTGTTGACTAGGCCGTCGTTCTCCTCGGTCGCGGCGACGACGATCGAGAGCAGCCGGTTCAGCTTGGCGACGAACTCCTGCGGCGACAGGCCGGTGGACAGCGCGACCGATCCGGTCACGTCAACGAAGAGCGCGGAGACGACGCGCACGTCACCGGTCAGGTCCATGCCTCCGGTGAGCGCCCGCTCGGCCACCTGCGCGCCGACGTGCCTGCCGAACACGGCGCGCATCCGTTCGCGTTCGCGCAGATTCGCGGCCAGCTCGTTGACCGAGTGTTCGAGCCGCCCGACCTCGCCGCTGCTGCCGACGGGCACCCGGACGTGTGTCTCGCCCCTGCTGATCAGATCCAGCGCCAGCCGCAGCGTTCGCATGGGGCTGGCCACCGCGCGAGCCAGGATGGCGGTGGCCAGCGCGCCGACGCCGATGCCCACCGCGGACAGATAGATGGCGGTGGGGATGCGGTCCGACGCGGGCGTGGCCGGGTCGGCGAGCACGACGATCAGCATGGCGAGCGGCATGGCGCCCGCGACAGCCCACGTCACGATGACCCGGACGAGCACCGAGGAACTCCAGTGCACGGTGTCGCTCAGCACCGCGGACACCACCGGAATGGTCGGCCGGATCAGCCGGTCCACGATCAGGAAGGTCACCGCCGCCGACTGCAACGCGCCGAGGGTGAACAGCGACGCCGTCACACCAGGGGTGTCGATCTCGGTCAGGTGGGTGAAGGTGGCGGTCACCACGACCACCCCCGGTATCCAGAGCGCGAGCGCCCGGACGGTGATCGCGATCGGCAGCCGCAGCAGTCTGCGCGCCTCCTCGGGCGTCGGCCTGCGCGTCTGGTCGAGCCAGCCGAAGTACCTGCCTCGGTCGCGCATGGCCAACCCGACACCGGCCAGGAGGCCGATCGCCGGATAGATCGCGACCAGGGCCATGGTGCGCATCCAGTCTTCGCCGAGCCTGCCGAAGAACCCGCTCAACCACAGCCCGATGACGATCACGGCGAGACCGCTGAGATTCGCGGTGATGATCACCGCAGACAGACCCCAGCGCGCCTTCAGCGCCCAGACGACGAGCTTGGCGATCACGACGCGCGACCACCTACCGAGGACGTCGACCGGGTACAGGTGGCGAGAAGTGACACGAAAGAGCAGCTTATCCGGCCGAATAGTGCCGGAGGGGCGGCAATGCGAAACTCGGCGCAGCGCGCTCTGCATGACTCGACGCAGCGCGCTCTGTAGAACTCGGCGCAGCGCGCTCTGTAGAACTCGGCGCAGCGCGCCCCGCAGAACTCAGCGCAGCACGACCAACCAGATCGCGACGTAGTGGCTCAGCGCCGCGAGCACCGTCGCCGCGTGGAAGAACTCGTGGTGCCCGAAGACCGTCGGCCACGGATTGGGCCACTTGGTGGCGTAGAGGATCGCGCCGCCGCTGTAGATCAGGCCGCCGATCAGCAGCAGGATCAGCGGCGCGATGCCGATCTGGTCGTTGAGCTGTCCGGCCACCGGCACGATCGCCCACCCGAGCAACAGATAGAGGGGCACGCCGACCCAGCGTGGCGCGGTCGGCCACAGGAGCTTCAGCGCGACGCCGGCGAGCGCACCCGCCCAGACCACCGCGAGCAGCGTCTGCCCGGTGCTTCCCGGCAGGCCGAGCAGCGCGAACGGTGTGTAGCTGCCCGCGATGAACAGGAAGATCATCGAATGGTCCGCGCGCTTCATCCTGATCCGGGTGCGCGGGGTCTGCCACGTGATGCGGTGGTAGACGGCGCTGATGCCGAACAACCCGCATACCGTGAGGCCGTACACCAGGGTTGACCAGCCCGCCGTCGCGGACACGGTGGCGGCCTCGGCGACCAAGGTGATCACCGCGATCGCGGCGATGCCGACCGCCCAGGTGTGGATCCAGCCGCGCATCCGCGGCTTCACCAGCGCGGCGAGCGCCTCGGCCGGCGAGGTTCCGGCCAGCTCCGCGTCGGCGGCGCCGACAGATTCGGACACGTGTGAGACCTCCTGGTTAACTGGCGAGTAACCTACGCAAGCGTAGGTTGACTCCGGCTGTCACTGTACCGGGGAATCGCGGCCGATGCCGTGATCGTGCCATCGAGGCGTACTGTTGGACGCCGTGGAGCTTCGGAGTCGGGTGCGTGGTCTGCCCTACCGCATCTACGAGGCGCGGCTGTCCAAGCAGCTGGCCGATAAACAACACCCACGACACGTCGCGGTCATGTGCGACGGCAATCGCCGGTGGGCCAGGGAGAACGGTTTCACCGATGTGAGTCACGGCCACCGCGTCGGCGCGCTGAAGATCGCGGAGCTGGTCGGCTGGTGTTCGGAACAGGGCATCGAGATGGTCACCGTCTACCTGCTCTCGACCGAGAATCTGCAGCGCGACCCCGACGAGCTGGAAACGCTGTTCGAGGTGATCACCGATGTGGTCGAGGAGCTTTCGGCGCCGGAACGGGATTGGAGCGTGCGCATCGTCGGTTCGCTCGACGGGTTTCCCGAGCTGATCGCCAAGCGTTTGCGCACCGCGGCCGAGCGCACCGAGGGACGCAAGGGTGTGCACGTCAACGTGGCGGTCGGATACGGCGGGCGTCAGGAAATCACCGACGCGGTGCGTTCGCTGGTGCGCCAGGAGATGGCGGCGGGGGAGACCGGCGAGGATCTGGTGCAGTCGATCACCGTCAACGCCATCGGTCAGCATCTCTACACCTCGGGTCAGCCGGATCCGGACCTGGTCATCCGCACGTCGGGTGAGCAGCGGCTTTCGGGCTTCCTGCTGTGGCAGAGCGCATACTCGGAAATATGGTTCACCGAGGTCTACTGGCCGGAGTTTCGCCGGGTGGATTTTCTCCGCGCCTTGCGCGATTACGCGGCTCGACATCGCCGTTTCGGGTTCTGAAACGGCCACATCCCAGTACCGTCCGGTCTGTGCATGTTCTGACGCAGACCCCGCCGACGCCCGCCCCGGCGCCGACCGGTGACGGACCGGGTCGGCAGCTGAGTTACGAGGAGTTCGGCCGCCGCTTCCTCGAGTACGCGGTGTCCGAGGAGCGCGTCGCCGCCGCGTTCGGTGAACTGACCGGCGCGGCCTTCGACGTCGGTCCCCTGCGTGTCGGGCCCGCCGGGCTGGCCAAGGTCGTCGCCCATGTGCGCCTTGGCATTCCGCGTGTGCACCGCCGCCTCGATGAGGTCATCACCTTCGAGCTGGTCCTCCCGCTGCGTGTCGGCATACTCGTCGACCTCGGCATCGACCGGCACCGCTTCGAGGTGGACGGCACGGTCCACCTGCACCTCACCGCCCGCACCGCCGAACCGCTCCGCGTACTCATCGACATCGCCGAACCCCGGCGGCGCGACGTGCGCGTCAACGTGGCCGCGGGCACCAAACGCGCCCAGTTCCTGCGCGTCCTGGTCGGGGTCGACCACGAGATCCGCCGCTTCGTCGCCCGCTACATCGCCACCGAAATCCGCAAACCGCACATCGCGGCGGTCCTCGACATCGACGTGGCGAGCCGGTTGGACCAAGCCTGGCGGTTGTAGGGGCGCGCGTTCAGAAAGACCCTGTCGCCCAGACGATCATCACGCTCAGTGCCCACATCCCCAATGTGAACGCGACCGCCTCCCGCCGCGCTTGTGGAACGACGAACCACACCGTCGCCGAGATAAGCATCGCAAGCACTGGCGCTGTCCGATACTCCCAGGGGAAGGGTATGAACCGATGCTCGAGTTGGATTTCGGTGTAGATGTGCAGGAACGGATAGGCGGCGCAGAACGCGGCCAGAAACGTCAAGGTCCGCCACAGGATTCGGCCACTGCGCCTCCGCGTTCGTTCGGCGTTACTCTTTGATGATGACAAGAGTTGTCCCGTCAACGTTGTTGTAGTTCATGTTTTCGGGTCGACCCTCGATGCTTCCCGCGCGTCGCGAATGTAGGTGTCGACGCGCTTGCCGGTTACCCTGCCGGCGTTGGCTCGCTTCATGCTTCGTCGTCGCAACGAACCGGATCTACACCCGCAGTGTCGGCCTTCATGTGGCGGGTATATCCAATGTCAGGAGCAACAGCGAAAAGCCAGGGCCGACGACGACGCAGCCAACCATCAATGAACTCGATGCGACTCCGAGCCGCGGAACCGAATACCGCAGGAGCGCGCCGAGTGCCAGCGGCGGCAGCATAGGCACCAACTATACGTCGATGCCGAAAGGCAGGTCTGTGTGAAGTAAGCTGATCTCCGTCTCGAGGACGACGAGGAGTGTGAACGAGTACAGGAATACGCCGATGGTCGCGCCGAAGACAACCTGGGCGGCAGTCTTTCCGATTCGGATGACCGGCGATCGGTGATTTCGAGGCGGTGGCGTCCCTATCGTCAAGGCCCGCCGCCATGTCAAGGATCCCGCCAATTCCCTTCGCGATTTGCTTGCATCGGCCGATCCTCGATTCTGCTTGCTGGCTGAAATTCCTGCACCCCTCGTGATACGCGAAACAAATCAGCGGCGCCACGGTATATCAGAAGTCATTGGTGAGATAGACGCGCAACACACTCAGTGCCACTATCCCAACCGCAAACGATGCTGCCTCCCACCGCGCTCTCTGGAAGCCGAACCACACCGCAGCCGAGACGAGAAGTGCCGCAAGCGGTGCCGTGCGATAGTTCCAGGGGAATGGGACGACGTGAGTATCCGGGTCCGTGTACAGCTGCCAGAACAGCCACGCGACGCAGAACGACATCGGTACTGTCAACAGCCGCCACAATGCTCGACGGCGCTGCACCTCATCACGGCCGGTATCAATCCTTGAGGATGACAAGCGTTGTCCCGTCGACGTTGTTGTAGTCCATGTTGTTCGGGTCGACCAATTTTGCGTCCTGCGCGTAGCGAATGCAGGTGTCGATTATCGCTTGTCTGTTCCCTTCCAGGCGTTCTCCGAGTTCACGGCCAGTGTGGTTGTTCCACTCGTCCATCTGTTTGGAGCCGTGCAGCTTACTCGGTTGGTCCTTTTCGTGTGCGTCGGCCATCCGTTTGGCGAAATCCGCATCGGTGGATTCCGTCATCAGCGCCTGCCAGATGCAATGTCGCGCGGCATCTTGCCGAGTCGACTCAGCGTCGCCGGGAAAAGCCTTCGCGGATTCCGTCCAAGCGATATCTCGGTCTCCGCTGTCGTTGGACTTCTTGCAGTCGAAGGGATTGTCCATGCAGACGTCCTGCTCGTTGTACCCCATCTCGCCGAGCTTTTTGCGCTCCTCGTCATAGGGCAACGCTTGCGGTTGTCCTACTGGCGTTCGTTCGGAACCAGGCAGATCATCGAAGGCATTGGTAATCGCTTGTGTGGCTGCAGTGTCAGCCGTGTTCGCTTGTGCGATGAGATTTTTGATCGTTGTCGTCTGTGTATCGGCATCGATCTCCAGTGCTGCCATTGCCATCTGGAGTTGACCCGCGTCGCTCACTGTGCCCAGCAGGGTCTGCTGTGTCGCAGCTGTAGGAGTGCATGTGCCGTCCTCTCCTACGGTATAGCCCTTTTCCTCGGCCACCCGTACCGCCGCGGAGAGACCAGCCTGTGCCGCGGCTAGCTCGGCAGCCCCAGTTCGCGCGGCTCCGGCACCAGCTTCCAGCGCGTTGCGGAGTTTTCCGGTGTCGGAGTGGAGTAGTTCGTATTGCTCGCGCATCGCATTGCCGGAGTCTCCCTGCCAGGTGCCAAGAGACCGGTCCACCGCACGGTACTGAATGTCCAAGGCTTCGGTCAGTTCGTGCGCCTGCTGCTCCCAGCGGTCGGCTTGAGCAGTCAAGGCGTCTGGCAGAAGCGTGAGAATCTGCGATTTCGTCAGCATCGTCACGGCAGATCCAGCCCGGTGGTGGCTATTTCGGCAGCGCGATCCCCGTCTTGGCTCAGGAATTGAGTAACTGTGGTGCTGGTAGCATCGCCGAGCGTCTGCATGCCGGCGGCAGCAGCGAGCACCGCGCCGAAGACAGCGGTGATGGCGTTATCGCATGCTCCGAGCACACGAGTTGCGGCTAGGCCGTAGGTGACGCCGTCAACGGGTCTGTTTGCCTTGCCCAGCACGCTGATCGTGGACGTCGTCGTGGCGAAGGTATCCGCCAGTCGTCGGACGTCGTCCGGGTCGAAGTGGAATTGCTCGAGCTTGCTCATCGTACCCCCCTGTCGCACATGGCGTTTCGTAGCGTCCACTATAAATGCCGCAATCTGCGCGTGCGATCGTCGTCGCTAGCGCTGCCCCACATCCCAGTCGTCCCAGGAGTCATAGAGTGGATAGAGGTCATCGTCGCCGCGGAGTTCGGGGAAGCGCGGTTCGAGCCACTCTGGCACGGCGGGTGGCTCGCCGGTTTCGGGGACCGGATCGGTTGGCGGACAGGAGGTCGGCGGATCATGCGCGAGGTGGGAGCGCGGAGGTGGTAGGGAAGTCCGATTCGGTTCCGGAACCGAGGTGGTTTCGGCGGGTGGCGGTGTCTGCCGAGGTCGCGGGCGCTGCGGTGTCGCGGTGAAGTAACAGTCATCGTCATCCGGACCAGCGAATGGCTGAATGACGTGGTGCATCGAATCGTCCTGTGTGGCACCATTTTCGATCCCAGGGGTGACTCCGGCAGGGTCTAAGCCGGAATTCGAGTCGGCGTCTGGGCTGTAGCCAACACCGGGAGGCGAGCCCGGATCGGGTTCGGCACTGGTGCTCGAGTCGCGAGCCGCAAGCGTGTCTGGTAGCAGACCATCCTCTGCGCCCAAGTTGGGCATCCGGCTCGAGCCGGAGTCGGAGGTGGTATTTCGGTTGGCCCTGTGATCTGTGTCGGCGCAGGAACGCGACCGCGAGTTACCGTTGTCTTGACGAGCAGCGTCCTCGGACGAGCCGTCCACTGTCTCCGCAGCCTCGCCGAGACCGGCGTCGCCTCCGGAGTCGGCCGCATCGTCGGCCGACCCGGCACCGTCGAGTTGCTCGACAGCCTCTCGTACCGCGTCTCCCGCTCGCGTGAAGGCGAGCTTGTGCAACTCCACCACGACATCGGCCAATCGGTGCACGCTCAGCGTCGATGAATCGCTCACCGTGATGGCGTGCAGTACGCCGTTCGCGCCGACCACGACGGTGACCGACCCATCCGCGGACGAGGCCGTCCCCCGAGCGCGCGCCATCGCGTCCTGCAGCCGCTCGATCCGCGCCGTCGCCGGTCCTTGATCCCCCAAGTCACCCCCTGATATCTGACCCGAGTTTAGTTGCGGGCAGCGCGGATTGGAATGCGAGCTGACTGGATTGGTGGTTGGGCTACTCTGGCGCGGGCAGACCAAGGTTCGTACAAGGGGGATAGTCGATGAGTCCACTGGAGAGCAGCCACCCGCATCCCGATGACGCGCGCATGCTCGCGGGTGCTTTCACGGCAGCGGGTTTCCGGGTTGCCGCCGCGGGTCGCCCGCCTGTCGAGGACATGCCGACCGCGTTGCCGGACACGGCGGTCCTGGAATCCTGCGGCGTCGCGGTGCGACTCGTGGATCGTGCGCTCCGAGAGACGGCCGCCCGACTGCAACGCTCAGGTGCAGCAAGCTTGCGCGGGGCCGACGCGGGAGGCGACTTGTCCCGCTATCCGTGCTGCTTCTGAGCATTGTCGGGCCGCAACGGCTGAAGCCCGTTGTGGCGACGAGTCACAACTTCCGCAGCCGGAGGCGGTTGATGCTGTGGTCGGCGTCCTTGCGCAGGACGAGGGTGGCGCGGGGGCGGGTGGGGAGGATGTTCTCGACCAGGTTGGGGCGGTTGGTGGAGTTCCAGATCTCCTTGGCGGTGGCGGTCGCCTGGTCGTCGGTGAAGCCCGCGTAGTGGTGGAAGTGGGCGGCGGGGTCGGCGAAGGCGGTCTCGCGCAGGGTGAGAAACCTTTGCACATACCAGTTTTCGATGTCCTCGATACGCGCGTCGACGTAGATCGAGAAATCGAACAGATCCGAAACCATCAGGCGCGGACCGGTTTGCAGCACATTCAGTCCCTCGACGATGAGGATGTCCGGCTGACGCACGCAGTGGAATTTGCCGGGCACGATGTCGTAGGAATTGTGCGAATACACCGGAGCGCACACCTCGGGCGCGCCCGATTTCACCTCGGTGACGAAGCGCAGCAGTTTGCGCCGGTCGTAGCTCTCCGGAAAACCCTTGCGGTGCATGATGCCGCGCCGGGTGAGTTCGGCGGTGGGATAGAGGAACCCGTCGGTTGTGACCAAATCCACACGCGGATGGTGGTCCCAGCGGGCCAGCAATGCCTGTAGCACACGCGCGGTAGTCGATTTTCCGACCGCGACACTGCCCGCGACGCCGATCACGAACGGCACCTGCTGATCCGGATGCTTCTCCCCGAGGAAGGTGGCGGTCGCGGCGAACAGGCGTTGACGGGCGGCCACCTGCAGGTGGATCAGACGAGCGAGCGGCAGATAGACCTCCGCGACTTCCTCGAGGTCGATCTGTTCGCCGAGGCCGCGCAGACCGATCAGCTCTTCCTCGGTGAGCACCAGCGGAGTCGATTTGCGCAGCGTTCGCCACTGCTTACGGTCGAATTCCACATAGGGACTCGGCTCGCTCATTCGTGCCACTTACCCGACGCTCCGTTTCGGCAAACACGCACACAAGCCGGTTCGGCCCTGTGAGATTCGATCTAGCTCTCGCCGCATGGTCGAATTCTCCTCCGCTTCACCAATGTGTGAAACGGGGGGTGCCGCTACCGACTGGTAACCACCTCGATACCGTGCGTTGCGCCCGCTAGTCTCGGCTGGCATGGAAGCGCATCCGCTCGTGACCGAGTACCTGCGACTCGGCTTGGCCTTCGACCGGCTCGAGGAAGGTTTCGTCGACGCATACACCGGCGATCCGCGGCTGCGCCGCGAGATGGACAACGCCCCCGCGCCGCAGCCCAGCGACCTGGCCCGGCGCGCCGCCGACCTGCGCGCCGCGCTGCCCGACGCGGGTCTCGCGCCGGAGCGCACCGAGTTCCTCGACGTGCACCTGCGCGCGCTGGAGTGCTCGGGCCGCAAGTTCGCCGGCGAGGACATCGGCTTCGTCGACGAGGTGCGCGCCTACTTCGACGTCGACATCGCGCCCGGCGATATCGAGGACTACCGCGACGCGCACCGCCAGATGGACGAGGTGCTCGGGGGCGACGGACCACTCGCGGAGCGGGTCGCCGCGCACCGCAAGGCCGACGAGATCCCGCCGGAGCGGTTGCGCGACTGCGTCGAGGCATTCTCCGGCGCGCTGCGCGAGCGGGTGCGCGAACGCTACACGCTGCCCGACCACGAGCACGTCACCTACGAAGTGGTCGGCGACAAGCCGTGGTCCGGATTCAATTACTACCTGGGCAACTACCGCTCTACGGTCGCGATCAACTCCGATCTGAGGCAGCTCATGGCGAACCTGCCGCACCTGATCGCGCACGAGTCGTACCCCGGCCACCACACCGAGCACTGCCGCAAGGAAGCCGGTCTGGTGGCGGCCGGGCAGGCCGAGCAGACGCTGTTCCTGATCAACACGCCCCAGTGCCTGATGGCCGAGGGGCTCGCGGATCTGGCGCTGCGCTCGATCGTCGGACCAGGCTGGGGCAAGTGGGCGCAGGAGATCTACGCCGACCTCGGTCTGCGTTTCGACGGCGACCGCGCCGAGCGCCTGTCCACGGCCTCGGCGAAGCTGCTCGCCGTGCGCCAGGACGCGGCGCTGCTGCTGCACGATAGGCGCCGTGACGAGACCGAGGTCGCGGAGTTCTTGCAGCGGTGGAATCTGGTGACGCCGGAGCGGGCGCGTCAGTCGCTGCGGTTCCTCTCCTCGCCGCTGTGGCGCGCCTACATCAGCACTTATGTGGAGGGCTACCGCCTGCTCGGCGGCTGGCTCGACCGCGCCGTAGACGCCGACGACCGCGCCGACCGCTTCCGGCGTTTGCTAGACGAGCCGCTGACCCCCGGCGCACTGCGCGCTCTGTGAGCGCGCCCGCACCTCCACTGGGCGCGGGCGCGCCTTTCGTCACTGGATGACCGCGCACCCTTCCCCGGAGGACAGGGAACACATCAGCAGGGACAGCGTCCGCAGCAGCGCATCGATCGGGTTGGTGGGGACGGAGATGAAATGCGGCATGGTGATTTCCTCGGTGGCTCGACGGGGACAACGTCACCCGTGAAACCGGTCCGCACCGTGCGCCTCGTTACGGGCCGTGTAGCCCCCAAAACCAGTGGCGGGGTTTACCGCACGGTCCGCGCGGCTCAGGCGGCCGAGAAGGTGACGCGCACCGAGATCGGTTCGGTCTCCAGCGCCTTGATCGTCCACGCCAGAACCGGCCGGGCGAACCTGCCGGTGGCGAAGCTGCGCGCCCTGGCCACCACGTCGTCGTCGGGGACGAACGCCGCGGTGCCGGTGTACCAGCGGTCACCACGGCGCAGCCGGACCCGAGGGTCGGCGGTGATGTTGCGCGCCCAGCCCGCACGCGGGCCGTGCTGGCAGATGATCCAGGCGCCGGTGTCGTCGAACGATGACCCGCTCCGGCGAGCCGGAGGACTGGGTCGGCGCGCTGGTCGGCTGGTGGAAGCAGGCATTGGAGTCCAGCGGCTACACCGACGGTTGCCCGGTCGTCGGCGCCGCGCTGGCCGCATCCGAGCCCGGTGTGCAGGCCGCCGCGGGCAACGCCTTCGCGGGCTGGACCGAAGTGCTGGCCGCCGCCCTGGCCGGCCGCGGCGTCGACGCCGCGCGAGCGAGCTCACTGGCGAGCTTCGTGATCAGCGCCGTGGAGGGTGCGATCGTCCAGGCGCGCGCGACGAGATCGACCCGCTCGCTCGACGACGTGCGGGACAACCTCCTGATCTTGCTGCGCGTCGACGAGGGGCCCCGCCAACCCCCTGCCGGGAGCCCGACCCTGCCCCAATAGACTGAGGCCCGTGACGCAGACGACCGCCTCTGTCAATACCCAGTCCCTCGGTGAGCTCGATCCCGAGCTCGCTGCCGCGATGGCAGGCGAACTCGCCCGCGAGCGCGACACCCTCGAGATGATCGCCTCCGAGAACTTCGTGCCGCGCGCCGTGCTGCAGGCACAGGGCAGCGTGCTGACCAACAAGTACGCCGAGGGCTATCCGGGCCGTCGCTACTACGGCGGCTGCGAGCACGTCGACGTCGTCGAGACCCTCGCCCGCGACCGCGCCAAGGAACTGTTCGGCGCCGAATTCGCCAACGTGCAGCCGCATTCCGGCGCGCAGGCGAACGCCGCGGTGCTGATGGCGCTGATGAACCCGGGTGAGAAGCTGCTCGGCCTCGACCTCGCGCACGGCGGTCACCTGACCCACGGCATGCGGCTGAACTTCTCCGGCAAGCTCTACGAGGTGCATTCGTATGGGGTGAGCAAGGAAGACCACCGCGTCGACATGGACGAGGTGCGCAAGATCGCGCTGGAGGCGCAGCCGAAGGTGATCGTCGCGGGCTGGTCGGCCTACCCGCGTCACCAGGACTTCGCCGCGTTCCGCGAGATCGCCGACGAGGTGGGCGCCTACCTCTGGGTGGACATGGCGCACTTCGCCGGTCTGGTCGCCGCCGGTCTGCACCCCTCCCCGGTGCCCTACGCCGACGTCGTCTCCTCCACCGTGCACAAGACCCTCGGCGGTCCGCGTTCCGGTCTGATCCTGGCCAAGCAGGAGTTCGCCAAGAAGCTGAACAGCTCGGTGTTCCCGGGCCAGCAGGGCGGCCCGCTCATGCACGCGATCGCCGCCAAGGCCGCCGCGTTCAAGATCGCCGCCACCGACGAGTTCCGCGACCGCCAGGCGCGCACCCTCTCGGGCGCCAAGATCCTGGCTGAGCGGCTCAACGGCGCCGACGTCAAGGACAAGGGCATCAGCGTGCTCACCGGCGGCACCGACGTGCACCTGGTGCTCGTCGACCTGCGCAACTCCGCGATCGACGGCCAGCAGGGCGAGGATCTGCTGCACGAGATCGGTATCACGGTGAACCGCAACGCCGTTCCGTTCGACCCGCGCCCGCCGATGGTCACCTCCGGCCTGCGCATCGGCACCGCGGCCCTGGCCACCCGCGGCTTCGGCGATGCGGAGTTCACCGAGGTCGCCGACATCATCGCCACCGCGCTCGTCGGCGGCTCCGACGCCGAGACCCTGCGCGGCCGCGTCACCAAGCTGGCCCAGAGCGTCCCGCTCTACCAGGGCCTGGAGGACTGGCGCCTGCTCGGCTGAGCCGTACCTTTCGCGAACGCCCTCGCGGGACACCGTGGGGGCGTTCTTTTTTCGGCTCTGTCTCATTTTCGGTGGTGACGGACCGTGCGCTATGCCAAGTCGAGTCGGGCCGACTCGGCCACATACTGGGCGGTGACGGCGCCGGGGCCGGTCCTCTTTCACTACTTTTTCACCAGGTTTTTCGCGGTCATGCTCTGCGCGGCGGTGATGATGGCGTCCTCGGGGTTGCGCGTCCGCCAGCCAAGTACGCGGCGGGCCTTCTCGTTGGAGGTCTTCTTGGCGTAGCCGAGGTCGGGCGCGACAGAACGCAGTTGTGTGGAGAACACGGCGCCGATCCGCACGATGATGTTCGGGATGCTGCGGGTCGGGACGTTGTCGGCTGCGTCGCCGAGGTGTGCCCTGATAGTGGCGGCGATCTCCTTCATCGGGATCGCCGGCCCGTTCGAGAGCAGGAAGCGCTGGCTGGCGGCATCCGGCGTCGTCATCGCCAGGATATGTGCCGCGGCCACGTCGCGTACATCGACAATCGGGATGAAAAGGTTTGGGAGGCCGGGCATTTCGCCGCCCAGCAGCGCCTGGATGAGGTGGTTCGAACCCGAGACGTCCGCGCCCATGACAGGCCCCATCGTGGCGACGGGGAGCAACGTGGACAGTTCCATCGAACCCCCCTCGGCGGCGATGAAGTCCCAGGCGGCACGCTCGGCGAGGGTCTTGCTCTTGGCGTACGCGTCGACGCCGGGGCCGTTGAGGAGGGTCCAGTCGGCCTCGGTGAAGACGTGGTCGTCGTGCGGGTGGCCCCAGCTGACGGCGTGGAACGCGGAGGTGAGGACGACGCGCTCGACGCCGGCGTCGCGGGCGGCGCGCAGGACTCGCAGGGCGCCTTCGCGGGCTGGGAGGACTAGGTCGTCCTCGTTGTGGACGTGTCCGGGTTGGACGGGGGAGGCGACGTGCAGTACGAAGTCGACATCGGCGACGGCTTCGGCCCAGCCGGCGTCGTCAGTGAGGTCGGCGGCCGCGAAGCTCAAGTTGTCGCCGCTCGCCATGCCCGCGTCGGTGAGCACGGATCGCACGGCGGGCTCGCGGCGCAGGGACCTGACCGTGGTGCGAACGCCGTAGCCCTGTTCGAGGAGTTGGAGGATGCAGTGACCGGCGATGAAGCCCGATCCGCCGGTGACAAGCACGAGTTGCTGGGTCATGGCCGCTATGTTTCGTGCCGGTCAGGCCGACAGCCAGCACCTTCGCGTTCCTAGGGGTGTCAGGACCAGTTACGTACCGGCCTCGCGGATTACGGTGGGGACGTGACCGGTGAACAGAACTTGCTGGGCGATTACCTGCGCGCCCGCCGCGAGCTCGTGACCCCTGAGCAGGTCGGGATCCCCGTCCTGGGTGTGCGGCGGGTCCCCGGCCTGCGCCGCGAGGAGGTCGCCATGCTTGCCGGCATCAGCGCCGACTACTACCTGCGCCTCGAGCAAGGCCGCGACCGCAAGCCTTCGGTCCAGGTCCTCGAATCCATCGCCCGCGTACTGCAACTCGACGAGGACACGAGCGCTTACCTGCTCGGGCTCGCCGCCGACAAGCCCCGACGCCGGCGGCGACCGGTCAAGGAGACCGTGCCACCCAGCATCGTGAAGCTTCTCGGAACGCTTCCGCTGCCAGCGTTCGTAGAAGGGCGCTACCTCGACGTCCTCGCCGCCAATCCGCTGGCCACGGCGCTGTCGCCGCGCCTCACGGTCGGAGCCAACAGGCTGCGCGACGTGTTCCTCGACCCCGCCGAGCGCTCCCTGTTCCCGGACTGGGAGATCGCCACCGAGGGTCTGATCGCGGGCTTCCGACAGTCGGTCGGCACCGACATCGACGATCCCCGCTTCATCGAGCTCGTCGGCGAACTCTCGCTCGCCAGCCCCCGCTTCCTCCGGCTCTGGGCCCGGCACGACGTCACACCGCGATAGGGCACGCTCATGCGCTTCGACCACCCCCAGGTCGGCCGCCTGGTTCTCAACCGCGAGAAGCTCCTCATCACCAGTACCAACGGAATGATGCTCGTCATGTACCACGCCGACACCGGAAGCGACGACGCCGACAAACTCGCGATCCTCGCCTCCGCCGCCCTGCCCCCAGCAACAGCTCGTGACGTGGCCACCGGCAAGGGTGCGGAAGCAGCTACCTGACCCGGCTGTTGACTACGCCGGCCACGGCACGAAGCCTGTTCGCCGCGTTCGACATCGCCGACGGCACTGTGATCGGCGAACTGTACCGCCGCCACCGCGCGACCGAGTTCCGTAAGTTCCTCACCAGCATCGACAAAGCCGTGCCTGCGCATTTCAGGCGACACTAGCCCGCAGGCATA
Organism: Nocardia sp. NPDC050793; assembly: GCF_040654065.1. Taxonomy (NCBI): domain Bacteria; kingdom Bacillati; phylum Actinomycetota; class Actinomycetes; order Mycobacteriales; family Nocardiaceae; genus Nocardia; species Nocardia sp. NPDC050793. Next base: position 376,291 of record NZ_JBFAHG010000004.1, read on the forward strand.
TCGATGCCCTTGGCTGCCGCGAGTTGCGTGAGCTTCTCCGTCTCGTCGATGGCCACCGCGACGTAGGTGTGCAGCCGTTCGTCGTCGCGCCGCAGCAGGTATTCGTAATCGCCGTCGGTGAGCAGGTTTCCGTCCCCGTCGTAGAAATGCCAGCGCACCCGCACCCGCGCGATGAGCGGCGTCAGGTCGATGTGCTCGAGCAACGTGTGGCCGACGCGAGCCAGTCCGAGCGCCTGATAGAAGGGATACGACTGCGCCAGCCCCTGCGCCATCTCGGCATGGCTGGACAATGTGCCGACGAAACCGTCACTGAGGATGGTGCCCGGCGTGCCCCACAGCGCCGCCGACCGTTCGGCGTCGAACGCGCTCAACGCGGCCTGATACTCGTCGAGAAACGACTCGATCTCATCCCGGGTTGTCATCCCTCCAAACTAGGCAAGCCGGGCGGCATCCATCGGAAAACCACCGCACATCCCGACGGAGTCGGTCAGGCCGACCGTCCGAAGCCCTCTACCGGCCGCCATGGTTGGTGCGCTCGGCGATGAGCGATTATCCGTCCATGCGGGCCCGCGACCGGATTATCGATTCGTCCAGATAGCGGGTGATGTCGGCGCTGGAGCCGGGGCGAATCATGAGAGCGCGGTTGGCGGGGATCTCGCAGTAGCGCCCGTCGTCGGTGTCGATCCAGCGAAGTTTGCCGGTGCGCAGCGGGTCGGCGTTGCGGGGGCCGAGCAGGACGGTCACGGTGCCGCGGGTGGTGCACGACTGCCGCCAGAAGCGGCGGTAGCGGTCCCTGGTCGCGGCGGCAGGTGCGGAGCCGAAGGGGTCGGGGCGGTCGTCGGCGAGATCGTCCAGGAGATAGGTCCTTTCGGCGACGGTGCCCGGTTTGTGGTCGGGAAGCAGCCGGACGAGTTCGGTGGCGAGCTGGTCGGTTCGGCAGCGGCGCAGGCGGATCTTCCCGCCGTCGGGTGCCGGGTTCTGCAACGCGACGACGCCGGATCCGCCCCGGTGCGCGCAGCCGACGGCGCGCAGTTCGGCCCCGCCCCGCCGGTTGTCGATGCCGAAAAGCTCGATGCGCCAATCGGGCCGGGCCAGCACGTCGATGGCGCGGCGCAGCGGCATGTGCTCGTCGTGATCCAGCTCGGTCCGGAAATCACGCTGGTAGGCCTGGTACTCGCGGAGGCCGGGATAGCGGCTGGTGAAGCGGAAGGGAAACGGCATCCGGTCGAGGCCGGTGCCGAACCACACCGCCGCGAACTGTTCGGCCGAGAGTGTCCACTGCCCCATCAGTCGGCTCCCAGCGCTGGCGGTACGGTCTTCGGCGTCTCGCCGATCAGTTCCTGGCCGTGTTCCTCGGAACGCAGGTACCTCGCCGTCCTATGTTCGCCGTCCTCCTCGGTGCGAGTCCGGGGAGCGGACGGCATCACGCCCGCGTAGCCGGTGGCCCCTGGACCGCCCGGGCGGGCCGGGACGCCCGGTGGCGGTGCCGTATTCGGGGTGGCCGCGGGCTGGGCGGGCACGGAGGAACCGGGTCCGGGCGGCGGTGTCGCCGGAGCGTTGGGTCCGAGGGGGATGGGTGCGGCGGGGCGCGCCGAGGCTTCGTGGAGCGCGCCGGGAGCAAGGGGAGACGGCGGACTCGCGACGGGAGATGCGCCGAGTGGTGTGGTGGGCGTGAGGGGAGTGGTCGGCGTCGAGAAGACGGGTGCGGGAGACGCCGAGGAGGGTGTAGGCGAAAGGGTCGGCGGTGCCGATGGGGCGTTCGTCTGTGACGAGACGGACTGCGCGGCGACGGAATCCGGGTCGGCATGGGGTTGCCGCGGAGCGTTCTCGCCGGACGACGGTTCATGGTTCGACTCGTCTCCCCGACCGGTCGCCGTCTCCGGCTTCGTCACCGCCGACCCGTGCGCTCCGGTATCCGAAGGCGCTCCGCTTTCGGGCTCGCCTCCATCGTCGGGCCGGGTTCCCGGTTCGGGCGGCGCGTCGCCCTCGGGCTGCGCCTCGGGCCGGGTACCGGTCGCCGATTGCACACCGGTCTCAGGCTGTGCTCCGTTCCCAGGTTGCGTACCACTGCCAATCGGGTCGCCCGCTCCGGGGTGTACTCCCGCGCCGGGGTGTGCGCCGTTGCCGGTTCGATCGCCCTGCGTACCGGCACCGGACTGCGCACCCGTGGACCCCTGCCCGTCGGCCCCGTGATCCGACGACGTCGACGAGCCGACCACCTCGTCGCGTTGCGACCCCGAAGCTCCGTCCGCCGCTTCGGTATCGGTGACGGGATGCGCTCCATCCGGCCGCCTCGCCCCGGGCGACGAGGACCCCGGCCGTCCATTCCCGCCCAGCAGTCCATCCATCAATCCCCCGCCGCTCGGACCCACCGGCGACGGCAACGTCGGAATGCGCGGCGCCGTCGCGCCGTACGGCTGGATGTAGAGCCGGTGCATGTCGTCACGCGCCTGCTCCTCGCGCGCGTTGCGATCCTCGGGCGCCGTCGAATTCCCGTTCGCCGCATCCGGTATGGCCGCTTTGAATTGGGCGGCGGCGCTGCCGGCCGCCGTGAGCGGCTCGGACTGCTTGCCGAGCGCGACTCCCAGTTCCCCGAGCTGCGCGACGAAGTCACGGACGCCGCGCACCGCCGCGTCGGCCGCCGCGCCCTCCCACCGCTGCTCGACCGCGCGTTGCAGCGCGGAGCCGAACTGTTCGCTCGCCGTACCGACCGCGGCGGACAGCGCGGACCACCCGGCATGGGCGCCCTCCAGTCCGGTGGGATTCATTCGGTCGGCGGCCTGTTTGATCTCTGAGTGGGAAAAGCTCTGCGCGTTCTCGGGATTGGTGATCGCGCGGCCGTCGGTGTCATGCACTGCCATCGCGGTGGCCCCTTCCGTCAGTGCTGTTTGAACGTAATAGACGCGCTCGCGTGCGGAGCGGTTCCATCGAAACTCGCGAAATCCGTTCAGCGGGCCGCCAGCAGGGCGGGGTAGTCGCGCAGGTCGATGTCGTTGGCGGCGTTGTCGCCGTACTTCGTCATCAGCGTGAACAGCCGCGATTCCAGGAACCAGTTGCGCAGCCGGATGCCGAACGCGGTGGTCGGTGCGAGAAACCGGCCCGCGTTGGCGTTGCCCGCGATCTTGGCGTATCGGCGCATGATCGTGTCGTAGCGGGCGAAGGCCGTGGCGTGGTCGCCGTCGGCGAGCGCGAGTTCGCCCGCGATCACGTACGCGCCCACCACCGCGAGCCCGGTTCCGAAGCCGCCCAGGGTGTTTCCGTACGCCGCGTCGCCGACGAGCGCGACCCGGCCCGCGGTGTAGCGGTCCATCCGCACCTGGCCCATCGAATCGAGGTACACGTCGTCGAACTCGGCCAGTTCGGCGAGCATCCGCGGCACCTCCCAGCCCAATTCGGCGTAGCGCTCGACGACGATGCGCCGCTGGGCCTCGGCGTCGTCGCGCGCGTAGTCCAATTCCGGTGCGGCGAAAAGGTACAGCTGCTGTGCCTTCGAGCCGCCGCTGATCGCGAGCAGTCCTGGCGCGTTGTAGCCGTAGGAGACGGCGCGCTCGCGCGGCGTCGCCGAGCCGGTCCACGGGCTCGCGCCCGCGACACAGTAGTAGTGCCCGAGGTGCCGCACGAAATCGCGCTCCGGTCCGAACGCCAGACGCCGGACCTGGGAATGGATTCCGTCGGCGCCGAAGACGAGGTCGAAGGTGCGCGCCGGTCCGCGCTCGAAGGTCACGTGCACGCCGTCGGCGGTCTCGGTGAGCCCGGCGATCGAATCCCCGAAGACGTATTCGCAGTCGCTCGCGCTGCGGCGGTACAGGATTTCGGCGAGGTCGCCGCGCAGGATCTCGACGTCGCCGCCGGTGAAATCGCCGGACATGACGGCCAGCCGCGCGCCGCGCTCGTCGACGAACACCACGTCGGAGGCGCCGGTGCGGTGTGCCTGGATCTCCTCCCAGACGCCCATCCGCTCCAGCACGGTGCGATGCGTGCGGCCCTTGAAGTCGATGGCCTGCCCGCCGGGACGTGGTGCTGCGGCGCGCTCGACGACGGTGACGGCGAAGCCGTAGCGGCGCAGCCAGTACGCGAGCGAGGGGCCCGCGATGCCGGCGCCGGAGATGAGAACGGACAGGTTGCGCACGGTTTCTCCCAAGTCAGAAATTGAGTCCGACGTATTCTGTTTCCGGCGGACGCAGATTAGCTTATGGTAGACACAGTTCCGAGTCAACGCGTCGGTTCTGGAGGATTCGCCAATGTCGTCACCGACCACCGTCGAACTGCTGTGGGGCACCAGGCAGCCGCCTCGGCGCGGGCCGAAGCCCTCGCTCACCCTGGGCGGGATCGTCGGCGAAGCCATCGCGCTCGCCGATGCCGAGGGCTTGGCCAACCTGTCCATGCAGCGCCTCGCCGAACGGCTCGGCTACACGAAGATGTCGCTGTACCGGTACGTGCCTGGCAAGGAGCAGCTCATCGCCTTGATGCTCGACGCGGCGCTTGGCGAGCCGCCCGAACCGCCCGGGGACGCCTCCGTCCCTGCGCGCTGGCGGGAGGCCCTGCGCGCCTGGGCGCTGGCCATCTTCGAGCGCTACCGCGCACACCGGTGGACGCTCGAGCTCGCGGTCGGAGCGCGCCCGATCGGCCCCAACGAGATGGGCTGGCTGGAGACCGCCGTGACCGCGATGGACGGGATGGGGCTCACCGGCCCCGAACGACTGGACACCGTGGTGTTGCTCAATGGCCACGTGCGCAGCCTCGCGCAGCAGGTCGGCGCGAGCGGGGACGCCGACCTCGCCGAGCAGGTGCTGCGGCAGTTCACCGAGACGATGGAGGCGGCCGCCGATCGCTATCCCGCGGTCAAGGCGGCTTTCGCGGAGGAGGCGGCCCGCTCGGCGCACCCGCCACACGCAGGCGATCCAGGCGACGCACTGTCCTTCGGGATCGAGCGCGTGCTCGACGGCCTCGCCGTCCTCGTGGCGCGCAGGGCCGCCGAAAACGACACCCCCACCGGCGGCCCGGCGGCCTAGAGTCGAAGCATGTCCGACGACGAACCCGAACTGCAGCAGGACGCGATCACCACCGTGCGGGAATTCTTCGCCGCGCTGGAGCTCGGCGCGGTCGGCGAGTCGCTGGAGTTGCTCGACCCAGGCATCGTCTGGAAGAACACCTCGCTACCGGACGTGCGCGGCATCCGGCGCGTCGGCGGCGTGCTGCGCGGGCTCGACCGGCCGCTGTTCGGCTTCCGGGTCGACATGCACCACATCGCGGGCAACGGTGACATCGTGCTCACCGACCGCACCGACTACCTGCACGTGGGCCCGGTGGAGGTCGGATTCTGGGTGACCGGCACCTTCGAACTGCGCGACGGCCGAATCGCGCTGTGGCACGACCACTTCAGCTGGGAGAACTTCCTGCGCGGCACCGCGGTCGGACTCTTCCGCGCGGTGTTCGCCCGCCGCTGAATCCGCGCTCGCCGTTGTCGATTCGCCCGGCGCGCAGCGGCTTTCGGCGCCGATTGCCGGACGATCGCGGCCGCGTCGTCCGTGGCCGCCCGGGTCAGGAGTGCGCGATCAGGTAGTCCAGATAGAACGGCCGCAGCTGCTCGGCCACCGCGCCGTCGCCCGCGTGGATGTAGTTGTCGAGCAGCGGCAGCACGTACTTGATATCCGCCTCGCTGTCGCCGACGTTCCCCGCGGCGGCCTCGGCGGCGGGAATGCGGGTGAGCAGCTGCCACAGGTACTTGATGTCACCGCGGCGCACGGCCAGCCGCACCGCCCGGTCGTGCAGCTCTTTGGACGACAGGTTCTCGAATTCCTCGTTACCGGCCATGCTTCGACTTTAGTCGGCGCAGCCGGACGAAGTCCGCCGAAAAGCTCGCGTACGGCCGAAGCGGAAGCGGTGGTGCGCCGAGTCGACACAGTCCGTCGAAGACCCCGCGCGCGGCCGCGGCGAAGGGGGAGATAGGCCGAGTCGGCAGGGTTGGACGCATTCTGGCGAAAACCCGCGAATGGCCGGGGTGTAGACGGCGGTTCGCCCCCGGTGAGCTGCGGCGACAACGGATCCGGCGACCGAGCTGAGGCGGGCGTTAACGGGATCTTCACCGACACGCCTCGCGGTCCCCGAGCGCAGACCGGCCAGTCGGCGGTAACTTCGGAGATGCGGACCGCGTCGGTGTGGTTCGTACGGGAGGTCCTGACCGTGACTGAGCTACTCAGTACGAGGGGGCCGGCACCCGGCCCTCGCGGCATCTGACGCAAGTCGGATCCAGAAGGACGGACCGGTCCAGCGAGATCGTTCACGCGGGTGCCGTGTGGACACAAAAGGAGCCCACCGTGACTGCTGCACGCTCCGTTTCCGCCCCCTCGGCGCACTCCCGTTCTGCTGGCACAGGAAAGCGCGCCGCTGTCTCCTCGGACACGAAGGGGGCCCGCCCCTCGCTCTCCCACGCATCCGGTGCCAAGACCTTCGTCATCGACACCTCGGTCCTACTCTCCGATCCCTGGGCGTTCACCAGGTTCGGCGAGCACGACGTCGTCCTCCCGCTGGTCGTCATCAGTGAACTCGAGGCAAAGAGGCACCACCACGAACTGGGCTGGTTCGCCAGGGAAGCCCTGCGCAACCTGGACGATCTCCGGCTCCAGCACGGCAGGCTGGACGAGCAGGTGCCGATCGGCACCGAGGGCGGAACGCTGCAGGTGGAACTCAATCACACCGACCCCACGGTTCTCCCGGTGGGCTTCCGCACCGACACCAACGATTCCCGGATTCTGGCCTGCGCCTTGAATCTCGCGTCCGAGGGCCGCCAGGTCGTCATGGTGTCCAAGGACATTCCGCTACGCGTCAAGGCGAGCGCGGTGGGTCTGCACGCCGACGGATACCACGCGCAGGACGTGGTGACCTCCGGTTGGTCAGGAATGGTCGAGATCGACATCGCATCCACTCGGATCGATCAGCTCTACGCCGAGTCGGTGATCGACCTGGACGAGGCGCGGGAACTGCCGTGCCACACCGGAATCCGGCTGCTCGGCACGAGCTCGAGCGCGCTGGGCCGGGTTACCCCGGACAAGCGCGTGCAGCTGGTGCGCGAGCGGGAGGCCTTCGGGCTGCACGGGCGCTCGGCCGAACAGCGGATCGCGTTGGATCTGCTGCTGGACGAGAGCGTTGGCATCGTCTCGCTCGGCGGCAAGGCGGGCACCGGCAAATCGGCGCTGGCGCTGACCGCCGGTCTGGAGGCGGTGCTCGAACGGCGCACGCAGCGCAAGGTCGTGGTGTTCCGTCCGCTCTACGCGGTCGGCGGCCAGGACCTCGGCTATCTGCCCGGCAGCGAGAGCGAGAAGATGGGTCCGTGGGCGCAGGCCGTCTTCGACACCCTCGACGGCCTCGCCTCGCCGGAGGTGATGGAGGAGGTGCTCAGCCGCGACATGCTGGAGGTGCTGCCGCTCACCCACATTCGCGGTCGCTCGCTGCACGACTCCTTCGTGATCGTGGACGAGGCGCAGTCGCTGGAACGCAACGTGCTGCTCACGGTGCTCAGCCGACTGGGCACCGGCTCGCGCGTCGTGCTCACCCACGACGTGGCCCAGCGCGACAACCTGCGCGTCGGCAGGCACGACGGTGTGGCCGCGGTGATCGAAAAGCTCAAGGGACACCCGCTTTTCGCGCACATCACGCTGACCCGCAGCGAGCGCTCGCCGATCGCGGCGCTGGTCACCGAGATGCTGGAGGAGTACGGCCCGAACGCCTGAGCCAGGGCGTGGAAACACCCTAGCTAACGCATAGGGTGTGTTTCTCCTCACGTCGAGTGGGTAATATCCGCCGAGTTACCAGTTGGGCAGCGGCCCGGCGCGTCGCAAAGCGATTCGCCGGGCTGTTGCCGATCATCGGCCTAGGCTGCGCGCGGCGCCGGTGTCAGGGGCGCCGTCCGAGCCACACTCGAGAGGGGACGACACATGCACCACGCTCGACGCACGGCTGGATTCACCATCGCGCTGGCGGCATCGGCACTGTTGGTCGCGGGTTGCGGTGACGACAGCGACAGCGACTCCAACTCGGTCCTGACCACCCCCACCATGGGCATGACGACCGGTGCGATGGCCACCACGCACTCCGAGGCGCACGACACCCAGCGCACCGGCGCCCAAGGCACCGGCACCCCGGAGCGTGACGAGACCCCGGACGAGACCAGGATCCCCACCGCGGGCGGCGCGGAGGTGACCGTCTCCGGCGACATCTACGACAAGTACATGGAGGCGGGCGGCCCGACCGGCCCGCTCGGCGCGCCGCTGGAACCGGTGGAGAACGCCCCGGACAACGGCAAGTACCAGGACTTCGTCGGCGGCACCATCTACGAGCCCGAGGAGGGCGAGCCGCACATCGTGTGGGGCGAGATCCGCAAGGCGTGGGAGGAGAACGGCGGCGCGGCGGGCCAGCTCGGCTACCCGACCAGCGACGAGACCGACATCCCCGGCGGCAAGCAGAGCGAGTTCAGCGGGGGAACGATCACCTGGGTGAACGGGCAGATCACCGTCACCATGAAGTAGTGAATCGACACGGCGCCCGAGGTCGCGCATCAGCGCGCCTCGGGCGCTGTTCCCATTCCATCGGTAGAGTCCCGCGGCGCGGGCCGAACGGCTAGGTTGTCATGGTGCAAAATCACTTGACCGACCGTGAGTTGCTCGAGGCGCTCTCGCTCGAGGTGGAACTGAATCTGCGGCGCCACATCGCCGTCGCCGACGGATGGCAGCCGCACGATTACGTCCCGTGGGACGACGGCCGCAACTTCGCCTTCCTCGGCGGCGAGGACTGGACCCCCGAGCAGTCCGAACTCGGCGAGATCGCCAAGCTGGCATTGACGGTCAGTGTGCTCATCGCGGACAACCTACCCTCCTACCACCGCGAGATCGGCAAGTACTTGCGCACCGGCCCGTGGTGGCGCTGGGTCGGTCGCTGGACCGCCGAGGAGAACCGGCACGAGATCCTGATCCGCAACTACCTGATGGTGACCAGGTCGGTGGATCCGGTGGACCTGGAACGGCAGCGCATGGCGCACATGACGGCCGGCTTCCGCCGTCCCGCCCTGCATCTGCTCGACGTCCTCGCCAACGGCGCCTTCGAGGAGGCGGCCTCCGCGATCCGGCACCGCAACACCGCGGCGCTGAACGAGAACCCGATGGTCACCGCCATCGCCGCGCGCATCGCGGCCGACGACGAGCTGCAGTCGGAGTTCTTCGCCGACCTGGTCGCCGCGGCGTTCGCCATCGCGCCGGATCAGACGATGCGCGCGATCGCCGACCGGGTCGCCGGTTTCGAGGTGCCCCGCGTCGCGCTGCCGGACGGCCGCAGCAGCGACGAGGTGCTGGCCGAGGCGGGCATCTACGACCGCGCCAAGGAGGGCGAGCTGGTCTTCGCTCCGCTGCTGCGCCGGTGGAACGTCTTCGACCGCGCCGACCTCGGGCCCGAGGGCGAGCAGGCTCGCGCCGAACTGGAGCACCTGCGCGCGTTCTCGCCCGCCTGACTTCGCGGGTCCTGAATTACCCGGTGCGCCGGGCGGTTTCGATCCGCCCGGCGCACCGTGGTTGCTATTTCTCGTCTTCCACCTTGGCCATGGACAACACGTCCAGACGGCGGTCGAGCTCCGCCTCGGTGAGCCGGTCGCCGAGCAGACCGCGATCGATCACCGTCTGCCGGATGGTCTTCTTGTCCTTCAGCGCCTCCTTGGCCACCGCGGCCGCCTCCTCGTAGCCGATGGCCGAGTTCAGCGGCGTGACGATGGAGGGGGAGGACTCGGCCAGCGTGCGCAGCCGCTCCACGTCGGCGGTGAGCCCGCGCACGCACTTGTCGGCGAAGAGCCGGGACACGTTGGCCAGCAAGCGAATCGACTCGAGCACGTTGCGCGCCATCACCGGGATGTAGACGTTGAGCTCGAAGGCGCCGTTCGCGCCGGAGAAGGCGACCGTCGCGTCGTTGCCGATGACCTGCGCCGCCACTTGCGTGACCGCCTCCGGCAGTACCGGATTCACCTTGCCCGGCATGATCGAGCTGCCTGGCTGCAGGTCCGGCAGCTGGAGTTCGGCCAGGCCGGTGAGCGGGCCGGAACCCATCCAGCGAATGTCGTTGGCGATCTTGGTGAGACTCACCGCTACGGTGCGCAGCGCGCCGGACAGCTCGACCAGACCGTCGCGCGCGGCCTGCGCCTCGAAGTGGTCGACGGCCTCGGAGAAGGCGTCGATATCGGTCGACTTGACCAGTTCGGCAACGACTTTCGCACCGAAACCGGCGGGCGCGTTGAGGCCGGTGCCCACCGCGGTGCCGCCGATCGGCAGCTCGCCGAGGCGCGGCAGCGTCACCATCAACCGGTCGATGCCCGCGGCGACCTGGCGGGTATACCCGCCGAACTCCTGGCCGAGCGTCACCGGGACGGCGTCCATGAGGTGGGTGCGGCCCGACTTCACCACGGTGCGCCACTCCTCGGACTTGTCCAGCAGCGCGAGCCGCAGGTGCTCGAGCGCGGGGACCAGATCCTTGATGACGCCCTCGGTAGCCGCGACATGCGTGGCGGTGGGGAAGGTGTCGTTGGACGACTGCGACATGTTCACGTCGTCGTTGGGGTGCACGTCGACGCCGTTGGCCTTGGCGATCGAGGCGATCACCTCGTTGGCGTTCATGTTGGAGCTGGTGCCGGAGCCGGTCTGGAAGACGTCGATCGGGAACTGATCGTCGTGCTTGCCCGCGGCGATCTCGCGCGCGGCGGCGATGATCGCGTCCGCCTTGCCGGGGTCGAGCAGGCCGAGATCCCTGTTCACCTGGGCGCACGCGGCCTTGAGCAGTCCGAGCGCGCGAATCTGCGCGCGCTCGAGGCCGCGCCCGCTGATCGGGAAGTTCTCCACGGCCCGCTGGGTCTGTGCCCGCCACAGTGCGTGCGCCGGGACCCGTACCTCGCCCATGGTGTCGTGCTCGATGCGGTATTGCGTCTCCTCGGTCATGATTCCGACCCTATGCCGCACGAGGGCGCCGTGGGGCCGCCACGCCTGAGCGGAATCCCACACCGGTCCGGCGGAATACCGTCCGCCGGACCGGCGACGCCGGCATCAGGAGGAGAACAGCATCTTGCCGAAGGAGTTGTGCCGATGCCCGTGCCCGTGCCCGTGCCCGTAGTGCGGGGCGGGCGCGCCCCACCCGGGAGCGGGAGCGGCCGGGGGCGGCGGCGGTGCGGCGTAGCCCGCCTCGAGCCGGGTGAGGTTCTCCAGCTCGCCGTAGTCCAGGAAGATCCCCCGGCAGTTACCGCACTGTTCGATGTGCACCCCGCTGCGGTTGTACGTCTGCATCAATCCATGACATTTCGGACACTGCATTTCGGCCACGCTAGTCGATTTCCGGAAACCATGCGGGCATCACGATAAGTCCGATGCCATGGCTATCCGCTGGCACGCGTCCACCAAAGCCGTATCCAGATCATCGAGTTCGCGGCCATCGCGTCCGGCGGCGACCACTGCCAGCGCGGCCGCCTGCACCGCGACGGCGCGCGCCGGGATGTCCAGCGCGGTCCACTCGTCCGCGCCGCGCGGCACCGCGACTCCGCCCGCTGTGCGATAGGCGCCGAGGAACCGCAGCCAGGTCACCGGCTCGAGAATGCCCGCGGCGAAGAGCGCGGCGGGCCGGGCCAGATCCCACGCCGGATCGCCGACGCCGAGGTCGTCGATATCGATGAGCCGCCACGGGTCGGCCTCGCCGCGCGGCTCGCGCACCAGCTGACCGAGATGGAAGTCGCCGTGCACGAGCGTGCGCGCGGTCGCACCCGATTCGGGAAGTGTGGCGAATGCTCGGCACACGACCGCGGCGGCCGCTCGATTCGCGACATCGCTCGCGGCACCCAGCCTGCGCATCGCGCGGCGGACCCGCGCCGGACCGCCCGCTTCCGGCAGGCTGTGCGCAGGTACGGGTAGTGCGTGCAGCCTGGCGAGCAGCGCTGCGGCGGGTTCCCACGGCGCGGCGTCGGGGTCGTCGGGATCGACGGGCTCGCCGTACGGCCAGGCCGTGATCGTCCGGCCCGCGTGACACGTCAGCAGCGCGTCGCCGATCGGCAACGGCGGCAACAGGATGTCGCGCCAGAGCGGTGCGCTCGCCAGCCGAAGGCGGGAAAGCAGCGCTGTCGCATCGGTTTCCACCGGGTGGGCTTTGACGACGACGTCGCCGACCCGCAGCACCAGCACGTCGGCGCGCTCGATCAGCACCACCGGGGGCGCTTCGGCCGCACCCGCCCGTGCGGCCGCCGCGGTCATCGGCGCCATGAGTTCGGTTGTGCACCACGGCGATTCCTGGCCGGTATCGATCACCACCGAGACATCGTCCCCTATCCGCGAGTGGGTGCTCCCGAGGATCATGTTCGGGCATACGCGTGCGGCCGCACCCGAAGTTCCGGATGCGGCCGCGCGGTGCGAGCGGATCAGGGCATCGGCGGGGCCGCGTGCTCGTCGCCGTGGAAGTCGACCGAGGAGTACTCGCGCAGCTTGGTCAGGCGGTGGTAGGCGTCGATCATGCGGACGGTGCCCGACTTGGAGCGCATGACGATCGAGTGCGTGGAGGCGCCGCCACCGTAGTAGCGGACGCCGCGTAGTAGGTCGCCGTCGGTGACGCCGGTCGCGCAGAAGAACACGTTGTCCCCGGCCACCAGGTCCTCGGTGGTGAGCACCCGGTCCAGATCGTGTCCCGCGTCGATGGCCTGCTGCCGCTCGGCGTCGTCCTTCGGAGCCAGCATGCCCTGCAGCGCGCCGCCCATACAGCGCATGGCCGCCGCGGCGATGATGCCCTCGGGGGTGCCGCCGATGCCGACCAGGATGTCGGTGCCGGAATCCGGGCGGGCCGCCGCGATGGCGCCCGCGACGTCGCCGTCGGAGATCAGGCGGATGCGGGCGCCCGCGTCGCGGACCTCCTGGATGAGGTCGGCGTGCCGGGGCCGGTCCAGGATGCAGACGGTCAGGTCGGACACCGCGGACTTCTTCGCCTTGGCCACCCGGCGGATGTTCTCGCCGATCGGGACCGAGATATCGATCACGTCGGCGGCCTCGGGGCCGACCGCGATCTTGTGCATGTAGAACACCGCGGATGGGTCGAACATCGCGCCGCGCTCGGCGACCGCGAGCACCGAGATCGCCCCGGGGGAGCCCTTCGACATCAGCGTGGTGCCGTCGATCGGGTCGACCGCGAAGTCGAGTTCCGGACCGGTGCCGTCGCCGACGGCCTCGCCGTTGTACAGCATGGGCGCCTCGTCCTTCTCGCCCTCGCCGATCACCACGATGCCGCGCATCGAAACCGAGCTGACCAGCTGCCGCATCGCGTCGACAGCGGCGCCGTCGCCACCCTCCTTGTCACCGCGGCCGACCCAGCGCCCGGCGGCCATGGCGCCCGCTTCGGTCACCCGGACCAGTTCGAGCGCGAGATTGCGGTCCGGCGCCTCGCGGCGGCTAGGTGCTGGCGAAGATGCCGTCATGGCGGGGTGCCTCCCTCGGGTTGTAAGTACGGGACGATTGTCTCATTCCGCGGTCACCCGTCCGAGCACCCCTGGTCCAGGCCACGGGGGTGCCTGGCCGCGCACCTGCCCACCGAGTGGATACTGAGAGCGTGTCCTACCAAAAGCCACGCATCCTGCACGACTACAAGGATCTGTTCTTCTCGCTGATCCCGCTGGTGCTGATCGCCGTGGTCTTCGCCGCGCTGGCCAGCCAGTGCAGCTTCGCCGCCAAGGGGCCGACGCCAGGCCAGATTCCCCACTTCGACGTGAACGCGGCGCTGAAGACCGACGCGCGCACGCTGGCGTTCCCCATTCGCAACCCGAGCGTGCCGGCCGATTGGACCCCCAACTCCGGAAGCCGCGACACGGTCACCGGCGAGGGCGGCGGCCCGCTGAGCACCGTCGGCTACATCACCGGGCAGGGCACCTACATGCAGCTGACCCAGAGCAGCGCCACCGAGGAATCGCTCGCGCGCTTCGTGCTCGGCTCGCGCTACGCCAGCGGTGCGGAGCGGATCGGCGACCAGAAGTGGATCGTCTACGCCGAGCCGACCGAGGAGACGGCGTGGATCGCCGACCTGGGCGGCGTCCGCGTGTTGATCAAGGGCGCGGGGAACGAGGCGGCGTTCGAGGCGCTGGCCAAGGCGGTCACCGCCGCGCAGCCGCTGGCTCGCTGAGGTCGGTCGGCGCAGAAGCCTGGTGCCCCGGGGTTCGGTGCCCGTTCTGCCTCGATCCGGGTGCTGGAGAAAGCCGGGTTCCGGCGCACCGGCACGGACCAGGACATGCGGCGATTCGAGGCGTTCGCGCGCGACCTTCAGTAGCGCACGCCGTCGCGGCCCAGGTGGGCGACGACGTTGACGATCGTTCCGCTCGGATCGCGGACGAAGAATCGGCGCACGCCCCACGGCTCGTCACGGAGTTCGTAGACGATGTCGGCGCCCTTCGCGGTCATCGCCGCGTACACGGCGTCGACATCGTCGACCTCCACGCTCATGCCGGGCTGCGGCTGCTCGACCTCCGGCCCGACCAGCAGCACCTGGGCGGTCGGGTTGGCGGGCGAGGCCATGGTGACGGCCCAGCCGAGGTCCATCGCCTCGGCGAAGCCGAGCAGCCGGTAGAAATCGCGGCTGCGTTCCATGTCGTCGGTGCGGATATCGGGTGTCGCGCGGCGGACGGTCACAACGCCTCCTTTGCGGTGTCCGGACCTCGGGTTCACTCGTCGTCGTCGTCGTCGGCAGCGGCGCGCGCGAGCGCGTCCTCGACCCGTTTGCGCGCGCCCGCCAGGTGTTCCTCGCAGCGGTTGGCCAGCGCCTCGCCGCGCTCCCACAGCGCCAGCGAATCGTCGAGGTCCATGCCGCCCTGCTCGAGCATCTTGACCACGTTCACCAATTCGTCGCGGGCGCGTTCGTAGCCGAAGCCCGCGATCTCGGCCAGCTCGTCCTTGCCGGCTTCGGCCAAGGTCATTTCCCTCCTGTGCGTTCCTCGTCCCGGCGGGCGCCGGAATCCGCGGTGCGACCGCTCGGCGTGCGCGCGCCGAGCGCTTGGGTGCCGAGCGCGGCCGCGGTCACGGCGCCGTCGGCGACCCGGATGCGCAACTGACTGCCCGCGGGCGCGTCCTCGATGCTGCGTACGACGTGTCGTTCGGAGCCGGTCACCCGCTGTACGACAGCGTAACCGCGGGCCAGCGTCGCGGCCGGACCCACGGCGGTGAGCTTCTCGCGCAGGTGGCGCGTCGCGGTGGCCTCGGTGCCGACCGCGTGCTCGGCGCAGCGCCGCGCGGACACACGCAGCCGTTCGATCTCCTCGGCGCGCCGGTCGATCTCGCGCAGCGGGGCGGCCAGGACCGGACGCGAACGGAGCTGTGCCAGCGCGCGGGTCTCGCGCTCGACCCAGCCGCGCAGCGCGGCCGCCGAACGGGCGCGCAGGTCACGCACGCCGGACAGTTCCGCAGCGGCGTCGGGCACGATGCGCTTGGCCGCGTCGGTCGGCGTCGCGGCGCGCAGATCGGCGACGTAGTCGGTGAGCGGGTTGTCGGGTTCGTGGCCGATCGCGCTGACGATCGGGGTGGTCGCCGCCACGATGGCGCGGCACAGCGCCTCGTCGGAGAAGGGCAGCAAGTCTTCGACGCTGCCGCCGCCGCGGGCCAGCACGATCACGTCGACGGCGGGGTCGCGGTCGAGTTCGGCCAGTGCGTCCAGAATCTGCGGCACCGCGGTAGGTCCTTGCACCGCGGTATTGCGCACCTCGAAACACACTGCGGGCCAACGGTTTCTGGCGACCGTCAGGACGTCGCGCTCGGCGGCGCTCGCCCGGCCGGTGATCAGGCCGACGGTGCGCGGAAGGAACGGGATCGGTCGCTTGAGCCGGGGATCGAAGAGCCCTTCGGCGTCGAGCAGCGCCTTGAGCCGCTCGATCCGGGCGAGCAACTCGCCGACCCCGACGGGCCGAATCTCGATGACGCGCAACGACAGAGTGCCGCGGCCGGTGAAGAAGGTGAGTTTGCCGTAGACCACCACCCGACTGCCCTCTTGCAGCGGGATCGAGGAGCGGCGCAGCAGATCGGGGTCGCAGGTCACCTGGAGGGACATGTCGGCCGACGGGTCACGCAGCACCAGGAACGCGGTGCGCGCTCCGGGGCGCAGGTTGATCTGGGTGATCTGCCCCTCCACCCAGATGGAGCCGAGCCG
Organism: Nocardia sp. NPDC050793; assembly: GCF_040654065.1. Lineage (NCBI taxonomy): Bacteria > Bacillati > Actinomycetota > Actinomycetes > Mycobacteriales > Nocardiaceae > Nocardia > Nocardia sp. NPDC050793. The sequence continues at coordinate 392,470 of NZ_JBFAHG010000004.1, forward strand.
GTCGATCCACTGCATGACCTTCACGGCGACGGAGCGCACCGGCCACGGGTGCTCGGCGGAGTTGGCGGGGGCCGCGCCTGCCTCGGCGGACGGCTGCTGACCGCTCTGTGTCATACGGACAGATATACGCGGCGGGGTTGGCCGGACCGAGCCCGGCCAACCATCTGCGAGGTCGTCGCGGGTGCGGTCACTGGGCCCGGACGGTGGCGATCCGGTTCGTCAGCATGGTCACGAACGGCGCCCTTGCGCGGGTCTGCTGTTCGTAGTCGAGCAGCACCGTGAGGTCGTCGAGGGTCAGCATGCGCAGGCGGGCGCGCAGCTGGGCGAGGGTCATGTTCGCGTAGTCGTAGCGGGCGGCGATCTCCGGCTCGGCGATCTCGGCCTGCTCGTCCGCGGCGGGCGCTTCGGTGGCAGCGGACGTCTCGGCGGCAGCGGACGTCTCGGCGGCAGCGGACGTCTCGGCGGGCTCGGAGTCGGTGATCTCCGGCACGGTGATGGTCTGCACGGGGGCGATGTATCCGTTGGTGGAGCTCGCAGGCGGCTCGTCGGCGGTGTACAGGTCGAACCGGCTGCTGCGGCCCGCGGTCGCGACGTCGTCGCCGGAGGATTGCTCGTCGCCGAGATCCTCGTCGAACGTCGCCCATTCCGGCTGTTCCACCGGGCTGTTGGACAGTCGCTCGAACACCGCGTCGCCCTTGAGGGCGAGGCTGGTCACGAACTGCTGCATGTGCATCGTGGTCTGCAGCAACTGGCTGATCGCGGTGATCGGGAAGTTCATCGCGGCCGTCGGTAGCCGACGGGTTTCTTCGAGGGCGTAGACGGCGGCCCCGGCGGCGACCCGGGCCAGAAACGGAGGTCGGAACATGGTCATAGCCTGCCCGATACCGCGTGATCTGCAAAGAATTAGTGCGAGACGTCCTGCGTGTTCGCTGGTCATGTTGTCATTCGCTGTCACAGACAGATTGTCGCTCAACGCCCGGCCGATGGCCGGTCAGGCTCCACCGCCCATCATGGACTCGCCGCGCGCACGTATTCTGGGGGACATGTCTTCGGCCATCCCTTTGAACGTCGGAATCGCCCGCTCGGCGGGCGCCGGAACAGCCGATGCCGACGGTGGTAAGCGCGTGCTGCTAGCCGAGCCGCGCGGATACTGCGCCGGCGTCGACCGCGCGGTGGAAACGGTGGAGAAGGCGCTGGAGAAGCACGGTGCGCCGATCTACGTGCGCAAGGAGATCGTGCACAACAGGCACGTCGTGGAGACGCTGCGCGACCGCGGTGTCGTCTTCGTCGACGAGACCGACGAGGTGCCGAACGGCGCGGTCGTGGTGTTCTCCGCGCACGGCGTCTCCCCGGCCGTGCACGAGGCCGCCGCGGCGCGCGATCTGCACACCATCGACGCCACCTGCCCGCTGGTCACCAAGGTGCACCAAGAGGCCAAGCGCTTCGCGCGCGACGATTTCGACATCCTGCTGATCGGCCACGAGGGCCACGAAGAGGTCGAGGGCACCGCGGGCGAGGCGCCCGATCATGTCCAGCTGGTCGACGGGCCCGGCGCGGTCGACCGCGTCACCGTGCGCGACGAGAACAAGGTCATCTGGCTCTCGCAGACCACGCTGAGCGTCGACGAGACGATGGAGACGGTGCAGCGGCTGCGCGAACGCTTCCCCGCGCTGCAGGACCCGCCGAGCGACGACATCTGCTACGCCACCCAGAACCGCCAGGTCGCGGTGAAGGCGATGGCGCCGGAATGCGATCTGGTCATCGTGGTCGGCTCGCGCAACTCCTCGAACTCGGTGCGGCTGGTCGAGGTGGCGCTCGGCGCGGGCGCGCGGGCCGCGCACCTGGTCGACTTCGCCCGCGAGGTGGACCCGGCCTGGCTGGAAGGTGCGCGCACGATCGGCATCACCTCCGGCGCGTCGGTACCGGAGATCCTGGTGCGCGGTGTGCTGGACATGCTCGCCGAACACGGCTACGCCGACGTGCAGCCGGTGACCACTGCCAACGAGACGCTGGTCTTCTCGCTGCCGAGGGAACTGCGCACCACCCGGCGCTGAGTTTCCAACTCGCGCGGAGCTTCTACTCGCGCTGAGCTTCGAACTCGCTCAGAGGCTTTCCGGCTTGCGTCGCTGGGTGCGGCTCGAATCGCGTTCGCGGTAGCGCACATTCGGCTGCGGATGCGGCGGTACCTCGGCCCTGCCGCGGGCGCCGCGCGGCGGTTCGGTTTCCCCGCGCGGCGCCGCTGCCGGACGCGGGCCGCGCCCAGCCGGTCGGCCATCGCGGCCTCGGCCGCCCGAACCCACCCGGGGCGGGGCGTCGGCGACGGCATTGGACGGACGGCGGCCGGGGCGCGGCGGTTCGTACTTGTCGGTCACCGGATCCTCGTCCACCTCCGGCTGCGGTCGCCGCGCGCGGCGACGGGCAGGCTCGGCGGGTGCCTCCTCATCGCGGCGCTGCACGGCGCTGCGCCCCCAACTCGAGCCGCGGCGAGCCTCCTTGGAGTGTTCCGCGGCCGACTCGCGTTTGACGGCCATGATGCGCGCGCCACCGATGGCCAGCACAAGCGCGGTGGCGAGGATCATCGTCGGGAACCGGTTCACCAGCGGGATGGCCAGGTTCAGCAGGATGTCCTTGAGCCCGGTGGAGATCCGGCCGGTCAGCTGCTGATACGCCAGCGGAACCGCGAGGAAGAGCAACAGCGGCGGCAACACCATCGTGGTGAAGATCCCGCGCAATCGCACGGCGAGCACCGCGGCCACACAGCCGACGATATACAGCGTGGCGAAGCTGGCGGTGAGTTCGGCGCTGTCGCCGATGGCATCGATCAGGAACCCCAGCAACGTGCACGCGACCGCGATCAGGACTGCCCCCCAGGCCGGGATTCCCGGCACCGAAGGCAGGACCGAACGTTGCGGCGCGGGCACCCGGGATCGCACACGTTGGGTAGCAGCCACGCCATGAACACTAACTGCCGCACCGTTCGGTGGGGTTACGGCGGGGCCGTTGCTCCGTTAACTGGCGCGGCCGGAGGCGGCCCGTCGCCGGCCGCGCGTGGCCGGATCGCAGGCGGAAGTCCGCTAATCGTCGGCGTCGGCGAACCCTACGGCGCGTGGGCGCGAGTCCACCCGCTGGATCGCGGGCGTCTCCTGCTCGGCGATCTCGAGCTCGTGCAGCTTGCGGGCGGTGACCATGACCCGCGACTCCACCGAGGAGACCGCGTAATTGAAAGCGTCCACCGCCTTGCCGAGTTGGGCGCCGAGCCGGTCCAGGTGCCTGCCGGTCATGCCCAGCCGCGCCGACAGCTCCCTGCCCAGTTGCTGAACCGTCGCCATATCGCGGGACACCGCCTCCTGCCGCCACCCGAAGGCCACCGTGCGCAGCAATGCGATCAATGTCGTCGGCGTGGCTAGGATCACGTTGCGGCCGAACGCGTACTCAAGCAGTCCCGAATCGGTGGTCAGCGCGGCGTCCAGGAACGGGTCGCCGGGCACGAACAGCACGACGAACTCCGGCGCGGGATCGAAGGCCGCCCAGTACGCCTTGTCGGCCAGCTGATCGACGTGCGCCCGCAGCTGTTTGGCGTGCCGTACCAGCAGATCGGCGCGCACGTCGGGGTCCTCGGCGGTGCTGGCGTCGAGGTACGCGGTGAACGGCACCTTGGCGTCGACCACGATGTGCCGTTCGTTGGCCAGATGCACGACCAGGTCCGGCCGCACCGAACCGATGCGGTCGAGGTCGCCGTCCCCGCGCACCGCTTTGCTCACCTGCGTGGAGAAGTCGCAGTGCTTGGTCATCCCGGCGAGTTCCACCACGCGCTCCAACTGGATCTCGCCCCAGCGCCCGCGCACCTGCGGCGCACGCAGCGCCGCGACCAGCTGACCGGTCTGGCCTGCGAGCTGATATGAGGTGCGCTGCATGTTCGCCACCTGCTCGCGCAGGCCCGAGTAGGCGTTGATGCGGTGGTGCTCGACCTGCTGGATGTGCTGCTCGAGCGCTCCGACCGCCGCGCGCAGCGGTTCCACCATGGCGCCGACGGCGTGCGAATGCCTGCGCGCCGCATCCTCGTTCGCGGCGTGCAGCGACTGCCGTAGCAAACGCTCGTTGTCGGCCGAGGCCGACAGTCTCGCCGCCGCGACGGCCGCCCGCTGCCCGGCCCGCGCGGTATGCCCCAACCAGCCCACTCCGACTCCAGCGGCGAACACCAGCAGCAGCGCAACGAGCATCGGTGCGGTCATAGCGCAGATAGTGCCGTACACCACCGACATCCGAGCAACCAGGCGGCGCACATGGAGTCGTCAGCTCGCCGGGCGCCGAATCACCCGCAACTGCCACACTTTCCCAGCCATGCCGGGGGTGAGCCCCACGAGCCCGTTCGCGGCAGTCTCGCGTCGGGGCCGTCGAAGCGCATACGACGCAGTCGCGAGTCTCGGCCGCCCGGACGCGAGACATAAGGGGCCGCGAACACGCCGCGCCGCAGGCGAGGCGAATCGAACCCGACACGCCGCGCGGCGGGCGAGGCGAATTGAACCCTGTCGGTGCGTGGCTCTACGGTTTCTGGCCATGCGGATGCTGCACACCTCGGACTGGCACATCGGGCGCACCTTTCACGGCGTCGATCTGCTTGCCGACCAGGCACGTTCGCTGGCCGCCATCGCCGAGCTGGTGGCGGCCGAGTCGGTGGACGTGGTGGTCGTGCCCGGCGACGTCTACGACCGGTCGATTCCGAGCGCGGACGCGATCGCGGTCTGCAATCGGGGTTTCGAGGCGATTCGCGACGCGGGCGCGGTGATCGTCGCGACCTCGGGCAATCACGATTCGCCCGCGCGGCTCGGCGCGGGCGCGAGTTTCGCCGCTGCTGGCGGACTGTATCTGCGCACCACCGTCGCCGCGGCCGATCGGCCGGTCCTGCTGGCCGACGAGCACGGCGAGGTGGCCTGCTACGGCATCCCGTACCTGGAGCCGGAGATCACCCGTACCGAACTCGGTGTCCCGCAGGCACGTTCGCACGCGGAGATCCTGGCGGCGGCGATGGGCCGGATTCGCGCCGATCTCGCGGGCCGGCCCGGCGCGCGCGCCGTGGTGCTGGCGCACGCGTTCGTCGTCGGCGGCGAGGCGACCGGTTCGGAGCGGTCCATCTCGGTCGGCGGCGTGGAGACGGTGCCGCTCGCGGAGTTCGACGGCATCGACTACGTGGCGCTCGGTCACCTGCATTCGCCGCAGACGTTGTCCGGGTCGGTGCGCTACTCGGGGTCGCCGCTGCCGTACTCGTTCGCCGAGAGCTCGCATCGCAAGGCCGTGTGGCTCGTCGACCTCGACGCCGACGGCCTGTCCGACGTGCAGCGGCGCGACCTGCCGGTGGTGCGCGGGCTGAGCCGCCTCACCGGGACGCTCGACGAGCTGCTCGCGGACCCGGCGCACGACGCGGCCGTCGACCATTACGTCTCCGCGACCCTCGTCGATCGAGCTCGTCCGATCGACGCGCTGCGCAAGCTGCGCGAGCGCTTCCCGCACGCCGTGCACGTGGAATGGGTGCGGCCCGACGGCAATCCGGAGCTGCGTTACCGTGAGCGGGTGCACGGCCGCCGCGACACCGAAGTAGCGCAGAGCTTCCTCACCGACGTGCGCGGCGCGCCGAGCGAGGGGGAGTTGACGTGGATCGAGCGAGCGCTGGCCGCCGCGGTCGCCGAACCCGAGCGGGTGTCCTCGGTGGCCGCCGAGTTGCCGCTCTCTGGCGAGCTGAGCGCATGATCTCGGGGAGCGGACGGGGCGGCGCCGCGCTGAGCGAATGGCGCGCGACCACGCCGAAGGTGCGGCGCGAGGCCGCCGCATGAGACTGCATCGGCTGGAGATGACCGCCTTCGGCCCGTTCGCCGACACCACGGTCGTCGACTTCGACGCGCTCGGCGCGGACGGGCTGTTCCTGCTGCACGGGCAGACCGGTGCGGGCAAGACGACCGTGCTCGATGCGATCGCCTTCGCCCTCTACGGCCGGGTGCCCGGCGCGCGCGGTGAAAGCAAGCGCCTGCATTCCGATCACGCGCCGGAGCAGACGCCGCCGCAGGTCGTGCTGGAGGCGACGCTGGGCGGACGACGCTTGCGGCTCACCAGGATTCCGGAGTTCGAGCGGCCCAAGCTGCGCGGCACCGGCATGCGCACCGATCCGCCCAAGGCCACGCTGACCTGGTTGGACGGGCGCGGCGAGAACCTCTCCCGCATCCCCGACATCGGTGACGAGATCATCCGCCTGCTCGGCATGAGCGCCGACCAGTTCTTCCAGGTTGTGCTGTTGCCCCAGGGCGATTTCGCGCGTTTCCTGCGGGCCGACAACGAGGATCGCGAGAAGCTGCTCGAAAAGCTTTTCGACACCGAACGTTTCGGCACCGCCGAGCACTGGCTCGCCGACAAGCGCCGTGCCTCGGCGACCGAACTGGAGTCGCGCAGGCAGGGCATCGAACGGCTGATCGCGCAGATCCGCGGCGCAGCAGGCCTGAGCGTGACGGAGTCGGTCGGCGTGTTGGAGGCTGTGAGCTGGTCGCAGGATCTGCTCGCCACCGCCCGCGCCGACCTGACCGAGACGACTGCGGAAGCCGCGCTCTGCCAACAGGATTCGTCCGAGTTGCGAAAATTCGCGGACGAGCAGCGGCGGCTCGCGGAACTGCGACGCAGGATGATCGCCGCCCGCGGTCAGCTCGACGACTACGCCGCGAGCGCCGAGCACCGCGCCGCGCTGCGTGCTGAGCTGGCGGCCGCTCAGCGGGCTCAGCCGGTCGCGGAGGCCATCGATGAGGCGCGCGCCGCGGTCATGACCTCGCGTCGTCGCGAGAGCGAGGCGGCCGCGGTCGCGGCGCGATTGGCGGGCGCGCTGCGCGATCCCGCGGCGGCCGATCTCGGCGGTGCGACACTGATCGCGTCGGAAAGTGCTGGTGCGGAAGAAGATCCGGCCCAGGATCGATCGGGTCCGATGATTCGCACGGACGCCGATCTCGACGCCGTCGTCCGTCGCTGGAGCGCCCAGATCGGCGCGCTCGACGAGGTGCGTGCCGATGCCGCCGCCGACCGGCTGCGACGGGAGATCGACGAGCTGCGTACCGAGTCGGCGGCGCTGACCGAACGAATGGCCGAGCTGACCGGCCGCCGCGAGCGCCTGCCCGCGACGATCGCCGCGGCCGAGGCCAGGGTCCGCGAGGCGGCCGAGGCCGCCGCCACACTGCCTTCGCTGACCGCCGAGTGCGAACGGCTCCAGGCGGCCGCCACCGCCGCCGTCGACTTGGCGGGTCGCAGAACGGATCTGGACCGCACCCGGATCGAATTCGAGACCGCGCGGACCGTCCACAACGACGCCAAGGAGCACGTGCTCGACCTCCGCGAGCGCCGCCTGGCGGGGATGGCCGCCGAACTGGCCGGTCAGCTCGTCGACGGGGAACCGTGCGCGGTGTGTGGCGCGGCGGAGCACCCGTCGCCCGCCGAGCCCGCGCCGAGCGCGGTCTCCAAGGAGGTCGAGGACGCGGCGGTCGCCGCCGAGCGCACCGCCGAGGAGAACCGCGACCGCGTCCATACCCGAATCACCGATCTGGAAAGGGAGATCGAGGCGCTGACCGCCCGCGGCGGCGACACCGACCGCGTGGAGCTCGCGGCCGCCCTGCGCTCGGTGACCCACCGCTACGAGGACGCCGCCGAACTCGCCGCACTGGTCGACGGGTCGACCGCCGAACTGTCCCGGCTGCGCACCGAGGAAACCCGCCTGCACGACGACCTACGCGCGGCCGAGGCGGGCGCGAGCACCGTCGCCACCCGCATCGCAACGTCGGTCGCCCGCCTCGGCGAACTCACCGAACGCCTGCGCGCCGCCGCGGGCGCCGACGACACCATCGATCGCCGCCGTGCCCGGCTGAACGGACTGGTCACCGACGCCACCGCGCTGCGCGCCGCACGCACCGCGGCGGTCGCGGCGCACGAGCAGGTCACCGTGATTGCGGGTCGCGTCGAAAGTCTCGCGCGCGCAGCCGGGTTCGTTCCGGAAGATGAGCTCGGCGCCGACGACGTCGCGCTACTGACTGCCTTCGCCCGCGTCGTCAACGCCGCCTCGCGGACCCCGCAGCGGCAGCAGGAGATCGACGCCGAACTCGTCGCCGCCGAACACGCCCGCGCGCACGCCGAGAAGGTGCTCGCCGAACCCGAGATCCAGGCCGCCGCCACCGCCGAACCCGGCGATTCCGCCGAGCTGGAGCGCAGGCTCGCCGACGCGCAGACCAGGCTGAACGCGGCTGTCGCCGCGCAGGCCGAGGCGGGGCGGCGGGTGCAGCTGCTCGAGGAACTCGGCGGTCAGCTGTGGACCGAGGTCGACCGGATCGCGCCGCTGCAGCGCACCCACGAAGAGCTGGCCGGGCTCGCCGACGTGGTCGCGGGACGCGGCGAGAACAACCGGCGCATGTCGCTGCGCTCCTACGTGCTCGCCGCCCGCCTGGAGGAGGTGGCCCTCGCGGGTTCCGTGCGGCTGCGCCGAATGTCCGGCGGCCGTTACGAATTCGTGCATTCCGACAAGGCCGGTCCGCGCGGCAGGCGCGGCGGCCTCGGCCTCGACATCCGCGACGACTACACCGGCGCCGTGCGTCCCGCCAAGACCCTCTCCGGCGGAGAGACTTTCATGGCGTCCCTCTCGCTGGCGCTCGGCCTTGCCGACACCGTCGCCGCCGAATCCGGCGGTCTGGTCCTGGACACCCTCTTCATCGACGAGGGCTTCGGCGGTCTGGACGCCGACACTCTCGACGCCGTCATGGGCGTCCTCGACGAACTCCGCGCGGGCGGCCGCGTCGTCGGCCTGGTCAGCCACGTCGACGAAATGCGCCAGCGCATCCCCAGCCGCCTGCACGTCGTGCGCGGCCGCACCGGCTCCCGCCTCCAGACCACCGTCGCCTGATCCGCGTCTCCGGACGAGTCCATCTCGGCCGCGCATGGCAGAGAGGCGGAGGTGCGCCTATCGACGAAGATTGTCGGGATGGGTGACCGAATGGACGTCGATCAGACCGCTCAGACCCTCGAAGTCGTCTGGGTTGACAGTGAACAGCGGCAATCCATGGACCGAGGCGATTGCCGCGATCATGAGATCTACCTTGCGCGGCTTGGGATTTCGTCCTGCGGCGAGGATCGTCGCGATGACGTGGCCGTAGCGACGCGCCGCTCGCGTGTCAAAGGGGAGCGGCTCGAAGATGGCCTCGGCGTTCTGGAGACGCTCGATTCGCCGTGCACGCTCCTCGGGATCACGCGCATAGTGCGGCCCGGCGGCGAGTTCCGCCATGGTGGGGGCGCTCACGATCATCTCTGCGGGAAGCTCGTCGGGCGCGAGAGCATCGGTAAGGATGAGCACATTGGTGTCGACCAGCCCGCGTTCCGGGGTGGGGATCATTTGTTCTCGTCCGCCGCGAACTCTCCGACCCGGCGCGCTCGGTCGTACGGGTCGTAAATCGAGTCGTCCACCAACTCGGCCGATTCAGTCGCCCAGTCGTGGGTGGAGGGCGATAGTCCGACGAAGGCCGCGAGCACCTCATTTCGGGGGACCGCGGTTCTGCGGGTGACCCGGCGGTGCGGGATCAGGTCCGCTACCGGCGTGCCATCCACGGTGATGGTGTAGGACTGCCCGGCGCTGACATCCCGCAGCACACGACCGGCGTTGTTGCGGAGTTCGCGCTGCGGGATCTCGGGCAGTTCAGCGGGGGCGGACATGCTTCCAGGTTAGCCGACCCGCTGCTTGACCGCTACGGAATTGCTACACCGCTACTACGCAGCGCTGATCAGGACTTTCCGGCATGTGATGCCCCCATCGACGAGTCGTTGATCGCGCTGTCGGACACCGCGTTTCGCGTCCGCCGCAAGGTAAGGGTGAGCAGCACCCCGAGGGCGGCCAAGCCTGCGGCGGTGGCGAATGCCGCGGCGAGCCCGGTGCGATAGGCGCTGTCCGGGGCTGTGGTGGCGCGGGTGGTGATCAGGTCGGCGAGGAGGAGCAGGGCGGTCACGCCGAGGCCCGAGCCGACGCGTTGGGCGGTGTTGACGATGCCGGCGGCGATGCCGGTGTCGGCGGTGTCGACCGAGGTCACGGCCGGTGCGGTGACGCCGACGAAGGCGGCGGGGAGGCCGATGCCGAGCAGGATCGCGCCGGGGAGGATGTCGATCGGGTAGTCGGCGTGCGCGGGGAGGCGGGCGAACCAGCCCATGGCCAAGGCTTGGAGGCCGAGGCCCAACGCGAGCACGCGCGCCGCGCCGAGTCGGTCCATGAGGTAGGGGATGAGGGTGCGGGAAGCGAGGATGTTGACCGCCGCGACCGGGAGCACCGCCAGACCCGAGCGGGTCGGGCTGTAGTCCTGGGTGTTCTGCAAATACAGCGCCAGCAGCGCGAAGGTCGGCACGTGTGCCGCACCGACCAGGGCGTTCACCACCGCCGAGCCGCTCACCTGGCGAATCGTGAAGAGCCGCAGCGGCATCAGCGGATGCGGGCTGCGCGCTTCGACGGCCACGAAGCCAGCGAGCAGCGCCACCCCGAGCACGAGCAGACCGGCCGCGACCGCGCGGGTGTCGGGAGAGCCGAGCGCCCCGATCGCGTAGCCGATCAGCAGCAGCGCCGTGGTTCCGGTGATCGCGCCGGGGATGTCCAGTCGGCGCACCCCTTCGGACGGACGCGCGGAGTCGCGCGGCAGCAGCCGGACGCCGGCCAGCGCGACGAGCCCGACGGGCACGTTGACCAGGAAGATCGACGGCCAGCCGAACGCGTCGGTGAGCGGCCCGCCCACCGCGGTGCCGATCGCCGCGCCCGCCGCGCCCATCGCGCTCCACACCCCGAACGCCCGGTTCCTGGCCGCCTGCGCGGTGAAACTCGCAGTGAGCAGGGCTAATTGGGCCGGAATCAATACAGCGGCCCCGACGCCCTGAAGGGCGCGCGCCGCGATCAGCATCGCGGCGGAGTCGGCGAAGCCTGCCAGCGCCGACGCAACGGTGAACACGATCAACCCGCCGGTGAACACCCGACGCGGTCCGATCAGATCGGCGGCGCGCCCGCCCAGCAGCATGAACCCGCCGAACGCCAGCAGGTAGGCGTTGGTGATCCAGCCGAGCCCGGCCTCGCCGAGTCCGAGGTCCGCGCCGATGGCGGGCAGCGCCACGTTCAGCACGGTGGTGTCGAGAAACACCACCAGCTCCACGACGGTGATCAGCAGCAGGACCAGCCGGTCCCTGCGGTCGAAGACTCTGTCGGCCATGAGCCGTCCTCTCACTAGAGTTTAACTCTAGTGAGAGTGTCACTAGAGTCGAACTCTAGTCAAGGGCGCTCGGCCGAGTCTTCGCCCCGATCGGCAACCGCCGCGGCGGAGACCTCGGTATGTCCGGCGCGCGGTGAGCAACGCCACCTCTTTCGTCCTCGTAAACGACAACGCGCCGGTCACCCAATCGGGCGACCGGCGCGTTCGAGCCGGGCGAAAGCTCACGCCTCGTGATCGAGCAACCACCTCTTGACGTCCAGCCCCCACCGGAATCCGCCGAGCGCCCCGCCGATCCGCAGCACCCGGTGGCACGGCACGAACAGCGCGGCCGCATTGCGCGCGCACGCGTTGGCCGCGGCGCGGGTCGCCTCCGGTCGTCCGGAGATGGCGGCGAACTCGGTGTAGGTCACCGGATCGCCCGCGGGGACCTTCCGCAGCACGTCCCAGGCCTGCATGAGGAATTCCCCTGACCGCTGGCGCACCGGAACGTCGTCGATGGCGTGCACGTCGCCGCGGTGATAGGCGAGGATGGCTTCCGAGACGGCGCCGAGCGAATCCCGTTGGCGCAGTACGGCCGGACGCAGCGTCGGGTGGATCAGCAGGCGCAGGTTCTCCGCGTCGGAGGTCCAGCCGGAGGCCAGCACCGCGCCCTCGTCGTCGGCGATCGCCGTGAACGGGCCAATGGGTGTGTCGACGACGCTGAAGTCGGCGGCGCGGGTCGATTCGATGCTCATGGTGTGCTCGCTTTCGATGGTGCGGCAGGGTGGGTCAGTCGGTCTTGCGTGCCGAGCGGGCCGGTCGCTTGGGTGCGGCGGCGCGCCTGCTCAGCGCGGTTTTCCACAGGTGCATGGAGAGATAGGACCGCCAAGGCGCCCAGCGCGCGGTATCACTCAGGTCGATGCCGAGCAGATCCGCGCCCTGCCGGACGACTAGGTCGGTGTCGAGCAAGATATCGGGATCGGCCAGGAGGCGCATGGTCACGTAGTCGGCGGTCCACGGCCCGACGCCGTCCAGTGCCAGCAGATCGCGGCGCAGGTCGGGCGCGGTGCGACCGGCGTGCAGTTGCAGATCGCCCGCCGCGAGCGCGGCCGCCGCGCCGACGATCGAGCGGATGCGCCGCGCCGGACCGGTCAGCACTTCGGCCCCTCGCTCGGCGATGACGTCCGGCGTCGGGAATAGCCGCGGTACCGGCCCCTCGACCGTTTCGCCGAGTGCCTCCACCAACCGGGCCGTGTGGGTGGCTGCGGCCGACACCGAGATCTGCTGCCCGATCATGGTGCGCAGCAACAGTTCCGGGCCGTCCAGGCAACCGAGCACTCGAATGCCGGGGGTGAACACCACCCGGTCGGCGCCGGTGTGCGGCATACCCGCCCCGACGGTGGCGGGCGCGCTGCCCACATCGGGCAGGGTCGCGGTACGCACCCGGCGCGCGTCCTCGATGTCGAAGGCGTCGGCGGCGGACCCGCGCCTCGCCGACGTCGCGCTGCCGTCGAGCGCCGTCGCGCCGAGCACCTCATCGATGCCGACCGGATCGGCGTCGAGGTCGAGCAGGTGACGCACCCGCGCGACCGTCGGCGCGAGATCACGCATGTCGTGCAGCGCCAGTTCCGCGCGCACGTGATCGCCGCGGAAGCTCAGCCGAGCCGTCGCGTGCCCGTGCGGCGTGCGCAGGTTCCTGGTGTAGGTGTGGTCTTCCCAGAGCTCCATGCCGGGCGCCACGTGCGAGGAGAGGAACCACTCCAGCCAGGCGTGGTCCAGCGGCTCCCGGAACGGAAGCCGGAGCGAGAGTGTGCCGTTCACCGTCGGCGCGGTCTGCGCCGGGTCCTTGCGGGCGCGTTGCGCCTCGGTCCGCATGGTCGTCGGGCTGACCGCGAACACCTCGCGCACCGTGTCGTTGAACTGGCGGATGCTGGCGAAACCCGCCGCGAACGCGATATCCGACATCGGCATCGCGGTGGTCTGGATGAGCAGCCGGGCGGTGTGCGCGCGGTGCGCCCTGGCCAGCGCCAGCGGCCCGGCCCCGAGTTCGGTGGTGAGCACCCGGGTGAGCTGACGCTGGGAGTAGCCGAGCGTGGCGGCCAGCGCGGGCACCCCGCCCCGTTCGATGACGCCGTCGCCGATCAGCCGCATGGCCCTGGCGGCCAGATCGGCCCTGGTGTTCCACAGCGGCGAGCCGGGCGCCGCGTCCGGCAGGCAGCGGCGGCATGCCCGGTATCCCGCGTGCTGCGCGGCGGCCGCCGTCGGCAGGAAGCTGACATTCGCCCGCTTCGGCGTGATCGCCGGACACGAAGGGCGGCAATAGATTCCGGTGGTACGCACCGCCGTGAAGAACTGTCCGTCGAAGCGCGAGTCGCGCGTCGACACCGCCCGATAGCACTGCTCGAAATTCAACGCCGTGATCGTCACGCAATCCACAATGTCAGCTCCCGCCGCACCGTGCTAGCGGAAATCGGCCACCATCCCGGCCATGGTGCGCCCGCCGTCGCCGCACCCTCGGAAGCACGGCCACCACATCCGGTACCCACCCGCGAGACGCCGGTAATGGAGGGCAACGGCCGGAGCGCCCAGGGGCGACGCGGGTTCCCACACACCTTCCATACGCCTCACAAAGCCGGTGCCTATGTGTGGCGTGTGAACGGTCTGTGGCGAGTGGGTGAGGTCAGCAGCAGCGGTTGGTGGGGCTGCGGTCGGCTTCGGCGTGGCGGTCGCGCCAGTACTGGCGCTCGGTGGGGATCGGCCGGTCCGGGTGGTTGCGCCGGAGGTGCGCGACGTACCGCTGGTAGTCCTGGCCGCCGAGGATCGAGTCGAACCACCAGACGACCGCGCGCACCGCGTCGAGCGCACGCCGCGGGAGGGCCGGTCGCGCTGACCTGCCCTCCCGCGGCGCGAGCGATTCGCCCATTACGCGGGCGCTTCCGCCTTGGCTGCGCCCTGCGCGTGGGCCGCGCCGGGTGCGCGGACCTTGCCCGTCGCGATCAGCTCGTCCCACTCCTTCTGCACGGCCTTCTCCGTCGGGGTGGCGAGGAACCCGCTCGGCGCGAAGATCTTCGACGGCTCTTCCGGCGACTCGGTCGTCGCACCGCCGCCGGAGCGCCAGGCGCGCAGGCACACCACTGCGCCGACCACCGCGACGACCAATACCAGCACCGCGAACACAATCGAGAGCGTGCCCTGGATGAAGGTGTTGCGGATGACGGTGTCCACGTCCTCCGGTGTCTTCGCCGTCAGGCACAGTTTGCCCGCCTCCTGCGCCTGCTGGCAGAGGCTGTGCTGCTTCCAGTAACCCACCTTCGGGTCGGCGGAGAAGATCTTCTGCCAGGACGCGGTCATCGTCACCAGCAGGTCCCAGGCCAGCGGAATACCCGGAATCCAGGCCCACTTCGCCAGGCCCTTCTTCACGATGATGGTCATCACGACGGTCAGCGCGACGGCGGCGAGCAGCTGGTTGGCGATGCCGAACAGCGGGTAGAGCGCGTTGATGCCGCCGAGCGGATCGGTGACGCCCATCAGCAGGATGGAACCCCACGCCGCGACCACGACGAACGAACACAGCCACGCACCGACCCGCCAGGACGGATCCTTGAACTTGCCCAGCGGGCCGCCGAAGTTGCCCAGCGCGTCCGAGGTCATGAACCGTGCGACGCGGGTGCCCGCATCGATCGTGGTCAGGATGAACAGCGCCTCGAACATGATCGCGAAGTGGTACCAGAACGACTTCATGCTCTCGCCGCCGAGGAACTGGTGGAACACCTCGGAGATGCCGACCGCCAGCGTGGGCGCGCCGCCGGTGCGCGAGATGATGGTCTTCTCGCCGACGTCCGCTGCGGCGCCCGCGAAGGTCTCCGGTGTGGCGGGCGGACCGGCCAGGCCGAGCGAATTCGTGTACGCGGCAGCCTTTTCCGGGGTGCCACCGGTCAGGCCGAGCGGCGCGTTCATACCGAAGTACAGGTGCTGGTCGATGATCGAGGCGGTGATGATGGCCATCACGGCGACGAACGACTCCATCAGCATGCCGCCGTAGCCGATCATCCGCGCGTGCGATTCCTTCTCCAGCAGCTTGGGTGTGGTGCCGGAGGAGACGAGCGCGTGGAAACCGGAGAGCGCGCCGCAGGCGATGGTGATGAACAGGAACGGGAACAGGCTGCCCGCGAAGGCCGGACCGGTGCCGGTGGAGGCGAAATCGGAGATCGCGGGCGCCTTCAGCACCGGCATGGTGATCAGGATGCCGACCGCGAGCAGGCCGATGGTGCCGATCTTCATGAACGTGGACAGGTAGTCGCGCGGGGCGAGCAGCAGCCAGACCGGCAGCACCGAGGCCAGGAAGCCGTAGGCGATCAGCAGCCAGGCGATGGTGGTCCGCGAGAGCGTGAACCAGTCGGCGCCCCATTCGGTTTCGGACACCCAGCCGCCGGAGACGATGGCGAGCAGCAGCAGCGCGATGCCGATCGCGGACACCTCGCCGACCTTGCCGGGACGCAGGAACCGCAGGTAGACGCCCATGAACAGGGCGATGGGGATGGTCATCGCGATGGAGAACACGCCCCACGGGCTCTCGCCGAGCGCGTTCACCACGACCAGCGCGAGCACCGCGAGCAGGATCATCATGATCACGAGAATCGCCACGATGGCGGCGATCCCGCCGACCACGCCGAGCTCGTCACGCGCCATCTGGCCGAGGCTGCGGCCGCGCCGCTTGGTGGATGCCCACAGCACCAGATAGTCCTGCACCGCTCCGGCCACGCAGACGCCGACCACGATCCAGATGGTGCCGGGCAGATAGCCCATCTGCGCGGCGAGCACCGGACCGACCAGCGGACCAGCGCCCGCGATGGCGGCGAAGTGGTGCCCGTAGAGCACCCGCCGGTCCATCGGCATGAAATCCTTGCCGTTCTCCAGGATTTCGGCGGGCGTCGCGACGTCGTCGCGCGGCTTGGTGACCTTCCACTCGATGAATCGTGCGTAGAAGCGGTAGGCGATGAGGTAGGTACACACCGCCGCGATGACGATCCACACCGCGTTGACGTTCTCGCCGCGCGCGATGGCGAGGATGGCCCAGGCGACCGCGCCGAGTATCGCGATTCCGGCGAAGACAGCCTTCTTGGCCGGGGTGATCGGGGACCTGTCCACCACGCCGACGGGCGGCAGGTCGGGGTCGGTCCGCAGATATTCGATTGTCGCCATCTGCCTACTCTCCTGTGAAACGCGCAGGATCTCGACGTGCGAGATCTTGCTGAAACACGAGACAACGTAGCGGATGCCCGATCGCTGCTGCGCGGATTCCGGCCATCGATGGACGACCGTTAAATATTGTTCGTGTGTCGGATGCCACCTCGGTCATAGCCGGACGTATGCTGCGGTGCTGTTCGTCACACTCCATGTCCGCCCGAGGAGGGCTGTGCTGGATCCGACCCCGCGTTCGCCCAAGCCGTGTTCGGCCGCGCGCCCTCTGGAACGGCCGAAGGTCGAGGACGCGCCGCGCGGAATTCGCAGGCGCACCCTGCTCGGCTCGGCGCTCGCCGCCCCGTTGCTGGCGAACGCGTGCGGCTCCGGCGACGACGCGCTGACGTTCTTCTTCCAGGCCCGCCCCGAAGAGGCGCGGGTCCGGTTGCGGATCATCGACGAGTTCCGGAAACGGCATCCCGACATTCCGGTGCGCACCATCATGTCGGGCCCTGACCCGTTGCAGCAGATGCTCACCTACTGCGCGGGCGGCAAATGCCCCGACGTGCTGATGGCATGGGAACTGCTCTACGCGGGACTCGCCGAGCGTGGCGTTCTGCTCGATCTGCGCACGCTGCTCGATCGGGAACCGGAGTACGCCGCCGCGCTGCGGCGCGACAGCTTCCCCACGCTGTACGACACTTTCAGCTACGGCGGCGGCCAATACGCACTGCCGGAGCAGTGGTCCGGCGTCTTCCTCTATTACAACCGCGCACTGTTCGCCGAAACGGGGCTGACGCCGCCGGTTCGATGGCGCGACGCGTGGAGTTTCGACGAATTCCTGGACGCTGCCCGCACGCTCACCCGCCGTGACGCCGACGGCGGCACCAGGCAGTGGGGTTTCGCCGACGCCTGGGTGCCCTACTTCTCGGCCGCCTGCTTCGGAATGAACAACGGCGCGGAATGGTTCACGCCCTCGGTGAATCCGACCCGCACCAACCTCGGTGACCCCCGTTTCGCGGAGGGGTTCCAGTTCTACGCCGATCTCGCGGTGCGGCATCGGGTCGCGCCGAGAGTCGCCGACCAGCAATCGGTTTCGTCCCCGGATCTGTTCCGGCGCGGGCGCGCGGCGATGGCGCTCGGCGGGCACTGGCTGTACTCCGAATTCGCGGGCAACGAAGGCGTTCCCATCGACCTGACCGTGCTTCCGGTCGGTCCGCACGGCGGACCGGGAGCGATCACCGACGTCGGCTGCACCGGCCTGTCCATCGCCGCCGACAGTCCGCGCATCGAACAGGCCTGGGAATTCGTGAAATTCGCGACCGGACCGGTCGGGCAGGCGATCGTCGCCGCCTCCGGACTGTTCGTGCCGGTGCTGAAATCCGCCATGGCCACACCGGGATTCGCGGCGGCGCACCGCGAGATCCGGAATCTGGAGGTGATGACCGAAGGTCCGGACAGTTCGCGTCCGCTGCCGGTGACGCCGGTGTGGGGCAAGGTGTCGGCGCTGCTCGAACGGGGCGGGAACCGGGTGCTGCGCGGTGCGGCGACCGCGCAGTCGGTGAGCGGACGGCTCGCAGGCGACGTCGACGCGTTGCTGGCGGCGCGATGAGTACCTCCGTCGACGACGCGGTGCTCGGCGAGGCGGTGGCGACCCCGCCGCACAAGACGGTGCACCGAGCGCGTCGCGGTCGGCTCGCGCGCAGGCGCGAGCGGGCCGGATGGTTGTTCGTCGCGCCGAATCTCGCCGCGGTACTGGTCTTCCTGCTCTTCCCGCTGGCCTTCTCGTTGTATCTCAGCTTCCACTCGTGGGATCTGTTCAGCCCGCCGCGGTTCGTCGGAACGGCGAACTATCGGCGGCTGTTCGGTTCCGATCCGCTGTTTCCGATAGCGATGCGCAATACCGCGGTGTTCACCGTGCTGACCTTGCTGCCGACCGTCGCGATCGGCTTGGTCGTCGCGGCCGTGTTGAATCGAAAGTTGGCTGGTATCGGGATGTTTCGCACCTTGGCGTTCTTGCCGCTGGTGGCTTCGACGGTGGCGATGGCGGTGGTGTGGCGGTTCATCTTCACCACCGACGATGGGTTGCTGAACCTCGTGCTCGGATGGTTCGGCGCCGGCCCGGTGCCGTGGCTCACCGACCCGGACTGGGCGCTGGTCTCGCTCAGCATCGTGACCGTGTGGAAGAGCGTGCCTTTCGCCACCGTCATCCTGCTCGCCGCCATGCAGGGCGTGCCGGAGACGCTGTACGAGGCGGCGAAGATCGACGGTGCGGGCGCCGTGCGCCGATTCCGTTCGGTGACATTGCCGCTGATCCGCGGGCCGCTGTCGTTCGTGTTCGTGATCACCGTCATCAACTCGGTGCAGGCCTTCGATCAGGCATACGCGCTGACCGGCGGTAACGGCGGACCTGAGACCGGCACGTATCTACTCGGGATCATGCTGTTCCAGCACGCGTTCGGGTTCTACGAGGTGGGTTACGCCTCCGCGCTGGCCTGGGTGATCTTCGCGATCCTGTTGGCGCTGACGGTTCTTCAGTTACGTCTGTCTCGGCGTGCGGAGACGGAGTTGTGAAGGTGTTCAGGGGAATTCGGCGGGTGCTGCCAGGCGGTCGTGGTCGCGGCGCGAGCGGTGGCACGCCCGCGAGTGCTCGGGAGAACCGTGCGGCGGGGAGCGCTGAGAAGGTAGGGGTGGGTGGTGCCGATGCGGGCGTGAATGCGACGGGCGCGCGTCTCGGTGGTGAGGCGCAAGGGGGCGAGAGTGATGCCGTTGCAGGCGTGAATGCGGCGGGTGCGCGTGCCGGTGGTGCGTCGCACAGCCGCGCCCAACGGGCCGTCGTGCGCAGGCTGGTGCGGGGCAGCGGCATCTATGCCGCGCTGGTCGGCGTCGCGTGGTGCGCGCTGGCGCCGATTCTGTGGGCGCTGTCGGGTTCGCTGAAGCGCGACGGCGAGATCACCGAACCGACCTTGCTACCGGAGGATCCACAGTGGTCGAACTTCGGCCGGGTGTTCGAGCTGTTGCCGATGAGTCGCATGCTGCTCAACACCACCGTCTACGCCGTGTGTGTGACCGCGGGGCAGGTGTTCTTCTGTTCGCTGGCCGGATATGCGTTCGCGCGCTTGCGTTTTCGCGGTCGCGAGGCGTTGTTCCTCGCCTACTTGGCGACGCTGATGGTGCCGCTCACCGTCACGGTCATCCCGCAGTTCCTGCTCATGCGGGCCTTCGGCTGGGTGGACACCGCGTGGTCGATGATCGTGCCCGGTCTGTTCGGCAGCGCCTTCGGCACCTATCTGATGCGTCAGTTCTTCCGCACGCTGCCAATGGAATTGGAGGAGGCGGCCATTCTCGACGGTTGTTCCACCTGGCAGGTGTACTGGCGCGTGCTGCTCCCGCACACCCGCCCGGCGCTCGTGGTGCTCGCGGTGCTCACCTGGATCACCGTGTGGAACGACTTCCTCTGGCCGCTGGTCATGATCCAGCGCAACGAGCTGGCGACGGTCACGCTCGGGCTGGTCCGCTTGCAGGGGCAGTACTACTCGCAGTGGCCGCTGCTGATGGCGGCCGCCGTCGTCATCCTGCTGCCCCTGCTCGCCGTCTACGCGATCGGTCAGCGCGCCTTCCTGCGCGGTATCGCGATGTCGGGCTTCGGCGGACGGTAGCGCTATTCGCCCCAGTAGGTGCCGAAGCTCCAGAGGTTGCCCTCGGGATCGCGGACGGTGAAGCCGCGCGAGCCGTAGTCCTCGTCGCGCAGGCCGCGGACCACTTCGGCGCCCGCCGCGGTGGCCCGCTCGAAGAGATCGTCGGGCTTGTCGCAGACGACGTAGATCGAGTCGGTGCCTGGCTTGCGCTGACCGAACGGGGTGTCGTCCTTGCCCGCGCTGCCGAACATGATGCCGCCGCCGAGCGGCCAGCGCAGTTCGCCGTGCTCGACGATCGACGGTTCGTCCTCGCGGGCGTAGCTGGCCGAGACCTGGAAGCCGAAGGCGTTCACCAGGAAATCGGTCATCGCCCTGGCGTCGCGGAAGGCGAGGCAGGGCCAGATCGCGGTGCGGGTGGTGGTGTCCGCTGTCGTGGGATTCGTCATGGTTCCAGCCTCATCCGCCGACCCCCGGCTCGTCTTGGACGGATGGAATCTCCTCGGCCAGCCAGCGGGTCGGGCTGCACCCACCGAGGTCGAGGAAGTCGCGATTCAAATGCGCCTGGTCGTAATACCCGCAGGTGGCGGCGACCTGGGCGATGGAGACGAACGAGGGCGTGTGCTCGAGCATTTGCCTGGCTCGCTCGAATCGGGTGATGCGGGCGGCGAGCTTCGGGCTCAGACCGAACTCCGCGCCGAACTTGCGGGTCAGATGCTGGCGGGACCAGCCGATGCGATCGGCCAGCGGACCGACGCTCGCGGTGCCGCCGCTGGCGACGACGGCGCGCCAAGCCCAGGTGAGTTCGGGGGTGACGAGCCGGTCGGGGCAGGCCATGCGGGTGAGGATCTCGTCGCAGACGGCGAATCGCCGCGCCCAGGGCGCCTCGCCTTGCAGACGCTCCCACAGCTCGTCGCCGGTCGGGCCCGCGAGTTCGGAGCATTCGAGCGAGGTGTTCCAGATCTCGGCGGCGGGCAACCCGAACAGCGTCCGGCAGCCGAGGGGTGTGAGTGCGATGGCAACGCCCTCTTGATTTCCGGTGTGCGCGATGGCGGCCGAACTCGCCTGCAATCCGCTGAGGACGCAGCGGTAGTCGCGCGGACGCTGGGCCGGGTCGGTCTGCGCCACCACATCGATGGTCGGGCCGATGGCGACGATGAACGTCAGATGGCGCGACGGCATGCCGCGGTGCAGGCCGGGCTCATATCCCGTCATCCGATAGCCGAGGTAGTGATCGATGAATGCCGCCAGCGCGGGCGCCGGTCGGGCCGTCACCACCTCCGTGGTCGGCTCCATACGGGTCACGGTACGCCCGCGCGGGTCATCCGCCCAACCGATCTCGGTGCGCGCGAACGTGGCACACGCCGCGGTTCCAGGTGCGGTGAGATCGCGCACACGGGCGGTCTGGAGTATGTGAGTTCGGGTTGCTGCCCGGTTACCGTTACGCCTTCAGATCAGGAGTGGAGGTGTCATGCGTCGAATCCGATACGAGCGCAGTGGTGGTCCCGAGGTGCTCGAGCTGGAATCGGCCGAGACACCGGCACCCGGGCCCGGCGAACTGCTGGTGAAGGTGCACGCGATCGGCGTGACCCTGCCGGTGGTGCGGAAGGTGCGCGAACAGCGCGAGCCCATCCCGCTGGGCGGGGAGATCGCGGGCGAAGTGATCGCTGTGGGTGAGGGCGTCACCGCCTTCGCACCCGGCTACCGCGTCACCGGTCTGTGCTTCGGCCACGGCTACGCCGAGTACGCCCTGCTGCGCCAGGAGATGGCGTCGCCCGTTCCCGACGGCGCCTCCGCCGTCGACGCGGTCGCGCTGGTACGCAGCGGTCTCGTCGCGCTGGGTGCGCTGGACGCCGCGAAGCCCGCGTCCGGTGAGTCCGCGCTGGTCACCGCCGCGGCGAGCGGTATAGGGCACCTGGCCGTCCAGCTGGCGCGGGTGCGCGGAGCCAAGCGCGTGGTCGCCGCCGTCTCCGACGCGGCCAAGGGCGAGTTCCTTCGCGAACTCGGCGTCGACGACGTGGTCGTCTACGGCCAGTCGTGGGGCGAGCCCGTCGACTACGTCCTCGACGCCGTCGGCGGCGAGCTGCTCGGTCCCGCTCTCGCCGCCCTCGCGCCCGGCGGACGTCTCGTCGCCTACAGCTCCGGCGGCGGCACCATCCAGGCCTACGACCTGCTGGCGGGCGCCAAGTCGGTGATCGGGTTCCAGATGGCCCGGGTCGCGCGGGAGACACCCGAGGTGTACGAGCACTGGCGGCAGGAGCTGTGGCAGTACTTCGCGTCCGGGCAGGTGCGGCCCGTCGTGCACGGGGAGTTCGCGTTGGAGGACGCGGCGGAGGCGCATGCGTTGATCGAAAGCCGCGGGAATCTCGGCAAAGTCGTGCTGCTTCCCTGATCTAATCGCTGATCACCTGTCGGCCGCGCCGGAAATGTGCGGCCGACATCCTGCTCGCTGCCCCTGATCGGACGGCCGCACCGCCCGTGCCGGGCCGACGCGTGCCCGTCAGCTCGCGACGTTGACGTGCCGGTGGATCGTCCGCGGATCGGCGGCCAGATCGAGCATGCACGAGGCCAGATCGTCGCGACTGATCCTGATGCCGAAGGTGACGTTGCGGTCCAGCGCGGTCCGATACGAACCCTTGCCGGTCTTGTCGGTCAGCTGAGGCGCGCGGACGATGGTCCAATCCAGGTCGGTATCGCGCACCACCTGCTCGGCCGCGGCCATGTCCGCGAGGCTGTGCCGCAGCAGTCGGCGCAGGATGAGCGGTTTCACCACGAATCGGGTGAACCAGTCGTCGCCCGGTCCGGCGATCCGCGCGCTGTTGCTGACCAGGATCAGGCGTTGGACCTCCGTCGTCTCCATGGCCTTCGCGATGGAGAGCGCGGCATCGGTGGAAATCGTGGTCGGTCCGGTGTCACGCGATCCGATCGAGTCGAGTACGACGTCCGCGCCTCGGATAGCCGCCTCGATATCGCCGGGGTTCATCACATCTGCCGTAACCACGCGCAGCTCGGGGTGGTCCGGAAGGTCGTGCGCCGCGCGAACCACCGCCGTGACCTGATGTCCGCGTGCCA
Source organism: Nocardia sp. NPDC050793 (assembly GCF_040654065.1). Lineage (NCBI taxonomy): Bacteria > Bacillati > Actinomycetota > Actinomycetes > Mycobacteriales > Nocardiaceae > Nocardia > Nocardia sp. NPDC050793. The sequence continues at coordinate 415,580 of NZ_JBFAHG010000004.1, forward strand.
GTGCTTGGTGGACGAGGCGTCCGCCGGTGCCTCCGCTGGCCCCGAAGATGGTGAGTCGCATATCTGGCCCCTTTGTGGTTGGTGAGTATTTACTCACTCATATTGAGTGAGTACTTACTAACCTGTCAAGAGGGAGATTCGTGGGGACTCGCTCGCGTAGCCGCAGCGGATGGCGGCGCATCGGGACGCGATGAGCAGGCACGGCGCGGGTCCAGGGAAGGCAATCGAGGGCATCGCGGCATACCTGCATGCAGAGCAAGGGCTGGGTCGAGTGGGCGACACCGTCGAAGTGGCGACGGTCGCGGCGTTACTCGACGGCACCTGCTTCCATCAGGCGTTCCTGCGGTACTACGAGGCTGGACCCGAGGCGGCCGCCGCGTCGGACGAACTGGCCCGTAGCCTTGCGCGAACGCTGGCTCGCGCTCTGTAGCACGCGGCGGGCGCAACCGTCCGACGGCCGCCGCAACGATGCGGCAGGCGCGAGCAGGGCGCTGGTCCGCGACGCGTAGACTCTCTACCTCGTGAGTCTCACCCTCGGAATCGTCGGCCTGCCCAACGTCGGAAAGTCGACGCTTTTCAACGCGCTGACCAAGAACGACGTGCTGGCCGCGAACTACCCGTTCGCGACCATCGAGCCGAACGTCGGCGTGGTTCCGCTGCCCGATCCGCGGCTGGGCCAGCTGTCCGAGATCTTCGGTTCCGAGCGCATCGTGCCCGCCACCGTGTCCTTCGTCGACATCGCGGGCATCGTGAAGGGCGCCTCCGAGGGCGCGGGCCTCGGCAACAAGTTCCTCGCCAACATCCGCGAGGCCGACGCCATCTGCCAGGTGGTGCGCGTGTTCGCCGACGACGACGTGGTGCACGTCGACGGCCGCGTCGACCCCTCCGCCGACATCGAGGTCATCGAGACCGAGCTCATCCTCGCCGACCTGCAGACCCTGGAGAAGGCGGTCGTGCGGCTGGACAAGGAAGCCAAGGTCAAGAAGGACCGCAAGCCGGTCGCCGACGCCGCCAAGATGGCCCAGGAGATCCTCAACGGCGGCAAGACCCTCTTCGCCGCGCAGGATCAGGTGGACACCGAACTGCTGAAAGAACTTTCGCTGCTCACCATCAAGCCCTTCCTCTACGTCTTCAACGCCGACGAGTCCGTCCTCACCGACGAGGCCAAGGTCGCCGAACTGAAGGCCTCCGTCGCCCCCGCCGACGCCGTCTTCCTCGACGCCAAGGTCGAAGCCGAACTCCTCGAGCTCGACACCGAATCCGCGATGGAACTCCTCGAATCCATCGGCCAGACCGAACCCGGCCTGCGCGCCCTCGCCCGCGCCGGCTTCCACACCCTCGGCCTGCAGACCTACCTCACCGCAGGCCCCAAGGAATCCCGCGCCTGGACCATCCACCAGGGCGACACCGCCCCCAAGGCGGCCGGCGTCATCCACACGGACTTCGAACGCGGCTTCATCAAAGCCGAGATCGTCGCCTTCGACGACTTGGTCGAGGCGGGGTCCATGGCCGCCGCCAAGGCCGCGGGCAAGGTGCGCATGGAAGGCAAGGACTACATCATGACCGACGGCGACGTGGTCGAATTCCGCTTCAACGTATAGGTTTTCGGAAGAAGTAGACCGCTGCTGGTAGAGACTCCGCTGAGCCCACATCCTCTGTCTGGATGGGGGCTCAGTCGTTTCGCTGGCGCCGAACTTGGCCGGTTCGGTCAGCGCGGTATGCGACAGTCCAGCGCATTCCTTAGTACGCCGGTGGGCGGGGAACGGCTTAGCTGACGCGGTTCTGTCGTTCCGGCTAGTGCTTGGGCGTTGTCCTACAGGCCGTCAATCGCCGTGCCGAGATCCGCGCCGTAGCTGGACCAGCAGAAGATCGGCTCCCCTGGTTCGCCCCGATCGCCCATGTACCACTCGCCGTCATCGACGCAGCGCGCGAGGCACAGACCGGTGAAGCCGATAATCAGATCGACTTTCAAGGAGACTCCTTGGCTGGGTTCGAGTGGCGCCAGGAATACCGGGGTGCTGGGATCCAACAACTCCACAGTGCTGTCCTGCGCTCGTCGCCGCACCTCCTCGAGGGTCCACTCATTCGGAAGCGTGCCCTTGTCCACCACCTGATTCTTGCCGAAGCGACGCCCTACTCCTCGTCCGGGTGGACGAACCAACCCTTGATTCACCTGGAACCGACACCAGAAGCCAACTGCCTATCCACACCGTGCCGCACAACACGGCCAGCACCAATTGCCAGGGGCGGACGGACTTCGTTCCTACACGTCTTTCGTCGCAGCAGATTGGCATCGCAGCGGTAGCTGGACCTGGGGCCGACTTGCTCCGGAGAAGCCCTGGCCACAACCCACAGCCCGTACCCTGTGCCTAGCATCGGTATCCATGTCCGAGCATGAACACGTCCTTGACTGGTTGCAGAGCTGGTACAGCGCGCAGTGCGATGGCGACTGGGAACATGGATGGGGTGTTCGGATCGGGACACTCGACAACCCGGGCTGGACCGTCACGATCGATCTCGCGGAAACGGCGCTGGCGCACCGGGAGTTTCGCCGGAAGCAGGTCGATCGGGGTGAGCACGACTGGGTACACGCATGGACCGACGAGCGGGCATTCCATCTCGCGTGCGGTCCGGGAAACCTGACCGAGGCGCTCATGCTGTTCCGCGCCTGGGCAAGTGATAGCCGGGGGTAGGCGCATCTGCGACGTCGCGAGCAGCGGCGTCGCGGGTCTCGGCCCGATATTCTTCAAGGCGTCGCTCATGACCGAATCGAACCGGATCCCGTTCAGGATCGAGTCCAGGTACCTGGTGGGAGGCTCCCTCAGCGGCTGCCCTCCGGTCTGGTTTCGGTGTGGCTCACTAATGGCTTGCGGCCCCACCGGGTTGCCGTGCGGGCGTGGCTGGAAAGGGTCTGCCCTGGCATACCGATGAGCTAAATGCCGACCGACGTATGCGGCATGTGCGGATGTCTGTGATGCTGGTGTCTTGGACGGAGCGATCGACTGCTCGAAGGCTAGAGTCGGATTCATGAAAGACCGGCCTGTCCTCGTCGTGGCCCTGATCGGGGGCTTCATCGGCGCAATGCTGTCGAGTCCGTTGGCCGTTTACTTCGGCTTCGGCACTCCTGCGCTCGCTACCGCCATTGTCGGCGTGGGAATCTTGCTGGCTGGAGTCATAATGCTCGGCGGCCTCTGCGCTGCACTGGCATGGGCCGTCAGGGCCGATCGGCGTAACGGTGGTTACCGCTGTCGCGGTGCGAGCCGGGCATAACTTTCCGAAGCTACGGTCTGGCGGCGGTACGGCCAGCAGCCGTAGAGGACGCGGTAATCGGCATTTCAGGATGTTCGGCGGTGGTGCCGGCCGCAGTGCTCACCGCCAGAGGCTATTCGGCTTCGGAACTTGACCACGGTGGCGTCGAATATTTGCACGTCAAACACCCTGCTCACCCCCCGACTCGCGTTCCGGAACCGAATAACCTCTGCGCTGCATCCACCGGTCCAACCGCGGCCGGTCCCGCATCCACTGCCACTTCGCACAGCTGGCTCTAGTGAGCTCGAGTGCGCGCTCATGCCGAATTGAGTGACCTCGTCGAACCGCTGTATAAGGGTGGCCTGTCCGCCGTGTTGACCTCGGCGTCGGACAGTGACCACTCGCGGCAGGTTCGGGCTCGCGCTATGGCAACGTGAATTCGATTCTCGACAATCGGTCGTCGTCCGCAACCGCGTTGATCTCGGTGATGCGCTCGCCCGCGAATCGGAAGGTCATGACCAGCATCAGTGTGCCGTGCGGGGCAAGCACCATGGCCGGTTCACCGTCGAGCAGGATCGCGCGGGCAGGCTGCGCCTTTCCGCAGAACGCTTCGGCGAGGACTCGGCCACCGTCGAGGTCGGTCCCTGCTCCCAGCAGGCGTGCGGCCTCGTCCGGACGATAGGTCACGTCCGGGTCGAGCAGCGCCAGCAGCGCCTCGAACTCGCCGTTCTGCGCGGCCCGCAGGAATGCCTCGACCGCTCGGTATCGCCGCATCCGGTCGTCGCTGGCCGATCCGGAGTTCCCTCGCACCCGCTGCCGCGCCCGGCTGGCGATCCGCTGGGTCGTCTCGGGGGTGCGGTCAAGGATCGGGGCGATGTCGGCGAACGCTACGGCGAACAGGTCGTGCAGGACGAAAGCGATACGTTCGGTCGGCGATAGCTTGTCCAGCACCACGAGCAGCGCCAGGCCGACGGAGTCCGCCAGCAGGGCCTCCTCCTCGGGATCGGTTCGAAGCCGCGCGCCGGGGCCTGCGCCGTGTTCGTCGAGGAAGTCCTCGCGACGCGACTCGCGGGACCTGAGCATGTCCAGGCAGACCCGGCTCACCACGGTCGTCAGCCAGCCGGCCAGGTTCGCGACGCCGCCGGTGTCGGCCCCGGCGGCCTTGAGCCAGGTCACCTGGACGGCGTCGTCGGCCTCGCTGAGCGACCCCAGCATCCGGTAGGCCACCGCCCGCAGGTGGCTCCGATGTTCTTCGAAGTGCTTCGCGAGCAGTTCGTTTCCGTTCATGTGTCTGGTTTCCTCGCCGTCACCCGTCAGAGAAGCAGGAAGCCGTTCCGACATGAGTATTTGGAGGTAGTGAATCATGAACGTCGCTCTGTGGATCGTCGCCGGAGTGCTGGCGGCCGTGCTCCTGGCCAGCAGCGCCAAGCTGGTGATCCCGAAAGAGAAGATTCTGACCGCCGGTGAATACGCCTCGTGGGCCGAGGATTTCAGCCCGGCCGCCCTGAAAGCGCTTGGGGTCGTGGACCTCTTGGGCGCGGTGGGGCTGATCCTGCCCGCCGTGCTCGGCATCGCGCCGATCCTGGTGCCGGTGGCGGCGTCCGGCACGGCCTTGCTTTTCGCCGGGGCGATCATCGTGCGGATCCGGCGCGGTTTGTGGACTACGGCCGTCGCCGAGGTGCTCTACCTGGCCATGGCCGTCTTCGTCGCCTGGGGCCGTTTCGGCATCGAGCCCTTCGCGTGACCCAGCTTCCTGATCGCCATGAGCAATCCGAACCGGTCGCGCACCTCGCTGTGACGATGCCGGGACCACCACATAGGAGAAACCACATGACCACGGCCCCGCAACCAACCTCGGCGCTGATCACCGGCGGTAACAAAGGACTCGGCCTGGAGACCGCCTGCCGCCTCGGAGAACAAGGCTGGACAATCTTTCTCGGCTCACGTGACCGTGGACGAGGACAAACTGCCGCCGACCAGCTGACCGCCCGCGGCGTCGACGTAACCATGATCCCGCTCGACGTGACCTCGGACCGGTCCGTGGCCGACGCTGTAAACCTCGTCCGCCAGCACACCGACCGGCTGGACGTACTCGTCAACAATGCGGGCGCCGCGGGCGCCATCATGGCACCCGCGGAGGCAACGGTCGAGGAGGTTCACTCCGTGTACAACACCAATGTTTACGGGCCGATCAGGGTCACCAACGCCTTCCTCCCCCTGCTACGGGTCGCCGACAACCCACGGCAGCGGGCCGCACTTGCCACCCCTCGAAGTCGCTTGTCGTTCATCGAGTGACTGACGAGCACGGTCCCGCCTATGGCCATCGGGCGGGGCCGCTGCCGTGCAACGCACTCACATACCGCATACCGCGCTGATCGAACCGGCCAGCGAGCGGTGCTGACGGAACGACAAAGCCGCCGCCCGGACACCGTACGGGCGCTCAGCAGAGTCTCTACCAGCAGCGATACGCGCGCTGACCTACTTCTTCGCAGAGGCTGATCCGCTTCGGAACTCGACCCTCGTGACATCCGCCGGAAGGCGTGAATTACCACCCACTTCCGCAGGCCCGGAGCGCAACAAGCAATCGGCGGAATGAGCGGGTGCAGACCTGCCTGGCTGATGCGAGACGGGAGTCGGCCCAGGTGTGCCGATCCCGTACTTTGTCCAAGCTGCACGCCTCCCCGGAGGGACGGGTCTGCTACTGGCGTAGGGAGAGGTATGAAGGTCGAGAAGTTCAGTGACGGCATGGTCGATGTCAGCGGTTCTGCGGAGGAATTCGAAGGTCTGGCCGCTGTGGTGGCCCGGGGCGACGGGACGTTCGAGACTGAGGGTCTCGCGGCTGTAGAAGTCCGCTCGGACGCCGGTCGTCGACTGCTCATCCAGGTCGTCGAGCAGCGCCGGGTCTTGTTGCTGGTGGGGGACCGAGTGAGCCGAGCGCTCTTCGCGGAAGACCTCCGTGGGGTGGGGTCCATGACGGACGGCGGGCATCAGCACATCGAGTACTACGAGGACTTCGGCTACCTGAGGAAGGGTTCGGCGCCTCTGGTGCTCAATAGTCCGCACGGGGGCATGCCGCGGCCGTAGAGCTGATCCGCAGACGCGCTCGGGGTCATTATCTGTGACTACGAACCAACGCACGGTAATCGGACAGCGTGCTCAGCGAGCGCGGGCGAAGGCCATGCGGTTCCCACGTTCCAAAGCTGGGCGACCGTACTAGACCTGCGGCGCGGCGGCCGTGATGGATATGCCGACAGTGTTATTCGGACCCCGGAGTTTGCCCGTCCAGGCGACGAGTGCACCTACGATGCCGTACTTCTTACGGATCAACGTACGCGCACGCTCGGTCCCGACGGTATCCAAGATCTCGGCGTGGCCGTCGACCACATCTCCACTGGTCGCCGTGCCCCTGGCGTTGCAGAGCTGCAGAGTCACGTTCGGGTTGCGCCGGATGCGCTTGATCTTCCAGCTGTCGGCGTTGGCGGCCACCACGATTCGGTCGTCGTGCTGAGCCAGCCATACCGGTGATCCGACCGGACTTCCGTCCTTCTTGTAAGTGGTCAGCATCGTGTATTTTCCTGCGCCGATCTCACTCCATGTCATACCTGTCTCCGGGTTCGTCGCATTCATGGTTCAGACCTGTTCGGTAGGACGGTCAATCCGTTTTCGTCGCCGGTCCTGTCACGAACCGGAGCGCGTCTTGGCTGGGTGGAGCGCCGAAGACACGGCGGTACTCCCGGCTGAACTGGGAGGGGCTGTCGTACCCCACGAGGTATCCGATGTGGGCCACATCTTTGGGATTCGCTGCCAGCAGGAGACGGGCCTCTTGAAGTCTGATCTTCTTCTGATACTGGATGGGCGTGGTTCGGGTGATGGCCTGGAAGTTCCGATAGAAAGCCGAGGGGCTCATTCCGATGCGCTCCGCCAGTTCCTCGACCCGAAACGGTTGGCGATAGTTCTGCCGAATCCATTGCACCGCTTCGGCGATCGGGGAGAAGCGGGGGTCGGTGAGCCCGATCTGGCGGACGGTTGGGCCGTGCTCGCCGGTGAGCAAGCGCCACAGCATCTCTCGTTTGACGAGGGGAGCCAGCACATCCCGATCGCGTGGCTCGTCGAGCAGGCGCACCAACCGCACCGTGGCGTCGAGGAGTTCGGTGGAGGCGTCGGCGAAAATGACTGCGGGCGGGGCGATCTCGTCTTCTTCGGGGAAGGTGCCGCGAGTGGCCTGCAGCATCGTCTCGGCGACTTCCGAGGGATGCAGGCGCAGGCACAGACCCAGTACCGGCCGTTCCGGGGTGGCCTCGATGAAGTGGCACTTGAGGGGCATGACGACGGATGCCACGAGACATTGCCCGGCACGGTAGTCGTATACCTGCTCGCCGTACGCGAGACGCTTCGCTCCTTGGGCGATCAGCGTCATGCGTGTCCCGACCGTGGGCGGCGGTGGCGGCGGTGCCTCCGACTCCTCCCGGCCGATCATCAGATCCGTGATCGCGGTTGTCGCGTCGTGTCGGGCATGGCGGGCCAGCAGCACGCAGAGCTCGTCGAGCAGCATGGCCGCTGCCTGGTTCGCCGACATGATCATGATCCTCCGTGATGTTCAGATCTGCTCAGTAGGGCGAACGAGTAGTTCGGCGATGGCCACATGCCGCGGGCGGGTAACGACATAGCTCACGGAATCGGCAATGTCGCGGGCTTGCAACCGCTCGATGTCGCCGAAGGCGGCGGCGAGCTGCTGCTGGACCGCTGCCGAATTATGTTCCCGCAGTTCGGTATCGACGCTGCCGGGCTCGATGACGGAAACGCGGACATGTTGCCGCGCCAATTCCTGGCGCAACGCCTCGCTGAAGGCACCGACGCCGAACTTCGTCGCGCTGTACACCGCGGACATGGCGAACGCGCTGCGACCGGCGAGCGAGCCGATGTTGACGATGTCGGCAACCCGGCGTGGTCCTTGGGCGGCCGCCTCGACCAGATGAGGGATGGCGGCGTGAGCACAGAACATCAGGCCCATGAGATTGATGTCGATCATGCGGCGCCAGTCGTTCAGGTCCGCGCGGGGAGCGGGCCCGAGCAGCATCAGACCGGCATTGTTGACCAGGGTGTCCAGGCGGCCCAGGCCCTCGACGGTCCGTTCCACCGCCTCCGCGGCGGCTTGGGCGTCGGTGATGTCGGCGGGCACGATCAAGGCGCGCCCACCGGCGTCGGTGATTTCCGTGGCGAGCTCGGCGAGCCGATCCTTGCGCCGACCGACCAAGGCCACGGATGCGCCTTCACGGGCCAGCTCCGATGCGGCGGCGCGGCCGATGCCGCTGGAGGCCCCGGTTATCAGAGCGACGGTTCCTTCGAGACGAGCAGTCATGGTTCGAGCCTTTCGTTGAACGTCCTCGGTGCTGAGGGGCCGTGACGGACCATTCAACCAACATGACCTGCGAAAACGTTAGAACGATACTCGCTCACTCTTGCACAATACTCGCAAGTTCGAAGTGCCCGGACCGGTGTTCGGCGGCGGTGCTCATCGTCAGAGGTAATTGGCTTCGAAATGCACCCCAGCGGGGCGCCGCCGCTTCAGCTATTTGCCTAGGTCACCTGAAGCTGTTGTGTCACAGTATGTTTTATCGAAGGCATGGCCCACTCAAAGCATGTGAAGGGGCGCACGGCTCCCGTCGAATGTCAGGAGGGTCGAATTCCGCTTCAACGTCCGAGTCTCTCGAAGAAGTAGGTCGTCTGATCGATCGCTGTCGGTAGAGACTCTGTCGGCGGTGAGATCAGTCGGCAATTCGGCGCGTAGCCCGATCCGGCAGGATCCCGGCCCGGACGAGTTCCTCGTAGATCCGCTGCTGCTCATCGTCGAGATTCGAGTACAGCATGTCGTATGCGAGATCTTCCTCGGCGAGCACCGCGACCGGATCCCAGTCGTCACCGAGCGCCGCGACGACGGCGCTGCGCCGTCGTACCTCGTCCAGCGTGAGGTCGTAAGCAAAATTGTGGTCGGCCATTTAGGCAATCTCCAGCCAGGTTCTTTCCAAAAACGAATTGACGATGCCCAACTACGCCTTCTCGGGCAATGACCTGAATCACGTTCCACGGCTGGACTTCGTCACATTCGATGCCCGCGCGCGGACTGGACCACGGAGTAAATACGTCCACATAATCGCCACGACACGTCCACCGCTGAAATCGGGCACGGCGACGCCATATCGCCACGCCGCCAACAGAGCGGAACTCGCCAATGGCCGTCGCTGGCGCCTGCGTGCGGTTGCCGGTCACTCCGGTGCTATTCACCCCGACGTGAACACTCCCGCACCGATCGAACCCGAAATGGGCCGACGCTGTGCTGTTCGGGATCGATCATGAAGGAGAAGCCGATTTCAGCGTGATTGCTCGTTGTCCCGCTGCTGGGCTGCTGGTGGATCGGCAAGTCCGGTGGAGTGAGCCAGTGCGTTGTACAACCAGTCGTGGGTTGGCCCTACAGTGACACGAGTTCCGAAGAATTGTTCTGTCAGAGCCCAGTAGCGGTGAATCCGGTGGTCGGAATCGGTTGCGTCGATCAGCAACTGCTCGCGGAAACGCGCGGAATCACGTTCCCCTCGCGCGCGAGCGTGGGCGTTGACGAACCGATCGAGTTCGCTTCCGGCATACGGTCGCACGCCTTGCGATACGAGTGGCACCACGTCCCTCAACACGTCGTCTACGTCGATGTATAACCTTCGACGGTCGCGGATCGGCTCCGACTGATTTCGCCAGTACTGCTGTCGTACGGCACCATTCATGTCTGGATCGGCGACGAGAGCGGCCAACTCGGCATACGCGACGACCTCGTCGATGGACGGATCGGCAGGCGGCTCCGGGACATTCCAGTACACCCACATGTCGATGTCGCGCCGGGGTATCGGTGCGAGGATGCGCCGCCAGAACTGGACGAGGCAATCGTGCACGACGCCACCGTCCTGCGCGGCGGCCAGAAGCGCGAGCCGTTCGGCTCGCTGCGTCGGGGCAGCCGTCTCGATGGCCCGCAGTGACGCCCGCCGCCACGAAAGCGACTTGAATTCGATATCGAGTCGCGCACTTTCGGTGGCGATGGCTTCGGCGATCGACCGTTCGCCGTGCAGCACATCGATGATCGAGCTCAGCCCGAGACCGAGCGCGCGCAATCGCCGCACCAATAGCAGTCGTTCGGTGGCGCTGTCGGCGTCGAATATCCGATGCCCGCCTGCGCTGCGCTGGGATTCCAGAATGCCTTCGTCGCAGTAGAACCGGATCGTTCGCACCGCAAGCCCGGTGCTGCGCGCCAACTCCCCGATGCTCACCAGCGCGCCCGCCTGTGTGTTGTCTGTCACAACCTGTTGAACCTCCACCCCGGTGGAGCTTTTAGCGTACTGGCACCGCCGCGCGACCCTCACAGACGGGAACCAGTGCCGTAGTGGGAGACGAGTGGCGTACAGCGGATATGTGATTGCACCGAGGAAGGGTGATTCGTGGCTACCACGCAGGAAGAAATCGTCGTCGGCATCGCGGAGATTGTCGAGGAGGTGACCGGCATCGACGCCTCGGAGGTGGTGATCGAGAAGTCCTTCGTCGATGACCTGGACATCGACTCGTTGTCGCTGGTGGAGATCGCCGTGCAACTGGAGGACAAGTACAGCGTGAAGGTCCCCGACGAAGACCTGGCGAGCCTGAGAACCGTCGGCGACGCAGTCGTCTACGTCCAGAAGATGGAGGCGGAAAGGCCCCAGCTCGCGGCGGAAATGGAGGCGAAATTCAAGGAAGGCCAAGCGAATTGAAACCAGTGCCGCTGAGCAGTCCTCGGCGCCCGTCGAGGTGGTGCCAGTGATCGCTGATCCACTGTTGAATCCCGCTGCGGTCGAGCTCAGCAGCTTCTTCCCACAGCCACCGGACGCCGTGTGGCGCGCGTTGACGGAGCCGGATCTCCTGGAGCGGTGGCTGCTTCGACCGACCGGGTTCGCCGCCTCGGTCGGAACGCGCTTCCGATTCACCAATCCGGACTCATCGATCGGTGGGATCGTCTGCGAAGTGCTGGCGGCCCGGCCGTGTGAACAGTTGACCTACAGCTGGATATATCCGCAGGCCGAGCATCCCGCCCGGTGGATTGTCGACTGGACGATACGTCCGCAGGGTCGCGGCACGCGACTTCTGTTGACTCAGACAGGTTTTGACGTTGAGGATCGTCGGCAGAGGATGGTGCGCAACGCCACGGAGCGAAGCTGGAAGCGTCTCGTGCTCCCGCGGCTCGGTGAGGTGATCCACCACTAACCCGATCGAATGCGATGTACACAAACGAGTGAGTCCCATCCGTAGATCGGCGGATTTGGGGGTCGTCGCGACGCCGCTGCTAGTCGGTGGTGGACAAGAACATAGCCAGGCGCTCGGTTGGGGTATCCCAGCCGAGCGTTTTGCGTGGGCGGGCGCTAGTTCGGCGGCGACGGTGTCGAGGTACTCATGGTGTCATCGCGATGCTGATGACTGCGGCGGCATCGCGGAGAGTCCGCGTCGCCGAGCAGGTCAGTCCGCCTGTGGAGGATCGGTGTCACCGCTGCGGCCATTGTCCTGATCACCGTCGGTGCCGGATCCCTCGCCTGCGCTGGGTCGAATTCTGCGCGGTCTGGGCATGCGGCGATTGCCGGCGGCTGGGGCATCGTCACCAGCTCGTTTCCGCCGCAATGCGTCGAGATCGATGACACTCCCATGATGCTCGGCTGCGCCCGAATCATCCTCCGGAGCGGAGTGCCACGCCTGGCCGGGGTCGACCGGCCACCACCCTGTCTCACGCTGCAGTTCTGAGCGCATAACGGGCCTGGTCGGTGCGGGGTCGTAGACGGGACCGCCTTCCGAACGCCAAGGTTGGTGGGGACGCTCGTTGGCTTCTTCCGTAATTCGCCGCGGGCGACGCGGCAGCCGGGTGACTTTCGACGTGCCGTCCTTCGCCTCGGGGGAATCGGTCTCGGCAGCCTTCGTACCTTCCAGCTTTCTGCGCAACCGTTCCACCGCATCGAACCTCGACCCGCCGGGCTCCGGCAGGGATCCTCGTCCCGGCAATTCTCGGTCCGACATCGCGCTAGCAGCCGACGGCTGTCGTGGCTCCCGTCGGCGCCACGCCAGCAGGTACCCCGAGCTGATTTCTGAACTTGTTCCTGATTGCGTCGATCACGTCCGTATTCTCCCTCAGGACCGCCACACTAGTTTCCTGCTCTGACCCACTGAGCGCCGGAGCCAGGCCGGGGCGCCATCGCCCACGTGATGAATCAACGATAACCGGCAGGTTCGCGCCGATGCCCTGCCCCGAGGCTCGATGGGGCACCAGGATCCCGTGCACCACGCGGACCAGTGCCTGTTCGTCGCCCCTGACCAGGCCGAACACCGTGTCAGCGGGTCTGTCAGGCTGGCGTCAGGCCGGTGTCAGCCGGGCTGGCGACAGTATTCATGTGAACAGCGCAGCAATTGCAGCTTCCGGGCTGTGGAACAAGACGACCCTCGATGGCTTCGATCTGACCATCGGTGCCGGCCCCTACCCGATGCTGCACACGGAATGGCTCGACCGGCTCGCCCGCGGGATGCGGTATCTGCGCAGTGATCACACCTTCGCCCAGTTGATCCGCTTTGCCCTGGTCGGCGGCGCCAGCAACATTGCGTACGTCCTGCTGTTCATGGCCATGAATGGGATCGGCCCGCTGGTCGCCAATATCGCGGGCTCGATCGTCAGCACGGTGATCGCGAACGAACTGCACCGGCAGCTCACCTTCCATGCGGCCGGCCGGGTCGGCTGGTTCACCGCACAGTGGGAAGGCGGAGGGCTGGCGCTGATCGGCCTGCTGATCAGCACTGCGGCGCTGGCCGGCCTCGACTCCTGGGCACCCGGCCTCGGCGAGATCGCACAGGCGGGCGCTGTGATCGCCATCATGGCGGCGGTCGGCGGTATGCGCTTCCTGGCACTGCGCGGCTTCGTCTTCTGAAAAGCTGTTCGCCCGAGGTCTATGGCTGGTTCCTATGCTGTCGGCATGTCAACGGATCTGGGGTTCCTCTGCTCGAGCTGCGGCCAGGAACACGATGGGCTGCCATTCAGCTACGGCACGGTCGCGCCCGCCTACTGGAATGAGGAACTGGACGGAGGCTCGGGAAACATCCTCGGCGACGAGCAGTGCGTGATCGGCGGGGAACACTTCTTCATCCGAGCTCGCCTCGTCCTGCCGATCGTTGACTCGGAGAACGACTTCGAATGGGGGGTGTGGGTTTCGCTGAGCGAGTCGAGCTTCTCTCGCGCGACGGAGTTGTGGACCAGTCCGGACCGGGTACAGGAACCACCCTATTTCGGCTGGCTGTCCACCGAGTTGCCCACTTACGAACCGACGACTCTGAACTTGAAAGCCAAGGTGCACAGCCAGCCAGTGGGGGTTCGTCCGACGGTGGAACTGGAACCTACCGACCATCCGTTGGCGGTGCAGCAGCGAACCGGAATCACTCGTGCCCGGGTGCAAGCCATCGCGGAACTGCTGCTGCACCCTCGGCGGTGACGACGATCGGCGCTGACGGTGGTGTGCGGACGGCGCGATAAGCCGCATTCGATTGGGCTCGGTCGTTTCGCGCGCCAACTGTGTTGCGGCCGTTCCGAACACGCGGCCCGCGACATGTGGATGTTCGACAGGTGTCGCGATCGCCTCGGTTGCTACTGCGAAATCCGCGATGATTTTTCGATACGTGCGACAGCCGCGTCGAGGGCGAGGTTCATCGCGTACTCGTACTCGGCCTGGCTGTCGAACCGCGCCAGGTAGGGAGCGGCCTCGGCGACGGCGGGTAGTCCCGAGCGCTCGAGGACGGCTTGGCGGTCGGCGATGCCCGCGGTGTCGCTGGTGCCGTAGGTGGGGCCCGCGTTGACTTCGCGAAGCAGGGTGCCGATGAGAGTGGCGAGCAAGGTGCGCATCAGGTGGACGGCTTCCTGTGGGGCGCAACCTGCGGCACGCAGGATCTCCAAGACCCGCTGAATCGGCGCCAAGCCCTCGAACGAAGCCAGTTGCCGGGTGAGCACCAGCGCTGCGGCTTCCGGGTGTAGCAAGGCGCGGTCGCGGAATGCGTCGGCGATGGCGCGCAGATCGCCGCACAGGTCGCCCGTGACGGGCGGTAGTGCGATCGAGCCGAGGAGGTGCTCGGCGACGGCGTCGAGCAGGCCGTCTTTGCCGTCGACGTGGTTGTACAGGCTTTTCGGGTCGACTCCGAGCACGCGTGCGACGGCTCGTATCCCGACGCCGCCCACCCCGTCGACGCCGATGACTTCGAGGGTCGCCTCGACGATTCCGGCGCGGGTGAGCTGGGCCGCGCCTTTCGGCGGTCGACCGCGGCGGGCGGTGGGGGCGGGGGTGGCCATACCGTCATCTTTCCGCACCCCCTTGATTAAATCCACGTCGTGGGTATAAGTTCGTCATCACATTAAACCCACACTGTGGATATTGGAGATGCGAATGCGCTTTCCCTGGGGTCCGACAACGGTCGACGACCTGCCGACAGTGGGGGACCGTATCGATGCCTTCGACGCCACGAAGGACAGTCCCGGCGCCCGGTTGCGAATAGTCCGGGAACGGGCGCGCTCGTTCCGCCGCGAGTTCCCGAGCACCGGCACGCCGGACAGCGTCACGACATGTGACCTGGTGACGCTGCCGTACCCGACACGGTTCGGTCTGTTCCGGGCTTCGCGGGCGATCGCGCCGTTCCTGTCGATCACCAACCGCATGCTGGTGATCCGCTGGCACGATTCCGCGCAGCGCCGCCGGACGCTGCTGTTCGAGCCATCGGATGTCGAATTGGGCAGGTACACACCGTATTTCGCCAACCTGTCGGAACGGACGCCGCGAGTGCTCGAGCGGCAGGTCGTTCGCGAGCACGGCACGGTGCTCGGTCATCTCGCGCGGTTGGGGATCGCGCCGGAGGAAGTCGACTACCTGATGTTCGACCACCTGCACACTCAGGATTTGCGCAGGTGGGTCGGCACGACGGTCTATCAGGACGATCTCGCGTCCACGCCGCGGGCGATCTTCCCGAACGCGAAGGTGATCGTCCAGCGTGACGAGCTGGCCGCGATGGCCGAACTGCATCCGCTACAGCGGCCGTGGTACCAGCCCGCAGCCTACCGTGACGTACCCGCCGAGGCGTTCCTGCCCATCGAGGGATCGATTGTGCTCGGACCGGGCGTCGCTGTCGTCAAGACGCCCGGGCACGTATTCGGCAACCAGAGCCTGGTGCTCAACACCTCGACCGGCATCTGGGTCAGCAGCGAGAACGTGATCGCCGCCGAGGCGCTGACTCCCGAGCACTCCCGGTTGCCCGGCCTGGCGGCGTGGGCGGCTCGGTGGCAACAGGAGGTCGTGCTCAACGCCAACACGATCGAGACGACCGCCGAACAGTACAACTCGATCATCGTCGAGAAGACGCTGGCCGATCCCAGCCAGACCGACCCGCGATTCCTGCAGTTCTTCCCCTCCAGCGAGCTCACCGGCGCATGGACCAACCCGGGCACCCGGCCCACATTCAGCCACGGGCGGATCACCCACGGCCCGAGTCTTTGAGGAGCACTTCCATGTCGGAACGATTCACCCTGCCGCCCGAAGACGTCCTGCGCGCACGAGAGAAGTTGGTGCTCGACCACTTCCGTGACGAGGTCAGTCAGGACTGGGACGCCACCCTGTCGACGTTCCCGCACCCGCACTACGAGCTGATCGCGCAGATGCGCGTGCACGACGGGAACAGCGAAGTGCGCGACTACTACCACGACACCCGCGTCGCCTTCCCCGATCAGGATCACGAGCTCATCGCGTTCCGGCACAGCCACGACGCGGTCATCGTCGAATTCTGGTTGCTCGGAACGCATCTCGGCCCGCTCGGCAAGATCCCTCCGACCGGCTCCCGGCACCGCACCAGGATGACGGCCTACTTCGTCTTCGACGAGCACGAGAACCTCGTGACCGAGCGGATCTACTTCGACCAGCTCACCATCCTCAAACAGCTGGTGGGCGGGCTCGACAAGCGCGATCCGCGCGACCTGCTCAAACTCGGCCGCGCCGTCGCCGGAGCCCTCGCCATGGCAGGGGCGGAACCGGACCCGCGCCTGCTGGCCACCACGCCACCCGACCTCGGCGACTGACCGCCGTCGACGACACCGACCCACCGTAGGAGAAGAAACGTGACCATGCGCGCACTCGTCGGCGGCAAAGGATTCCGCCATGGAACGAGTCGTCGCTCACGATCCGGTGCTTCTTCACCGAGCGCGGCAACTCGACACCGCCACGCAGGAATAGTGAACCCTGCGGGACAGGAGATGCCGAAAACCACTCGGCGGACGAGCATGTGTCCTCGTTGCGTCCGTCGAGCGCTGTCCTGAGCTCCGCATTGCCGGATGCCGTGCGCCGCAGTCGGTCTCGATCCAGGCGAGATCGTCGGAAGATGTCGGTCCCCTCTGTCACTCTCTGGGTGGGGAGATTACTGCGGCCGAAGGAGTGCGAGATGGCCGAGATCGATGACCGTCCCGAGATCAGGCTGGTGGCGCATTGCCGCCGTTGTCACGGCTGGTTGGTGTCGGCGGAATCGGTCGCGCAGGGGATCGGGCCGACGTGTGCTATCCGTGAGCGCGCCGAACAGCGCGCCGCCGCGGCGCGGGAGCTGACGCTGTTCGACATCGTGGCCTGAGACGCGGGCCAATGACGCCGCCAGGCTGACTACCGGCGGTGATTGGCGGGCCACCGCGGGTACTCGGGGCGTGTCCTACCGTCCTGTTACTCGGTAAAGGAGGACCTCGCAGGCCCCCGGATCAACACTCGAACGGAAGGAATGAGCATGAAGATCGTCGTCATTGGCGGTACCGGGCTGATCGGCTCGAAACTTGTCGCTCGTCTGGGGGAGTACGGCCATGAAGCGGTTCCGGCCGCGCCCAGCACCGGGGTGAACACGCTCACCGGTGCAGGGCTGAAGGAGGTACTGCAAGGGGCTGAGGTACTGGTCGATGTCTCCAATTCGCCGTCGTTCGCCGACGACGACGTCATGAAGTTCTTCCGGACCTCCACCACGAACCTGCTCGCCGCCGCCGAGGCGGCAGGTGTCGGCCACTACGTCGCCCTGTCGGTGGTCGGTACGGAGCGGTTGCCGGAGTCCGGGTACTTCCGGGCGAAAGTGGCGCAGGAGGAGCTGATCAAGGGATCGGGTCTGCCGTACTCGCTCGTGCACGCGACGCAGTTCTTCGAGTTCGCGGGCAGCATCGCCGACTCCGCGACCACCGACGGCACAGTGCGGCTGTCCGGCGCCGGTGTGCAGCCGATGGCCGCCGACGATGTGGCGGCCGCCGTCGGGCGCACCGCCGCGGGCACGCCGGTGAACGGCGCCGTCGAGGTCGCAGGGCCCGAGGTATTCGGCCTCGACCAGTGGATTCGCACGGTGCTGACGGCGCGTTCCGATCCGCGCGAGGTGATCACCGATCCGCAGGCGCCGTACTTCGGCGCGGTGCTGGAGCAGCAGAGTCTGCTGCCCGGCGAGGGCGTGCAGGTCGCCCCGACCCGGTTGTCGGAGTGGCTGGCCCGCCAATGACCCTGGGGAAACATCGTTGGTCCATTCGGCCGAACGTCAGATCGTGCCGTCGGTACTCGTGATCGGCACCGGCGGCGCAGGCCTGCATGCGGCTGGCGACCTGGCCGAGCGTCGCGTGGACGTGCTCATGCTCGGCAAACGGCCGAAGACGGACGCGCACACTACGAGGTGCCGGTCTCGTCGCGGAATCGGCGGATGAGGGTTCGGCGGGAGAGATTGCAATGTGCAGATGCGGGCGCTCCGTGCGGGCAGATGGAGGCTGGTAGGCTCCATCCTGTACGATATGTTGTACGTATCGATCAAGGGGCTTCAGATGACCGCGCTACCGATCTCCACCGCACGTCAGAACCTGTTCAAGCTGGTGCAGCAGGTCAACGACGACCATGACACTGTCACGGTCGTCACCAAGAGCGGTCAGAACGCCGTGTTGGTCGCCGAATCGGATTGGAATTCGATTCAGGAGACGCTCTACGTGCTCGCCACGCACGGCGGTGTCCGACTGCTCGAGTCGGCGCAGGAGGCGCGGCGTGGCGATGTGGAGGTTCGCGAGCTGATTGATCCCGATGCCTGACCGTAAGCTGGCGTTCACCGCTTACGGGTGGGAAACCTGCACGTCCTGGCTGGCCCGCGATCGCACCATCTTGAAAGCGGCGAACAAGGTGATCAACGCCGCGCTGTCCGACCCGTTTGCCGGTATTGGCAAGCCCGAGCCGCTGAAGCATCAGCTCGCCGGTCATTGGTCTCGGCGGATCACTCGCGAGCATCGACTTGTCTACTACGTCACCGACAGCGAACTGGTCGTGATCGCTGTGGGTGGGCACTACGACGACTGACTTCGAACGTCGTCCGAAGATGGGTTCGAGCTGAGCCCATGATCGAGGGCTTCGGTGTGCGGCTAGCGCACGGGCGGTCGCTCCATGCGATCGATGGGGCTGGATTCCTTGTAGTTCGAATTACGAATGTTTCTGTGGCACAACGATGTCGGCTGCATCTGCGCCTGGGCGGATTTCTCTGTCCTGCACCGCTTCACGGTCCGCCTGCCGTCATCGCGGCGAGTTCTGGACACCTCCCCGCTGGGCTCAGCTCGCCTTCTGAAGTCCAAAGATGCTCGGTGGCAACGTGTTCGCGCGGTGCAGTGCGCAGTGGTAGCTGCTCGAAGACACAGGCGCGAAACGAACCCTGCACCGCGAGCCTTCCGCATTGTGGGCAACCTAATTACGCAACGCGAAATGACTAAAGTCCCTTAACTACCGGTAGGTTTGAAATACCGGAGGGTATTCTTTTCGCGTATCCGGGGGAAATGTGTTGTGTGCTGAGAAATTTCCCGTCGATAGCTGTACAGATCTCCCGGGCCGTGTGTAGCGTCG
The DNA here is from genome assembly GCF_040654065.1 of Nocardia sp. NPDC050793. Taxonomy (NCBI): domain Bacteria; kingdom Bacillati; phylum Actinomycetota; class Actinomycetes; order Mycobacteriales; family Nocardiaceae; genus Nocardia; species Nocardia sp. NPDC050793. Next base: position 434,773 of record NZ_JBFAHG010000004.1, read on the forward strand.
GGACTCGCTAAAACCCTCACAGACAAGCGGTGGCACGGTGATCGGAATCGAGGGCTGCTTGAAACGCATCATGGACATTCCAGGTGCGTGCAGCGTGACTATGGTGGACGGGGCGAGTGGTCTTGCGATCGCGGCGGCCGGGGAGCACGATCTGGTCGATCAGCACGAAGATGCTGCGGCCACAACGGATGTGGTTCGTACAGTGCTCGGCTGCTCGGCGCTGACGACCGGTCGGGAAGGGGACGATCTCACCGAGATCATCGTGTGCGGATCCCGCGGATTTCACTTGCTGAATCTGGTGGACGGCGACTTCGACGGCCGGATTTTCGTGCACGTGATGTGCGACGTCGACACCGGAAATCTGGCGATGGCGCGATTTCAGCTTCGGGCGATTCTCGCGGAATTCGCCGAGGACGGTTATGGGCGTTGAGCTCGCCGTCGAACTGCGGCGGTTGGAAAAGGAAGGGAGTACGGGTGTCTTACGCGCCGGTGATGGCGCATTTCATCTCACCGGCGGAGTGATCGCCTCCGCCGATTGTCGTAGAACGACCGGGCTGGACCGGCTGGTGGTGGAGGCGGGCGTGGCGACAGCGGAGGATTGGCAGCGGGCCGGCGCGGGGGATCCAGGACAGGTGCTGGCGCGGCCGCGGCTGGAAACCCTTGCGCTGCTATCTGTTTTCGATGCGGCATACTTCTTGCTCGCTTCCTCCGCAGTTCCCGAGTTCCGGCCCGCGCCGCCGCACTGGCTGGCCTCGGTCTGCCACATCACGCCGCGTGCGCTGGTGCAGGAATGCGAGCGGCGCGGCGATCCCGAGTCCGGGCCGTGGCCCGCTGAGCTGGTGGACCGCGTCGCGGTGGTGCCGGTACGCCGCGTCCGGCGACGCCACGTGGTGCTCACGGCGAGCCAGGCGGAGGTGCTCGCTGCGGTGGATACCCAGCGCAGCATCACCGGTATCGCCCGTGACCTGGGCCGCACCACGTACGGCTGTCTGGAGGCGGTGCGGGAATTGACCGCGGCGGGCTTGATCAAGCCGCCCGCCTCGATGGTCGTCGAGCCCGGTCGCCACGCCGCCCCGTGGGGCTTCGCTCCCCACAGCGGACCGCGAGAAGACGGGGCTCCCGCACGAATCGAGTCGCGAAACGGCAAGCACTCCAAGCTGACCGGGCCCCGCGTCACCGAGCCGGCGGCGTGCGCCGAGGCGGGGACCGTGCCGCCGTCGGCGCCGGGAGAGCCCACCGTCCCACCGCTACGCCGTCGGGTGCGCACGGCCCCGCCGCCGTCCGCGGAACCGTGGGAGCCCGTTGACCGCGACGTGCTGGTTCGCCTGCGGGCGGCGTTGGAGGAGCTTGCGTGACCGCGCGAAAGAAATTGCTCTGGATGGGAAGGTTGACCAAGGTGGCGATGTCCGGACCCGAACCGAACGCGGCGGTGCTGGCGGAACTGAAAATGCTGCGGGATCGGGTGCCACAGCTGACCGGCGCGCTGGTCGCATCCGGCGACGGGCTACTGATCGCGCACGACCTGCCCGCGCACATCGAACCCGACGGAATGGCAGCGCTGTCGGCTTCGCATCTCGCGCTGTCGTACCGGCTGACCGCAACCGCCAACGGCGGCGGCTTCCACGAGGTCGTTGTGCGCGGCACCGAGGGGCACGTGGTGATCTACACCGCGGGCTGGGCCTCGCTGACCGTACTGGCCGGACCCGAAGTGAACGTCGGCCGGCTCCATCTGGAGTCGCGCCCGGTGGCCCGCGCGATCGTCGACCATCTGGCGGCGATGACGCACAAGCCCGGCAGGGACCGGGCAACGCACACCCATCGAAAGGAATGAAATGTCGAATCTCGATCTGGCACTGAAGGACATGATGGTGATCGACGGTGCGATCGGCGCCGCCGTCGTCGATTACAACAGCGGTATGGCCCTGGGAATGCTCGGCAGCTCAAAGGCTTTGGACCTCCAGATCGCCGCGGCAGGCAACACCGAGGTGGTGCGCGCCAAACTGCGCACCATGGAACAGCTCGGCCTCAAAGAAGACATCGAGGACATCCTCATCACGCTCTCCAGCCAGTACCACATCATCAGGCCGATGACCGGCCGAAAATCCAAAGGGCTCTTCCTCTACCTCGCCTTGGACCGTGGCCGGTCCAACCTCGCGCTGGCCCGGCACCACCTCAGGGGCATCGAAGAGGAATTGGAGGTCTGATCGGCCGGGAGGAACGCCGGCGGAGTGCACCCGAGCAGGCGCCGATGAAGGCTGTCGCACGGTTGTCAGCCGACTGTGCGGTCGGGGCGGAGAGCGCGAAGGCGGCCCTGATCGCACTTGCGTGGGTCCGGTGAGCGGCGAACGATTGACTATGCGGCGGCGGCGTCGGTGGGCCGTGCGACGTCTCACGCTCGGTGGACCGCGACGCGTCGGCACCGCGAGATTCTCGAGCGATCGCTCCACACGAGGAGGACCAGATGTTCATCCAAGTGATTCAAGGCAAAGTATCCGACGCCGACCGGCTGAACCGGTGCATGGATCGGTGGACGGCTGAACTCGAGCCGGGCGCCGTCGGATATCTCGGCACGACGTACGGACTGTGCGACGACGGCACGTTCATCGCGCTTGCCCGTTTCGAATCCGAGGATGCGGCGCGCCGTAACAGCGCGCGACCAGAGCAGGGCGCCTGGTGGGCCGAGACGGAACAGTGCTTCGACGGGCCGGTCACCTTCATGGACTGCCCTGAGGTGACGCAGTGGATGGGCGGCGGCTCCGACGAGGCGGGCTTCGTGCAGGTCATGGAGGGCCACACGACCGATGCCCGCCGCATGCGGGAACTGCAAGCGCTGACCGACGATCGTTTGCGCGAAGCGCGTCCGGACATTCTCGGCGGCACGTTGGCGACCTACGGCGCCGACGGGTACGTCGAGACGGTGTACTTCAGGTCCGAAGCCGAGGCCCGCGAACACGAGAAGATGGAGCTTCCCGACGATTTGCGGCCGCTGTTCGAGGAAGAGAGCAGGCTCATGGGTGAAGTCACGTACTTCGACCTACACGAGCCGATGCTGGTTTCGGCACGGAAGTAGACGGCCATTGACCGCGGAGCACCGGTCCGATCGTCGATGACCCCGCTGTGGTCTGACTGGTACGCAGGATCTCAGCGATGTCTCCTTGCCACCAGGACGGTGTCGCGAAGCTCGATCTGGTGACTGCCGTGCGTCATCATCCGAGATCTGTTCTCCGCCACCGTGATTTCCCAGCGGTCGGGTTGCAGCGCTGCCGCCAGATCCTCGGCGGTGACGTGCACGCCGGACGCGTGCGCGGCGGAATGCGCGTCCGACGGATGGTGGCCGACGAGGAGAAGTGTGCCGCCGGGGGCGACGGCGGGAGCCAGTCGGCGAAGCAATGTTTCGGCTCCCGTGACGGGGTGGGCGTAATGCGAGCAGACGAGGTCGTAGCCGTTCTCTTCTGGCGTCCACTCCGTCAGATCCGCTGCCAGCCAATCGATTCGGCCCGCGATCTCCGGACCGCGGAGGTCGGCCAGCTCGCGGGCCCGATCCAGGGCGGCGGTGGCGAAATCCACCCCGGTCACCCGCCAGCCGTGTGCGGCGAGCCAAACGGCTTCCGCGCCTTCGCCGCAACCCGCGTCCAGCGCGCGGCCCGGGGTCAGGTTCGCCGCCTCCACCGTGAGGTGTGGATTGGGTTGCGGGTGCCGGGTGGTCGAATGGGCTCGATAGCGGGTTTCCCAGAAGGCGTGGTCGAGTTGTTCGGACACGATGATCCTTTCGTGTTCAGAGGCCGTGGCGGCCGTCGTCCGCCGCCGCGCACAGGCGGGCTTCGGTATCGGGTGAGAACGGATAGGCGGCGACGGCGTTCCGGGTGTCCTCGGCGACCAGGTCGGCATTGATGTGTCCTCCGGCGGTGGCGCCCGCGGCGGCGGCCGTGCCGACTTGGGCGGCCAGGTCGGTGACGTTCCCCGCCGCCCACACGCCGGGGACCGCGGTGCGGCCGGTCGGATCGGCGTCGATGAATTCGCCCATCGGATGTTCGGTGGGGCGCAGCCCGAGCGTCGCGAGGAAGTCCGCCCGCGCCACCATGCGCGACCCGACCGCGACGATCTCGCGTTCGATCACGGTCCCGTCGCTCAGGCGGACGCCGGTGATCCGATCGTCGGCGATCTCCAGTCCCGCGACCTCGCCCTCGACCAGCCTGACGCCGCGAGCCGCCAGCTGCACTGCCTCCTCGAGCGTCGGTGGCGTGGTGCCGGCGAAGAACGTGACGTCGGCGCTCAGCTGCCGGAACAACAGCGCTTGGTGCACCGACATCGGACCCGTGGCGAGCACGCCGATGGGCCGGTCGCGCACCTCCCAGCCGTGGCAGTACGGGCAGTGCACCACGTCCCGGCCCCAGCGTTCGCGCAGGCCGGGAATGTCGGGCAGCTCGTCGGCCAAGCCGGTGGCGACCAGCAGCCTGCGGGCTCCGACGGTCCGGCCGTCGGCCAGGGCCACGACGAAACCGTCACCGTCACCGTCGCGGCTCGCGCCACGCACTTCGCCGGACGTGAGCCGAACGCCGTACCCGCGGACCTCTGCGCGGCCGCGTTCCAGCAATTCGGCGGGCGGCGTTCCCTCCCTGGCCAGCAGGCCGTGCACGCCCTCGGCCGGAGCGTTGCGCGGCGCGCCCGCATCGATCACCAGCACCGAGCGGCGCGATCGGCCGAGCATCAGCGCGCCGCTCAACCCCGCGGCGCCGCCGCCGATCACCACCACGTCATAGCTGTCTCTCCGCTGATCGGTCACCATGACCACCTCCTGCGACGACTATGCGAGCCCATCGCCGGGAACGGCAACTTTCTTTGCCAATCTGGCAAACTGGTCAAATGGACGACGACCTCGACCAAGCGCTCGACGCGGTCGGTCCCCGACTACGTGCCCTGCGGCGGCAGCGCGAAACCACGCTGACCGAACTGTCGGCGACCACCGGGATCTCCGTGAGCACCCTCTCCCGGCTGGAGTCCGGCGAGCGCCGCCCGACGCTCGAGCTCCTGCTGCCCCTCGCCAGGGCGCACGGCGTCACGCTGGACGAACTCGTCGACGCACCGCCCACCGGTGATCCGCGTGTCCACTTGCGGCCGGTCACCCGGAACGGCATGACCATGGTTCCACTGACCCGTCGCGCCGGCGGCATCCAGGCGTACAAGATCGTCCTCCAGCCCGCCGACCCCGGCGCGGAACCTCGCCTCCAGACCCACGAGGGCTACGAATGGCTCTATGTGCTGAACGGACGCCTCCGCGCCGTCATCGGCGAGCACGATCTGGTGCTCGTTCCCGGCGAAGCAGCCGAATTCGACACCCACATACCCCACTGGTTCGGCGCCGCCGACCGAGAACCTGTCGAATTCCTCAGCCTCTTCGGCAAACAGGGCGAGCGTGCCCACCTACGCGCCCGTCCGAAATCGAAACGCGAAGAGTAACCCTCGGCTGTGGCCCAGGTCGGCGGGATGAGTGCCCAAATTAGCTGTGGTGCAGGCTGTTTCGATCAGCGCGTCATCGGGTTCGATCGCCGGCAGTGCGGAATCCGTCGTCGACGGAGTGGGATCTGCGGGCATCGGATCCGAATCATCCAACGCCGGACGCGTATTCATCCAAGCGCCGACGAACATCAATCCCGCTCCGATCCCTTGCAGAGGCGCGATGGATTCACCGAGGAACGCCCACGCGCACGTCAGCCCGAAGGCCGGGACGAGGAACATGGCGGACGTCGCCGTGGTGGGGCCGACCCGGCCGACCGCGTGGTAGTACAGCACGTAGGCGAGCGCGGTCCAGCGCGCCGAGATATGCCTGGTTGAGCCAAAATTCGAGGCCGAGCGCGGACCAGCGGACGTCGGCGAACGCGGGGGCGGCGAGCAGTCCGAGGGCGGTGGCGCCCGCGGCGGTCGCGTAGACGGTGACGGTGGCGGCGGGCAACCGGCTCAGTAGCGGCGCGCCGAGCAGGGTGTAGGCCGACCAGCAGGCTGCGGCGCCGAGGAAGAGGAGGTCGCCGAGCAGGCGGGTGTCGCCGGTGTCGGGAATGCCGAGGAAGAACACGACGCCGCCGGCGGCGGCGGCGAGCGCCAGCCCGAGCATTCGCGCACCGGACAATCGCACGCGCCCGAGCAGGACGCCCGCCGCGACCGTGCAGACCGGGGCGGCCATCGGCACGATCACGCTGCCGTCCGCCGCGGGGGCCAGGGAGAGGGCCAGAAAGAACAGCGCGTTGTAGCCGAACACGCCGAACATGCCGACGCCGGCCACGCGCGGCACTTCGGCGGCGGGCAGCCTCGGCGCGCGCAGCACCACGAGCAGGACGAGGGCGCCGATGAGGAAGCGCAGGAAGCCCGCCACCTCGTGCGGGACATCGCCGACGGCCGCCTTGGACGAGGCGAACGCGCTGCCCCAGAGGGCCATGACCAGGATCAACAGCAAACGGATACGCACGCTTCGATACTCGGCCTGGCCCGCCATGAGGTATTGAACGCTGGTGCGGTGGAATAGAGCGGTGAGCGAGTGGGTCGAGTATCGGCGGATGCCGGATCGCCCGGTGGAGGTGATGCGCGCTCACTTCGAGCGGCACGTCTATCACTTGCACGCCCACGAGACGTACTCGTTCGGGCTCACCGATTTCGGTGCGCAGAGTTTCGACTGCCGGGGCGCGGCCAGGGTAAGCGCGGCGGGCATGGTGATGGCGTTCAACCCGGACGAGCCGCACGACGGGCACAGCGCCACCGAGGCGGGCTTCACCTACCGGATCGTGCACATAGGCACAGAGCTGATCACCGATCTGCTGTCCGACCGTGCGGGTCGCCCGGCGGGCCTGCCGCTTTTCGCCGAACCCGTGCTGCATGACCCGCTGCTGGCGGGCGCGCTCGGCAGGCTGTACGCGAGCCTGACCTCGCACGCCACCGAATTGGCAAGGGACGAGGCACTATCCGCCACGGTCGCGGCGCTGGTACAGCGCGGCGCTCGCACCCCGCGCGAAAGAACGGTGATCGGCGGCGGCCACAGCGCGATCGCGCGCCGCGTGCGCGATGTGCTGGACGAGCGCTACCTGGAGACGCTGTCGATGGACGATCTCGTCACCTGCACGGGCGCCAGCCGCTTCGCACTCTACCGGGCCTTCCGCGCGAATTACGGTCTGGCGCCGAGTGATTACCAGCGCATCCTGCGTCTGCGGGCGGCGCGACGGTTGATCGCGGCGGGCCGTCCGGTCGCCGAGGCGGCGGTGGCGGCGGGCTTCGCCGATCAAGCGCACCTGACCCGCTGGTTCCGCCGCTGCTACGGCATCACGCCGGGCGTGTATTCGCGCGCGGGCTGACCGTCAGGCCGTCGCGCGCGCCCAGCGTCGCTTCGCCCAGCGGCGCATGGTCGGGCTCACCAGCAGCGCGGGCAGCAGCACGATCGAACCGAGCAGCATGCCGACCAGCACCAGCCCCGCGAACAGTTCGCCGATCGCCTGCACCGCGGCCGGCGTGGCGAACAGCACCGCGAACGCCGCGACCGCGAGGGCGGGCGGATGGTGCCCGGCTTGGGCGAGTATCGCGGCCGCCGTGCCGAAAGCTACGGCGAAGGCGAGTCCGACGACGCCGATCAGGTAGTTGTCCCAGGCGAACCAACTCGGGCGGACCGTGCGGTGGCGCCGGGAATGCCGAAGTTCTCCCATCGTCGGGAGCTTAACGGCCCCGCGGCGCCGCGCAGCGGATTCGGCGAAGTCGGTCGCGAGTCAGCGTGCTGCTGGCGGGCGCGGCCACGGATTGTGCTCGATGTGTTCGATGGATTCGTTGAAGCGGGCGACGAGCACGCCGAGCTGCTCGATGTCCTGCTCGGACCATTCGGCGACCACGGCCCCGATGCCGTCGTGGCTCTGGGCGCGGTCGGCGGCGAGCAGATCCAGCCCCTTGGCACTGGCCCGTATCTTGCGGGCGATGCCGCCCTCGGGGTCCGGAACCCGTTCCACCAGGCCTTGTTTCAGCATCGCGCCGACCTGCCTGTTGATGGTGGAGACGTCGAGGCGGAAGGCGTCGGCGAGTTCGCGCAGGCTGAGCGGGTAGTCCATTTCGAGCCTGGTGAGGAGCAGGAAGGCCGAGCGGTCCAGCTGAAAGCCGGGGCGGCGCAGCACCGAGGCGGGGAAGTGCCGGGAGAGCAGCGTGAGCTCGAAGACGAGGCGCGTGAGCGCTGCGTGGTCGGCGGGTTCCCGGTCTGACATGGCAGACACTATGTCGCGCGGATCACTTTTATAGCAAATTGTGCAGCATACACAGGATGTGTAGCGTGCACATTCATGTCCCTTGCCGCGTCCTCAGCCGTCACGGACGCCGAGACCCGGCGCCGCCCGACTCCCGCCTTGCTCATCGCGACGCTCGGCATGGTCGGCGTCGTGGTCTCGCTGATGCAGACGCTGGTCATCCCGATCATTCCCACGCTGCCAACGCTGCTCGGCACCTCCGCGTCGAACGCGTCCTGGGTGATCACATCGACCTTGCTGGCGGGCGCGGTGTTCACGCCGATCAGCGGTCGCCTCGGCGACATGTTCGGCAAGCGCCGCGTGCAGTTCGCGAATCTGCTCGCCCTCATCGCCGGTTCGGTGGTCTGCGCGAGCTTCTCCTCGCTGCTGCCGGAGATCGTCGGTCGCTCGCTGCAAGGCGCCGCCGTCGGCGCGATTCCGTTGGGCATCAGCATCATGCGCGACGAACTGCCTGCCGAGCGGGTCGGTTCGGCCATGGCGATCATGAGCGCGACGCTGGGCGTCGGCGGCGCGGTCGGCCTGCCGGTGGCCGCGGCGATCGCGCAGAACGCGGACTGGCACGTGCTGTTCTGGAGCTCGGCGGCGCTCGGCGTTGTCTGCGCGGCGCTGGTCTTCCTCTTCGTGCCGGAATCGCCGGTGCGCACCCCGGCTCGTTTCGATTTCGGTGGGGCCGTTGGACTTTCGATCGCCCTGTTGGCGCTGCTCGTGGCGATCACCAAGGGCGCGGACTGGGGTTGGTCCAGCGCCTCGATCCTCTCGCTGTTCGGTGTCTCACTGGTGGTCTTCCTCGGCTGGGGCTTCTTCGAATTGCGGCAGCGCGCACCGCTGGTCGACCTGCGGGTCTCGGCGCGGCCGCGGGTCTTGTTCACCAACATGGCCTCGATCGCCGTCGGCTTCTCGCTGTACGGCATGTCATTGACCTTCCCGCAGCTGCTGATGGCGCCGGAGGAGACCGGCTACGGTTTCGGGCTGTCCATGGTGAGCGCCGGATTGGCCCTCGCGCCAACCGGTTTGGTGATGATGGCGCTCTCGCCCGTCTCGGCGCGGCTGTCGGCGGCGCGCGGTCCCAAGCTGACGCTGATGCTCGGATCGGCGGTGATCGGCGTCGGTTACCTGTGCGCGGTGCTGTTGATGAACAGCGTCTGGGAAATCATGCTCGCGGCCGTGATCGTGGCGGGCGGCGTCGGTCTGGCCTACGCGGCGATGCCCGCACTGATCATGGGCGCCGTGCCGATCACGGAGACGGCCGCCGCCAACGGGCTCAACTCGCTCATGCGCTCGATCGGCACCTCCACCTCTTCCGCGGTGATGAGCGTGGTGCTCGCGCACATGACGATCTCGCTCGGCGCGCACCTGCTGCCTTCCCGCGACGGCTTCCACACCACGTTCTTCATCGCGATGGCGGCCGCGATCGTGGCCATCGCGCTGACCGCGTGCATTCCGATGGGCAAGAAGGACTGACCGGTCAGGCCGGTGCGTCGCGGACCGAGTCGGTGTAGCGGCGGGCCAGCGTCCGCAGGTGCGCGACGAGCTCGGGCGGGCCGTCGACGCGAAAGTCCATCATCAGCATGCTCAGATAGATGGCGATGGTCTCCAGCGCGTCCGCGCCGGTATACAGCAGGCAACTGTTCTCGTCGACCGGCTCGACCACCCCGACCGCGGGATTGATTCGCGCGATCACGACCTCGGCCGGCGCCAACACTTCGACTTGGGCATGCACCCGCCACCCCGTGCTGGCGACATCGCGCATGACGAAAGCGACGAGGTCGTCGTCGGGCAGCGTGCGGGCAGCGAAGCGGCGGCCGGTCACGGCCGCGCGGCGCACCCCGGCGACGGGGATCGCGCGCCAGGTGTGGGTATCGAGAACGTAGCCGACCAGGTACCAGCGACGTTGCCAATTGATCAGACGATACGGCTCTGCCTCGATCGGGTCGACGAATTCCGATGCGGCGGTGGCGATGTCGAGCCGCACCGCCGCGCCGTCCCTGATCGCGCCCGCCAGGACGGTGAGCACTTCGGCGGGGACGGGTGCGTCGGGCTCGCGGGAGCCGGTGGTCGCCGGGCCGATCGCGGTGGCGCTGCGCAGCGCGGTGACCTTGCGCTGCAAGCGTTTCGGCAAGATCTGCTCGAGTTTGGCCAGCGCGCGGCCGACATGCTCGGTGATGTCGGCGATGCCGGTCGCGCCGTCCTCGGCCAGTCCGACCGCTACCGCCACCGCGACGGCCTCGTCGTCGTCGAGCAGCAGCGGCGGCATGGTGGAACCGCGCCCCAGCCGGTAGCCGCCGATCGCGCCGCGCTCGGCGTGCACGGGATAGCCGAGTTCGCGCAGCCTGCGAATGTCGTTGCGCAGCGTGCGATCCGTGACGCCGAGCCGGTCGGCCAGCTCGCGGCCGGAATAGGCACGAGCCTGGAGCAAGGCCAGCAGACGCAGCACGCGGGTGGTGGTCTCCGCCACGATCGCCTCCCGAACTATTAGGAACGAAAGCAGCCTAATGGGCTCATAGGCTCGTAGTCAGCACCGCAAAGCACAACCGAAAGGCCTGCCATGCAAACCGATGTCGCTCTCACCGCTGTCTGGCGCGAGACCCTCGCCGTCGCGCACCGCGCACTCGCCGACGTCGTCGCCGGAATCCGCGCCGACCAGTGGAGCCTGCCCACGCCGTGCGCGGAATGGGATGTGACGCAGGTGATTCAGCACGCCGCGGGCGATCAGCTCGCGTACGCGAAGTGCCTCGGCATCGGGAACGGCCCGATGGACAACCCCTTCGCCCCGTCGGGTTCGATCGACGGTTCGCCCGTCGCCCTGGTGCGCGACGCGATCGAGCAGACCGCCGCCGCGTGGGCGACCGTCACCGACGAGACCGCCGAGGTGCCGACGCCGCTGCCGCACGGCGCACTTCCGACGCCGGTGGCGGCCGTGCTGTGCGCGCTGGACGCGGCGGTGCACGCGTGGGATCTCGCTATCGCCACCGGCCAGGCCTCGCCGCTCGGCGAGGACCTGGCCCGAGCTCTGCTGGCCGCGGCGCGCACGACCAATCCCGCGCCGGGCGGCGGGCCGGAGCTGGAGATCGTGGAACCGCTGCGTCAGTGGGGCGCGTACGCCCCGGTGATCGACGGTGCGCCGGACGACGACGCGGTCACCGCACTGCTGCGCTATCTGGGGCGCGAACCGCGTGGGTGACCCGAAGATCCGGCGCGTGCGGCGGCACGGGGATGCCGCCGCAGGAAGCACTGGTTCACCGGTGACGGGAACCGTGCGGCGCGGCCGTTCGTCCTAAGGATGAGTGGTCGTACAAAGTGATTGGGGGAACGGCGTGTCCGTACCGGAAAAAACCCGGGCGCGGCTCGGTCTGCTGCTGGCACTGGGGTTGGTCGTCGTGGCCGCCGTCGCCGCGGGCGCGCTCTGGTGGCGGACGAGCTCCGATCACCCCGCCGTGATCGGCGAGAGTCCCACCGCCTTCCCCGACATCGACCGGTCCGCCCTCGATCCGGCGCAGGCCAGGCTGGTCGCGGTGCTGGAGCGCGAGTTCGCCGAGCCGGGCGGGGGCCCGAAGTACGCCGAAGGCTTGGTCGAACCCTGGTGCGCCGATTTCGTGAGCTGGACGATGCGGGAGGCCGGGCATCCGCTGTCGAACCCGAACTCCGGATCGTGGCGGATTCCCGGCGTCTACACCCTCCAGGAGTACTACGAGGGAATCGACAGGTTCGCGCCCGCGGGCAGCGGGTACCGCCCGCGCACCGGTGACGTGCTGCTCTACGGCCAGGAAAGCCAATTTTCCCAGCACACGAATATCGTGCTCACGGCGGCCGACGGAGAGGTGACCACGATCGGCGGCAACGAATTCGGCGAGGTGCGCATTCACCGGTTCCGGATGGCCGATGTGAAGGACGTCGTCGGCTACGGGCGCTTCTGAAAATCATTGCCGCTCAGACCGTCCCATTCGGCGCGTGCGATGCTCGGCGCGTCTCCCGCCGAGCTTTAGTATGGAGACGACAGCGCCCGGCAGCGCTGTCGTATCGGGCCCTGTCCTGCTACCCCCTCATCAGCAGGACAGGGTTCCCCGATCGTTCGGATATTCAGAAACTTTTGTCGCGTACCGTGTCGGTTGTCCGTTGAAAGCCGAGGGTTTCGGAATCTCTGATGCAGCCGACCGAAGAAACGACGAACGACCCGTCCTGGATCGACTACGCCGACTTCGGCGAACGCTTCGTCACTCACGCGGTGACCGAGAAGCGCATCGTGGCCGCGGTGGCCTCCATGGCCGGGCGGGGGATGGCCATCGGACCGTTCAACATCGGCCCTCCGGGACTGGCCGGATTCATCGCCGAGGGCAAGGTCGGCGAACCCACGGTGCTCCGCCACGATCCGCACGTCGTCTTCCAGGTGACGGTGCCGCTCACGCTCGCGGTGAAGGTGCGGCTCGGCGGAAGGAAGCTGCGTTTGGCGGCGGTCGTCGAGATCGATCTGACGTTGCACGCCCGCACCGCCGACCCGCTGCTGATCGTCATCGACATCCCGCCCATCACCACCCGCGATGTGAGCTTCGTGCTGCGCGCGCAGACCGTGGAGTCGGCTTGGGAGTGGCTGCTCGATCCGATCGCGGGACTGGTGCAGCGGGAGGTCGCCAACCGGGTCAACGCCATGCTTGCCGAACCCCATGCCAGGAGCGCGCGGGTGTTCGACATCGAGGCCATGGTCGCGGGCGCCCGGTCGCGGCACCGCGAGCAGCAAGAATTCGACTGGATCGACTACGGCGAATTCGGCCACCGATTCTTCGCCCGCATCGTGACGCGGGATCGGGTGTTCGAGGTCGTCGACAAGATGGCCGGACGCCCGATCGCGGTGGGGCCGCTGAAAGCCGGGCCGAAGGACCGGGCCACCGTCACCGTGCAGGGGGCGATCCGGCAGCCGCGCCTGGCCGAACGGGTCGCGGGACCGGATGATCTCGTCGAGTTCGACCTGACACTCCCCGTTGGCCTGGATATCACCGTGCAGGTCTTCAAAGCGAACGAGTACCGCGCCGACGTCGAGATTCCGCTGGTACTGATCGCTCGGGCGGCTGACCCGCTGCTGATCGTCATCGATGTGCCGCCGCCCGCGACCGACGACCTCCGGATGCATTTCAAGGCGCACGGCATGCGCGCGGCGACCCTCGGTGCGCTGGCGGGAATCAGGAAACAGGTGATCGCACAGGTGGAACGGGTGGTGCGCGAGCAGCTGGGCGACATCGCGGGGCGAACCATCGACGTGGCCGCGCGGATCGACGGCATAGCCTGACGCGTAACCCGTGTGGCGAGTGGGAATCATGTGTCCGATGGGTCTAGCGGTTCGCATGTGAAATGTGATGAAATGAGTGGACGTTCGAGGCTCCCGGCGCGCGTGTGAGCCTTGGGGAAGGTGCGCCGGGCACGCTGCCAGCCTATTGGGGGTTGCGCGAAGGAGTCCTGCGATGCGTTCTTTCGATCTGTCTCGGCGCAAGTTGTTCGCCTACACCGCCGCGGCCGCCGCGCTCGGCGTGACAAGCTCCGCCGGCCCCGCCGCCGCGACGGGAACCTTCGGCACTTTGATCGACTACTCCGGTGGCGTGCCCTCGGCCGACGCCATTCTGGAGGCGGGGCACGTCGGCGTCATCCGCTACGTCTCCGACCGACGGCCCGGCGCGGAATGGATGGTGGGCAAGCCGCTGCTCGCCCGCGAGGCCGAGGAACTCGCCGCGGCCGGGCTGAAGATCGTCTCTTGCTATCAGTTCGGCAAGGGGCCGACAGCCGACTGGCGCGGCGGACTGGAGGCAGGTAAGAAGCACGCCGAACGCGGGCTGCAATTGCATCTGGCCGCGGGCGGCCCCGAGGGCAGGCCCATCTACGCGTCCATCGACGACAACCCGACTCCGATCGACTTCGCGACCATGATCGCGCCGTACCTGCTCGGCTGGGAAGCGATCGTCGGCAAAGAAAACGTCGGCGTCTACGCGAACTCACCGACCATCGAGCTCGCCAACGCCGCGGGCCTGGGTTCCTGGTACTGGCAGCACAATTGGGGCACCCCGGAGGGTTTCGTGCACCCAGCCGCCCACCTGCACCAGTTCGAGATCGACAAGCGCGCCATCGACGGCATCGGCATCGACCTCAACGACATTCTGAAGCCCGAATACGGTCAGTGGTGAGCGGCGGCCGAGGGCGCAACGCCTAGCTCGCCCAGCCGGGCGGAGTCAATTGATAGCCCCCGAGCATGGCCAGTCCTGGTTCGGGCCGTTCGGCGGAGTCCGTCCGATAGCCCACGCACATGACTGGAGCGCACGCGGGGGACGCCGAGTTGGCGCGGTCGGGTGGTATCTGTCGATAAGCCCTCGTCCGGCCGGAGCGAATGCGCAGGTCACGGCGAGTTCACGCAGCAGGCTGAGGTCCGCCGACAGCCCCGCGTATGGCCGACGGGAATGCGGAAGTCTGGTTCACGAAGCCGGAGGTGCCGCAGATAGTGCCCGCGCATGGCCGGAGCGAAGGTGGGAGGTACGCCTGGTTCACGCGGCCAGACGGAGTCCGCCGGCCACGCAGCGGAACGAATACGCGGGTACGCCTATGTCTGGCAGTGGCAGACCGGGGCGACGCGCAGGTCTGGTTCGTCGTCCGGCACCACGCGCAGGTTCGGGCGGGTCTCCGGCGCTTCGTGATTGCCCATCCAAGACAGCAGCGACCAGCGCGACAGGCCGGAGAGGGCCGAGCCGATGCTGGCGAAGGAGGCCGAGGAGATCACCGAGCCGAACGATCCGACCGACCCGATCGAGAGCACCGAACCGACGCTGCCGATGGAGAGAATCGAATAGGCCGACCCGATGGACAGGATCGACCCCTCGGAACGGATGGACAGAATTGATCGGCGCGAGCGCCGGCTCCGAATCGAGCGGGGTCGTACCGTTCCTTCGGCAATCGACATGTTCTCGGTCTACCACAACTGCGACCGGGCTGGGGAATATAGCCGCTATGCGGCGGTGTGTTGGTGCGGCACACCGATTCGAAGGCGACTCGAGCGCCGAGCAGGAGCCGGACATGCAGAAGCCCGGCGGTCGCGAACGACCGGCCGGGCTTCGGAATATCAAGCGACGGTGAAGAAACCGAGCGTCGGCAGGAACGAGCAGGTCCGCGGCTCGGCGTCGGGCGCCTTGGTGGTGAGCGAGCCGCCGACCACCGCGACGACCCGGCCGCGGCCGGTGTTCACGATGGCGGACAGGGTCGCGGGGCCGTCCGGGTTGATCTTCGCCTCGTCGGTCAGCGCCTGCACGCCGGACTGCTGGGTGTCGAGGTTCAGCCACTGCACGGTCATCGGCGGGTTCTGCACGGCGGTCGGCGCCTTGGTGCCGAGCGCGGTGAACACGAAACCGGTCTGACCGGCCTCGGGGCCGGGCGGGGGCAGCGTGGCCGGGCCCGCGACCGCGAGCGCCGTGCCGACCGAGTCGGCGGTCGGGCTGATGCAGCCCCTGCCGATGGTGGGGTAGAGGAACTGCGCGATGACCGGGCCGTCCTGCGGCAGTTCGGGACCGCCGCCGCCGCTGCCGTCGAGGAACGTGATGATCCGTTCCAGGGTCGACTTGATCTGCGGCGGCAGGTTCAAGGTGTTGAGCAGCATGCGTGCCTGGTCGAGGATCGCGGACTGCGGCCCGGCGACATCGGCCGGACCGGCGACGGCGCCGACGATGGCGGGGGTGAGCGCGGCGATCGCGTCCACCGGGACGCCCTCGGGCACCATCGGAACGCTGTTCGAAACCGCGGTGTGGGCGGGCGCCGGTGCCGCTAGGGCGGTCGGCGCGGCGAGCGAAGCGCTCGCCGCCATGGCGAGTGCGGTCAATGCGATCCGCGATCCTCGGGTGCGAAGCACTGGTCTAGCCGTCCTTTAACCTCGGGTACATCTGGCCAATGGATGAAAACCCATTGTTTCGGGGGTCACTCTAAGGACACGACCACCGAGTTGTACAGCGGTGGTCGTTATCACGTTGTGCTGTGGACGATCAGTGTTACCAGACGGTAGTGCGGCGGGGTGTTACCGATGTGAAAGGTGATGCAAATGTTATCGGTGTTGCGTAGTGCGCACGGGATCGATCGGCGCTCCGGTTAATCTAGTCGCAGCCTTCGGCATTTGCCGCCGACACACCGGACACCGGCGGGTCGCGGCCCGCGACCGCATCCCCGACCCCGAAAGCCCGCGACTTGAACCGAGACAGCGCTCGGTCGGACCAGCGTCCGGCCGTTGCCCACCTGCGACTGGCGGTGTTGCTGCTCGGTCTTTCCGTTCTGGCCCGGCTGCTGTGGATGCTGGTGTCGCCGAATGGGATGAATCTGGTCGACCTGCACGTCTACGTGGACGGTTCGGCGGCCCTGCTCACCGATCGGCTCTACGACTTCACGTACGCGGAGAAGACGCCGGATTTCCCGCTGCCGTTCACTTACCCGCCGTTCGCCGCTCTTGTCTTCTTCCCGCTGCATTTCCTGCCGTTCAAAGTGATCGCGGTCGGCTGGCTGCTGGCCACTGTCGCGGCGCTCTACGGCGTGGTCTGGATCGCGCTGGAATTGATCGTCGGTGCGGAGCGGTTGCGCGAACCGGGTTGGCGCGCGGCGGCGGTCGGCTGGACGACGGTAGGCGTGTGGCTCGAGCCGGTGCGCACCACGATCGACTACGGACAGGTCAACGTCTTCCTGGTGCTCGGCGCCATGCTCGCGGTGCGCAGCTCGCGATGGTGGTTGTCGGGCGGGTTGGTCGGCATCATCGCGGGTATCAAGCTGACGCCGGCGATCACCGGGCTCTACTTCGTCGCGCGGCGGCGCTGGGGGACCGCTCTGTGGTCCGCGGTGGTTTTCGGCGCGACGGTCGGCATCAGCTATCTGATCAACAACCATGAGGCGACCCGCTACTTCGGCACGCTGCTCGGCGACGCGGACCGGATCGGCCCGGTCGGCTCGGTATGGAATCAGTCGCTGCGCGGGACGTTGAGCCGCATCCTCGGCCACGACGTGGAATCCGGACCGGTGTGGATCGCGGCGGTGCTCGCGGTCGCGGTGCTCGCCTTCTTCGCCTGGCGGGCGCTGGAACCGGACGACCGGATGGGCACGCTGCTCATGGTGCAGCTGTTCGGGTTGTCGATCTCGCCGATCTCGTGGTCGCACCACTGGGTGTGGTTGCTGCCCGCGGTGCTCTGGTTGGTCTACGGGCCGCTGCGCAGCGTGCCCGGCGCGCGAATCCTGGCCGGCTACTGGCTGGTGACCATGTTGATCGGCGTCCCGTGGGTGCTGTCGTTCTTCCAGCCGACGATCTGGGAGATCTCCCGGCCGGGCGTGCTGTCCTGGCTGGGTGCGGTGGACATGCTCGGCGTGCTCGCTCTGTTCGCCTGGATCATCTGGTCCGGCAATCGGCGCGAGCGGCCGGGGGATGCGGCGGCGAGCCGCGTAGCGGCCGAGGACTCCGCACGCGCCGCGTAGGTGCCCGCCGCCTGCCCGTGCGGACGAACTGCGAGGCATGCCCGCGCTGGGTCTCGGCCGACGCCGATGTCGAGGAAGTGCCCGTAGTGCGGAGCGGCGACCCGGTTCGGCGGATGCCGACTTCGGCTTGCGTCATCGCACCCGCGCACCGAGTCGGGTGCGGCCGCGGGTGCCGGATGCGTCGTCGAAGCGCGCCTACTCCGACTGCGACGCGAGCAGATCGATCTCGCGGGCCATGCCCAGATCCAGGGCGGTGAGTCCGCCCGCGGAATGGGTGGACAACCTGAAGGTCACCTTCCGCCAGCGAATATCGATGTCGGGATGATGGTTCGCGGCCTCGGCCGCGTCGGCGACCCGGCGCACCAGATCGATGCCCGCCGGAAACGAGGCGGCCTTGACGGTGCGGGTGATGTTGTCACCGGACCGGCTCCAGTTGGGCAGCCCGGCCAGCGCGTCGGCGATCTCGGCTTCGGATAGCAATGGGGTGCTCATAAGCCGGTTGTACCCCGTTTGCCGACTGTGCACCGGAATCCGCGGAATTCAGGCTGCGCGAGCCTGTTTCAGCGCCTTCTTCAGATCCTTGCCGCACAGCCCCGCGGCCTCGGCCTTCTTCATCCGCATGATGACAACGGGGCATTTGAAGCAGCGCGTCTTCTTCCGACAGCACTTCTTCTTGGGTTTCAGACTCGAAACCTTCTTCGCTTTGACCTTGCCCACGATGGTTAGCATACCCTTACTCGAACGCCTGGTACGTGGGGGGCGTTCGGTAGCCGGTAGTCTGTAGCTGGCCGCAATGCCCGGTGAGTTTTCATTCTCCACCTGTTTGCAGGGGTCGGCCGGCACCAACACCGAACAGCAGGAGGATTCAGGCGTGTCGTCTGCACGCGATTTTCGCAACGTCGCCATCGTGGCCCACGTCGACCACGGCAAGACGACGCTGGTCGACGCCATGCTGCGCCAGTCGGGCGCGTTCGCCGAGCGGGCCGAACCGGTCGACCGGGTGATGGACTCCGGCGACCTGGAACGCGAGAAGGGCATCACCATTCTCGCCAAGAACACCGCGGTGCACCGGCACCACCCGGACGGCTCGGTCACCGTCATCAACGTCATCGACACCCCCGGCCACGCCGATTTCGGCGGTGAGGTCGAACGCGGCCTCTCCATGGTCGACGGCGTCGTGCTGCTGGTGGACGCCTCCGAGGGCCCGCTGCCGCAGACCCGCTTCGTGCTGCGCAAGGCGCTGGCCGCGTCGCTGCCGGTGATCCTGGTCGTCAACAAGACCGACCGCCCCGACGCGCGCATCGAGGAGGTCGTCGAGGAGAGCCACGACCTGCTGCTCGATTTGGCCTCCGACCTGGACGACGCCGCGGCCGAGGCCGCCGAGCTGGCCCTCGACCTGCCGGTGCTCTACGCCTCCGGCCGCGAGGGCAAGGCATCCAAGGAGCGCCCGGAGAACGGCAGCGCGCCCGACGCGGAGAACCTCGACGCGCTGTTCGACGTGCTGATGGAGTACATCCCGGCGCCCAAGGGCGATCCCGCCGCGCCGTTGCAGGCGCACGTCACGAACCTCGACGCCTCGGCCTTCCTCGGCCGCCTCGCGCTGGTGCGCGTGCACAACGGCGAGCTGCGCAAGGGACAGAACGTCGCGTGGATGCACGCCGACGGCGTCAAGCACGTCAAGATCACCGAACTGCTCCAGACCATCGGCGTCGAGCGCCAGCCCGGCGAGCTGGCCGTCGCGGGTGACATCGTCGCCATCGCGGGCATCCCGGAGATCATGATCGGCGACACCCTCGCCGACATCGACGATCCGGTCGCGCTGCCGCGCATCACCGTCGACGAGCCCGCGATCTCGGTCACCATCGGCACCAACACCTCGCCGCTCGTCGGCCGTGTGCAAGGTCACAAGCTGACCGCGCGCATGGTGAAGTCGCGGCTGGACCAGGAGCTGGTCGGCAACGTCTCGCTGCGGGTGCTCGACATCGGCCGCCCGGACGCCTGGGAGGTGCAGGGCCGCGGTGAGCTGGCGCTGGCCATCCTGGTCGAGCAGATGCGCCGCGAAGGCTTCGAGCTGACCGTCGGCAAGCCGCAGGTGGTCACCAAGCAGGTCGACGGCAAGGTGCACGAGCCCTACGAGGAGCTGACCATCGACTGCCCCGAGGAATACCTCGGCGCGATCACCCAGCTGCTCGCCGCACGCAAGGGCAAGATGGTGCAGATGAGCAACCACGCCGCGGGCTGGGTGCGGATGGAGTTCATCGTCCCCTCGCGCGGCCTGATCGGCTTCCGTACCGACTTCCTCACCGAGACCCGCGGCACCGGCATCGCCAACGCCGTCTCGCACGGCTACGCGCCGTGGGCGGGCGAGATCCGGGCCCGCCACACCGGCTCGCTGGTCTCCGACCGCGCGGGCTCGGTGACGCCGTTCGCGATGATCCAGCTCGCCGACCGCGGCCAGTTCTTCGTCGAGCCGGGCGCGGACACCTACGAGGGCCACGTGGTCGGCATCAACCCGCGCGCGGAGGATCTCGACATCAACGTCACCCGCGAGAAGAAGCTGACCAACATGCGCAGCTCCACCGCGGACGTGATCGAGACCCTGGCCAAGCCGCTGCAGCTGGACCTGGAGGGCGCGATGGAGTTCTGCGCCGCCGACGAGTGCGTCGAGGTCACCCCCGAGGTGGTCCGGGTGCGCAAGGTCGTCCTCGGCCAGAACGAGCGGGCCCGTGAGCTGTCCAGGCGGAAGGCGCGGGACCGGGCCGCGCTGTAGTGCGGAAGCGGACCGGCGAGCGCGAAGCCTCGGCGTCGCCGCGCGAGAGCGTGGCGGCGCCGCGTAGGCGAACGGAAGCCGGGCGAAGTAGAGTGCCGGGCGTGAGCACGGGGGCAAGACGACGCGCGATGTCGCGCGCACTGATGGTTCTGTTGGCGGCCTCCGTGACGGTGCTCGCCGGATGCGCCGCGAACCCGCCACCGCCCATCGAGAGCACGGACAGCCCGAAGACGACGCCGGCCAAGCCGGGCAAGAACACCGTCGTCGTCGCGATCGACGACATCGGCATCGGGTTCAACCCGCACCTGCGGTCCGATCAATCGCCCGCCACCTCGGCGGTGAGCTCGATGGTGCTGCCGAGCCCGTTCCGTCCGGTGCCGAGCCCAACGGTGCGCGGCGCCACCGACTGGGTGCCGGACACCGCGCTGGTGACCTCCGCCGAGGTCACCAGCCAGGAGCCGTTCACCATCACCTACACGTTGCGCAACCAGGCCAACTGGTCCGACGGAGCGCCGATCGCCGCCGAGGACTTCCGTTTCCTGTGGCAGCAGATGCTGACGCAGCCCGGTGTCGCGGATTCGGCTGCCTACCGGCTGATTTCGGATGTGAGCTCCTCCGGCGGCGGCAAGACGGTCACCGTCGTGCTGACCCAGCCGTATCCCGCGTGGCGCGAGCTGTTCGCGAATCTGCTTCCCTCGCACCTGATCAAGGATCAGCCGGGCGGTTTCGCCAACGGGCTCGCGGAGGGCATCCCGGTGTCCGGCGGCAACTTCGCGATCAAGTCGGTGGATCCCGGCCGCGACGAGATCCTGCTGGAACGCAACGACCGCTACTGGGGCACTCCGGCCGGTCCGGATCAGATCCTGTTGCGTCGCGGCGGAACTCCCGCGCAGCTGGCCGAATCGCTGCGCACCGGTGACGCGCAGATGGCGCTGGTGCACGGCGGTGTCGCGACCCAGGCACAACTGGCCGCGATCCCCTCGGTGCGCACCGCGATCATGGCGCAGTCGCGCGAACTCCAGTTCGTCTTGAACGGGCGCACCACCGAACTCGCCGATCCGCGGGTCCGGCGCGGGGTGCTCGCGCTGCTCGATCCCGCGCTGCTGGCCACGGTCGGCGCGCAGACCGGCGGCTGGGTCGAGCCGGTGCGCGCGCAGATCCTGACGCCATCGGACCCCGGCTACGCGCCGACCGCGCCGCCGCGCCCCGCCCCGGACGAAGCCTTCGCGCTGCTCGCCGAGGCGGGTTTCGCTCGCGCGCCGGAACCACCGGCGGTGGTCTCGCCGACCTCGCCCGCGCCGCAGCCGCGGCCGGTCGCGAAGAACGGCAAGGCGCTCGCCCTCCGTATCGGCGCGGTCACCGGTGACGCGACCGCGCTCGCGGTGGCCAACACCGCCGCCGACCAATTGCGCAGCGCAGGCATCGATGCCAGCGTCCGCAGCGTCGCCGCCGACGCGCTGTACGGCAAGGAACTGGTCGAGGACGGCGTGGACGCCATCGTCGGCTGGGAGGTCGCGGGTGCGGATCCGGCCAACGTGCTGGCGTCCCGCTACAGCTGCCTGCCGCCCGAACCGAGCCCCCGCGACGGCGAGACACAGGCCGCGGTGGAGGCGGCACGCCGCGCGCCGAGCAACCTGTCCGGCGTGTGCGATCCGGTGCTGCAACCCGCGATCGACGCCGCGCTGCGCGGCGTCGACGTCCCCAAGGTGCTCGCCGAGGCGGAGCCCGCGCTGTGGGGGCTGGCCACGGTGCTGCCGATCGTGCAGGACAACGTGGTCGCCGCCGCGGGCCCGCGGGTCGACGGCGCGTCGCTGAGCGGCGCCATCCAGGTGGGCATCTTCGGCGACGCCGCGATGTGGCGCAGGATCCCGTGACCGCTGCCGAAGGAACCGGCGGCATCGTGCTGGTGCACGCGCATCCGGACGACGAATCCATCACCACCGGCGGCACGATCGCGCATTACCGCCGTCGCGGCGTCCCGGTCACGGTGGTGACCTGCACCCTCGGCGAGGAGGGCGAGGTGATCGGCGAGCGGTGGGCCCAGCTCACCGCAGACGGCGCCGATCAACTGGGCGGTTACCGCATCCTCGAATTGACGAGGGCGCTGGCCGCATTGGACGCCGCACCGCCGCGCTTCCTCGGCGGGGCCGGTCGCTGGCGGGATTCCGGGATGGCGGGCACGCCGTCCGCCGAGCATCCGAGGGCGTTCGTGCGCTCCGGTTCCGAGGCGGTGGACGCGCTCGTGGAGATCCTGCTCGAGCTGCGGCCCCGGGTGGTGATCGGCTACGACCCGCGCGGCGGCTACGGCCACCCCGATCACATCAGGGCGCACGAGGTCGCCACGGCCGCGGTGCACGAAGCGGCCGAGCGCGGCTGGGACGTGCCGAAGTTCTACTGGACCGTGACCGACGCCGACATGCTGCGGCTGCACACGGAGGCGCTGGCCCGCCGCACCGTCGATGGCCTGCCCGGCGCGCTGCCCAAGGGCTGGCGGCTGCCCGCGGCGGGGGAGCTGGCGAGCGTGCCGAGTCACACCGTCACCACCACCGTCGAGGTGTCCGACGCGCTGGCCGCCAAGCGGGCGGCGCTGCGGGCGCACGCCACCCAGGTGACGGTCGCGCCGTCCGGGCGGGAGTTCGCGCTCTCCAACGACATCGCTCAGCCGGTGCTGCCCGAGGAACACTTCGTGCTGGTCCGCGGCGCGCGGGGGCCGGCAGGGCCGGACGGGCGCGAACACGACTTGTTCGCAGGCATCGGCTGAATCGGACACGGTGCGCGATCCGCGGCCTCGGCGGCGGGGCATAGACTCCTGGACGTGTACAACTGGGACCTCCAGAACGCCATCTCGGCCTTCGTGGACAGCTTGCGCCCCGGCGCGGAGCATCAGCACGAGCTGTACATGTCGGTGCTGTACGCCTTCGTCGACATGCAGAGCCACCTGCTGACCCTCCTCGGCTACCCGCCGGTGCCGTGACGGCGCTCGACAAGCGCGCGGACGCGCCCCATACCGATGATCGAGGGTGGATCGCCGAGCCGCTACGGCTGGCACTGATGGCCGCGCTCGTCCTGAGCGGGTTGTTCACCCTGGCCTTCGAGATCCTCTATCTGCCTGTCTATCTGGGCGCCTCGCATCTCCCGCCGCCGAAGGAGACCACCTTGGTGGCCGCACCGCTCGCTGCGGCCGCCGGTTCGGGCGCGATCGCGTTCCCCGCGACGGTCCTGCTCGCCGCCACGCTCAATGTGCTGCTGATCGCGGCCATGCGCACCCTCACCGAGAGCGTCCGCGTCGCCCTGCTGCCGGTCATCGTGTGGACCTTCGGCTTCCTTGCCTGCACCGTCGCGGGCCCCGGCGGCGACCTCGTGCTCCTCAGCGACTGGCCAACCCTCCTGCTCCTCCTTTGCGGCCTGCTCCCACCCCTCGCCTACCTCTACCTCCGCCCCGCCCAGCACTGACCTCGCAGACCCTCCGCACGCTTCGCAGGGGTCGCAACCGGTGCGAAGCGTGCGGTGCCTCTGCGAGGCAGAACTGACCTTGGGAAGCGTGTCGAGGCCGGGTTGTCAGTCGACGCGGATCGGCAGGGTGGCGATGACGGCGTCGGTACGGGCGCGCAGCGCGGCGGCGAGGACGGGGCCGCGCGGGTTGTGCAGCAGGCGGTGGCGCCAGTGGCGCGCTTCCACGTGGGTGAGCAGCACGGTGACGTCGCGGCCTCGGGCGCTCTGTTTGCGCACATAGCCGACCAGGGTGGTGATCAGGCTGCGGTGCGGGCACGGCAGAACGGTGAGCGGGACGCCCGGGTCCCATTCTTCCCAGCGGGCGCTGAGGCGCTTCGTCGCGGCGGGGTCGATCTCGGCGGCGACCGCGACGATCTCGCCGCGTGTGCGCAGGGCGACGGCGAGCGCGCGGGCGGTCGCCTCGCTCACGGCGACCACCGGGACGACGACCAGAGCCCTTGTCTCGCGCGAGATCTCGGGACGCGGCGGGATCTCGCCGAGACGCAGTTCCGCGGCGACCGTGCGGTAGTAGTTCTCGGTCCTGGCGAACAGGATGATCAACAGCGGGATGATCACCAGCAGCATCCAGGCGCCTTCGGTGAACTTCTCGGCCAGCAACACCACGGCGGCCACGGCGGTCAAGCCCGCGCCGAACCCGTTGAGCGCGGCGCGCGGCGCCCACCCCGGGTCGCGCTGCCGTTGCCAGTGCCGGACCAGCCCCCACTGGCTGAGGGTGAAGCCGATGAAGACGCCGATCGCGTACAGCGGGAGCAGATCGTGCGTCTCGGCGTCGACCAGTATCAGAATCGTGCCCGCGGCCAGGGTGAGCGCGGTCACGCCGTACCGGAAGACCGGCCGCTCGGAGCGCAGCGTGAACAGCGAGGGAATCCGTCGGTCCTTCGCCAGCAGCGCGAGCAATACGGGCAGCCCGCCGAAACTCGTGTTCGCCGCCAACCCGAGCGTCACCGCGACGGCCACGTTCACGATGTAGAACGGCCACCCCGTGCCGAACGCGGCGGCGGCGAGCTGAGCCAGAATCGTCACTCCTTCGCGCGGCACCACGTGGTGCAGGCGGATGAGCAGCGCCAGACCCAGCAGCATGACGCACAGCAGCACGCCGAGCGCGACCTCGGTGTGCTGGGCGCGCCGGACGGCGGGCGTACGGAACGACGGCACCGCGTTCGCGATCGCCTCCACACCGGTCAGCGCCGCACAGCCCGCGGCGAAAGCCTTGAGCAGCAACCACACTCCGAGCGCCTCGATCGGGACCAGCGGCCCTGGTTCGTCGCCGACCACGGCCACCGGCTCCGGTCGCAGCAGGCCGACGGCTATCACGCCGAGGACGCAGCCGACGAACAGCAGCATCGGCGCCATCAGCACCCTCGCGGACTCGGCGACGCCGATCAGATTCACCACGGCGATGAGCGTCAGCGCCGCGAGCGCGACCTCCAGCTCGTGGTCGCGCAAGAGGGGAAACGCACTGGCCAGGCTCGCCGCACCCGCCGAAAGGCTGACCGCGACCGTCAGCACGTAATCGACCACCAGACTGGCCGCGGCCAGCAGGCTCGCGCCACGGCCGAGGTCCTTCTTCGCGACCGCGTACGCGCCGCCGCCGTCCGGGTGCGCCGCGATCACCTGACGGTAGGAGAGGACGAGCACCAGCAACAGCGCAGCGATCGCCAGCGACACCGGCAGTGTCCACTGCACCGCCGCCGCTCCCGCGCCGACGAGCACGAGCACGATGGCCTCGGGCCCGTAGGCGACGCTCGACAGCGCGTCCAGCGAGAGCGCCGCGAGCCCCCCGAACGCGGTGAGCCGGAAGGCATCGCCCCGCTGCATCCGGCGCATGCGCCGATCGGCGATCCGGGACTCGTCGCGCGTTACGGTCTCGACCACATCCGCCATTCAACGCCGCCCCCGCACGCCCGCCCCCCAACGACACGTACGCGCCCCCGCAGGGCGCTGCCGCAGGCCCTTTGCACGCCCCGCAGCGCATACACGCCCGTTGCCGGCTACCGGTCGCCGCCAATGGCGAACTGGTCGGTGACCGCCGCCGACGCTGGTGCGAGCAACAACCTGTGTGGCGTACGAAAAGGCAGCGAGGTGTCAGCGGCGGCCGAGCGCGCCGGGGGTGACGGCTTCGACGAGGGACCAGGCTTGCGGCAGCGGGATGTCGATGACGTGGTAGCGCTTCTTGCCCGCGGCCGTGGCGGCGATGACGGTGGCGACACCGGAGCGGCGTTGCCAGAAGGATTGGCGAACGGTCCAGCCGATGACGCCGGGGGCTTCGAGGCAGTCGCGATCCCGATCGAGGGAGCCGGCGCGGGTGATGAGCCAGGCGGGGCCGGTCTCGGTGCGCGGGAGGACGGCGTGCCCGAGGCCGCGGTAGCGGTCTTCGGCCAGGGCGACGGCGAGCACCGCCGAGATGCCGGGCAGCAGCCACCACCAAGCGGGAATGGGGCCTTCGAGGGCGAAGGCGAGCACCGCGACGGCCAGTAGGACGACGGGGGACAGGACCCGCGTGTAGCGGCGGCGGCGCGCGACGGGCCCGTGCCGGGTGAGTCGGACGGACAGCTGCGCCACGGGCGTGAGTTCGGTTGCGGCACTGGGGCTCGACGCGGAGGGATGTGGCGGCGTGTGTTGATCGGGCAGTGTGGGTTCGGGCTCGGCGGCGGTGAGCTCGGGCGGGGTGGTGGGTTGCGGCGGGTGTTCATCGAGCGAGGCGGGCGCGATATCCGCGCCGGGCTCGGACGTGGCGGGCTGTGGCGACGGTCTGCCGGCGCCGGGTGGGGCGGCAGGCGAATCTCCCGGTCTCGCACGCGGACTCAGCAGTTCCGCGAGGGTGCGTTCGACCGCGGCGCGCGGTGCCTGCGGCAGGATCTTCTGGCGCGGGTTCTCGCCGACCATGATGGCCTCGAGTTCGGCGGCGCCCGAAAGGCGGAGCAGCAGTGGCTCGTTGACGGTGGCGCCGCGGAAGCGGGCCAGGTCGAGGGTGATCTGCCTGGTGGTGAACAGGCCGTGGCGCAGGTGCAGTGTGCGGCCGTCGTTCAGGACGCGGAGGCCGAAGTACGTGGTCAGGTATCGCGTGCAGGCCGCGAGGCTGACCACGAGCACGATGGCGGCGATCAGGCCGAGTACGACGAGGACGATGGCGGCGACGGTGCGATCCCCGATGTCCTGCGCGGTTTCGGATTCGAACAGCCACTGGCCGAGCCCGTACTGGAACGCCACGCCGACCACCGGCGCTACGACGGCGAAACCGGTCAGCGACAGCGGCGCGTACCGCGCCCACCGCGGCTGCCAGTGCCCGATCTCCCGCGCCGTCGATTGTGCTCGAGCCGGTTCGTCATCGGTGCCTGCGGCGGGGATCTCGGGTCTGTCGGCTCGACGCGCCGTGTGCGCGAGCAGTTCCGTGCGCAGCGCGGGCACCACCCTCGCGTCGAGCGAGTCGAGCTTGAATTTCTCACCGCTGTCGGCCTGCTGCCCGGTGCCGATGACCACCACGGCAAGGCCCAATGCCCGGTGCAGCAAATCGGATTCGATGTCCACGGATCTGATCCGGCTTCGCGGCACCGAAAGCTCTCTGCGCTGGAGCAATCCTGTCCGGAGTTCGACGTGGGTCTCTCCGACCCGGTAGGTCGTGGTGAACCAGCGGGTGATCGCGAATCCGACGATCAATGCCAGCGGGATGATGCTCCACGCGGGATTGCCGCTGCTGGTGCCGAGGATGACGGAACCGATCAGCACCGGGATGAACTTGACCACCTCGGTGACGGGGTGCACCAACAGCATTCGCCGGTCCAGGCGCGCCCACTGCGGTCCGATGTCGCCGGGTAGCGGCCCGGTCATGTCGCGTCTCCGCGATGCCGGGCGGCGATCTCGGTCAGCCGCGTCACGGTCGCTTCGGCGACCGGAAGGTCGAGCGCCGAGATCTGCACCGCGCCCGCCGACGAGGCGGTGGTGACCGTGACCGTGGCGAGGCCGAGCAGCCGCTCCAGCGGTCCGCGTTCGGTGTCGACGGTCTGCACCCGCGAGATCGGCGCGACCCGGCTCTCCTGAGCCAGCCAGCCGACCCTGGTGTACACGGCCTCGTCGGTGACCTCCCACCGGTGCACCGCGTAGCGCCACCACGGCACGACGGCGATGCTGAACACCGCGCAGATCAGTCCGATCACCAGCGTGATCAGCTGCCAGCCGCGGTGCTGCGAGTCCACCGCGGCCCACACGAGCAGCGCGAGCAACGGCACCGCCCACGACAGCACCGCCTGCACCGTCCACAGCAGTTTCGCCTTGGGGCTCGGGCGCCAGGCCGGGTCGGCCATGATCGTGCGCGGCTGCGACATGCTTGCCATGGTTGCACGAACATTCGCCACCCACCGCGCGCCGGTGGAATAACCGTGGCGCATGGTGAGGTTGTGAACGCTCACGACGGGTCCCGTGCGGCTCGCCGTGCCCGTGAGCTGGTTACGCTCACTCACAAGCACTGGAGGGAGACAGTCCAGGATGGGTAGCGCATGATCGAGGGCGTGACCGAGCTAGCGACCCCGAGCGTCCCGCCCGCCCCGCCCAGCCCGCCGGCCATGCGCCGCGCGCTGCGCCGGGCCCGAGACGGTGTGACGCTGAACGTGGACGAGGCCGCGGTGCTGCTGCACGCGCGCGGTGATGATCTGGTCGAGCTGTGTCGCAGCGCGGCGCGGGTGCGCGACGCCGGTCTCGAATCCGCGGGCAGGCCGAAGACCATCAGCTACTCGCGCAATGTGTTCATTCCGCTGACCCGGTTGTGCCGGGACAAGTGCCACTACTGCACGTTCGTCACGGTGCCCGGCAAGCTGCGCGCCGAGGGCAAGGGCATGTTCCTGGAGCCCGACGAGGTGCTCGACATCGCCCGCCGCGGCGCCGCGCTCGGCTGCAAGGAGGCGCTGTTCACCCTCGGCGACCGGCCCGAGGCGCGCTGGCCAGAGGCCGCGCAGTGGCTCGACGAACGCGGTTACGACTCCACGCTGGACTACCTGCGCGCCGTCTCGATCATGGTGCTGGAGGAGACCGGCCTGCTGCCGCACCTGAATCCCGGCGTGATGAGCTGGGAGGAGATCGCCCGTCTCAAGCCGGTGGCCCAGTCCATGGGCATGATGCTGGAGACCACCTCGACGCGGCTGTTCACCGAGAAGGGCCAGTGCCACTACGGCAGTCCCGACAAGGACCCTGCGGTGCGATTGCGCGCCATCACCGACGCCGGACGGCTTTCGGTGCCGTACACCACCGGCATCCTGGTCGGCATCGGCGAGACGCTGACCGAGCGTGCCGAGTCCATCATGGCGATTCGCAAGCAGCACAAGGCTTTCGGGCACATCCAGGAAGTCATCATCCAGAACTTCCGTGCCAAGGGCGACACCGCCATGCGCGACGCGCCCGACGCCGGTCTGGAGGAGTTCCGCGCGACCATCGCGGTGACCCGCCTGCTGCTCGGCCCGGACGTCCCGGTGCAGGCGCCGCCGAACCTGGTGTCGCTGGAGGAATGCCTGGCGCTGATCGACGCGGGCATCGACGACTGGGGCGGCGTCTCGCCGGTGACCCCGGATCACGTGAATCCCGAACGGCCGTGGCCGAATCTGGACACGTTGCGCGAGATCACCGAGGCGGCTGGCTATCAGCTCGTCGAAAGGACCTCGGCGCACCCGAAATACGTGCGCGCGGGCAACCCGTGGGTGGATCCGCGCATCGGCGCCCATGTGGCCGCGTTGACCGATCCCGCAACGGGTCTGGCGAATCCGGACGCGATCCCGGCGGGCCTGCCGTGGCAGGAGCCGGACGAATCGTGGGACTCCGCGGGCCGGATCGACCTGAACACCGCGATCGATACCGATGGCCGCAACACCGAGAGCCGCAGCGACTCCGCGCTCGGCCAGGACGTGGTCGGCGCTTTCGGCGACTGGGACACCATCCGGGAACAGGCGCGCGACCTGGCCACCTCGGCTCCCGAGCGGCTCGACGCCGACGTGCTCGCCGCGCTGCGCGCCGCCGAACGCGATCCGGCCGCGCTCTCCGACGCCGAGTACCTGGCGCTGGCCACCGCCGAGGGCGCCGATCTCGAGGCCGTCACCGCTTTGGCCGACCAGCTGCGCCACGACACCGTCGGCGACGACGTCACCTATGTGGTGAACCGGAACATCAACTTCACCAACATCTGCTACACCGGCTGCCGCTTCTGCGCGTTCGCCCAGCGCAAGGGCGACGCCGACGCGTTCACGCTGAGCACGGAGGAAGTCGCAGACCGAGCGTGGGAGGCGCATGTCGACGGCGCCACCGAGGTCTGCATGCAGGGCGGCATCGACCCGGATCTGCCGGTCACCGGCTACGCCGATCTGGTGCGCGCGGTGAAGCAGCGGGTGCCGTCCATGCACGTGCACGCCTTCAGCCCGATGGAGATCGTCAACGGCGCCTCGCGCGGCGGGCAAAGCATCCGCGACTGGCTGGTGGCGCTGAAGGAGGCCGGGCTCGACACCATTCCCGGCACCGCCGCGGAGATCTTGGACGACGAGGTGCGCTGGGTGCTCACCAAGGGCAAGCTGCCCACATCGGCGTGGATCGAGGTGATCACCACCGCGCACCGCATCGGCCTTCGTTCCAGTTCGACCATGATGTACGGGCACGTGGACAGCCCGAAGCACTGGGTCGGGCACCTGCGGGTGATTCGCGGAATCCAGGACGAGACAGGCGGTTTCACCGAGTTCGTGCTGCTGCCCTTCGTGCACCAGAGCGCCCCGCTGTACCTGGCGGGCGCGGCGCGGCCAGGTCCGACGATCCGCGACAACCGCGCGGCGCACGCGCTGGCCCGCATCATGCTGCACGGCCGCATCGACAACATCCAGACCAGCTGGGTGAAACTCGGTACGGCGGGCACCCGCATGATGCTCAACGGCGGCGCGAACGACCTCGGTGGCACGCTCATGGAGGAGACCATCTCCCGGATGGCGGGTTCGCAGCACGGCTCGGCCAAAACGGTCGCCGAGCTCGTCGAGATCGCCGACGGCATCGGTCGTCAGGCCAGGGAACGCACCACGACGTACGGCCGGGTGGACCGCACACAGGCGGCTCTGTCGCTTTCGCTCCAGTAGCGCTCGGCGTCGGTGCGCGCGACTACGATCGGCTGGTGACCGTCAGCTGGCAGGGACCGCAACCGGAGCCGATCACCTGGGAGACGTACCTCGACCTGGACGAGGACATCCGCCGCGGAATGGAGATCGTCGACGGTTTCGTCGTGCCTCGTGAGCAGCGCAGCCGCGACCACCAGAAGGTCGGTACGAGACTTTCTCTGGCATTGGAGCGTGCGGCCGTCGATGAGATGCGACGCGGTGGCCACGGATCGTGCTACGAGACGAACACCGAAGTCGACGTTCTGCTGTGGGAAGTGCCGCCGACGGCTCGCAAGCCCGGCGCGGTACTGCACCGGTGTCTGCCGGAGTTCGAGCAGCTGGCCGCCGAGCACTGTCTGATTGTCGCGGAGGTGCTTTCGACCTGGTCCGTCCGACGCGACCGTGTGCACAAGATGAGCGACTACGCGGACGCCGGGATTCCGCACTACTGGCTGCTCAGTTTCGACAAGATCGGCGCATTGACGATCGAGCGCTATGCCCTGTCCGGCCGTACAGGTCCGTATACGCATGTCGGCACCACCCACCGGGACATGGGAGCGATCGCGGTCTCGGCGTCGGATCCGTTCCCGCTGGAACTGCGATGGGCGGACCTCGAGATTGCGCCACCTTCGTAGCCCGGGGGTCGAAGCGTCGCGGCGGTGAAGGGCCACAATGGGGTTTAGGATCGGCTTCCGGCCGTCGGCGGGTACGTGGGCCCGGCATACCGGCCGCGAGCGGGGGCGGAGCCGGTGAAGTTAGGGCAGGCTGACCAGTAGTAATGTGGGTGGTCGGGATAGGGTTTCGCGTGGCGGACCATCCCCGCAGGTGAGGACAGACTAGGAGAGCGGCAGTGCCGTACATCATCGCTGAACCGTGCGTTGACGTGAAGGACAAGGCATGCATCGAGGAATGCCCCGTCGACTGCATCTACGAGGGTGGTCGCATGCTGTACATCCATCCCGACGAGTGCGTGGACTGTGGTGCATGTGAGCCGGTATGCCCGGTGGAGGCGATCTTCTACGAAGACGACACGCCGGACCAGTGGAGCGGATACGTGAACGCCAACGTCGATTTCTTCGACGAGCTGGGTTCGCCGGGCGGCGCGACCAAGGTCGGCAAGGTCGACTACGACCCGCCGTTCATCAAAGAACTTCCCCCGATGGGCGAGTGAGACCCGAGTGAGTTCGCGTGGCCGGGTCAGCGCTCTGCTGCCCGATTTTCCCTGGGACACCATTGCGGCGGTCAAGGCGAGAGCCGCGGCGCATCCAGACGGGATCGTCGATCTGTCGGTAGGCACCCCGGTAGACCCGGTCGCCCCGATCATCAGGGCGGCACTGAACGCGGTCGCGGAGGTGCCCGGCTACCCGACCACGCACGGCACCCCCGAACTGCGCGCGGCCGCGGTCGACGCGCTGAAGCGCCGGTACGGGATCACCGGACTGGACCCGGCGGCGGTGCTGCCGGTGATCGGCACCAAAGAACTGATCGCGGGTCTGCCCAGGCTGCTCGGCCTCGGTTCCGGCGATCTGGTGGTCATTCCCGAGATTGCCTACCCGACCTACGAGGTCGGCGCGCTGCTCGCGGGCACTCAGGTGCTGCGGGCCGACGGGCTCACCCGGCTCGGTCCCCAGTCGCCCGCGCTGATCTACCTCAATTCGCCGTCCAACCCGACCGGCCGCGTGCTCGGCGTCGAGCACCTGCGCAAGGTCGTCGCGTTCGCGCGCGAGCGCGGCGCGATCGTCGCCTCCGACGAGTGCTACCTCGGCCTTTCCTGGGACAGCCGCCCCTTCTCGATCCTGGATCCCGAAGTGTGCGACGGCGACCACACCGGTCTGCTCGCGGTGCATTCGCTCTCGAAGACCTCGAACCTGGCCAGCTACCGCGCCGGTTTCGTGGCGGGCGATCCCGAACTGGTCGCCGAACTGCTCGAGGTGCGCAAGCACTCGGGCATGATGGTGCCCTACCCGGTCCAGGCCGCGATGACGGCCGCGCTCGGCGACGACGCGCACGAGGCCCAGCAGCGCGAACGCTACCGCGCCCGGCGCGAGCAGCTCCGTAATGCCTTGCAGGGCGCTGGTTTTCGCATCGATCATTCGGAGGCCGGGCTGTACCTGTGGTCCACTCGCGGCGAGAACTGCCGGACCACGCTGGACTGGCTGGCCGAGCGCGGCATCCTCGCGGCGCCCGGCGACTTCTACGGGCCGACCGCTGGTGAGCACGTGCGAATCGCGCTGACCGCGTCCGACGAACGTATCGCCGCTGCCGCGGAGCGCTTGCGCGCGAACTGATTTCGCTAGCCGGCCCAGGTGCGCTGCGATGTGTTTGCCCTGTGGTGGCGGCGCGAATGCTGATGGTGGGCGTCGGATGATGACCGGCCCTCGTACACCAGTGACGGGCTGATCCTCGACGGTTCGCGCAGGTTCACCGCGCTCCGTACACTCGAGGCGCTCGATCGGCTCAGCGAAAGGTTGCTGCGATGCAGGGGGTGGGGCTCGCCGTCGGCGAGGTGTTCGCCGGTTATCGGATCGAGCGGGTGCTCGGTCGCGGCGGGATGGGCACCGTCTATCTGGCCGGTCATCCTCGGCTGCCGTGCCGGCGACCGCCGAGGGTGAACGGCAGGCGAGACGATTCGCACGCGATCGATACGCGGGCCGATTCGGAACCGGTAGTCGCCGGGCCCTCATGGGCGAGCCCTTTGCCAGCCTTCTCGCCGCCGCCGGCTCCGCATTCCGCCGACGCGGTAGCCGCTCGCCGACCCGCGGCCGCCCACCACTGGGCGAGCGACGCGGCGATGCCCGCGCGCCGAGCGGCCGGACGGCGGGTCTCCTCCGGCTGGCGGACGTTCTCTGTGCTGCTGCTCGTATCGCTCCTGGTTCTCGGGCTGGGCGGGGTCGCGGCCGTCGGCGTGTACTGGAAGTTCATCCGACCGAATCGGACGCAGCCGCTGCCGTGGGGCGCGCAGCATTCCGTCGCGATCGCCTTTCCCCAGCTCATACCGGCGAGCCCGGACGGAACGGGCTGGCGGGGCGCGCGCTGCCACGGCGCGGCGACGGTGGTGACCGCGCTCGGTGACCCGCTGCCGCGGCGCCAGATCGTCTGCACCGATCCGGACGGTGTCACCGCCTGGTACACCGAGTACGAAGGGTTCCGCGAGGTAAAGGCCTACCTCGCCGCGCACGCCACCTTGACGGGCGAACGCGAATTCAGCAGGCCGGGTGGGCTCCAGGTGTTCCGGCCGACCGATCCGGCCGCGCCGTTCACACTGGCGACGCACGGCTGGGTGAGCCCGTCCACCTCGTCGATCCTGGTCGAGGTCGCCTGGCCGGGGCACACGTTCGACGAGGTCCGCGACAGCTGGTGGGCCGAGGCGCCGTTCTGATCGGCGTCCGACACGCGATCGCGCGAGGGCTCCGTCCGGACGTCGATTTGGGGCTAGCCTGAGTTATGGACGCTGTCACGGTTGTCCCTACTCCGAGCAACGAGCCGGTGCATACGTACGCGCCGGGGAGTCGCGAGCGCGAGCTGCTGATGGCCGAGCTGGCCGAGATCTCCGCCGAATCCGTCGACGTGCCGCTGGTGATCGGCAGCAAGCATCGGCCCGGTATCGGCGAGCGGCACGAGATCGTCGCACCGCACCGTCATCGGCACGTGTTAGGGACCTACACCGATACCACTCATTCGGAAGCACACGGAGCCATCGAGGCGGCCATCGCGGCCGCGCCGGGATGGCGCAACATGCCCTTCGACGACCGCGCCGCGGTCTTCCTGCGCGCGGCCGACCTGCTGGCCGGACCGTGGCGGGAGAAGCTGGCCGCCGCGACGATGCTCGGCCAGTCCAAGTCGGTGGCGCAGGCCGAGATCGACGCGCCCTGCGAGTTGGTCGATTTCTGGCGATTCAACGTGGCGTTCGCCCGCGACATCCTGGCCCAGCAGCCGCAGTCGAGCCCCGGCGTGTGGAACCGGATGGACTACCGGCCGCTGGAGGGCTTCGTCTACGCGATCACGCCGTTCAACTTCACCGCCATCGCGGGTAACCTGCCGACCGCACCCGCACTGATGGGCAACACGGTGGTGTGGAAGCCATCGCCGACGCAGACGCTCGCCGCGTTCCACACGATGCGGCTGCTGGAGGCGGCGGGCCTGCCGCCCGGCGTGATCAACATGGTCACCGGCGACGGGATCCAGCTCTCGGAGGTGGCGCTCGCCGACCCGCGCCTGGCCGGTATCCACTTCACCGGCTCCACCCGCACCTTCCAGTCGCTGTGGCGGCAGGTCGGCGCGAATATCGGCCGCTACCACGGATATCCGCGGCTGGTGGGGGAGACGGGCGGCAAGGATTTCATCGTCGCCCACCCGTCGGCCGATCCGGATGCCTTGCGCACCGCGCTGATTCGTGGCGCCTACGAGTACCAGGGCCAGAAATGCTCGGCGGCATCTCGTGCCTATATCGCGCGTTCGGTCTGGCGTGCCATCGGCGACGATTTCCTCGCCGCGACCGCCGAGCTCAGTTACGGCGACGTGGCCGATCTGTCGAATTTCGGTGGGGCGCTGATCGATCGGCGTGCCTACGACAAGAACGTCGCGGCCATCGAACGCGCCAGGGACGCGGGCGTCACCATTCCGGTCGGCGGCACTTACGACGACCGCGAAGGCTGGTTCGTCCGGCCGACGGTGCTGCTCTCCGACAACCCGCGCGACGAGTCGTTCACCACCGAGTACTTCGGGCCGATCCTCTCGGTGCACGTCTACGACGACGCCGAACCCGGTTCGTACGCGGCGATTCTGGCCGAGGTGGAATCGGCCGCGCCGTACGCGCTGACCGGCGCGATCTTCGCCGACGATCGCAAGGCCGCCGAACAGGCCGGCGCCGCTTTGCGTTTCGCGGCGGGCAACTTCTACATCAACGACAAGCCCACCGGCGCCGTCGTCGGTCAGCAGCCGTTCGGCGGTGCGCGCGCCTCGGGCACCGACGACAAGGCGGGCTCGCCGCTGAACCTGCTGCGCTGGACGGCGCCGCGCACCATCAAGGAGACATTCGTGCCGCCGGTGCAGCACCGGTACCCGCACATGGACTCGTGAGACCGGCGGCGCCGCCGCGCCGGCCGGAAGAAGGAGGCGTGATGCGTGACATTTTCGAGGACCGATGAACCCGCTGCGTCCGGTGATTCTCGCGGCGGCTGCCTCGCCACGGATGAAGCGCGCGCTCACCGGGACACCGGTCACAGCGGAGATCGTGCGCCGGTTCGTGCCGGGCGAGTCGCGGGCCGAGCTGGCGCCGGTGGTGCGTGCACTGCTCGACAGCGGCAGGTTGATCAGCATTGACTACCTCGGCGAGAACACCACCGACCGGGCCCGCGCCGATGCCACGGTGGCGGAATACCTTTCGCTGATCAACGAACTCGCCGCCGCCGACCGTTCACCGCGGCCGGATGGCGCGCCGGTGCCTGTGGAGGTATCGGTGAAGCTGTCCGCGCTCGGACAGGCACTGCCGGGAGACGGTCCGGCCATCGCCACCGACAACCTGCGCACCGTGTGCACCAAGGCCGCCGAGGCCCGCGTGCTGGTCACGGTGGACGCCGAGGACCACACCACCACCGACGCCACCTTGGCCGCCGTGCGCGAGTTGCGGCCGGAATTCCCTTGGCTCGGTGTGGTTCTCCAGTCGTACCTGCACCGCACCCGCGACGACTGCGCCGAGTTCACCGGTCCCGGCTCGCGAATCCGCTTGTGCAAGGGGGCCTATCGCGAGCCTGCGGCGGTGGCCTACCAGCGGGCCGTCGAGGTGACCGATTCCTACCTGCGCTGCCTGGAGATCCTGATGCACGGCCATGGGTACCCGATGGTGGCCACGCACGACCCGGCGCTCGTCCTGGCCGCCGAGTGGATGGCTGCCGAAGCAGGGCGCGGCACAGGAGAATTCGAGCACCAGATGCTGTACGGGGTGCGCGACGCCGAGCAGCTGCGGCTGGCGCGGGCCGGTCACCCGATGCGGGTCTACGTCCCCTACGGCGACGACTGGTACGGCTACCTCACTCGAAGGCTGGCCGAGCGACCCGCGAATCTGGCGTTCTTCCTGCGCGCGCTGGCCGGCGATCGCGATCAGACCAGCGGCTTGCCGAGCCTGCGCCGCCTGCGCAGATCCCACAGGTAGTAGTTCATCGGAAAGAGCCGCAGTCGCTGGGGAAGCCTGCGGTGCACCGCGCCGATCACGCGGAGCAGCAGACGCAGCGCGTGGTCCTGGCGGGGCGTCCAGCGCATGCCCATCTCGTCCCGCAGGTGCGGTGGCAGCAGCCCGGTGACGATGAAGCGCTGCACCGGCGCGAAGAGGCGCAGCGGCGGCGCGACCATTCGCAGGTCGACGAGGCCGTCGAAGTAGGCGCGGGTGCGGGCGTCGATGGTCTTGGTGGCCAGCTCGGCGTTCCAGTACTCGGCGAAGGCTGCGCGATCGGCGGGCCACAGCTCCGCGCGCATCTGCAAGGTGGTGCCGAGCCGTGCGGCGAACTGGTAGAACGCGTCCGCGCCGGCCGCGTCGAGCGGGCCGTGCATGCGCTCCTCCAGATCGACGATGCCCCAGTACAGGCAGGCTGCCACCCACAGCTGGAGGTTCGGGTCGAAGGCGTTGTACTTCACCGGGCTTTCGGCGCCGGACCGGATGGTGCGATGCGAGGTGTTCACCGCATCGCGATAGGCGGCCCGCTCGTCCTCCGTGCCCATCAGGGCGACCGCGAGATACGTGAGCGTGGTGCGTAGCCGCTTCCACGGGTGCACGGTGACCTTGCCGGACTCGACGGTGCTCTCCAGCACGCCGTAGGCGACGGGCATCAGGCTCAGCTGCATGATCACGTTCGCGGTGCCGCCGAGGAAGGCGGCCATGCCGCTCCAGAACTCCTCGATGTCGAAGTCCTCGGCGGTGCCGTAACGGCTGCCGGGCACCGGCTCGGGCGTCGTTGCACGAAGGGGCGCGGTCATCGTCGTCCTCGTCTTTCCGTTCACCAGAGGTGAAGCGATGAGAAGGTTCTGTGGTCACCTTGTCATCTGAGGGCGGGCGCTGTCAAAGGTCGCGGGCCGCGCCGGGTGAAGGTATGCGATGCTGACGGTGTCATCGTTTCGCCGAGGAGAGGGTGGGAGACATGGCGAGCTTGACGAAATTGCTGCCGCTCGTGCGCAACTCCGGTCCGGAGGACCGCAACCAGGCGCGCGTGCTGGACGCCGCGCTCGTGGCCTTCCTGGATTTCGGCATCAAGCGGACCAGCATGGTCGAGGTGGCCCGGCGCTGCGGCCTGTCATTGGCCACCCTGTACCGGCGCTTCGCCAGCAAATCCGATCTGATCGAGGCGGTCGCGCTGCGCCAGACGCGCGAGTTCATCGATGAGGTGGACGGCGTGCTGCAACGGCAGGTCGACCGGGACGCCGGCGCCGAAGAGCAGATCGTCGCGCTGTTCGTCGCGTTCGTGAACGGCCTGCGCGGCAACCAGCTGGTGCACCGGTTGCTTGCCACCGAACCCGAATTGGTGCTGCCGTTCCTGACCGTGAAGGGCGCGCCGATCATCGAACTCGGGCGCGACTACGTGGCCGAGTTCATCACCCGGCTGCAGGGCGAGGGCAAACTGCCCGCGTACGACCCGGCGCCGCTGGCCGAGATGATCGCGCGCACCGCGGTCTCGCTGGCGCTGACCCCGCAGACCGTCATCCCGTTCGGCGACGACGCCGCCCTGCGCGAGTTCGCCCGCGACCACGTGGTGGTCTCGTTTCGGGTGCGCTGACCGCCGATTGTCCGGGCGCGCGCGCTCAGCGGGGAGCAAACCAGGCGGACACCCCGAGCACGTCGACCACCACTTGCGGCAGCGCGCCGAGCACGTCGCCGGTCTGATCGTCGGCGGTGCCCCAGGTCAATGCCGCCACGGTGAACCCGGTTCCGTAGGAAGCCGAGCCCACTTCGGGCGCACCGAGATCCGACCATCCCCATTTGGTGCCGAGTACGCCGGGCAGACGGGCGGTTCCCCAGTCCTGCGCGGTGCCGTCGGCGGCCGTGTCGCTCGCCGTGGCCATCCAGTGGAAGATCGGTGACGCCGGGTCCTGGAGTTGCTTCGCGTGCAGGAAGTCGGCGACGTCGGCGCTGCTGGTGATCGCGGTGCTCCAGTCGCCCGTTCCTGACCGAGTGGCGGCGAGCCCGTACTCGGCGGCGATGGCGTCGATGGCCTGCGGGTATTTGCCTTCCATGGCGCTGGCCGCGCCGTCGTCGGAGAAGCGGATCATGCGTTCGCCCAGTTCCCGGTCGGTCGCTGAGCCGTCCCCGTGGCGCAGGGCGTAGTCGACGATGAAGAGCTTGGACAGCGAGAGGGCGCCGCGCGATTCGTACTGGTTCGCGGTGCCCCACGACGCGCCGACGCTCGACCGCATGGCGATCGATGTGCGTGACGGTGTTTCCTCGGCGCTTGGCTCGGAGTTTGCGGGTGGTAAGCACAATGCGGTGAATCCCAGGGCGTAGAGCGCTCCTGCGGTCAGTGACGCGACGATCATTCGACGGATCACGATGGCCTCCCGGGGGTCTACCTCCGACATTTGGCCTTATCCAGGAGAAAAAGCGTACGCGGGCACTCGGCCCCGGCGGGGCGGAATGTGGATGCTGTGAGTTAACTGATATCGAGGCGCGCTAGACGAGCGGAAGTCCGAGGCGGCGGCGCAGGCGCAGGTCCCAGAGGAAGGCGTTCACCGGGAAAGTCTTGACGGCCTTGGGCATCCGGCCCTCCACCGCGCCGATGGCGGTGAGCAGCGCGGCCAGGCGCCGGTCGTCGCGCTCGGTCCACGTCATGCCCATCTGCTCGCGCAGGCGTTCGGGTAGCAGACCCGCGGTCACCCAGCGGTGGAACCCGCCGAAGGCGAGCTGAACGGGGCGCGGGAACATGCGCAGGTTCACCAAGTCCCAGAAATAGTCGCGGACCGGTGGATCGATGACGGTCAGCGCCAGGTTCTCCCGCCAGTACCGGTCGAACGCGGCCCGGTCGGCAGGCCACTGGCCGGGGCGCATCTGGAGCGTGGTCCCGAGCCGTTCGGCGTTGCGGTAGAACGCGTCCGCGGTGGCCTCGTCCATCGGGCCGTGCATGCGCTCGTGCAGATCGCGCGCGCCCCAGTACAGGCAGGCCGCCACCCAAAGCTGAAGCTTGGCGTCGAAGGCGTTGTACTTCACCGGGCTGGTGGGACCGGACCGGACGGCGCGGTGCGAGCGATCGATCGCGGCGCGGTAGGCCGCGCGTTCGTCGTCGCTGCCCAGCATGGCCACGGCCAGATAGGTCAGCGTGGTGCGGGTCCGCTTCACCGGGTGCAGCATGATCTTGCCGCTGTCGACGGTGCTCTCCAGCACGCCGTAGCCGACCGGCCGTGCGCTGAGCTGCATGATGACGTTCGCGGCGGCGCCGAAGAAGGCGGCCGATCCGTCGAGGTGGCCGCGGATGTCGAAATCGTCGCCGGTGGCGTTGGGCGCGGATACGCGAAGGGGACTGGTCATCGTCTAGCCCGGTTCTCGTCGTTGAGAAGGATATGCTACGACCTTCTCACCCTCTCGCGGGAGTGTCAACGGTCATACCGCGTCGTCGCCGAGCTGTGACGCGCGGTACGGAGCTGTCGGCGGCCGACGCGCACACAGTAGGTTGAGCGAATGTCGTTCGGTCCACACCTGCTGCTTCGTTCCCTGAATCCGGCCGCGGTCGCTGCGGGCGCGGACATCCCGGACGCGGTCACCATCGACGGCGTCACGCTCTCGCGCAGCGACCTGCTCGGCGCGGCGACCTCGGTGGCCGAGCGCATCGCGCGCGCCGATCGGGTGGCGGTGCTGGCCAGGCCGACCGCGCGCACCGTCCTCGCGGTGGTCGGCTGCCTGATCGCCGGCGTCACTGTGGTGCCGGTGCCGCCGGATTCCGGGCCCGCCGAACTCGCGCACATGCTGGCCGATTCCGGCGCGCAGGCGTGGCTGGGCGATGCTCCGGAAGGCGCCGAACTGCCGGTGGTGCCGGTCCGCATGCACGCCAGGTCGTGGCACACCTATCCCGAACCCGACCCGGCCACACCGGCTTTCGTGCTCTATACCTCGGGAACCACCGGCCCGCCGAAGGGCGTCGTGCTCACTCGCGGCGCGATCGCCGCCGGGCTCGACGCGCTCGCCGATGCATGGGACTGGACCGCGAAAGATATTCTGGTGCACGGGCTTCCGCTGTTCCACGTGCACGGGCTGATCCTCGGCGTGCTCGGCGCGCTTCGGGTGGGCAGTCCGCTGATCCACACCGGGAAGCCGACGCCGCAGGCGTACGCCGCGGCGAACGGCACGCTGTACTTCGGCGTGCCGACCGTCTGGTCGCGCGTCGTCGACGATCCCGAGGCGGCACGGAAACTGGCGAACGCGCGGCTGCTGGTGTCCGGCAGCGCGCCGCTGCCGGTGCCGGTGTTCGAACGGCTGCGCGAGCTCACCGGCCACGCCCCGATCGAGCGATACGGCATGAGCGAAACCATGATCACGCTGTCCACGCGCGCGGACGGCGAACGGCGGCCCGGCTGGGTCGGTACGCCGGTGCGCGGTGTGGAGACCAGGCTGCGGGACGAGACCGGAGCGCCGGTGCCGAACGACGGCGAGAGCATCGGCGGCTTGCAGGTGCGCGGACCGATGCTGTTCGACGGCTACCTGAACCGGCCCGACGCCACCGCGGAGAGCTGGACCGAGGACGGATGGTTCAAGACCGGCGACGTCGCGGCCATCGACGCCGACGGCTTCCACCGCATCGTCGGCCGGGAATCGGTCGACCTGATCAAGTCCGGCGGCTACCGCATCGGTGCGGGCGAGATCGAAACGGCCTTGCTCGGGCATCCCGAGGTCGCCGAGGCGGCGGTGGTCGGCCTGCCCGACTACGACCTCGGGCAGCGCGTTGTCGCCTTCGTCGTGCTGCGCGGCGAGGCGGACGCCGGGATCGAGAAGGAGCTGATCGACCATGTGGCCGAACAGCTTTCGGTGCACAAGCGGCCGCGCGAGGTCCGTGTGGTCGCGGCGCTGCCGCGCAATGCGATGGGCAAAGTGCAGAAGAAGCAGCTCGGCTGAGAAAGCGTGTCCGCCGGGCTTGACCTCGAGTCGACTCGAGGTTCTACCGTCGCAGGCATGACCGCAACGCTGACCTCGGACCAGATCGACTACCTGCGCACCCAGCGCTTGGGCCGCCTCGCCACGGTGCGCAAGGACGGGTCGCCGCAGAACAATCCGGTCGGCTTCCACTACAACACCGAACTCGGCACCATCGACATCGCGGGCTGGAACATGGGCGCCTCCCACAAGTTCCGCAACCTGGCCACCAACGATCGCGTGGCGTTCGTCGTCGACGACATCGTCTCGGTACAGCCGTGGCGGGTGCGCTGCCTGGAGATCCGCGGCACCGCCGAGGCGTTGACCGACGTCGACACCTACATGTCGGGCGTCTCCAGGGAGCTGATCCGCATCCACCCGGAGCGGATCATCGCCTTCGGCATCGTGCCCGATGTCGTGGCCACCGCCTGATCCCAGCCCTAGTCGTTGGCGTGCAGGTCGGCGTTGAGTTCGATGCCGGTGCCCTTGCGCGGGACGACCTCGACCGCGCCGGTCTGCGAGTTGCGGCGGAACAGCAGGTTGTTCTGACCGCTCAGCTGGGCGGCCTTGACGACGGTGCCGTCCGGGGTGGCGACCTTGGTGCCCGCGGTGAGGTAGAGACCGGCCTCGAGCACACAGTCGTCGCCGAGCGGGATGCCGAGGCCCGCGTTGGCGCCGAGCAGGGAACGCTGGCCGATCGAGATGACGGTGGTACCGCCGCCGGAGAGGGTGCCCATGGTGGAGGCGCCGCCGCCGATGTCGGAACCGTCGCCGACCACGACGCCCGCGGAGATCCGGCCCTCGACCATGGAGGCGCCGAGGGTGCCCGCGTTGAAGTTGACGAAGCCTTCGTGCATCACGGTGGTGCCGGAGGCCAGATGCGCGCCGAGCCGGACCCGGTCGGCGTCGCCGATGCGCACGCCGGAGGGCACCACGTAGTCGACCATTCGCGGGAACTTGTCGATGCTGTAGACGGTGACCGGTCCGCGGGCGCGCAGCTTGGCGCGGGTGGCCTCGAAGCCCTCGACGGCGGCCGGGCCGTGGTTGGTCCAGACGACATTGCTGAGCAGGCCGAACTGGCCGTCCAGACTCACCTCGTGCGGCTTCACCAGCCGGTGCGAGAGCAAGTGCAGGCGCAGGTAGACGTCGTGCGCGTCGACCGGGGCGGCGGACAGGTCGGCGATGACGGTCTGCACCGCGACCACGTCGACGCCACGCGCCTCGTCGAAGCCGAGCAGCGCGGCGTATTCGGCGGGCGCCTCGTCCAGGCGCTTGGTGCCGGTCTCGCCGAACTCGCCGAGCTCCGGGTTCGGGTACCAAGTGTCCAGGACGGTTCCGTCCGCGGTCACGTTGGCGATACCGACTGCTGCTGCTCCCTGAATGCTCACGTCATTAGAGGTTACCGACCGATCGCCGCCAGTGGTGCGCCACCTCCGGCCTGCCCGTTCCGCGGGCCACGCGGCGGTTTGCCGAAAGTCGCCCGCGACGCTCCCGGCTCGGCGATGGGCGCGGTGTCCGCCGCCGATCCGCCCCGCTCGTAGGCTGAGGGGCGTGACCATCGACCTGTCTGCCGATCCCATCGCTCTCACCGCCGCGCTCGTCGACATCCCGAGCGTTTCGCTCGACGAGAAGGCGATCGCCGACGTCGTCGAGCGGGCGCTGCGGGAGCAGACCAGCGGCTTCGAGGTGGTGCGGCGCGGGAACGTGGTGCTGGCTCGCACGAACCGCGGGCTGCCCACGCGGGTGATCCTGGCCGGGCACCTGGACACGGTGCCGATCGCGGACAACGTGCCGAGCCGGTTCGACAAGGACGAGGACGGGCAGGAGGTGCTCCACGGGTGCGGCACCGTCGACATGAAGTCGGGTGACGCGGTCTTTCTGCATCTCGCCGCGACGGTCGCCGATCCGGTGCACGACCTGACGCTGATCTTCTACGACGGCGAGGAGATCGCCGAAGAGCACAACGGCCTCGGTCACATCGAGCGCGACCTGCCCGAATGGCTCGACGGCGATCTTGCGATCCTCGGCGAACCCTCGGGCGGCTGGATCGAGGCCGGTTGCCAGGGCACCCTGCGCGCCCGGCTCGCCACCAAGGGCGTGCGCGCGCATTCGG
This sequence comes from Nocardia sp. NPDC050793, assembly GCF_040654065.1. Taxonomy (NCBI): domain Bacteria; kingdom Bacillati; phylum Actinomycetota; class Actinomycetes; order Mycobacteriales; family Nocardiaceae; genus Nocardia; species Nocardia sp. NPDC050793. Next base: position 479,111 of record NZ_JBFAHG010000004.1, read on the forward strand.
CGCGAGCGTGGATGGGCGACAACGCGATTCACCGGCTGGCCCCGGTCCTGCAACGGTTGGCCGACTACCGGGCGCGGCAGGTCGACATCGATGGGTGCGTCTATCGCGAGGGCCTCTCCGCGACCCGCCTCCTCGCGGGGGTGGCTGGCAACGTCATCCCCGACGCCGCGGAGGCGGAGGTGAATTTCCGCTTCGCCCCCGATCGCACCATCGACCAGGCCGTCGCCCATGTGCGCGAGGTGTTCGACGGTCTGGACCTCACGATCGACGTGGTCGACGCGGCGCCGGGAGCCCTGCCCGGTCTCACCGCGCCCGCCGCCGCCGACCTGATCGCCTCGGTGAACGGTCACGGCGGCGGAGGGGTGCGCGCCAAGTACGGCTGGACCGACGTCTCCCGCTTCGCCGCCCGCGGCATCCCCGCCGTCAACTTCGGCCCCGGCGACCCCAACCTCGCCCACAAGCGCGACGAGCACGTGCCGACCGCCCAGATCACCGCGGTCGCCGCCATGCTGCGCGACTACCTGACCGGTAAGGCCTGACCGCTCGCCCGATCGGGCGCAGCTCTCGGCATGGCGACGGCGCACGTCGTTGGCGATGCCGGGACCGATCACGACGACGGTGCGGCCGTCCTCCTTGCCGTGATGCCATCGCCGCGGTGCGCGTCGCTCGTCGATCCTCGATGCCGCCCTCACCCGGCGAACTGTTCAAATGGTGTGCGGCAGACCCGAATCGATGATGGCCCGTTCCGAGTCGGCCTTGGCGCGGAAGTAGCCGAGCGGCAGGTTCTCCGCGGCGATGACACCGATGTAGACGATGTGCCGCGCACCCGCCGCCGCGTCGACCAGATTGCGGGTTGCTACATCGTCGCCCTTCGGCCCGCCCGCCAGATGCAGGATGGTGTCGACGCCCGCGACGGCCGCCTCGACGCCCTCGCCGCGCAGCAGATCGCCGGTGACGAATTCGATGCCGTCGACGCCCGCGCGGGGCGTGCGGCTGAGCACCCGCAGATCCCGGCCAGCGGCCCGCAGCAGCGGAACGACGTGGTTGCCGAGGGTGCCGGTGCCGCCGGTGACGAGGATGGTCATGATGATCTCCGATCGTCGGAATCGTTGCGCCGGTGTCGTTCCCGGCGTCTCGATCGGATGACAACACCCCCGCCGGGAGTGTGACACCCCGGCACGGCACCGCGAGTGTGCCGGGCGTTCACCGCCTTGCGCCGCCCGCGACGCCTATGGCCCGGTAGCGTGGAATGCATGTCCACCGACGCCGCCGATCACGAGGTCGCCCCTAAGCCGAAGTCGACAGCGAAATTCCGCGGACCGATAATGTTCCGCCGCGACCGCAAACCCGGCGCCGGTACCGCCGACCGGAACCTGTTGGACCAGCGCGGCGACAGCGACTGGGTGCACACCGACCCGTGGCGGGTGCTGCGCATCCAGGCCGAGTTCGTCGAGGGTTTCGGCGCGCTGGCCGAGGTGCCGCGCGCCGTCACGGTCTTCGGTTCCGCCCGCACGCCCGTCGACCATCCCGAATACCAGGCGGGCCTGGCCATCGGCGACGCGCTGGCCAGGGCTGGGTTCGCGGTGATCACCGGCGGCGGCCCCGGCGCGATGGAGGCCGCCAACCGAGGCGCGTGCGAGGCGGGCGGCTACTCGATCGGTCTCGGCATCGAGCTGCCGTTCGAGCAGAGCCTCAACGACTGGGTCGATCTCGGCATCAACTTCCGCTATTTCTTCGTCCGCAAGACGATGTTCGTGAAGTACTCCGAGGCATTCATCTGTCTGCCGGGCGGTTTCGGCACCCTGGACGAGCTGTTCGAGGCGCTCACCCTGGTGCAGACGCGCAAGATCACCCGTTTCCCGATCATCCTGTTCGGCACCGGTTACTGGGCGGGACTGGTGGATTGGCTGCGCGGTTCGTTGCAGGGCTTCGGCAAGATCTCGCCGGGCGACCTGGACCTGATCCACGTCACCGACGACGTGGAGGAGGTCGTCGAGATCATCATGCGGGCGGCCACCGACCGCGCGGGCATCGACACCCTCGGCACGGAGGACCAGTGGTGACCGTGGACCCGGCCGACGTCGCCGTCCCGTACGCCGTCTGCGTCTACTGCTCGGCGAGCACCGCCGACCCCGGCGCACTGGGGCTGGCGGCCCGCGTTGGCACTGAGATCGCCCGGCGCGGATGGCAATTGGTGTCCGGCGGCGGCCACGTCTCGATGATGGGCGCGGTCGCCACCGCGGCAAGAGCGGGCGGCGCCAACACCATCGGCGTCATCCCGAAACACTTGGTACACAAGGAAGTCGCCGACGTCGACGCCGACGAACTGGTGGTCACCGACACCATGCGCCAGCGCAAACAGGTCATGGAGGATCGCGCCGACGCCTTTCTCACGTTGCCCGGCGGGATCGGCACGCTCGAGGAGTTCTTCGAGACCTGGACCGGCGGCTACCTCGGCCAGCACGCCAAACCGGTGGTCGTGCTCGACCCGAACGGCTTCTACGACGGCCTGTTCCGCTGGGTCGACGAACTCTACGAGCGGAAATTCGTCTCCCGGTTCGCCATGCAGCGGATCACCGTGGTCAGCGATCTGCACGCCGCGTTCGCGGCGCTGAAACCCGAACCGACACTTGGCGGCAGCGTCGCGCAAGGCTAGGAAGACCGCCAGTTGAGTACCGGCACACGCGCAACGGTGCGCCTCGTCGACTCGGCCAAATCGCTTCCGGGGATGACGCGCGACGCGCCCGTGCTGGGCAACGCGCGGCATGCTGGTGCGGCCCGGCGACACGGCCTCGGTCGGCCTGTTCTTCCAGCGCACCGCGCATCGTTCGACACCGGTGATCTGGTGCGCGATCGAGGCTGGTGGCACATCGCCTTCGTGGACCGGCTCCGCGATACCTTCCGCTGAAAGGGCGAGAACGTGGCCACCACGGAGGTAGAGAGCGCGCTCGGCGAGCACGAGACCGTCTCGCATGCGGTCCCGGACACCCGGGAGCGCGCCCTACGCGGTCGCGGGCCGCGCCGAGGGGTACGTCCCCGCGTACGACGACTACGCCGCCGACGTCGCGGCGGGCCGCGCGCCGAAGAGCTGAGCCGCTACAGTCGAGAGCATGTTCAGCCCGATTGCCGTGCCGTCCCCCACGCTGTGCGGCAAGCCGGTGGCGACCGATCGGGCGCTCGTGATGGCGATCGTGAACCGGACCCCCGATTCCTTCTACGACCGAGGCGCGACATTCACCGACGCCGCGGCCATGGACGCGGTCGCCCGCGCGGTCGACGAAGGCGCTGATCTCGTCGACATCGGGGGAGTGAAGGCCGGGCCGGGCGCGACGGTCGACGCCGAAGAGGAGACGCGGCGGGTGGTGCCCTTCGTCGCGGCGATCCGCACGGCGTATCCCGACCTGCTGATCAGCGTCGACACCTGGCGCTCGGAGGTCGCGCGTGCCGCGGTGGCCGAGGGCGCCGACCTGATCAACGACACCTGGGCGGGCGCGGACCCGGATCTGGTCGTGGCGGCCGCGGAACTCGGCGTCGGCATCGTGTGCAGCCACACCGGCGGCGCGGTGCCGCGCACCCGGCCGCATCGGGTCAGGTACGACGACGTGGTGAGCGAGGTCACCGAAACGGTCGTCCGGGCCGCCGAGGACGCGCTCGCCGCGGGCGTACGCAAGGATTCGATCCTGATCGATCCCACCCACGATTTCGGCAAGAACACCTATCACGGGCTCGAACTGTTGCGGGGAATCGACGTTCTCGTAAATACCGGATGGCCGGTCTTGATGGCGCTGAGCAACAAGGATTTCATCGGGGAGACTCTTGGTGTCGGTCTCTCCGAACGGTTGGAGGGCACGTTGGCGGCAACAGCGTGGTCCGCCGCCGCGGGCGCCCGAGTCTTCCGCGTCCACGAGGTCGCCGAAACACGGCGCGTCGTGGACATGATCGCCGCGATCCAGGGCATCCGGCCCCCCGCACGAACCCTGCGAGGTCTGGTATGAAAATCCAACACCGCGAGTCCGCCTGGGCAAGCACGAATACCTGGGACAACCCCGAGTGGTCGGTCGACGAGCTGATCGCCGCCAAGGACGGGCGCACCGTGTCGGTGGTGCTGCCCGCGCTGAACGAGGAACACACCGTCGCCGAAGTGGTGGCCAGCATCCGGCCGCTGCTGGGCACGCTTGTCGACGAGCTGGTTGTGCTCGATTCCGGATCCACCGACGCCACCGCCGAACGGGCCCGTGCGGCGGGCGCCGAGGTCATCACCCGCGAGCAGGCGGTGCCGGAGCTGGAGCCGCTGCCCGGCAAGGGCGAGGTGCTGTGGCGCTCGCTCGCGGTCACCGGCGGCGACCTGATCGCGTTCGTCGACTCCGATCTCATCGACCCCGACCCGGCCTTCGTGCCGAAGCTGCTCGGCCCGCTGCTGCTGAACGACGACATGCACCTGGTCAAGGCCTACTACCGACGCCCGCTGCGGCAGGGCGGCACCGTGGACGCGCACGGCGGCGGGCGCGTCACCGAGTTGGTCGCACGTCCGCTGCTCGCCGCGCTGCGCCCGGAACTGTGTTCGGTGCTGCAACCGCTCAGCGGCGAATACGCGGGCACCCGCGAACTGCTCACCTCGGTGCCCTTCGCGCCCGGCTACGGCGTGGAGATCGGCCTGCTTCTGGACACCTACGACCGCGTCGGCCTGTCCGCCATCGGCCAGGTCAACCTGGGCGTGCGCACCCACCGCAACCGTCCTCTCGGCGACCTCGGCGTGATGAGCCGCCAAATCCTCGGCACGGTCCTCGGCCGTAGCGGAGTCGCCGATTCCGGCGCCGCCCTCACTCAATTCCCCTTGATCGGCGACGCCTTCACCGCGCACAGCACGGAAGTCTCCCTGACCGACCGCCCCCCGATGAACACCCTGCGCCCGTCCCAGGTGGCGGCCTAACTCCGCAGACCTTTCACACGCTTCGCAGGGGTTACAACCTCTGCGAAGCGTGTGGAAGGTCTGCGAGGCGCCCGGACTGCTCGCCAGCTCCGGAACGGGCTAGGACTCGCCGCGCCCGTCGGCCGCGCCACCGGCCAGTTCGGCGCTCGTTAACTCCCCATCCTCGCGCGGCTCCGCACATTGCCCGTTTCCCTCGTCGGCCAGCCGGGCCTGGATCGCCGCGACGGTCAGCTGACCCGACGAGTTCGGCTTCCGCAGCACGCCGACCAGAACGCCGATGGTGATGGCGACGAAGACGATCACGCCTACAACGACGATGGTGTTCATCGCGTCCTCCCCGAATGAGCGCTCGTCCCACCATGATTCGTTTCGCGCGTCACGGGTGCCCGGAATGCGCGACTGTCGGACATCGAAGACATGGAGCACTCACCTACTCGAAAGATAGTTATCTACTAGCTATCTAAACATCGAGCGGATATCTGTTACCCGCAGGGCCACGTGACATGCGACACAATGTGGAAATAGTCCGGACATTTCGTGCGAACCGGGCGCGGAACGTGTGTGTGGCAACTCTCAGCTATCGATGCGCTACGTATCAGCGCCGCGGGCGGGTGCCGATGAGGCGTGGATCGGCGTCGTGCCGGTAGACGGGAGTGAGCAGGTCGACGTCGACCGGCTCGCCGCTGGCGCGGTCGTAGCGGACCGCGATGAGTACCGAGAACAGGTGGTTGGCGGCCCGCTCGTGCAGCGTGGCCAAGCGGGTGGCGAGCAGGCGCACCGCGCCGAGCGACCCTGGCGGGTGCAGTCCGTCGATGATCAGGCAGGTGCCGCGGCCGTCGGGGCGGGGGAGGCGGGCCAGATACGCGATGTCGTGCGGTTCGGGGCCGCCCGGCCGGTACACGCGGCGCGCGGCCCTGTCCTCGATGCCGCGGCGCGCGTCGCCCGCCCTCGCCACCGCGCGGCGCAGCCGGGGATCTGCGGCGATGAGCTGACGCACGCTCGGGGACAATTCGGGACCGCCGACCACGATCAGCCCGTCCCGGTTCAGGTCAACCGGTCTGCCGGGCAGGAATCTTTCGATTCCCGCGGCGAACCCGAGTTCGCCCAGCAGCTCGACGAGCCGGTGTGCCGCACCGGGATCCGGCGCGCCGAGCACCCGGCCCGCGCGCACCTCCGGAACGAGCACCGTGAGCGACCCGTGGCCGAAGAACAGCCCTTCCGGCGCCGGGCCCTGGGTGCTCACCTGATGGATACGGGCGCGGGAAAGCCCCGCCGCCGCACCGATTCTGGCGAAGGTCCAGCCCTCGGCGTGAAGTTCCCGGATGACCGCCCTGCGGATCCTGGTGAGTTCGTTGATCGTCTGCTGCGCCGCCGCCACCCCGTCGGTGGCCGCCTTGAGTCTCTCGACCTTGTCCTCGATTGCGAAGACTCGCGCCACGTCATCGGCCGACATGTGCGAAGTTTAGACAGCTCGACAGCCTTACGGGTCTAGTCTGCTTGACATTGCGGACTTCCATACGGCCCAGTCTGTTTCGCCTCGACGGCGTTTCTCGCCGACTCGCCGGGCCGAAGACGCTGCGGCGCATGATCATTGCCGAACGAAGTCCGTCCTCGAATCACGCATGGCCCCGGCGGAAGTGTAGGTGCGCATGACGGATGCTGCCCAACGGATTTCGGCCTCAGCCTACGGACGGCCGGAGCGGCGGCGGGTGCGCACGGTGAGTGCTGTCGAACGGATTTCGTCCCGGATCCGCATGGCCGGAGTGGAGACATACGTTCTGTGGAGCGAAGTCCGTCGACCCCGCACCCGCGGACGCACACTCCACTCAGGTGGCGTCGGAATCGATCGGCGGACGTTCGTTGCGCTCCAACGGCTTTTCCAGTTTCGGCATCCGATAGTCCGGCATGCCGCTGCTCGTGCCGTACAGGTCGTCCTTGGTCGGTACGGCCTTCTCCAGGCTGCGCAGCACCGAATCGTCGCCGTTCAGCAGGTGCTTGGTGACCATCGAGCGCGGCGTCATCCCGCGCAGCTCGTTCAGGTCGGCCAGCGGCTTGCGCAGGTCTTCGAACTCAGGGCCGAGCTCTTCCTTCAGCTGGGCGGTGGCTCCGCTGGCGTAGTCGCGCAGGCGGCGCAGGCTCTCCGTGGTCCAGCGCACGGCGCCGGGCAGACGCTCCGGACCGAGGATGACGAGGGCGGCGACGAGCAGGATCATCATCTCGCTCCAGCCGATGTTGCTGAACACGAATCCAGGCTACCCGTGCATCCGACCAGCGGGTCAGTCGGATTCCAACGTCACAGGCACGTCCACCTGCCTGCCGTCCCGAATCAACTGCACGTTCACCGTCTCACCGATCTCGCGGGACTGCACCGCGACGGTCAGCTCCTCCGGCCCGGTGACCTCCCGATCGCCCACCCGGACGATCACGTCACCCTCGACGATCCCCGCCTTGGCCGCGGGTCCGTTCGCTGCCACGTCGGCCACCGCGGCACCGCTCATCACCTCGTTGGCGACGGTCTTGGTGCGGGCCGAGACGCCGATCACCGGGTGATTCATCTTGCCGTTCTTGATGAGGCTCTGCGCGACCTCGGTCATGGTGTCGACCGGGATGGCGAAGCCGAGGCCGACCGAGCCGCCCGTCTCACTGCGGATCGCGGTGTTGATGCCGATGACCCGCCCGTCCATGTCGACCAGCGCGCCGCCGGAGTTACCCGGGTTGATCGAGGCGTCGGTCTGCACGGCGTCGATCACCGCGTTGGTGTCGCTGCCCTCGCCCGAGAGCTTCACCGGGCGGTGCAGCGCGCTGACGATGCCGGAGGTGACGGTCTTGCTCAGGCCGAGCGGCGAGCCGACGGCCAGCACGTCGTCGCCCACCTGCACGTCGCCGGACTTGCCGAGGAGGGCCACCGTGAGATTCTTCACGTCGACCTTGAGGACCGCGAGGTCGGTCTTGGGATCGCGGCCGACGATGTTCGCGGGCACCCGGCTGCCGTCGGAGAAGGTGACCTGGATGGCGGCCCGGTTGCTCTTGTCCTGGGCGGCCATCGAGATGACGTGGTTGTTGGTCACCACGTAGCCCGCGCCGTCGATCACCACGCCCGAGCCGGTGGCGCCGTTGTCGCCGACGGTGACCCGGATGGAGACCACCGAGGGCAGCACCGCGTTGGCGACCTCGGCGATCAGACCGTGCGGGCGCTCGACGCCGTCGGTCTGTTCCAAGGTGACCTTGCGCGAGGTGAGGTTGGTGGTCTGCTCGGCGGTGAGCCTGCCGACCAGGCCGCCGAGCACCCCGATGCCGAGCGCGATCGCGGCGAGCAGGGCCAGCGCCTTGGGCGCGATCCTTGACCCGAAGAGCACCTCGCGCGCGCTCAGCTTGCGCGACTGGGGCAGCGGCTCCGGCTGCGGCGTCGGCACCGCGGGCGCGCCGAGGCGGGCTCCGGTGGTCGGATCGCGCCAGGGGTCCGCCGGGCCGGCGGGCGCGGCGGCGGCCTCGGCCGCGTCGGGATCGCGCTGGAGCAGTTCGTCGGAGCCTTCGGGCCTGCCGAACGCTTCGGCGAGCACCGCGTCGGGCGGCCGGTTGTGCAGTTCGGGGCCGAGCGGGGGCGCGCCCGCACCGGCGCGCGGCGGGGTGTAGTCGGCGAACGAGCCGGAGATGCCCGACGGGCGGCGGAAGGCGCGGGCGGTGTGCGTGTCGACGTGGGGTCTGACGACCGGCCGCGGCCCGAGCACGGGCGCGTCCGACGGCCTCAGGTTCCCCCTGTTGGCCGCCGAATCGGAGGTGTCACTGGCGGTGGGCCGTGCGTCCGGCACAGGTCCGGTGTTCGTCGATTCGGTGGTCACGCGCCAAACTCTACTTGCGCCACCAGGTTGTCCACCGGGTCGCGGTGAACGAATCCGGCAGAAAACCGAAAACTGCCTCGTTACGGGCGTTCCCGGACGGCCGGCCCGGATTGTTCGACGCACCGCCGGGCAGTTCCGCGAGCGGGATACGGGTCAGGCTGTCGTGCAAGCCGGTGGGGATGGAGATGGGGCCGGACTGGCGCAGCGCGATCCGCGCCTGCTGCTGCGCGTCCACCTCGGCCGCGCACTCGGGACAGACCGAAAGATGCTGGGCGGCACGCAGATACGCGTTCATCCGCAGCTCGCCGTCGACGTAGGCGACGACCGCCTCGCTGGCCAGGTGTTCGGTGGGCGCGAAGCGCGGTGACCTGCCTGGCGTCCGGCGTTCCGCCCCGTTCGCGGGACGACCGGACGTGCTGGACTCGCCACTCATGCGGTGCTCACCCTTCCAACGACATCCTCTGGCCCGGGCGTCGCCGGTGCCCGGCGAATCACCCGATGTTCGCGTCAGCGGCGAACCGCTGCTGAGATCCATTATGCGCAAGGTGCTCGCGCAGTGCCTGACGGCCGCGGTGGATCCGGCTGCGCACGGTGCCCAGCTTCACGCCGAGCGTAGCGCCGATCTCCTCGTACGACAGACCCTCGATGTCACACAGCACGACGGCGGCGCGGAACTCCGGCGCCAGCGCGTCGAGGGCGGATTGCAGGTCGGGATCGAGGCGCGCGTCGTGATAGGCCTGCTCGGGACCGGGGCCATCGGCGGGCACGCGGTCGTAGTCCTCCGGCAGCGCTTCCATGCGGATGCGATTGCGACGGCGCACCATGTCCAGGAACAGGTTGGTCGTGATGCGGTGCAGCCAGCCCTCGAAGGTGCCCGGCTGGTAGTTCGACAGCGACCGGAAGACGCGGATGAAGGTCTCCTGGGTGAGATCGTCGGCGTCCTGCGCATCACCGGACAGGCGGTAGGCCAGCCGGTAGACCCGGTCGGCGTGTTCGCGGACCAGCTCGTCCCAGGACGGCATCACCGAGCGATCACCGGTCGCGTCGAACGCGGCCGTTCCGGTCAGTTCGGCATCGAGGTCCTCGGCCTGCTCGGCCTCGAACGGCATGATGTGGTCGGGGAGGGTGGCGTACTCGGAGTGCCCATGCGGAGCCGCAAACGAACCTTTGACCATGTGGATGGGGCTACCTCCTACTCGGGACCGTAAACTCGGGACTCCCGTTTCGGTCCGGGTCACGAACCGTCGCGTACGGAATACAACCGACTACCTGTATGTCGTTGTTCCCGCGTCCCGCGTATCGCGGTCGGCTGGTCTTGCGTGCCCTTACTCTTTCCTGTCCCGATATGGCGGGGATATGGAGATCCTGAGGGACACCTGAGAAAACCGATCCCTGCAGAAAGCGTGTTGTCGGAACGCCGAGACAACGGCCCCCGCATTAGCCTCTTAGGCGTGGCATCGAACCTGGAGCGAAATCTCTCCTACGTGGAAGAATCCGTCGTGGAGGACGAGATCCTCGTCAGCGCGCGCGAACGGGCCACCGAGCTGGGCGCGGCACCGGTGCCGCCGTCGGTCGGGGCCCTGCTGAGCATGTACGCCCAGCTGCTCGGTGCGCGCGCGGTCGTCGAGGTCGGGACCGGCGCGGGCATCAGCGGACTGTGGCTGCTCGACGGCATGCGCGAGGACGGCACGCTGACCACGATCGATTCCGAGCCGGAGCATCAGCGCGCGGCCAAGGACGCCTTCCGCGCCGCCGACATCCCGCCCGCGCGGACCAGGCTGATCAACGGGCGCGCGCTCGACGTGCTACCCCGCCTCGCTGACGGCGCCTACGATCTGGTCTTCATCGATGCCGCGCCGCTCGAGCATCCGCAGTACGTCGCCCAGGCGGTGCGGCTGCTGCGCGACGGCGGCGCCATCATCCTGCACAACGCGCTGCTCGGCGGCCGCGTCCCCGATCCGAGCCAGCGCGATCCGGCCACCCAGGCGGTGCGCGCGGCCACTCGCGCCATCGCGGAGGATCCGGAACTCACCTGTGTGCTGATTCCCGTCGGCGACGGATTGCTCTGCGCCTCACGCGGATAGCGCACTCGCGCAATGCCGTTCGCGGCGCGGCGGCTGAACGGTTTGCCGCCGTGGCGAATCCGGTCCCGCACGAGAGCCGGTCTGTCGCCATTCGATGATTCAGCGCGCCCGTCCCGGGTATCCGACGATCAGCCGGGGTGCGGGCGATCCCGTACGTCATCGCGCGCGTCGCGTCCGAAAAACCTCGGTGCCGCAAGCGAATTCGGAGGTCTGGCGATGTGGGATCACGCGTCGGAAATCGTTCATTACGGCCACGTCGGACATGTGGTCAAGGAAAAAGGTTCGGTGAATTGGGTGCTGGCCGGGTTGGGCTTTTTCGCGGTCGCGATTCTGCTCGTCGTGCTGGTGCTGCTCGTGGTGAGCAATGCCGATTTCGACACCGGTCCCGCGAAGGTGGTGCCGACCACCGGACCCTGTGAGCCATTCTGCACGCGGACGCCGCCACCGCCCGCGCCGTGACGCACGGGCCGAATTCCGCGTGCTGTTCACGATTTCGATGGCCGAGGGGCCCGCGGTGTGTTTGGGTGAGCCCGGGGCAGCGCGGAGGACGAGCCGATGTTCTGGAACGACGACGATCGACCGAGGAACCGCACCGAAGAGTGGGCGGGCGCGACAATCGTGTTCGGCATCCTGCTCGTGCTGGCGATCGTGCTCGCGATTCTGGTCAGCACCGCCGATTTCGGCGACCGATCGCGGCCGACGACGCCGCGCACGCCCGGTTCCTGCCAGCCGTTCTGCACCGTCCCGCCCACACCGTCGTGAGATCGGAGCCACGTCACCATGAACCGGAGTCGTGCCGCGTGAACGGGAGGCGCGGCGCGTGAACGAGAGCTGCGCCGCGTGCGAACGAGAGCCGCGCCGTATGCGAACGGGAATCGAGCCGCGTGAACGGGGGTCGAGCCGCGTGAACCGGAGCCGCGGGCTTCGTGTTATCGCCCGTCACCTCGAATCACCAGCGGTCGCAGGGAATCTCAGACCCAGACGCCCTTGCCGACGGTCACCACGCCGCGTTTGCTCACCGCGAAACGATCGCGGTCGCGCTCCAGGTCGACGCCGATGATCTCGCCCTCGCCGACCACCACGTTCTTGTCGAGGATGGCGCGGCGCACCACCGCGCCACGGCCGATGCGCACGCCGGGCATCAGCACGCTGCCCTCGACAGTGGCGCCGTCGTCGACCATCACGTTGGAGCTCAGCACGGAATTGCGCACCGTCGCGGCGGACAGGATGCTGCCCGAGCCCACGATGCATTCCTGGGCCAGCCCACCCTGGGCGAACTTGGCGGGCGGCAGGTTCTCGGCGGCGCCGCGGATCGGCCAGTGCTTGTTGTAGAGGTTGAACACCGGGTGCACCGAGACCAGGTCCATGTGCGCGTCGTAGAAGGCGTCGATGGTGCCGACATCGCGCCAGTAGCCGCGGTCGCGTTGGGTGGCGCCGGGCACCTCGTTGTGGGCGAAGTCGTAGACCGCGGCCCGGCCCGCCGCGACGAGCCCGGGGATGATGTCGCCGCCCATGTCGTGATCGGAGTCGGAGTTCTCGGCGTCGGCGCGGATCGAATCGACCAGCACCTTGGTGGTGAAGACGTAGTTGCCCATCGACGCGAAGGTCACGTTCGGGTCGTCCGGCGTTCCGGGTGGGTGGGCAGGCTTCTCCAAGAATTGGATGATGCGGCCGGACTCGTCGGAATCGATGCAGCCGAACGCGCTGGCCTCGCTGCGTGGCACCCGGATGCCCGCCACGGTGACGCCCGCGCCGGAATCGATGTGATGGGAGACCATCTGCTCCGGGTCCATCCGATACACGTGGTCGGCGCCGAAGACCACGATGTAGTCCGGGTCCTCGTCGTAGATCAGGTTCAGCGACTGCATGATCGCGTCGGCGCTGCCGGTGTACCAGCGCGGGCCGAGGCGCTGCTGGGCGGGCACCGGGGTGATGTACTCGCCGGCGAACCCCGATAGCCGCCAGGTCTGGGAGATGTGCCGGTCCAGCGAATGCGATTTGTACTGGGTGAGCACGCACAGGCGCAGGTAGCCCGCGTTCACCAGATTGCTGAGGACGAAGTCGATCAGGCGGTACGCGCCGCCGAAGGGAACCGCTGGCTTGGCGCGGTCCGCGGTGAGTGGAAACAGGCGCTTTCCCTCGCCACCGGCGAGCACGATCCCGAGTACGTGCGGCTGGCTCCTCACAGTGCCCAAACTACCGTGTAGTCATGGAGCGGGTGGCTCCCGCCGAGCCGAGCGTCTAGTTTGGATCGGTGAGTTTCGGCACGAGCGGCGGGCACTCGGCGACGGGATCCGGCGAGCCGGAGGACCTCGGGGACCGGTTGCGCGTCGCGATGTTGACCCGCGAATACCCGCCCGAGGTGTACGGCGGCGCGGGCGTACACGTCACCCAGCTGACCGCCGAATTGCGCAGGCTCTGCGAGGTGACCGTGCACTGCATGGGCGCCGAGCGCACCGACGCCGTCGTGCACCAGCCTGACTCGACGCTCTACGCCGCCAACGCCGCGCTGCAGATGATGTCGGCGCAACTGCGGATGGCCGACGCGGCGGGCGACGTGGACGTGGTGCACTCGCACACCTGGTACACCGGCCTGGCCGGACACCTGGCCGCCGCCCTCTACGGCATTCCGCACGTGCTCACCGCGCACTCGCTCGAGCCGCGCCGGCCGTGGAAGGCCGAACAGCTCGGTGGCGGCTACCGGCTGTCCTCCTGGTCGGAGCGCAACGCGATGGAGCACGCCGACGCCGTCATCGCGGTGAGCGAGGGCATGCGCCAGGACGTACTGGACGCCTACCCGGCGATCGACCCGAGCCGGGTCCACGTGGTGCACAACGGCATCGACGCCACACTGTGGCGGCCGGGTCCGCCCGCCTCGGGCGAACGTCCGATCTTGGACGAGCTCGGGGTGCATGCCGACCGGCCGATCGTCGCGTTCGTCGGCCGCATCACCCGGCAGAAGGGCGTCGGTCACCTGCTCGCCGCCGCGCGCGAGTTCGCGCCCGAGATCCAGCTGGTGCTGTGCGCGGGCGCGCCGGACACCAAGGAGCTGGAGGACGAGACGGCCGCCGCGGTCGCCGAATTGCAGCGGCAGCGCGGGAACGTCTTCTGGGTGCGGGAAATGCTGCCCACCGAGCAGATCAGGCAGATACTCGCCGCCGCTACCGTGTTCGTCTGCCCGTCGGTGTACGAGCCGCTCGGCATCGTGAACCTGGAAGCCATGGCCTGCGCGACCGCGGTCGTCGCCTCCGACGTGGGCGGCATCCCGGAGGTGGTCGCCGACGGCGGCACCGGCAGGCTCGTGCACTACGACGCGGGCGCCGCCGAGGAGTACGAGCGGGGTTTGGCGGCCGCTGTCAACGAGGTCGCGGGCGACCCGATGTTGGCCGCCGAATTCGGCGCGGCGGGGCGGGCCAGGGCCATCGCGGAATTCGACTGGTCGCGGATCGCGGAACGGACCGTCGAGGTCTACGAGCACGTGCGCAAGCCGTGAACCGGCTGGCACGTGGTCAGGGACGGCGGCGATAGGTCGACACCGTGACCGACGCGGTGACCTCCATGTGCTCCGGCAGCGTCGCGAGGCGGGGATCGCGCGCTCGTTCGGCGTGATGCGCCGAGGGGCCCATCCCGACCACATCGGCCACCTCGGCGCGGTCGAGCTTCATCGGATACTCGACGACGGCCCGGTCGACCTGCTCGAACAAGCCCGACATGGACTCGGTGATGCGGCGATCCTTGTCCGGGTCGACGGTGACCATGCCGAGCGGATCGATCAACTCGGCCAGATGACGCGCGGTCGGCGCGGCGACGACGAAACGGCCGTCCGCGTCGAGCACCCTGGCCGCTTCCGCCGGATTGCGTGGCGCGAATACCGAGAGCACTCCCGCCAGCACACCGTCGCGGACCGGTAGGCCACGCCAGGCGTCGGCGAGCACCGCTGCCGCGCGAGGATGGGTGCGCGCGCAGCGGCGTGCGGCGGGTTTGGCCACATCCAGCGCGATGCCACGGGCTCCAGGTGCGGCGTCGAGCGCCGCGGCCAGGTAGTAGCCGGTGCCCGCGCCGACCTCCAGCAGGGTCGATGCCCGATCGCCGACCGGACCGACGGCAGCAGCCACGGCGGCGGCGATGGGTGCGAAATGCCCCTCGCCCTGGAAGGCGGCGCGGGCGTCCAGCATGGCCGCGGTGTCGCCGGTCATCTTGGTCGACGCACCGGTCAGCAAGCTGACGTAGCCCTGTTTGGCGATGTCGAAACTGTGGCCGCGACCGCAGCGCAGCGCCCGATCCACCGCCTCGAGCGAGAGACGACATTCCGGGCAGGCCAGCAGGCCGGCCACATCAGCGAGTGCCGAGGGACTAGCTGGTGACACTCTTCAATTCGTCGCCAAGCGCCGCTGCCTCATCCGGCGTGAGTTCGACGACCAGACGCCCGCCACCCTCGAGTGGAACCCGCATAACGATTCCACGCCCTTCCTTGGTTGCCTCGAGGGGACCGTCCCCGGTGCGGGGCTTCATGGCCGCCATCCTCTGCTCCCTCCAGATCTGCGCGGTTTTCTGCGCACTTTCTTGGAACTACAGTTGTCACCAACCAGGTAGCTCACCGGCATTTGGCGAGCTACACCCGTCCTATTCTTCCCTATCGCCGTTGTGGACGGATACCTGAGTTCGAAATGTGACCGCTCGAGCGGTGTTGTGCGGGTCACTTCCGACCCAGCAATCGGCCAGGTGATCGTCGACCATTCCGGTCGCCTGCATCAGCGCGTAGGCGGTGGTCGGTCCGACGAAACGAAACCCGCGCCGCTTCAATTCTTTTGCCAGAGCTATGGATTCGGGACTCGTCGCGGGCACGTCGGCGATGGTCCTCGGGCGCGGGCGTGGCGGCGGCGCGAACGACCAGATCAACTCGTCGAGGCCGTGGTCGAGCGCCTGGGCGGCCCTGGCGTTGGCGATCGCCGCCTCGATCTTGGCGCGGTTGCGGACGATGCCTTGATCGGCGAGCAGCCGGGCCACGTCCGCCTCGCCGAACGCCGCGACGCGGTCGATCGAGAATTCGGCGAACGCGGAACGGAAGGCCGGACGCTTGCGCAGGATCGTGATCCAGGAAAGGCCCGACTGGAACGCCTCGAGGCAGACCCGCTCGAACATGGCGTCGGGGCCACGCAGCGGTTCGCCCCATTCGAAGTCGTGGTAGTCGCGATAGAGCTGTGAGGACGCCGCCCAGGGGCAGCGGATCATCCCGTCGTCGGCGAGCGGGGCGGTCACGGCTGTTCGGGGGTGCTCGGGGCGGGCCAAGGCGACGCCGGGCGCTCGGTGTCGTGGCGGGGCGCCGCGGCGGTGTCGTGACGCGCGACGCTCTCCGCGCCCGTCTCGACGGTCAGGCCGCGGCCTGACCTATCGCCGCGAGCGTGGGCGAGTTCCAGCTGAAGTTCGTCGATACGGGCGGCGAGCCTGGCCAGCGCCCAGTCCACCTCGCCCGCTTTGTAGCCGCGCACCACCTGCTGGAAGCGAAGCGCGCGCACGTCGGCGCCGGTGATGCCCTCGGCGGGCAGCACGGTGGCCGTCGTGCCCTCCGGCAGCGGGCCCAGTTCCTCACCGCGCCCGAAGATCGCACTCGCGAGCAGGAACAGCACCGCGGCCACCAAGCCGACGATCAGCACGTACAACAGCAGCGTGAGCATGACACGAGCTTATTCCGCCCGTCCGACATGCTCGTTCACGACCGAGCAGAGACGATCGCCCGGGCGGGAACCGGTTTCGCGAGGACGCTACAGATGCCGCGTGGTGTCGATGCCCAGCGACATGCCGGCCAAGCCGCGGCGGCGCACCGCGAGCTTGTCGGCGACCTCGATCAGCGCCTTGGCCGACGCGCTGTCCGGATCGCGCAGCACGATCGGGGTGCCCTCGTCGCTCGCCTCGCGCAGACTCTGTTCGATCGGGATCTGGCCGAGCAGCGGCACCGTCGCGCCGACCGCGCGGGTGAGGCTGTCGGCGACGATCTGACCGCCGCCGGAGCCGTAGAGGTCCATCCGGCTGCCGTCGGGCAGGTCGAGCCAGGACATGTTCTCCACCACGCCCGCGATCCGCTGACGGGTCTGCAGCGCGATCGAGCCCGCTCGCTCGGCCACCTCCGCGGCGGCGAGCTGCGGGGTGGTGACGACCAGGATCTCCGCATTGGGGATGAGCTGGGCGATGGAGATGGCCACGTCGCCGGTGCCGGGCGGCAGGTCGAGCAGCAGGATGTCCAGATCGCCCCAGAACACGTCGGCGAGGAACTGCTGTAGCGCACGGTGCAGCATCGGGCCGCGCCACACCACGGGCGTGTTGCCCTGGGTGAACATGGCGATCGAGATGACCTTCACCTCGTGCGCGACGGGCGGCATGATCATCCGCTCGACCTGGGTGGGCCTGGCGTTGGTGCCGAGCATGCGTGGCACCGAATGGCCGTAGATGTCGGCGTCGAGCACGCCGACGGACAGGCCGCGGGCGGCCATCGCGGCCGCGAGATTGACCGTGACCGAGGACTTTCCGACGCCGCCCTTGCCGGAGGCAACCGCGTACACGCGGGTCAGCGAGCCCGGCTGCGCGAAGGGGATCACCGGGTCGGCCGAATCGCCGCGCAGCTGCTTGCGCAGGGCGGTGCGCTGCTCGTCGTTCATCACGTCGAGGTCGACGGAGATGGCGCCGACGCCGGGGACGTCCGCCACCGCCTTGGTGACCCGCTGGGTGATCTCGGTACGCAGCGGGCAACCCGCCGTCGTCAAGTAGACATCGACATGGACATTGCTTTCGGCATCGATCGCGATGCTTTTCACCATGCCCAGTTCGGTGATCGGTTTCCGGATCTCCGGGTCGTCGACCTTCGCGAGTGCACCCCGCACGTCCGATTCCGTTACCACTGGCATAACGGAAATTTTAGGCGGATCAGATCCGCGGCAGCTGCGCGGGCTTGGGTGCGACCCCGCTGCCGTAGGAATTCGACCATGCCATGACGTTCGCGACGTAGGCCATGGAGTTGTTGTAGCGCAGAATCGCGCGCGACTGCTGAGCCAGGTCTCGCATGTTCAACCCGCCGGCGCACAGGTACTTCCCGGCCGTCAGCGCGGCGTCGAAGAGGTTCTGCGGGTCGGCGATGCCGTCGCCGTTGCCGTCGGCGGCATAGCGCTTCCACGTCTCGGGCAGGAACTGCATCGGGCCGACGGCGCGGTCGTAGCCCGCGAGTCCGTCGAGCGCGCCGTCGTCGCTGTCGTGGATGACGTTGTTGCCCGCGAGCGAGCCGTCGAGGACCGGGCCGTATACCGGGGTCAGCGGGTTGCCCTCGGCGTCGGCCTTGCCGCCGAAGGCGTGGGTTGACTCGACGCGCCCGATACCGGCCAGCAGCGTCCACGGCATCTCGCAGACCGGGTTCTCCGCGTCCAGCCTGCGCTCGGCGTTCTGGTAGGCGGCGATCGCGACGCCTGGCACGCCCAGCTGTCCGGCGGGCAGATCGGACTTCACCCGATCAGCGGACAGCGCAACGGTTTTCACGACCGGCGGAACGGAGGTGCGCTGCTCGGCCATGGCGTGCGCGACGAACTCGACCGAGTCGGCGGATCTGACGCCGAGCGCCTCCTGGTCGTCGCCGGGGACGAGTTGAACGGCGGCCTGATCGGAATCCAGATCGGACGCCGCGGCGCAGGCCACGAATCCGGCGGGAACCAACCCGGTCAGTGCGATAACGGAGCCGCGCCTGACAGGAGCGGGCGATTGCTTGCGGTGACGCCCCACGGTGTGGTGACCCTCCTCCGGTTGGCTCGCTGGCGAGCCCTTCGTAGACGAAGGAGAGATTACCGTATTCGAGATCTTTTTGTTACTGCTTCGTGATCTGCCAGGAGGTTTGGTCTCAACCTTGTGGCGGAGCGGGCGGCAACGGGATGACGATGCCGAACGGCAGTGTGATGCCGGGCTGTTGGGTCGGGGCGGGAGCGACGCTCGGCTCCTCGGCGGGCGCGGGTTCGGGGGTCTTGGCGACCTCCGGCTCCGGGCTCGGCTGCTCCTCGGCGGGAGCCGGCGCGGGTGCGGGAGCGGGCCCGCCCGCCTGGGGTGCGGGCTGACCCTGCACCGGCGGCGTGCACACCGGATTCGGCTGCGGTATCTGGACGCGGGCCGGATCGTTCGGGTCGAGCGGTTCGCCCGCCTCGGCCGGGGCGTTCGGGTCGAGCGGTTGGGCGCCGAATTCCCGGCCCGGCCCGAGCGGACGCCCTGGCGAGCCCGGCTGCGGCATCGGCGCGGGCACCGTGATCTGTTCGCACGGGTTGGCGACCGGCGGCGGTGGCGGGCAGAAGATGCCGCACGGAATCGGTGGCAAGCCGGGGATGGTGATCATCACCTGCGTCGGCGCCGGAGCCAGCGGAATCGGCGTCGGCGGCCGATCCGCGGGCGACGTGGGGGTGGGCAGGGTGGTCTGCGCCGCGGACACGTCCGGGCCCGCCGTGATGATCGGCGCCGAGCCCGGCGGGATCAGTTCCGGGGAGATGTTGACCTGACTCGGGGTGCCGCCGGTGCGGTAGGCCGCCGACCAACTCAACACGTTGGCCGCGTAGGACATCGAGTTGTTGTAGCGCAGTACCGACCGTAATTCCTGCGCGGAATCGCGGAGGTTCAGCCCGCCCGAGCACAGGTACTTGCCCGCGGCCAGGGTGGCGTCGAAGACGTTGTGCGGATCGGCGACCCCGTCACCGTTGCCGTCGGCGGCGTACAGGCTCCAGGTGCCCGGCAGGAACTGCATCGGGCCGATGGCGCGCACGTACCCGCCGTCCGCGGCCTTGATGACCTCGTTGCCGGGCAACGTGCCGTCCAGCGCGGGTCCGAAGATCGGGGTCACCGTCGTGCCCGCCGCGTCGGTGCGACCGTTGCCCGCGTGCGCGGACTCGATCCGCCCGATGCCCGCCAGCAGATTCCACGGCAAGCCACACCCCGGCATCGAGGACTCCAGCGCCAGCTCCGCGTTCCGGTACGCGGCCAGCACGATCTCGGGAATGCCGAGCGCGCCACCGACCGAGGGCAGCCTGACGTCGTGCAGGGGGACCCTGCCGCCGGCAAGCGGCAGCCCATCGGAGGGCGGAGTCATTGCTCGAAGTTTGCGGGGAGTGTCCGGCGCCACCGGTAGAAGCCCTACTGTCCGAGACGGGGCGCCTTCGGATTCGGTGTCCGTGTCGTTGCCGCCGCGCCCGGCGGACGCGGCGAGCAGCGCTTCCGGAGCCTGCGGCGGCGCGCTCGAGGTGGTGCTGTGCGTCGCTGATCCGGTGGCGACGAGACCAGCGACAACGAGGGTCGACATGGTTATCGGAGCGGAAACTCGCATTCGGCCACACCAATCCTCTACGTCGTGGGAGCGGTCCGGAAGGGCGCCGGGCCGGGCGAACGTCCGGCACTCGCACATCACAAACCGGGTCCCGCTCAGGACAACATTGTCCAGGTTACCCAGCGGTCAGTAGGTTGTTGAGCATTTCCGGTCAATCGTCAGCAACGGGCGGTGAAACCGGAAGGTGGGACTGCTTTGCACCGGAGGCCTTCTTGCGATTCGCCTTGCCCGGCTTGACCTCACGCGATGTGTCGTGTTCCTGGCCCGTCGCCCCCTCGATGCGGTCGAGAACCTCACGCATCTCTTCCAATTCGCGCCGCAGGTAGTCGCGAGTCGCCACCTCGCCGACCGCGATGCGAAGCGCTGCGAGTTCGCGGGCCAGAAATTCGGTGTCGGCCTTGGTTTGTGCCGCGCGCATCCGGTCCTCTTCCAGCGCCACCCGGTCGCGGTTGTCCTGGCGGTTCTGCGCCAACAGGATCAGCGGCGCGGCGTAGGCGGCCTGGGTGGAGAACGCGAGATTCAACAGAATGAACGGATACGGGTCCCAGCGCAGCGTCACCACGAAGACGTTGATCAAGATCCAGAAGATCACCACGACGGTCTGCATCGCGAGATATCTTCCGGTGCCGAGGAATCGGGCCACCCGCTCCGAACTGCGCGCCAATGCCTCTGCGTCCCAGTCGAATCGGAACCGGGACTCGACCGGCATCTCCAATCGCTGCCGGGCGGAGCCTGCGCCGATCCTGCTGATGCCCGCTGCCGGATTCTTGTCAGTCATGCGCCGGGATCCCTTCGGGCTGCTCTTCCTCGCGCCAGTCCTCCGGCAGCAGATGGTCGAGCACGTCGTCGACGCTGACCGCGCCGAGCAGATGGTTCTCGTCGTCCACCACCGGCCCGCACACCAGGTTGTAGGTGGCGAAGTACCGGGTCACCGCGGAGAGCGGCACCTCGGCCCGCAGCGGCCCGAGATCGGAATCGATGATGCCGCCGACCAGGTGCGCCGGTGGTTCGCGGAGTAGTTGCTGGATGTGTACGCAGCCGAGGTAGGGCCCAGTGGGCGTCGCGGTCGGCGGGCGGACCACGAACACCATGGAGGCGAGCGCGGGCGTGAGGTCAGGGTTGCGCACCCTGGCCAGCGCCTCCGCGACCGTGGTCGACGGTGTGAGCACGACCGGTTTGGTCGTCATCAGACCGCCCGCGGTGTCGGGGGAGTGCGCGAGCAGCCTGCGCACCGGCTCGGATTCCTCGGGGTCCATCATCGCGAGCAGCGATTCGCGTTCCCCGGTCGGCAGTTCGCCGAGCAGGTCGGCCGCGTCGTCGGGATCCATCGCCTCGAGCACGTCGGCGGCGCGGCGCACCTCGAGGTGGCCGAGCAGGTCGACCTGATCGTCGTCGGGGAGTTCCTGCACGACATCGGCCAGCCGCTCGTCGTCGAGCGCCTCGGCGACCTCGATGCGGCGCTTCTCCGGCAGTTCGCGCAGCAGATGCGCGACGTCGGCGGGGCGCAGACCCTCGAACTGTTCGAGCAGCTGCGTGACGTCCTGGCCGGGCCTGCCGATCTCGTACGGTGTCAGGCCGGACACGGCGGTCCAGTCGACGACGTGCACGGTGCGCCGCCGCCCGATCCGCCGGTGCCCACGCACCGCGACGCGGGAGACCCGCCAATCCCTGGTTCTGGTCAGTTCGATGCCCAGATCGACCACGAACAGGTCGACGTCGACGAGGTCGGGTAGGTCCGGATCGTCCACACGCACCTTGGAATCCACGATCTGCGCCAGCGCCAGCATCTCACCGGGTCGCTGCTGGAAACGACGCAGGCTCACGGTGCCGGTGTTGAGCGTCACCATGCCCGGTTCGACCGAGGTCACCCGCAGCATCGGCACGAAAATCCGGCGCCTGCTCGGCAATTCGACGACCAGGCCGTGCACGCGCGGTACCTGACGGTCGTAGCGGATCGCCACGACCGCGTCGCGCACCCGGCCGATAGACTCCCCGTCCGGTCCCAGCACCGTCAGGCCCGCGAGCCTGGCGACGTACACCCTGGTAGCTGCCATGCTTGCCAGACTAGACAGGAGGCTCCATGAAGCCGCGCCGATCTGTGCTCGCCGTGCCAGGCAGCAACCCCAAGATGATCGAGAAAGCCAAGGGGTTGCCGGTCGACGAGGTCTTCCTCGATCTGGAGGACGCGGTGGCCCCGGTGGCCAAGGCCGCGGCGCGGGCCAACATCGTGGCCGCGCTGAGTCAGCCCGGCTGGGGTTCGCAATTGCGGGTGGTGCGGGTCAACGACTGGACGACCGCGTGGACCTACGCCGACGTGATCACGGTCGTCGAGGGCGCTGGCCGCGTCATCGACGCGATCCTGCTGCCGAAGGTCACCGACGCGGGCCAGGTGCGGGCGCTGGATCTGCTGCTCACCCAGGTCGAGAAGGCCAACGGGCTCGAGGTCGGGCGAATCGGCATCGAACCGCAGCTGGAAAACGCCGTGGGCCTGCGCAACATCGACGAGATCGCCACCGCGAGCCCGCGGGTCCAGGCGCTGGTCTTCGGCCCGGCCGACTTCATGGCCAGCATCAATATGCGCACCCTTGTGGTCGGTGAACAGCCGGAGGGTTACGACACCGGCGACGCCTACCACCACATCCTGATGACCATCCTGCTCGCCGCCCGCGCCCACGGCCTGCAGGCGATCGACGGCCCTTACTTGCAGATTCGCGACGTCGACGGTTTCCGCAGGGCCGCAGGGCGCACCGCGGCGCTGGGCTTCGACGGCAAGTGGGTGCTGCACCCCGGACAGATCGACGCGGCCAACGAGATCTTCAGCCCGCGCCAAGCCGACTACGACCGGGCCGAGGAAATCCTGGACGCCTACGCCTTCCACACCTCCGCCGAGGGCGGCGCGCGCGGCGCGGTCATGCTCGGCGACGAGATGATCGACGAGGCAAGCGCGAAGATGGCGCAGGTGGTGGCGGACAAGGGCAGGGCCGCAGGCATGACGCGCACCACGCGTTTCACAGCACCGAACGGCCGCGCGGAATAGCAGAATGGAGTCATGACGAATCCCTTGGGGAATCCCAACCGTGCCCGCCAGGGGTTGCCGACCCCGCCGTCGGGCTGGCCGGTGGGCTCCTACCCGACCTACGCCGAGGCGCAGCGTGCGGTCGACTACCTGGCCGACAACCAGTTTCCGGTGCAGGACGTGACGATCGTCGGTGTCGACCTGATGCAGGTCGAGCGCGTGCTCTACCGCCTGAACTGGGGCAAGGTGATCGGCGGCGGCGTGGTCTCCGGCGCCTGGCTGGGTTTGTTCCTCGGTCTACTACTGAGCCTGTTCACCACCAGCGGTGCGTTCGGTCCGCTGCTGGTCGGCTTGGTCGGCGGCATCATCTTCGGTGTCATCTCGACCTCGATTCCGTACGCGGCCACCAAGGGTCAGCGCGATTTCGCGTCCACCATGCAGCTGGTGGCAGGCCGCTACGACGTGCTGTGCGACCCGAAGTCGGCCGAGCAAGCGCGGGACATGCTCGCGCGGTTGGCGATCTGAGCGCATGGACGTGATGGACACCGTCCGCACCGGCGTGCTCGACCACTACGGTGTGCAGCCGACGGGCGTGGATTCGGCCTCGGTGACGTTTCTCGGGCTCGAGCCGATCGAGATCCTGCGGATCGTGGACGGCGACGTGGTGCACTACGCGACGCTCGGCGGCTCGCGCCATCCGATGGGCGATCCCGGTGACCTGCACGCCGATCCGGTGCGCGGCCCGCGCGCGGAGCTGGTGCTGACGCTGCGTTCCGGCGCCGCCGCGTCCGGCCTGCCCAAGTCGCTCGGCATTCTGGTCGCCACGCCCTCCGTGGAAGGCGTTGTGCTGCAAGCCGACGCGTTGCTCGATCTCGGGGAGCCGCTGTGGCAGGGCGCGGCGTTCACCGCGGCGCTGCTCGGTGACAGCGAGATTCCGGAGATTCCGCTGCCCGAACCCGCCGAGCCGGTCCGATATCTGACGGTGACGCCGGTGACCGCCACGGAGGCGGCGTGGGTGCGGGTGCGCGGCGCGCAGGCGCTGCGCGAGGCGTGGAAGGAAGCGGGCATCGACGTGCGCGATCCCGGTCGCGGGGCGGCGACGTTGTAGCCGCGCTCGTTCAGAGCCAGTCGTTGCGGCGGAACGTGACGAACAGCCCGGTGCACACCGTCGCGATCAGCAGCAGAACCCCGCCGTAGCCGTAGGTCCACTTCAGCTCCGGCATGTGCTCGAAGTTCATCCCGTAGATGCCAGCGATCATGGTCGGGACCGCCGCGATGGCCACCCACGCGGTGATCTTCCGCATGTCGGTGTTCTGCTGCAAGCTGATCTTGGCAAGGGCCGCGCTGACGAGTTCGCTGAGCGACTCATCGAAATCGGAGATGCGCTCGGCGACCGCGGTGTGGTGGTCGGCCACGTCGCGCAGATAGCGCCGAATCTCCTTGGGTACCGGCAGATCCGGTTTGTGCCCGAGCAGTTGCAGCGGCGCCGCGAGCGGATTGACCGCGCGGCGCAGCTCCACCACCTCGCGCTTGAGCTGGTAGATCGACTCGATGGTGACGTGATTGCGCGGGGTGAAGACTTGCTCTTCCATCTCGTCGATGTCGTTCTCCACCCGAGTCGCCACCTCGATGTAGGAGTCGACGACGTGGTCGGCCACCGTGTGCAGCACGGCGTACGGGCCGTGACTCAACTGCTCGGGACGATTCTCGAGTTCGCGACGCACTCCGGCCAGGCCGGAGTGCTCGCCGTGCCGGACCGTCACCGCGAAGTCGGCTCCGGTGAACACCATGATGTCGCCGGTCTCGACTATCTCACTGACGCTGTCCATTTCGTGCGGGACATAGGACACCGTGCGCAGCACCAGGAACAGCGTGTCGTCGAAGCGTTCCAGCTTGGGCCGCTGATGGGCCTTGACCGCGTCCTCGACGGCGAGCGGATGCAGGTCGAAGGTCGCGGCGATGTCGGCCATCTGCGTGTCGTCCGGATCGTGCAGCCCGATCCAGACGAAACCCGTCCCGCGCGAGCGGACCTCGGCGAGCGCTTCGGCATGGGTGAACCGGCCAGGCAGCCGGTGCCCGTCGACGTAGACGGCGCAGTCGACGACAGCTCGTGCGGTGGGAACCGGAATGCGTGGGCGCGGCAACGCCGCGCGGCCCTGCCCACGAAAAGATGGCAGAGGCGGTATGGACGGCACGACGACGATGGTAGACGTGCCGCGGGCCGCAGCCGTCGGCTGCCGTGCCTGCCGAAGATCGCGCACTGTAAGACTGGAGGACGTGCGCATCGACCTGCATACCCATTCGACCGCGTCCGACGGCACCGACACCCCGGCCGAGCTGGTGCGGAACGCGGCCGCCGCCGGTCTCGACGTCGTCGCGATCACCGATCACGACACAACGGCCGGGTGGGCGGAGGCGGTCGACGCGCTACCGAAGGGCATGACGCTGGTGCGCGGGATGGAGATGTCGTGCGTCGGGCTCGGCGAGGACGGCTGGCCGGTGCCGGTGCATCTGCTCGCCTACCTGTTCGATCCGGCCGACCGCGGCTTCGCCGAGGAGCGCGAGCGGCTGCGCGCCGAGCGGGTGGACCGGCTGCGCGCGATGGCGGAGCTGATGGCCGCCGACGGACTGCCGATCGACCCGGACGCGGTGCTCGCCTCCGCGGGCCCGTCGGCGGGGCGTCCGCACCTGGCGCGGGCGTTGGTCGAGGCCGGGGTGGTGCCGAGCGTGGACGCCGCCTTCGTCGAGCTGCTCGCGCCGCGCGGCCCGTACTACGCGGAGAAGGCCGACACGCCGCTGCACCGCGCGGTCGAGATGATCGCGGGCGCGGGCGGGGTCAGCGTGCTCGCTCACACCAGGGCGCGCAAGCGGGGGCGGCTGCTCGCCGTGGACGACATCAGGGAACTGGCCACCCTCGGACTGGGCGGACTCGAGGTCGACCACCCGGACCATTCCGCCTCCGATCGCGCCGTGCTCACCGCGCTGGCGGACGAACTGGGTCTGCTCACCACCGGCTCGTCGGACTACCACGGCGCGAACAAGACCATCCGCCTCGGCGAATTCACCACCGACCCAGCACAATTCGAGGAGCTCGCGGGTAAGGCGACGGGTGTGCCCGTGATCGTCTCGTGAGATACGTCCGGGTACTCAGCGGTGTGGTCGCGGCGGGCACGGTGCTGTTGACGCTGGTTGTCGTCGGCGCGGCGGCGATCGGCGCGCGGCGTGGTTTCCCGGGTCCCGGGGCGGAATCGGTGACCTGGCATCTGCTTGCCTCGGCGACTGTCGTTGGGGCGCAGATCTTTTCGGACAGGAATCGGGGTTTTCTCGCCTTTTCCGGATCCGCGGTCGTTTTCTTGGTTACCGGTGTATTGCTCTGGACACAGTGGTGGGGTTGACGGTCCGTTACTAGTTGCGGCCGGGTGAATTGTGGACGAACATCTTTTCTTGTGATCGACATCGAGACGGATGTGCTGGTTCTAGGCGGCGGCCCCGCCGGAACCTGGGCGGCCGTCTCGGCTGCCTCCAGAGGGGCGAGGGTGGTGCTCGTCGACAAGGCCCGCTGCGGGAGCAGCGGGCCTTCTGCGTTCGGGAGCACGACCGTGTGGAATATCCCGCCCGGCGCATCCAGGAGCGAGGCGGTGCGCCGATCGCACGCCCACGGCGGCCACCTCGGCGATCCGGACTGGATGCACGGGATGCTCGACGAGACGCATCGGCGAATCGAACAGCTGGTCGGCTGGGGCTACCGGCTTCCCGACGACGCGCGGTCCGGCTCGCAGCGGGTCCGCTTGGACGGCGCCGGCTACCTGCGCCGGATGCGGCGCACCGTGATCGAGGCGGGGGTGCGCGTCCTCGATCATCACCCCGCCTTGCAGCTGCTGCGTGACGTCGACGGTGTGGTCTCCGGTGCGGCCGGGGTGCAGCAGCACAACGGCTTTCGCGCCTGGACGGTCCGCGCGGGCGCGGTGGTGGTGGCCACCGGCGGGTGTGCCTTCCTCTCCGGCGGCGCGGGCACCGACGTGGCGACCGGCGACGGTCTGCTGCTCGCCGCCGAGGCGGGTGCGCGGCTGTCCGGAATGGAATTCTCCAGCGCCTACGGCCTCGCGCCCGCGCCGCACGCGATGACACCGGCGGTGCATCCGAGTTTCGTGCCGGGTCTGGCGCTGCACAGCGCGACGCTCTACGACGAGAGCGGCGCCGTCGCGGGTGACCGGCACGCGGTGTTCACCGCCATCGCCGACGGGCGGCGGGTGTTCGCCGCCGTGGCCGATCTGCCGGAAGCCGTCCGGCACTGGCTTACCAGGCAGGGCGCGGTCGATCGATCCGGGCGGGTGCCGTTGGGCGCGGTGCTGGAGGGAACCGTGCGCGGTACAGGCGGATTGGCGCTCGCCGGTCCGGACGGCGCGACCACGGTGGCTGGGCTGTTCGGCGCCGGTGACGCGGTCAGCCGTGAGCCGATCACCGGCGCGGTGAGCGGCTTCGGTGGACAGAACGGAGCATGGGCCATCGCGTCCGGCGTCTGGGCGGGGGCGGGCGCGGCCAGGTTCGCGCGGACCAGAGGCGCCGTGGGTGCGGTGCGTCCGGTACCCGGCGCCGGCCTCGCTTCGCGGGCGCGCATCGATCCCCGTGCGATCGTCGGACTGGTGCAGGAGCACACATTGCCGTTGCGGCGCAGCTACTGGCGCAGCGCGGGCAGCCTGCGCGACAGCATCGCCGAGCTCGACGGCATGTGGCCGGGCGCGGCGTTCGAGCTCGGCGGCGTCGGCGCCGAGCGCCTGCGCGCCAGGCAGGCGGCGGCCCTGCTCGCGGTGGCCAGATGGACCAAGCACAGCGCGCTGGCACGCACCGAGACCCGCGGCATGCATCGGCGCACCGATCACCCCGACGCGGGCGCCGAGTGGCGGGTCCGGCTGACCTCGGGCGGGCTGGACAGCGTCTGGGTGGGCACCGAGCGATTGCGGCGGGTAACGTCGGAATCGCCGCCCGCAGTGCGCGGCCCGGCCGTCGCGCGCGGCCAGGTGCCCGTCGGATCGGCGCCCGCGCCAACGACGCCGGAAACCCTCGTGATCGCGCCCGACCGGCAGGAACCGGACCTCACACCACCGGACCGCCTGGCGATGTGACAACTCACCGCCGTGCGATGTGTGAATGCGAGTTTCCCCTAACTTCGGGGTAATTCCGGGGACTTACCCTCGGACTATGACGCGCAACCGGGATCCGACACACCGGTTTGGCAAGTCGTCGGACCGGCTGGCAGAATGTTGCGGATTCCCGTCCTACGCCACCGCCGGGTTCGGGAACCACGGTGCTCCACGCCGCGCAACGTACCGTCGCGCCCCCGGGGATCGCCCCGCATGTTCTGTCCGGACCCACCCGTCCGGCCCCCGCTCTGCGGATCAGTGCAGCGCCACGTCTAGAGCTCCTCGTCGGGTTTCGACACACCCGCCCCGACTCGAAACGTCCATGTCAGCGCACTCGATGAGCGGTACGAATCACCTATTACGAATTACCCGGCGGTAACCGTCCCCCGGTTCAGCCCGATCCGAGCAGGAGTGAAATCGTGTCACCTGTGACTGACGCACCGAATGCCACCGCGAGTTTGTCCGAAATCACCAACGACGAAATCTTCGCTGGACACCTCGGCGGCAAGCTCTCGGTCGAGCTCTCTGCTCCGCTGGAGACGCAGCGCGACCTTTCCATCGCGTACACCCCCGGCGTCGCTCAGGTCAGCCGTGCGATCGCGCAGGACGAGACGCTGGCCAAGCGCTACACCTGGACCGACCGCCTGGTGGTCGTGGTCAGCGACGGCACCGCCGTCCTCGGCCTCGGCGACATCGGCCCGCGCGCCTCGCTGCCGGTGATGGAGGGCAAGGCCGCGCTGTTCAAGAAGTTCGCCGGACTGGATTCCATCCCGATCGTGCTGGACACCAAGGACGTCGACGAGATCGTCGAGACCCTGATCCGGCTGCGCCCGAGCTTCGGCGCGGTCAACTTGGAGGACATCTCCGCGCCGCGCTGCTTCGAGATCGAGAAGCGCGTCATCGAGGCGCTCGACTGCCCGGTCATGCACGACGACCAGCACGGCACCGCGATCGTGGTGCTCGCCGCGCTGAACGGCGCGGCGCGGGTGCAGGGCCGCGACATCGACGGACTGAAGGTCGTGGTGTCGGGTGCGGGCGCGGCCGGTGTCGCGTGCACCAACATCCTGCTCGCCGCGGGGGTCCGCGATGTCACCGTGCTCGACTCGAAGGGCATCGTGAGCCGCGATCGCGCCGACCTGAACGAGGTGAAGTCCGACCTGGCCGAGCGCACCAACCCGCGCGGCCTCACCGGCGGCGCCGCCGAGGCGCTCGCGGGCGCGGACGTGTTCCTCGGTCTGTCGGCGGGCCTGATCGCCGAGGAGCTCATCGCCTCGATGGCGCCGGAGGCGATCGTGTTCGCCATGTCCAACCCGGACCCGGAGATCCACCCGGACGTGGCGCGCAAGTACGCCTCGATCGTCGCGACCGGCCGCAGCGACTTCCCGAACCAGATCAACAACGTGCTCGCCTTCCCCGGCGTCTTCAAGGGCGCGCTGGACGCGGGCGCCCGTCGCATCACCGAGGGCATGAAGATCGCCGCCGCCAACGCCATCCTGAGCGTGGTCGCCGACGAGCTCGGTCCCGAGAAGATCGTCCCCAGCCCGCTCGACCCGCGGGTCGCCCCGGCGGTCGCCGAGGCTGTCGCCGCCGCCGCGCGTGCGGAGGGCGTTGCGTAACAATCGATTACGCAAAGACAGGGCGCCCCGTTCAACGACGAACGAGGCGCCCTGCGTCATTTCCGTAGCGGAAGCGGCGGTCAGTGCGGCACGGAGACGGCCGAGATGAACTCGGCCAGCTGGGCGTCGGTGACGTTCTTGGCCAGATCGGATTCGCAGATCATGCCGACGAGGCGCTTGCCCTCGATGACCGGCAGTCGCTTGATCTGGTTCTGCTCCATCATTTCCAGCACCTGCTGAAGGTCGGCGTCGGCGTCGACCCAGCGCGGGGTGCCCTTGGCGAGATCGCCCGCGCGGATGCGGCCCGGGTTGTGTCCCTCGGCGATGCAGCGCACGACGATGTCACGGTCGGTTAGCATGCCGATCAGGCGGTCGTTGTGGCAGATCGGCAGCGCACCCACGTCCAGGTTGCGCATCATCTCGGCGGCGCGGTCGATCGTCTCGTCCGCGGGAATGCATGTGGCATCGGCGTGCATGATGTCACGTGCCTTCATCGGTGCGTTCATGCTCGCATCCTCCTTGTCTTGGGGTTCGGTGCCCGCAGGACTCGGGGTTGCGCAGGTCTCGACACGGCGTGCCACAGTTGCGTCGAGCGCGCACGGCTGACGACTCCTACGGCCAATGCAATAGTGACCTGAATCACACCGGTGGTCAATGGGGGTGGACCGGCCGAGCGGAGTGGACGACGGTCAGCGCGCGGCTTGCGGCACGTCGACCGGCGCCGACGGCCTGCGCAGCCGACCGGTGCCCGGCGTCGTCGCCCAGACGACCAACGCGAGCAGTCCGTCCAACAGCATCGCCAGCGCCGCCACCAGCAGCGCGCCCACCAGCACCCGGTCGTAGCGGTGCAGCCCGAGGCCGTCGAAGATGTAGCGGCCGAGCCCGCCGAGGTTCACATACGCCGCGATGGTCGCGGTGGCCACCACCTGGAGGGTGGCGCCGCGCAGGCCGTTCACCAGGATCGGCATGGCGTTGGGCACTTCCACCCGGAACAGGATCTGCCGCTCGGTCATGCCCATGGCCCTCGAGGCGTCGACCACGTCGGCGGGCACGTTGGCCACTCCGGCGTACGCGCCCGCCAGCAGCGGCGGGACGCCGACGGTGAGCAGCGCGAGCAGCGGGGGAATCAGCCCGAGCCCGAGCAGCAGCACCAGGAACGTGAGCAGGCCGAGGGTGGGCAGCGCGCGCATCGCGTTGGCGAAACCGACCAGCACCGCGGCGCCGCGCCGTCGGTGGCCGATGATCGAGCCGAGCGGCACCGCCAGCACGGCCGACCCGGCCACCGCAAGCACGGTATACCAGAGATGTTGCGCCAGGCGGGTTTCGATGCCGGTGGGCCCGCCCCAGTTGGCGCCGTCGGTGAAATAGTGCCAGGCGTCGACGAAGAGGTTCACGCGCTCGCTCCTCGTCGCGTTCGCTCGTCGGCCCTGGTCCACGGCGTCGCCCACCGGCCGAGCAGGTACACCAGCCGGTCGAAGACCAGTGCGAGCGCCAGCGTCACGATGATGCCCGCGACGATCTCGTCCGGGTAGTCGCGCTGATAGCCCTGGGTGAACAGCTTGCCGAGTCCGCCGACGCCGATCAGCGCGCCGACCGAAACCATGGCGATATTCGTGACCACGACCACGCGCAGGTTGGACACGAAAACCGGTATCGCCAAAGGCATGTCGACGGTCAGCGTGCGCCGCAGCGGCCCGAATCCGACGGCGTCGGCGGCGTCGACCACCTCGGCGGGGACCGAGTCCAGCGCCACCGGCACCGCGATCACCAGCAGCGCGGTCGAGTAGATGGTCAGGGCGATGACGACGTTCCACGGATCGATCGCGGAAAGGCCGACCAGCGGAGGGATGATCACGAACAGCGCGAGCGAGGGCACCGTGTAGGCCAGGCTGGCGACGCTCACGGTGATGCGCCGCAGCCATGGGATTCGCCGGATCACCGCGCCCGCCGGAATCGCGATCGCCAGGCCGAGCAGCAAGGGCGTCATCGCCAGATAGAGGTGGGTCCTGGTGATGGTGAGGATCTCGGAGAAGTTGTCGATCAGGTATCTCACGCGTTCTCCCGCCCGGCGCGGCGCGGTGCCGTGGTGGAGCCGGGGCCGCTCACCGATCCGTCCCGTCGCTCTCGGAGCCGCCCTGTTCTCCGGCGAGCCGGTTGCGCTCGGCGTCTTCCGCGCCGCGCTGCTCGGCCAGTTGGGCGATCACCTCGGTGGCCAGCACGCCGCCGCGCACGCGGCCCGAATCATCCACGGCCACACCGATTCCGGATGGCGAGGAGATTGCCGCGTCCAACGCTTGGCGCAGATCGCCCGCGGGCGTGAACAGTGATCCGCCCGCCGCCATGCAGTCTTCCAGCGGCCTGCCCGCGCGACGCGATGCCACGCCGGTCACGTCGACCCACCCCATCGGTTTGGCCGCTTCGTCCACCACCAGGATCCACTCGCCCTGCTTCAGTCGCAGCGCGCCGACCGCGCCCGCGGTCGCGGTCGGAATCTCGTGCAGCGGAACGTCATCGGCGGAGCGAAAGGAGAGGCCTCGATAGCCGCGGTCGCGCCCGACGAACTCGGCGACGAAATCCGTTGCGGGCCCGGACAGGACGCGCTGCGGCGGATCGTACTGCTGGAGCACGCCCGCCCTGCCGAACACCGCGACCCGGTCGCCGAGGGTGACGGCCTCGTCGATGTCGTGGGTGACGAACACGATGGTCTTGTGCAATTCCGCTTGCAGCCGTTGCATTTCGGTCTGCAATTCGGCCCGCACCACCGGGTCGACGGCGCTGAACGGCTCGTCCATCAGCAGGATCGGCGGGTCGGCGGCCAGTGCTCGCGCCACACCCACCCGCTGCTGCTGACCGCCGGACAGCTGCGCGGGGTAGCGATCGGCCAGGCCGCGATCGAGCCCCACCCGGTCCAGGACCTCGAGCGCCGCCTTGCGCGCCGCCCGCCGCGAATTACCGCGCAGCACAGGAACAGTCGCGACATTGTCGAGCACGGTGCGGTGCGGCAGCAGGCCGCCGCTCTGGATCACGTAGCCGATGCCGAGCCGGAGCCGGACCGGATCCACCGTCGAGATGTCTTGTCCGGCAATGGTGATCGTGCCCGCGGTGGGCTGGATCATCCGGTTGATCATCCGCATCGAGGTGGTCTTCCCGCAGCCGGACGGACCGACGAACACGGTGAACGAACCCGATTCGATGCGCAGATCCAGATCGGTGACGGCGTGCGTGCCGTCCGGATAGGTCTTGCTGATTCGGTGGAACTCGATGTCCGACACCGCTGCCCTCCCGCCTTCGATCACCCGTGCCGGATCACCCGACCGGTGTGTTCAGCCCCTGCGCGGCGACCCACGCCTTGGCGGCCGCCGCCGGCTCGGTCTTGCTGCTGCCCGAGACCGCCTCGTTCAGTGCGATCAGCTGCTCGGTGGTGAGCTTCGCCGAGACCGCGTTCAGCGCGGCGGTCGCCTTGTCGGACTTCTTGGCGGCGTTGAACAGCGGAATCACGTTCTGCGCGGGGAAGTTGTGCTTCGGGTCAGCCAGCACGACGAGATCGTTCTCGGCGATGGCGGGGGAGGTGGTGAAGATGTTGGCCGCGGTGACCTGGCCCTCGACCAGCGCGCGCACGGTGGCCGGGCCGCCGCCGTCGGCGAGCGCGACGAAGTTGGCGGCGGCGATGTCCAGGCCGTAGTTCTCCTTCAGGCCGGGCAGCCCGCCCTGGCGTTCCTGGAATTCCGCGGGCGCGCCGAACTTCACCTCGGCCGAATGCGGCGCGAGATCGGCGATGGTGCGCAGGTTCCAGCGTTCGGCGGTGGCGCGGGTGACCACCACCGCGTCGGAGTCCTGGCCGGGCGCCGGCGCCGCGGTGGCCAGCTGGGCGCCGAGCGCGCCCGCCAGCGCGGCCTCGACGTCGGCGGCGCTGGTCGCGGTCGCGTCGTTGTCCAGGTATTGCAGCAGGTTGCCGGTGTACTCCGGGATCACCGAGATCGCGCACTGGCGCAGCGCCGGGATGTAGGCCTCGCGGCTGCCGATATCGAGCCGGGTGTCCACCTGGAAGCCGTTGACCCGCAACACCTCCGCGTATACGTTGGCGACCGTTTGGGACTCCGGGAAGTTCGCCGAGCCGACGATCAGGCCCTCGCCCGCACAGTCTCCGTCCGCGGCGAGCGGATCGGAATTGCCGCAGGCCGACAGGATCATGCCGACGGCGAGGAGTGTCGCGGCGGCGAAAAGCCGGGAGGCGCGCAGCGCGAGCCGCAGCGCCGATCGCCCGGCAGCGGGGGTGATCGTGGTCTTCACGTGGGTCCTTCCGGCGGATGCGGACGGTGCGTGCGGCCGAGGCCGAGGCGGCACCGGTACATTCTGGTTGTCCATATTGCCCGCAACTGGGTATTTCTGTCGGCTGTAGTCGTCTTCGGAGAGTTGGTGTCGCCGGATGGTGTTGGCCGCGTCGAGGCGGGTGCTGGCCCGGATATTGGTCGTCGCGGCCGCTGCGGCGGTCGTGTCCTGCGGTAACGACGATCCAGGCCCCGCCTTCGTGGTGGGCGCGGGCGACGCGATCGAATCGCGGGTGCTCGCCGAGGTCTACGCGGCCGCGCTGGCCAGGACCGGGTTGAAGGTAGCCGTGCAACCGGAGCTCGGGCAGCGGGCCGACTATCTGGCCGCGCTCGACGCGGGCCGGGTCGCGCTGGTCGGCGAGCACACCGGTGCGCTGCTGGCCTTCTACGACAGCGGGTCCGCGGCGCGCACGCCGTCCGCCGTGGTCGAGGATCTGAACCGCTCGCTGCCGGAAGGGCTGATCGTCTCCGACCCGGCCGACGGCACCGATCTGCGGCCGCGGGTGCTGGTCGCCACAGAGGCCGCGCGGCGGGACGATCTGGATTCCGTCGCCGAACTCGCTCCGCGCTGCGCCGAACTCCGCGCCGGGCTGGCTCCCGCGCCGGACGCGCTGCGCGCCCCCGGCGCCAAGCCGGTCACGGGCTGCGACTTCGCGGGAGAGACGCCGTTGCCCGATGCGGCCGCGCTGCGAAATGCCCTGCTGGACAACTCGGTTCAAGCTGGCGTGGTCGGCGGTCCTTCCGCGCTCACCGCAGCGGCCACCGAGGGGCTGACGGTATTGACGGACCGCGAGTACGCGCTGCGCGCCGAGAACGTGATCCCGGTGTTCCGCAAGGGGCTGCTCGACGATCAGCGCATCCGGAAGCTGAATTACGTTGCGGGCGAACTGACCACGGACGAGTTGGTCGACATGATCCGCCGGGTCCGTGACGGCGCCGCTGCGGGTGACGTCGCGCGCGCCTGGCTGGACATGCACGGGCTGTAGGTCCCGGCCGCGGTCGTTCGCCCTGCCGGCCTGGCGCGTCCAAGTACTGCCGCGCAGCCGTGTCGAAACTTCGCAGGCCGCTGCGAGTCCGTCTCGGCCAGGGGTACGCCGACCGGGACGGGTCGTGGTGATCAGGCGCCAATGCGGGTTGTGCCGCGGCGTCGAGTGATAGACGCGTGCGGTGAAGCGAGTGCGCACCGTGGAGCGCGCGGGGTGCCGTGACGGTGTCGCTCATCACAGGTCGGCTGGGTCCGCACCCCTTGTCGCGCAGTTATTTTGGGCCGTATATTCCACATGGAGTATTTGGTACGGAGTATGTCGGAGCCCGCGACTACCGTTTCGCGGTCGAAGGGTCCGGCTCCCGCGGTGCGGCGGGGGGTGATTTCAGCGGGAGGTGATTGCATGGGGCAGGCGCGTCCGGCGCTGACCGCGTTGGCGGTCGCCGTGCTCGCGTTGCTCGAGGAGCGGCCGATGCATCCGTACGAGATGTTTCAACTGCTGCTGCGGCGCGGCGAGGACCTGCTGGTCAAGCTACGGCCCGGCTCGCTCTACCACACCGTCACCCGGCTGGCCGATCAGGAACTGGTGCGCGCCGAGGGCGTCGACCGCGCGGGCAACCGCCCCGAACGCACCACCTACCGGATCACCGCGTCCGGCCGGGAAGCGCTGCGCGCCAGGCTCGCCGAGCTCCTGCGCTATCCGGCGCGGGAATATCCGCTGTTCCCCGTCGCCTTGGCCGAAGCGCACAACCTGCCGAAGGACGACGTGCTCGCGCTGGTGCGCGAACGCGTCGCCCACCTCCAGCGTGATCTCGACGACCTCGACACCATGACCGACTGGGCGCGCACCCACGAGGTGCGGCGTCGCTACTGGATCGTGCTGCCCTACCTGCGCACCACACTCGCGGCCGAGCTCACCTGGTTGACCGGCTTCCTCGACGAATTGGCCTGCGGCGCACTGGAATGGGAGCAGTTCGACCCGCACACCGGCACGCGGCTGGCCGGACCCGAACATCCCTGGGCCGACGACGACCACTCGGAGCCGCCGCCCGTGCCGCGGCGCTCGGCGGGAGCGGCGACGTGACCGCGTCCGATCACTCACACCGATCTTCCCGGATAGGAACGACATCGATGCCCACCCAACGCAATCCGTGGCTGGCGCTATCCGCGCTGGTAGTCGGCTTCTTCATGATCCTGTTGGACATGACCATCGTCGCGGTCGCCAACCCCGCGATCATGCGTGACCTCCAGGCCGACATCTCCCAGGTCATCTGGGTCACCAGTGCCTACCTGCTCACCTATGCCGTTCCGCTGCTCGTCACCGGCAGGCTCGGTGATCGCTACGGCCCCAAGAACATCTACCTCGTCGGCCTCGCGGTCTTCACCGCCGCGTCGCTGTGGTGCGGGCTGTCGCAGAGCATCGCCATGCTGATCGCGGCGCGCGCCGTGCAGGGCCTCGGCGCCGCGCTCATGACGCCGCAGACCATGGCGGTGATCACCCGGACCTTCCCGCCGGACCGGCGTGGCGCTGCCATGGGTCTGTGGGGCGGCGTCGCGGGTCTGGCCACCCTGGTCGGCCCGATCCTGGGCGGCGTGCTGGTCGACGGGCTGAGCTGGGAGTGGATCTTCATCGTCAACGTGCCGGTCGGCATCGCCGCCTTCGCGCTGGCGGTCTGGCTGGTGCCCGCGCTGCCCACCCACCCGCACAAGTTCGACATCCCCGGCGTCGTGCTCAGCGGCATCGGCATGTTCCTGCTGGTGTTCGGCATTCAGGAGGGCAACAGCTACGACTGGTCGGCGCGCATCTGGCTGACGATCGCCGCGGGTCTGGTCGTGCTCGGCGTGTTCGTGGTGAATCAGGCGCGCAACACCGGCGAGCCACTGGTGCCGCTCAGCCTGTTCCGTGACCGCAACTTCGCGCTGTCGAACGTGGCCATCGCCGCGATGGGCGCCACGGTCGTCTCGCTGATGGTGCCCGCATACTTCTACCTGCAAGCGGTGCGCGAGATGTCGCCGACCAGGTCGGCGCTGGTGTTCGCGCCGATGGCGATCGTCACCGGATTCGCCGCCCCGCTCGTCGGCAAGTTCGCCGACCGGCTGCATCCGCGCATCGTCCCGACCACCGGCTTCGCGCTGTTCGCGGTGTCGATCTTCTGGTGGTCGGCGATCATGACACCGGATTCCAACATCGCGTGGTTCCTGGTGTCCGCCGCGCTGGCCGGTTTCGCCAACGCCTGCATCTGGGCGCCGCTGGCCTCCACCGCCACCCACAACCTGGCCGTGCACCAGGCGGGTGCGGGCGCGGGCGTCTACAACACCACCCGCCAGGTCGGCTCGGTGCTCGGTAGCGCCGCCATCAGCGCGCTGATCTCGGCCCGGTTGTCCGCGAACGGGCTCGCCGGCGGCGCACCCACCGCGGAAGGCGTCGGCCATGGCCCGATCCCGCCGCAGATGCTCGGCGAATTCAGCACCGCCCTCAGCGAATCCATCCTGCTGCCCGCCGCCATCCTGCTGGTCGGCGTCGTGGCCTCGGCCCTCTTCATCCGTCACGGCACTCCCGCCCCCGCAGGCCCGGCCGACAAGCTCGCCAAAGCCGACAGCATCTCGGCCTGACAGCCGCCCGGCCGCATCCCCACCCGGGATGCGGCCGTCAGCGCACGAGTCCGGAAAGCCGATCCCAATCGACCTTCAACCGCACCGGCATATCGATGATCTCGGCTCCGCCCGGCTCCAGCACAACGTGTGGACGGTACTGGGTCAGTGCGTGATCCAGCACGAAGACTTCGATCGAGTCGACTCGGTTGTCGGCGATCCAGACGATCCAGTACCAGGGAATTCCGGCTAAGGCGTACTCGGCCTTCTTCTGTGCGATATCGATCTTCTCGCTGCCGGGGGATACGACCTCGATCGCGATGAGAACCATGGATGCCGGTAGTGGCCGCAACTCGGAGGGGGCGCACTCGTAGAGAGCGACGTCGGGGCGCCGGACAGTGGCCTTGGGAAGTTCCCACAGGACGACGTCGAAGTCGACGTCCACATCCAGGCATCCATCCTGGTAGCGATCCACGTGTTGGTCTGCGGCTGTTTCGATGAGTTCGGCCAGCCGCCGCGCCGCCTTCTGGTGCGATCGATTCGGTGACTCGGCTCGGACCGCCTCGCCGTTGACCAACTCGACCTGGCGGCAGAATTCTTCGGGTAGGTCGCGCCAGATGTCCAGCGTGATCGGTTCCGGCTGCAAGTTCTCGGACTTCGCCCAGTCGAAGATCGCGGACATGTGCGCTCCTTGGGATAGGGCCAGCTACCTGGACAGACCCTATCCGGAGGCATTCAGTGAACGCTATTGCATTCGACGAATGGGATGCGGGCTGCGGTTCGGGTCAGCCGATTTGGATGGTGAGGGTGGGGTGGCCGGTGGCGCCGTCGGGGATGACGTCGCGGCGTTCGGCGGTTTGGGTTTCGCCGGTGCCGTCGGTGGCGCGGGCGCGGAGGGTGTGGGTGCCGGGGGTGGCGTCCCAGTCGTAGACCCACTGGCGCCAGGTGTCGATGGACTGTTCGGTGGACAGGCGGGCGGGGCGCCAGTCGCCGTCGTCGACCTGCACCTCGACGGCGGTGATGCCGCGATGCTGGGCCCACGCCACGCCGGCGACGGGAATCCGGCCCGGTGGTCTGCGGACGCGGCCGCGCGGTGTGTCGATGCGGGTGCCGGTCTTGATCGGGCCGAGGGCCGACCAACCGCGGCGGGTCCAGTAGGCGGTGGCGCGGTCGAACCGGGTGACCTCCAGTTCGGTCACCCACTTGGTGGCCGAGACGTAGCCGTACAGGCCGGGCACCACCAGCCGGGCCGGATAACCGTGCGCCACCGGCAGCGGTTCGCCGTTCATGCCCACCGCGAGCAGGGCGTCGCGGCCGTCGGTGAGCACGGCCAGCGGGGTGCCCGACGTCCAGCCGTCCTTGCTGCGGGAGAGCACCATGTCGGCGTCGGGATGCGGTCCGGCCTCGGCGAGCAGTTCGTCGAGACGGTAGCCGCGCCACAGCGCGTTGCCGATGAGGTCGCCGTTCACCGGATTCGACACGCAGGCCAGCGTCACCAGCCGTTCCACCACCGGCCGCCGCGCGAGATCGCCCCAGCCGATCTGGATCTCACGATCGACCATGCCGTGGATGCGAAGCGACCAGTCCTCGATCGAGACCTGCGGCAGGAAGAGCGCGGTATCGATCCGATAGAAGTCGTCGTTGGGGGTGATGTACGGCGTCAGCCCGGGCACCCGCAGATCGGCGTCGGGCAGCAAGGAGATCGCGGGTTCGTTAGGTTGCGGCAACGTCACCGCCGCGCGCTCGCCCGAGACGTCTCCGCGCCGCGCACTCCACAGCTGCCCGCCCACCCCGGCCAGCAGAGCCAAGCCGCCGGTGATCGCCATGCCCCGCAACAGATCTCGCCGCTGCGACCCGGAGGCTATCGGCCCGGAGCCGGACGAACCTCTCCGCGCGTCGACTTTCGCTCGTGGCTCGGAGGAACTCGGCGCTGCTTCTGGCGAATGCCTGCCTTCGGTGACACCGGCGTGAGATTCCGTGGACCGGGACGCGTTGTCGGCAGGGATGGTCGATTCGCCCGGTGCTCCCGCGGTGGATGACGCGTCGCCAGCGGAATCGGTCACGGTCTTGCCGAGTTGTGATGCTGCGGCCGGGAACGTGTCCGCGATCCGCTCGGTCAGCACCCGAAGCGCGTAAACACCTGCGGCGACGCCGATTACGGCGGGTAAGGCAGCGACGAAACCGTAGCGGCTCGCGGCGAGGAAAGCGGCGAGCAAGCCGAAGAAGACGAACAGGGTGGAGCCGGTCGCGCGGTCGACGCGCTCGAGGGCGCCTGCGAGACCTGCGACGACGACGGTGACGACACCCATGCAGACGAACAGCACCGTCTTGTCGGCCGTGCCGAACGTGCTGATCGCCCACTCGCGCAGCCCGTCCGGAGTGTGGTCTACGACAGCCGAACCGAGTACGTACATCGGCGCGCTCTCGGACCGGATGAACGCGGCGAGCAGCTGCGCCACCCCGAGCGCCAGCCCGGCGGAGGCGATTCCGGCCCCCACCCGCCATCGCAGTACGGCCATGTCGCGAGCCTACTGCGCCCACCCCACCCGCGCCCGCCTTGGAGCGCGGCCCGCCAACCGCCATTCCGCTGCCGTCGTTTCCCGCTCGCCTCCGAATCCGCGGCCGTTCGCGACTTACCTCGAATTGCGCGGGCAGTGCGCACCGCACTTCGTAGGGCGCGCGCCATGGCCTACTCCTTGTGCTTGCGGTAGTAGCGAGCGACTCGGACGCGGTTCCCGCAGCGGTCGGGGGAACACCAGCGGCGTTTGGGGTGGGCGGGGAAGAAGAGGAGTACGCAGTCGTCGGCTTCGCAGCGTTTGAGTTTGGGGAGGGCGGAGTCGGTGAGGAGGTCGGCCGCGGCTTCGGCCATGACCGCTGACAGGCGCGCGGCGGATGGGGCGTCCCGGTGCGGGGTGGCGACGATCGCGGCACCGTCCCAGTGCAGACGGCGGACGGCGGGGGCGGCGGACTGGGCGGCGGTGAGCGCGCGCAGTGCGCCGGCGGGCGGTCGTTGGTCATGCAGGAGCGCGTCGAGAACGGCCGCCGTGTGGTCGCGCACCTCGTGCACGGCGGCCAAGTCGGCGGCGGTCGGGTGGTCGAGCGCCAGTTCGGGGTGACGCTCGGATTGCCGGGCGAGCCAGTCGGCCAGCTGTTCCGTGGTAGCGAGCAGATCCGTACCGAGTGGCCGGGTGTTGACCAGGTCCAGCGCCAAGGGCTCGCCGATCAGCGGGGTCGTGTCCACCAGGTAATGGTACATCTCCGTGTTGACACATTAGAAGTCGAACCGCTAGAACTAATGCATCATCACCTAGTAAAGGCATGTGAAATGTTCGAGCTGCCCCGCATCAAGCACCACACCGTCCAGGTCGACGGCGTCGAGGTCTTCTACCGCGAATCGATCCCGGCCCACCCGGACGCGCCGATCCTGTTGCTGCTGCACGGTTTTCCCTCGGGTTCGCACCAGTTCCGCGCGCTGCTGCAGGCGCTCGGCGGCCACTACCGCCTGATCGCCCCCGACTACCCGGGTTTCGGGCACACCAGCGCCCCCGCCGATTTCGAGTACAGCTTCGACCGCATCGCCGACGTGATCGAGGGCTTCGTCGAGGCCATCGACCTGCGCCGGTTCGCGATGTACGTCTTCGATTTCGGCGCACCGATCGGCTTCCGGCTCGCCCTGCGCCACCCCGAATGGATCGCCGGATTGGTGGTGCAGAACGGCAACGCCTACGAGGCCGGACTTTCCGATGGCGCCAAAGGATTCGTCGCGCTACGCCCCGAACAGGAGGGCGCCGAGGACACCATTCGCGGGCTGCTCACCCTCGAGGGCACCCGCGGCCAGTACGAGCACGGCGTGTCCGACCCCACGGTGCTCGCGCCCGAGAGCTGGCTGCTCGATCAACACTTCCTCGACCTGCCGGGCCGCAAGGAGGCGCAGGTCGCGCTGGCCTTCGACTACCGATCGAACGTCGACTCCTACCCGGAATGGCAGCGGTGGCTGCGCGAGCACACTCCGCCCACGCTCGTCGTGTGGGGCGCCGAGGATCCCTTCTTCCCCGAACCGGGCGCGCACGCCTACCTCGCCGACGTCCCCGACGCCGAACTGCACCTCTTCGACACCGGTCACTTCGCCCTGGAAACCCACCTGCCCGAGATCGCGCCGCTCATCGCGAAGTTCCTCGACCGGCTCTGATCCGGCCGCGAACCGAGCCGCGGACGAACCCGCCCGGAAACACGAAAGGCGCCGACCGTGGGACGAACCCGCGGCCAGCGCCTTTCGAGCTGCTACTAGCTGTAGATCTTCTCCACCTCGGAGGCGTACTGCTTCATCACGACGGCGCGCTTGAGCGACATCTTCGGGGTGAGCTCGCCGCCCTCCTGGGTCCAGTCGACCGCGAGGATGCGGATCTTCTTGATCTGCTCGGCGTGCGAGACCTTCTTGTTGGTGTCGGCGATGGCGGCGTCGATCTCGGCGATCAGATCGGCGTGCTCGATGAGCTTCTCGATCGCGGTGTCGGCGGGCAGCCCGTGGCGTTCCTTCCAGCCGGGCAGCGCCTCCGGGTCGAGGGTGATCAGCGCGCCGACGAACGGCTGACCGTCGCCGACCACCATCACCTGGCTGATCAGCGGGTGCGCCCGCAGCGAGTCCTCGAGCAGCGCGGGGGAGACGTTCTTGCCGCCCGCGGTGACGATGATTTCCTTCTTGCGGCCGGTGATGGTGACGAAGCCGTCGGCGTCGATGGCGCCGAGGTCGCCGGTCTTGAACCAGCCGTCCTCGAAGGCGTCCTCGGTGGCTTCCGCGTTGCCCCAGTAGCCGCCGAAAACGACCGAACCGCGCAGCAGCAGCTCGCCGTCCTCGGCGATCTTGGCGGCGTGGCCCTCGATCGGGCGGCCGACCGAACCGACGCGGATCTTCTCCGGGGTGTTCACCGTAATGGCGGCGGTGGTCTCGGTGAGGCCGTAGCCCTCGTAGATGGTCACGCCGACGCCGCGGAAGAAGTGGCCGAGGCGCGCGCCCAGCGGGCCGCCGCCGGAGACGGCCGCCTCGCACTGACCGCCGAGGGCGACCCGCAGCTTGCTGTAGACCAGCTTGTCGAACACCGTGTGCTTGAGCTTCAGCACCAGGCCGGGGCCGCCGTTGTCCAGCGCCTCGCTGTAGGCGATGGCGGTGTCCGCGGCGGCGTCGAAGATCTTGCCCTTGCCGCCGTCGTGCGCCTTCTGCTTGGAGGCGTTGAACACCTTCTCGAACACACGCGGCACCGAGAGGATGAAGTGCGGCCGGTAACTGCCGAACTGGTCGACCAGGGTGGACCAGTCGGAGGTGTGCGCGACGATCACCTTGGCGTCGAAGGCCGTCAGCGCCACCGCGCGCGCGAACACGTGCGCCAGCGGCAGGAACATCAGGGTCTTCTTGCCCTCGGTGATGTACTCCTTCAGCGCGATCCGGTCGGACTTGGACTCCGCGATGAGGTTCGCGTGGGTGAGCATGACGCCCTTGGGGCGGCCCGTGGTGCCCGAGGTGTAGATCAGGGTGGCGGGCGAGGAGGCGCCGACCTGCGCGCGGCGGTCGTGCACGACCTGGTCGTCCAGCTCGGCGCCGCGGGCGATCAGCTCGTCGATGGCGCCCTTCTCGATCTGCAGGGTTTCCTTCAGATCGGGCAGCGAGCCCGCCTCGATCTCATCGATGGTGGCGCGGTGCTTGTCGTTGTCGACGACGAGCAGCTTGGTCGCGGAGTCCTGCAGAATCCACTTGGCCTGTTCGGCGGCGGAGCTGTCGTAGATCGCGACGGTGCAGGCGCCCGCGGCCCAGATGGCGAAGTCGAGCACGGCCCACTCGTAGCGGGTGGGGGCCATGATGGCGACGCGGTCGCCGAGTTCGATGCCGGAGGCGACGATGCCCTTGGCCACCCCCGTGACAGTTTCGGCGAACTCCGCCGCCGTGACGTCCCGCCAGCCGCCGCTGCCGTTCGGCACGTTGAACAGCACCGCGTTCGGCGTCTGCTCG
This sequence comes from Nocardia sp. NPDC050793, assembly GCF_040654065.1. NCBI lineage: Bacteria > Bacillati > Actinomycetota > Actinomycetes > Mycobacteriales > Nocardiaceae > Nocardia > Nocardia sp. NPDC050793. The sequence goes on from NZ_JBFAHG010000004.1 coordinate 522,980, forward strand.
GCGTGGCGGAAGACGTTGTCGGAATTGTTCGCGTCATCCGGGATGGTGTAGGAAGCCGGGACTTCGAACTCTCGCATCACTGCCCTTCCACGTGGGTTTACTCGCCAGTAATCTACGACACCTTGTGCCGGTCCGTGCGATCGACTACCGAAAATCTCGCCGCTCGGTAATCGGCCGCCCGATCCGGACTCGTTCGCCATCTTTCTGCACGGCCGGACGAAGCCCATCCTGGGCCCGCGTGCGGCCGGAGCGACGACACAGGTACGCCTCGAAGGCGGTTGCCGGACGCCATCCGTCCTGAGCCTGCGCGGCCGGGGATAGCAATCATCCTAGGTCGCTCGCGCGCACCGGCTGGACGGCATCGCGCAGGAAATCGGACAGTTCGCGGAGCGCCACCGCGGCGGGCCGGAACAACCCGGCCTGTAGCTGGGCGACGTGCCACAACCCCTGGCTCTCGGTGAATCGCACCTGCACTCCCGCGCCGCGCAGCGCGGTGACCAGCGCGACGCACTGCGCGTGCAGCAGCTCGCTGACATCGACCTGCACATAGGTCGGCGGCAGTCCGCGCAGCACCCCGCGCAGCGGCGCGTAGCGGGGATCGTTCCCGTCGCCCTCGCCCAGGTAGGCGGCGGCGCAGGCGCGCGACCAACGCTTGTTGATTACCGTGTCGCTGTCGCGATCGGGGATCTCGTTGGGATCGCTCCACGGTGCGATCAGGCCGAGCGCCGCGGGGGTCATCCCGTGCTCGGCGATCAGCCGCTGCGCGGTGGCCAGGCTCAGGCCACCGCCGGCCGAATCGCCCGCGACGGCGATCTGATCGGGCCGGAAACCCTTCTCGGACACCAGTTCCAGGAACGCGGCGACGGCGTCGTCCAGACCCGAGGGGAACGGGTGCTCCGGCGCCATCCGGTAGTCGACGACGTACACCGCGCTGCCGGTGTCGCGGGCCAGCCGAGCCGCGAGCGCGCGGTGGGTGGCCGTCGACCCGACCGCGTAACCGCCGCCGTGCAGGTAGAGCACGGCGGTGGTGGGGCTGGTCGAATCGGCGACGTGCAGTTCCGCCGGACGGGCGCCGAGCCGCGTTTTGCGCACCGTGACGCCCGAAGGCATCGGCTGTAGCGGCGCGCCCAGATCCATCAGCTTGCGCTGCACCGTGAACGGCAGCCGAGCGTTGAGCATCGACCGGAAGACCGGCTTCAGCAGCACGCGGCCGACGGGCAGCGGAATATCGAACTCACGCATGGTCGTTCAGGGCAGGAAGGGCCGGTTGACGGCGGCGGCGATGCGCTGGTAGCCGGAGGCCGTGACCCGCACGAACACGTCGAGCAGCTTCGCCTCCCAGCCGATCAGTACCCGGCCGTGGCCCTTGCGTACGCCTTCGGTGATGGTCTGCGCGGCCATCTCCGGGGTGTGGATGGCCAGCTTCTTGTCGAACATGGACGCGGCCGACTTGCCGTCGATGCCCTCGGCGTAGGTGGCGTTGCGGGCCACCGCGGTCTTGATGCCGCCAGGGTGCACGCAGGTCACCTTGACCGGATGCTTGCCGACCAGCATCTCCTGGCGCAGCGACTCGGTGAAGCCGCGCACCGCGAACTTGGCCGAGTTGTACGCGCTCTGGCCCGGCACGGCGATCAGGCCGAACAGGCTGGACACGTTGACCACGTGGCCGTCGCCCGACTCGATGAGCATCGGCAGGAACGCCTTCGTTCCGTTGACGACACCCCAGAAGTCGACGTCCATGATCCGCTCGATGTCCTTGAACTCCGAACGGAGGACCTCGCCGTGGAAGGCGATGCCCGCGTTGTTGTAGACCTGGTGCACGACCCCGAAACGCGCCTTCACGGCGTCGGCGTAGAGCAGCACCGCCTCGCGCTCGGCCACGTTCAGCCGATCGGACTTCACCTCGGCTCCGAGCTTTTCGCAGCGGCCGACGGTCTCGGCGAGGCCGTCGGTGTCGATGTCGGAAAGCGCGAGCTTGGCGCCGCGCCTGGCCAGGTTCTCGGCCAGCGCGCGGCCGATGCCGGAGCCCGCTCCGGTGATGACACAGACCTTGTTCTTGAAGTAAGCGTCGTTGCTCACTGGTTCACGCTACTTTCGGTTCGGCGGGCACGGTCGTCGTCGCGTAGGCGGAGACGTCGAAATTCTTTGTCAGCCTACGGAATTGGAAGGTGAAGTCGGGCCACAGCGTCGTATTGTTGCCGTGCTTGTCCAGGTACCAGCTCGCGCAGCCGCCGGTGTTCCACACCGTCTTGCTCAGCTTGGCCTGCAGGTCCTCGTTGTAGGCGTCCTGCACTTCCCGGCGCACCTCGACGGTGCGCAGACCGAGGCGATCGACGGTGGCGAGCGCGTCGGAGATGTAGTTGATCTGGGATTCGATCATGTACACCATCGACGTGTGGCCGAGACCGACGTTCGGGCCGAGCAGGAAGAACATGTTGGGGAAGTTGGCGACCGCCGAACCCTTGTAGCCCTGCTGGCCGATCTCGTCGAAGACCTCGCTCAGCGTGCGACCGTCACGGCCGGTGATGGTCTCGTAGGTGGGCGAGTCGGTGACGTGGAAGCCGGTGGCCACGATCAGCGCGTCGATCTCGCGCTCTGTGCCGTCCTCGGTGACGATCGAGCCCGCGCGGATCTCGCGGATACCGTCGGTGACCACGTCAACGTTGTCGCGGCTCAGCGCGGGGTAGTACTCGTTGGAGATGAGCATGCGCTTGCAGCCGATGCGGAAGTCCGGGGTGACCTTCTTGCGTAGCTCGGGGTCGCGCACCTCGTACTGCAGCTTGGCCTTGGCCAGCAGCTGGAAGCCCTGCATCAGCGCGGGGAACTTGGCCAGGCCGACCACCTGGGTCTCGCGGACGGCGTAGATGGCCGCGCGGGACAGCCGCTGCACGCCGGGCACGTGCTCGAACGCGAGCCGCTCGGCCTTCAGATACGGCCGGTCCATGCGGGGCAGCAACCACGGCGCTGTCCGCTGGTAGACGTCGAGCTTGGCGACCTGCGGCGCGATGGACGGGATGATCTGGATCGCCGAGGCGCCGGTGCCGATGATGGCGACCCGCTTGCCGTTCAGGTCGGCGTCGTGGTTCCAGCGGGCGGAGTGGAAGATCTCGCCCTCGAAGGTGTTGATGCCCTTGATGTCCGGCAGGTTCGGCTCGCACAATGCGCCGACCGCGGAGACGACCGTGTCGGCGGTGAAATCGCCCTTGCTGGAGGTGATTTCCCACCGCGCGGTATCGCCGTTCCAGCGGGCGCCGGTGACGTCGCAGTCGAAGATGTGCTTGTCCAGCACGTTGTACTTCTTCGCCACGCCCTGGATGTAGGACTGGATCTCGCCCTGCCGGGAGAACGAGCGCGACCAATTCGGGTTGAGCGCAAAGGAATACGAGTACAGGTGCGAGGGGACGTCGCAGGCGGCGCCGGGGTAGGTGTTGTCCCGCCAGGTTCCGCCGACATCGCTGCCCCGCTCCAGGACCAGGTAGTCGTTGCGACCCTGCTGGCTCAGCCGGATGGCGAGACCGAGACCGGCGAAACCGCTGCCGATGATGACCGTCTTGACGTGGCGGACAGTCCGGTCGTCGCCGACAGCTTTGTCTGTAACCTTGCGACTCATGTAAGGCAGACTACGGTCTTATTGAGCACGAGTCAACAGCAATTGAACCGCGTTCAGTAGCATGAGTGCCGTGACCAGCAAAAGCTCCGGTGATAACGGCAAGCGGACCCGGTTGACCCCGGATGAACGCCGTCAGCAGTTGCTCACGCTCGGCGCCAAGATGCTCGGTGAGCGCACGATCGAGGAACTCTCGGTCAGCGAGATCGCGGCCCAGGCGGGGATCTCCCGCGGCCTGCTGTTCCACTATTTCCCGACCAAGCAGGACTTCCAGCGCGAGGTCGTCCGGCACGCCAACGCCGAACTGCTCGAGCGGGTGGCGCCGGACCGGTCGCTTGGCCTGTTCGACATGTTGCGCGATTCGATCGAGCGCTACGTCGACTACGTCAGCGAGAACCGCACGTCCTACCTCGCGCTGCTGCGCGGCCCGACCAGTGTCAGCCCCGACCTGGTCCCGTTGGTCGACCAGACCCGCGACGCCATCATCGGCCTCATCCTCGCCGAGGCGCCGACCACCGTCGACCCCACCGCGCACCCGCGTCTCATGCTCGGCATGCGCGGCTGGATTGCCTTCGTCGAGGAAACCACCCTCACCTGGTTGCGTACCGAGCCGATCACCCGCGAGGAACTGATCGACCTGCTGGTGGAATCCCTGCTCACGCTGGCCCTCGCCCTGAATCCGGAGCTCGGCGCGGCATTGCAGGGGTGAGTAGGGTAGCGGGCCGACCCGGTCGGTGATGTGTGGCGACCGGGTCGATCGAGTCGGTGTGCGATCGGCTATGTAGCGGACCGCTCGTTGTTCCGGCGGTCGGCGAGTTCGGCGTCGGCGCGGAAGGGGTTGTGGTCCATGGCCGCGAGCTCGTCGAGCGCCGCGCGCCGACGGGCCGGATCGGCGTCGTGCGCGGGGTGAGCGGCCGTGGGATCGGCCCACATCTCACGTACGATCGCTTCGATGTCCCACGTCGGCCGCCAGCCGAGTTCCCTTGCGGCGCGGGAACTGTCGCGGCGCAAGGGAAGTTGTTGCCGTGCGGGTTCAGTTCGGCGCGATTCGCAACTGGTTCAGCTCGGGTACTGCCCGCTTGATGGTCATGAAGTCGCCGTCGTTGTGCACCACCGTCGCGCCGTAGCGGAGGGCGACCGCGGCGATTTGGACATCGGTGGTCTGCGCCCCGCGGCCAGCGCCGATCTTCCACAGTGCTGTCCGGATCCGGGCTACTTCGGCTTCCACGCGGTCGTCGGTCTCCAGCCATAAGAACACCGAGCCGTACAACTCCGAGATGAACGCCAAGTCTTTCCTGTTCCGCGCGCTGAACCGCGCCTCGTCCATCGTCACCGCGGACGAGCACAGGGCGCCGATCACCGCCAGCTTGTTCACCTTTTCCTTGACGCCGGGATTGGTTCGGAAGTGCGACATGACCGACTGATCGATGAGGTATCGCGGCCGTATCGAAGGCTCTGTCATCCGGCGGCCGCGACCTCGTCGGCGAGCTCGTCCTCGGTCAGGAATGGGTTGTGATCCATCCTGGCGAGTCGCGCCAATGCCTCGCGCTGGCGATAGCCTTGAACGAGTTCGTTCATCGCGAGATTGATCACTGCCTTCTTCGTCGCCAAGCCGGTGAGGCGCAGGGCTTCGGCCAAGAGCTCATCGGGGATCTCGACAGTCGTAGCCATCTGACCTCCATATTGTGAATTCGGTGTATTCATAATATCAGAGATTCGTAATATGCATCCGACTGGCTGGGCGTGTGGCAAGAACCCGCTACCCGTGATCAGCCGAGGAACGGCGCCAGCTGCGGCACCGCCTCGACGGGGTGTTCGGCCTGGATCTCCTCGTCGATCGAACGGAACACCCAACCCTGTTGCGCGCGAACGAGTTTGCCCGCCAGGAAACCGGTGTGCGCATGGATCTTGCTGAGGTTGTAGCGGGCGATCTCGGTCTTCGACATGCCGTCGACGACGCGGCAGAACGCGTTCTGGATCCGTTCGAACGTCTGGCCGGTGTAGCAGGTCACCAGGAAGAACACCGTGGTGACCTGCGGAGCGATCCTGGTCAGGTCGAGCGTGATGGTCTCGTCGTCGCCTTCTCCCTCGCCGGTCGTGTTGTCACCGAGGAGCCGGACCGACCCGTCCTGCGACGTCAGCTGCTCGTGGTACACCACGTCGACGATCGCGTCCCCCGCGAACAGCAGCGCCGCCGCGTTCAAGTCGATGTCCTTCGTTTCCCCCGGCAGCCATCGCCGTTTGGCCGCCGGATCCCATCCAACCGCCATCGTCACGAGGGCCAGGGCACGCCCACCCGCATTGGGAAGCACTCTCCACCAATCCCTTCCGCGGCGCGCCCCTCGCGCCACGCCACCACCCTAGAAGCTGGCGCGCCTGCGCATCGCCACATCCGCCCTGGCATTGCCATTTCCCTACCGAGCGAAGAGAAATGGTTCTCACGGGAGAGGAATGGATGGCCGACACGCCGCCCCAACCACCGTTCCTTTCCCGACGTCCGACCGTGGAAACGGCAAACGCCGGGGCGAAACCAGCTGGGGAACCAGCGATTTCGCGCCCGGCGTTCGGTGCGGCTAGAGATTAGCTGGTGGGTGCGAACGCCTCCCCGATGATCTCCGCCTGCTCGACGGCGTGCACCTTGGACGAACCCGAGGACGGGGCCGACATGGCGCGGCGGGAGATGCGGCGGAGTTTGCCGAGCCGGTCAGGGAGCAGGTCGGGGAGGTTGAGGCCGAAGAAGGGCCAGGCGCCCTGGTTCGCCGGTTCCTCCTGGACCCATGCGATGTCGGTCGCGTTCGGGTACCCCTCGAGGGCTTCGTTCAGGCGGAACTTGGGCAGCGGGTAGAGCTGCTCGATCCGCACGATGGCGATGTCCTCGCGCTTCTGCTTGGTCTTCTCGGCGACCAGCTCGTAGTAGAGCTTGCCGCTGGTCATCAGCACTCGCTTGACCTTGGCGCGATCGCCGACGCCCTGCTCGTAGGTGGGCTCGTCGAACACCGAGTGGAACTTGGACTCGGTGAAGTCCTTGAGGTCCGACACCACGGCCTTGTTGCGCAGCATCGACTTCGGGGTGAAGACGATCAGCGGACGACGGATGCCGTCGTGCGCGTGGCGGCGCAGCAGGTGGAAGTAGTTCGCCGGGGTGGACGGCACCGCGACGGTCATCGAGCCTTCGGCGCACAGCTGCAGGAAGCGCTCGATGCGGCCGGAGGTGTGGTCCGGGCCCTGACCCTCGTGGCCGTGCGGCAGCAGCAGCACGACGTCGGAGAGCTGGCCCCACTTGGCCTCACCGGAGGAGATGAACTCGTCGATGATGGACTGCGCGCCGTTGACGAAGTCACCGAACTGCGCCTCCCAGAGCACCAGCGCGTCCGGGTTGCCCAGCGAGTAGCCGTATTCGAAACCGACAGCGGCGAATTCGCTCAGCGCCGAGTCGTGCACCGCGAACCACCCCGGCTTCTCGCTGCCGATATTGTGCAGCGGGGTGTACTCCTCGGCGGACTTGCGGTCGATGATCACCGCGTGGCGCTGGGTGAAGGTGCCGCGGCGCGAGTCCTGACCGGTCAGGCGCACCGCGCGGCCCTCGTCGATCAGCGTGCCGAAGGCCATCAGCTCGGCGAAGGCCCAGTCGACCTTGCCCTCGTAGGCCATCTCGCGGCGCTTCTCCAGCACCGGCTTGACGCGCGGGTGCACGTTGAAGCCGTCGGGCACGTTGAGGAACGCGTCGCCGATGCGCTGCAGCACCGCCTTGTCGACCGCGGTCTGCACGGTCGCGGGCACCTTCTGGTCGTCCTCGACCGACTCGCTCGGCTCCGGCGGGAACTTCTCCAGTTCGCGGACCTCGTTGAACACGCGCTCCAGCTGGCCCTGGTAGTCGCGCAGCGCGTCCTCGGCCTCTTTCATGGAGATGTCGCCACGGCCGATCAGGCTCTCGGTGTAGCTCTTGCGCACCGAGCGCTTGGTGTCGATGACGTCGTACATGTACGGCTGGGTCATCGACGGGTCGTCGCCCTCGTTGTGACCGCGACGGCGGTAGCAGATCAGGTCGATGACCACGTCCTTGCGGAACTTCTGGCGGAAGTCGACGGCGAGACGCGCCACCCAGTCGCACGCCTCGGGGTCGTCGCCGTTCACGTGGAAGATCGGCGCGCCGATGAACTTGGCGATGTCGGTGGAGTATTCGGTGGAGCGGCTGTTCTCCGGCGAGGTGGTGAAGCCGATCTGGTTGTTCACCACGATGTGGATGGTGCCGCCGACCCGGTAGCCGCGCAGACCCGAGAGGTTCAGCGTCTCGGCGACCACGCCCTGGCCCGCGAACGCGGCGTCACCGTGCAGCATCAGCGGCATGACGGAGAAGCCCTCGGGGCCGTCGCCCTTGTCGAGCAGGTCCTGCTTGGCGCGGACCAGACCCTCGAGCACCGGGTCGACCGCCTCCAGGTGCGACGGGTTGGCGGTCAGCGAGACATCGATCTCGTTGTCGCCGAACATCTGCAGGTAGGTGCCGCGCGCGCCGAGGTGATACTTCACGTCGCCGGAGCCGTGCGTGGCGGCCGGGTTCATGTTGCCCTCGAACTCGGTGAAGATCTTCGAGTAGGGCTTGCCGACGATGTTGGCGAGCACGTTGAGGCGGCCGCGGTGCGGCATGCCGATCACGACCTCGTCGAGTGAGTGCTCGGCGCTCTGGTCGATGACCGCGTCCATCATCGAGATGACCGCTTCGGCGCCTTCCAGCGAGAAGCGCTTCTGGCCGACGTACTTGGTCTGCAGGAAGGTCTCGAAGGCCTCGGCCGCGTTCAGCCGGTTCAGGATGTACTTCTGTTGCGCGACAGTCGGCTTGACGTGCTTCTGCTCGACGCGTTCCTGGATCCACTGCAGCTGATCGGTTTCCAGGATGTGCATGTACTCCACGCCGATGTGGCGGCAGTAGGCGTCGCGCAGCACCGAGAGCACGTCGCGCAGCTTCATCCGCTCTTCGTTGTGGAAGCCCGCGACCGCGAACTCGCGGTCCAGGTCCCACAGCGTGAGCCCGTGCTGGGTGACGTCGAGGTCAGGGTGGCTGCGGAACTTGTCCTTGATCAGGCGCAGCGGATCGGTGTCGGCCATCAGGTGGCCGCGGTTGCGGTAGGCGGCGATCAGCTCGAGCACGCGCGAGCTCTTGTCGACGCCGCGCTCCTTGATGTCCTTGCGCCAGCGCACCGGCTCGTACGGCACGCCGAGGCCGTGGAAGATCTCGTCGTAGAACTCGTCGGAGATCAGCAGCTGGTGGATGGTGCGCAGGAAGTCGCCGGACTCCGCGCCCTGGATGATGCGGTGGTCGTAGGTGGAGGTCAGCGTCATCAGTTTGCCGACGCCCAGATCGGCGACGCGCTCGTCGCTCATGCCCTGGAACTCGGCCGGATACTCCATGGCGCCCGCGCCGATGATCGCGCCCTGGCCGTTCATCAGGCGGGGGACCGAGTGCACGGTGCCGATGGTGCCCGGGTTGGTCAGCGAGATGGTGACGCCGGAGAAGTCCTCGGCGGTCAGTTTGCCGTCGCGGGCGCGCCGCACGATGTCCTCGTAGGCGGTGTGGAACTGGCCGAAGGTCATGGCCTCGGAGCCCTTGATGGCCGCGACGACCAGCGAGCGGCTGCCGTCCTTGCCCGGCAGGTCGATGGCGAGGCCGAGGTTGGTGTGCGCGGGGGTGACCGCGTTCGGCTTGCCGTCGATCTCGGCGAAGTGCCGGTTCAGGTTCGGGAACTTCTTCACCGCCTGCACGATGGCGTAGCCGAGCAGGTGGGTGAAGGAGATCTTGCCGCCTCGGGTGCGGGCCAGGTGGTTGTTGATGACCAGACGGTTGTCGATCATCAGCTTGGCCGGGATGGCGCGCACCGAGGTCGCGGTGGGGATGGCCAGCGAGGCGGACATGTTCTTGACGACCGCGGCGGCGGCGCCACGCAGCACCTTCGCCTCGTCGGACGCCTCGGCGGGCTTGGGGCCGCCGGAAGTCGGTGCCGCGTTCGAGGTCGGCGCCGGGGTGGTCTGGGGGGCACGCGCGGTGACCTTGGCCGCAGCCGCAGGCTTCGCGGCGGCCGGAGCGGGCGCGGGCTTTGCGGCGGCCGGGGCGGGCTTCGCGGCCGGGGCGGGAGCCGGGGCAGCCGTCGCAGGCGCGGGAGCCGGGGCTGCGTTCGGGGTCGCGGCGGTGGACTGCGAGTTGGTGGCTTCGCCGCTCGCTTCGGGGGTGTAGTCGGCGAGGAACTCGTGCCAACTCTCATCGACAGACGATGGATCCTCTTTGTACTTCAGATACATCTCGTCGACTAGCCACTGGTTCTGTCCGAACTGGGAAGTTGAGCTGCTCACAGCAGGTGTTCGCCTCATTTCGTTCTTCGCGCTGCGACGTTTGTGACGTGCCCGGCATGGGGGATCAGCGGATGCGCGCCGATGGACCCTCTGTCGAGGATATGCCCAGCAGCAAATCGACGAAGCTACCCACCACCGGACAGACCCAAACTCTTCTGTGCAGACTCGTCCTGGTCCGAGAATATTCCTCCGGTTTCGCGGGCCGCCGCCCAGAGTCGGGTATAGGTTCCGCCCGCCGCGAGCAGGTCGGCGTGGGTGCCGAATTCGGTGATCCGGCCGCGCTCGACGACCGCGATTCGATCGGCCCGCGCGGCCGTGCCGAGCCGGTGCGCGACGACGACCGTGGTGCGTCCCCGGGCCAGCGATCTGCTCGCTACCAGCACGGATGCCTCGGTCTCCTGGTCGAGTGTCGCGGTGGCCTCGTCGAGCAGCAACAGGTCGGGACCGACCAGTTCGGCCCTGGCCAGGGCGATCAACTGACGCTGTCCGGCCGACAGCCCGCGCCCGCGTTCGCCGATAGGTTGCCGCAGTCCGAAGGGAAGCGCAGCGATCATGCCGGCCGCGCCAACGGCCGCGGCGGCCGCGCGAATCTCCGCCTCTGTTGCGGAAGGTTGTCCGAATGCAATGTTGCTGGCCACGTCGCCGGTGAAGAGGTGAGCTTCTTGGGGCACGATCCCGAGCCGGGACCGGTAGTCGGTGAGGCGGTACTCGCGAATGTCGACGCCGTCGACGACGATCGCCCCTCTTGACACATCCGCGATGGGCCGGGCATCGCTGACCGAGACGGCGTCGGGTTCCGCGCCCGCGTCGAGAGACGAGCGCGGCAGGTCGTAGAGGCGGGCCAGCAGCTTGACGATCGTCGACTTGCCCGCGCCCGTCGGCCCGACCAGCGCCAGAGTGGACCCGACCGGGATGCGGAGGTCGACATCGTGCAGCGCCGGGGTCTCGGTTCCTGGATAGCGGAAGTGCACGTGATCGAGCGCGACCTCGCCGCGCAGACCGTCGGTGATCGCCACGGCGTGCGGCGGATCCGCCGCGATCGACGACGGGGTGCGCAGCAGCTCGCCGATCCGGCGCAGTCCGACTCTGGCCTGCTGGTAGCCGTCGAAGACCTGGGACAGCTGCGTGATCGGCCCGAACATCAGCTCTAGGTAGAGCACGAAAGCGACCAGCGTGCCCGTGGTCGTCGCACCGACCGCGACCTCGCGGGCGCCGACGAACACCACCGCGGCCAGCGCCAGATCGGCCCAGGCGATGACGAAGGCGAAATACAGCGCGATCGCCCGCTGCGCCCGCATCCTGGCGTTGCGATAGCGCTCGGAGTATTCGGCGAAGCGTCGCGCGGCGCGGGGTTCGTGCCGGTTGGCCTGCACCGCGCGCAAGCCGGTGACGTTCTCCTGGAAGTCGGCGTTCACCGTCGAGACACGTTCCCGCGACACGGTGTACGCGGTGGAGGAGAAGCGCCGGAACAACACCGTCGCCACGATCAGCGGCGGCAGCGCCAGCAGCGCGACCACCGCCAGCGAGACATCGATGACGAGCAGCGCCGCCACGATGCCGAGCAGGGTGAGCGCGCCGATGAGGGTGGTGGCCACGCCCGTCTGCAGGAAGCTCGACAGCGCGTCCACGTCGGTGGTCATCCTGGTCATGATCCGCCCGGACAGTTCCCGCTCGTAGTAGTCGAGGCCGAGCCGCTGCAAATGCGCGTAGCTGCGCACGCGCAGGCCGTAGAGGACGCGCTCGCCGGTGCGCGAGGTGAGCACGATAGTCGTCGCGCCGACCGCGAAACCCGCCGCGACCAGCGCGACGCCGAGGCCCGCCGCGAGCAGGAGCGCGTCGGACCGCCCGGCGGTCACGCCCGTGTCGATGGCGTAGCGAACCAGCGCGGGAAAGGCCACGCCGACGAGCGCGTCCAGCGCGAGCAGGCTCACCACGGTCAGCACCAGCAAGCGCACCGGGCGCAGCAGTCGCGCGAGACGGAAGCCGGGATCGGGCTCGCGCAGCTCGCGGTCGTCCAGGCCGGGTTCTTCGGTGGCGGGTGGCAACCGCTCGATGGTCCGGCGCAGCTCGGGGGTCTCGGCCAGGTCTGCGGCCGCGCCGAAACCGCCGCCCATCCGGCCCGCTACCCGGGGTTTGCGCGCCGATTCGCCGGGTTCCTCCGTCGCGGGTGACGGTAGCTGGGCGGGTGCGGGCAGCCGGATCACCCGGTCGGCGTGGGCGAGAGTCGATTCGCGGTGCGCAAGCACGATCGTGGTGCGGCCGCCATGATCGGGCAGTGTGTCGAAAATGGCGGCCTCGGTGACGGCGTCCACCGCCGAGGTGGCGTCGTCCAGAACGAGGATGCGCGGGCGGGCCAGCAGCGCCCTGGCCAGTGCGATGCGCTGGCGCTGGCCACCGGAGAGGGTGAGCCCGCGCTCGCCGACGACGGTGTCGTACCCGTCGGGCAGTTCGCCGATGAACTCGTCGGCGGCGGCCAGCTTGGCAGCCTGTCTGATCTCGGCGTCGGTGGCGTCCGGTAGGCCGAGCGCGATGTTGGCGGCGATGGTGTCGGAGAACAGGAACGGGTCGTCGAACACCACGCCGACGGCGGCGCGCAGGTCGACGGCGGCCACGCCGGCGATGTCCACCGGTTCCGCGTCGGCCCCGAAGAGCCGGATGCGCCCGGCGTCGGGCGCGTAGAAGCGCGGCAGCAGCAGCGACAGAGTCGTCTTGCCCGAACCGGCCGGGCCGATGATCGCGACCGTCTCGCCGGGACGCACGGTCAGGTCGAGGTCGCGCAGGATCGGCACGCCGGGGTCGAATCCGAAGGTGAGCGAGTCGATCTCGATGCCGAGCGGGCCGTCCGGCAGGCCGGCGGGCGCGGGCGGGTCGGCGATCACCGGCGCGGTGTCGATGACCTGGAAGACGCGTTCGGCGGCGGCGCGGGTCAGCTGCGCCAGAATGACCACCGACGACATGGCTCGGGTGGCCGAGGTCATGGTGGCCACGTAGGCGGCGAAGGCGAGGAACGTGCCGAGCCCGATGGAGCCCTCCAGCGCGAGCCACCCGCCGAAGGCGATCACCCCGACCAGCCCGGCCTGCGGAATCGCGGCCACCACCGGCGCGAAGCGGGCGTCGACCCGCGCGGCGCGCATGCGTTCGGCATAGAGCTTGCGGCCGTGCCCTTCCAGCACGTCGACCATCCGGGCCTCCTGCCCGAAGCCCTTCACCACCCGCACCCCGGTGACCGTCTCCTCGACGTGCTGGGCCAGGTCGGCGGCCCGCTGCTGGGCCGACCAGGTGGCCGCGAACAGCAGCGGCCGCATCCGGTACACCACCGCCGCGATGCCGGGCACCACGAGCAGGGCGACCACCGCCAGCGGCGGCGAGAGCCACAGCATCACGCACGCGGCGAGCAGGAACTGCAACAGCGCCATCCCGGAGAGCGGAACCATCGCCAGTAGTCCCTGGACCAACTGGAGATCCGTGATCGAGCGAGACACCACCTGCCCCGTGCGCAGCGCGTCCTGACCCGCGCCGTCCAGTCGTTGCAGCGAACCGAGCAATCGCACCCGCAGGCCGTGCTGGACGTCGAGCGAGAGCCTGCCCGCGAGCAGCCGCCTGCCGAACGCCGCGCCGAACCGGCCTGCGGCGAGCAGCGCGAGCAGTGCCGCGATCACTCCGATCACCCCGGTGTCGCCGACGCCGGCCGCGTCGACCGCACGCTTCGTCAGCAGCGGCGCGGCCACCTCCACCAGCGCACCCGCCAGAACCGCGGCCAGAACGCCCGCGATGGTGCCGGGATGCGACCGGCTCTCGTCCCACAGCCGCCGTATCCAGCCCCGCCCCGTCGTACTCCGCTCAGTCAATTGCGCCGTTCACCGTCCGCTCGTCGAACTCCCTCTACGAAGGTAACGACGCTCGGCGACACACCGCTTGTTCCCGGAGTCTGTCCTGTGCCCTTGGCGTGTCCTTCGCCGCGGATCACATATCGCGGCTGCGCAGCTGCCACCAGCCCGCGCCCGCGATTCCGATAGTCCACAGCAGTAGAACGACGAAGGCGGCCGGCGTCGGGGCGAGGATGTCGCTGTCCGGGAAAGAGCCGGCCGCCACCGTGGCGACGGTCGCCGACCCCGGCAGCAACGTGACCACGCCGCCGAGCCCGATTCCGTTGGCCACCAACCAGATCAGCGGCTCTATGACGAGCAGCCAGCCGAGGATCAGCGTGACGGCGCCGGTCGATTGGCGCAGCAGCAGCCCGAGCCCGGCGCCGAGCAGCGACCAGCAGACCGCCGCGAGCAGACCGGTGCCGAACACCGTCAGCAGCCGCGTGCCGAACTCGAACTTGCCGCGGCCGAACGCCAGCAGGCTGCTGAACGCGACGAGCTCGACCACCACCGCGACCGCGAGCGTGTACGCACCGGTGACCAGCAGTTTGGCCGCCGCCAGCCGATCGCGGTCGGCGGTGAACAGCGAGGTCACCGGCATCGTCCGATAGCGGAACTCACCGCCTGCGCCCGCCGCGCCGAAGACGGCGGCGGCCAGGATCGTCGCGGTGAGCGCCAAATACAGCCCGATCGTCGCGGCTCCGGTGGCCAGCGCGGAATTCGGGTCGGCGGGCCCGGCCATCAGCGATGTCACCGTGGAGGAGACCAACGCGATCGCGGGCAGCAGCACGCCGAGCGCCAGGCACCAGCGCAGCGAGTAGACCTTGCGCACCTCGGAGTTCACCGGTGGAACGAGGTCAGGGGGCAGAGTGATCATCGCGGAATCCCGTAGGGCGTCGGCTGCGGATGGGGTACGTGCCCTCCCGGCGTCCCGAACATCGGCGCCGCGGTCCTGCTCGATTTGGTCAGCGAGGCGAGTACGCGGTCGGGATGGATCGGATCCGGCGTGATGCTGTCCAGCCGCACCCCGGAGGCCTTGGCCGCGTCGATGATCTCCGCTTCGCCCGCCTCGGCCACCGCGAGCCGCCCGTCGGGGCGGATCACCGCGTCGGTGTAGCCCCGCGCGGCGAGCATCGTGGCCAGCGCCACCGGAGTGGAGGCGGCGACGACCAGCCGGTCGGGGTGATTGCGGCGCAGTTTCGCCGGGGTGCCCTGGTAGACGACCGCGCCCTCGCTCAGCACGATCAGCTGATCGGCCATCGCCACCACCGCCGCGAGGCTCGCGCTCGACAGCAGCACCGTGCCGCCGCGGCGCGTGTGCCTGCGCAGGAAATCGTGCAGCCAGCCGCGTTCGGCGGCGTCGAGCCCCTCGGTCGGCTCGTCCAGGATCAGCACTCGCGGATCGGTGAGCAAGGCGGTGGCCAGAGCCAGCCGGGTCTGCTGGCCGACGGTGAGCGCGCCCGTCTTGACGCGCGCGGCCGAATCCAGCCCAACCGACTCGAGCACCGCGCCGACCCGCGCGTCCGGCACACCGGCCGCGGCCGCGTACACCAACAGGTGATCGCGGGCCGCGCGCGCCGGATGCTGTCCGCGCGGCGTGAGCATCCCGCTCACCGGCGACAACTCGATCTCCGCGCTCCCCGAGGACGGTTCGAGCAGCCCGAGCAGGATCCGCAGGATGGTGGTCTTGCCAGAGCCCGCCGGGCCGACCAGCGCGGCGGTGCCGCCCACCGGAACGCTGAAGCTCACGTTCTCGACGGCCGAACCCAGCTCGTACCGCTTGCTCAGGCCGTGCACGACCAGAGCGGGCTTGGCTGTGGTCATTTCGGTCCGGCGGGGAAGTTGGGCGGGTTCGCGTCGAGCGCGGGCAGCGGATCGGCGTCGACGATCAGCTGCCGGTTGGCGGGCCAGAAGGCGGGCGCGGGCCCGAATGCCTTCTGCGCGTTGAGGATCGTGGTCTTGCCGAGGGCTCGGTTACCGACGCCGCCGATCACCGCGCCGATGCCCATCGGAATCACCTTGCCCGCCATCAGCGCCATGCGCTTGGTGAGGAACCGCACGAGGAACCGCTTCATCAGCGAGTCGTTCATGCTGGACAGGCCGGGAATGCGGTTGGCGAGCAGCGTCCCCCAATTCTTGGCCGACTGCCCGACCGAGCGCTCCACGATCTCCATGCCGGTATCGCCGAGCACCACCGCGAGCACCAGCGCCCTGCGCTGTTCCTTGTCCTCCGGCGAGATGCCGTGCACGGCGGCGATCGCCAGCGTGTACAGCGCCGAGGCCTCCATGAAGAATGCCGTCTCCGCGGTGATGGTGGCCAGCGAGGCGACCGTGCCGACGCCGGGCATGGCCGCGGTCGCGCCCGCCGCGGTGCCGCTGCCGGTCACCGCCAGCAGGTACTGGCGCTCTATCCGGTCGACGGTCTGAGCCGGGGTCTCGTCGGGATGGGCGCGCCGGATTCGGTCGATGTACTTCTCGACCGCGGGCGCTTGCAGCTTCGACCCGTTCTCCAGCAAGGCGATCACGGTCTTCTCGAACGCGCCGTGCCTCATCGGCAACACCCCTTAAGTCCTCTGCCTTCGCTGGCAGAACTCTATGGCACCGAGCCGTCGTCGGACCAACACGACAACGAACCGGATCGTTTCCCGGGTTCCCGGGACCCGCCGCCCGAAACGACCGGCTACGCCGGTCCGTGCAGCGCGGGCACCCGCTCCGACAATGGCGGCGGTGGCGGCGGGGTGCCGTCGCCGAACGGCCTGCCGCCCAGTTCTTCGCGGCCGTGCGGGGTCAGCCAGTTGCCGAGGTCGGGACCCTTCGGCACCACCTTGGTCGGATTGATGTCGGTGTGCACCACGTAGTAATGGGTCTTGATCTGCGCGAAGTCGATGGTGTCGCCGAAGCCGGGCGTCTGGTAGAGGTCGCGGGCGTAGGCCCACAGCACCGGCATCTCGTTCAGCTTCTGCCGGTTGCACTTGAAATGACCGTGGTAGACGGCGTCGAACCGGACCAGCGTGGTGAACAGCCGCACGTCGGCCTCGGTGATCGTGTCGCCGACCAGGAACCGTTGTCCGGCAAGCCGATCCGAGAGCCAGTCCAGGCGGGCGAAGAGCCGGTCGTATGCGGCCTCGTAAGCGTCTTGGGCGCCCGCGAAGCCGCAGCGGTAGACGCCGTTGTTCACATCGCGGAACACGACGTCGTTGATCTCGTCGATCTCGGCGCGCAGCGGCTCCGGGTACAGCGCGGGCGCGCCCGCCCGGTGGAACTCGGTCCATTCGGTGGAGAAGTCCAGCGTCATCCTTGCGTAGTCGTTGGTCACCACCTGGCCGGTCGGAATGTCGACCACGGCGGGGACCGTGATGCCGCGCGGGTAGTCGGGGAAGCGGGCCAGGTAGGCGTCGCGCAGCCGCGGGATGCCGAGCACCGGGTCGACGCCGCCGGGATCGAGGTCGAAAGTCCAGCTCAGTTTGTCGTGGGTGGGGCCGCACAGGCCGAGCGAGAGCACGTCCTCCAGGCCGAGCAGCCTGCGCACGATGAGGGTGCGGTTGGCCCACGGGCACGCGCGGGCCGCGACCAGCCGGTACCGGCCGGGTTGCACCGGATAGCCGTCGCGTCCGTCGGCCGTGATGCGGGTGGTGATGTAACGGGTGTCCCGCTTGAACTCGCCCGGTTCGACGTAGGAACCGCTTTCCGATACCGCCTTGGTCACCAAGCCAGTCTGGCAGATCCAGGTCTTAGGCTGACGCAATGAGTGAACGCAGTGAGCGAATCATGTGCCAGCGTGCCTCGCGCATGCCGGAGCCGAGCGTCAGCGAGGCGCAGGCATGATCGAACGCAGTGAAACGAAGGCGACCCGGCTGGAGCGCGAAACCACCGGCGGCGGCGCGGAGGTGGCGGTCCTGACGCTGGCCAACCCGCCGCTGAACCTCTTCGATCAGGCCATGTTCGACGCGCTGGTCGACGACATCGCCGAGCTGACAGCGAACCCGCCGCGCGCCCTGTTGCTGCGCGCCGAGGGCAAGGTGGTGTCCGGCGGCGTCGACGTGCACGTGTTCGACGGACTGACCACTGAGCAGGGCGCCGAGCTGTGGCGCTCGCTGTTCGCGCAGATCATCCATCCGCTGGAGGCACTGCCATGTCCGGTGGTGTTCGCCGCGCACGGCCTGACACTGACCGCCGCTTTCGAAATCGCGCTGGCCTGCGACATCATCCTGGCCGCGCCGAAGGCGAAGTTCGGTCTGGTGGAGACGGTGGTCGGGCTGACCCCGTCGATGGGCGGCCCACAGCGGCTGGCCGAGCGCGCCGGATCGGGCCGGGCGCGCGAGTTCGTCATGACCGCCGATCTCTACGACGCGGCGACCATGGCCGACTGGGGCGTGGTGAACGGCGTGCACGAGGACGTCGACGCGGCCGCAAGGGAACTCGCGCAGCGGCTGGCCAAGGGGCCGACCAAGGCGCACGCGGCGACCAAGCAGATCATCGCGTCCTGGCGCTCCGGCGGTGTGGCGCACGCCGATTCGGTGACCCCCGAGGTGTCCGGCGAGCTGTTCGCCACCGATGATCTGCGCGGCGCGGTGCGCAGCTTCCTCGAGGTCGGTCCTGGCAAGGCGACGTACTCCGGCCGGTGACGGCGGGGACACGGGAAATCGACTATTCCGGCGAAATTGTGATCCGCGTCATATAGTCGCAGGTGCCTGGCAGCTCGAGGCACCGCGCGGAGGACACATGTCGCAGCTCTTGGTCGAATACCCCTTCACACATTCGCCTGCGTGTAGCAACCCGCTGGCCCGCGGCGCCGACGGCGTGCTGCGCTACGGCAACCTCACGCCGGCGCTCACCGAGCTACTCGATCTACAGGTGCACGCGTTCGCGTCGCGCGAGGCGGTCGTCGAGCTCGGTGGGCCCCGGCTCACCTACCGCGAGCTGTGGCACTCGGCGTCCCGCATCGCGGGCGGCCTGCAGGAACACGGTGTCGGGTACGGCGACCGGGTCGCCATCCACATGCCCGCGGGCGTCCGCTGGGTGCAGGCGTTCCTCGGCGCCCTGCTCAGCGGCGCGGTACCGGTGCTGGTGCACGATGGTCTGCCCGCGCGGGTGGCCGAGCAGGTGATCGCCGACAGCAGTGCGGATTTCGTGCTCGGTCGCGGCGCGAGGGGCGGCGAGGTGGAGCTCCCCGACGGTGCCGCGTTCATCGACGACGGTGCGGCGCTGAACGATCTCGCGCTGCTGTGCTACACCAGCGGCACCCGCAAGGGCGTCGAGCTGACCAACGAGAACCTGCTCTCGGCGGTCCGGTCGGTGGTCGCCGCGCTCGATCTGCCCACCGACGGAGTCCGCAATCTGGTGCTGCCACCGCTGGCGCACGCCAGCGGGTGCGTCGACCAGCTGCTGCCCACCTTCGCGGTCGGCGGCACCGTGGTGCTCGCGCCGGAGGGCCGCGGACTCGCGGAAGCCATTGTGGCCGAACGGGTCGACATGGTGTCGGGCACGCCGCGCGTCTTCGCGGGCCTGCTCCCCGAGCTGGCCGCGCTGCGCGCCGACGGCGTCCCCACCGAGGGCATCAGCCGGGTCAGCAGCGCGGGCCACGCCGAACGGACTCCGGGCGATCTCGCCGCCGCGCTGCGCGAGGCGTTCCCCTCGGCCAGACACTGGTCGGTGTGGGGAGCCACCGAGACAAGCGGCATCGGACTGGCGGTGGACGACACCGAGACACCCGCCGACGCGGGCCGGGTGCTCGGATTCGCTTTCGGCGGTACCGAATTGGCACTGTGGGGGCCGAAGGCCGCGGCGGGCCACGGTGAATTGCTCTGTCGCGGACCGAATGTCACCCGTCGCTACTGGAACGACCCGGAGACCACCGCGGATCGGTTCACGGGCAGCTGGTTCCACACCGGCGATCAGGTATCGATCGATGACCACGGCCTGGTCCGGCGCGAAATCGCCTGAGGCGCCGGTCTATTCCAGCATCCGGTCGCGCAGTCGCGCCCGCAGCTCCGGCGTCAGCCCGACGACGTCGAGGTAGCGGTCGAAGTCGCCGTGCAGCTGCCGTACCGATTCCAGGGCCATCGCCAGGTACTCCTCGCGCACGCCGAGCAGGTCTTCGGAGAAGCGCGCGCCAGGCGGCAGGGTGGGTTCGATCAGCGCGCGCAGCGGTTCGATCGCGGCGTTGCTGACCATGAAGTCGGCGAGCACGTCCTCCTCGACCACGTCCACCGCCCGCAGCAGCGTCGCCACGGCCCAGCCGGTGCGGTCCTTGCCCGCCGCGCAGTGCACCAGCACCGCGCCGGCGCCGTCCACGATGGATTGCGCGATGGCGGTGATCGCCGTGTTCGCCTCCGGCAGCGCGGGGAACTCGCGGTACACCTCGAGCATGTGCTCGAACGCCGACGCGGTGGTTTCGTGCGGGGGCGCCTCGCCCATCCGCGAGTCGAACGGCGTGACGCTGCGCCGCACGCCGTCGGGCAGGTTGTCGTGGCCCATGTGGTCGATCTCGCTGATGCCGCGCAGATCGAAGACCTCGACCACGCCCAGTTCGCGCAGACTGCGGTGGCCGCGCTCGTCGAGGCCGCTGAGCTGGGCCGAGCGCAGCAGTACGCCGGGGCGCACCTTGGCGCCGTCGGCGGTGCGCAGACCACCGGTGTCGCGGAAGTTGAAGGTGCCGGAGAGGAAGAACTGATCGGCAGGAGGCGGGAGAGTCACCGATCCAGGCTATCGGCCGCCCAGCCGACGCTGCCGTTCGAAGTCCGCCGACAGCCCCGTCGAACACCGAACACCGGGGATGAACCCGTTCCACCGACATTCTGTGCGGTTCGTCACAGGAAAGGTGGATGCGGCGGGACGGTCCGTAGAGTGGATCATTGTGTGTCTTGCGGCCCGTGGGGTCGAGAGTCACCCCTGAATGCCGATCGGTCGGACACTGCAGCGTTGCAGAGACATTCCGTTTGGGTAACAAAACAATCTTCCGGTATGGAATACCCGCTGAACCCGTTCTCAAACCCCGAAAACGCTCTACCATTGATGAACGTTGGACCGGGCAGCCTGGGGATTTCTGGTCGCTCGCCAAAGTTCAGCGAGTCGCGCCATCGGAGGTGCGCGAGTTCTTTCGCCGAGGGAGTCGTCGTTGAGCGCACGTGGAGAAATAGTGGAGAGTCGGTTGCGGCCGACGATCTGCGAGGCCGTGGAGAAGGCGGCCGCTTCGCTCGATCTCACCGGAGTGCGGGCACTGCGGGTGCTGTTGCATGCCGGGGTGAGCGCGTACTGGCCGCTGGTCAAGGCAGCGCCCACCAAACATATCCGCGCCTACGAGGCGACTTTGCGCACGCTGCGTGAGCGCTGGGAGCCGCCGTCCGGGGCGACGCCCGACCCGTCTGACAATGCCGTGTTCCGGGAAATGGACACCGAGGTCGCCAACTTCCTCCAGCTCTGCGCCGATCGCTCCGGCGTGCAGTGGCTGGAACCGGTGGACGACATCGCCGCCTACACGGTCTCGGTCCTGCAGGGGACCGTGCTGCGCTGGCTGGCCGACAGTAATGACGAGACCACGCTGATAGTGCTGGACGACCTGGTCAGCGGCCTGGCGACGCGAGCAGCCGAAGTCTGACTCCCACCCTACTGGACGTGTGACCAGTTTGGTGGTTGAGTGGTCCGGGTGAGCGAGACATCGCCGATCGCCGGACTGCACGCCGCCACCGTCGACCTCGACCCGCCGCTGGCCGCGCTCGACCTGACCGCGCTGCGCGCCAACGCCGCCGACTTGGTGCGCCGCGCGAACGGCGTCCCGATCCGGGTCGCCAGCAAATCCGTGCGCTGCCGCGCCGTCCTGGAAGCCGTGCTCGGCGGCGAGCTGACCGCGGCCGACGGCTTCGCGGGCATCATGTCCTACTCCTTGCGCGAGGCGCTCTGGCTGGCCGGTCTCGGCGCCCGCGACATCCTGCTCGGCTACCCGAGCGTCGACCGGGCGGCGCTGGCCGAACTCGCTTCCGACGACACCCTGCTCGGCGCGATCACTCTGATGATCGACGACGTCGCCCAGCTCGACCTGATCCGCGCGGCCGTCGGCACCGACCTGGTCCGGCCCCGCGTCTGCCTGGACGTGGACGCGTCGCTGCGGATCGGCCCGCTGCACCTCGGCGTGCGCCGCTCGCCGATCCGCACTCCCGAGCAAGCCGCCGCCCTGGCCCGCGCCGCGCTCGACCGCGGCTTCGACGTGGTCGGCGTGATGACCTACGAGGCGCAGATCGCCGGGCTGCCCGACAGCAATGTCGCGGTGCGACTGGTCAAGCGGGCCTCGGCCGCCGAGATCGCCAAGCGCAGGGCGCGAGTGCTCGACGCGGTGCGCTCGGTGGTGGGCAAGCTGGAGATCGTCAACAGCGGCGGCAGCGGTTCGATCGAGGTCAGCATCGCCGATCCGGATGTCACCGAGGTGACGGCGGGCTCGGGTCTCTACGTGCCGACCCTGTTCGATCACTACCGCGCCTTCACCCCGCGGCCCGCGCTGTTCTTCGCCACTCCCGTGCTGCGCAAGCCGACGCCGTCCATCGCGACGGTGTTCGCGGGCGGCTACATCGCCTCCGGTCCGACCGGCCCGTCCCGGGTGCCGAAACCCGTGTGGCCCAGCGGCTTACGGCTCATCGGTACCGAAGGCGCCGGCGAGGTGCAGACCCCGCTTTCGGCCGCCGCCGAACTGCGCGTCGGCGACCGGGTGTGGTTCCGCCACGCCAAGGCTGGCGAACTGTGCGAGCGTTTCGACCAGGTCCACCTCGTCGAATCGGACGGCAGCCGCACCACCGTCCCCACTTATCGCGGCGAAGGCAAGAACTTCGGCTGAGCGGGCGCTCAGCTCAGCTCAGGTGCAGGAAACGGGCCAGATCGGGCAGATCCTCGGGCGCCGCGGGCAGGTATTCGGTGAGCAGCGGTGACCTGATGATCACCGCCCGCCACATCGCCCGCGACACCGCGGCGCGCACCAGATCGCGCGACAACAGGAACGACATGCCGTGCGGCGCGTCGGCCGGGCTGGACGTGGTCAGCGACAGCAGCACCACCGCGGCCTCCCTGCCGCGGAAGCGGTCCACGGTGCCCACCAGCACGTCCTCGATCTTGGCGCGCGCCAGCATGGTTCGGATCCGGCCGACCTGAGCGCCATACGGCGCGACGACGAAGATGTCGTGCGGATGCAGCCGCCGCGTGGTCGCGCCCGTGGTCCAGGACAGGCCGAGCAGGGCGCGCACCTGGCGCACCACCTCGCGCGCCTCGGCCGCCGATTCGGTGGCGTTGCCGTAGTGGTCCACCAGCACAGTGCCGATGCCCGGCTCCACGCCGTCCAGTTGCCTTGCCAGCGTGACGGTTTCGTTCGAGCGCAGCCTGCCGTCGTAGAACAGCCGGGAGATCGGATCGCACACCCTGGGATGCATCCGCCAGGTGCGGTCCAGGAAGTATCCGCGCTCGGACCCGACGGTGTTGCGGCCCGCGAGCAGCCAGCCCAGCGTCGATTCGCCCACCGGTCCGGGGTGAGCGCTGCGCGCCGCGGCGGGCTGCGGGTCGCCGAGCAGCAGCAGATTGCGGGCGCTACCCGCCACCGTCGCCGTCTCGGCCAGCGGGAACCGGCCCGCGTCGGCGATCACCAGCAGGTCGAGGCTGTCGGCGGGGACCATCGAGTCGTCCGCGAAATCGGCGGGCAGTCCGCCGATCACGCACCCGTTCACGGCGTTGTCCAGAAACCGCGGATAGCGAGCGCCGTCGATCACCGCCCACTCCGGAGCCACCGCCGCGGCGTCCTTCTTCGCGACCAGCTCCGGCAGCACCCCGACCGCGACGATCGCGTCCAGCAGGCTCTCCACCGTCGAATGCGCCTGTGCGACAACGCCGATGCGCCACTTGTCCCGGGTGATCAGCCGCTCCAGCACGCGCGCGACGGTGGAGTTCTTCCCGGTCCCCGACGGACTCTGCACCACCAGATACGACTCGTCGAGTGCGCGGGTGGCGGCGGTGATGGCGGCGGCGTGGTCGCCGTGCACCTCCGGCAGCGGTGCGGCACCGCGCAACCGCGGCGCGCGCCGGGCCATGATGTCGAACAAGGCGCAGTCCGGGATCTCCGGCAGCGTCACCAGCAGCCGTTGCGCGGCCGATTCCATGGCGGCCTCGGCGTTCTCGTCCCAGGCGGGCAGGCCGGGCGCGATGGCGGTGGGCAGGTCGTCGTAGGGTTCGCAGCCCTCCGGCAGCAGCTCCTCCAGGCGGACGGTGTCGTCGAAATCGGCGTCCACCGCGCAGCCGAGCATCGTGGCCGTCGCGGTGGCGCGCCGGCCGACGGAGGTGACCATGCCCGCGGCCACCGGTCGGTCGTAGTAGGTGTAGACGGTCGCGCCCGGCGTCAAGGCGGCCGCGCCGCCTCCATCGCAGCCGGTGCCGATCCGGCCGGTCAACGTCAGATACCTGCGCATGGACGGGCGATTCGGGCTGTGGTGCCACTTGGTGTCGACGGTGCCCCACTCGGCGATCAGCACGCCCGACGCGTCGGGCCATTCGTGCACGGGATGGCTGAGGCGGTCCGCGTGCGCGTACCACAGCGGCTGACGTTCGCGCCGGTGGTAGCCGAGCGCCGCCGCCATGAGCGCCGCCGGGTGGTCCGGATCGCGCTGTGCCGCGGCGTATTCCGCGAGCGCGGCCTCCACCGAGGATGGGCCGGAGACGGGCGCGAGCTGAGGGCGGTCCACGTCGTACGCGAGCCGCCACGAGTCGTCGCGCCGCAACGCGACCGCCCGCGGATCGGCAGGCTGCTCGGCGGCCAGCGCCAGTAGCCAATCGCGCAACCGCAGCACAGTGGTGCACGCGGGTTCCGGCTCGCCCGGCGTCTCCGGCAGCAGGCGTCGCAGCCGATCCAGCCGGTACGAATCCTCCCCAACCAGCAGCGCGTTGCGCACGATCGGGTACAGGTCGACGAGCACGCCATCGCGCAGCAGCTCTTCGGCGATCTCCTCGCCGACGCCCGACTCCCCGGTCCAGCGCAGCAGCGCCGAGCGCACCTCGGAGGTGTAGTGGTAGACGTGCATGTCCGGGAATGTGCGCCGCCGGTGCGCGAGCAGGTCGAACACCTCGGCCAGCGTGTCCAGCCACGCCGCGTCCTCGTCCTCGGCGTCCGCGGCGAACGGCGCGCGCAGGGACAGGTGCACGGCGCCCGCCGCGCCGATCTCGATCGCCGCGAGTCGTCCCCGCTCGTCGGTGCCGAGGGTCAGCGCGAGATCGCCCGCCGAGACCGGCGGCAGGCCACCCAGCGCGGGCGCGTCGATCAGCGTGTGGGCCGGGCGGCCGGAATCCTCGCGCCGCCGTTGGATTTCGGCCTGCCTGCGCAGCGTGGTCACGGTGCGCGGGGGCAGTCCTTGCACCGCGCTGTCGAGCCCGCTGAGCCGGTCGATAGTGCTCACCCCTGCCTCGCGCAGCCTGGCCCGCGCGGACGAGGACATGCCTGCCACCAGGAGCAGATCGCGGGCGGCGGTCAGCTCGGCGGTGCAGGTCGGGCACCGGCCGCAGGCCAGGTAGCGCGGATCGCCCCACTGGACCGGGAGCAGTTCACCGAGCTTCTCCTCCACGATCCGCTCGACACGCCGTCGCCGGGATCGGTACACGGGAACCAGATCGGTGAGCGGATAGTCGGCGCTCTCCGCACCGAGGTACAGCCGGACCAGGGGCGCGGCCAGCGCGCCGCCCGCGTCCAAAGCCTCGGCGCAGGCGGCCGATTCGAGCGCCGCGCCCACCCGGTCCCACGGCGTCGCGGCGGCGCCGTGCACCGTGTAGCGCACCCGGTGGCCCGCCCGGACCAGATAGTCGCAACGGCAGGCGAATCCGCCGTCGAAGAACGTGGCGTTGTGCAGTACCGGCACGCCTTGACGCAGTGCGGTCTTCGTCTGCTCGTGCGCGTCCCGCAGCGCGGCTACGCGGCCCGCTGGGTCGTCCGGATGCTGTGGCGGCTGGCGGATTTCGACCATGCCGCCGCCGTAGCGGTCGCGGAAATCGGCGAGCCTGCGTTCCCTGGAGTCGTCGACGCGCGGCGGGTCGGCCGCGAACCGCGCGGGGGCGGGCTCGTCGTCCTGCAACGCGCCCAGTTCGGTGTCGAGGGCGCGGAGCAACGCGAATTCACAGCGCGCCGCGCGCACGAGATCAGCGGCGGTGCATACGACACGATCACCGAACACGAACAAACGCGCCCCTCCTGTGTCTTCGCCGGGACACCCGCACCAGGCGCGCTGGCGTGCGCGCCGGTCGGCAACACCTTAGCTAGCCCGCGTGACCTCGGCGTACCCCGCCCGGCTCAGGAGCGTGGCTTACGGCGCTCCGGGCGCTTGCCCGCGTCGCGATCGCGGCGCGGTCCCCGGCTGAACGAGCGGTGCGAGGGCGGGCCCTGGTCCAGCTGCAGCTGGATCAGCACACCGCTGATCCTGGTGCGCCGCAAGGCCTCCAGCGTCTCGGCGGGCAGCTGCGCGGGCAGCTCGACCAGACTGTGGTCCGGCCGAATGCTGATATGCCCGAAGTCGCTGCGTCGCAAACCACCCTCGTTGGCGATGGCGCCGACGATCGCCCCCGGCGCCACGCGGTGCCGCTTGCCGACGCTGATCCGGTAGGTGGCCAGCTCGGTACCGGTGCCCCGGTGGTGCGAGGCCGCGGGACGGTCCTCGTCGAACCGGCGGGCGGGCCGTTCCCTCGGCACCCGTTCGCGGCGCTCCGGCTCGGGCTCCGGCTCCATGAAGAAGTTGTCGCCGTCGTAGGAGCCGACCGCGAGCGCCGCGGCGATGTCGACGAGCGGGATATTGTGCTCGCGCTCGTAGTCCTCGATCAGCTTGCGGAACAGCGGCAGATTCGCCGAGGACAGGTTCTCGGTGATGGCGTCGCCGAACTTCGCCACGCGCTGCGCGTTCACGTCCTCGACGCTCGGCAGCTGCATCTCCTCGAGCGGGTGGCGGGTGGCGCGCTCGATCGCCTTGAGCAGATGACGTTCCCGCGGCGCGACGAACAGCAGCGCCTGTCCGCTGCGTCCGGCGCGGCCGGTGCGGCCGATACGGTGCACGTAGGACTCGGTGTCGTGCGGGATGTCGTAGTTGACCACGTGCGAGATGCGGTCCACGTCCAGGCCACGGGCGGCGACGTCGGTGGCCACCAGGATGTCCAGCGCGCCGGACTTGAGCTGGCCGATGGTGCGCTCGCGCTGGTTCTGCGCGATGTCGCCGTTGATCGCCGCGGCGGAGAACCCGCGTGCGCGCAGCTTCTCGGCGAGCTCCTCGGTGCCCTGCTTGGTGCGCACGAAGATGATCATCGCCTCGAAGGACTCGACCTCGAGGATCCTGGTCAGCGCGTCCAGCTTGCGCTGGTGCGAGACCTGCACCCAGCGCTGGGTGATGTTGGTGTTGGTCTGGGTCTTGGCCTTGACCGTGATTTCGACCGGGTCGTGCAGGTACTGCTTGGAGATCTTGCGGATCGCCGAGGGCATGGTGGCCGAGAACAGCGCGACCTGCTTGTCGGTGGGCGTCTCGGCGAGAATCCGCTCGACGTCCTCCTGGAAGCCCATCTTGA
Organism: Nocardia sp. NPDC050793; assembly: GCF_040654065.1. Classification (NCBI taxonomy): domain Bacteria; kingdom Bacillati; phylum Actinomycetota; class Actinomycetes; order Mycobacteriales; family Nocardiaceae; genus Nocardia; species Nocardia sp. NPDC050793. Next base: position 550,352 of record NZ_JBFAHG010000004.1, read on the forward strand.
GCATCTCGTCGGCCTCGTCCAGCACCAGGTACTGCAGCTGGGACAGGTCGAGCGTGCCCTTCTCCAGGTGGTCGATGACCCGGCCCGGGGTGCCGACCACGACGTGCGCGCCGCGGCGCAGGCCGGACAGCTGCACGCCGTAGCTCTGGCCGCCGTAGATCGGCAGCACGTGCAGGCCAGGCATGTGCGCGGCGTAGCGGCCGAACGCCTCGGCGACCTGGATGGCCAGCTCGCGGGTCGGCGCGAGCACCAGCGCGCGCGGCTCCTTGCCGACGGCCTGCAGGCCCATCAGGATCGGGATCGCGAATGCGGCGGTTTTGCCGGTGCCGGTCTGCGCCAGACCGACCACGTCGGCGCCCTCCAGCAGCGGCGGGATGGTCGCCGACTGGATCGGCGACGGGGATTCGTAACCGACATCGGCGATGGCCCGCAGGATGCGGTCATCGATACCCAAGTCGGCGAAGGACGGGCCGGCAGCCGGGGAAGCCGATTCGCTCCCAGCCGGGTCCCTGTCGTTGTCGCCAGGAACGCTGTCGACCTCATTGATGTTCATTGACCAGGAGTTTACTGCCTGGCGGTGGCCGTCCCGGTCACCGGGCCAATACGGTGAGACCTATGCAACTGAATGACGCGCCCGAACATCAGGATCAGCCCGTCTCTCCGGTGGAGGTCGCGGTCGTCCAGTTCGCGCCGGGGAAGGATTCGGCGGCCAATCTCGCGGCCCTGCGCGAGCACGTAGGGACGGCCGCGGGCCGCGGCGCCCGGCTGGTCGTCGCCCCCGAATACTCGATGTTTGCCGTGACCCGGCTCGATGAGCGCGTCGTGGCCGTGGCCGAGCCGCTGACCGGCCCTTTCGCCACCGGACTCGGTGCGATCGCCAGGGAGTTCGGGGTGTATCTCGTGGCGGGCATGGTCGAGCAGGTGGCTTCCGGCGCCGACCGCATTCGCAACACCCTGCTGGTGTTCGGGCCCGACGGCGAACTCGTCACGCGGTACCGGAAGGTGCACCTCTACGACGCGTTCGGGTACCTGGAATCCGACGTGGTCGAGCCCGGTGTGATCGAGGCGCCGCCGATCTTCGCCGTCGACGGGGTGCGCTTCGGCGTGCAGACCTGTTTCGATCTGCGCTTTCCCGAGGGGTTCCGGCGCATCGCCGCCGCGGGTGCGCAGGCGCTGGTGCTGCCCGCGCAGTGGATCCCCGGCCCGGCCAAGGTCGACCAGTGGACCACGCTGCTGCGGGCGAGGGCCATCGAGAACACCGCGTACGTGCTCGCCGCCGATCAGTGCGCGCCGCGCGGCGCGGGAGCGTCGATGATCGTTGACCCGACCGGCAGCGTGCTCGCCGAGCTGGGCGACGAACCCGGCGTGCTCACGGCGAGCGTCGACCTCACGCACCTGGCGACCGTGCGCACCGCCAACCCGAGCCTGGCCTTGCGTCGATTCACGATCACCGAGCGCGCGCCGGAGTAGCGTTCGCATCGATGGTCTACGCCGATCGGATCGCCGCCGGTCGCGCGCTTGGCGCCGAGCTGGAGCACCTGCGCGCGTCGAGGCCGCTGGTGCTCGGGCTGCCCCGCGGCGGGGTCCCGGTCGCCGCGACGGTGCGCGAGATCATCGGGGGTGACCTGGACATTTTGCTGGTCCGCAAGCTCGGCGTTCCGTGGCAGCCGGAGCTGGCCATGGGCGCCATCGGCGAGGACGGTGTGCGGGTACTGAACATGGATGTGCTCGCGCACACCGGCGTCACCCAGCACAGGCTCGCGGCGATCGAGGAGGCCGAGCGCGCCGAGCTCGAGCGGCGCAGGAAGGTACTGCGCGGCGGTGCGGAACCCGTGCCGATCGCCGGTCGCACGGTGGTGATCGTCGACGACGGCATGGCTACGGGGGCCACCGTGATGGTCGCCTGCCGGGTCGCGCGCCTGCACCAGCCGAAGCGTGTCGTGGTCGGCGTGCCGGTGTCGTCCGCCGAGGCGATCCGGCGGGTCGAGACCGAGGCCGACGAGGTGGTGTGTCCGCTGGTGCCGCGCAGCCTCGGCGGCGTCGGCGTCGCCTACCGCGACTTCCACCAACTCGCCGACCACGAGGTCACCGACCTGCTGACCTGATCAGCCGACTTCGGTGATGCCCTTGCGGTGCCGCTGCGCGAGCTCGGCGTAGAAACCCGGATTGAGCTGCACCCACATCTGCGCCTGGGTGCCCTCGATCGGGCGCTTCACCTCGGCGGGGGAACCGGCGGCGAGTACGCCGTCGGGGATCTCGGTGCCAGGCGGCACCAGCGAATGCGCGGCGATCATGCTGCCCGCGCCGATCTTGGCGAGGTCGAGCACTGTGGTGCCGTTGCCGACGATCGCCTCCGCGCCGACGGACGCGCCGTGGAACACCACGCTGTGCGCGATGGTCGCGCCGGGGCCGATCTCCATCGGCACGTCCGGCGGCACGTGCAACACGGCGTTGTCCTGGATGTTGGCGCGTTCCCGGATGGTGATCGGCGCGAGATCGGCGCGCAGCACCGCGCCGTACCAGATCGAGGCGCCCGCCTCGACCCGCACGTCACCGATCAAGGTCGCGTTCGGCGCGACGAACGCCGTCGGATCGATCTGCGGTCGCTTGCCTTCGAATTCGTAGAGTGGCACGGCTACAGGTCTACCAGCGCTCGGACCGGGCGGTGGTCTTCTCGGCGGCGGTGAGCATCGGACGAAGATGCGCGGCAAAGGTCTCCGCGGTCACCGGCGCGATGTGCACGTCCGCGCCGGTGCGTACCGCATAGCGGCCGTCCTCGGCGACGTCGATCCAGCACAGCACGCCGAACGGCATCAGCTCCTCGGCCCGCCGCACCGACACCACGATCTGGCCGATGCCGTCGCGCGGGCGGGCCAGCAGGCGGCGGATCCGCGCGGGCGCGGAGGGGCCCGAGACCGGAACGGTCACCAGATCGCGACTGTCCTCCCTGACCCGCGACAGCGGCGAACTGAGCCGGGCAGTGGTACCGGGCGGGTTCTCCGGAAGCACCGAGATCACCCGGGCGGGAAGGCTTTTCGGGCTGCCGACGTACAGGCGGATGTCGCCGCCCCGATCGGGTGTAGGGCCGGGTCGCTGCGCCGCGACGACCGCGACGTTGCCCGAGGCGACACCGAGTACGCGCACGGGCTTCACGCTGTCGTTGGCCGTGGCGTCGGAGATACGGTCGGGCCCGGCGCCGGGGGCGCCATCGAGCCCTGTGCCCGAGCCGCCGTTGGACCGAACGCCGGAGGCGCCGTGGGACCCCGCATCCGCGACGCTGTAGCTCGCGGTACCGGCGTATGCGGTGGTAGTTGACGGCCCTCCGGACGCGCCGATGGCGAATTCCGCAGTGTCCGTGAGCTGTTCGCCGTCCGGCACGGCGGCGCGGTTGGCGGGGCGGTGCTCGCCGAACACCTCGACCCGCACGGTCGGCCGGGCCAGCAGCCGCAGTGCCGCCTCCAGATCGGCGTCCAGCGTCCGCTCGCACCACGCGTGCAGGGTGGGCAGCTGCGCCGCCCGCTCCATCGAGTCGCGCGCCGAGAGGCGGACGGCCAGCGGATACGGAATGCGGTCACCGTCGGTGCGCTCCCAGGCCATGGCGAACTGGTCCGGTGTCAGCGTCCAGTTCACTCCAGCTCGGTCCATTCGCCGACGACCGGTGGCGTGGTCGGATCGAGTTCGCCGATCAGTTCACCCGTCTCGTCCGGGGGTTCGAGGAAGGTCAGGTCGTCATCGACCCAGTGCAGCTCGTCGTCCTCGTCCTCGGCCCGAGCCGACGCGGCCTTGGACGCGACGCTGGAACCGTGCCGGGTGGTGTCGGCCGCGGCGATCGCGCCGCCCATCAGTCCGCCGACGGCGCCCGCGCCCATGCCGGTGACGGCCTCGCTGTTGGCTTCCTTGCGCCGTTCCTCGCGTTTGCGCTCGTCGTCGGCGGAGCCCGCGCCGCTGCCGGGCGTGGTCGCACCGGGCAGCGCGGTGGAGGCCGTGACCACCGGCGCGGAAACACCAGGGCGCGGTGCGCGATCCGGAGCGGACGGCGCGGTGGCGGCGGGGGAATCGGCCGCGACGGGAACGGTCTTCGCCGCGGCGGGCAGAGTGTCGACGCCGGAGGGCGTCGCGACCGGTCCGGCGGCGGAGGTCACCGTCGCCGGGGTCGTGTCGGTGGCCGGTGGCCGCTCCGGCTGGGGTTCCGTCTCCCTTGCCGCTTCGACTGCGGTCACGGGTGTCGCGGTCAGCACCGAAACAGGCTGGACGCCAGGGGTTTGCGCGGTGTCGATCACCGGGAGCGCGGGCACAGTTCCCGGCCCGGTGCCGCCAGGGGCGACACCCGCGGGGAGGACCGGTGCGTCGTCCGGGAAGGCCGGGACGCCGGAACCGCTCCGCAGGAACGCGTCGGCGTAGATGCTGTCCATGGCCTGCACGACGTCCTGCCGGTCGTGCTCGGTGGCCTTCTGGGTGACGACGTTTCCGGTCGCCTGGTTCGGATCGAGCAGCGCGGCCGCCAGATCCGGCGCGGCGCCGGACGGCGAACCGACCGCCGACCGCAGTGTCTCGGCGGCGTCACCGGCCTGCCCGAGCCGCTGCGCCACCGCCGCCATCACATCGGCGAGCTGCTGCCCGCGCTGTTCGAAATCGCGCACCGCGTCGGCGGCGGTCTGCGCGGCGCCCCCGCGCCATCCGTCGGCGATGGTCGAGCGAATCTCGTTGTGCGCCTGCGCGACCGAGTCGGTGAGCCCGGTCGCCGAACTCTGCCACGCCTGCCTGCCCGCGTCGATCGCCGCCGGATCGAGCAGCTGCACCTTGCCGTGGATCTCTTGGTGGGTGAGGTTGTCGAAGACCTCGACGCTCGGCGCGTAGGCCGGATCGACGCGGGTGTGCGACGCGCGTTCGGTCTGGTACGGAATCTCACGCATGCGCCGCTCCCGTCGCGTCCACCCGGCCGACCGCTGCCGCGAGCTCGGTGTCGGCCTCGGTGTAGGCCGTCGCCGCCGCGCGGAAAGTCTGGGCGAGCGCCCGCGCCGAGTCGGCGTAGTCGCGCAGCCGCGCGATCGCGCCTTCGGCCTTGTTCTCGAAACCGCGGCGCAGTGCGTCACCGGAGGCGAAACCGCCGAAACCCGGGAGCGATACGGCCGCGCTCAGCACCTGGATCTGCGCCTCGACCTCGTCGGCGAGCTGCTCGTAGCGCCGGGCGCAGCGCTCGTGCGCGCCCTCGGCGACCAGCACGCCGTCGATCCAGAGCCTGCCTTCGTCGACCGCCTGGTTCAGTGCCGTGACCTGTGGTCGCACCGCGCTGTCCGGTGATGGCTCCGCGCTGTCTTGTGGTTGCACCGCCCCGTCCCCCTTGTCTCCTCATCGTGCCGCGTTGCGCGGCCGTATTCGGTTCACGCGTGTCGTGCCAACCCCACGACGACGCCCTGCATCCAGTCCGCGATGTCTGCGCCGACCCGCGCGTGCACCGGCTCGTGCAGCAGATCGTGCCCGGCGTCGGCGTACTCGCGTAAATCTACCCATTCGTGGCGTTCAGTCCAGACCCGCATCGCGTCGACCGGTGCGCGGCGGTCCTCCGAGCCGTGCACCGCGAGGACGGGAAGGTCGGACGGGAGCGGCGTTCCCGGCGCGCCCGGGGTTCCGCTGCCGAGGGCACGCCGCGGGACTCCGGAGAGGACGAGACCGGTGAGCGTGCCCGGTGCGAGACTGGGCACGAGTGGGAAGTTCGCCTCGACGGCGTTGAGGTCGGTGGCGGTGCTCGCGTCCGGGATCGCGGCGCCGAGCATGCCGAGCGCGGTGACCGCGCCGAGCGAGTGCCCCATCAGCAGCAGGGGCGATTCCGGTAGTTCGGCGCGCACCAGATCGACCAGCCTGGTCGCGTCCGCGACCAGCTCGGCGAGGGTGCCCGGGTGTGCGGGATCGCCCTCGCTGAGGCCGTGACCCGCGGTGTCCAATCCCCACAGCTCGATGCCGACCGAGCGCAGGATGCGGGCGAACCGGTGGTAGTGGCCGGTGTGCTGTCCGATACCGGGCAGTAACACCGCTACGGCCACGTGATCGTCGACCGGCCACCGTCGATAGTGCAGCCTGCCGCGAGAGCCGTCGAAGTAGAGCATGCACTGATAGTGCCAAAACTTTTGGCCCTCATGGGACTTCACCACTCCGGCGAAATGGTCGCTACAATGCGCCCGTTCGGGGTGCCGATCAGGAGGTCCCAGGTGTCCATAGTCGAGCTGCCCGCGGTCGTGCGCCGCGGCCTGCCCGCGGTCGTCGTCGCCCTCGCCTGCGCTGGAATCGCCGCGCCGAGCGCGACCGCCGAACCGGGCCCCGGCTGCGCGCCGGGCGCGGCGACGACCGTGGTGCCCGCCGCCGTTCCGGTGCTGGACTGGTCGGAGAACCTCGGCTACGACCGGCAGGGCAACCTGTGGGTGTCCCGGCTGTATCGCAACGAGGTGCAGCGCTACGACGGCGCCGGACAGCTGACCGCCAGGGTGCCGGTGGAATACCCCGGCGCGGTCCGGCTCGGACCGGACGGGCTCATGTACGCGGTCTACGGCGACGCGCCGACGAGCGTCGTGCGCCCCGGCGGCGTGGTCCGGTTCGACCCGGCCGCCGCCGAGCCACGCCCCGAGATCTTCGCCTCCGGGTTCACCATGCCCAACGGTGCGGCCTTCGACGCCGACGGCGCCCTCTACGTCGCCTCGGCGACCGGGGTGATCCGTATCGGCCGCGACGGCGTCGTCGACACGGGCTGGAGCGAGCGGGCGAAGCTCAACGCCAACGGCATCGCGATACACGACGGCACGGTGTACCTCACCTCCAACGGCGGTCCGCTGGGCCGGGTCCTGCGCTTCCCGATCATCGACCCGGAACGCCGCACGGTCCTCGCCGACCTGTCGTCCGCCCTGCCCGGCGTCCCCGATTTCGCCGACGATTTGCTCGTGGACGAGGCGGGCGCGGTCTACGTGACGACGCTGTCGGGCCAGCTCGTCCGGGTCGATCCGAACGGCCAGTCCTGCCGCGTCCTCGCGGCCGAACCGATGACGTCCATCGTCGCGGTGCCCGCCCACCCCGGCGAACTGCTCGCAGGCACCGAACGCGGCGCGATCCTCCACATCCAGCTCGGTCCCTGACCGTCGACGACGCTTCTCCCACGCGCCAGCGCTCGGCCTTCACAGGCGCTCCATACGCCTCACAGCGGTGACAACCCCTGCGAGGCGTGTGGACGGCCTGCGAGGGCAGGGTTCGGTCTGTGTCTAGGGTTCGCCGAGATCGGGTGTCAGGACGGTGGGGTGAGGGCGGAGGTGATGCGGGATGCGATGTTGCGCAGTTGCTCGGTCAGTTCCGGCGATTCATGGACGCGGAAGGCGACGCCGAGGTCGAGCAGGCGGTGGGCCAACCAGGCGGGGGAGTCGTCGCGGGTGGCGGTGAGGCGGCAGGTGTTGTCGTCCAGTGCGGTCAGATCTCCAGGGTCGTCGCCGAGGCGACCCGTGACGCGGGCGAGCGGTGCGGAGATGGTCACAGAGACGCGGTAAACCGGTGCACCCCAATTTGTTCGACGGCCCGCCACATAGTCGGCGGGGGAGGCGGCGGGTAGGGAGCGCGGGGTGAACCTGGCTCCGGTGGGCTGCGGACGTTCGATTCGATCGACGCGGAAGACCCGCCAGTCCGCGCGATCGAGGTCGTGCCCCAGCAGATACCAGCGGCGGTGGACGGGAACCAGGCCGACGGGTTCCATGTGACGACGGGTCAGCCCGCCGGATTCGCCACGGTAGCCGAAACGCGTTCGCTCCCTGTTGGTTACGGCGGCGGCCAGCGTGCTCAGCACCTCCGGGTCGACGGTCGGCCCGTCGTGTGCGGGCGCCGCCGTCGCCGAACCGAGCACCCGCACGCGGCGGCGCAGCTTGGCGGGCAGGACCTGCTCGAGCTTGGCGAGCGCGCGCACCGACGCCTCCTCGATGCCGGCGACCGCCGACCCGGCCGCGGCGCGCAGACCGACCGCGATGGCCACCGCCTCCTCGTCGTCCACGAGCAGCGGCGGCATGGCCGCGCCTGCCACCAGCCGGTAGCCGCCCGTCGCGCCCATGCTGGCTTCGACCGGATAGCCGAGCTCGCGCAGCCGGTCGATGTCGCGGCGCACCGTGCGGTCGGTGACGCCGAGGCGTTCGGCCAGTTCGCTGCCCGAGAATTCGCGCGGGGTCTGCAACAGCGAGAGCAGACGGAGCAGGCGAGCGGGGGTGTCGTTCACGAAATCCAGAATCCCAGAAAACTAGGACATAGATGGTCCTATATGGGTTCTAGCGTTGCCGTCATGACGAACCGAAACGCCCTCCGCCCCTTCCGCATCGACATCCCGCAGGCTGATCTCGACGACCTGAACGACCGGCTGGCCCGCACCCGCTGGTCGGCGCAGCTGCCCGGTGCGGGCTGGGAACGCGGCGTCCCTGTCGACTACCTGCGCGAGCTCGCCGAGCATTGGCGCACTCGGTTCGACTGGCGTGCGCAGGAGGCGGCGCTCAACGAGTACCCGCAGTTCCTGACCGAAATCGATGGGCTCGACGTGCATTTCGTGCACGTGCGCTCGCCGGAGCCGGATGCGCTGCCGCTGCTGCTGACGCACGGCTGGCCCAATTCGTTCGTCGAGTTCACCAAGACCATCGGTCCGCTGGCCGATCCGAGGGCGCACGGTCTCGACCCCGCTCAGGCCTTTCACGTCGTGGTGCCCTCGGTGCCAGGGTTCGCCTTCTCCTCGGCCCCGACGGAGGGCATGACCACCGGCCGGGTGGCGCGGATGTGGGTGGAGTTGATGGACCGCCTCGGGTACCGGCGTTACGGCGTTCAGGGCGGTGATCTCGGCGCCTACGTCGCGCCGGAGATGGCGATGGCCGCGCCGGACCGGGTGGTCGGCGTGCACCTCGACGGCGGCATCGGCATGCCGACCGCGGCGGACGTGCCGACCATGAACGCCGAGGAACGCGCGGAATGGGATCTCATGCAGCGGTGGATGACCGGCGGCGTCGACCATCACACACTGTTGCGCGCGGCGCCGCAGACCTTCGCGCACGCCTGGACCGATTCGCCGGTCGGACTGCTGGCCTGGCAGACGCAGAAGTTCCACGAATTCACCCCGATGGTCGACCACCTCGAGGACGCGATCGACCGCGGCCACCTGCTGACCAATGTCAGCCTGTACTGGTTCACCGCCACCGCGGGCGCGTCGTCCTGGCCGATGTACCACGGCCTCGGCAAGGATGGCTTCGTCTGGCCGACCGGCCAGAAGCTGGTCCCGACAGGCGTCTACGGCGGCGGCTCCGCCCTCGTGCGCCGCCTCGCCGAACAGGACAACGACATCGCCCACTGGCCGGAGGGCAACACCGGCAACCACTTCGTGGCAATGGAAGTCCCGGAAATGCACGTCGCCGACATCCGCACGTTCTTCGCCGAGCTCGCCTGAGCGCCGAGGCCTCCGCATCGCGCGCTGACAGCCCATGGCGCGCGATGCGTCGACTGGAAGCAGCCGGGGCCGGCGTTCCGCGCCCGCTGGTTCAGCGATCGGGACGCGGGGCGGTCACCGGCTCCCGGAAGATTGCGGCGGGGCGACGCTGGGCGCACAAGGCGGGCGGCCGTTGCGAAACCCGGTGGCGCCTAGTCGAGATGGGGCGAAGCCGGATGGGAACGGTGCAGTTGTCGCGGAAACCGCCGCTGCCTACGCGGTAGGCGCGATGACAGGTGCAGTCTCTGGTGCGGGCGCGCCGGGCGCGCCGCCTGAGCCGGGCTGTGGGGCGGCGGGGGCGGTCTCCGGCGCGGCGGGCGCGGGTGCGGACGGTGCGGGTGCGGGCGCCGGGGTCTCCGGAACGACGAACGTGCCGACCGTCGGCGTCATCACGCAGTGCGCGCCGGGGTACCCGATGACGCCCCACATCGACGCGATGACGGTGCCGGGGCCGGTGCGCACGGTCTTGGACAGGGTCGGCAGGTTGAACTCGGTCATGTCGTCGAGCGCGTCGATGCCGCTGAGCCCGTTGTTGACGTTGAGCCACGCCACCACGAGGCCGGAGCTGAGCGGGGCGCCCGAGTGTGACGGGGTGGCGCTGAAGCGCAGGGTTCCCGGCTCCGGACTGGTGCCCTGGTCGGGGTTGTTGCCCTGGGTGGTACCCGCCGCGATGATCGTGGTGATGGGGCCATTGCTGCCGCAGCCGAAGGTGGGGGCGGCGTAGGCGAAAGGCGCCCAGGCGCCCGCGATGTCGCGCAGCTCGGCGACGTCGACGAGCCCGAGGTACGAGCCGAGCGCGTCGACGCCCGCGCGGGCGGCAGCGTCCGTTCCCGCGCGTTCGGTGAGGTGGGTGACGGCCTGATCGATCGGCGCGTCCGGTGCGGCGGAGGCGGGTCCGGTGAGGGTCAGAACCGCGCTGATGCCGAGTGAAGTCACGGTCGCGGCCACGCGTGCGATGGTTCTGCCGTTCACCAAGTTCTCCTCGAATACGAACCCAGGGTTTCCCCGACCCTGGGCTGCAACGTACCAGTTCGTCGCGCCCGCCGCCGAGTCGGCCGAACGGGTTTCCGCCGGTCGCCGCCGGGTTGCTCGGGCGGGCGGAGCCCGGGGGCATCCCGGTGTCGTGCCTACCGGACCGCGAATGTGATCCACTCGACAGGGTCGGATTACCACGGGGTAGGTTGGGGCCCGGAAGTACGAGACACAACGGGAGTTGCGTATGAAAATATCCCTGTCCCCCGACGAGGCGGCCTTCCGCGACGAATTGCGGCAGTTCTACCGCACCCAGATCCCCGCGGAGATCCGTGAGCGCGTGAAGTACGGCCACGAGCTCTCCCGCGAAGACGTCGTCACGGCGCACAAGATCCTCAACGACAACGGTCTCGCCGTGCCGAACTGGCCGGTGGAGTGGGGTGGCAAAGACTGGACCCCGATGCAGCGCCACATCTGGCAGGACGAGATGCAGCTGGCCTCGGTGCCCGAGCCGCTGACGTTCAACGCCCAGATGGTCGGTCCGGTCATCGCGCACTTCGGCTCGCAGGAGATCAAGGAGCGCTTCCTCCCGGCGACCGCGGCCCTCGACATCTGGTGGTGCCAGGGCTTCTCGGAGCCGGACGCCGGTTCCGACCTGGCTTCGCTGCGCACCACCGCGGTGCGCGACGGCGATTCCTACATCGTCAACGGCCAGAAGATCTGGACCACGCTGGCCCAGTACGCCGACTGGATCTTCTGCCTGGTGCGCACCGATCCGAACGCGCCGAAGAAGCAGGCAGGCATCTCCTTCCTGCTGTTCGACGTGAAGAGCCCCGGCGTCACCATCCGCCCGATCAAGCTGATCGACGGCGGGTACGAGGTGAACGAGGTCTTCTTCGAGAATGTGCGGGTGCCCGCCGATCAGCTGGTCGGCGAGGAGAACATGGGCTGGACCTACGCCAAGTTCCTGCTCGGCAACGAGCGCACCGGCATCACCGGCGTCGGCCGCACCAAGGTGAAGCTGGGCGTCGCGAAGGACTACGCGCGCCAGATCAAGTCGGGTTCCGGCACGCTGCTGGAGGACCCGGTGTTCGCCGCGCGGGTGGCCGAACTGGAGAACGAGCTGCTCGCGCTCGAGCTCACCCAGCTGCGCGTGGTCTCGAATTCCACCGAGGGCAAGCCGAACCCGGCCTCCTCGGTGCTCAAGCTGCGTGGCTCGGAGCTCCAGCAGGCCGCCACCGAGCTGTTGCTGGACATCGCGGGCCCGGACGCTCTTCCGGTCGACGCGGACGACATCGCCTCTCCAGGCTGGGCGCAGCGCAGCGGCCCCAGCTACCTCAACTACCGCAAGACAACCATCTACGGAGGTTCGAGCGAGGTGCAGCGCACCATCATCGCCTCCACGATCCTCGGATTGTGAGGCTTCGCCATGGAATTCGAACTCACCGATGAACAGGTCATGCTGCGCGACACCGTGCGCGACGTGCTGGCCCGCAACTACGACCCGGAGTCCCGGCTGAAGGTGATCGACACCGAGCTGGGCTGGAGCCGCGACGTGTGGCGCCAGCTCGCCGAGCTGGGCGTGCTCGGTCTCGCTTTCGCCGAGGAGGACGGCGGCGTCGGTGCCGGCCCGGTGGAGACCATGGTCGTGCTCGAGGAGATCGGCCGCAGGCTCGCGCCGGAGCCGCTGCTGGACGCGGTGCTGGTGCCTGGCGCGTTGATCGCGCGGGCCGGCAGCGCCGAACAGCGGCAGCGGATCCTGCCCGAGGTGGCGGCGGGCGAGAAGCTGCTCGCCTTCGCGCACGCCGAGCCCGGCGTGCGGTGGCCGTCCACCGACCTCGCGACCAGCGCGGCGGCCGAGGGCGACGGCTACCTGCTGACCGGCGTGAAGAACCCCGTGGCGCACGGCGATTGCGCCGACGACCTGGTGGTCAGCGCGCTGCTGCCGGGCGGCGGTGTCGGCCTGTTCCTGGTCGCCGCCGAGGGCGCCGGGGTGTCACGCAAGGCTTTCCGCACCGTCGACGGGCTGCGCGGCGCGCAGGTCACCTTCGACAAGGCGCCCGCCGAACTGCTCGGTGACACGCTCGACGCGGCCGAAGCGGTGCAGCTCGGGCTCGGTCACGCGCACGCCGGTCTCTGCGCGGAATCCATCGGCGCGATGGAGGAGGCGCTGCGGCTGACCACCGAGTACCTGAAGACCCGCAAGCAGTTCGGCGTCACCCTGTCGAAGTTCCAGACCCTGACCCAGCGGGCGGCGAACATGTACGTCTCGCTGGAGCTGGCGCGCAGCATGAGCCTGTACGTCACCGCGTCGCTGGCCGACGGCGCCAACGACCCGGTGGTCGCCTCGCGAGCTCGTCTCCAGGTCGGACGCGCGGCAAGGCACGTCGGGCAGGAAGCCGTCCAGATGCACGGCGGCATCGGCGTCACCGCGGAGTACCCGGTCGGACATTACGTCGCGCGGCTGACCGCGATCGGCCGGACGATCGGCGGCGACCTCGACCATCTGAAGGTGCTCAGCGCGCAGGTCGGCAGCTACGACCTGCCGGAACTGTAGGACCGCGGAGGGCGGGCGGTGGTGCGGGCGAAAGCGTCCGCGCCGCCGCCTTATTCGTCTTCGCCCTGGTAGCTCGCTCGCGGTGTGGCGGCAGGGGGGCGGGTGGTCGTTTCCTCGTCGACGGTCGGCGGTGGTGTCGTGGCCGACAGCGTCCGCCGGGTCGTCGTCGGTTCCTCGGTCTCCCTTGTCGTTTCGGGCGCCGTGGTACGCGGCTCCGTGGTGCGCTCGGGCCTGCCGGTGCTCGTCTCCGATTCCTCTTCCGGCGGAACGGTCATCGTGCTGTACCCGGCGGGCCTGCGCGGCGGTCCGTTCGGCGCCATCTGCCAGGTCGGCGAAGGCGGAATCACGATGCGCGACACCGTGCCCGTCGAACCGTCGTCGCGGACCACGGCCGCGGCGGCGGGACCGTCCTTGAGCGGTGGTGGCGGGACATAGGTTTCCTCGCCGCCGATCCCGCAGGAGCCGATGAGAACCAAACCGAGCGAGACCGCTCCCGCTGCGATCGCGGGACCCGCGATCTTGGCCCTGCTGCTCTCCATTCGGGGACACTCCTCGTGTGTTTCGAGTGGGCTCACCATAAACCAGGTCGGTCACCCGGGCCAGGCGTACCTCCGCCTACACGGCCGCCGGGCCGGAACTTTTAAACATCTATGATTCAGATATCGAATTGATCTCGTCCGCGTGTCGCGGGCACGTGTCGCGGCGGAGCCCCCTGTGCGGGCCGTAGCGTACGTGATCAAAGTTACGCATGAGACGCCTGTATCAGAATGAGAGACGCGCTGGTAGTACTGCGCGATCGAACATTCTGATCGGCGTCACCGAGGAGAAGATGATGGGAGCATACTCGACCTCTCCGCTGCCGCAGGCAGACGCGACCTCCGACACGGCGGAGGACGCGAATCAGGAAGCGGCGAAGCAGAAAGCGTCGAATCCGCCCGCGCGTTCCGTGCCCACGATCGTGGCGCGAGCGCTGGCCTGGCTGTTCTTCCTCGGCGGTGTCGTCGGGGCCGTGCTTGGCATTGCGGGCTTGCACGTCGAGATCACCGTTGCGGGTCTGATCCTGGCGTGCACCGCGGGACTCGTCCTGCTCAAGATCCGCGCGGACAGCGGGGCGAGGAGCGGCACCGGCTGAGCAACCGTTCTTTCCGTGATGTCGCTGCGAAAGTCATTGGCACTCGGCGTCTTCGACGCATATCGTGACGCCTGACAAACGCAGCGGACGGAGTCCGTCGAAGGTCCGCGGCATCGCGGAGCGAGGCGGGATCGCGCCGGAGGGGCGCCGCGGACGGGATACGTCGACACTTCGCACACTGCGGGAGCGAAGGTAGAGGTACGCCGTATGCGGATCGAGATCACCGGCGACGCTGTCGCGTATCGCGCCGCGACCGAGTCCTTCGTGAGCCGTGATTTCCTGCGGCACACGGTGATCGCCACGGGCGTCGCCAACTACGTGGACGGGCGGCCTGCGGTGGACGGAACGTCACGCTTCTTGTCGGTGCACGCGGCGGACGGCGCCGTCGTCGGCGTCGCCATGCGGGCCGGCGGCCGCGAGGTCTACCTGGGGCAGCTGCCCGCCGAGAGCCTGCGACCGGTCGCCGAGGCGTTCGCGGCCGTGGCGCCCGGCAACTCCGGGGTCGAAGGGCTCGTCGCCGACGCGGAGGCGTTCGCCGAGCATTGGTGCGCGCTGCGCGGCGTCGGGCTGCGCGAAAACTTCCGCACCAGGCTGTTCCGGCTCGGCGAGTTGCGTGTGCCGCGCGGGGTCACCGGTGCGCCGCGCCGGGCCGCTGACCGTGATGTCGCGCTGTGTGTCGCCTGGTCCGAGGCCATGCGCCTGGAAAGCGGCTTGCCGCCGCCGCATCCGAACCCGGACGTCATCCGCAGGCGGGTGGCGGCCGGGCGTTGGTGGCTGTGGGAGGACGGCGGCCGTCCGGTGAGCCTTGCCGCACACCAGATTCCGACGGGCGGCTGGGCGCGCATCGGCCCGGTCTACACGCCGCCCCGCGAGCGCGGGCACGGCTACGCGTCGGCCCTCACCGCGCAGGTGTCGCGCACCCTGCGCCGCGACGGTCTCGACGTCTGCCTGTTCGCCGATCTGGCGAACCCCATTTCGAACCGGATCTACCGGGCGATCGGCTATCAGCCGGTCGACGACTTCGTGAACTACGTGTTCGAGGTGCGCCCCGCGGTCAGCCGATGACCCATTCGAAGGCCGCGGCTTTCGACCGCGCCCCTTCGGCGGCGCGCGAACGGTTGGGTTCGCCGAGATCGGTGAGCAGCCCCTCGGTCAGCTCGACGAGCGCGGCCAGCGTGGGCGGCGCGAACCAGTCGGGGCGGGTGGCGAAGAGGATGTCCTCGCTGGAGGTGTTGCCGCTCGCGCCAGGCGCGAACGGGCAGCCGCCCAAGCCGCCGAGCGATCCGTCGACCATGCCCGCGCCCGCGGCGATCGCGGCCAGGGTGTTGGCGACGCCCATGCCCCAGGTGTCGTGGCCGTGGAACACGATGCGGCGCTGCGGCGTCCGGTCGCGAACCGCCGAAATCAGCGCGGCGACCTGGGCCGGGTGGGCCTGGCCGAGGGTATCGGCCAGCACGATGTCGGTCGCGCCCTCGGTGCGCGGATCGTTCGCGATCTCGAGCACCCGCTCCGGATCCACCGGTCCCTCGAACGGACAGGTGAAGCTGGTGGCCAAGCACAGCTGAATGGCGCCGCCCACCTCGTGCGCCAACCGCACCGCCTCCGGCATCACGGCCATGCTGTCCTCGGTGGCGCGGCCGATATTGGCTTGGTTGTGCGAATCGGAGACCGAGAAGCAGTACTGGAAATTGCGGACGCCCGCCGCGGCGGCCTTGGCGACGTGGCGCGGCGTAGCTACCCACACCCAGCAGCGTTCGAGCTCCTCGGGAGTCAGCGCCGCGACCAGGTCCACGGTGTTGGCCATGGGCGGCACCAGGTCGGGACGCGCCATGGAACCGATCTCCAGCGCGGGTACGCCCAGCGCGAGCAGGCGGCGCACGATCTCGACCTTGCGTTCCACCGGCAGCGTCTTGCCGGTCAATTGCAAGCCGTCGCGCAGGGTCACATCGCGCAGCACAACGCCGCTCGGTTCGGTCAGCACGGCTTGTCCTCCCGCGCCTGCGGCGGCACGCACATCACGCCCGCCCACGGTTTCTGGTTCGCGCCCGCCGGATTCGGGTGCACCGTCGGCCGCGCGTGCCCGGGTGCGCGCTGCTCCCAGCTGTTGCGGCCCGCCGGCCTGCGTCGTACCCGCCTGCGGCTCATGCCTTCACCTCGCTGGCGCTCGGCTTCGGCATGCGCCGTGCGCGCTGGCACATGATTCGCTCGCTCATGCCTGTACCTCCCCGAAACCCGCTGCGGCGGCGATCTCGGCCTCGCTCATGCCGAGCAGGTCCGAGAGCACTTCGCGGGTGTGTTCGCCGAGGTCTGGGCCGACGTTGCGAATGGGGAGCGACTGCTCGCCGATCACCGGCACGATGCCGGGGAAGCCGACGGTCTTCGGTTCCGGTTCGCCGACGTCCACCGGGAACTGCTGAATCATGTTGCGCGCCTTGTACTGTTCGTCGGCGACGATGTCGGCGGCGGTGTAGATCGGCCCGCACGGGATGGCCGCGTCCTCCAGGATCTTCAGCGCCTCGTCCCTGGTGTACCGGATCGTCCATTCACCGATCGACGCGTCCAGTCGTTCGCGATTGCGCCAGCGGCCCGCGTTGTCTTGGAGTTCGGGATCGGCCGCCAGATCGGGCCTGCCGATCACCTGCATGTAGCGCTGGAAGATGGCGTCGCCGTTGCCGCCGATGATGATGCTGAAACCGTCCCGGCACGGGTAGGCGTTGCTCGGCGCGATGCCCTCCATCCGCCCGCCGACGCGCTCCCGGTTGATGCCGTAGGCCAGGTAGTCGGGGACCAGCGATTCCATCACCGAGAGGATGGCCTCGTTCAGCGCGACATCGATCACGCGTTCGCGCAGGGGCACCGCGTCGTCCTTGCGCTCGCGCTGGAACAGCGCCATCACGGTGCCGAAGGCGGCGTAGATGCCCGCGATGGAGTCACCGATCGAGACGCCGACCCGCACCGGCGGACGGTCCGGGTCGCCTACCAGTTCGCGCAGTCCGCCCACCGCCTCGGCGACCGCGGCGAAACCGGGCCGCGCAGCCATCGGCCCGGTCTGCCCGTAGGCGGAGATCCTGGTGATCACCAGCTCGGGGTTGGCCTCGTTCAACGCGTCGGGCCCGAGGCCCCACTTCTCCAGCATGCCGGGGCGGAAGTTCTCCAGCAGCACATCGCAGTGCCTGACCAGGTCGAGCACCACCGCGCGACCCTCGTCGGTGCGCAAATCCAGGGTGATCGACTTCTTGTTCCGGTTGACAGTGCGGTACAGCATCGAGGTGTCACCGCCGTAGAGCCGCCAGTTGCGCAACTCGTCGCCGGCCTTCGGCCGTTCCACCTTGATGACCTCGGCGCCGAAGTCGCCGAGGATACGCCCGGCGGTGGGCGCGGCGATGTAATTGCCGAGCTCGAGGACGCGAACTCCGTCCAACGGCCGAATACTCATGGCCACCAGTGTGGACTAATGGGGCTCTCGTCCTCGGCCCGCCCTAGGTGTCGGGCCGGTCACGCGGCGCGGGAGACCTCCTCGATGATCGAGTAGTGCTCGGCATTGCCCGCGATGACGGTGCTCGCGACGCCGTCCACACCGACCGGGACGTCGCCCGCCAGGGTGATGCGGGTCAGCTTGCGCGGCTGGTCGTCGTAGTCGTCGACGGCGTAGTGCTGGGTAGCGCGGTTGTCCCAAATCGCCACGTCACCGAGCTGCCAGTGCCACCGGACGGTGTTCTCCAGACGGGTCACCCGATCCTGGAACAGGCGGAACAGGGCCTGCGACTCGGCGCCGGCCAGGCCGACGAAATTCTTCACGAAGTGACCGACCAGCAGCGCCCGCTCCCCGGTCTCCGGGTGCACGCGCACCACCGGGTGCTCGGTCTCGTAGTAGGTCGACTCGAACTCGGCGCGGTACTCGGCGGTGTTGGGGCGGACCTTGCCGTTGTGCGCCGCGGCGTAGTCGTACACGTTGGTGTGCACCGCGCGCAGGTTCTCGGCGAGCAGCTTCAGCGGCTCGGGCAGCGATTCGTACCCGGCCACCGTGGAGGCCCACGTGGTGGAGCCGCCGTAGGTCGGCAGGGTCACCGCGCGCAGGATCGAGGCCTTCGGAATGCGGTCGACGAAGGTGACGTCGGTGTGCCAGCTGTTGGCGCGGCCGTACTCGGAGTCGATGGCCAGGCTCTTCACGCCGTGCGAGGTGACCGTCGGGTGCGGAGTGGTCGGGGTGCCGAGCAGCTCGGCGAACTCGTACTGCGCGTCCTCGGTGAGGTGGTCCTGGCCGCGGAAGAAGACGACCTTGTGTTCGAGCAGAGCGCGGCGGATCACGTCGACCGACGCCGCGTCCAGGTCGCCGCCGAGCCGGACGTTGTCGACCTGAGCGCCGATGCGAGCGCCGAGCTTGGTCACCGAAACAGTAGGGGCGGTTGCGATCGTCATGTGTGATCACCTTCGCTGATCGAGAACGGGATGTGCGTGGTAGAGCACATCACTCGGAAAACGGTGGTGACCAGGGTTTTCGTCGGGGTGATCGCAACAGGTGGTGGTTGTGGGGTGGGGGCGTGGGCGTCTGGGGCGGGCGCGGTTCGGTGCTCGGGCTTGCGGTTGGTCGACTGTTCCCAGTGCTTGGGTATTGAGCGAGGTGCGCGCGGCTTGGGGCGTGGGCTCGGTTTGTTGTGGAGGTTGCTTGGGTTGACGGCCTCCAGTGCTGGGGGTTCTGACGAGGGGCGCCTACCGTTGCGTCCCCGGGCTCCGTTTTGTTTCTGGCGTTGCGTGGGGGTGACCGCCTCCAATGTTGTGGGTGCCCAAGGGGGTAGGCCTACCCAGGTTTTCGCCCAATGTTGCGGGTGCCTGGGGGGTGCGCCTACCCAGGTTTGCCTCGGAGCAGTGCTGGGCACGTCGTGTGCCGTACCCGGCTTACCTTCCGCAGTCAGGTGTGCGGGTTCGGCTTCCGGCGTGGTCGACCGGCTCTGGTTGCGTCCAGGGAGGGCAAACTGAAAGAGCTCTCAGTCTGTCAACCCCCCCAACCACCATTTGACTACCGTCGATAGAGAAATGGATTCGACGGTAGTCATATGGTGGCCGTTCAAGGTCAACTAGCCACCATATGACTCCCGTCGATTTTCGACCCCGCCACCATGCACCACCGCCCGCAGCGACTGGCTCCCACACACCTCGTGTACGCATCACAGAGCCAGCGCCTATGTGAAGCGTGTGAAACCTATGTGCCACCACCCCGCACAACGCAACCTGGCCCACCAACTCCTCCCGCTCCTGACCAGAATCGCAACCACAGCCGGATGACCGCGCCGGAAGCCGCGCCCCCGCCGACCGACTGCGGGAGGTAAGCCGGGTACGGCACACGACGTGCCCAGCACCGTTCGAGGCAAACCTGGGTAGGAGTGCGTGAACTCGCAGGTCCAGCCCGCGGAACTACGTCCTCAACGCAACCCACCAACTGCGACCGGACGGCACCCACCCAAACGCGACCCCAGAGGAACCTGGGCCACCGTGCGTGGACCAGCAGGCCGAACTCCCGGAACCAGTCAACGCAATCCACCAGCACCGACCGGACGACACCCACCTGAACGTGACCTCAGAGGACCCCGGGCCAACCGTGCGTGAACCGGCAGGCCGAACCCCCGGAACCACGTCAACGCAATCCACCGGCCCCGACCGGACGACACGCAGCTAATGCGACCTCAGAGGACCCCGGGCCAACCGTGCGTGAACCAGCGGGCCGAATCCCCAGAACCACGTCAACGCAATCCACCAGCACCGATCGGACGACACCCACCCAAACGCGACCCCAGAGGAGCCCAGGCCAACCGCGCGTGAACCAGCAGGCCGAACCCGGAACCACGTCAACCAACGCAGCCACTCGTCGACTCGACGAGAGAACGCCCGAACGAGCGCGGCTACAGCCGGTCGACCCACCGAAACCTCGACCGACTCGAGAGCCAAGCCCGGGTACGGCACCGAAGTGCCCGCCACGGCGGCCAACCGCACTCCGCCCCCGACGCGATCGGCAACCGCCAGATCAGCCCACGTGCTCGCGAAGGTAAGCGAGGTCGTCGGCGACACCTTCGGCCGGGGTCTCCAGCACCACCGGCGCCCCCGCGCTGCGGCACACCTCGGCGAGCAGTTGCGGGTCGATGGTGCCGTCGGCGAAGTTGGCGTGCCGGTCGGCGCCGGAGTTGAACTCGTCGCGCGAGGAGTTCAGGTGCACCAGGTCGATGCGGCCGGTGATGGCCTTGATCCGGTCGACGACGCCGAGTAGTTCCTCGCCGCCCGCCCAGGCGTGGCAGGTGTCCAGGCAGAAGCCCGCGCCGTACTCGCCGACCGCGTCCCACAGCCGTGCGATGGAGTCGAAATGCCTGGCCATGGCGTGGTTGCCGCCCGCGGTGTTCTCGATCAGGATCGGCACCGCGAAGCCGCCCTTGTCCTGCTGGCGTTCGAACAACTTGCGCCAGTTGTCGATTCCGGTGTCCAGCTCGGCGTCGGAGCGGACGTGCCCGCCGTGCACGACCAGGCCGAACGCGCCGAGCTCCGCGGCGGCCTTCGCCTGCTGGGCGACCGCGTTGCGGGAGGGCATCCGCAGCCGGTTGTTCAGGCTCGCCACGTTGATCTGATAGGAGGAGTGCACCACCACATCGATCGGGCTGGCCAGGATCTCTTCGGTCCGCGGATGCGGGACCGGCTTGTCCCAGCTCTGCGGGTCGACGACGAACATCTGGATGACATCGGCGCCGAGTTTCTCACCGAAGCCGATCGGATCGCTGTCGAGCCGGACGTGTGCTCCAATGCGCATGGGGCTCAGCGTAGTGGGCGGCACCGACATCGCGGAGAACCGGCGATCCACCGGCGAATAGCCGAGAATCGAAGGACTGTTGCGCCCACGTGGGTCCGCGAGATACATCGTTAGGATCCACGTGCTCGACCCGATGAGGGGGGTGAATCACCTTGTTGCGTACTGGCGAGATTTTTGCCGGTTACGTCGTCAAGCGCGTGCTGGGTCAAGGCGGCATGGGCACGGTGTATCTGGCCCAGCATCCGCGGTTGCCGCGGATGACCGCGCTGAAGCTGCTCGATCGCGAGCTGTACAGCGATCTGGAGATCAGGGGGCGCTTCGAGCGGGAGGCCGATCTGGTCGCCCAGCTCGACCACCCCAATATCGTCACCGTCTACGACCGAGGGGCCGAGGACGAGCAGTTGTGGATCTCCATGCAGTTCGTCCCCGGCTCCGACGCCGCGAGCGCCGACGTGGACGTGCTCGCTGCCGGACGAGCGGTGCAGATCATTGCCGAGACCGCGGCGGCGCTGGATTTCGCGCACGCCAACGGGGTACTGCACCGCGACGTGAAACCGGCCAACATCCTGCTGGCCAAAGCGCCCATCGGACAACCAGAGCGGGTGCTGCTCACCGACTTCGGCATCGCGGGCATGCGCAACGCGGACACCACTCTCACCTCGGCGGGCACCATCACCGCCACCCTGGCCTATGCCGCGCCCGAGCAGCTCAGCGGCCAGCCGCTCGACCACCGCGCCGACCAGTACTCGCTGGCCTGCACGCTGTTCTGGATGCTCACGGGCAACGTCCCTTTTCCCGGAGTCACTCCCGCCGCGGTGATGAACGGTCACATCGCCGCGCCGGTGCCGTCGCTGTCCCGCAGCCGCCGGGGTCTGCCTGCCGCGCTGGATGCCGTGATGGCGCGCGCGCTCGCCAAACGTCCCGCCGACCGCTTCCCGAGCTGCACCGATTTCGCCGTCGCCGCCCGCCGCGCCCTCGCCGCCGGTGCACCCGCCCCCCACCGCCCGCATTCGACGACCGGCTCCGTGCCCCCGCACACCGGGTTCGCCACCCGAGCCGACGCACCTCCTCCGCCGTCCCACACGGGGTTCGCCGCCCCACCGCCGCCCCACACCGGTTTCGGCCCCGGTACACGTCCGCCGCACGGAACGGGATCGCAGACCGGCGGCCCGCCGCACGCGCATCCCGGTTCGCCGACACGGTCCAGTGGCGTGCCACCCACTGGATTCGTGCCGCGCCCCGAGGGGATGCCGCCGCCGGGCTTTCCGCCGAATCCTCATTCGGTTCCGCATGCCGGTGCGCCCACCCACACCGGCATGCCGGGCCGCGCCGCCGTTCCGCCTCCGGTGGCGAATCAGACCGGGAGCGCACCGCACAACGGCGGCGTGCACGGTGGGACGCTGCCAATGCCTCCCTCGCACCTTGCTGCGGACCGGACCGGGAGCACGCCGCACGACAGGACTCACGGTGGGACGCTGCCCATGCCTCCCTCGCACGGTGCCGTGAATCGGACCGGGAGCACACCGCACACCGGCACAGAACATGGTGCGACGCCGCCTGGTCCGCCGTCGCGCCACGCCGTGGATCTGACCCGTGGCGGCATGTCACACGGAACCACCGGGCATCCGCACGCCGTGCCGCCGCGGACCGATCTCTCGCGTCCGACGGGTGTGCCGCCGACGCGTCCGGACGCCGGACGTCCGACCGGTCTGCCGCCGACGGCCCCCTTGCCGAACGTTTCGTCGCCGGACGCTTCCTCGCCCACCGGCGAGACAGCGTGGCCGCACTCTCCGCACAACGCCGACGCGCAGCTGCCGCCGCGAGCTTCGAGGAACACCGGTCATTCGGCATCCGGACGGAGCGGGCAGGTGCCGCAGCAGGGTTCGGCGGACACCGGCCGTTCGGCGCAGGGACGGAACGAGCCCGTGCTGCCGCGGGATTCGCGGAACGCTGGCCGTTCGGCATCCGGACGGAGCGGGCAGGTGCCGCAGCAGGGTTCGGCGGACACGGGCCGTCCGGCGCAGGGACGGAACGAACCCGTGCCGCCGCGAAATTCGCGGGACACCGGCCGTTCGGCATCCGGACAGAACGAGCCCGTGCCGCAGCAGGGTTCGGCGGACACCGGCCGTTCGGCGCAGGGATGGAACGAGCCCGTGCTGCCGCGGGATTCGCGGAACGCTGGCCGTTCGGCATCCGGACGGAGCGAGCCCGTGCCGCAGCAGGGTTCGACGGACACCAGCCGTCCGGCGCAGGGACGGAACGAACCCGTGCCGCCGCGAAATTCGCGGGACACCGGCCGTTCGGCATCCGGACAGAACGAGCCCGTGCCGCAG
>NZ_JBFAHG010000004.1:573716-751037 GCF_040654065.1 Nocardia sp. NPDC050793
CAGGGTTCGGCGGACACCGGCCGTTCGGCGCAGGGATGGAACGAGCCCGTGCCCCCGCGGTCGACGCGGCGCGTGCCGCGGCCGATCACGATCGCGCTGCCGGACCGGGTGCGGGGGCGGATCGCGCCCACCGGGCAGGGGCAGGGAAACGGCCCGCAACCGCCCGAACCACGCCCTCCGCCATAGCTTTTCGCTATGGATGTCGCCTGGCGTACCCCGCCTCCTCGGGCACCCTTGGACCGTGCGACTGCTGCTAAGGTTTCGATGTTTTCCGTGGTCGGGTAAGCGCTGACCGCGCGTTCTTATGCTGTACGCCTGTTCCCGGCGGGTCCCGGTGCAGGCGGGAATTGGAGCAGACATGCTGGCCAGCGGTGAGGCTTTCGCCGGCTATGTCATCGAACGGCAATTGGGTCGCGGTGGCATGGGTTCGGTGTACCTGGCGAAACATCCGCGGCTGCCGCGGATGACGGCGCTGAAGCTGTTGAACCGGGAATTGTTCTTCGACAAGGAGGTGCGGGCGCGGTTCGAACGGGAGGCGGACCTGGTCGCCCGGCTCGACCACCCCGGCATCGTCACGGTCTACGACCGCGGTCTGGAAGACGAGCAGCTGTGGATCTCGATGCAGTACATCGACGGCATCGACGCCGCCTCGGTGGATCCGAAGACGCTGCCGCCCGCGCGCGCCGTGCAGATCGTCAAGGAGACCGCCGACGCGCTGGACTACGCGCACGGCATGGGCGTGCTGCACCGCGACGTGAAGCCTGCGAACATCCTGCTGGCCCGCTCCACCGGCGGCCGCGGCGAACGCGTGTACCTCACCGACTTCGGCATCGCCCGGCTCCGTGACGACACCGGCCACCTCACCCAGACCGGCACTTTCACCGCCACCCTTGCCTACGCCTCGCCCGAGCAGCTCACCGGCGCGGCGCTCGATCACCGTTCCGATCAGTACTCGCTGGCGTGCGCGCTGTTCTGGCTGTTCACCGGCAGCGGTCCGTTCGCGGCCACCAACCCGGCCCAGGTCATTCAGGGTCATCTCCAGTCGGCGCCGCCCGCGCTGAGCAGCGTGCGCCAAGGGCTGCCGTTCGCACTGGACGGCGTGCTGGCCAGGGCGATGGCCAAGCGGCCCGACGATCGTTTCGCCAGCTGTTCGGAGTTCGCCGCGGCGGCGCAGGCCGCGCTGTCGGGGCAGAGTGTGCCGTCGATGCCGCTGGCCGGCGGTCCGCGCCCGGTCACCGGTCCGCCGCAACAGATCTCGGGTCCGCATCCGGTCACCGGCGGTCCGATTCCGGTGACCGGCGGGCAGTACCAGGTCGGCCCGACGACCAGCGGTGCGCAGCCGCTGACCGGTCAGCCGATGACCACGCCGCAGGGCCCAGTGCCCACCGCGACCGGCCCGCACCAGCAGACCGGCCCCGCGGCGCAGTACCCGCAGCAGTCCGGCGGGTACGGATTCGCGTCGCCGCCAGGACCGCCGATGGGCGGGGGGCACGCGATGGGCGGTGGATACCAGCCGCCGCGCAAGTCCAACACCGGACTGATCGCCGCGCTGGCCGTCGGCGTGGTGGTGCTGATCGTCGTGGTCATCGGTATCGGCGTCGTGGTGAGCAGTAGTTCGTCCTCCGGTGGCGGCGACACCACGACTGCGTCGCCGACGAGCACCTCGACCGGCAAGCGCCCGGTGACCGCCGACGCCGCCGCGATCAGCAACGAGTTCCCGGGGATGGTTCCGGCGGACGAGGACGGCGACATCGGCTACAACGGCGCCACCTGCGGCGCCTACTCGCCGGACCGGCCCTCGGTACCCACCGACGGCACACCGGATTTCGGCAACTGGGCCTACCAGTGGGACTGCTTCGGCGGCGGCAACAACGACGACCCGTTCTTCACCATCTACGTCTACAAGTCGGCCGCCGACGTGCAGGCGGCGCTGAACAACCTGCCGTCGAACGCCAGCAAGTCGACCGACAGCAACGGCGGAAAGTCCTACACCAACTACAAATTCGACAACAGCGGCCCGAAGGTGGTCACCGTCTTCACCGGCGATCCGGATCGTGCGCAGTTCCTGATGTACACCGACGGCATCGTCGGCAGCATCGACGAGGTGCTGCGCTGGTGGCGGTCGGCGCCGCTGAACTGACGCATGCTGGACAACGGCGCGGTTTTCGCCGGGTACACCGTCGAACGCCTGCTCGGGCGCGGGGGCATGGGTTCGGTGTACCTGGCGCGGCATCCGCGATTGCCGCGATGGACGGCGTTGAAGCTGCTCAATCGAGAGCTGTTCTTCGACACCGAGATTCGAGCCCGGTTCGAGCGGGAGGCCGATCTGGTCGCCCAGCTCGACCACCCGAACATCGTCACCGTGTTCGACCGCGGGGTCGAAGGCGAGCAGCTGTGGATCTCCATGCAGTACGTCGACGGTGTCGACGCGGCGTCGCTGGACGCCCGCGCGCTGCCGCCGCAGCGCGCGGTGCAGATCGTCACCGAGACCGCAAAGGCGCTGGACTTCGCGCACGGCAAGGGCGTGCTGCACCGGGATGTGAAGCCCGCCAACATCCTGTTGGAGCGGGCCGAGGGCGGGTTGGAGCGGGTGTTCCTCACCGACTTCGGCATCGCCCGCTTCCGAGACGACACCGGAAAGCTGACCCAGACCGGAACGTTCACCGCCACACTGGCTTTCGCCTCGCCTGAACAACTCTCCGGAGCGGTGCTCGATCACCGCTCGGATCAGTATTCGCTGGCGTGCAGCCTGTTTCGGATGCTGACCGGAACAGTGCCGTTCGAGGCGAGCAACCCGGTCGCGGTCATCCAGGGGCACATGCAACAGCCGCCGCCGCGGTTGAGCGCCGTCCGGCCGGGCCTGCCGCCTGCGCTGGACGCGGTACTGTTGCGCGCCCTCGCCAAGCGCCCTGACGACCGCTTCGACTCGTGCACGGAGTTCGCCGAGGCGGCGCGGCGGGCGTTCGGCGGACCCGCGTCCGGTCCTTTTCCGCTGGCGGACAACGGTTTCGGCGACGGCTCGGGCGCCTGGCCGCAGGCGACACCTCCGCCGAGTCCGGCCCCGCCGACCACGCCCGGATACCCGGCTCCGCCCGTGGCCTCGGGACCCGCGCCCGTCTCTGGTCCCGGGTATCGCACGCACGGACCCGGAACTTCGCCCTCGCCCGGCGTGCCGGACGAGCAGGGGTCCTGGCAGGAATATCCGCCGCGCTCCGCGTTCGGTCCGGGTGAAGCCGGAGCGGACGCCTACGGTGCAGTTGCAGGCGCCCGGCGGCCCTCACCCGCGCACAGCGGTGCGATCCACGCCCCGGGTTCCGCTGGTGCGCAGCCGCATTCGAACCACGCCGGGCGACCGCACGACCGCCGCGGACGCGCACCGTCCCGCCGATCGCGCCGCACGCCGGTGATCGGCGTCGCCGTGGGCGCCGCCCTCGCGATTCTCGCCGTCACCGCGGTGGTCGCCGACCGTGGGGCGGAGCCGGGCAGCTCCGCCGCACCGACGAGCACCGTCGAACCGTCGCCGTCGACGCAACGCCCCGCGAAGACCACCGCGGCGCCCACCACCTCGGAGAAATACGACGAGTCCGACTCTCTCGTGGACGACATCGCGTCGATCAGCAAGGCATTCCCCGGCATGACCCCCGAGGTCGACAAGGACGACGTCGTGCACACCGGCCCCGGTCACAACGGAGCCACCTGCTTCGCCAAACCGGAGGGTTCGGCGAACGCGATGGACGCGGGCGCACCGGATTTCGGCACCTGGACCGCGTACTGGTACTGCTTCGGCGGCCCGAACAAGGCCAGCTACGAGCTGTTCGTCTACCGCTCGCCCGAGGACGTGCAGGCCGCCGTCGGTTCGCTGCCCGGCCACGTCCGCTCCACCGCCGAGCACGGCCGCGAGACCTATACGAACTACCTGCTCCACGGCCATCCCGCCGCCAAGCGCCCCCGCATGATCACCGTATTCACTGGCTCCGAAAAGCGGGAGAGCTTCCTGATGTACAGCGTCGGGTTCATCGCCACCCAGGAGGAATTCATGGATTGGTGGCGCACCGCACCGCTGAGTTGAACGCGCCGGATCCCGGACTTGCCTCTCCATCAAGGGGAGACGCCAGGCTGTCGGACATGGACGACGACACGCTTCTCCCGATCGGCGCGGTGGCGCGACGAACCGGCCTGACGGTCAAGACCATCCGCTTCTACGCCGATCGAGGAATCGTCGCGCCGTCCGCCATCGGCCCGAACGGCTTCCGCCGCTACGACTCCGACGCCATCGCCCGCCTGGAACTGGTCCGCACCTTGCGCGCCCTCGGCCTCGACCTGGACACCGTGCGCCAGGTGCTGGCGCGGGAACGCACCGTGCCCGAGGTGGCGGCGGCCCACGCCGACGCGCTCGACCTCCAGATCCGGATCCTGCGGCAGCGGCGGGCGGTGTTGCGCGCGGTCGCGCAGCGGGCCACCGACACCGAGGAGATGAACACCATGCACCGACTGGCCACGCTCACCGACGCCGAGCGCCGCAGGATCGTCCACGACTTCGTCGACGACGCCTTCGGCGGTGTCGACGCGAATCCCGAGCTCGTCGAACTGCTCCGCGCGACGGTGCCCGACCTGCCGGAAGATCCCACGCCCGAACAGGTTCGAGCATGGATGGAATTGGCCGAACTGGTCCAGGACGCGGATTTCCGCGCGGCCGTGCGGCGGATGGCCGAGTACCAGGCTCGCGAGCGCGCGAACGGCGACACCACCGGCCTCCACCACGAACTGACCGAGGCCGTGCGCGACCAGGTCGGGGCGGCGCTTGCCGCGGGCACGGCTCCGGACGCGCCCGGGGCGGCCGAGGTGGTCGACGAGCTGACCGCGCGCTACGCCCGCACCTTCGGCCGCGCCGACGACGCCGACCTGCGCTGCTGGCTGCTGGAGCGGCTGACGGTCGCCAACGACGCACGGGTGGAGCGGTATTGGCGGCTCGTGGCCGCCGTCAACGGGTGGCCCGCACCGCAGGAACTCGCCGAGATCTTCGACTGGTTCACCGCGGCGCTGAGAGCGGCACGGGCGACTCGCCGCTAGCGGAGCGGTATCCGAGACTTGTCGCGAGCGGAGCTGTATTGGCGACGCGCCGTCAGCGGGCAGCCCGCCCGCGCGGGACCGGACCCGGTGCGGTGCGCGGCTCACGAAAGCGGGCCGCGCACGACGGGTTCTAGAGCACCGCTTCGATGGCCGAAACCACCGCCGGGTCTTCGGGTTTCACGGTCGGGCGGAACCGCGCCGCCACCTTGCCGTCCCGGTCGATGAGGAACTTCTCGAAGTTCCACTGGATGTCGCCTGCCGCGCCCTCGGCGTCGGCGGTTTCGACAAGCTCCTGGTACAGCGGGTGCCGGTTCTCGCCGTTCACCTCGGTCTTCTCCAGCAGCGGGAAGTCGACGCCGTAGGTGGTGGAGCAGAACTCCTGGATCTCCTCGGCCGAACCGGGTTCCTGGCCCATGAACTGGTTGCACGGCACGCCGATCACGGTGAACCCGCGCTGGCCGTAGGTCCGCTGCAGCTCGACCAGCGCCGAGTACTGCGGCGTCAGACCGCATTTGGACGCCACATTGACCAGCAGCACCGCTTGGTCACCGGCCAGCTCGGCCAGCGTCGTCGGCGCACCGATCAGGGTCTGTAGCGGAATATCCCGAATGCTCACTCGTCTCGCACCTGCCAATTCTGTGATTCGGTGGGTCCACCCCGAGCGCCACGCTACCGGATCGGCGCGGCGGACGAGCCAGGGCGAAAGGGCCGTCCGGCGCGGCCCGGTCCGGTTCAGCGCAGCCGTGTTCGCCGCATCAGCCGCAGCGTGGCCAGGGTGGTCTTGACCTGCATCGCGTAGGGCAGCCGGGCGCGGGCGGCCAAGACCTGGACTTTCACCACGCCGATGTTCACCGTGTCGGTGTACTTCAGCAAGCCCTGGTCGCCGTGCCGGGTTCCGACGCCGGACTGCTTCACGCCGCCGGACGGTGTGGCCTTGGCGGAGTAGGTGGCGACGAAGCCGTCGTTGATATTGATGTTGCCCGACTCGAGCCGGTCCGCGATCCGCCTGCCCCTGGCCAGGTCGGTTGTCCACACGCTGGCATTGAGCCCATAGTCCGTGTCGTTGGCGAGGCGGACGGCCTCGGCGTCGTCGCGGAACGGATAGACGCTCACCACCGGCCCGAAGGTCTCCGCCGTCGCGTGGACCATGTCGGGGGTGACGCCGGTCAGCACGGTCGGCTCGTAGAAGGATGGCCCGATGTCGGGGCGCGCGCGGCCACCGGTGTGCACGGTCGCGCCCTTCGCGCGCGCGTCGTCCACGTGTTCGGCCACCCTGGCCAGCTGGTCGGCCGAGACCAGGGAGCCGAATTCCGGCGCGTAGTCGTAGGCGGCGCCGATCTTCGACCCGAGCTCCTCGGCCGCCGCGACCAGGCGGCGCAGGAATTCGTCGTGGATCCGCTCGTGCACGTAGATCCGCTCGATGTGCATACACGCCTGGCCGGAGTTGCCGAACACCGCGAAGACCGCGCCCGCGATCGCGTCGTCGAGATTCGCGTCGTCCAGCACGATCATCGGATTCTTGCCGCCGAGCTCGAGGCTGCATCCGATGAGGTGGCGACCTGCCTGCTCGCCGACCAGCCGCCCGGTAGCGGTGGAACCGGTGAACATGACGAAATCGGAGCCGCCGATCAGCGTCGGACCCACGTCGGGTCCGGTGCCGCAGACGACCTGGAACAGCCCGCGCGGCAAGCCCGCCCGATACAGCAGTTCGACGCCGAACAGCGCGCACAGCGCGGTCTTGTTGTCTGGCTTGAGCACTACGGCGTTGCCCGCGATGAGGGCCGGCACCGAATCGGAGAGCGCGATGGCGAAGGGGAAGTTCCACGGCGCGATCACCGCGACCGCGCCTTTGGGTCGGTGCTCCTCGAACGAGGCGGTCACCAGGGGGATCGGTCCGCCGCGCCGCCGTGGCCGCAGCACCCGGCGCGCGGTCTTCAGGTAGTGGCTGATCACCATCGGCACGTCGCAGGATTCCTCGAGCGCCATGCGCCGGGTCTTGCCGCAGCCGATCTGGACGAGGTCGGCGATCGTCTCGCCCTCCCGCAGGAACAGCTCGTGTGCCCGCTCGAACACCGCGAGCCTGCGGAGCAGCGGCCAGCTCGCCCATTCCCGCTGCGCCTCACGGGCGGTGGCGAAGGCCTCGGTGATGTCCTCGGGCCGGGATTGCGGCAGGTCGCCGACGTGGGCGCCGGTGTAGACCTCGGTCATCGGAAACGGCGGACGGGCATCCGCGCCGGACCCGGCGGCGACCATGCCGGTCAGGCGTGCGATCAGTTCCGCCGTGATCCGGGGCGGCAGAGTCGCCGTCGACTCGTCCGTGGCGTGGATTGTGCTCATGGGTGTCTCCAAGGCGTGCGATTGCGACGCGCGCCCGCGGTGCGCCGGGCGCGTCCCTCGGTATGAAATTAGAACACGTTCTTATTGTCTCACCTAGAGTTCTCGGTGATCGGTCGACGGCGCTGGTTTCTGGCGCGGCACCGCTAGAGGTTGGGCTCCGTGGCGCCGGGTATCGGACGGAGCGGCGCCTCCGGCTGCACCTCGACGAGCACCAGGTGCGCCCCGCGCGGCGCCGTCACCACGGCAAGCACCGCCGCCGCGAGATCGCCGGCCCGCAGCATGTGCGGGTGCCTGGCGAAACCCCACACCTTCCAGTCCTCGAGCAACGGTCCGACGACCTCCGGTGTCGAGTTCATGCCCATGTTGGTCAGCGTGGGGCCTGGCCGCACCACCGAGGCGCGAATCCCGCTGCCCTCCAATTCCATTCGCAACTGCACCGCCATCGCCTCCAGCCCGGCCTTGGCCGCGCTGTAGGCGCCGGTGCGGGGCCGGGGCTCGGGCGCGCAGTCGGACCCGATGAGCACCACGTCACCGCGCCGCCTGGCGAGCATGCCTGGCACTACGCGGTGCACCAGTCGCTGCGCGCCGACCAGGTGCACCTCGACCTGGTGCAGGAATCGTTCCGGATCCATCTCCTGCACCAGCGAGAATTCGATATCGCCCGCGCCGGACACCAGGATCTCGGCGGGACCGAGTTCCCGCTCGGCGGCGGTGACGAACTCGTCGACCGAGTCCGCGTCGGTGACGTCGAGCCGGTGGGCGAAGGCCGCGCCGCCGTCGGCGCGGATCTTGGCCGCCAGCTCCTCGCAAAGGTCGACGCGCCGCGCGCCTAGGGCGACCGGATGGCCCAGCTCGGCGAGCGCGAGTGCGGTCGCGGCGCCGATTCCGGAGGAGGCGCCCGCGATCAGCGAGGGCCTGCGGGCGGGGTGGGGTTCGTAACGGGGCATCTACCTCTCCACGGTCAGGGGAAGCGCGGCGAAGCCGCGGACATTGGTCGAGTGCACGCGCACGATTCCGCTGTCGACGACGCGATAGGCGGGCACCCTTGCGGCGAATTCACGAAGCGCCACAACGGCTTCCAGGCGCGCCAGGTGCGCGCCGAGGCAGAAGTGCACGCCCGCACCGAAACTGGCGAGCTTGCCCTTGTCCGGCCGGTCGATCCGGTAGGTGTCGGCGTCGTCGAAGGCCGCGGAATCGCGGTTGGCCGAACCGATCAGCAGCAGCACCTTCGCGCCCGCCGGGATCGTCGCCGCGTGGTAGTCGAGATCGACGACGGCGGTGCGCGCCACGATCTGGCTGGAGGTGTCGTAGCGCAGCGTCTCCTCCACCCAGTCCGGCACCAGGCCGGGGTCGGCCACCACCTTCGCGTACTCGCCGGGATATCGCGCCGCCCAGTACAGCGCGTTGCCGAGCAGTTTGGTGGTGGTCTCGTTGCCCGCGACCACCATCAGGAACATGAAGCCGATGATCTCCTGATCGCTGAGCCGATCGCCGTCGATGACGGCGTCCAGCAGCGCGGAGACGAGATCGTCGCCGGGTGCGCGGCGGCGCTCGGCGACCAGGTCGGTGTAGTAGCCGAACAGCTTGATCGAGGCGTCCACCGCGGGCATCGGCACGTCGAGCACGCCGTCTTCGCGGTGTACGACGAGATCGGCGAGGCGGCGGATCTCGGCGCGGTCCTGCTCCGGGACGCCCATCAGCTCCGAGATCACGTCCATCGGCAGCTTGCCCGCGAAATCCTCGATCCACTCCATGCTTTCGCGTACCAGTGCGGGTTCCAGGTAGCTGAGGGTGATTTCGCGGATGCGGTCTTCCATTTCTGCCACCCGGCGCGGGGTGAAGCCCTTGTAGACCAGCTTGCGCATCCGCATGTGCCGGGGGTCGTCCATGGCGAGGAAGGACATCACCCGGTGCGCGTGCGGGCCCCACGCGGCCGGGTCGAGCGAAACGCCGTTCGCGCTGGAGAGCCGGGTCGCGTCGCGGAACCCGGCGGTCACGTCGGCGTGCCGGGAGAGCGCCCAGAAATCCAGGTCGGGATTGTGGTAGAGCGGTGCCTCGGTCCGCAGCCTCCGGTAGGTGGGGTACGGATCGTCGTGGAAGCGGTAGTCGTACGGGTCGAAGGTCAGCGGTTCCAGCGAGGCTGCCGTCATGGTGATCTCCGATTGATCCGTAACGAGTTCTCACGCTGGACAGCGCTGAGCACCGTCCGCGAAGACACATAGCTGGACATGTGTCTGGACAGTACCAGCGCTCGAATATCGAGACAACGGATCGGCGGTATTCGCGATCTGTTCTCACGGCGATTCGGTCGTCGATAGTGAAACATGTTCTTGCAAGCCGGAGTGTGACTGGACTATATTCCGTACACCTGTCCGGACAGTATCGGAGCAACCATGAGCAGTCTCCTGCCCGCCGACGGTGCGCGCCTGTTGATCGACGGCAAACTCCGCCAGGGCGGCGACGGCGTGTTCGAGACGGTGAACCCCGCGACCGAGGAAGTCGTCGGCCTCGCCGCGAACGCGAACGCCGCCGATATGGACGCCGCGATCGCCGCCGCGCGCACCGCCTTCGACGACACCGAGTGGTCCCGCGACCACGCCTTCCGCGCTCGGTGCCTGGAACAGCTGCGGGTCGCGTTGCAGGGCGAGGTCGAGGCACTGCGCGAGATCACCGTCGCCGAGGCGGGCGCGCCCGTCATGCTCACCAAAGGCCCGCAATTGGAGGGGCCGATCGCGGATCTGGCATTCGCGGCCGGGCTGGCCGAGAACTACGAGTGGGAAACGGATCTCGGCGTCGCCGAGCCGATGGGCATCAAGACGCGCCGGACGCTGCGCCGCGAACCGGTCGGCGTCGTCGGCGCCATCATCCCGTGGAACTTCCCGCACCAGATCGGTTTCGCCAAACTGGGTCCCGCGCTCGCGGCCGGAAACACGGCGGTGCTCAAGCCCGCGCCCGATACTCCGTGGTGCGCGGCGGCGGTCGGCGCGATCATCGCCGAACAGACCGACATACCGCCCGGCGTGGTCAACATCGTGACCTCGTCCGATCACGGTCTCGGCGCCCATCTTTCGGTGGATCCGCGGGTGGATCTGATCAGCTTCACCGGCTCGACGCAGACCGGCAGGCTGGTGATGGCCGCCGCCGCGCCGACGCTGAAGAAGACCTTCCTCGAGCTGGGCGGCAAGTCCGCGTTCATCGTGCTCGATGACGCCGATATCGCCGCAGCCGTTGGCGTCGCGGCATTTTCGGTGTGCGTCCACGCCGGACAGGGGTGCGCGCTCACCACCCGGCTGCTGGTGCCGCGCGCGTCCTACGACGAGGCGGTGCAGGTGGCCGCGGCCACCATGGGACGGCTGAAGCCGGGCGATCCCACCGAACCCGGCACCGTCTGCGGGCCGCTCATCTCGCGTCGCCAACGCGATCGGGTGCTCGGCTACCTGGATACGGCGCGGGCCGAGGGCGGGCGGATCGTGGTCGGCGGCGGTCGGCCGGAGGGGCGGGAGCGCGGCTGGTTCGTCGAGCCGACGCTGATCGCCGACCTGCCCAACAGTGCGACCGTCGCGCGCGAGGAGATCTTCGGGCCGGTGCTGGTGATCATTCCGCACGACGGCGACGACGACGCCATCCGCATCGCCAACGATTCCCCCTACGGGTTGTCGGGTTCGGTGTGGGGCGTCGACCCGGAACGAATCCGGCGCGTCACCGAGGGGGTGCGGACCGGGACGCTCAGCGTCAACGGCGGCGTGTGGTACTCCGCCGACGCGCCGTTCGGCGGTTACAAGCAGTCCGGCATCGGCCGCGAGATGGGCGTGGCCGGCTTCGAGGAATACCTGGAAACCAAGCTGATCGCCACCGCGGGCTGAAACCCGCTGGACGGCAATCCGATCGGCACAGATGTGGAGGAGCCGACCCCATGGGACGATTCACAGGAAGATCCGTCATCGTCACCGGCGCCGCTCAGGGCATCGGCGCGGTGTACGCCAAAGCGCTGGCCGATGAGGGCGCCAAAGTCGTTGTGGCCGACCGCAATGTCGAGCGCGGCAAGACCGTCGCCGCCGAGATCGCGGCGGCGGGCGGCACCGCCGTGTTCGGCGAGGTCGACGTCGCCGATCCCGAATCCGCCTCGGCGCTGGCCGAATTCACCGTCGGCGAGTTCGGCGCGATCAACCACCTGGTCAACAACGCCGCCATCTACGGCGAGATGAAACTCGACCTGCTGCTCACCGTGCCGTGGGACTACTACAAGAAGTTCATGTCGGTGAACATGGACGGCGCGCTCAACATGACCAGGGCGGTGTTCCAGCACCTGGTGCGCGCGGGCGGCGGCTCGATCGTCAACCAGTCGTCCACCGCCGCCTGGGTGTACTCCGGCTTCTACGGCCTGGCCAAGGTCGGCGTCAACGGACTCACCCAGCAATTGGCCTTCGAATTGGGCGCATCGAAGATCCGGATCAACGCCATCGCGCCGGGACCCATCGACACCGAGGCGACCAAGACGGTGACACCGGGCGTCATCGTGGACGACATGATCAAGCGGCTGCCGCTCAAACGCATGGGCACGCCGGAGGATCTCGTCGGCGCCTGCCTGTACCTGCTCTCCGACGACGCGGCGTGGGTCACCGGGCAGATCTTCAACGTCGACGGCGGACAGATCTTCCGCTCATGAACGCACCGCTACGCGTCGGATTCATCGGCCTCGGCAACATGGGCGCGCCGATGGCCCAGCGGTTGCTGTCCTGGCCGGGTGGGCTCACGGTGTGCGACACCAGGCCCGAGGCGGTACGCCCGTTCGCCGAAGCCGGTGCGGCGGTGGCGGATTCGATCACCGATATCGCCGCGGCGGCCGACATCGTCTGCGTCGCGGTGCTCGACGACGCGCAAGTGCGCGCCGTGGTCACCGAGCTGTCGGGCACCGCCGCGCGGGGGACCGTGATCGCGGTGCATTCCACAATCGCCGACCGGACCGCCGAGGACCTGGCGGTCAGCTGCGCCGAACACGGCATCGACCTCATCGACGCACCCGTCAGCGGCGGCGGACCCGGTGCCACAATGGGTCGGCTCGCGGTCATGATCGGCGGTAGCGCGACGGCGTTCGAGCGGGTGCGCGAGCCCTTCGGTTGTTTCGCCGATCTCGTCGTGCACGCGGGCGAGGTGGGCGCGGGGACGCGAATGAAGCTGGCGCGCAACCTCTTGCACTTCGTCGCGTTCAGCGCGGCGAGCGAGGCGCAACGGCTGGCCGAGGCCGCGGGACTCGACATCATCACCCTGGGCAAGATCGTCCGGCACTCCGACGCGGTGACCGGCGGCCCCGGCGCCATCATGCTGCGCGACCGCACCGCGCCGATCGAGCCGGACGACTTCTGGCTGCCCATCCTGCGCCACGTGCGCGACCTCGGCGAGAAGGACCTCGGTCTTGCGCTGGAACTCGGCGACCGGCTGGATCTCGACTTGCCGCTGGCCCGCCTGGCGCTGGAGCGCCTCGGTCCCGGTCTCGGCGTCGGCGACAACACCTTCGAAAGGCAGAATCCATGACCGACAACGGATCCGACACCGTCCGGCAGCGCGGGCTGGCCAAGATGGCCGAGGTCTACGGCACCGAATTCCAGGAGTACCCCGGCGACCACTTCGCGATGACCGCCGATCACCTCTTCGCGAACGTGTGGTCGCGTCCCGGCCTCACCGTGCGCGACCGCCGCCTGCTGCTGCTCGGCGCGCTGACCGCGCAGGGGTTGATGGACACCGCGGGCATCCAGATCGGCGCCGCGTTGCGCAACGCGGAGCTCACCGAGGAGCAGCTGCACGAGATCGCGCTGTTCCTGTGCCACTACGTGGGTTGGCCGAACGGCACCAAACTCGACCTGCTGGTGGGAACAATCGTGGCACAGCAGAAGAAGGCCGCCAGAGCCGAGCGCGCCGCCGCCGACCAGCCCGAGAACTCTTGACAGCCCGAGGAAGCGAAGCCATGACCGACGCCAAGTCCATCCGTCCACTGCGTGCCAGCCAAGTCTCCGAATGGGGGCACGCCGCCGATGTCGTCGTCGCGGGGTACGGCATCGCCGGCGTGTGCGCCGCCATCGAGGCCGCGCGGGCCGGAGCCGAGGTGCTGATCCTGGAACGCTCCGGCGGCTGGGGCGGCGCGGCGGCGATGGCGGGCGGGTTCATCTACCTCGGCGGCGGCACGCCGCTGCAACGGGCACTCGGCTTCGAGGACAGCCCGGAGAACATGGAGAAGTTCCTGCTCGCCGCGCTCGGCCCCGGCGTCGACGCGGCCAAGATCGCCGACTACTGCCGCAACAGCGTCGAGCACTACAACTGGCTGGTCGCCTGCGGCGTGCCGTTCCGCGAGGCGTTCTGGGGCGAGCCAGGCTGGGAGCCGCCGCACGACGAGGGCCTGATGTACTCCGGCGGCGAGAACGCCGCGCCGTTCAACACCCTGGCCACACCCGCGCCGCGCGGACACGTTCCGCAGTACGCCGACAAGCGGATCGGGCAGCGCAGCGGCGGCTACATGCTCATGAAGCCGCTCGCCGAGACCGCCGAAAGCCTCGGCGTGCGAGTCGAATACGACACCCGCATCCGGCGGCTGATCGTGGACGACGACGATCGGGTGGTCGGCGTGGTCGCCGCGCATTTCGGCAAGGAGGTCGCGGTGCGCGCCGAGCGGGGCGTCGTGCTCGCCACGGGCAGCTTCGCCTATGCCGCGCAGATGGTGGAGGGGTACGCGCCGCGCCTGATCGGCAGGCCGGCCGCCGCGATCGAGGAGCACGACGGCATCGGTATCAGGGTGGCGCAGGCGCTCGGCGCCGACCTGGCCCACATGGACGCCACCGAGGTCGCCTTCTTCGGCGACCCGCAGCTGCTGGTGCGCGGCATCCTGGTGAACGGGCGCGGCCAGCGCTACATCCCGGAGGACACTTATCCGGGCCGGATCGGGCAGGCCACGCTGATCCAGCAGGAGAACCAGGCGTACCTGGTGATCGACGAGGCGTCCTATGAGGAGGCGCTGAAGACGGTGACGTCGACGCCGTTCTTCCGGCAGCCGCCGACCTGGGCGGCGGAATCGGTCGCCGAGTTGGAGGCGGAGATGGGACTTCCGGAGAGGGCGCTGCAATCCACGGTCGAGACCTACAACCGGCACGCGGCCGAGGGCAAGGATCCGCTGCTCGGCAAGAAGCCGGAATGGGTGCGCCCGATCGGCACCCCGTTGGCGGCCTTCGACATGCGCAACTTCACGGCGGGGTTCACCCTCGGCGGTCTGCGCACCGATCTGGACTCGCGGGTGCTGCACGTCTCCGGTGAGCCGATCGCCGGGCTGTATGCCGCTGGGCGCTGCACCTCGGGGTTGTGCGCGGGTGGGTATGTCAGCGGGGCCTCGCTCGGCGACGGCAGCTTCTACGGCCGCCGGGCCGGGGTGGCAGCCGCCAAGAATTGAACAGAGGCTGATAGTGTCTGGACACATGTCCGAAGGTGATTCCATCATGCTGGAGGCGACCCGGCGTCGCCTCAGCGGGAAACAGGCCGACACTGTCGACAAGCTCACCAAGGCGGCCGTGGAGGTGCTGGCCCGCGAGGGCTTCGCCGGCATGACCATCCGGTTGGTCGCCGCGGCCGCCGGGGTAGGCACCGCCACGGCCTACACCTATTTCTCCTCCAAGGAACACCTGGTCGCGGAGATCTTCTGGCGTCGCCTGATCGCCTCGCCGTCCCCGGCAAGCGAATCCGACGACCCGCACGCTCGCGTCGTCGCCGAGCTGCGCAACATCGCCATGCTCGTCGCCGACGAACAGGAACTCTCCGGCGCCGTCACCAGCGCCCTGCTCGGCCGCGACCCCGACGTCGCGCACCTGCGCGACCGCATCGGCGCCGAGATCCGCAAACGCGTCCTGCGGGCCCTCGGCCCCGACGCCGACCCCGACGTCGTCGAATCCCTCGAACTCCTCTACGCGGGCGCCCTCGTCCGCGCGGGCATGGGCTACGCCTCGTACTCCGAAATCGCCGACCGCATAGAGAAATCCGCCCTTTTGATCCTGAAATAGGCGTATCTCCGCCTTCGTTCCGGCCACGCGCGGTTTCGGACGGACTTCGTCCGGCTGCGTCGACTGGGCTGGCCCCGAGAGCGACGCCGAGGTACCGGTTGATCGTTCGATGGAGGCAGAGATGGCGAAGACTTTCCTCTATGATCCGGATCGCTCGTCCTATCTCCTCTACAGTGCGAGCACCAGCAGTTTCGACGAGCTGAAGAGTGGTGGCGGTCCGCGCCGCTGCGTTGGGCCGCGGGCAGGGCATACGACCCGGGTATTCGGGGGAATCCCTGATGGCGCAGGGCGGGGTTCGCAGACAGACTGGAGGGCATGACTTCGCAAGCTGTGGGGGCCGATACCGCCGAGACGGTGGCTCCGTCCGAAATCGCGGCGCGGGCCGTCGACCTGTCCAAGGTGTACGGGTCGGGTGATACCCGGGTCAAGGCGCTGGACGGCGTCTCGGTGGAGTTTGCGAGACGGGAGTTCACCGCGATCATGGGGCCCTCCGGCTCCGGCAAATCGACCCTGATGCACTGCCTGGCCGGGTTGGACAGCGCCAGCTCCGGCACCGTGCGCATCGGCGAGACCGATCTGACCGACCTCACCGACAAGCAGATGACCCGCCTGCGCCGCGACCGCATCGGCTTCGTCTTCCAGGCGTTCAACCTGGTGCCCACGCTCACCGCGCTGGAGAACATCACGCTGCCGCTGGACATCGCGGGCCGCAAGGCCGACGAGGACTGGCTCGACACGGTGATCAAGCGGCTCGGTATCGGCGACCGGCTCGACCACCGGCCCAGCGAACTGTCCGGCGGCCAGCAGCAGCGAGTGGCCTGCGCGCGGGCCCTGGCGGGCAAGCCCGAGATCATCTTCGGCGACGAGCCGACCGGCAACCTGGATTCGCGCGCCTCGGAAGAGGTGCTGTCCATCCTGCGCGCCGCGGTGGACGAGTTCGGTCAGACGGTCGTCATCGTCACCCACGAGCCGCACGCGGCGTCCTTCGCCGACCGGGTGATCTTCCTCGGCGACGGCCGTATCGTGTCCGAACTGCGCGATCCCACCGCGCAATCGGTGCTGGACCGGATGAAGTCGCTGGAGCAGGCGTGAATACGACGTCGGGCAGCCCGATGCGGAAGGTCGCGCTGCGCAACCTTGCCGCGCACAAGGTCCGGCTGGCGTTGACGCTGCTCTCGGTCGTGCTCGGCACCGCCTTCATAGCCGGATCGTTCGTCTTCACCGACACTTTGCAGCGCACGTTCGACGGCTTGTTCGCCAGCCAGGCCAAGGGCGTCGACGTGCGGGTGAGCCCGAAGGAGCAGCAGTCCTTCGGCGTTCCGCTCGGCGTGGTGGACATGGTCTCGCAGATGGAGGGCGTGCGCGCGGTCGCGCCGAGCGTGGATGGTCCGCTGGTGGTGCTCGACCCGGAGGGTAAGAAGCCGGTGCAGACCGGCGGCGTGCCGAGCTGGGGCCAGTCCTACATTCCGCCGGAGCGCGCGGTCGCCGAGCCGGAGACCTTTCTCGAGGGCGTGCCGCCTGCCGCCGCGGGCGAGGTCGCACTCAACAGCGGCGGCGCGGAGCGCGCCGGGTTGAAGGTCGGTGACAAGACCAAGGTCCTGATCCCGTCGCAGAGCACCCAGCAGCGTCCGGTGATCGACGTGACCGTCACCGGCATCTACGAGGTGCCCTCCGACACCGGCGGTTTCATCGGCGTGCTGTTCTCCGACGCGCAGGCCCGCCAGCTGTTCACCGACGGCTCGCACGTGGCCTTCATCGATATCGCGGCGGAAGGCTCGGGCGACGAGCTGCGCGACCGTATCGCCGCGGCGCTGCCCGGCTTCAAGGTGCAGAACGGCGAACAGGTACGCGAGGACCTGAAAGCCCAGGTCTCCCAAGCGTTGAACTTCATCAACTACTTCCTGCTCGCGTTCGGCGCGATCGCGCTGATCGTCGGCACGTTCATCATCTACAACACCTTCTCGATGATCGTCGCGCAGCGGCTGCGCGAGCTGGCGCTGCTGCGCGCGGTCGGCGCGAGCAGCGGGCAGGTCGGCGGCTCGGTCGTGGCCGAGGCGCTGGTCATCGGCCTGCTCGGTAGCGCGATCGGTCTTGCGGCGGGCATCGGCCTCGCGTTCGGACTCTCCGCGGTGCTCAACGCCTTCGACCTCGGCCTGCCCACCGGTTCCATGGCGGTGCTGCCGCGCACGGCGGTGGTCGCGCTGGTCGTCGGTGTCGTCGTCACCGTGATCAGCGCCTACGCCCCCGCCCGCAGGGCGGCGAAAATCCCGCCGGTGGAAGCCATGCGGGAGGAATACGCGTCCGCGGGAGAGTCGTTGCGGGTCCGCACCGCGTTCGGCGCGGCGCTCGGGGTGCTCGGCGTGGTGCTGGTGGCGCTCGGCGCCCGCTCGACCGGTGGCAGCGCGGCCTCGACTGTCGGTGTCGGCGCGCTGGCGCTGATCCTGGCCGTGCTGCTCGCCGCGCCCGCGATCTCCCGCCCGGTAGTCGGCGGCCTCGGGGTGCTGATCCGTCCGTTCGGGCCGATCGGCCGGATGGCGCGCAACAACGCCATGCGCAACCCGCGCCGCACGGCCGCGACGGCTTTCGCCCTCACCCTCGGCCTGATGCTGGTGTCGGCCATCGGCATGCTCGGGTCGTCGGCCAAGGCCAGCATCGGGGTGCTGGTCGACAAGGGCGTCGAGTCCGAGTACGTGCTCACGGGCCCGCAGCAGTCGCTGATCGGTTTACCGCTGGGGGTGCCCGACGCGGTGCGCGCCGCGGTGCCGGAGGCGGACGAGGTGGTCGGCTTCCGCGGCGTGGCCGTGCAGGCCGGTGGCGATCGGATGCAGGGCGTCGCGCCCGACGGACCGATCGACCGGGCACTGAACTACGAAGTTCTCGACGGCACCGACACGCTCGGCGAGCGCGCCATCATGGTCTCGAAAGACAAGGCGTCCGAACATGGTTGGCGAGCGGGTCAGCAGATCGAGCTGACCACGCTGGACCGGAACCAGAAGGTCCCCGTCACCATCGCGGGCGTCTACAAGAACACGCCGCTGCTCGCCGACCTTGTGGTGCCGCCCCCGATCTTCGAAGAGGTGACCCCGCCCGCGTTCAGGAACAACTTCTACGTGCTCGTCACCGCGAAGCCTGGCGTCGACCTGGCGGCGATGCGCACCGACCTGGAGAAGGCGACCGATCAGTTCGCGGTGGTCCAAGTGCAGGACCGCGAACAGTTCAAGGGCGCGCAGGGCCAACAGATCAACACCCTGCTCGCCATCCTGTACGGCCTGCTCGCGCTGGCCGTGGTGATCGCGATCCTCGGCATCATCAACACGCTGGCGCTCTCGGTGGTGGAGCGGCGCAGGGAGATCGGCATGCTGCGCGCCGTCGGCACCATGCGCTCGCAGGTGCGCCGCACCATCTATCTGGAGTCGATGCTGATCGCGGTGTTCGGCGCGATCGTCGGGGTGATCCTCGGCATCGGTCTCGGCGTCGGATTCCTGCGCACACTGCGGGATTTGGGCATCGACCAGATCGACATCCCTTGGGGCCAGCTGACTTCGGTGCTGATCTCCTCGGCGGTAGTCGGCGTACTGGCCGCCCTGTGGCCGGGCATCCGGGCCGCGCGCACCCCGCCGCTGGCCGCCATCGCGGACATCTAGCCCGGCTTCCGAGCCAGGCGCGTCCCGCAGATTGCGGCACGGTTGCTACCGCCAAGGCGAGTAGTCGATTACTCGCGCGCCGCGCGCCGCCGCGCCGCATGCTTTCGGTATGTCCAGGGTCTTCCTGAGTCATTCGAGCCGGGACACGCGGCAAGCGGTCGCGCTGAAGGCGTGGCTCGTCGAGGCGGATCCGGGTCTCGCCGACGAGATCTTCCTCGATCTGGATCGGCGCACCGGGATCCCCGCGGGTGTCCGCTGGAAGGACGCTCTGCGGCGAGCGAACGAGCGCTGCGAGGCGGTCATCTGCTTGGTTTCCGACCACTGGGATGCCTCGCACGAGTGCAAGGCCGAGTATCGATATGCCGAATCCCTGGGTAAGCCGATCTTCGCGGTTCGACTGCAGCCGCTGAAGGGCCGGGACATCACCAGTGAATGGCAGCGGTGTGATCTGTTCGGTGCGGGGCCGCAGACGTCGATCTCCGTCGACGACGGTCCGCCGGTCGAGTTCCGCACCGAAGGCCTGCTGCGCCTGCGCGACGGCCTGTGGGCGGCGGGCATCGGAGCGGATACGTTCGCCTGGCCGCCGCCCGACGACCCGGAACGGGCGCC
Source organism: Nocardia sp. NPDC050793 (assembly GCF_040654065.1). Classification (NCBI taxonomy): domain Bacteria; kingdom Bacillati; phylum Actinomycetota; class Actinomycetes; order Mycobacteriales; family Nocardiaceae; genus Nocardia; species Nocardia sp. NPDC050793. Next base: position 593,413 of record NZ_JBFAHG010000004.1, read on the forward strand.
CTACCGCGGCTGGCAGCCGCTCGAAGCGGTGGACGCCGCGGTGTACTTCGGCCGCGACGCCCAGATCGGCCGGGCGCTCACTGCCATACGAGCGCTTCGGAACTCGGGTGTCGGTCAGCTGTTCGTCGTGCTCGGGCCGTCGGGGGTGGGGAAGTCGTCGTTCCTGCGCGCGGGTTTGTTGCCGCGCCTGCAGCGCGACGATCGCCACTACCTGCCCGCCGGAATCGTGCGGCCGCAGCGCTATGCCCTGACCGGCGACAGCGGCCTCGCGCAATCGATTCACCGGCTGCGCGTTGGTCTGGGACTGCACCAGCCGGGTCTGGGTGTCATCAAGGCCGGCATCCGCGACGTGGCACGGGTGCGGGCCTGGCTGGCCGAGGCCCAGCGCGCCGCGCAAGAGCGGATCGTCGACCCCACCGGCAAGGAGCTGCCGACTCTCGTGCTTCCCGTCGACCAGGCCGAGGAGCTGTTCGGTGTCGATGCCGACGAGGAAGCCAGGGCGTTGCTCACCATCGTGGGCGAGCTGCTCGACTCGCGCATCGCGATGTCGATCGTCGTCATCGCGACCATCCGGGCCGACAGGTACGAGCCGCTGCAGACCGCGTCGGAACTGGCCGATGTCGAGGCCCGCTTGTTCGACGACCTGAAACCCATGCCGCAGGCGCAGTTCAAGGAAGTCATCTGCGGTCCTGTGCGGCGGGCGCGGCAAGCGGGCAGCCGGCTGGCCTTTGCCCCGGAGCTCGTGGACCGGCTGCTCGACGACTGGTCTCACGGCGCGGACACCCTGCCGCTGCTCTCGCTGACCCTCGCACGCCTGTACCAGGACTACGGCGATGGCGAAATAACTCTCGCCGAGTACGAGGCTATGGGCGGCTTGCGCCGCGTCGTGCAGAGCGAGGTGGACGAGCTGCTCGCCGCCGATCCCGCGGTACGGCAGCAGCAACTCGCGGTGCTGCGGACGGCGTTCGTGCCGTGGCTGGCTACCGTCAACCAGGACAACGACCAGCCGATGCGCCGGGTCGCGCGCTGGTTCGATCTGCCCGCGCCCAGTCGTCCGTTGCTGGAGAGTTTTATTACCCGGCGGCTGCTCGTTCGGGACGAGCGCGACGGTGAGATCGTTGTCGAGGTCGCCCTGGAAAGCCTGCTTCGGCAGTGGGACGCACTCGCCGAATGGTTGCGGATCGAAGCCGCCGACCTGAAGGACGCTGACAATCTGGAGCGCGCCGCGCTCGCGTGGGATCGCAACGCGCGCAACGACGAGTGGCTGCTGGCGGGCAGCAGGCTCGCAGACGCCGAATCGCTGGCCGCCAAACCGGGATTCCGGGACCGGCTCGACCACGTGCGGGAGTTCCTCTCGGCCGCACGCGACCGTGAGGACCGACTGCTCGCCGAGGAACGGGAGCACCGCGAGGCGGAGCTGAGGGCGGCCCGGGACCGGCAGGAAGCGGCGGAGGCATTGGCAGCGGCGGAAAGTCGCGCGAAGGAGGATGCGGAGCGGTATGCCCGAGTGTTGCGCAAACGGTCGAGGATTCTGCGGGCGGCGTTGATCGTGGTGGTAGTCGTGGCGGTGGTGGCGGCGGTCGGATTCGTGCGGGCGCTGCGAGCGGAGGATCGGGCACGCTCGAATGCCCGAGATACGTCGGCGACGGCGTTGGCCGCGCAATCTCAGCTCATGCTGTCCGAATCGTGGCCGGGCATGAGCGACGATGTGTTCGGAATGCAGATGGCCTTGGCCGCCAGCAGCTTTCCGTCGAAGTCCGATGCCCGCTTCGCCGTGCTCAACGCGATCCATCAGACCCGCAACGTCACCAAGATCTACGGCTTGAATGACGTCACTACACCCAGCGTGCAGATCAGCCCGGATGGCAAGCGGATCGCCGCCGCTCGGGGCGACGCGATCGAGCTGGTGGATGCCGGAACATGGCGGCGAATCGGCGCACTCATGACCGGCCACAAGCTCGAAGTGAACGAGCTCGCGTTCAGCCCGGACAGCAGGCGCATCGTGTCCGTAGGCCGCGACGGGACGGTCCGGCTTTGGGATGCCGAAACGCAACGCCCGATCGGCGAGCCCATGCGTGGGCACATTGGGGGAGTGACGAGTGTTGCGTTCAGCGCCGACGGAAGCGTGCTCGTCTCAGGAGGCATCGACAAGACAGTGCGGTTGTGGGATGCCGAGAGGCAGCGACCGATCGGCGAGCCGATGACCGGATCCGAGAAAGAGGTTGCCTCGGTCGCAGCCGGTGGCGACGGTCTGATCGCCTCGAGTGGCCTGGACGGCGCGATCCGCCTGTGGGACCGCGCATCGCGGCAGCCGGTCGGTGCGATCCCGACCGGCCAGTTCAACGTGAGCAGCATCGCATTCAGCCCGGACGGCACCCTCCTCGCCTCGGCGGGCTCTGACGCGACGATCCAGCTCTGGGATTGGCGCACCCGCCTGCCGATCGGCGAACCGCTCCGCGGACATACCGCGGTGATCGAGCAGGTGACGTTCAGCCACGACGGTGCTCGAATCGCCTCCGCGAGCGATGACAAGACGGTTCGGACGTGGGATGTGGCGTCCGGTCGCCCGGTCGGTGAAACGCTGCGTGGCCACGAATCCGCGGTCACCAGCGTCGCGTTTCATCCCGACGGGCGCCGGATCATTTCCGGCGGTCTCGATTCCACCGTGCGGGAATGGATTGGGTATACGGGTACCGTGCATCGTGAAGGCCCGGTGACCAGCGTTGAGATCAGCCCGGATGGCAGGCGCATCATGTCGAGCGTGGTGGACGGAACGATCAGCCAGTCGGAGATCGATACCGGCAAGCAGGTAGGTCCAGTTGTCCACGGCGACGTCCTCGGGGGCGCCGCTTACCGCGCCGACGGCAGGCAACTCGTGTCGATCACCAAGAGCCATCTGCGAATGTGGGATGCGAATACCGGTGTGCCGGCGAGTGCGCCGATTCCTTTCCCACCCGAGACGAAAGTGGCTCTCACCGACGGTGACCGCACAGCGGTGTCGTTTACGGAATCGTCCGGCCAGCTGTGGAACCTGCCGTCGATGCAGCCGATCGGCGTGCCGCTGGACGAGGCCGAGGGGGTCATGTCCGCGAAGCTCAGCGACAATGGGAAGGTACTGGCGGCCGGGGGCCGGGACTGGGTGGTGCGGTTGTGGGACGCGACGACGGGCCTGCGGATCGGGAAGCCGATGGAGGGCGCGGGGTGGGTCTCCGCTATCGCCTTCAGCCCGGATGGTCGTCGGCTCGCCGTCGGGTACTTCGACAGCTCGGTGCGGTTGTGGAACGTGGACACCGGGGAACAGATCGGTGATCCGATGAGGCACGACGGCTGGGTGACGGATGTCGAGTTCAGTCCGGACGGAACGATACTGGCGACCGGCAGCGTGGACGGAAATGTCCGGCTGTGGGATGCGGAATCACAGCGGCAGATCGGCCCCGCGATGATCGGGCACGCAGGAATGATCTCGGACGTCGACTTCACACCGGACGGCACACGGATCTCGAGCGCGAGTGCCGACAAGACGATCAGAATGTGGCCGGTGTCGACGTTCGATCGTGACAAGCTGTGCGCCAAGATGACCTACAACATGAGCCGGGAGACGTGGAACAAGTGGGTCTCGCCCGACATCGACTATGAAAAGGTTTGTCCTGACCTCCCCATCGCGGGTGAAGAAGGTTCGTGAACCACTGCCCGCGGAGGGTCCATCCAAGGGCCTGCCAGAGCGGCCGCCCGCTATCCCGGATAGCGGGCGTACCAATCGAACGGGGGCTCGCCGTGCGCGTTGCGCGGTGGGTTCGGTCCGAACTCGGTGCAGTAGTCGGCCGCCAGCCGCTCGATGACGGGCGCGGCGTCCAGCCCGGCACTCCAGTGGCCGGGGATGGCGGCGCGGCCGTGGCGGGCGCCGAGGATGCTGCCACACAGCGCGCCTGTGGCGTCACTGTCGCCGGAATGGTTGACGGCCAACAGGACTCCGTTGCCGAAGATCTTCTCCGGCGTCCCGCCGACGGACTGCGCGCACAGCGCCGCGTACACCGCGATGCCGAGCGCTTCCGGCGCGATCCAGCCGCGACCGAGCGCGTCGAAGTCCTCCGGCTGCGGCATGGTCTGCGTCCGGCGCGCCGTGGCGGCGGCCAAGTCGACGGCCGCGGTGAGCGCCGTCGAGGTCTCCTCGTGGTGCTCGTGGCGGGCCAGCTCGGCGCGGACCCGGTCTAGCGCGGCGTCGAGTTCCGCGCCGCGTCCGAGCAGATAGATCAGCGCGGCGACCGCACCGGCGGGCAGCCAGCCGCTCGGATGTCCGTGGGTGAGTGCCGCTGCGTCGCAACCCAATTCGAAGACATGCTCGAGCGCGTCGCCCGCCCGGTCGACGGCGTAGCCGAAGCCGCACGGCGCCGCCCGCACGGTCGCGGCGCAGCCCTTGGAATCGTTGATCGGCTCGGTCCTGGTCCCCAGCGGACGGGCGGGCTCGCGCCGCGCCGCCGCCTTCTGCAACGCGGAGGTGGCGGTGTGCGCGGTGCCGCGATGACCCATCAATTCCGGATGCGCGCCCAGCGCGCTGTGCGGGCGGAACTTCTGCTCGGGAATGGTGACGCCCTGACCCTGCAACCAGACCAGGAAACCCTGCTGCATCATGCCGAGCGTCGCGCCGCCGATGCCGCGCGACCGCGCCCGCACCGAGCCTTTCACGAGGGCCTCCACCGTGAACAGCGTCAGCTGTGTCTCTTCGGAGATCCTGCCCTCGTAGGTGTCCGGCGCGCCGGTGACGCCGTGCGGCCCGTAGCGCTGCCGAATGTGGTGCAGCAGCATGTTTTCCACCGGTGCTCCGAGCGCGTCGCCGATGGCGGAGCCGAGCAGGCAGCCGTGCACCACGTCGTCCTGGGTGTGCAGCTGCCTGCGATACGCGGTCGCGTGCATGGTCACGGCGGGTGGCGTCGCGGGCCGCGCGGGCGGTTCGGTCGGCGCGAGGGCGGCCGGTCGCGCGGGCGTCGAATGTGGAGACCGATTCGATGCGGGCCGGGCGTGCGTGTCCGGCGCTGCGGTGGAACCCTTGTCGCGCAGCGCGCGCACGACCGCCTCGGCGAATTCCCCGCACGAATCGAATCGGTCGTTCGGATCCTTGGCCATCGCCCTGGCGAGCGCCGCGTCCAGTCCCGCGGGCAGGTCCGGCCGCGCCGCGCGCGGCGACGGTATCGGACCGTGCATGTGCCCGTAGAGCACCGCGGGGAGATTCGGTGCGTCGTAAGGCCCTGCGCCGGTGAGCAATCGGAACAGCGTGCAAGCCAGCGCGTACTGATCGCAGCGGTGGTCCAGCGGCGAGTTGGTCAGCTGTTCGGGCGCGGCGTAGGCGAGGGTCGCGGTCAGATTCCCGGTGCGGGTGAGTCCCGCGGTGTCGTCGAGCAGTTTGGCGATGCCGAAGTCGGTCAGCAGCACGCGTTCGTCGAAGCCCGCGCCGACCCCCGCCGAGCGGGAAAGCAGGATGTTGGCGGGCTTGACGTCCCGGTGCAGCACGCTGCGGGCATGCGCGTAATCCAGTGCGCCCGCGGTCTGGACGACGATCTGCGCGGCGCGCTCCAGTGACATCGCGCTCGGCGCCACCGCGGCGCTGTCGTGGCCGTCCACGAACTGCATCGAGATCCACAGCCGCTCGTCCTCGATGCCGCGGTCGTAGACGGTGATGATGTTCGGATGGTCCAGCTGCGCGACCAGATCCGCCTCCCGCTCGAACCGCCGCCGGATCTCGTCGTCGTCGAACATCTCCCGATGCAACAGCTTCAGCGCGGTCGTCTTCGGCAGCCGAGGATGGCGCGCGGCGTACACCGCCCCCATGCCGCCGCGCCCGAGTTCGCGCTCGATCACGTAGCCGGCGAACACCTCACCACGGCGCAACATGCGTGCTCCCCTCCAGCGTGCCGAGACTCGACGCGAGTGTAGAACGGTCTCACGGCTTTCCCGCGTTCACATCCGCCCATGACTGGACATCACCGCGATCCAACGCCACCGCGAGCAGGTCGGGAAAGCGGTCGGGGGTGCAGGCGAAGGCCGGAACGCCCAGTGCGGCAAGCGCGGCGGCGTTGTCGTGGTCGAAAGCCGGTGCGCCGTCGTCGGAGAGCGCGAGCAGGACCAGTACTTGCGCGCCCGCGTCCTTCATGGCGTGCACACGGCGCAGCATCTCCGCGCGGATGCCGCCCTCGTACAGATCGGAGATGAGCACGAACAGTGTGTCGGCGGGACGGGCTATCAGCGTCTGGCAGTAAGCGAGCGCCCGGTTGATGTCGGTGCCGCCGCCGAGCTGGGTGCCGAACAGCACGTCGACCGGGTCGGTGAGCAGGTCGGTGAGGTCGACCACCTCGGTGTCGAAGACGACCAGCGACGTGCGCAGCGCCCGCATCGTCGCGAGCACCGCACCGAACACCGAGGCGTACACGACACTCGCCGCCATCGACCCGGATTGGTCGATGGCCAGCACGACGTCGCGGCGCACCGTCTGGGTGTTGCGGCCGTAGCCGACCAACCGCTCCGGGACGACCGTGCGGTGCTCGGGCAGATAGTTCGCCAGGTTCTTGCGAATGGTGCGGTCCCAGTCGATATCTCGCGCCCGCGGCCTGCTGATCCGCGCCGCCCGGTTCAGCGCGCCGGAGACGGCGGTGCGTGTGTGGGTCGCGATGCGCTGCTCGATCTCGCGCACCACCTGTTCGACCACGGTGCGCGCGGTGGCCTTGGTGGTCTCCGGCATCACCCGGTTGAGGCTCAGCAGCGTGCCGACCAGGTGCACGTCGGGCTCGACGGCGGCGAGCAGTTCGGGCTCCAGCAGCAGTTCGGTGAGTTGCAGGCGGTCGATGGCGTCGCGCTGCATCACCTCGACCACGCTGGACGGGAAGTAGGTGCGGATGTCGCCGAGCCAGCGCGCCACCCGCGGCGCCGAACTGCCGAGGCTGCCGGACCGTTTCCCGGACGTGGGTTCGTCGCCGGTGTTGTAGAGAGCGCCGAGGGCGCGGTCGACGGCGACGTCGTCCGCGCCGCCGAGTCCCCCGAGCTCGGGCTCGGCCGCCGTGCCGAGGACCAAGCGCCAACGGCGGGAAGGGTTTTCGTCGGGGTGGCTCATGGCATGGCTCCTTGCCGACACGCAGGATGGATCGCTGTGCGGATCGACTCGCGCCGCGGGTAGCTCGGCGTCGGCGCGCAAGCTCCTGCTGTCTTCGTCGCGCACAGCGATGCGGTGGTCGCGTGGTGCGCCCGGGTGTAGTTCGGCGTCGGTCCGCGCGGTCCGGCCTTGTTTGTCGCGTACGGCCACTCCGCGGCGGTGTCGTGGCGCGATGCGTGCGGAATCATTCTCCGACCCCAAGGATCTCGGCGGCGGTTCGCATGGCGCGGCGTCCACGTTCGACGTCCACGCCCGCCCGCTCGGCCGTCGTCGTTCGTGCGGTGTCGCCGACCGCGCGGCCGATGGCGCGGCGTTCGCCGGATTCGAAGGCGCCGAAGGTGCGGCGCAGCACCGGCAGCGTCTCCAGGAACTGGTCGTCGTCGAGTCCGCGCAGCCAATCATCGATGCGCCGCAACAACTCTCGGTCGTGCACGAGCAGCAGACCGCGGCCGCCGAGGAAACCGTCGATCCACGCGGCCTTCGAGGCCGGGGTAGCGCCGACCGACAGCGCGGCCGAAAGGCGGCGGCCGGAATCGGCGTCGTCGATGATGCCCGCGTCGCTGAGCAGCCGCACCGCCCGGCCGACGAGCGCGCCGTGCACGTCCTCGCGGTCGGCCAGCTTGCCAAGCGCGGCCAGCCAGGTCTCGGTGGCCCACGCGTCGTCGCGGGTGTGGATCGCCAGGTGCGCGGCGTCCAACTGGGTGCGCAGTTCGCCTGCGGCGTCGGCGTCGAGGCCGGTCACCGCGCCGGGCAGACCCGCCGCGATGCGGACCAGCAGGCCGTCGGCCACGTGTGCGAGCGACTTGGTGTCGGTGCCGCGCACGTCGCCGTAGCGCAGCGTTCTGATCAGGCCGGGCAGCGCAGCGAGCAGGTGGGTGACGTCGTGGTCCAGCGCCGCGACACTCTCCAGGCGGGCGATCAGTCCGCCGGTCGCGCCACCCAGATCGGCCAGTAGCGCCAGCTCCAGCGCGCCCGCGAGATCGCCGAGGGTGCGGTCATGGCGCTGCGCGGTGTCGAGAATCTTGGCCTCGGCGGCGGTGCGCAGCGTGGTGCCCCAGCGTGACGCCTCGATGACGGCGACCGCGAACTCCGGACGCCAGCGCAGCGTCCAGGTTTCACGGAAGGTGCCGGTGCTGCGCACCTCCCCGGTGGTCGGCGCGCCCCATTCGATGCCGAGCAGGCGCAGCCGGTGCAACAGCCGCGACCGCTCCAGCTCGCGCTCCTTGCGCAGGTCCAGGTCGACGGTGCGCGCCGTCGGCTCCAGCTTCATCCGCAGCCTGCGCACCCTGGCCCGCAGGTCGGCGTCGAGCGGCACCGTCGGCGCGTTCTCCGGCACCGCGCCGAGCGCCTCCCCGACGACCAGTTCGGTGGTCACCACGTGCACCATGGTCTCGTCGCCGCCGCACATCACCGAGCGCACCGCCTCGGTGACCTCGGACAGCCCGGCCAGCGGTCGTTGCCGCAGCGCCGCAAGGGTTTCGGCGAGGCGGACCGCCTCGATGACGTGCGCGCTGGACACCGGGAGATCGTGCGCCCGCAGCACGCCGGCGACCTTGGTGAGCCAGCGCGCGATCGGCTGGTCGGCGGCGGTGAACAGGTGGTGGTACCAGCCGGGCGAATCGACGCCGGCGCCGTACCCGGAGGACGAGGCGAGGCGGGAATGGGTGTAGGGCACCCAGGTGACCGTGGCCTTCACCTTCGGCATGCCCTTGAGCAGCCGGGCATCGGGCGCGGCCGGTCCGAGTTTGCCCGCGAGCGCGGGCGCGTGCCAGGCGCCGCACACCACGGCGAGGCGACGCGAGCCGCCCTTGAGCGCCTTGCGCATGGTCTGGCGCATGTAGGCCTCGCGGCGCAGGGTGTGCGCGTCGATCGCGGTCGGGCTCGGTCGCCGGCGGCGCACCGTCGGCGGTGTATCGGCGCTGCCGAATTCGTCCTCGGGGCCTAAGGTTTCGGAATCCGGCAGCTGTTCGTCCGGCGGTGCGAGGCCGGGTGGCCGGTGGCCGCCGTCCGCGATGGGTGTCTCGCGCAGCGCGGCCATCGCTTCGGTGAGCGCGTCGAAAACGTCGATGTCGGTGCTGGATTCGACGACCGCGTCCCACCAGCGTTCGGCGTCGTCGTAACCGGCGGCGGACGCGAGATGCGCCAGCGGGTCGACGGTGTCGCCGGGCTCCGCCTCCGCCGCCAGCACCACGCTGCCCGGCAGGTCGCAGAAGCGCACGGGGACTTCGTGTTCGGCGGCATAGCGGAGCGCCTGCCATTCCGGCGAGAACAGCGCGTAGGGCCAGAACGCAGCGCGCGCGGGCTGATCGGGCACGTAGGCGAGCAGCGCGACAGGCGGGGTCATGCCCTCGGCCGTGACGAACCCGGTCAATGGATCGGCATCAGCGGGGCCCTCGATGAGGATGGTGTCGGGCCGGAAGTCCTCCAACGCCAAGCGAAGTGAGCGGGCCGAGCCGGAGCCATGGTGACGGATGCCGAAGACACGCGTCACCGCGCCGTCGGCAGCGGGTGCGCCGACTTCCACACCGGGCGAACGGTTTCCGGCACAGGGTGTGCCGCCACCGTCGTCTCCGGGTGCGCGATCGTTCGCTGGCTCGTGCATCACAGTCCCTAGCCGGTGACCTCGCGGCACGCCCGGTAGAAGTCGGCCCAGTCCGGACGTTCGCGGACGACGGCTTCCAGGTACTCCGTCCACACCGCGGCATCGGTCACCGGGTCCTTGACCACCGCGCCGAGCAGCGCGCCCGCGATGTCGGTGGCGCGCAGCACCCCGTCGCCGAAGTGCGCGGACAGCGCGATCCCGTTGGTCAGCACCGAGATCGCCTCCGCGGTGGACAGCGTCCCCGACGGTGACTTGAGCTTGGTGCGGTTGTCGGCCGTCATGCCGGAACGCAATTCGCGGAAGACCCGCACCACGCGGCGCACCTCCGCCGCGGCGGCGGGCACGTCCGGCAGCTCCAGCGCCGCGCCGAGCTGGGCGACCCGGCGCGTCACGATGGCGACCTCGTCCTCCTCGTCGGCGGGCAGCGGCAGCACCACCGTGTTGAAGCGGCGGCGCAGCGCTGAGGACAGCTCGTGCACGCCGCGGTCGCGGTCGTTGGCGGTGGCTATCACGTTGAAGCCCTTGGCGGCCTGTACTTCTCGGCCGAGCTCCGGTATCGGCAGCGTCTTCTCGGACAGCACGGTGATCAGCGCGTCCTGCACGTCGGACGGGATGCGGGTGAGCTCCTCGATCCTGGCCAGCGCGCCGGTGCGCATCGCGGTCAGCACCGGCGAGGGGACGAGGGCGGCGTCGCTCGGGCCCTCCGCGAGCAGCCTGGCGTAGTTCCAGCCGTAGCGGATGGACTCTTCCGCGGTGCCGGAGGTGCCCTGCACCAGCAGCGTTGACGAACCGGAGATGGCGGCCGAGAGATGTTCGGACACCCAGGTTTTGGCGGTGCCCGGCACACCGAGCAGCAGCAGGGCGCGGTCGGTGGCCAACGTCGCGACCGCGACCTCGATCAGGCGGCGCGGGCCGACGTACTTCGGGGTGATCACGGTGCCGTCGTCGAGCGTGCCGCCGAGCAGGTAGGTGACCACCGCCCAGGGCGAGAGCCGCCAGGAGGGCGGGCGCGGGCGGTCGTCGGCGTCGGCCAGCGCGCGCAGTTCCTCGGCGTAGGCCTGTTCGGCGTGCGGGCGCAGCAGGGTGCTGGCGTCGGTGCTGGTCACGGCAACTCCTCGAGCATGTCCGAGCGATTGGTGAGGTCGGTGGCGAGCTGGTCGAAGGCGCGGGCCCAGGCCACATCGTCGCAGCGCTGCGCGATCGACGCGACGGCGGCCGCCGCGTCGACGGGCAGGTGCACCGACGCCGCGGTGAGCAGGGATCGGTGCGCGGCGGGGCCCGTGCCGTGCCCGCCCGCACGCTGGGCGGCGATTCTGGCGCGTTCGAACAGCAGCAGGATCAGGTGCTGCGCCAGCGGCTGCGGCCACGGGTGCGGCATGGCGGGCAGCAGCGCCTCCAGCTCGGAGAGCCAGGCGCCGTCGAGGCGAAGCAGGTGCCGGACGCGCTCGTCCACCGGCAGCAGGGCGAACAGCTCGCGGCGGCGCAGCAGCGCGGTGTCGGAGGGCACGCCGTTGGCGAACAGCGCCGCGGCCCAGGCCGGATCCCGTTGCGCCAGTGTGGCATCCACCCAGCCGTCGAACAGCGGCTGCCGGAATCGCTCGTCCACCGTGACGCGCACCGCCCGCTCGGGTGCGCCGAGCGCGGTCGTCCAGTGCCGCAGCGGTGTCGCGGCGACCAGCTGGCGCAGGCGGCCCGCGGTGACGTCCGGGACACCGTTCCAGCGGTAGCTGAATTCGACGGCGCGATCGGTGATGCCGTCGCGGCGCACGTCGGCGTCCAGGGACTCGGGTAGCGCGACGCGCAGCGCCGCCGGATCGGCCTCGACGGCGATCCAGTCGAGAGCGCGGCGCAGCATGCGTTGCGCGAAGGCCGAATCGGGGAGCAGCGCGAGCAGTCCGGCTGCGGTTCGGCGCACCTCGGCGCGGCGGTCGTCCAACGCCGTCTCCAGCAGAGGCTCGTCGGCGGCCGCGATGCCGTCGGCGAGGACCGCGAGCAGTTCGGCCCTGGCCTGGCCGGGTTCGGTGTCCCAGGTGGCGGCCAGGGCCGCCCGCGCGGCGTCGGCGTCGCGGGCGCGCAGATGGGCGAGCCAGGCGCGCCGCCGTGGTGCGGCGCCGTAGCGCCAGATCTCATCGGATTCGGTGTCGAAGACCAACTCCGACAGCAGTTCTCGCCATTCCGGATGCCAGTGCGCGAGCCAACGGCCGCGTGCTCCTGCCAGCCGCAGCAGCGGTTCGCGCAGCGCGGTCTGCGCGCTCGCCGAGTCCAGCAGCTGCGCGGCCAGCGCGTCGGGCGCACGGAAATCGTGCGGTTCTGCGGCGGCGAACCATTCGGGCAGGAAACGGGACCGGTCGCGCAGCAGGTCGGCCAGTCGCCGCGCGGCGGCGCGGGGCAGCAGCGCGCGATCGTCGTCGGGTGCAGGCGGCGGCGCGGCGGCGTCCCGCGGTGCGACCCCGCCGCGGGCGAAAGTGTCTCGCAGCGCGGCGGATTCGAGGAGCAGGAAGGCCGGGTCGGTACGCAGGCGAGCGGCGGCGGACGCGGCGGGCGCCGGCAGCAGGGCGGGATCGAAGGCTCGGCGCGCGGTGCCGAGCAGCGCCGTCGAGATCAGGTCGTCGGTCTCGGTGCTCGGCGCCGGGGAGTCCTGGTACGGCGCGGGCTCGTTCTCGACGTCGATCATCTCGCCCAGCGCGAACGCCGAGACAGGGACGAGCCCGTCCGCCGTCCACTCGCCGAGCACGGTGACGGGATGCCCGCCGGAAATCGCCAGCAGCGTCCACGGCTGTTCCGCGGGGGCGAGCGGCAGTGCCGCGCCGTGCGCGTCGACCACCTGCCAGCCCGCGTCCGCGACGACCGGAACCACGTCGCGCAGCAGCACCGGCCAGGACCGCACCCACGGGTCAGCGCCGAGCGCCGTCGCATGCGCCTCGAGCGCCTCCCGGACGGAGCTGCCCGCCGTGCGGGGCTGGCTCAGTATCGTTTCGCCGTGCGTGCGGGACTCGTCTCGTTCGCCGACAAGAGCCGCGGGAAGGGATTCGCCGATACGGGCGGCGGGATGCGATGTGTCCACATCATTCGCCGCGGTAGCGCCGGGCAGCGTTGTGAAGGGTTCGTCGACGCCGCGGCGCTCGCCCCAGAGGGCGCGCAGGGGCGCCGCGCCGGGGTAGTAGTGCAGGTCCGCTGCCGTCATGCTCCCGAGGACGGGCGCGGTGGCCGGAAACGCGGGCGCGCCGAAGGCGTGGTCGACGAGCAGCGCCCAGCGGTGCGTCCGGCGGCCGTAGAGCCAGGTGCGGCGGGTGTAGAGCCGATCGTCCTCGGTGCTGCGCACGCCGAGGGTCATCCACTGGTCGCGGACGACCGGTTCGGCGCGCACCGATTCGGCCGGGTTGGGATAGCCGATGTGAGTGCGGACGCTGGCGCGCAGCGCGGGCGGCAAGTCCTCCAGGCGGCGGTGCGCCGCGACCAGCAAGTGCAGCTTGGCGTATTCGCGCAGCACCGGTTCGGGCCAGTCGGCGCGCGTCGCCATGATCAGCGGCAGCCTGCGCAGCGCGCCCGCGACACCGGGGGCCTGCGCGTCCACCATGCGCGCGGCGATCGACTCGAACGCGTGGTAGGAGCGATCGGCCTGAGCGAGTCCGGTGCGCACCTGATCGCCGAGCCAGATGTCGAGTTCCTCCAGTCCCGCGGTGACGCGCATCCGCCGCTGCTCCGCGGTGGCAGGGTTGGCCGTGCGGGCCGTCGCGGGCGGCGCGGAGCGGGCCGCTCGGGCAGCCAGCCATTCCGCCGCGAACTCGGCGACCTCGGCCGACGGCACGACGTCGCCCTGCGACCAGAGCAGCAGCAGCGACAGCGCGTGCTTGCACGGCGACTTGCGGCTCGGGCAGCTGCACGCGTACGCGGGGCCGGAGAGGTCGACGATCGTCGCGTACGGCTCAGGACCGCTGCCCCGGCACCGGCCCCACACGGCCTCGTCGCGGTACCCGGTGTCCCGCCAGCGGTCCGCGAGGCCGCGCGCCGCCGCGAGCGAGTTCGCGTCGGGCGCGAGCGCGCCGACCCGTTCCTCGGGCCACGGTGCGTTCATCGGGCAGCGTCCGAACGTCCGTGCGTCATCCTCGTCTCCCATTTCCTCTTGTTCGGATTTCTACCCCAGCCCACCGACAGCTCCGCAGGTACCCACGGCTTTCCACCGGAAAACGCTGTGCGGGCGACGGATTCGCGCGACGCTACGTCTTGCGCCGAATTCTGTTGTCTGGCATCCTGTTCTGTTCGGCTCCGACCGGGCCACCCATACCGGGTGAGACACCATCGAGCTGCCCGCCGGGGTTGGGCCGAGGGGTGGACATCGAGTCGCGGCCCAGCCGGCTCGATGGCCATATCCATCCCCGCGGGCAGGTTCGCATCTCCTTCTTCTCATCCACCGCCGGTGGGCGGATGCGGCTCGATCGGGTAGCGTTTCGCTCAGCTTTCGACGGTGACACCGCGCGCGAATGCGGGAGGGGCGCGCCGCGGTGCGGTGTGTAGGGGGTTTCAACGTGTGCCCGGAGCCCGCGGTCGACACGACGGCGGAGACCGTACCGCGCCTGACCGACGTGGTCGCGCGACGGTTGAACGAGGACCCGGCGGTCACTCCCGACGTGGCGCATGCCGTGCTGCGCGCGCTGGGCGCGGTCGATTCCCGCCTTCGGGCAACCGAATTCGACGACTCCGGCATCTTCCTTCGCGCGATCCGGGTGCGCGGCTTCCGCGGCATCGGCCCCGAGGTGACGTTGCGCGTGCCGCCCGGCCCCGGCCTGACCCTGGTGGTCGGTCGCAACGGCAGCGGCAAGTCCAGCTTCGCCGAGGCCGCCGAACTGGCGCTGACCGGAGGCAACCGCCGCTGGGAGGGCCGCTCGGCCGCGTGGCGCGAGGGCTGGCGCAACCTGCACGACGGCGACATCGCCCGCATCGAACTGGAATTGCTCACCGGCGGAGCCGATCCGGAGCTGGTCATCGCCAAAGAGTGGGCGCCGAAGGACGAACTTGCCGATGCGCGCTGGACCGAGCGGCGCAAGGACGGCGCGCCAGCGGATTTCGACGCGGGACGGTGGGCGTCGGTACTCGAGCTGTACCGGCCGTTCCTGTCCTACAGCGAGCTCGGCGCCCTGGTCGACGGCAAGCCGAGCGACCTGTTCGACGCGCTGCACCAGCTGCTCGGTCTCGACGAACTCACCCTGGCCCAGGAGCGGATTCGCGCGCGGAGGCTCGAATTGGAGCGCGCGGCACGGGATTCCCGACAGGAGCGGATCGACCTGCTCGCGGCCGTGGAGACGGTGGCCGACGACCGCGCGGTACGCATGGCCACCCTGCTGCGCCCGGCGCAACCCGACCTCACCGCGGTCGGCCGCGACATGCTCGGTGGCGCCGACGGGGGCGACGGCCCGGCGGGACTGCGCGCCATCGTCAGGCTCGCGCTGCCCACCGAGGCCGAAGTGGACGCGGTCGCCACCCGGTTGGAAGCCTGCGCGGCCACACTGGCGCGGGATTCCACCGCCGACGCCGAGGCCGACCTGCGGGTGCTGGAACTGCTGCGCCGCGCCCGGGAACACGCTGCGGCGAACGGGGATTGCGCATGCCCGGTCTGCGGACGGGGCAGGCTGGACGCGGAGTGGTCGCGCGGCGCGGACGTCTCGATCGCGCGGCTCAGCGCCCGGGTCGACGCGCTCACCACCGCCCGCGACGAGCTGCGCAACGCGGTGCGCGCCGCGCGGGCGCTGCCCGACCACGTACCGCCCGAACTGGACTTCGATCCGCGCAATCCGCCCACCGTCGACACCACCGCGGTGCGCGCGGCCTGGATGGAGTGGGCCGCGCTGAGCCGCGCCGAGTACGCCCCGGAGCTGCCGGATCGGTTGCGCTTGGCGCACACTCGGCTCGTCGACGAGCTCGAGCTGGTCCAGCAGGGCACCCGCAAGGAGCTCGAACGGCTCGACGAGGTGTGGGCGCCGCTGGTGCCGCGGATCGCCGCCTGGCTGGACGGTGCGCGCGAAGTGGCTATGCGCTCGGGCGAACTGCGCACGCTGAAACGCGCCGAGGATTGGCTGAAATCGGCGACGGCGGGCCTCCGCGACGAGCGCATGGCCCCGCTGGAGACCACCGCGCGCTGGGTCTGGCGCACCCTGCGCCAGCAGAGCAATGTGGAACTCGGCGCGATTCGCTTGCAGGGCAACGCGGGCACCGCGCGCCGGGTGCTGCTCGACGTCACCGTCGACGAGGTGGACGGCGCGGCGCTCGGCGTGATGAGCCAGGGTGAGCTGCACGCGCTCGGCCTCTCGCTGTTCCTGCCGCGGGCGACGGTGGAGGACAGCCCGTTTCGCTTCGTGATGATCGACGACCCGGTGCAGGCCATGGACCCGGCGAAGGTGGACGGGCTGGCCAGGGTGCTCGCGTTCGTCGCATGGACGCGGCAGGTGGTGGTGTTCACCCACGACGAGCGGTTGGCCGAGGCGGTGCGCCGGATGCAGCTGGATGCCTGCGTGCTGGAAGTGCAGCGGCGCGAACGATCGGTGATCGAGGTGCGCACGTCGAGCGATCCGGTGCGGCGCTACCTGGACGACGCGCGGTCGCTGGTGCGCACACCGCAGCTGCCGGAGGCGATCGCGGACGAGCTCGTCGCGACCTGCTGCCGGTCCGCGGTGGAGGCGGCCAGCCTGGCAAGGGCGCGGCGCGAGTTGCTGGCGCGCGGCATGAACCACCGCGAGGTGGAGCGGCATATCGAGGGCGCGCAGACCACGAGGGCCATGGTGGCGCTGGCGGTGATGGGCGTGCAGTACAACGTCGACAACCTCAACAAATACCTTGCGCGAGAAGGCAGATGGCTGGTCGGCGCGTTGCGCGACGTGACGGCGGGCGCGCACGTGCCCATCGATCGCGGCATGCGGGAGCTGATCGCGAACACCGAGCGGTTCATCGCCTGGATGGGCCGGTGAGCGAGCGCGTGCGGCCACTCGCGATGGGGGCGGGCGAGAGCGAGGCGTCGTCGTGAGCGAGCGTCAGCGCCCGCGTGGCCCGCGTCGGCGTCCGCCGGGCCGGTCGAAGCAGAGGGCGCCGCGGCCGACGGTGGCCGAGCGGCTGGACGCGGTGGACCGGTTGCTGGACGGCGAGGTGACCGCCGCGGGCGGGGTGTGGTCGCGGGCGACGGCCTGGATTCTGCGGCTGGCACTCGAACAGGCGGTGGACGAGTTGTGGGCGCGCCTCGCGCCGGAGCTGGCGCGCTGTCCGATGCGCGCCCAGCTGCTCGCGCTGCGCGTGTACACGGGTCCGGAGACCGGCGCGCAGGTCGCCGCGGTGTGGGCGGCGCTCTCCAGGGCCGCCCACCATCACGATTACGAACTCGCGCCGAGCGTCACCGAACTGCGGCGCTGGCGCGAGCAAACCGCCGCCATCGCGAGCGTGCTGGACAGGGTCGGCCGTGGGAATTCGGCCTGGGTGCGCACCGAGATCGCCTCGGACTGACAGCCGGTCGGCCCACGCAGGTGCGGGCTTGTTGTGCGAGGTGTGCGGACAGATTGTCCACACGCCCCTTTACGCCGATGTGCCGCAACGGATTTCGATTAGCGAACGAACGGAAACTGCCCGGAGCGCCAGTCATCGACGCGGCGCCGGATACTCGCTACCATCGGCAGGTCGTCGATCTCCCCCGGCGAGAACCACGCGACCTCGTGCGACTCGTCCGAGACGGCCAGCTCGCCGCCGACGGGCCGACCGAGCAGACAGATCGAAAATTCTTGGCGCACTTCGCCGTCGTCGTAGGCGAAGACATGACCCGGGTTCGTGTAGGTCCCCACAATGCCGGTGATCTCGATATCGATCCCCGTCTCTTCGCGCGTCTCCCGGATACCGCAGCCCGCCAGGGATTCGCCGAGTTCCATCTTGCCGCCGGGCAGCGCCCACATGTCGTTGTCGACCCGGCGCTGCAACAGCAGCTGGCCCGCGTCGTTGACCACCACAACAGATGCGGCGGGGACTAAACTGTTCGGCTCTGGCGCGTTCGGGTCGTCCTCGTAGTCACGTCGTCCCACTGTGCGTCTCCTCCCAGATGCTTCGCCCGCGGCTCCACAGCTCCTCCACGTGATCGTGGAAGCGGTCGAACATGCCCTCGTCCTGCTCGCGCCGGATGTGCAGCATCGGTGAGTCGTGGCCGACGCGGCGAGCAAGGATCGGGGTCACGATCATGTCGTTGTCGAATCGGAAGACCGACAGGTTGACGTGCCCGACTTCGTACCTGGCCTCGATGCCGTCGATCCCGCGAAGCTTTTGCAGCTCGCCGACGGTGACGGCGATGCGTGTGGCGAGGGTGAGCGGGACGCTCTCCTCGCGTTCTCGCTCGCGGGTCACTTCGCTGTTCGGGTCGCCGATCAGAAACCGGACCCGGCAACCCTGGGTCGCTTTGCGGCGCAGCAGGTTACCAAGGTTGGCGTGCTCCAGCCACAGGAAGTAGTTGGTGTAGCCCGCGAAGGTCAGCTCATGTTTCGACTTGGTGATGAGGCTGCGCCACAGCGCGGCCGGCGCGGCCGATCGGTACGGGAACACCGAATGAGTGTGTTCCTGCACGGCGTGCGTATGGACTTCGCCGCCTGCCTGACCGCCGCGCTCGTGTTCGTCAGCGAGCACCGTGCTCGCCACTACTTCGACGCTGTCACCGTCGATCCGCGCGCCGAGGGCTATCCACGTCTGCCGAACGAGAGGCTGTATCTCCAACCGTGATCGCCACTCGAGAGTCACGCCCCATCCGCTGTGAACGGACAGTGGCAACTCAACGATGAGCTATTTGGTACGGCATCAGTTCGTGGGTCCGCCGGAGCCCCCACTTGCTCGCACATGGTCTGGATGCGGCCCGGAGCGTGGGCAGTGCCGGGCGCTGGGCGCGCGTAGCGGAGAATTCGTGCATGGCTGAGTCGCAACCGTGTCCGTGCCGTCGCGGCGAACCGTTCGACGAGTGCTGCGGTCCGGCGCTGTCGGGTGCGCGGCCCCCAGCGACGGCCGAGGCGCTGATGCGTTCGCGCTACACCGCGTTCGCCGTCGGCGACGTCGATTACCTGCGGCGGTCCTGGCATTCTCGGACCAGGCCGAAGCGGCTCGAGCTGGATCCGGACCAGCGATGGTTGTTCCTGGAGATCGTGCGCACCGAGCGCGGCGGGCCGTTCGATGACAGGGGGACCGTGGAGTTCGTCGCGCACTACCGCGCCGAGGGCGGACGCGGTTCGCTGCACGAGGTCAGCCGGTTCGTGCGGGAGGACGGGGCGTGGGTCTACTTGGACGGCGTGATCGAGCCGTGAGTCCCTCGAGCCGCAAGCGGATTGCCTGACCGCGAGCCGCGAGCGGTGAGGCGTGGGCTCTGGCACCGGCCGCGGCCGAAAGCGCGAATACTGCTTCGCTTCGGTAGCGTCGACTTCTATGCCACGTGTCGCGATCGAGTACTGCACCCAATGCCGCTGGTTGCTGCGGGCGAGCTGGATGGCGCAGGAACTGCTGAGCACCTTCGCCACCGAGCTGGGCGAGGTCGCGCTGATTCCGGGCACGGGCGGGGTGTTCCGGATCACCGTCGACGGTGAACAGGTGTGGGAGCGCAAGGCCGACGGCGGGTTTCCTGACATCGCCGTGCTCAAGCAGCGGGTGCGCGACCGCGTCGCGCCCGAGCGTGACCTCGGTCATGTCGACCGGCGCGAGGCCGATCACACCGACTGAGCGGCGAGCGCGTCAGCCGCAGCAACCGCCGCCGCAGCAGCCGCCGCCGCTCGGCGGTGGCGTCGGAGCCTGCGGTGCGCCGCCGCCACCCCGTCCGACGGTGGCGAACGTGGTCAGCAGTTTGACCGTGTCGTCGTGGCCTTGCGGGCAGGCGGCCGGGTCCGACGACTGGGCCATCGGGCGATTCACCTCGAAGGTGTCACCGCAGCTGCGGCAGCGAAAGCTGTAATTCGGCACCGGCCAAGGGTAGCGCCCTGATCACGGTTGATGCCTGCTCCCGGTGGCGCCCGCGAAATCGCACGTACCCTCGAAAAGAGATCACGAGGTGCAGCCCCCGGGTGTGGCAAACCCGCAGCGCGCCGTCGGGTCCTGGGCAGGAGGTGCGCGACGATGAGCACTCGGTTCGAGATCGAACGCGGCTGGGATGCGGACGGCGCAGGGCCGATAGTCCGGACCAGCTCCGGCCGGGTGCGCGGTTTCCTGGACGGACCGATCGCCACCTGGCGCGGAATCCCGTACGGCGCACCGGTCACCGGGACGCGGCGGTTCCGGCCGCCGATCCCGCCGGAGTCCTGGGACGGCGTACGGGACTGCGCGAGGTTCGGTGCGATCGCCCCGCAGACGATGGGCGCCATGGTCCCGGTCGATTCGGAACTGCGGATGGGCGAGGACTGTCTCTGGCTGAACGTGTGGGCGCCCAGCGGTCACGTTGAAAAGCACAGCGACCACGCCCCCGAGCACCGCGGTCATGCGGACGAGCCGCGGCCGGTCATGGTCTGGCTGCACGGCGGCGCGTACTGTCTCGGCACCGCGGCCCAGACCATCTACGACGGCCGCAGGTTGGCCGAGACCGGCGACGTCGTCGTGGTCGGCGTCAACTACCGGCTCGGCGCGCTGGGATTCCTCGACCTGTCCTCGCTGTTCCACGGTTTCACCCCGAATCTCGGACTGCACGATCAACTCGCGGCGCTCGAATGGGTGCGCGACAACATCGCGGGGTTCGGTGGCGACCCCGACAACGTGACGCTGTTCGGCCAGTCCTCGGGCGCCGGATGCGTGACGGCGCTGCTCACCGCGCCGCGCGCGGCGGGGCTCTTCCACCGCGCCATCGCCCAGAGCCCGCCAGCCACAACAGTTTTCGGACAACAGCGCGCCGCCATCGTGGCGCGGCGCTACCTGGAACTGCTGGAGATGTCCCCGACGCAGGCCCTCGATCTGATCGACCTGCCCATCGAGCGGGTGGTGCAGGCAGCCGGGGTGCTGTTCGACGAGATTCCGCTCGAGGAGCCGGGGCGTCTGGCCGCCGCGCCGGTGGTGGACGGCGACCTGCTACCGGGCTATCCGATCGACCGATTCCAGCGCGGCCGTTCGCATCACGTGCCGCTCATCATCGGCACGAACAAGGACGAGGCCTCGCTGTTCCGGCTGTTCCGTTCGCCGATCATGCCGGTGACGCCGGACGCGGTGAACATCATGCTGCGCGACGCGGCGGCCGATCATCCGGATCTGTCGGCCGAGCGGATCGCCGAGATCACCTCGGCCTACCCCGATCTGGCCAAGACCCGCGGCGCGCTGGCCATGTCCACCGACGCGGGCTTCCGGATGCCGGCGCACTGGGTGGCCGACGCGCACGCGGGCCACTCGATGACCTGGGCCTACCGCTTCGACCACGCCACCCCGATGCTGCGCGCGGCCCGCGTCGGCGCCGGGCACGCCACCGAGTTACCTTACGTGTTCGGCAATTTCGGCACCCTGAACCACGACCCCACGTTCTGGCTCGGCGGTCGCAAGCAGGCGACGGAGGTGTCCGGACGGATGATGCGCCGTTGGCTTGCCTTCGCCAGGCACGGGGTGCCCGCCGCGCTGGACGGTTCCAAGCACTGGCCGCCCTACCGGTCGTCGACGCGCACCACGTTGCTCATCGACACGGTCGACCGCGTCGTCGACAATCCCGACCATCATCTGCACACCGCGTGGGGCGATCAGGCCGTCGGCTTCAGCTAGACCGAGCTGGGTTCGGGCTTCTTGGCCTCCGCGCGGCGGCCGAGGCGCACGGGCATCCGCTCGTATCCGTGCAGCGTGAACAGTTCCCTGCGCTGCGGCGGGCCGTCCAGCCGCAGATCGGGGAACCGCTCGAACAGCGCGCGCAGCGCGTGAACGCCTTCCATGCGGGCCAGGCTCGCGCCGAGGCACGCGTGGATGCCGTTGCTGAAAGAGAGATGATCCTTGGCGTTCGGCCGGGCGACGTCGAAGTGGTTCGGATCGGAGAAGGTTTTCGGATCGCGGTTGGCGCCCGCCAGCGAGAGCACCAGGGTGTGGCCCTTGCGCAGCTGCGCGCCGTCGAGTTCCACGTCGGTGAGCGCGGAGCGCGCGGTGGTCTGCACGGGGGAGTCGAAGCGAAGCACTTCCTCGATCGCGTTCGGCCACAGCTCCGGCTCGGCGCGCAGCCGGGCCAGCTGGTCGGGATGGGCGAGCAACTGCACGACGCCGTTGCCGATGAGGTTGACCGTGGTCTCGAAACCCGCGCCCATCAGCAGGCTCGCGGTGGCCTTCAACGCGTAGTCGTCCAGTTCGCCCGCGGTGACCAGGGTGCTGAGGATGTCGTCGCCGGGTTCCCGGCGCAACCGGGCGATGTGACCGTCGAAGTAGTGGTTCATCACCTCCATGGCCTGTACGGCGCGGCGGTGCGCGCGCCACGAGATGCCGACGTCGAGCAGCGGGGTCAGCTGGTCGCCCCAGGCGAGGAAGCGGGCCCGATCGGAATCGGGGAAGCCGAGCATTTCGGAGATGATCGCGATCGGCACCTGGGAGGCGAACGAGGCGATCAGGTCGGCGGACCCGTTGGGCGGCAGCGCGTCCAGCAGTTCCTCGGTGACCGTCTCGACCCGCTCGCGCAGCTTGGCGATGGCGCGCGGGGTGAACGCCGAGGCCACCGGCTTGCGCATGGCCGTGTGCTCGGGCGGATCGATCACCAGCATGGAAGGCGGCTCGACCGGGTTCGGCGGCATCGGCGAATGGTTCGCGAGCAGTTTCATGGGTTTGGGGATATCGAAGCTCTCGGTGTTGCGCACACCGAAGCGGGTGTCTCGCAGGATGCTTCGGCACAGCTCGTGGTCGACGGTGGCCCAGGACAGCGAGGTGCGCATGATCCTGCCGCGCCCGCGCATCTCCTCGAGCAGCGGATACGGATCGGCGATCCCGTCCGGCCCGCCCATCAGCCGAGCGAACGGCTCATCACGGCGCGCCTGCGTGCGCAAGACCAGCCTCGGCACGCCGTGCTGCGACAACCATCGAACCCAATACTGCGGCTTCATATCCCACCAACCCCGTCGTTGTGCGACACCTCCACCGTACGGCCCTGGCCGCAATTCTGGAACGTCCTCCGGTCGGATGGGTTCTCCTACCGTGGTAGGAGAACGCACACCCTTCGTGTGGCGCGGATGCACGGCTGCCGCCGGTGGGTCAGCACCTCGAGAAGCCGCCCGCGAGCCGCGGTCGGTCTCGCAGGGACGTGCCCGGCGCGACACTGCTTCCTCCGATGTCGATCATCCGGGGGAGTTCCCGACGCGGTGTCAGCCGACGTGGGCGGTGACGCGTTCGGAATCGATGCGGCGCTGGCGCTGGTCAGGGTCGGGATTGACGACCTGGACGAGTGAGGCGCCCGCGGTGAGCACGGCGACGAAGCCGTGGATCAGTTCGTCCGCGGTCTCCCACGGCGCGCTCGACAGCACCCGGTCGCCCTCCGCGAAACCTTGGCGCATGGCCGACTTCCGTGCGGCGGCGAGCACCTCGGTGACCAGCATGCCGTCCAGCGCGACGCCGGCGCCGCGCGGGAAGAACTGGTCGCCGTGCACGCGCACTGCGGTGGCGAAATCGGTGATGCCGACCGGCAGGTCCCTGATGGGCGCGCCGAGCGGATCCAGCGACAGGGCGGCGACCTCGGCGACGCCGTCGGCGTCATCGATGCGGTCGGCCGTCACCAGCGCCAGGTCGGCGTCGGGATCGGGATTCAGCACCACCTCGGTGCCCGCCCACCAGCAACCGAGCAGCACGGCGGCGGTCTGCCAGTGCGCGGGTAGCAGTACCGCGACCCGCGCGCCCGGGCTCAGGCCGAATTCGTCGCGGAGCAGGTTGGCCGTCTTGGCGGCCCAGTTCGCCAGCGTCAGCCCGGACAGCTCGATCCGGGCGCCGGTGGCGTCGTCGTAGTAGGTGACGCGCGGGCCCGCGGGTTCGCGGGCGAGGATCGGGTCGAGCACTGCCTCGGTGAGGGTCAGCGCCTGGTTCTTGTCACGCATCAGTGGCTTCACGATTCAGTTCACGCATTTCGGTCCATTCTGGCCTGCGTCGATCGGTGGGGCGGGCGGAACCGGCGTCGCGGACGTCGACGTTCCGGAGAAGTCGAACATGGAGCTCGCGGCCGAGCCCGGCCCAGAATAGTCGCTTGCCAGCACGACGCTCACCGAGTCCGGCGACATCGACGGGTCCGCGACCACCGTGAGCTTGCCGAGGGCTTCGGCGACCGCCTTGGCCTTCGGATCCGCGCTGTCCGCCGCGAGCACCCGGCTGCCGGTGACACTCTCACCGGAATAGTTGCCCACCCGGCCGGCCTGGAAACCCTTGGCCGTCAAGGCTTGCGACACCTGACCCGCCAGCCCTGCGACACCGCCCGCGTTGAGGACGTTCACGGTGACCGCCGCCGGGTTCACCGCGGGCGGCGCCGACACCTCCTCGGTCTGCTCGCCGACCAGCGAGGCGACATAGGACTTGACCGCCTTGGGATCCACCCGCACCACCGACTCGCCGTCGCTGGTCATGCCGTTCAGATCGGTCACCGGGATGGTTTCGAACTGCACCTGACCGCCGGAAAGATCCTGGAGTTGCTGGAGGAAGGCCACCACGTCCCAGTCCTCGTCGAGCACCACGGTGCGTCCGACCGCCTCGCTGAGCTGGTTCAGCCGTGCCGGATTGGCGAGCGTCTTCCTGCTGAGCATCTGACCGACCAGCTGGGCCATGAACACCTGCTGGCGCACGATCCGGTCCAGGTCGCCGCGTTGCAGATTGTGGCGCTGGCGCACGAAACTCAGTGCCTGCGGCCCGTCGAGCCGCTGGCGGCCCGCGGGGAAGTCAGCACCCGACATCCACTCGTCGACCGGGTTGTTCAGGCACACCTCGACGCCGCCCACCGCCTCGGTGATCAGCACGAAACCGAGCAGGCTGACCTCGGCGTAGTGGTCGACGGTGATGCCGGTGAGGTTGGCGACGGTTTTGATCAGCGCCTGCCGTCCGGCCTTGGTCGACTGCCGCTCGGCTTCGGCCTGCGGGACGCCCTGCTCGATCAGCTTCTCCCGCTCGGTCTCCTTGATCGTGCCGTACGCCGAATTGATCTTGCCGTTGCCGATGCCGGGGATATCGACGTAGGAATCGCGGGGCAGCGAGATGGCGGTCGCGGACCGGCCGTCGTTGGGCACCCGGACCAGCACGACGGTGTCGGTGTTGGTGCCGACCTCGTCGCCCGCGTGCAGCAGGGCCCGCTCGGCGTTGGTGAGCGGATTGCCGTGCGCGTCGGTGCGGCTGTCCACGCCGACCAGCAGGATGTCGACCGCGCCGTCGCGGCCGCCGCCGAGACCGAGATCGCCGATGCGCTCGATGTTGGCGATCAGCGAATCGACGCTGTGCCAGGCGAACCCGGTGATGACGAGCACCACGGTCGCCACGGCCGCGACGAAGGCGTGCACAAGGCCCCACGAACCGGCGTCGGCGTCCGCGCCGGCGAGTCGCGATGGCACCGGTGTCCTCCTCCGCTGCAACTGCGCATCCTCTCGACAAGCCCCTGTATGCACCCCGACCGCCCCCGCGTCCGCCGCCCCCGGAGACGTCGCTCAAGGCTAACCAACGGTTACCCCGCGCGGCCGTACCCGCAGGTGTCACGGCGTGCCAGACTTGCGCCCGTGACCGCAGCCGTACCGCCCGCCGCCACCGCACGTCTCGTCGTCATCGGGGCCGCGGGCCAAGTCGGCAGGGAGCTGTTGCGCCTGGCCCCGAACGCCCGCGGTTACCGCCGCGCCGACCTCGACATCACCGACGCCGACGCGGTGCGCGACGTGATCGCCCCCGGTGACGTGGTGCTCAACTGCGCGGCCTACACCGCGGTGGACAAGGCCGAGTCGGAACCCGAGGCCGCCTTCGCGGGCAACGAGACCGGCCCGGCCGTGCTCGCCGCGGCCTGCGCGCGTGCCGATGCCCGGCTCATCCATCTCTCCACCGACTATGTGTTCCCGGGTACCCAGCGCGCGCCGTACGACACGGGCGACCCGACCGGTCCGGCCACCGTGTACGGGCGATCCAAGCTGGCGGGGGAACGGGCCGTGCTGGATTCGGCTCCGCACGCGCACGTGGTGCGGACGGCGTGGGTGTATACGGGGCGCGACAACGACTTCGTGGCGACCATGCTGCGCCTGGAACGCGAGCGTGAGACCGTCGACGTGGTGAACGACCAGATCGGGTCGCCGACCTACGCCGCCGATCTCGCCGCGGGCCTGCTCGAGCTCGTCGCGCGGCCCGGCGCGCCTCGGCTGCTGCACGCGACCAACGCGGGCGTGGCGAGCTGGTTCGACTTGGCGAGAGCGGTGTTCGAGGAGGTCGGCGCCGATCCGGAGCGGGTGCGGCCGTGCGATTCCACGGCGTTCCCGAGACCGGCTCGGCGCCCGGCCTATTCGGTGCTGTCCGACCGGTCCTGGGTGACGGCCGGCCTTGCGCCGCTGCGGGACTGGCGCAGCGCGCTGCACGACGCGCTGCGTGCCGTGCGGGCCTGAACCCGGCGAGAAACGATCGCCCCGTGGCCTTTTCGATCGAGGCGGCGAGCCGTCCGTGCGGGCGATCGAAGACCGATCGGTCTGGCGCCGGGTTCGCACCGGAGGACGCGCGCTCGCGACGTTCCGACTACGCTTTGCCGTCGTGAGTGATTCCGATTCCGCGGCCCCCGGTCGCCTTGCCGTCGTCACGGTGACTTATTCACCCGGCGAGCACCTCGAGCACTTCATCACAACCCTCGCCCACGCCACCAGCGAGAAACCGCAGGTGATCCTGGCCGACAACGGGTCGGTCGACGGTGTGCCCGAGCTGGTGGCCGAGGCCAACTCGCACGTGCGGCTGCTGCGCACCGGCGGCAACATCGGATACGGCGGCGCGATCAACCGCGCCGTGGCCGAGATCGACCCTGGCATCGAATTCGTCGTCATCGCGAATCCCGACGTTCGCTGGGGCACCGACTCCATCGACAAACTGCTGGAGGCCGCCGAGCGCTGGCCGAGGGCGGGCGCTCTCGGGCCCATGGTGCTGGAGCCGGACGGCAGCGTGTACCCGTCGGCGCGCTCGGTGCCCGGTCTCCTCGACGGGGCAGGTCACGCCATCCTCGGCACCGTCTGGCCGGGCAACCCGTGGACCCGCCGCTACCGGCAGGAGAACGAGGAGATCTCCGAGCGCGGCGTCGGCTGGCTGTCCGGCTCGTGCCTGCTGGTGCGCCGCGCCGCCTTCGACTCGATCGACGGCTTCGACTCCCGCTACTTCATGTACATGGAGGACGTCGACTTCGGCGACCGTATGGGCAAGGCGGGCTGGCACAATGTGTTCGTGCCCACGGCCGAGGTCACCCACGCCAAGGGCCACGCCGCGGGGCGCCACCCCGAGGTGATGCTGCCCGCGCATCACGCCAGTGCGTACCGCTTCCAGGCCGACCGGCATCCGCACTGGTGGCAGGCGCCGCTGCGGCTCGCGTTGCGCGCCGGACTTGCGATTCGCTCCCGGATTGCGGTTCGATCTGCGCTGCGTGAGTTGGCCAGGGAGCGCGGCCAACAGGCGTAGGAGCACGGTCGACGAGCGCGAATCGCGGCCACCGGGCGCAGTGCGCCACGGTGACGGCCGCGGAACGCGGTCGCCTCGGACCGATGCCCGGCTCGGAACGATCCACTGTGAACAGGGGAACTTTGATGGCAGGACATCCAGGCACCGACGCCGTGATTCTGGTCGGCGGCCAGGGCACGCGGTTGCGCCCGCTGACCCTCTCGGCACCCAAGCCGATGCTGCCGACGGCGGGCCTGCCGTTCCTCACCCACCTGCTCGCGCGCATCGCCGAGGCCGGGATCACCCACGTCGTGCTCGGCACCTCCTTCAAGGCGGAGGTGTTCGAGGAGCACTTCGGCGACGGCGCCGAGCTCGGTCTGGAACTCGAGTACGTCACCGAGACCGAACCGCTCGGCACCGGCGGCGGAATCCGTAACGTGCTGCCCAAGCTGCGCGCCGACAACGTGATGGTCTTCAACGGTGACGTGCTCGGCGGCACCGATCTCGGCGCGATCCTGGACACCCACGAGTCGACCAACGCCGACGTGACGCTGCACCTGGTGCGCGTCTCCGATCCGCGCGCGTTCGGCTGTGTGCCCACCGACGAGAACGGCAGGGTCACCGCGTTCCTGGAGAAGACCCAGGATCCGCCGACCGATCAGATCAACGCGGGCTGTTACGTCTTCCGCCGCGAATACATCGAGAAGATCCCCTCCGGGCGTCCGGTGTCGGTGGAGCGCGAGGTCTTCCCCGCGCTGCTCGCCGAGGGCGCGCGGGTGCAGGGCCACGTCGACTCGTCGTACTGGCGTGACATGGGCACCCCCGAGGACTTCGTGCGCGGCTCGGCCGACCTGGTCCGCGGCATCGCCCCCTCGCCCGCGCTGCCCGGCCAGCGCGGTGAATCCCTGGTCCACCCCGGCGCGGGCGTCGCACCCGGCGCGCTGCTCATCGGCGGCACCGTCGTCGGCCGCGGCGCGGAGATCGGCGCGGGCGCCCGCCTCGACGGCGCGGTGATCTTCGACGGCGCCGTCGTCGAAGCGGGCGCGACCGTCGAACGCTCCATCATCGGCTTCGGCGCCCGCATCGGCCCCCGCGCCCTGGTCCGCGACGGCGTCATCGGCGACGGCGCGAACGTCGGCGCCCGCTGTGAACTCCTCCGCGGCGCCCGCGTCTGGCCGGGCGTGGAAATCCCGGACGGCGGCATCCGCTTCTCCACCGACGTCTGACGGCGGTCCACCGCCGTCAGTCGGGGCGTTTCCAGACGTAGCGGGTCTTGGGCCGGCCCGCGCGGCCGTAGTCGGAGCGGCGGACGACGAGGCCGTCGTCGGCGAGCTTCTCCAGGTAGCGCCATGCGGTGATGCGGGAGACGCCGATGCCGGTCGCGGTGTCGGCTGCGGTGATGCCGTCCCTGGCGGTGCGCACGATCCGGGATATCTCCTCGAGTGTTTGCGGGGCAACGCCTTTCGGGGTGTTGGCGCGCTGGTCGGGGGTGCGCAGGGCGCTCAGGGCGCGGTCGATGTCGAGCTGGGTCAGCGCGGACTCGCCCGCTGGCAGCGCGGTGCGGAATTCCCGGTAGCGCTCCAGCTTGTCGGAGAACGCGGCGAAGGTGAACGGCTTCAACAGGTAGAGGACCACGCCGCTGGCGACGGCGGTGCGCACCATGGCCAGGTCGCGGGCCGAGGTGATCGCGATGACGTCCGGGCTCGGCGCGAGGCCGCTGAGCGCGGCGGCGACGTCGAGTCCGCTGGTGTCGGGCAGACCGATGTCCATCAGCACCAGGTCGACGGGTGCGCCCTCGGCGGCGGCCGCGGCGGTCGCCCGCATCGCCTCCCGTCCGGTGTGCGCGACACCGACCGGGATGAAGCCGGGGATGCGTTCGACGTAGGCGCGATGCGCCTCGGCGATCAAGGGCTCGTCCTCGACGATCAATACTCGGATCACGATGCGTCCTTTCCCGGCCCACGCGGAATGGTCACCGTCACCGCGCTTTCCGGCTCGCGGCGGGCGTCGATCGTCCCGCCGTGCCTGGTGACGACCCGGTGCACCAGCGCGAGGCCGATCCCGTGGTGGTCGTCCTTCGTGGTGTATCCCCGCTCGGCCGCGCGCGCGAACGTCTGCGCCGACATGCCGGGCCCGCTGTCGGCGACCCGCAAGAACATATCCGAATCGTCTTGGCGCACAGCAACTTCGACCCACGCGCCTGCGCTGCCCGCGGCGGCGTCGATGGCGTTGTCGATCAGGTTGCCGACCAGCGTGACCGCCTCGCGTGCCGAGAGCGGCGCGGTGGCGTCGAGCGCGGTGTCCGCCGAGATCGTCAGCTCCACATCGCGTTCGGCGGCCTGATTCACCTTGCCGAGCAGCAGCGCGGCCAGCGCCGGATCGCCGACCGCGCCCATCATCCGGTCGATGAGCGATTGGGAGAGCCGCAATTCGGCGGTCGCGAATTCGACCGCCGCGCGATACCGGCCGAGCTCAACCATGGTGACCACGGTATGCAATCGGTTGGCCGACTCGTGCGCCTGGGCGCGCAGCGATTCGGCGAAACCGCGCACCGAGTCGAGTTCGCCCAGCACACCGCGCAATTCGGTGTGATCGCGGATGGTCATGACGGTGCCGAGCGAGCGGCCCTGCGAGGTGACGACGTCCTGGTTGACCAGCAGAATCCGGTCGTTGGTCACGTGCATCTCGTCGCGGACAACGCCCCAGAACATGCGTCGCATGGAGACCGGCAGATCCCCCCGGTGCACGACGCCCTCCGGCAGGTCGAGCAGGCGCCGCGCCTCGTCGTTGACGACCTCGGCCTGCTCGCCCGCGCCGAAGACCACCAGGCCCTCGTGGATCGAATGCAGCACCGCGTCGTGGTGTTCGTACATGACGCGCAGTTCGTCGGGCGCGAGGCCGTGGGTCTGGCGGCGCAACCGGCGACTCAGCAGGAACGAACCGAGCGCGGCGACCGCCAGACCCGCACCGGCGACGCCGAGGATCTTCGGTAGCTGCGCGGCGACCTGATCGCCGATGCGCGCCCGCGTGACGCCCGCGGACACCAGCGCCACGATCCGGTCGTCGTCGTACACCGGGGTCACGGCGCGGATGGACGGTCCGAGCGTGCCGGTGAAGGTCTCGGTGAACGTCTCCCCGGCCAGCGCCCTGTCGATGGTGCCGCTGAACGGCTGGCCGATGCGTTCGGGATTGGTGTGGGTGAACCGCGTCCGGTCCGGCGCCATCACCACGATGAAGTCCATGCCGGTCTGCATCCGGATTCGCTCGGTCACCGGTTGCAGCTGCGCGGTGGGGTCGGCGGAGAGCACCGCCGCGCGGGTGGACGGGGCGTGCGCCAGGCTCACCGCCACGTCGGTGACCTCGTGCTCGGTGGTCACGTCGCTGGTGTGCCGCGCGTCGATCACCGCGAGCACCGCCGCGATGGCGATCATCAGCGCGAGCACCACGAGTTGCAGGACGAATGCCTGGCCCGCGAGCGAGAGCCGAAGGCCGGATGGCCGCCCCTCGCTGCGAGCCATCGGGTTGGACCCGGCGGCGTCTGGGAAGCGACGACGTCGCACGAGCTACCTCCACTGAACGTTATGCACCAAACAGTGACCCGCGTCACGTGGGTCGTCATCATTTTGCACACGCGGTCGGTAAGGCCCGCATTCCGGTACCACTCGGAGGACATGATTCGCCATGAGCGACACACCTCGCGCGTTGCGGCGCGACCGCACCCACTGGCTGTATCTGGCGGTCATCGCCGCTGTCGGCGCAGGCATCCTCGTCGGCTGGCTGGCGCCGGACGTCGGCATCTCGCTGGCTCCGCTCGGCACCATGTTCGTGGACCTGATCAAGATGATGATCGCGCCGGTCATCTTCTGCACCATCGTGCTCGGTATCGGTTCGGTGCGCACCGCGGCCACCGTCGGCAAGGTCGGCGGGATGGCGCTCGGCTACTTCCTGGTCATGTCGACCATCGCGCTCGGCATCGGCCTGCTGGTCGGCAACCTGCTGGAGCCGGGCAGCGGGATGAACATCGCCAAGACCGCGGGCGCGGGCGCGAAGTACGCCGACCAGGCGCACGGCGCAGGCGGGACCTGGGACTTCATCAATGGCATCATCCCGACCACGCTGGTCTCCTCGCTCACCGAGGGCAGCGTGCTGCAGGCTCTGTTCGTCGCGCTGCTGGTCGGCTTCGCGGTGCAGGCCATGGGCAGCGCGGGTGAGCCGATCCTGCGCGCGGTGACGCTGGTGCAGAAGCTGGTGTTCCGCGTTCTGTCGATGATCCTGTGGCTGGCCCCGATCGGCGCGTTCGGCGCGATCGCGAACGTGGTCGGCAAGACCGGCCTCGACGCGGTGGTCCAGCTCGCCACCTTGATGATCGCGTTCTACCTGACCTGTCTGGTGTTCGTCTTCGGTGTGCTCGGCGTGCTGGTGCGCGTGGTGTCCGGTGTGTCCATCCTGAAGCTGGTCCGGTACCTGGCGCGTGAGTACCTGCTGATCGTCGGCACCTCGTCCTCGGAATCGGCGCTGCCGCGGTTGATCGCGAAGATGGAGCACCTCGGCGTCGAGCGGACCACGGTCGGCGTCGTCGTGCCGACCGGATACTCGTTCAACCTGGACGGCACCGCCATCTACTTGACCATGGCCTCGATCTTCATCGCCGACGCGATGGGCAAGCCGCTCAGCATCCCCGAACAGCTCGGCCTGCTGCTGTTCATGATCGTCGCCTCCAAGGGCGCGGCGGGCGTCACCGGCGCGGGCCTGGCCACTCTCGCCGGTGGATTGCAGAGCCATCGGCCGGAGCTGCTCGACGGTGTCGGCCTGATCGTCGGCATCGACCGCTTCATGTCCGAGGCTCGCGCGCTGACCAACTTCTCCGGCAACGCGGTCGCGACCGTCCTGATCGGCACCTGGACCAAGACCATCGACGTGGACCAGGTTCGGCTTGTGCTCGACCGCAAGCTGCCCTTCGACGAGCGCACCATGATCGACGAGCACGCCGCGCCGGAGTCCGCCGAACCTGCCGAGAAGAGCCTGGTCACGGCCTGACCCTCGAGTCGTCCCGGCCAACGCCGGGGCCGAGGGCGGCATCGCTCCATCCACCCCTTCCGCATGGTGCCGCCCTGGCGATCGACGAAGGGCCCGCATACCCCGCGGGCCCTTCGTTCGTCGTTCCGTTTTCAGCCGCGGTTGGTTTCGGTGTGGCTCAGACCGCCCATTTCCCCGGGTTGAGGTGGTACTGGACGAGTGCGGTGGCGTGACCGTGGCCCATACCGTGCTCGGCCTTCAGCCACTCGACCTGCGGCTTGTGCCCATCGACGCCGCAGTCGCGCAGCAGGGCGAACCATTCGTCGATGCCGCGACCGTACTTGGCCTCGATGGCGGGGAAGTAGGACGCGGGGCCGTGCGGCTTGGTCGTCATGGTTCGTTCTCCTGTGCTCACGGTGTGTTCACAGAAGCAGACGGCGCTCGGTCGCGGAACTCATCGCGCAGACGTGGCCTATGTCGCGGATCACACCGCGGCGGCGATGCGGTCGTCCTTCGCGACCGAACGTTCGCGGATCAGCAGCGCGCCGGTGAGCGCAACGAGCGCGGCGGTGAGTCCGTGGATGCCGAAGGCCGCGCCCGCCGAGCCGTCCCAGCGCAGCACGGTGAGCATGTCGCCGAACGGGATAAGAGCGATCACCAACGTGGCGATGCCGAGCGCGTACCGCTGCTCGGCGGCGAGCAGGGCCAGGATGACCAGCCCGGACGCGGTGTCGCGCACGCCCTTGAGGTTCATGAAGGCGGCGGCCTCGCCGTCCGGCCAAGCGGGCAGGCCGAAGCCGGGGGCGACGGACGCGGGCGCGATCAGGTAGCTGAGGCCGACGTACAGGATGAATGCCGCGCCGATCAGGGACAGGACGGTGGCGATGCGGGAGATGGTCACGGGTTTGCTCCTCGGTGATGCTATGAATCCTAGCGGCGCTAGATCTGAGGCAACGGTAAACGAGCTTCGATAGATTGTCTAGCGGTGCTAGAATTTGCTCATGAGCACCCAGACTCGCAAGGAACGCGAACGGGCCGAACGCCATCGGCGCATCATCGACACCGCCCGCGAGCTCGCCGAGTCCCAAGGCTGGGAATCGGTCACGGTGCGCAGGCTCGCCGACCGAATCGAATACAGCCAGCCCGTGCTCTACAGCCACTTCGCAGGCAAGACCGCCATCGTCACGGCGGTCGCCGAACAGGGCTTCGCCGAACTCGCCACCGCGTTGCGCGCCGCGCATGCCACCGCCGAGACCCCGGCGGCGGCGCTGGAATCGGTGGCAAGGGCCTACCTCGACTTCGCGGACGCCAACCCCGCGCTCTACGACGCGATGTTCCTGATGAAGACCGACCTGACCTTCGGACCGGAGGCGCCGCAGGCGCTGCGCGACGGCTGGGGCGAGCTGGAACGCCTGTTCCGCCCGTTCGTCGACGAACCCGATCTCGGTGCGCGCACCGAAGTGGCCTGGAGTTCGATCCACGGCATGGCCACTCTCGCGCGCGGCGGCAGGCTGTTGCCGCAGTTGTGGGAAGCGCGCTTGCGGATCCTGATCGACGAATGGCTGGCCGGAGTAGGGGCTGTCGAGCGCGGGTAGCGTGGGGCCATGGCTGATGTTGTGGTGGTCGGCTCGGGACCCAACGGCTTGGCCGCGGCGGTAATTCTCGCGTCGGCAGGACTGTCCGTCGAGGTGTACGAGGCCGAGACCACCGCTGGCGGCGGCGCGCGTACCGCGGAGCTGACGTTGCCCGGGTTCCACCACGACGTGTGCTCCGGCGCGCACCCGATGGCGTTGGCGTCGCCCTTCTTTCGCGCCTTCGATCTGAGCGCGCGCGGGGTCGACCTACTCGTCCCCGAGGTGTCCTACGCGCATCCGCTGGACGGCGGCCGGGCCGGGCTGGCTTGGCTGGATCTCGACCGCACCGTCGCCGATCTTGGCCGCGACGGCGATGCCTGGCGGCGGCTGTTCGAACCGCTGGTACGGAATTGGCGGAGCGTGGTCGACCTGACCATGGCCGACTTGCGCCGTCTGCCTCAGGATCTGCCCACCGCGGTGCGCTTCGGCCTGCGGCTCGCCGAACAGGGCTCGCCGCTGTGGAACGCGCGGTTTCACGAGGACATCGCGCCGGCGCTGCTGACCGGCGCGGCGACCCACGCGATCACCTCGCCCCGCGCCCTGCCCGCGGTGGGCGCGGGCCTGCTGCTCGCCACGCTCGGCCACGCGGGCGGCTGGGTGATTCCGCGCGGAGGTAGCCAGGCCATCCCCGACGCGCTCATCGCCGAACTCGAAGAACTCGGCGGCCGGCTGCACGTCGGCCACCGGGTGGACTCGCTGGACGAGTTCGCCGGTGCGCGCGCCGTCCTGCTGGACGTGGCGCCCGCGGGCCTGCTTCGCCTGGCCGCGGGCAGGCTGCCAACGCGATATGTCGAGCGGCTCCTGCGATTCCGCTACGGCGGCGCGGCGTGCAAGGTCGACTTCGCGCTCTCCGGTCCGGTGCCGTGGCGGGCCGAGGGGTGCGAGCGCGCGGGCACCCTGCATCTGATCGGCAGCCGCGCCGAGGCGATGGCCGCCGAGGGCGCGGTCGCCGCGGGCCGCCACGCCGAGCGTCCGTATGTGCTCGCCATCCAGCCGGGCGTCGTCGATCCCGGCCGCGCGCCCGGTGACGCGCAGACCTTCTACACCTACGCCCACGTGCCGAACGGTTCCGATCGCGACATCAGCGACGCGGTCATCGCCCAGGTGGAGCGTTTCGCGCCCGGCTTCCGCGATCTGATCCTCGCCACGAACGTGATCACCGCCGCGGAAATGCCGGCGCACAACGCCAACTACGTCGGCGGCGACATCTCGGCGGGCGCGATGACCTTGCGCCAGACCGCGTTTCGCCCCGCACCACGCTGGAACCCCTACGCCACCCCGCTATCCGGTGTCTACCTGTGTTCCTCGGCCACCCCACCCGGCCCTGGCGTGCACGGTATGAACGGCATGCACGCCGCCCGCCACGTGCTGCGCCACGAATTCGACATCCGCACCGACCCTCTCGACCTGCTACGCGAGCGCCAGCCCCAGCACCGCTGAGCTCGAATTACGACACGGGTTGCGTGCGATACAGATCGGGCTCCACGTAGATGATGTGCGCGGCGGGTACGGCCCTGCGCACCCGCGCCTCGGCGGCGTCGATGGCCGCAGCGATGGTCGCGATGTCCAGACCCGGCGTGATCGCCACCTTGGCCGCCACCAGAATCTCCTCCGGACCCAGGTACTGGGTCTTGAGGTGGATGACGCGATCGATGCGCTCGCCGTCGACCAGGCTCTCCCGGATCGCCCTGTCCTCTTCGGCGGTCGCGCCCTCACCGATCAGCAGGCTCTGCATCTCGATGATGAGGATGATCGCGATGACACCCAGCAGCGCGCCGATGCACAGCGTGCCGATGCCGTCCCAGATCGGGTCGTCGGTGACCATGGTCAGGCCGACGCCGAGGAAGGCCAGGATCAGACCGACCAGCGCGCCGGTGTCCTCCAACAGCACAACGGGCAGCTCCGGACTGCGCGAGTTGCGGATGAACCGCCACCAGCTGGCTCCGCCCTTGAGCGGGCGGGATTCGCGGATGGCGGTGATGAAGCTGAAGGTCTCCAGGCCGATGGCGATCAACAGGATGACGATCGCGACGATCGGCGAGCTGAGCTCCTCGGGATGCTGGACCTTGTGGATGCCCTCGTAGATGGCGTAGATCGAGCCGAGCGTGAACAGCACGAGTGCCACGATGAACGAGTAGAAGTAGCGGTTCCGCCCGTATCCGAACGGATGCAGTTCGTCGGCTTCCTGTTCGGCGCGGCGCTGGCCGAACAGCAGCAGGCCCTGATTGGAGGTGTCGGCCACCGAGTGCACCGCCTCGGCCAGCATCGAAGCCGAACCCGTGATCGCCGCGCCGACGAACTTCGCCACCGCGATCCCCG
The DNA here is from genome assembly GCF_040654065.1 of Nocardia sp. NPDC050793. Lineage (NCBI taxonomy): Bacteria > Bacillati > Actinomycetota > Actinomycetes > Mycobacteriales > Nocardiaceae > Nocardia > Nocardia sp. NPDC050793. The sequence continues at coordinate 629,678 of NZ_JBFAHG010000004.1, forward strand.
CGTTCGCCGTCAACGCGGCCAGAATCGCCTTCTTGCCACCGCCAGCAGACATGTCCTGAAGGTCCTCTCTCGTTTCGCCGATCACGGCTAACTTAGCGTGTTCGCCGATCTTCGGCCGAGCGCCTGCCGCGTCGCTCAGTTGCCCGCGCCGAGGCAGGCGCAGAAAACCTGGGCCGGTCCGTCCACCGCTTGGGCGCGAATATCGCTGTCGGCTGCCGAGATCCAGGCCGCGGCGCCGCGCCCGACGAGCAGCTCGGTGCCGTGCTGCAGCAGCCGCACGGTGCCCGCCGTGCACAGCACGATGCCGGGCCCCGCCGAGGTGAGCGGCACCTGTCCGGAGCCTTCGGTGAGATCGAAGCGGCGCAGCGCGAATTCGGGCGCCGGCGTGCGATACCGCACCGAGCCGTCGCCCGCCGGTTCCGGCAGCACGATGGGAAGATCGATCGGCTCGAAATCCAGTACACGCAACAACTCCGGCACGTCGACGTGCTTGGGGGTGAGCCCGCCACGCAGCACGTTGTCGGAGTTGGCCATGATCTCCACGCCGAGCCCGCGCAGATAGGCGTGCAGGTTTCCCGCGTCGAGGAACAACCCCTGGCCCGGCTCCAGCGTGACCCGGTTCAGCAGCAGCGCGGCGAGCACACCGGCATCGCCGGGGTATGCCTCCGCGAGTTCGAGCGCCGTGCGCGCCTCGCGGGTGAAGGCGCGCTTGCCCTTTCCGGACAGGTAGCGCACGCAGCCGTCGAGCACCGCGGGCAGCAGTGTGGCGAGCACCGGCTGTGGCAGCGTGATCCAGGTGGTGAACAGCGTCCGCAGACCCGCCGAATCCGGTTGGGAGGCAAGCATCTCCGTGTACGACTCGAGCTGGGGCACCGCCAGCGCGCGGAACAGTTCGACGGTGCGGTGCGGCTCGCGGAACCCGGCCAGCGCCTCGAAGCGATCCAGCGCGACCACCAGTTCCGGCTTGTGGTTCTCGTCGCGATAGTTGCGCATCGGCGAATCCAGCGGCACCCGCGCACGGTTCTCCCGCTCGAATCCGGCGCGCGCCTGCGTCGCCGACGGGTGCGCCTGCAACGACAGGGGCTCCTCGGCCGCCAGGATCTTCAGCAGGAACGGCAGCTTGCCGCCGAATTCCGGCGCGGCGGAGCCCAGTTCGCGATGCGGGTTCGCGGCGACGAACTCGAGCAGCGATGTGGTGCCGATGGCCGTCTTCACGTGCGCGGGATCGGCGGGATGCGCGCCGAACCAGAGTTCGGCCTCCGGGTGTGCCGAGGGGACCGGCCTGCCGCACAGCCTAGCGAGCGCGGTGCGCGAACCCCATGCGTAGGAACGCAGTGCACCAACGAGTTCGTGCACTAGTAGCGTCCCCCGTCGTACTGTTCGCCTGCGAAGCTGCCGGAAGACTCGGCGGACGCGCCGCGCGAGCCGAGCAGCCGCAGGTAGGCCGCGGCCATCTCCAGGCGCAACGCGAGGACAGCGAGCTGTTCGAGTTCGGTGCCGCGCCCGGACGCGGCGGGCGTCTCGTTCCGTGCCGGGGCGGCTGGATCGGTCAGGCTGTTCTGCAGCAGGTCGACATCGGCGTTCACCAGATCCGCGTCGACGAGACCGGAACCGCCGCCACCGCCGAACACCGCGACCCGGCGCCGCGCGGCGGCCTGGTCGGGATCGGCGCTCAGCACGAACACCCGGATCCGCTCCACCGGCGCGGGTCCGTCGAGTTCCTCGTCGTGGAACAGCGGATCGAAGCCGGGCGCGGATTCGCCCGCCGCCTCGACCATGCGCGGATTGGCGGCCACCGCTTCGGCGAGATCGGCCGCGGTGGCCACCCGGCCCGCGGACTGGAGCAGCACCTCGGCGCCGTGCTCGGCGAGCTCCGCGGCGGCGGGGGAGTCGCCTGCCAGCACGATGCCGCGCTGCTGCATGCGCGCGGCCAGCGTCTTGGCGGGGTTGTGGAAGACCTCGTTGTGCGGCCCGTCGCGTAGCGCCTCGGCGTCGAGTACGTCGGCCAGTTCGGTCAGGTCGGGCACGGCCGTGCCGGTGCGCGCGGGGTCGACGATGCGCAGCACGGCGATCCCGGCCGCGAGGAAACGCAGCAGGCGGTTGTGGTCGAGTACCGGAACCCGTGGCTCGAGCAACGCGGCACGGCCCGCGGCCGCCGCCCGCAGCGGTCCCTCGTGCGGTGCGGCGACGACCACCTCGGCGCCGCGGCGCAGCGCGCGGTCCACCGCGTCGATCAGGCGGGGATCGCCCGCGTCGTCGCCTGCGACCAGTACCACGTCCAGCGGCCCCACCCAGGGCGGCAGCGCGGCCGCTGGCACCACGGGCAGGCCTGCGCGGTCGCCGAGGGCGGCGACGAGCAGACTCGCGGCGCGGGCGGCGCGGCCGGACCCGGAGACCAGCACCACGCTGCGTGGGCGGAGATCGGCGAGCCGGGCCAGCGCGTGTTCGGCGATGGCCGCCGCGGTGGCGCGCACCTGAGCGCCACCCGAGGCGGCGGAGCGCAGGGCGCCGCCGCTGTCCGCCGCCTCGAGCGAAGCGGCATCATCGAGGTCGAGCACCGGTGTTCCAGCGATCATCGGGCGTCCCACCTCCCCTCATCGCGCTGCGTCCGGATCGTCCACTGAGCTTCCACTATTCCAGTCGGGAGTGGACGATGCTCGGGATCTCGCGTCGAGCAGAATCGTCTGCTTTTCCGGTCGAATCCTGAGCGTGTGATTCCATTCCGTCGTATCTCCACTATCCCAGTCAGGACCGGACGATGCTCAGAATCTCGGTTACGAGTGCGTCTACTTCCTCCGGCGATCGGGCCTCGACGTTCAGCCGCAGCAACGGCTCGGTGTTCGAGGCGCGCAGGTTGAACCAGGCGTTGTCGGCGAGCTGAACGGTCACCCCGTCGAGCCGGTCCACCGACTTGGCGCGATCCTCGAACGCCTCGACCACCGCCAGCATCCGATCCTTGGCGTCGGCCACCGTCGAATTGATCTCGCCCGAGGCGGCATACGTCTCGTACGACGACATCAGCTCGGAGATCGGCCGGTCCTTCTCGCCGAGCGCGGCCAGCACGTGCAGCGCCGCGAGCATGCCGGAGTCGGCGCCCCAGAAGTCGCGGAAGTAGTAGTGCGCGGAGTGCTCGCCGCCGAACACCGCCCCGGTGGCGGCCATCTGCTGCTTGATGAACGAGTGGCCGACCCTGGTGCGTACCGGGGTGCCGCCGAGCTCGTGCACCAGCTCGGGCACCGCACGCGAGGTGATCAGGTTGTGGATGATGGTCGCGCCCGGCTCCTTGGCGAGTTCGCGCTCGGCGACCAGCGCGGTGATGGCCGAGGGGGAGACCGGCTCGCCGTTCTCGTCCACCACGAAGCAGCGGTCGGCGTCGCCGTCGAAGGCGAGACCGATGTCGGCGCCGGAGGTGCGGACCAGCTGCTGGAGGTCGACCAGGTTCTTCGGATCGAGCGGGTTGGCCTCGTGGTTGGGGAACGAGCCGTCCAGCTCGAAGTAGAGCGGGACGACAGTCACTCCCGGCAGCGTGCCCAGCACCTCGGGCACGGTGTGCCCGCCCATGCCGTTGCCCGCGTCCACCGCGATGGTGAGCGGGCGGATGTTCTCCAGGTCGACCAGCCCGCGCAGGAACTTCGCGTAATCGGCGAGCAGGTCCACCTCGGTGGCGCTGCCGCGCGGTCCGTCGAATTCCGGCACGCCGGTGACGAGTTCGTCCTTGATGGCGCCGAGACCGGTGTCCTGGCCGACCGGCAGCGCGTTGGCGCGGCACAGCTTGATGCCGTTGTAGCGGGCGGGGTTGTGGCTCGCGGTGAACATGGCGCCGGGGCAGCCGAGGTGGCCGGAGGCGAAGTACAGCTGGTCGGTGGAGGCCAGGCCGATGTGCGTCACGTCGAGGCCCTGCGCCTGCACACCGTCGGCGAAGGCGGCGGCCAGCTCGGGGGAGGACTCGCGCATGTCGTGGCCGATGGCCACGCGGCTCGCGCCCTCGTCGCGCATCAGCCGCGCGAAGGAAGCGCCCACGTCCCTGACGAATTGCGCGTCGATCTGTTCACCGACCACACCGCGAACGTCGTAGGCCTTGATCACCGCGTTCACGAATTCGGCAGAGCGGGCGACTGTCATGGCCCCTACCCTAGTGGGCCCCGGCGCGACCGCGGGACCGCTCCCTACCCTCGGGCCCGATTTCCGCGCGTGGGCCCGGTACAGCGCGGTGGACGCCACGGCCGGCCACGGTCGGATCCTCGCCCCGGACAAACGGTTTCGTCGTGCCCGCGCGGCGGGATGGCCGCCCGATCGAGGACGCGTCCGGCAGTGGGTGAGCGTGAAGGCCGGCGGTGACCGATCCGAATGAGCCCGAAGCTCGGCTCCGGCGCGCGCTTGCGGCGGTTCGGAGCGAGTGCAACGCAGCCCGCCATGCTGACGCCGAGCGCGGCACGCTCCAGGTGGAACTCGGACCGGCCAGGCGTGATGATCGGCTCGCCGCCCGAGGCTGGTTCAGTTCGGCGGATCTGGCAGCACGCGCAGATGCCCGCGTCTGCCGGTGCGTGGGGTGCGCTGCGGCGCGGGCGCGTAGTCGCGGTAGCCGCGCTGCTCGGGTTCGGGGGGACGCCGCCGCAGACCGGCCTCGCGAACGGCTTCGGCCAGTGCGGTGAGATCGTCGTCGTCCGGTGTGGTGGAGAAGCCGCCTTCGTGGCGGACCAGCTCCCACCCCTTCGGCGCGGTGATCCGGGACGCATGGGTTTCACATAGGTCCCACGAGTGGGGCTCGGCCACCGTCGCGAGCGGACCGACCACCGCGGTGGAGTCGGAGTAGACATACGTGAGCGTCGCGACGGCCGGATTTTTGCAGCCGGGTCGGCAGCAACGACGCATGGGGATCACGCCGATGAGAGTAACCCCCCTGGCCTCCGGATGTGGATAGACACGCGCTAAGAGTCACGGCTCACACGCGCGTATCTCCGCCGCCTTCGCTCCGGCCATGCGCGGTCTTCGGGCGGACTTCGTCCGGCCGCGACTGGTCGGGCGGATCGCCCTTACTCCTCCTCCGCCTCCGGATCGATGACATCGGGGTCGACGCCGAGATAGGTGGCGATCTGCTGCACGAGCACCTCGCGGAGCAGATCCACGAGATCGTCGGGATCGCTCGCGCGGAGCTCGAGCGGTTTGCGGAACAGGACGACCCGCGCGCGGGTCGCCTGCCCGTGCCGGTCCACGCCCGCGGGGATCAGCCGGGAGAGCGGGACCGGTCCGTCGGCCACCACCTCGTCCGGCCAGGTGACCGAATCGGGGTGCAGCGGACGGATTTTCGGTACATCGTCGACGGCGATGTCGAGTTTGGTGAGCCGATCGTGCCAGCGGCTGTCGAGCGGGGCGAACGCCTCGAGCACGAGCCGGTCGAACTGCTGGCCCCTGGTGCGCCACGCGGGCACCGTCGGCGGCAGCATCGGCCCGCGCACCCCGCGGCCGCGTCGGATCACCGACCTGGCAGTGGGCGGGCGTCGATGGCGTGAACGGGACATACTCAAAATCTAGGTGAACTCGCACCGACCTCGTGCATCGAGGTCGGTGCGACACACCTACGTGTCAGCCGATGCCGCGCTTGAGGCGCCGGCGCTCCCGCTCGGAGAGACCGCCCCAGATGCCGAAGCGCTCATCGTGCGCGAGCGCGTACTCCAGGCACTCGTCGCGCACCTCGCAGCCCATGCAGATACGTTTCGCCTCGCGGGTCGAGCCGCCCTTCTCGGGGAAGAACGCCTCCGGATCGGTCTGCGCGCACAGGGCGCGCTCCTGCCACTGCTCTTCGATGGATTCGAACATCTCGTCGAAGCCCGTCACAACCAGGCTGAGCCGGGGTGTCGACACCGCGTCACCGCCGTCTTGCTCGCTCCGGCCGATGTCTGCGCAGACGCCACGTGCTGCGCCTGCTGTGGAATCGGGTTGCGAGACCATATCGTTGGCCATCGCTCCGCCTCCTCACTGTGTGTTAGCGCAGAATGATTCTTTCCGTCGGACCAACACGCACACCGACGGCCGTACCCCGCGACGTTGTCCCGCGGACATCCCCGAGCCCGTCACCCCGGCTCGAACATCTGTTCGAAAAGCTGTCCGCGCCTTGCACTCTCGCGCGAACCCGGAATGACACGACTGTGATTAGACACGCCGGACGCGTCGATGGTCAAGCCGTCGTCGCTATTCCGTTACTATCCGCGACGGTTTTCCGTGCTGATCTTGGTGTATGGCGTAGCAAATGATCAGCAAATACAGCCCCGGCACCGCTCTGTTCGGCAGCGCATAGGCTGTGCGGATGTGACTGGACAACAAGCGGACATCGCGCCCGCGAAGGGACCCAAGATCGCCGTCCTGGTCGGTGGAGTCGGCGGCGCGCGCTTCCTGCAGGGCGTGCGGGAACTGCTGCCGGAAGCCGACGTTTCCGCGATCGTGAACGTCGGCGACGACGTCTGGATGCACGGCCTCCGCATCTGCCCCGACCTCGATACCTGCATGTACACCCTCGGTGGAGGGATCGACACCGATCGCGGCTGGGGCCGGGTCGGCGAGACCTGGCACGCCAAGGAAGAGCTCGCGAAATATCACGCGCAGCCGGACTGGTTCGGCTTGGGTGATCGCGATATCGCGACGCACTTGATTCGCACCGAAATGTTGCGTGCCGGGTATCCGCTCTCCGCGGTCACCGAAGCGCTCTGCAACCGGTGGCAACCGGGTGTGAAACTCATCCCGGCAACCGACGATCGGTGTGAAACGCATGTGGTTGTCAGTGATGCTGAGAACCCTGGCGAACGCCGCGCGATCCATTTCCAAGAGTGGTGGGTTCGATACCGCGCGAACATCGACACCCATGGATTCGCCACAATCGGTGCGGATGAAGCCAAACCGGCCCCAAATGTGACCGATATCATAACGTCCGCCGACGCGGTGCTGCTGGCCCCGTCCAACCCCGTGGTGAGCATCGGCGCCATCCTCGCGGTGCCCGGCATTCGCGGCGCGTTGCGCACGACCGAGGCGAAGGTGATCGGCGTGTCCGGCGTCATCGACGGAAAACCGTTGCGCGGCATGGCCGACGAGTGCCTCTCGGTGATCGGCGTCGAGACCACCGCCGAGGCGGTCGGCCGCTACTACGGTGCGCGCTCGGCCACCGGCATCCTGGACGGCTGGCTCATCCACACCACCGACACCGCCGACGTGCCCGGCGTCGAGGTGCGCAGCGTGCCGCTGCTCATGACCGACCCGCCGACGACCGCCGAAATCGTGCGCGAGGCACTGGATCTCGCGGGGGTGAAGCCGTGACCTCGATCGACCACGCCGCGGGCGAGCTGAGCATCCTGCCCGTCACCGGCCTGCCGGAATTCCGTCCCGGCGACGACCTCGCCGAGCAGATCGCCGCCCGCGCGCCTTGGCTGGCCGACGGCGACATCCTCGTGGTGACGAGCAAGATCGTCGCCAAAGCCGAGGGCCGGATCGTCGCCGCGCCATCGGATCCCGAGGAGCGCGACACCGTGCGCCGTGCGCTGGTCGACCAGGAGGCCGTGCGGGTGCTGGCCCGCAAGGGCCGCACGCTGATCACCGAGAACAAGCTCGGCATCGTCCAGGCCGCCTCCGGCGTGGACGGCTCGAATGTCGAGCAGGGCGAGCTGGTGCTGTTGCCCGCCGATCCCGACGGCAGCGCCAAGGCGCTGCGGTCCGCGCTGGCCGAGCGGCTCGGCGTGACCGTCGCCGTCGTCATCACCGACACCATGGGCAGGGCATGGCGCAACGGCCAGACCGACGCCGCGATCGGCGCGGCCGGGCTGCGGGTACTGCACGACTACGCGGGTTCGGTGGACGGGCAGGGCAACGAACTGCACGTCACCCAGGTGGCCGTCGCCGACGAGCTGGCCGCCGCGGCGGATCTGGTGAAGGGCAAGCTGGGCGGTGTCCCGGTCGCGGTGGTGCGCGGGCTGCCGGTCGTCGACGACGGTTCGGGCGCAACGGATCTGCTGCGCCGCGGCGCCGACGACCTGTTCTGGCTCGGCACCGCGGAAGCCATCGAGCGCGGGCGGCGCGAGGCCGTGCTGCTGCGGCGATCGGTGCGCCGATTCGCCGACACCCCGGTCGATCCGGAGCGCATCCGCGCGGCCGTCGCCGTCGCGCTGACCGCGCCCGCGCCGCACCACACTCGGCCGGTCCGGTTCGTCTGGGTGCGCAAGCGGGGCCTGCGGGACCAGCTGCTCGAGGCGATGGCCGACAAGTGGCGCGCCGACCTCGCCGCCGACGGGCTCGACCACGAGCGGGTGGAGCGACGGGTGGCGCGCGGCCGGATCCTCTTCGACGCCCCCGAGGTGATCATCCCGTTCTGCGTGCCCGACGGCGCGCACGACTATCCGGACGAGCGCCGTCGCGCCGCCGAGCGGACCATGTTCACCGTGGCGGTGGGCGCGGCGGTGCAGGGCCTGCTCGTCGCGCTGGCCACCGACGGGATCGGCAGCTGCTGGATCGGCTCGACCATCTTCGCCCCGGAGATAGCCAGAGACGTGCTCGGCCTGGAGGCGGACTGGAATCCGTTGGGCGCCATCGCCATCGGTCATCCGCTGGAGGAGCCGAGCCCGCGTCCGGTGGCGGGTCCAGGGGCCGGGCTGGTCGAACTGTGACCGCCGAGTCGCTGCACGCGTCGGCCACCGAGCTGCTCCGGACCTGGACTCCCGCGGCCGATCACGATCGGTCGCTGCGCGAGGCCATGCTCGCGTTCCTCGGTTCGGCGCCGCGCGGCTGTCTGCGCGAGCACGCCGCGGGACACATCACCGCCTCGGCGGTGGTGTTCTCGCACGACGCGGGCGAGGTGCTGCTGACCCTGCATCCGAAGGTGGGGCGCTGGATTCAGCTCGGCGGACACTGCGAGGAGGGCGACGAGACGGTCGCCGATGCCGCGCTGCGTGAGGCGACCGAGGAGTCGGGCATTCCGGGGCTGCGGATCGAGCCGGGCCTCTACGGCGCGCAGGCGCATCCGATCACCTGTTCGCTCGGCGTGCCGACCCGGCATCTGGATCTGTTGTTCCGCATCACCGCGCCCGTGGGCGCGGTTCCGGTGCGCAGCGTGGAGTCGACCGACCTGCGATGGTGGCCGGTGGACGCGCTGCCGGAGGATGCCGAGGTCCTGCTGTACTGAAGGCACTTCACGACTGACGCCTTTCACGAAAGGCGGCTCATGACAACAAGACGCCCGGTCGGCGCTTCGTTCCGACCGGGCGTCTTTTTGTTATGACGTAACATCTTTACAAATCATCTGTTTTGTATAGACACGAGACAGTTATCGTTCTACTGTCCACATCAGAAGTACTGTGCGTCACACCCCGGTGTGCGCCGCGCTGATGGGAGACATCGATGTCCACTGATGCCCACGCGCCGCAGCGCCCGGTCGAGGCTCCGGCCTGGCGGGATCGCAAGCGTTATCTCTGGCTCTGGGGGCTGTTCGCGCCGACCGGCTTGTTCACGATCGGGCTCCCGCTGATCTGGGCGTTCAACGAACTCGGCTGGCATCGCCTCGCGCAGGTGCCGTTCTGGCTCGGCCCGATCCTGGTCTACCTGGTGATCCCGCTGGCCGACATCTTCTTCGGACCGGACGGTGAGAACCCGCCCGACGACGTGATGGAGTACCTGGAGAACGACAGGTACTACCGCTACCTGACCTACCTGTACCTGCCGTTCCAGTACGCCTCGCTGATCATGGCCTGCTACCTGATCAGCGCCGACGACGTGAGCTGGCTCGGCATCGACGGCGGGCTGGGCGTCGTCGACAAGATCGGCCTGGCCATCACGGTCGGCATCATCGGCGGCATCGGGATCAACACCGCGCACGAACTCGGCCACAAGAAGGTCGATCTGGAGCGCTGGCTCTCCCGCATCGCGCTGGCCCAGTCGTTCTACGGTCACTTCTACATCGAGCACAACCGCGGCCATCACGTCCGCGTCGCCACGCCGGAGGATCCCGCGAGTTCCCGTGTGGGCGAGACGTTCTGGGGCTTCTGGCCGCGCACCGTGTTGGGCGGCCTGAAGTCCTCGTGGCGGCTGGAGAAGGTGCGGCTGGGGAGGCTCGGCAAGAAGCCATGGTCGCTGCGCAACGAGGTGCTCTCGGCCTGGCTGATGTCGGTGGTGTTGTACGCGGCGCTGGTCGCGGTGTTCGGTCCCGGCGTGCTGCCGTATCTGGCACTGCAGGCATTGATCGGCTTCAGCCTGCTGGAGGCGGTCAACTACCTCGAGCACTACGGTCTGGTCAGGCAGCGCACCGCCACCGGTCGCTACGAGCGGCCCGCCCCGGTGCACAGCTGGAACAGCGACCACATCGTCACCAACATCTTCCTGTACCACCTGCAGCGGCACAGCGATCATCACGCCTATCCGACCCGCCGCTACCAGACGCTGCGCAGCTGGGACGGCGCGCCGAACCTGCCGAGCGGTTACGCGAGCATGATCCTGCTCGCCTACTTCCCTCCGCTGTGGCGCAAGGTGATGGACAAGCGGGTGCTCGCGCACTACGGCGGCGACATCACGCGCGCCAACATCCACCCGGGCAAGCGGGACCGGGTGCTCGCGCGGTATGGGGCGGAGGCGCGGGCATGAGCGAACGCAGTGAGCGAATCGTGTGCCAGCGCGCTTCGCGCATGCCGGAGCCGAGCGTCAGCGAGGCGCAGGCATGAGCGCGTATCGCTGTCCGGTCTGTGATTACATCTTCGATGAGACCAAAGGCGCTCCGCACGAAGGCTTTCCGGCCGGCACCGCGTGGACCGACGTGCCCGACGACTGGTGTTGCCCGGACTGCGGCGTGCGCGAAAAGATCGACTTCGAACCGTTAGAGGTGACCAGGTGACCGAATACAAGCTGTACCAGTGCATCCAGTGTGGCTTCGAATACGACGAGGCCAAGGGGTGGCCGGAGGACGGCATCGCGCCCGGCACCCGATGGGACGACATCCCGGACAACTGGACCTGCCCGGACTGCGGCGCGGCCAAGGCCGACTTCTTCATGGTCGAGATCGAGCGGTCGTGAGATTTTGACTGCGGCGGACGCCCGTGACAACCTCGCGGGTATGCCGCGCAATGGACCGAGGGTTCCGTATCAGGAGGCGGCGCGGGAACTCCTGCGCACCTCCGTCCTCGACGCCATGCGCGAACTGCTGACCGAGCGGGACTGGTCCAAGATCACGCTCGGCGACGTCGCCGGCAGGGCCGGGGTGAGCAGGCAGACGCTCTACAACGAGTTCGGTTCGCGCGCGGGCTTGGCGCAGGCGTACGCGCTGCGCCTGGCGGACGACCTGGTCGACCACGTCCGCAGCGCCATCGCGGGCAACGAGGGTGACGTCCGCGCCGCCTTCCGGGAAGCGCTGTCCGGCTTCTTCCTCGACGCGGCCGCCGATCCGCTGGTGCAGTCGCTGCTCGCGGGCGAGGTGAAGCTGGATCTGTTGCGCCTGATCACCCTGGACGCCGCGCCGCTCGTCGAACACGCCACCGAGCGGCTCGCCTCGGTGTTCCAGCACAGCTGGGTGGACGCGACGGAGGAGGAGTCGGTGGTGCTGGCGGCCGCGTTGGTCCGCATCGCGCTCAGCTACATTCCGACACCACCCGCGCCGGGTCGCGACGCGCCCGCCGATCTCGCCCAACTCCTCGGTCCCTATGCCGAGGCGATCTTGGCCGCCCGTGAATTGGGCTGAACGGCTGCCTCGGATTCGCTCGGATAGGGGATCGCGCCCAGGGGGATGGGGGCTTCGGCCGTCCTGGTTAGGGGATCCTTAGGGGCGTATCCCCGATTTGCGGAATGTATGCCGTGACTGGTATCACATGAGAAGACGCTGAAAAACCGACCGCCACGCTTGTAACGGTCGACACGTTTGGTCCACGAACATCGGTGTAACGAGCGTCATCTCTGTAAGTATTCTCATTCATCGGAGTCAGGATTTTTATTTAGCGGGGCAAACGTGCAATCGGTTGGCAAACCGTCGGGATCCGCCGATCCCAAACGCCATCTGTGGGTTCTCGGCCTGATCGCGCCGGCCTCCGCGTTGCTGCCCTCGCAACTCGTATTGCATACGGGCGCCGCGGTGTTCTGGTGGATCGGACCGATCATCGTGCTGGTGATCATCCCGGTACTGGATTGGGCGGTCGGCGACGACGGCAGCAATCCGCGCGACGAGGACTACGAACTGCTGTCCAACGATCGCTACTACCGGTGGTGCACCTACCTGTTCCTGCCTATCCAGCTGATCGGCTTGATCATCGCCGCCCACATGTGGGCGGGCGACGAACTCGGCCTGCTCGACAAGCTCGGCCTGGCCGCCACCCTCGGCTTCGTCAGCGGCATCGGCATCAACGCCGCGCACGAGCTCGGCCACCGCGTCGAGCACATGGAGCGCTGGCTGGCCAAGATCGCGCTCGCACAGTCCGGGTACGGGCACTTCTTCGTCGAACACAACCGCGGCCACCACGTGCGCGTCGCGACACCGGACGACCCGGCGAGCGCGCGACTAGGGGAGTCGCTGTGGGAATTCCTGCCGCGCAGTGTCGCGGGCGGTTTCCGTTCCGCGCTGGCGCTGGAAAAGGAACGGCTGGCGCGCAAAGGCCTGCCCTGGTGGACCGTGCACAACCACGTGCTGCAGGCGTGGGCGATGACGCTGGCGCTGTTCGGCACGCTGATCGCCGCCTTCGGCATCGCGGTGCTGCCTTGGCTGCTGTTGCAGGCCGTGATCGGCGCGGCCCTGCTGGAGACGGTCAACTACGTCGAGCACTACGGTCTGCTGCGCGAACGCAGGCCGAACGGCAGCTGGGCCCGCTGCTCGCCGCGCGACAGCTGGAACAGCGACCGGCTCGTCACCAACATCTTCCTGTTCCACCTGCAGCGGCACAGCGACCATCACGCCAATCCGGGACGGCGGTACCAGACCCTGCGCAGCTCGGAGCACGCGCCGCAGCTGCCCGCCGGCTACGCGAGCATGATCGTCTTCGCGGCCATCCCGCCACTGTGGCGCTCGATCATGGACCACCGGGTGCTCGCCCACTACGACGGCGACATCACCCGCGCGAACATCCAGCCGCGCAAGCGCACGCGGATCCTCGCGATCTACCGGGCGACCGCCTGAGGCGGGCGCCGCGAGGCCGGGACGGGCGCGCGGTGCGTTTCCCTGCGCTCAGCGACTAGCCTGGCACCGGTACAGCCGACCATGGAGAGGCAGATGACGACCTCAGAACTTCCCGCACGCACGTCCCTTACCCCCGATGTCCGCAACGGCGTCGACTACAAGGTGGCGGACCTGTCGCTGGCCGAGTTCGGCCGCAAGGAGATCCGCCTCGCCGAGCACGAGATGCCGGGTCTGATGGCGCTGCGCCGCGAATACCACGACGTGCAGCCGCTGAAGGGCGCGCGCATCTCCGGCTCGCTGCACATGACGGTGCAGACCGCCGTGCTGATCGAGACCCTCACCGCGCTCGGCGCGCAGGTGCGCTGGGCCTCCTGCAACATCTTCTCCACCCAGGACCACGCCGCGGCCGCGGTCGTCGTCGGCCCGCACGGCACGATCGACGAGCCCAAGGGCACCCCGGTCTTCGCCTGGAAGGGCGAGACCCTGGAGGAGTACTGGTGGGCGGCCGAGCAGATGCTGACCTGGCCGGGCGAGCCGGCCAACATGATCCTCGACGACGGTGGCGACGCCACCATGCTGGTGCTGCGCGGCGCGCAGTTCGAGAAGGCCGGCGTCGTGCCGCCCGCCGACGAGGACCACTCCGCGGAGTACACGGTCTTCCTGAACCTGCTGCGCGAGCGCTTCGAGACCGACAAGGGCAAGTGGAGCGCGATCGCCGAGAGCGTCAAGGGCGTCACCGAGGAGACCACCACCGGCGTGCTTCGCCTGTACCAGTTCGCCGCCGCGGGCGAGCTGGTGTTCCCGGCGATCAACGTCAACGACTCGGTGACCAAGTCGAAGTTCGACAACAAGTACGGCACCAGGCACTCGCTCATCGACGGCATCAACCGCGGCACCGATGTGCTCATCGGCGGCAAGAAGGTGTTGATCTGCGGCTACGGTGATGTGGGCAAGGGTTGCGCGGAATCGCTTGCCGGGCAGGGCGCTCGGGTGCAGGTCACCGAGATCGATCCGATCAACGCGTTGCAGGCGCTGATGGACGGCTACGACGTGGTGACCGTCGAGCAGGCGATCGGCAACGCCGACATCGTGATCACCTCGACCGGCAACAAGGACATCATCACCCTCGAGCACATGAAGGCGATGAAGGACCAGGCGATCCTCGGCAACATCGGTCATTTCGACAACGAGATCGACATGGCGGCGCTGGAGCGTTCGGGCGCAACGAGGTTGAACATCAAGCCGCAGGTCGATCAGTGGACCTTCGGTGAGAGCGGCAAGTCGATCCTGGTGCTCTCGGAGGGGCGTCTGCTGAATCTGGGCAATGCGACCGGACATCCGTCGTTCGTGATGTCGAACAGCTTCTCCAACCAGGTGATCGCGCAGATCGAGCTGTGGACCAAGCCGGAGGAGTACGACAACGAGGTCTACCGCCTGCCCAAGCACCTGGACGAGAAGGTCGCCCGCATCCACGTCGAGGCGCTCGGCGGCACGCTGACCAAGCTCACCAAGGACCAGGCCGAGTACATCGGCGTCGACGTCGAAGGCCCCTACAAGCCGGACCACTACCGGTACTGAGCCTTCGCTCGGCCAGAGTGGCCCGGCAACCCGCGCGGTTGCCGGGCCGCTCGTCGTAAGCCCTTGTCGCGCAAGCACGCCGACGCGCACGGTGCGGTCCGGCGATCGGCGGCAGAACCGGCGGGCGAGCCAGCCGTCCCCGGCGCTCGCGTACCCCGTGTGCGCACCACCGGTGGCGGTGGACGCGGCCAAGCCCGCGATCGGTACTGTGACCTGCCATGGGTGCCCTGATCGCGGTGGAAGGTCTGGACGGCGCCGGGAAGCGCACGCTGACCGACGCCGTGATCGCCGCGCTCGCCGAGCGCGGGCTGCGGACGGCCACGTTGGCGTTCCCGCGCTACGGGCGATCGGTGCACGCCGATCTCGCCGCGGAGGCGCTGCGCGGCGCGCACGGTGACCTCGCCGACTCGGTGTACGCGATGGCCTTGCTCTTCGCGCTGGATCGCGCCGAGGCGCGCGCGGAGCTGGCGAAGCTCTTGGCGGACAACGACATCCTCATCCTCGACCGATACGTCGCCTCCAACGCCGCCTACAACGCGGCCCGCCTGCACCAGTCCGCGGAGGGTGAGATCGCCCGCTGGACAGCCGATTTGGAGTTCGGCCGGTTCGGTCTGCCGAAGCCGGACGTGCAGGTGTTGCTGGACGTCTCCACCGAGGTCGCCGCCGAACGTGCGCGCCTGCGCGGCGAACTCGACGAGTCACGGGCGCTCGACGCATACGAACGCGACGGCGAGCTTCAGCGCCGCACCCTCGAGGTGTACCGTGAGCTGGCCGAACGGAACTGGCACGGCCGGTGGTGGACGTTCCGATCCGGTGACGATCCGGCATCGCTGGCCGCGCGCATCGCCGAAATTGTTGCCGGATAGGGTTGGATGTGCGGCGGGTTCGCACCAGTGTTGGCGTGGCGGCCCGATCCTGGCCTGGGAGATGACAACATAGTAATTATGAAGCCGAAGATTCTGGTCGTCGACGACGATATGGCACTCGCTGAGATGCTCACGATCGTCCTGCGCGGGGAAGGGTTCGACCCGCATGTGGTCGGCGACGGTACGCAGGCACTGGCGGCGGTTCGCGAGATCCGCCCCGATCTGGTGTTGCTGGACCTGATGCTGCCCGGCATGAACGGCATCGATGTGTGCCGTGTGCTGCGGGCCGATTCCGGAGTCCCGATCGTCATGCTCACGGCGAAGACCGACACGGTCGACGTCGTGCTCGGTCTGGAGTCCGGTGCCGACGATTACATCGTCAAGCCGTTCAAGCCGAAGGAGTTGGTCGCCCGGGTGCGCGCCCGCCTGCGCCGCACCGAGGAAGAACCCGCGGAGCTGCTGTCGATCGCGGACATCGTCATCGACGTGCCCGCGCACAAGGTGAGCAGGGGCGGTCAGCAGATCTCGCTGACCCCGCTCGAGTTCGATCTGCTGGTGGCGCTGGCCCGCAAGCCGCGCCAGGTGTTCACTCGAGAGGTGTTGCTCGAACAGGTATGGGGCTACCGCCACGCGGCCGACACCCGCCTGGTGAACGTGCACGTGCAGCGGCTGCGCGCCAAGGTCGAGAAGGATCCGGAGAATCCCGAGATCGTGCTCACCGTCCGAGGCGTCGGCTACAAGGCCGGACCGCCGTGACCGAAGGCGATGCCGCGCCTCCGGACGCTCAGCGCCCGCAAGACGATGCGCCTGCCGCGGGTGACCGCGCGGGCGCATTGCGCGCGATGTTGGCACGTCTGGAGCGCACGCTCGCCCCGGTGATTGCCTGGTTCAAGGAGGCAGGCACCGCTCTCGGTCATATCTGGCGACGGTCGCTGCAGCTGCGCGTCATCGTCTCCACGCTGACGCTCTCGCTGATCGTGATCACGATCCTCGGCGTTGTGCTGACCAGTCAGATCACCGACCGGCTGCTCGACGCGAAGATCAACGCCGCGGTCGAGGAGATGGATCGCGCCCGCAACACGGTGGAGAGCCAGCTGGCGGGCGTGCAGGACATGGGCACCCAGGAGCAGCGTCTCATCGACGCGCGCAACGCCCTGTCCAACCGCGGCGGCACCGGCCAATCCACCGGCGCCGCAGGCAGTTTCGATTCCGCGCTGACCGTCGTCGGCGGCATGCCGCAGCAGCAGATCGCGACCGGCCCGATCGCGGAGGTGCCGGAGGAACTGCGCCGGTTCGTGCAGCGCAACCAGGTCAGCTACCAGTTCGCCACGGTCGAGGACCCGGACGGCTACCAGGGCCGCGCGCTGGTCATCGGCAGCCCGAGCGCCGAGGTGCCGACCCTGGAGATGTACCTGATTTTCCCGTTGGCCAACGAGGAGCGCAGCCTGGCGCTGATGCGCGGCACCATGATGATCGGCGGCCTGGTGCTGCTGGTCCTGCTCGCGGCGATCACCGCGCTGGTCACCAGGCAGGTGGTGCTGCCGATCCGCTCCGCGGCGCGGATCGCGAGCCGCTTCGCCGACGGTCGCCTCAAGGAGCGCATGCTGGTGCGCGGCGAGGACGACATGGCGCGGCTGGCGCAGGCGTTCAACGAGATGGCCGAGAGCCTGTCCAACCAGATCACCCAGCTCGAGGAGTTCGGCAATCTGCAGCGGCGCTTCACCTCGGACGTGAGCCACGAGCTGCGCACGCCGCTCACCACCGTGCGCATGGCCGCCGACCTGATCCACGGCAGCAGCGAAGACCTGGATCCCGCGCTGGCGCGCAGCGCCGAGCTGCTGGTCACCGAGCTGGACCGGTTCGAGGGTCTGCTCAACGACCTGCTGGAGATCAGCCGCCACGACGCGGGCGTCGCCGAACTCCAGGTCGAGTCGCTGGACGTGCGGATGTGCGCGCGAGCCGCCATCTCGACCGTGCGGCACCTGGCCAAGGAGTCCGGCGTCGAGGTCGTCATCGACCTGCCGGAGGACCCGCTGGTCGCCGAGGTCGACCCGCGCCGCGTCGAGCGCGTGCTGCGCAACCTGCTCGCGAACGCCATCGACCACAGCGAGGGCAAGCCGGTGCTGATCCGCATGCGCGGCGACGCCGAGGCCAATGCCGTCGCCGTCGTGGTGCGCGACCAGGGCGTCGGCCTGCGGCCCGGCGAGGAGAAGCTGGTCTTCAACCGGTTCTGGCGTTCGGACCCGTCGCGCATGCGGCGTTCCGGCGGCACCGGTCTCGGCCTTTCGATCAGCGTCGAGGACGCCAATCTGCACGAGGGCAGGCTGGACGCGTGGGGCGAGGTCGGCGTCGGCGCCAGCTTCCGCCTGACCCTGCCTCTGGTGCGCGGCCGCAAGCTGGGCCCGAGCCCGCTGCCGCTGGAACCCGCGTTGCGCAGGACCCCGCAGCGTCCGCCCGAGCCCGACGAGTCGCCGACGGTGCCGTTCCCGCACGGCGATCCGAGCGCGCTCGGCGAATCGGTCGGTGCGGCATTTAACGGGACGGCGTCGCCGGGCGCCACGGCCATCGGGACCGCGAACGGTGTGGTCGAGAACGCGGAAGCCGCCGACGGCTCCGCTGAGCGCGCCGCGGCGACGGACGGTACCGGAGAGCCCACCGTGGCGCGCAATGGCGTCAGCGAGGCCGAGAAGGGGTCGGACGCGGCCGGTGCGGACGGGTCCGGGAGGGTGCTCACCGAGCGCGGAGACGTACAGTCATGAGCATGCGGGCTGCCAGATCCTCCCGACTCGCCGCGATGGGCGCGGTGCTGGTCACGGCACTGCTGGCGATCAGCGGATGCGCGAGCCTGCCGGAATCGTCGGCCCCGCAGGCGCTGGGCACGCTCAATCAGGAGCCCACCACCGAAGGTCCACCGCCGCCCATTCAGGGCCGTGATCCCGATCTGCTGCTGCGGGACTTCCTGCAGGCAACGGCTGACCCCGCGAACCGGCACCTGGCCGCCCGCCAGTTCATGACGCCGTCGGCCTCGGCGCAGTGGGAGGACGGTGCGAGCACGACGATCGTCGAGAAGCCGGACACCCTGCGCGAATCCCGTATCGGCGACAAGGCCACCTATGTGATCCGGGCGCAGAAGGTCGGCGAGCTCGCGCCGGACGGCGGTTACCGCGCGGTCGAGGGGATCGTCGAGAACAAGATCGAGATGAGCCGGGTCGACGGCGAGTGGCGCATCGAGGAGCTACCGGACGGCGTCGTCATGGACCGGTCGGCGTTCACCAAGTCCTACCGTCGCCACGTGCTCTACTTCGCCGAGCCGGGCGGCTCCTCGGTAGTGCCGGATATGCGGTGGATCTCGGTGTCCAAGAACCAGCTCGCCCAGCGTTTGCTCACCCTGCTCACCGAGGGCGCCCAGCCCGAGCTCGCCTCGGTGGTGCGCAACCAGCTGGCGCAGCCGGTCTCGCTGCGCGGCCCGATCACCAAGGCCAATGGCGATCCCGAGGAGGTCGGCGTCGGGCTCGGCGGCGTGCGCATCGACTTCTCCGGCGCCTCCGGTCTCAACCCGCGCGACCGCGAGCTGCTCGCCGCGCAGGTGGTGCTGACCTTCGCAGGCGCCGACGTCCTCGGCCCGTACATGCTGCTCGCCGACGGCAAACCGCTGGACGACCGATTCGCCGCGAACGGCTGGTCGGTCGCCGACGTGGAACAGCTCAGCCCCGCGCTGTACGCCCAGAACCGGATCGGACTGCACGCCCTGCGCGGCGGTGCGCTGGCCCAGGTGAGCGACAACGGCGTGTCTAACGCGCCCGGCTACTTCGGGTCGGTGAACAACCTGCAGTCGGTGGGGCTCTCACCCGATGGGCAGCTGGTCGCCGCAGTCGCCGCCAACGGACGGCCCGCGCCCGAGCCGCCGCGCACCCTGATGGTCGGCACCTACGGCGGCAACGCTTTCCCGGTCGCCGAGGGCGAAACGATCAGCAGGCCCTCCTGGACGGCCGACGGCAGCGCGGCATGGGCCGTGGTCGACGGCGACCGGGTGATCCGGGCGGTCAACGATCGCGGCACCGGCAACGTCTCGGTGCAGGACGTGGACACCTCGGCGTTGCACGAGTCGTGGTCCGGTCCCGCCTTCCGCGGTCCGATCACCGAACTGCGCGTCTCCCGCACCGGCGTGCGTGCCGCCCTCATCGCCGACGGCAAGGTGTACGTGGCGGTGGTGGAGCGGCGGCCGGACGGCAAATACGCGCTCACCTCGCCGTTGCCGCTGGCGGTCGACCTGAGCACCCGCGCGCTGTCGCTGGACTGGCTCGGCGGCGACGCGATCATCGTGGCGCGCGAGGGCAACGTCGACCCGGTGCTCACCGTGGCCATCGACGGTTCCGATCAGTTTCCGCTGACCTCGCAGAACCTCACGGCCCCCGTGCGCGTGGTGTCCGCCTCCCCGACCACGCAGTACGTGGCCGACTCGCGGGGAGTGCTCGAGCTGACCAGCAAACCGACCAGCGAACTCCGCTACTGGACCGAGATTCCCGGCCTCGGCTCCGACACCGCGCCGGTGCTGCCCGGCTGATCCGAGCGTCGAATGTCGGTGGCCCGGTGCACACTTCGGCCATGGGAGCCGCCGAGCACATCGCCGCCCTGCTGGACTTGGTGCTGCCCGCCGCGTGCGCGGGCTGCGGTGCGGCGGGCGTCGGATGGTGCCCCGGCTGCGCCGCGGCGCTGACTGACGGTCCGACGCGGGTGCGCCCGCGCACCGATCCCGGCGTGCCGTGCTGGGCGCTCGCGCCATACGCCGGTCCGGCGCGCCGCGCGGTGCTCGCGGTCAAGGAACGCGGCAGGCGCGATCTGTCCGAACCGCTCGGGCTGGCGATGGCGCGCGGTCTGGCTCGTTTGCGTACGCCGGGCCGTCCCCTGATGCTGGTCCCCGCGCCCAGTCGCGGCGGCTCCGCGCGGCGGCGCGGCGGTGACCCGGTGCTGCGGACGGCGCGGGCCGCCGCGGGATGGCTACCGGATTGCCAGATGGTGCCGATGTTGCGGGTGTGGTGGGGTGTGCGCGATTCGGTGGGCTTGACACCCGGTGAGCGCCAACACAATCTGCGGGGCAGGATATCGGTGCGGCACGGGCCACTCGTGCGGCTGGGCGGCCAGGGGAACGCCGAGGTCGTCGTGGTCGACGACGTGCTGACGACCGGCGCGACGGCCCGCGAATCGGTGCGGGCACTAGGCCTGGTCGGAGTCGAAACAAGTGCCGTCCTGGTGACGTGTTCGGCTTGACTCCGGGAAATTTGCGTGAACACTGGCGGACCGCCCGTTGGCGTACTACCGTCGCGATCACACACCCGAACCGAGAGTTTGGAGGTGGCGCCTCGGACAACTTCGTGTCGCGCGATTCCCCGGTGTGAGCCAAGCCCGAAGGCGTCAGCCTGTCTGACAACGAACGGGCTCTCGCGCACCCTCGACCCCGGATTTCGCACGGCGCGGCTCAATCCCGCCGCACGGGAAATCGGTCCGTGCGGCCAGATCCGGGAGGTACGCGTGACGACTTCTTCACGTCCTTCAGTGAAAGACGCAGATCCTTCGGTGCTGGATGCCGGCGCCTTGGATGCGACAGAGCAACCCGCAGCGGACGAACCACGGGCCACTCGCGCCGACATCGTGGTGAAAGGCCGCAACGTCGAGGTTCCCGATCACTATCGAATCTATGTCGCGGACAAACTCTCCCGTCTCGAACGCTTCGATCCGTCGATCTTCCTCTTCGACGTCGAGCTGTTCCACGAACGCAACCGTCGTCAGCGCAAAGCCTGTCAGCGCGTCGAGATCACCGCGCGCGGCAAGGGCCCGATCGTCCGGGCGGAGGCCTGCGCGGACAGCTTCTACGCCGCCTTCGAGTCGGTGACCGCCAAGCTGGAGAGCCGACTGCGCCGCACCAAGGATCGGCGCCGGGTCCACTACGGGGAGAAGACCCCCGTCTCGGTCGCCGAGGCCACGGCCGACTTGGTCGACGATTCGCTGTTCACTTTGACGAACGGCGTCTCCGCGGTGCACGAGCACCCCGGTGAGCGCGGCGAACAGGAGCCCGAGTACGAGGCCGGTCCTGGCCACATCGTGCGGACCAAGGTGCACACCGCGACCCCGATGACCGTCGACGACGCCCTGTACCAGATGGAGCTCGTCGGTCACGACTTCTTTCTGTTCCAAGACAAAGAGACCGATCGACCGTCGGTCGTCTATCGTCGTCACGCTTTCGACTATGGCCTGATCAGGCTCGCATAGCCAAGCGCCGAAACCATCCGGCCGACGCCCAGGAGGGCGTCGGCCGATTCGTCTCGGCGTCGACCGCGGCCCGCGCGGCAGGCCACACGCGGGCCAGCTCCAGCAGCTGTCGCAGCTCGGAATCGAGGTCGCGGGACTCGGGCGTGCCGGTACGGGGCGCGGCGTGCACGGGACCGCGGCCCTCGGCCTTGGCGTGGATCGCGTACGCGATCCGCATCGCGTAGCTCTGCACCGGTCCGGCCGCAGCCGGTATCGGAAGGTCGTGTGGCGCATACCTGTTCAGATGCAGCAGAGCGTCGCGGATCTCGACGGTCATCCGGATCAGCCGGACCTCCGGCTCGTCGCGTCCGGTCGACGCGGGATCGAGCACGATCTCCGGCACCGCGCCCGTCACGTCCGTCCAGAGCGGGGCGAGCCGACGACAACAGCGCCGGGACCGATCCCAGCCCGCGCGCGTCGCCAGCACGCCGAACAGCGGCACGGCGAGCAAAGCGGCGGTGAGCACGATGACGGTGCAGTTCGGCCATGCCCAGCGGATCAGGTCCGGATCCTCGATGTGCACCCAGCCGCCGAACAGCAGCGCCGAGAACGGCAAGCTGCTCGCGCCGACGGCCAACGCCGTGAGCAGCGCGCCGTAGACGAGTCGCTCCCGGCGGGTGGTGTTCGCGTCGACCAGTTCGCGGTACAGCACCTGTGCCATCCGGCGGCCGCACGCGATCGCGGGCAGGCAGAACGCCAGCGCGGAGGCCGCCGACCAGATGTCCGGCGCCTCGCCGAGCAGCGTGCCTTGCTCCCTGGCAGGCGTGCCGACGATCAGGATGACGACGCTGCAGGCGGCGGCGATCAGGTCGTAGCGGCGCTGGCGCACCCGCGCGCCGTTCGGGTCGGCGCCCGCCCACAGCGTGGCCGCACCGTAGGCGCTCATGATCGCGAAGAGCATGCACCCCATGGAGAGTTGGTGCATCAGGCTGCCGAACTGCGGCGCGATCCCGCGCTCCAGCAGCAGCATCCCGGCGCCCGCCCACGCCAGCGCCCGGTTGAGCAGCCGATCGGTGACGGTCTGGTGCAGCAGCGCCCACCGCCCGAGCGTCACGATGGCGACGAACCCGATCAGCGGCGCCGCGACGACGCCGGGGACGGGCGAGTTCACCTGCGTCGGTCGCGGAAGAACGTGCGGTGCAACAGGGAATCGCGGCGCGGCGGGCGCATCGCCTGCAGCATCACCATGTCGGCGAAGGTCTCGGCGTCGCGTTCTCTGCTGGTGCCGTAGTCGGTGCGACCGAGCACGTGCGCAATGGATTCCGGTGAGATCGATGGCAGCAGCTCGGCCACGGCGGCGTGGGTGTGCGCGGTCCGGTCGCTCGGTGCCGGCTCCGATTCCGGGCCGTGCCCGAGCAGCATGTGCCCGAGTTCGTGAGCGATGATGTGCTCGGCGTGCCATTCGGTGGTGTCGGCGCCGTACACGATGACATCGCTGTCCCGCTTGGCGATCCACAGTCCGCTGCCGGTGCCGCAGCCCGCGCCCGCGAGCACCGCGGTGTCCACCGGCTGCAGGGTGATCGGGCGGTCACGGAACTCGGCGACGGAGTCGAGATAGGTAGTCAGATTCCACGGATGCGGTATCGGTACGTTTCGGGAAAGTTCCCGGAACCGGGTGTCCATACCGGCCATGCGATGCGCTCTCCTACAGCAAGTTCCGCGGTCCCGCCCCGTGTAGCTGACGATGGTACCCAGGATGGTGCGCCGTGGGCGACCCCGCGGTCGGCGCCTGCTTTCCGATGACGGATCAGCGCGGCAGGTCGCTCGATTCGGCGGCAGCGTCGTCGGTGCCGCGGATCAGCCGGGCGAGCATGGCCCGGTCCACGTCGGAGCCGCGCAGCGCGATGCTGGCGACATTGGCGTCGCGCATGGTGGCCAGCAATTCGAGTTCCCTGTCGATGCTCGCGGCGGCCTGCCCCGTGGTGGTCAGGTACCGCGGCGCGACGCCGAAGCAGGAGGCGATCGCCGCCAGCAGTTCGAATTCGACTGCCGCGGCGTCGTGTTCGTCGTCGAAGCGACCGTCGCGCAGCTGCTCGAGGTAGCTGGCGGCCACCGCCCGCCGCAGCTGGCCGCTGACCTGTTCGGCAACGGATTCGGTGCTGCGTTCCGGCGCGGAGCGCGGGTGCATCACCGCGAAGAGTCTGTTGATCTTGTGGCTCAGCGGTAGGCGGGTGGCCTCGGTCATGTCGATCACCTCAGTGCTTGCCGTTGCGATTCGGCGCGGTTGTGCTGTTGGCGGCCAGCCACCTGGCCCGGAACTGAGCCTCGGTCCCGGGGCTCACGTTCTCGGTGCGGCCGGCCAGCCAGCGTCGATAGCGGCGTTCCTCGAGTTCGGTCGCGTCGTCGGTGTCGGCGGGGACCTCGAGCAGGTGCGCGAACGCCATCTCCACCAGTGGGTGCAGCTGGCGGCCCGGTCCGCCGTTGCGCTCCAGCATGACGGTCGCGTACCGGGCGGAGAGCCGGGACACCACGCGGTTCAGGTCCGAGATCGCCTCCACCACCGAGGATTCGGTGGTCTGGCCGCGTTCGACGGCGTCGGTCAGCCGGCCGGTGGCGGCGAGTAGTCCGGTGAGGTCGGAGATGTCGAACCGGATCGAGGTCGGGCCCGCCACGATCGACTCGTCGCCCGCGTGTTCACCCCCTGTTTCCTTCGGCGCGGGCGAGCCGCCGGCGTAGGTGCGCGCCGCACTGCCCGGCAGCCAGCGCAGCGGGGCGTCCAGCTTGTTCAGCGTGTGGGTGCTGATCGCGGCGTCGCCGTCCTCGATCTTCCGGATCGTCGGCGCGGAGGGCCCACCCAGATCGCCGATCTGCAGCTGCGTGAGGCCGAGCTCGTCTCGGCGTTCCTTGATGATTCGGCCGAAGCGCTTCTGCCGCGACAGCTCCGAAGGGCTTCTCATAGTGGGGGTCATCGTATGCCGAACTCCGGCCGGATGACAACTTCATAGAAAAGATTTGAAAAATCAGTGGAAAGAACGCTACTGTTCTTTCTGTGCCGGATGCGCGGTGCTGGCACTCGAAGCGGTTCCGGGACGAGCAGGGGCGTTCGACGGAACGGGCGCCCCAGCCTGCGGCGCAACGGCGCGCCGCAGGCCGGCTCAGCGGCATCTGGAGGGGATCGCTGAGCCGCCTGGGGCTCGCGCCGTTCGTCGTGCGGGACCGAACCGGGGTCGTGGGGGACGGAAAGCCTGCCCGCCCGGTGGGGTGCGGGGAGGCGCTTCCCCGTCCGTTGGCGTGGACCGAAAACTTACTTCGGAGTAAGTTTGTGTTCTACGTCTCTGGAAAGGAATTCGCATGGCTACCGACGCCGCTCGCCGTGCCGTTGTCGTGTCCGGTGCGCGCACCCCGTTCGTGCGGGCGTTCACCGACTTCACCCGGATGGACTCCATCGCGCTGGCCGACGCCGCCGTCCGAGGTCTGCTGGAGCGCACCGGGCTGCCTGGCGCGCAGGTGCAGGCCATCGTCTGGGGCGGGGTGATCCTGCCGAGCGCCGCACCCAACATCGCCAGGGAGATCGCCCTCGACCTGCGCCTCGACCACGGCTGCGAGGGCTACACCGTCACCAGGGCGTGCGCGTCCGGTCTGCAGGCGGTGACCGCCGCCGCGGCCGCGATCGAGCGCGGCGAATACGACATCATGATCGCGGGCGGCAGCGATTCCACCAGCAACGCCGAGGTGAAGCTGCCGCAGAAGCTGGTGCACGCGGGCGCCCCACTCGCACTCGGCAAGCCGAAGCTGAAGGACTACCTTTCGGCGGCAGCGCAATTGGCGCCGTTCACCGACATCCTGCCGAGCAGGCCGAAGATCGCCGAGCGCACCACCGGTGAGGTGATGGGCGAGTCGGCGGAGAAAATGGCTCGCATCCACGGTGTCGGCCGGGCCGAGCAGGACGAGTTCGCGGCCCGCTCGCATCAGCGCGCGGCGGCGGCCATCGCGTCCGGGCGCTTCGACGACGAGGTGCTGCGGGTACGCACGCCCGACGGCGCGGACATCGAGCGCGATGGACTGGTCCGCGCCGACACCAGCGTCGCGAAACTGGCCAAGCTCAAGCCGGTGTTCGCCGAGGAAGGCACCGTCACCGCGGGCAACGCCAGCCCGCTCACCGATGGCGCCTCGGCGGTGCTGTTGATGAGCGAGCAGAAGGCGCGCGAGCTCGGCTACCGGCCGCTGGCCGCGTTCCGATCCTGGAGCTACGTCAGCGTCGACCCCACCGACCAGGTGCTCATCGGCCCCGCCATCTCCATGCCGCGCGCGCTCGACAAGGCCGGAATGTCGTTGTCGGACATCGACTTCGTCGACATCCACGAGGCCTTCGCCGCCCAAACCCTGTCGGTGCTCAGCGCGCTCGCCAGCGATGAATGGGCCAAGACTCGACTGGACCGCGACACGGCCGTCGGCACCGTGGACATCGACAAGCTCAACGTGCACGGCGGTTCGGTCTCCCTCGGCCACCCCTTCGGCGCCACCGGCGCCCGCATGGTCACCACGATGGCCAACGAGCTGGCGCGCACGGGGAAGAACGCGGCGCTGCTCGGCATCTGCGCGGCGGGCGGCATCGGCGCGTCGGCGGTGCTCGAGCGGGTCTGAGCGGGTCGCCGGTGTGGACGGCTGATCCGTACCGGCGACCCTCCGCCCTTCGCGGCGCCCGCCGATCGTGTTTTCCCGCAACGAAATCGGGATGTCGCAGTCGGCAGGGCACGACGTGGTGTCCGTGCGGACTGCCCGGTCATGCTTCGCGGCAACGGTTTCAGGATGCGTCGGCCGTCAGGTGCGTGGCGGTGGTACCACTCGCGCATTCGTCGTCGACGGTTCGGCGTTGAAGCCGGTCTCGCCGAACGTTTCCCGGTGCACTGCCTCCGACAGCGGGCGTCCGGTGCGCCACCCGAAGCGTTCCAGGTCCGGGACCGTTTGGAATTCGCGCACCGGTCCGACGCACAGCCACGCGATGGGCCGGATACCGGTCGGCAGTCCGACCAGCTCGGCGAGGAACTCCGGATCGTAGAACGACACCCAACCGACGCCGACGCCCTCGGCGGTGGCGGCCAGCCACAGGTTCTGGATCGCGAGAACCGCTGAGTAGACGCCCGTTTCGGGGACGGTGGCGCGGCCGAGCACCTGCGGCCCGCCGCGGTCGTGGTCGTAGCCGACGACGATGCCGGTGCCGCTCTCCACGATGCCCTCGATCTTGATCGGCTCGAACGTCGCGGCCCGCTCGGGCGGCAGCGCGTCACGAAACTCGACGCGCTTGCCCGCCACATGATCGGCGAAGCGGCGCAGCGTCACCGGATCGCGCACCACAACGAAATCCCACGGCTGCGAATTGCCCACACTGGGCGCCCGATGCGCGGCATCCAGAATCCGCCACAGCGTGTCCTCGTCGACGGGCGCCCCGGTGAACTCGGCGCGCACGTCGCGGCGCAGCCGGATGGCCTCGTAGACACTCAGGCGATCAGCACTCACCCGGCCAGTCAACCAAAGCGGACCGGCGGGTCTACACCCGCCGGTCCGCTTCGAAGGTTCGCTAGTGCGCCGCCTCGATCGCTCGCGCACGCACCGCGTTGTCGTTTCGCGCGCTCATCGAACCAGCTGGAGTGCGGGCTCCTGCCGCGCCGCGCGCCGCGCAAACCGCCGCTTACCTTCGGCCAGCGCCGTGCGCAGACCGCGGCGCTTGCCGGTGACCGGGTCGATGGTGGTGACGGCGTTGCCGCCGAACCTGCGCTCGGAGGAGGTCTCGGGGGCGTCGTCGGCCGTGTGCCGCAGGTACTTGTTCGGCAGTGCGAGTTTGAGGATGGTGCGCCACGCCTTGAAGTACTGCACCGGCAGCGAGCCCGTGGTGTAGGGCAGGTCGTACTTGTCGCACAGCGCGCGCACTCGCACCGCGATGTCGGCGTAGCGGTTGCTCGGCAGATCGGGGAACAGGTGGTGTTCGATCTGGTGGCTCAGGTTGCCGGTCATGAAATGCATGACAGGACCGCCGGAGATGTTCGCGCTGCCGAGCATCTGGCGCAGGTACCACTGGGCCTGGGTCTCGCCGTCGATGTCGGCCTTGGTGAACTTCTCCGCGCCGTCGGGGAAGTGGCCGCAGAAGATCACCGCGTTGGACCACACGTTGCGGATCATATTGGCGGCCAGGTTCGCGGTGAGCGTGGAGAAGAACAGGGGACCGGTGAGCGCGGGGAAGACCACGTAGTCCTTGAGCGCCTGCTTGCCGACCTTGTTCAGCACCTCGCTGCGCTTGCGCTCGAACTCGGCGCGCTCGGGGCTGCCCGGCTTGTATCGGCCCGCGGCCAGCTTGCCGAGCTCGAGGTGCTGGATCGCCACGCCGTACTCGAAGAAAAGCTGCAGCAGCAGGTTGTAGACCGGGTTGCCCAGGTTGAACGGCTTCCAGCGCTGGTCGCGGGTGACCCGCAGCAGGCCGTAGCCGATGTCGTCGTCCATGCCGAGGACGTTGGTGTACTTGTGATGCAGGTAGTTGTGGGTGTGCTTCCAGTGCTTGGACGGGCCGGTGTTGTCCCACTCCCACGAGCTGGAGTGGACCTCTGGATCGTTCATCCAGTCCCACTGCCCGTGCATGACGTTGTGCCCGATCTCCATGTTCTCGATGATCTTGGCGGTGCCGAGCAGGGCGACGCCCGCGAGCCAGGCGGGCGGCAGGAAACCGGCGTAGAGCACCGCGCGCCCGCTGATCTCCAGCGCGCGCTGCAGCCTGATGACATTGCGGATGTACCGCGCATCCGATTCACCGCGCGAGGATTCGATTTCCCGCCGGATCGCGTCGAATTCCGCGCCGAGCGCCTCCACATCGGCGGCGGTGAGGTGCGCGTACTCCTTGACATCCGAGATCGCCATGCGGTTACAGTACCGTAAGTTACGACACCGTAGGTTATGTGATTCGAGTCCTCGCTGTGGCAAATCCCGCATTGCCAGCGTGGCCGCCGAATGTTATATCAGGCGCGCCGCCAGCGTGCGCGGAAGCCCTTCTCCCACACGCTCTTCCGCCGCAGTGCCGCCCGCTCGGCGCGGGCCTTCTCCTGCAGGGTGAGCTTGGCCTCGCGCAGCAGCTCCTTCTCCTGCGCGGCCTTCTCCTTCAGCGTCCGCTTGGCCTCACGCAACACCTCTTTCTCGTGCCGCGCCTTCTCCTCCAGCACCACCTTCGCCTCGTGCAGTGCCGAGCGCAGGCCGCGCCGCTGCCCGGTCTCCGGATCGGTCAGCAGCCAGTTGTTGTCGGCCCAGCGCTCGGTGCTCGGCAGCGTGATGCCGGCGAACTTGCGCTCCGAGGAGGTCTCGGGGGCATCGTCGGCGGTGCGCTTGAGGAACCGGTCCGGCAGCGCCAGCTTGTGGATGGTGCGGAAGGCGAGCAGGTACTGCTTGGCCAGCGAGCCCGTGGTGTAGGGCAGGTCGTACTTGTCACAGAGTTCGCGCACCCGCGCGGCGATCTCCGGGTACCGGTTGCTCGGCAGGTCGGGAAACAGGTGGTGCTCGATCTGGTAGCAGAGGTTGCCGCTCATGAAGGCCATCGCGGGCCCGGCCTTGAAGTTCGCGCTCCCGAGCATCTGGCGCAGGTACCACTCCGCGCCGGTCTCGTCCTCGAGCTGCTCGATGGTGAACTTCTCCGCGCCGTCGGGGAAGTGGCCGCAGAAGATCACCGCGTAGGCCCACAGGTTGCGCACCAGGTTGGCGGTGGCGTTGGCCTTCAGCGTCGACTTCCACGCGGGCCCGGTCAGCGCGGGATAGATCAGGAAGTCCTTGGCGACCTGGCGCGCGATCTTGCGGGCGAACTCCCGGTTCGGCGCCGACCGCAGCTCCCGCCTCGGAGTGTCCGTCAACTCCTTCTCGATGCTCCAGTCGTGCAGCGCGATGCCCCACTCGAAGGTGGCGGCCAGCAGCAGGTTGGCCAGCGGCTGCACCAGGTGGATCGGGCGCCACTCCTCGTCGCGGGTCATCCGCAGGATGCCGAAGCCGAGATCCTCGTCCTTGCCGAGGACGTTGGTGTAGGTGTGATGGGAGTAGTTGTGCGCGCGCCGCCACTGCGACGACGGCCCGGTCATATCCCACTCCCAGGTGCTGGAGTGGATCTCCGGATCGTTCATCCAGTCCCACTGCCCGTGGCTGACGTTGTGCCCGAGCTCCATGTTCTCGATGATCTTGGCGACCGAGAGCAGCGCGGTGCCCGCGAGCCAGGCCCAGCGGTTGCGGCTGCCGAACAGCACCGCGCGCCCGGCGACCTCGAGGCCGCGCTGGGCCGCGATGGTGCGGCGGATGTATTTCGCGTCGCGTTCGCCGCGGGAAAGTTCCACGGACCGCCGGATGCTGTCGAGTTCCTGCCCCAGGGTCTCGATATCGGCGGCCGTGAGGTGGGAGAACGTCTGGATATCGGTGATGGCCACCGGAGTCCCTTCTCTGCTCGACTTATGCGGTCGAGGGTACCTGCGTCTCAGGCGGTATGGATGCTGTCTTCGACGGGCCCGGCGCCGTCACGCTGCGCTACCGCCTCCGGGCCTGACCGTCTCAGCGGTGTCGGATTGTGTCCGAGGCAGGGCCCTGCGTGGTTACGCTGCGCTGCCTCCTCCGGGCCTGACCGCCTCAGACATCGAGGGTGCAATCACCGGCGGCGGCCGAAATGCAGGTCTGCACCTTGTCGCCCTCGCGGCGCTCCTCGCCGTTGCGGAGGTCCCTGGCGTGTCCGGAACTCAATGTCACCACACAGGTCTGGCAGATGCCCATCCGGCAGCCGAACGGCATCTGAATCCCGGCCGACTCGCCCGCCTCCAGCAGACTGGTCGCGCCGTCGACCTCGACGCTGCGGCCGGACTTGCCGAAGCTGACGGTGCCGCCCTCGCCGATCGCCGAGCGTTCGATCTCGAACCGCTCCACGTGCAGCCGGTCGGCGATGCCCGCCGCGCGCCAGTGCTGTTCGATCTCGTCGAGCATGGCGGCGGGGCCGCAGGCCCAGGTGTCGCGTTCGCGCCAGTCCGGGAACTTCGCGTCCAGGTCGGCGAGGGCGAACTTGCCCTGCTCGCCGGTCAGGTGCAGGTGCGACTGGAAGCTCGGCTGCCGGTCGTGCAGTGCGCGCAGCTCCTCGCCGAACATCACGTCCTCGGCGGTGCGCGCCGAATGCAGATGCACCACGTCGGACACCACGCCGCGCCGGTCCATCGCCCGCAGCATCGACATCACCGGGGTGATGCCGCTGCCCGCGGTGAGGAACAGCACCTTGGCGGGCGGCGGATAGGGCAGCACGAAACCGCCCTGCGGCGCCTGCAACCGGACGATCGTGCCCGGCTTCACGCCTCCGACGATGTGACTGGACAGGAAGCCCTCCGGCATCGCCTTCACGGCGATCGAGATGACACGTTTGCCGCCGTGCTCGGGGGCGCTCCAGTCCGGCGGGCAGGTCAGCGAGTACGAACGCCAGTGCCAGCGGCCGTCGACCAGCAGGCCGATGCCGATGTACTGGCCCGGCTGGAACTTGAAGTCGAAACCCCACCCCGGCTTGATCACCAGGGTCGCCGAATCCGCGGTCTCCTCGCGCACGTCGATGATCCGCCCGCGCAGTTCGCGCGCCGACCACAGCGGGTTGGCCAGGTGCAGGTAGTCGTCGGGCAGCAGCGGCGTGGTCACCCGGGCGACGGCCCCGCGCAACACGTTGAGCCGACCACCGCGATCGGCGACGCTCGCCGCGGGCGCTTCGAGCCAGTCGCGGACATTTTTGAAGACCATCGGTGCCGTTCGTCTTTCTGTAAGAGGTGGCGACCGCCGTCGGGGCCGCTCTCGGCTAGGTTACGGCATCGTAGGTTAGCGGGCATCGGCGACCGCGCGCCGCTTTCCCGCCCGCGGCCTCGAAGCGGTTCCGGCCCAGCGTGATTCGGCCCTGAGCGATTCGACTCGGTGCCTTCGGCCTCAGCGCCGTTCAGCGCAGTCGCATTCGATTCGATCGCCGATCGAACTCAGCGCGAAAACGAGCTCAGAGCAGTTCGAGCAGGAACGGCAGTTCCTGCGCGGCGTACCAGGCGAGCTGGTGGTCCTCGGCGTCGCCGAGCACGAATTCGGCGTCGGCGTCACCGAGATCGGCCGCGTCGATGACGTCCACCGCCTTGGCCACCTCCGGCTCGGCCTCGGCCAGGTCGACGTGGATCGAGGCGATCCGCGCGTAGCCGATCGGCCCCGCGAGCTTGACCACCGCGTCGTCGAGATCGGGCCGCAGCTTGGCGCCCGCGACGTCCGCGGCGATCACGGCCCGCCGGTACACCGGACCGCCGGATGGCCGCGCGGCCGCGGGTTCCCCGTCCTCGATGTCCTCGATGATGGCCTCACGTTCGGCGGCGAGCAGGCGCAGCGAGGCGCGGGCCGCTTCCAGCATCGCGACCTCTGCCAGCTCCTCGTCGTCGCCGGACGCGTAGGCCTCGCGCAGCGCGGGCGTGACCGCGAAAGCCGTGCCGCCGATCGGGAGGATCTCCCGCTCCTCGACCAGTGCGCGCAGCATCGGCACCGTCGCGGGCACATACACCCGCAGGATGTTCTTCTGATCAGGCGCAGGCACCGAGCATCTCCTCCATGGACTCGTGCACCGCGGCGGCCAGCACCTCGATGTCGGCCATCGCGTCGCGGTCGGCGTTGAGTCCGTAGAAGACGCGTCCGTCGTAGGACGTGATCCCGATGCTCGAGGCCTGATTGCGCAGCAGCGGCGACACCGGATACATCTCCAGCATCCGCGCGCCGCCGATGTACATCGGCGTCTGCGGACCCGGCGCGTTGGTGATCACCAAGTTGAACGTGTGCTCTGCGAACGTACTCGCCGCCCGCACGCTCATCGCATGCAGGCTGGCCGGAGCGAACCCGGCCATGTGCACCAGCGTGCGCGCACGCACCCCGCGCCTCGCCTTGCTGTTGGCCTCGGTGGCGTGCGCGATGTGCGAGAGCCGCATCACCGGGTTGGGTTCGCCGACCGGCAGATCCAGCAGGAACGAGGACACCTCGCTCGCGGGCTCGAGCCGATCCCGGTCCGGGCCTTCGACGTACACCGACATCGGCACCACCGCGCGCAGCGTGGTCGACTCGATCAGCGCCTCGCCCCGGGAGAGCAGCCAGTTGCGCAGCGCCCCGGTGACGACGGCGAGGATCGCGTCGTTGGTCGCGCAGTCGAAGCGGTGGCGGATCTTGCGGTAGTCCTCCAGGTCGGTGCGCACCACGTCGAAGCGGCGGCTGCGCGAGGTGCGCGCGTTGAGCGGACTGTCCGGCGCGCCGATGGCGGCGGTGCGCACTGCCGAGACGACCGAGTCGACCGCGCGGCCCGCAGCGCCGATCATCGCGAAGGCGTCCGCGCTCGCGTCGCGGGCCACCTCCAGCGCCTCGCGTGGCTGGGCGGCCAGATGGGTGAGCGCGCCGACCAGCAGCTCCACGTCGGTGGGTTCGCGCGGCGCCACCCAGGCGTCGTCGGCGAGACCGCGCGGCGACGGGCTCGCGTCCAGGATGACGTGCCCGATCTCCAGCGCGCCGACACCGTCCACCAGCGCCGAATGGGTCTTGGTGAAGATGGCGCTGCGGCCCTCGGTGAGCCCTTCGATCAGGTACATCTCCCACAGCGGCTTGCTCTGGTCGAGTGGCCGCGAGGCCAGCCGCGCGACCAGGTCGTGCAGCTGTTCGTCGGTGCCGGGACTCGGCAGCGCGGAGCGGCGAATGTGATAGGTGATATCGAAGCGGCTGTCCTCCACCCACACAGGCCTGCCGAGCGCGAACGGGATCTCGCGCACTTTGCGCCGGTAGCGCGGGACAAGGGAGAGCCTGCTCTCCACCAGATCGACGAGCCGGTCGTAGTCGAGGGGCGATTCGCCGTCGAGGAGGCCTTCGCCGGTGTTGCGGACGATCGCGAGCGAGCCTATGTGGATCGGGTTGCTGCTCGACTCGAGCCGATAGAACGCCGCGTCCTGCGGCGTCAAACGCGTGATCACGCTGCCCGGTGCTCCTTCCGATGCCGTGTCCCCGCCTCATTGTCGTTCGCGACAAGGAAAAGGTGGTGGATCCTGTGGCATATCCAGCGAAATCGGTACAGATATTTACCCGTGAGAGCCCGCGTGGCAGGGTTGTCCGCGCTCGTTCGAGCGGGGTGGGCTTTGAAGAGGGGTAGGGACTGCACAGTCGGCGACCGTCGCTTTCGCTCGCTCCGCATCAGGGAATCACGAGCCGCACTGCCCTTGCCGTCCCGCGCGTATGCCGCTGCCACCGGCGCGTCGGACCCCTGCCATCGTATGGCACCGGCCTGCGAAGCGGCTCGGCTCGCGCGTGATTCGCCCCCGGTTTGCGGCGCGACCGACCGACGCAGAGGCGCTGACCCGCGGATTCACGCCCGCCGCGGCCGTCGCGCGCACGGCGAGGCGAGTACGGTGATAAGCGACGCCCCGCGGCCGCCGCGGCGATGGCGCCGAGTAAACACAGCCGGACGCGGTGCGTTCCGAGCCCGCGCCCACGGCCAGGGCGAACGCGGACGTCGCTAGCATGGTTGCAGCATTACCATGAGGCGTGCTGCGGATTCCGCCGTGCCCGGCGGAAGATGTGGGGGCCCGACATTTGACACACCGACCAGAGGACTGACGAGACCCGTGCCTGCGCTGACACTGACGAGGTTGCTACGGATCGGTGAGGGTCGCACCGTCAAGCGGCTCGCTCATCTGGCCGACGAGGTCCTCGCGCTCGACGCGGAGCACGAGCAGCTCACCGACGCCGAGCTGCGCGCGAAGACCGACGAGTTCAAGCAGCGCTACGCCGACGGCGAGAGCCTCGACGACCTGCTGCTCGAGGCGTTCGCGGTGGCGCGCGAGGCGTCTTGGCGGGTGCTCAACCAGAAGCACTACAAGGTCCAGGTGATGGGCGGCGCCGCGCTGCACCTCGGCAACATCGCCGAGATGAAGACCGGTGAGGGCAAGACCCTGACCTGTGTGCTCCCCGCCTACCTCAACGCGCTGTCCGGCGACGGCGTGCACGTCGTCACCGTCAACGACTACCTGGCGAAGCGCGACGCCGAGTGGATGGGCCGCGTGCACCGCTTCCTCGGCCTCGAGGTCGGCGTCATCCTCGGCGGAATGAGCCCGGCCCAGCGCCGCGTCGCCTACAACGCCGACATCACCTACGGCACCAACAACGAGTTCGGCTTCGACTACCTGCGCGACAACATGACGCACTCGCTGGACGACTTGGTGCAGCGCGGGCACAACTTCGCCGTGGTCGACGAGGTCGACTCCATCCTGATCGACGAGGCCCGCACCCCGCTGATCATCTCCGGCCCGGCCGACGCCTCCTCGAAGTGGTACGCCGAGTTCGCGCGCATCGCGCCGCTGCTGAAGAAGGACCTGCACTACGAGGTCGACATCAAGAAGCGCACCATCGGCGTGCACGAGGCGGGCGTGGAGTTCGTCGAGGACCAGCTCGGCATCGACAACCTGTACGAGGCCGCCAACTCGCCGCTGGTCAGCTACCTGAACAACGCCATCAAGGCCAAGGAGCTCTACCAGCGCGACAAGGACTACATCGTCCGCGACGGCGAGGTCATCATCGTCGACGAGTTCACCGGGCGCATCCTGGTCGGCCGCCGCTACAACGAGGGCATGCACCAGGCGATCGAGGCGAAGGAAGGCGTCGAGATCCAGCCGGAGAACCAGACGCTGGCCACTATCACGCTGCAGAACTACTTCCGCCTCTACGACAAGCTCTCCGGCATGACGGGTACCGCCGAGACCGAGGCGGCCGAGCTGCACCAGATCTACGGGCTCGGGGTCGTGCCGATCCCGACGAACCGGCCGATGGTGCGCGCCGACCAGTCGGACCTGATCTACAAGACCGAAGAGGCCAAGTTCTCCGCCGTGGTCGACGACGTCACCGAGCGGCACGAAAAGGGCCAGCCGGTGCTGATCGGCACCACCAGCGTCGAGCGCTCGGAGTACCTGTCCAAGCAGTTCACCAGGCGTGGCATCCCGCACAACGTGCTGAACGCGAAGTTCCACGAGAAGGAAGCCGAGATCATCGCCGAGGCGGGCAGGCCGGGCGCGGTCACGGTCGCCACCAACATGGCGGGCCGCGGTACCGACATCGTGCTCGGCGGCAACCCGGACATCATCGCCGACATCCTGCTGCGCAAGCAGGGCCTCGACCCGGTCGAGACGCAGGAGGAGTACGAGGCCGCATGGCATCCGGCCCTGGAGCAGGTCAAGCAGCAGACCGAGGAGGACGCGGAAGCGGTTCGCGAGGCGGGCGGTCTGTACGTGCTCGGCACCGAGCGGCACGAGTCCCGGCGTATCGACAACCAGCTGCGCGGTCGCTCCGGCCGCCAGGGCGATCCTGGTGAGTCCCGCTTCTACCTGTCGCTGGGCGACGAGCTGATGCGGCGCTTCAACGGCGCGGCGCTCGAGGCGATCATGACCCGGCTCAACCTGCCCGACGACGTGCCGATCGAGGCGAAGATGGTCTCCAAGGCGATCAAGAGCGCGCAGACCCAGGTCGAGCAGCAGAACTTCGAGATCCGCAAGAACGTCCTCAAGTACGACGAGGTGATGAACCAGCAGCGCACCGTCATCTACGGCGAGCGCAACCGGATCCTGCGCGGTGAGGACATGGAGGGCCAGGTCCAGAACATGATCACCGACGTGATCACCGCCTACGTGGACGGCGCCACCGCCGAGGGCTACGTGGAGGACTGGGATCTGGACAAGCTGTGGACCGCGCTGAAGACCCTCTACCCGGTCGGCGTGGACCACAAGGAGCTGACCGGTGAGACCGGCATCGGCGAGGCGGGCGATCTGACTCGCGACGAGCTGCTCGACGCCCTGCTCGACGATTCGCACGACGCGTACGACAAGCGCGAGCAGGAGATCGACGGCCTGGCCGGCGAGGGCTCCATGCGCAATCTCGAACGGCAGGTGCTGCTTTCGGTGCTGGACCGCAAGTGGCGCGAGCACCTCTACGAGATGGACTACCTCAAGGAGGGCATCGGCCTGCGCGCTATGGCGCAGCGGGATCCGCTGGTCGAGTACCAGCGCGAGGGCTTCGACATGTTCGCGGCGATGCTCGAGGGCCTGAAGGAGGAGTCGGTCGGCTTCCTGTTCAACCTCCAGGTCGAGGTGCAGCAGCCGCAGCCCGCCGGCGTCGCCGTCGACCCCGGCCTGCGCTCCCCGGTCGGTGCCATGTCCGGCGCCCCCGCCCCGCTGCCCACCCAGGAAGCGCCCGCCGCCAACGGCGCCCCGGCCGCCCTGCGCGCCAAGGGCATCGACGAGCGCACCACCCGCGGCTTCAGCTACTCGGGGCCGGGCGAGCGCGGTGGCGCCGAAGTCCACAGCGACGCCGAGGAGTACGGCTCCGAATCCGGCGCCCACACCACGCGTCGCGAACGCCGCGAAGCGGCGCGCGCGGAGAGCAAGGGCAAGCGCGCTCCGAAGTCGCGTCGTCGGCACTGATCGACCCGAACATCGAAGGCGCCCAGGGTTTCCCTGGGCGCCTTCGGCGTTATCTGGCTCGAAGTGCTCATTCGACTCGGATTCGCGTGATCAGGGAGGAACTGCCTTCGGTGCCGTTAGTCAGGGCTCACAAGTAGTGTGTGCTGGTCGAGCCGCGAGAGAGGAGACTCCAGCGGCCAGGAGGGGAAGGACTTGCAGTGCGTTACTTCAATACCACGGGGCCCTGCGACCCGAAACGGCATTACATGCTTCCGGCCGCCGAGCGGCTGACCGATGCCCGCCAGCACATCGACCGTGGGCAATACTTCGTCCTGCACGCGCCGCGACAGTCGGGGAAGACGACGAGTATGGCGGACCTGGCGCGGGAGTTGACCGAAGAGGGGAAGTACCTTGCGCTGCGCTTCTCTTGCGAGTCCGCCGAACCCTTCGGCGACGACGTCGACGTCGTAGAGCAAGTCTTGCTGGATGTGATACGTAAGCGAGCTATAGCGCGTGGGTTCGCTCCCGAGTTGTTGCCCCCCGACCCGTGGCCTGAGGCGAAGCTGGGCAACCGCCTCACTTCCGCACTCACCGCGTGGACCGTCCGTTGTCCTCGGCCGCTGGTTTTATTCTTCGACGAGATCGACGCTATCCGGGGCGAGAGCCTGCGCAGCGTGCTACGGCAACTCCGGGACGGCTACACCGATGAACCGGACGAATTCGTGCACGCGGTCGTGCTGTGCGGGCTGCGCGATGTCCGAGACTACAAGGTGGCTTCCGGAGGCGACCCATCGCGGCTCGGATCCGCCAGCCCGTTCAACATCAAGGTCGAGTCGGTGCGGCTCGGCGACTTCACCCATGCCGAGGTGGCCGAGCTGTATGCGCAGCACACCAAGGAAACCGGGCAGGAATTCACCTCCCGCGCAGTTGATCTCGCCTATTTCTACACCCAAGGCCAGCCCTGGCTCGTCAACGCCCTTGCGGCCGAGGTCATCGACAAGATGCGGGTGCGAACCACGATCACCGACGACCACATCGACGAAGCCAAGGAACGGTTGATCGTCGCGCGCGCCACCCACTTGGATTCGCTGGTCTCGAAGCTGAGTGAGGAGCGTGTGCGGATGGTCATCGAACCGCTGATTGCGGGCACGCTACTGGATGCGGATCTGACCTTCAACGATGCTGTCGCGTATGTCCGGGATCTCGGCCTGATCGCCGACGATCGAACGGTCCGGATCGCGAACCCGATCTACAAGGAGGTCATCCTCCGGGTACTGGGTTCGGCGATCGAGAACAACGTGCTCCTCGAGCCGAGCAGCTTCCGGCTTACGGACGGGCGCCTCGACTTCCCCCGTCTACTCACCGAATTCGCCGCGTTCTGGAAACTGAACGGCGAGGTCCTCGCCGCCCAGCAGGGCTACCACGAGGCGGCCGCGCAACTGGTGATGATGGCGTTCCTGCACCGAATCGTCAACGGCGGCGGCTATATCGACCGAGAATACGGAGTCGGTCGCGGCCGTATCGATCTGCTTGTCCGCCAGCCCTACACAGACGCCGACGGCCGCCGAGCGTGGCAGCGCGAGGCATTGGAGCTGAAAGTCTGGCGGGACAGGGAAGCCGATCCGCTCCCCGTCGGACTCGGCCAACTCGACGGCTACCTGGACCGGTTCGAATTGAGCACCGGAGTACTGGTGATCTTCGACCGCCGCTCCGGAGCCGAGCCGATCGACCGGCGTACCGCGTTCTCCGAGGCGACCACACCGGCTGGCCGAACGGTCACCGTCCTACGCGCCTGAGTTTCCAGCCCCCCACCAGTGCTGTGTTGAGGTCCAACTCGGCCGCGGTGTCGTCTGTGTAGAGACGTCCTTGGTCGTGCACCAGTTCCTGGTCGTCGCCGAAGTAGGTCTGCGCCCGCGCTTCGACAATCCGATTTCGGGCTGGCACCAGGACGTCGCCGAAAGCCGCGCAGCGCTTCGCGTAAATCCGGCGGTCCTCGGAGTACGGTGCGGGGCATGGATCGCGATACGGTTCGCGCATGGGTGACGGCCTACGAACGGGCCTGGCGCACGCCCGGCACCGACGCGCTCGCCGAACTGTTCGCCGCCGACACCCGCTATGTGGTGTCCCCCTGGGCGAACCCGATCGTCGGCCGCACCGCGCTGGCCGAGTTCTGGGAAGCAGGTCGGGACGGACCGGACGAGCCGTTCACCATGACTTCCGACCTCGTCGCGGTGGACGGCGACACCGCGGTGGTCCGGGTCCAGGTCGAATACGAGCGCGACGATCCCGCCCGCTGGCGCGACCTGTGGATCATCCGCTTCGACGATTCCGGCCGCTGCGTCCACTTCGAGGAGTGGCCGTTCGCGCCGGGGCAACCCGACGGTCACTGACAGCGTCTACGAGCCAGTCGGTTTCGATCCGAACAACCGCTTCGGTTTCAGCGCGCGATTCACGCGCTGTACTGGAGTATTTCGCCGACGAGCGCGGCCGCGGTCGCGTGCGCCTGCGGTAACCGGTCGGCCCACGCGTCCTCCGCGTCCCCGAGGTAGACCGCGCGGGCGTGCGCGAGCGCGGGGCGGTGTTCGGCGGGAAGCCGGTCGACGGCCCAGCTCGCGGCTTCGGATTTGGCGCGAATCTCGCCCGTTTCCAACGTCATCCAGACGCGGGCCAGGCGGAGCAGCACGTTGCGGGTATCGCTGTCGAGCTCGGCGAGCAGGTCGGTGACGCCGTCGAGCAGCACACCGCGCAGATGCTCGGGCGGTACGGGGTCGAGCAACTGCGCGGGCGGCGGCCCGAGCAGGGGCGAGTCGGCCTGGAGGGTCATCGTGACCAAGACGGCGAGGTCCGGATCGGGTGCCGCGGTGGGCAACATGCCGCGTTCGTAGTCGTCGCGCAGCCATTCGCCGTACTGGAAATCGAGGGTCGGCGGGAACTGCCACGGCCGCACATCGGCCTGGGCGACCGTACTGAGTTCGACCGGTCGCCGCGCGCCGGGTACGCGCGGATCGCCGGAAACGGTGAGCAGCCCGTCGACCAGCGCCCGGCGCTGCGAATCGTCCAGATGCCCGTCTGTCACGACGAGAACGTCGAGGTCGCTGTGCGGACGCAACCCGCCGAGCGCGGCCGAGCCGTGGCGGTAGGCGCCGAGCAACCGGGGCCCGAGTGCGGAGCGGAGCAGATCGGCGACGGCGGCTTCCTGAGTCACCCGCTCCACCCTACTGCCGCCGGGCGCGTCAGCAGGGAAGCGCTACCAGGGATCGTTGGAGTTCAGCGCCACCAGCAACAGGCGGATGGCGGCCACCCGACGCTCCTTGTCCGGCAGGCTGTCCAGCGCGCATTCGGGATCGGCGGGCGGCCCGAGGTGGGTGCACCCGCGCGGGCAGTCCTCGATCGCCTCGGCGAGATCGCTGAAAGCCAGGATGACGTCGTCCGGGGTGATGTGGGCGAGGCCGAAGGAGCGCACGCCCGGGGTGTCGATCACCCAGCCGCCGCCGGGCAGCGGCAGCGCGATCGACTGGGTTGAGGTGTGCTTGCCCTTGCCGACGCCGGAGACCTCGCCGACCGCCCGATCGGCGTCCGGCACAAGGCGATTCACCAGGGTCGACTTGCCGACGCCGGAGTGCCCGATGAACGCGGTGAGGTGGTCGGTCAGCAGGTCGAGGACCGGATCGAGCGGATCGCCGATGCCGCCGTAGACGATCGTGAGATCGAGATCGTCGAAGGCAGAGGCGAATTCGGAGTCGGCGGCCAGATCGTGCTTGGTGAGGCACAGCACAGGACGCAGCCCGCCGACGTACGCGGCGACCATGCACCGTTCGACGAAACCGGTGCGCGGCGGCGGGTCGGCGAGCGCCACCATGATGAACAGCTTCTCGGCGTTGCCGACCACGATCCGCTCGAACGGGTCGGTGTCGTCGGCGGTGCGGCGCAACACCGTCCGGCGGTCGCCGACGCGCACGATGCGAGCCAGGGTGTCGGGTTTGCCCGACAGATCGCCCACGACATCCACCTGGTCGCCGACCACGATCGGGGTGCGGCCGAGTTCGCGCGCCCGCATGGCCACGATCCGGCGTTCGGGGTCGCCGTCGAGCACACAGCCCCAGCGGCCGCGGTCGACGGAGACCACCATCGCGGACTCGGCGTCGTTGTGCTGCGGACGAGTCTTGGTGCGGGGACGCGTACTTCGACCCGGACGAACCCGTACATCGGATTCGTCGTAGCCCGCGGCGGAGCGTCGTGGCCGGCTCAGTGCGCGGCTCCGTCGTCCAGCATCCGCTCCCACAGCGCGACGAAATTCGGCAGCGTCTTGGCGGTGGTGCCGATGTCCTCGATCTGCACGCCGGGCACCCGCAAGCCGAGGATCGCGCCCGCGGTGGCCATCCGGTGGTCGGCGTAGGAGTGCCAGGCGCCGCCGTGCAGCGGTGCGGGCACGATCTCGAGCCCGTCCTCGGTCTCGGTGACCTTGCCGCCGAGACGGTTGATCTCGGTGGCCAGCGCGGCCAGCCGGTCGGTCTCGTGCCCGCGCAGGTGCGCGATGCCGCGCAGCCAGGACGGGGAGTCGGCCAGCGCGGCCAACGCGGCGACGGTGGGCGTCAACTCGCCGACGTCGTGCAGGTCGATGTCGATGCCCGCCAGCCGTTCCGGTCCGCGCACGGTGAGCACACCGTCGAAGACCCTGGCCTCCGCGCCCATGCGCACCAGGATCTCGCGGATCACGTCGCCGGGCTGGGTGGTGAGACGCGGCCAGTGCGGAATCCGCACCTCGCCGGCGGTGACGGCCGCCGCGGCCAGGAACGGCGTCGCGTTGGACAGGTCAGGTTCCACGTCCCAGTCGACGGCGCGAATCGGGCCCGGCTCGACCACCCAGGTCTGCGCCTTGCGGCTGTCGGCGGGCGCCTGCACTCGAACGTCGGCGCGGCGCAGCATCTCCACGGTCATCTCGATGTGCGGCATGGACGGCAGCGCTTTGCCGTCGTGGTGCACGCTCACGCCCTCGTCGAAACGGGCGGCGGAGAGCAGCAGCCCGGAGACGAACTGCGAGGATCCCGAGGCATCGATGGTGACCGGGCCGCCGCGCAGCGCGCCCGTGCCGTGCACGGTGAACGGCAGCGCGTCGCCGTCGATGTCGGCGCCGAGCCCGCGCAGCGCGTCCAGGATGGTGCGCAGCGGCCGCACCCGAGCCTGGGCGTCGCCGTCGAAGGCCACATCGCCGATGGCCAGCGTCGCCACCGGCGGCAGGAACCGCATCACGGTGCCCGCGAGGCCGCAATCGACCGCGCCGCCGCCGAGCTTCGCCGGGGTGACGCGCAGCGTCTCGGCGTCACCCGCGATCTCCGTGCCCAGCGCGCGCAGCGCGGCGATCATGAGATCGGTGTCGCGGCTGCGCAGCGCCCCCGTGATCGTGGAGGGTCCGTCGGCGAGGGCGGCGAGGATCAGTGCGCGATTGGTGATCGATTTGGATCCGGGCAGGGTGACGGTCGCGTGTACCGGGACATCGACGTGGGGCGCTGGCCAGAAAGTCACCAGTCCATCTTGGCCCATCGGCGGATCGGACACACCGGCGGTCGCGAACTGCGGCCGAATCGGTGCCGGGCGGACGGGCTCGCGGGTATGCGCGAACCCGTCGTCCGCGGTGGCGGGTTCGCGCATACCCGGTGTTGCCTACTTGTGCCGTCCGTGCAGGAACGGAACCAGCTTGCGCAGCAGCTTCATGGTCGAATCGGTGCGGGTGTAGCTGAGCAGCGCCATACCGGGAACCGTGAAGCGCTGCACCGCGATCGAATGCGGCCGCACGAACTCCCGCAGGCCCGGTTCGCCGTGGATGCGGCCGATGCCGGAGTCGCCGACCCCGCCGAACGGCAGTCCGGGAATGGCGGCGAAGGCCAGCACCGAGTTCACCGAGGTGGCGCCGACGCGCAACCGGCGCGCGATGTCCAGGCCGTTCTTCTTCGAGTACACCGCCGAGGACAGGCCGTACTTCGACTTGTTGGCCAGTTCCACGGCCTCGTCCACGCCGTCGACGGTGCGGATGGTGACGGTCGGCCCGAAGGTCTCCTCGGCCACCGCCTCGGAGTCCTCGTCCACGTCGACCAGCACGACCGGCTCGATGAACGGACCCTTGATCGACTCGGGCCCGCCGAGCACAGCGGTGCCGCCCTTCTTCAGCGCGTCCTCGATGTGCCTGCGCACGATGTCGATCTGGCTCGGCATGGTCATCGGGCCGTAGGCGGCCTTGTCGTCGGAGCCGGGCTTGATGTCGGAGAGGATCCGCTTGACCTCGGCGACGAATTCCTCGCGCACCGAGCGATCGACGTACACCCGCTCGACGCCCGCGCAGGTCTGGCCGCTGTTGGCGGTGGCGCCCCAGGCCACCGCGTCGGCCGCGGCCTTGATGTCGGCGTCGCCCGCCACGATCACCGCGTCCTTGCCGCCGCACTCCAGCAGGACCGGGGTGAGGGTCTCGGCGGCCGCGGCCATGATGCGCTTGCCGGTCGCGGTGGAGCCGGTGAAGGCGATCTTGTCGACGCCGGACTTCACCAGCGCCGCGCCGGTCGCGCCGTAACCGTTGATGGTCTCGAAGACGCCCTCGGGCAGTTCGGGGTTGGCTTTCTTGAACGCGTCGGCGAGGAAATTGCCGATGCCCGTGGAGAATTCGCTCGGCTTGAACACCACGGTGTTGCCCGCGGCGAGGGCGTAGGCGATGGAGCCGTTCGGAGTGTAGACGGGGTAGTTCCACGGTCCGATCACGCCGATGACGCCGAGCGGGCGCTGCTCGAGGCGGGCGGCGAAGTTCGACATCAGCACGCCGGGGGAGACCGTCTTCGGCGAGAGTAGCTTCTTGGCGTTCTTGGCCGCCCATGCGATGTGCTCGAGCGCGAGCATCAGCTCCAGGAACGCGTCGTCGAGCGGCTTGCCGTTCTCCTGGTGGATCAGCGCGGTGAATTCGTCGGAGTCGGCGACCAGGCGGCTCGACCAGCGCAGCAGATGCTTACGGCGTTCGTCGAAGCTGAGCGCGCCCCAGGTGGCGGCGGCGGTACGGGCTTTGGCGACGGCCGCGCGCACCGCGTCCTCGTCGGCGATCGGGTAGGTGGCGATGACCTCGCCCGTGGCCGGGTCGACAGACTTCAGCAGTGTGTCGGGTGCGGCGGGGGTGGTCTCGGTGGTTGTCACGTGGGCTCTCCTCTTGCCTCTACGGTGGCCGGTCGGTGCGCGTTCCAGAGCGGATGGGTGTGATGGCCGTCCCATCCGTTGAGAGAATGCTAGGTCAAAACTCTCACCAGGTCACCACTCGGTATCGATTGTCCCCGAGGTTGTCGGTGTGGAGTGGGAGTATCGGAGATATGTGCGGACGATACGCGACGACGACGAACCCGGCCAGGCTCGCGGTCGAGCTGGACGCCATCGACGAGACCGGCAGCGAAAACGATGCTCGCGCAGGCGGTTTCGAGAACTATAATGTGGCGCCGACGAACCGGGTGCTGACGGTGGTCGAGCGGCACGACCACGACCACCCCGACGACGATCCGAAGCTGCGCATCCGCCGAATGCGCTGGGGACTGATCCCG
Source organism: Nocardia sp. NPDC050793 (assembly GCF_040654065.1). NCBI lineage: Bacteria > Bacillati > Actinomycetota > Actinomycetes > Mycobacteriales > Nocardiaceae > Nocardia > Nocardia sp. NPDC050793. The sequence continues at coordinate 674,529 of NZ_JBFAHG010000004.1, forward strand.
ACCTGGACGAAGGCCGCCGAGCCCGGCGTCCCGGCAAAGGGCAAGCCGCTGTTCAACGCCCGTGCGGACAAGGCGGCGACCACACCCTCGTTCCGCGACGCCGTGAAATACCGGCGCTGCCTGGTGCCGATGGACGGCTGGTACGAGTGGCTGACGGAACCCGACCCGATCGGCGGCGCGAAGGGCAAGGCCGTCAAGCACCCGTACTTCATGGCCAACGCGGACGGCTCCCCGCTGTACATGGCCGGACTGTGGTCGGTGTGGCGTGACCGTTCGGTGCGCGACAGCGAGCCGCTGCTGTCCTGCACCATCCTCACCACCGACGCGGTCGGTGACCTCACCCGCATCCACGACCGGATGCCGCTGCCGATGCCGCGCGAACACTGGGACGCCTGGCTCGACCCGGATCACCCGGCCCCGGCGGAACTGCTCGAGACGCCGAGCGTGAACGAGGTGGCGGGCATCGTCGCGCGACCGGTGTCACCGCTGGTGAACAGCGTGAAGAACAACGGTCCCGAACTGCTCGCCGAGGTGTCGGGTGGCGGCGGCGCGGAGAAAGCCGGGCAGATCAGCCTCTTGTGATCGCCCGGCCTTCATCCTCCCGCCGGCTCGTGTGGCTCACAGCTTGCATTTCACCGAGTCCGTGGCGATGTTGAGCCCGCACTTGATGACGTTGGCCAGCAGATCGATGATCGCGGTGGTGACGCCGCCGCTGTTCTCCTCGGCCTTGTCCGCCCGATCGTCCATCTCCTTGTCGAGGTCGGACTTCCTGCCGGAATCCCCACCGGACAATCCGGCGAAGGGATTGTCGTCGGAATCTCCACCGGACAATCCGGCGAAGGGATTGTCGTCGCCCTCGTCATCGGCCAGCCCGGCGAAGGGGCCGTCGATCCGAGTCGCGGACGGGCCGCCCGGCGCGGCGGCGGCCTCGGGCGCCTGCAACGCGGCGGAACCGACGGTCAGCAGGGCGGCTCCGGCGAGGGCGACGATCGCGGTGCGCAGACGGTAGTGCTGGGACATTTCGCATCACATCCTCGGGTCGGTCGAATCGGACCTTGCTCGGTAACGCGGAAATCAGCGACATGGAGCGGGTGACGCACAGATCAGTAACGCACAGAAGCGCGGCGCGCCCGGTGGTTTCGCGGTGTTGTCGCCTGAGGCGTTACACAGAGCAATTCGACGCCACCCGCGCGCCGGCTGTGCGCCCTTCGCCCCGCGCGCGGGAGACGCGGTCTGGTCGTGGCCTCGACATGTCCCGGGGCCGCTGCCGATCGGAGCCGACCGGAAGCGCCGCTCGGGCTGCGATGGACGCGGTTCGTTCGCGCCCCTTCAGGCCGTGATGGACGCGGTGACCGCCGACGCGGCGCGGATGAGGTCGGCGGGCGAGAGCTCGATCTCCAGTCCCCGCTTGCCCGCGCTGCACAGCACGCGGTCCCAGCTCAGCGCCGAGTCGTCGATCACGGTCGGCAGCAGCTTGCGCTGTCCGAGCGGGGAGATGCCGCCGAGCACGTAGCCGGTAGTGCGTTCGGCCTTGGTCTTGTCGGCCATGGCCGCCTTCGGCGCACCCAGCGCAGCGGCGGCGGCCTTGAGCGAGAGGGTGTTCGGCACCGGAAGCACCGCTACCGCGAGCGCGCCCGTCGACACCTCGATGACCAGCGTCTTGAAGATCTGCGCCGCGGTCACGCCGAGCTCGGCGGCCAACGCGTCGACGGCCTCGGCGCCGTAGGAGTCGGCGCGCGGATCGTGGGCGTAGGAGTGCACGCGGTGCGCTACGCCTGCCTTGGCCAGGGTGCGGATCGCGGGGGTCGAGGCGCCTGCCATGGGCGACAGATTAACGGCGCGCGCCGCTCCCGCCGCAACTCGATTTCCGGCCCGTTCCCGAGCCGTTCGTCCCCGCGGGAACCGCGACGCACCGCGTGCGGGAACACAGCGTGAGTCGGGCATGTTGCATGCGGTAACAGGCGCGGCGGACCACCGTCGCGCCGGACGAACAGCACGATGGACGACGTGAAGGAGATGTCGGTGTCCGTACTGCTCGACGAACGTCCGGTGTGGACCGTCGCGTCGCCGACGGAAGCCGGTTTCCCCTCGGAGCTGGACTTGCCGGTAGATTTGGCAGGTACAGCTATCGAAGGGACAGGTGTGACGAGCGACGAAGGCGTGGTGCGCGACGACGGCGAGGTCGGCACCGCGGTCGGTGAAGCCGAGCTGGCGCAGCGATTCGAGCGGGACGCGCTCCCGCTGCTCGACCAGCTCTACGGCGCGGCGCTGCGTATGACCAGGAACCCGGCCGATGCCGAGGACCTCGTGCAGGAGACCTACGTCAAGGCGTTCCAGGGGTTCAAGTCCTTCAAGGAGGGCACCAACCTGCGGGCCTGGCTGTACCGGATCCTGACGAACACCTACATCAACTCCTACCGCAAGAAGCAGCGCCAGCCCGCGCAGTACCCGACCGACGAGATCACCGACTGGCAGCTGGCCGCGACGGCGGAGCACACCTCCACCGGTCTGCGCTCGGCCGAGGTCGAGGCGCTCGACGCATTGCCGGACGACGACATCAAGGCCGCGCTGCAAGAACTGCCGGAAGAGTTCCGTATGGCGGTGTACTACGCGGACGTCGAAGGCTTCCCGTACAAGGAAATCGCCGACATCATGGGCACTCCCATCGGTACGGTGATGTCCCGGCTGCACCGCGGCCGCAAGCAACTGAAGGGTTTGCTCGCCGACGTGGCGCGCGAACGGGGGTTCAACCGTAGCGAGCGCCAGGAGGTCAAGCAGTGAGTGTGGAGCGGGACCCCGACATGGACCTCGACTGCACGGCGGTACTAGCCGACGTCTGGCTCATGCTGGACGGCGAATGCGACGACGCGACCCGCGCTCGCCTGCAGCATCACATGGATCACTGCTCGCCGTGTATCGAGGCGTACGGCATCGAGGAGAAGGTCAAGAGTCTGCTCAGCCGCAAGTGCGGCGGCGACAAGGCGCCGGACTCGTTGCGCGACCGGCTGACTCTGGAGATCCACAAGTCGATCACGGTGATCAAGTCCGAGAGCGAATAGTTTGTGCGGGCAGCGTTCTCACTGGTCGCTGCCCGGAAACGACTGAGCGGCACGCTCTTCCCTTCGGAGGAGCGTGCCGCTCAGTGTTTGTCAGCGAACCGGCTCAGGCGTTGGGCCGCTTGCCGTGATTCGCGGCGTTGCCCTTGCGGCTGCGCTTCTTACGTCCACGCTTACCCATCGGTAGTCTCCTGGCTCATCCCCGCCACCGCGGGGAACACGTCTGAATTGAACACATCTGATTGAAGGCCATTGTTTCATATGTGGTTGGCTGTACCTTCAGCGGATACAGGCGCGGTGCGGCGTCGCCGCCGAGGTCCGGCGGAGCCGCCCGATCAACCGAGTGAATGAGGTGTCATGGCTGAGGAAGTGCGCGCGGAGATGGTGTCCACGGTCATTACCGTCGACGTGGCCGTTGGCGATCATGTCGAGGTCGATCAGACGCTGATCCTGCTGGAGTCGATGAAGATGGAGATCCCGGTTCTCGCCGAGCAGGGCGGCGAGATCACCGCCGTCGCGGTGGCGCCGGGCCAGGTCCTACAGCAGGGCGATCTCATCGCCGTCATTTCCTAGCGCGAAGCGGTAGACCGAACGTGGCGACACTGAGCGAGCTTCTTGCCGAGCACACCGACCTCCCCGGCGTCGCCGTGGATCATCTGCAACGGGTGGTCGGGGATTGGCAGTTGCTCGCCGATCTGTCTTTCGCCGATCTGCTGCTGTGGGTCGGCGCGGGGCCGGTCGTCGAAGGCGCGGACATCGTGTGCGTCGCCCAGTGTCGCCCCACCACGGCGGCCACCGTGCACGTGGAGGACCTGGTCGGTACCACCGCCGTCCAGGCCGATCACCCACAGGTCTTCGACGCCTTGATGACCGGCAAGATCGTGCGCGCCGACAGCGATGTGGAGGCGCAGGGCGTCTATCACCCGCACCCGGTGCACGCCATCCGCGAGGCCATCCCGGTGCGCTGCGGCGACGATGTGATCGCGGTGCTCTCCCGCGACACCGATATGCAGCGCTCCCGGGTCCGCAGCACCCTCGAAATCGCCTATGTCGCGTGCGCGGACGACCTGTGCCAGATGATCGCCGACGGTAGTTTCCCGACCACCGAGGACCGAGCCGCCACGCACTCCAGCCCGCGCGCGGGCGATGGCTTCATCCGGCTCGACACCGACGGCACGGTCGTCTACGCCAGCCCGAACGCGCTCTCGGCCTATCACCGGATGGGCTTGCAGAGCGATCTGGCCGGACAGGATCTGGCCGTCACCACCCGCTCGCTGATCACCGACCCGTTCGACGCCCAGGAGGTCGTCGGCGACATCCAGGCCGCACTCGCCGGACGCACCGGACGGCGCATGGAGGTCGAAGCGCGCGGCGCCACCGTGCTGCTGCGGACCCTCGTGCTGCGCCCGCACGGTGAACTCGCCGGCGCCGCGGTGCTGGTCCGCGACGTCACCGAGGTGAAGCGGCGCGACCGCGCACTGCTGTCCAAGGACGCGACGATCCGCGAGATCCACCATCGGGTGAAGAACAATCTGCAAACCGTCGCCGCGCTGCTGCGTTTGCAGGCCCGGCGTACCGAGAACGAGGAGGCGCAGGTCGCGCTGACCGAGTCGGTGCGCAGGGTGACCTCGATCGCCTCGGTGCACGAGATGCTGTCGATGTCGGTGGACGAAGAGGTCGATCTCGACGAGGTCGTCGACCGCCTGCTGCCGATAATGGCCGACGTCGCGACCGTGCACACCACCCGGATCAAGGTGCGCCGTGCGGGCTCGCTCGGCGTGTTCTCCGCCGAACGCGCCACCCCGCTGGTGATGGTGCTGACCGAGTTGGTGCAGAACGCCATCGAGCACGCCTTCGACTCCGGCCAGACCGGCACCGTGACGATTCGTTCCGAGCGCTCCGCACGCTGGCTCGACGTGATCATCAGCGACGACGGCCGCGGTCTCCCACCCGGTTTCAGCCTGGAAGCCTCCGACCGCCTCGGCCTGCAGATCGTGCGCACCCTGGTGACCGCGGAACTCGGCGGCTCCATCGGCCTGCACCCCGGCGCCGATGTGGGCACGGACGCCGTCCTTCGCGTTCCGCTCGGCCGCCGTTCGGGCCGCTGACCTGCGCTTCTCGTCGGCGTTGACGCTCTTTTCGAAGAGCGAAACCAGGTCAATCCACCCGGCGCGCGGCTACCGTCATGTGACGAAGATCTCCCCACATGTCGGCGTGTCCTGGCGCACCTCCGGCGTGTCAGCGTCCGCCGCCCCGTAACCACCACAATTAGCCTGTCCAACAACAGGTTTCGAGCGAAGCGAGAACGTCCATAAAAGTTCGCGGCCGTCTCGCGCCCGAGCGACCGAAGCGCACGCGACGCAGTCGCAAGTCTCGGTCGCTCGGGCGCGAGACAAAAGGGGCCGCGAACCGCCGCGACGAAGTCGCGGCAAAAACAATAGAGCCCGGCACCTCGGGGGTGCCGGGCTGAATGCTTTACCGGGCCGGGCTGAGAGGGCCCGGTAAGGCCGGTCGTCTTGTCAGACGACAGTGCGGGTGCGGGTGCGCGCGTTGCGCCGCTTGAGCGCCCTGCGCTCGTCCTCACTCATACCACCCCACACGCCGGCGTCTTGTCCGGACTTCAGGGCCCAGGACAGGCAGTCGGCAGTAACGGGGCAGCGAGCGCAGACCAGCTTGGCATCGGCAATCTGCGCGAGCGCAGGACCACTGTTACCCACCGGGAAGAACAGTTCGGGGTCCTCATCGCGACAGATGGCCTTGTGGCGCCAGTCCATTCCTCTGCTCCTTTGCTGGGCGCCGCACAGGGCGCCTGTCGTTAGTGGATCGTTCACTTGTGCGACTCGAATGTTTCCGCACGGTTGCTTGTGAATGCTTTCACGAACACCGTAGATGTCAATAGGTATCGGGTGCACCGTGGGGAAGCTCACGCCATCGAGGTGGCCCCAGGGGGGACCTGCCCGGTCCTTTGTACTCGCTCCAGGTGGTTTTCGCAGCACAACCGCGAGTTTTTCGCGGCGTTTCGTCAGCGACGAGGCTGTGGCGCGACCACTTCGAGCACGTCGGGGACCGCCGTGAAATCCACCACGTTGCGCTTCCCGATAAAGTCGCCATCGATTTGCAGGCCGATGGGCTCCTTGGTCTCGATATGTACCGAGGGCACATCGTCTTCGCGAAACAAATTGCGGGACTTGGGATTTCCGTTCGCGGACAAGAGTTGCCGGGCGAGCATCAGTGTCGGCAGCACCGCCATGGACTTGACGGCGAACACGCCGAGCCCTGTTTCGAAGCTCGTGCCGGGGTTGGTGCGCACCGGCGTGGCGTTCAGGTATGTCCACGGACTGGCATTCGTGACGAACGCGTAGTGCACTCCGTCAACTACTTCGTGGCCCGGAATTTCGATGCGAATGTCCGGTTCTCGGCGCTTTGCGCGAAAGAATTGTCGCACAGTTGTTCGAATATAACGACCGGGAGTGGCGGCATTGCCTTTGGCGCGGCTGGCGTCGATGGCCTCGCACACGTCGGCGTCCAGCCCGACGCCCGCGCTGAAGGTGAACCAGCGGTCGTCGGCGAGGCCAAGGCCGATAGTGCGGTCGTGTTCCAGGGTCAGCAGGTCGATCAATTGGTTGGTCGCGGTCACCGGATCGGGGGAGATGCCGAGCGCTCTGGCGAACACGTTGGCCGAGCCGCCGGGGATCACGCCGAGCCGGGGAATCCACGCCTGCCCGTCGTTCAGTTCGGGCAGCGGCAGAAAACCGTTGATGGTCTCGTTGACCGTCCCATCGCCACCGTGCACGACGATCAGGTCCATCTCGTTGGTCGATGCCCACTGGGCCAGTTCGGCGGCGTGGCCGCGATGCTGGGTGTGCGCAACGGTCAGCTGAGTGCGGCTCTCCAGAGCGTGGGCCAGTAGGTCTCGGGTCGCCGGTGTGGTCGAGGTGGCATTCGGGTTCACGATCAGCAACGTCCGCACGTTCGCAGCCTAGTAGGCGCGGCGGAGCGGGTTCGCCGGCAGCGGGTACACGGCTGGAGCGCGGCCCGCGGCGTCGGCGGGCGCGGCCGTGACCGGGCGCACTCTACGACGCGTCGTAGGCTTGGCGCGTGGCGGACAGCGACAAGGCAGAGGTTTCGGCGGACGCGGTTCCCGCGACGGTGCGCGGCGCGGGCGGACTGGTCGCGCTGGAGGGCGCGGTCGCGGTGACGGCGGCGATCGTGCTCGTGGTGCGCGGGCTGCTCGGTCACGACCAGTCGCAGGCCAGCGGCTACGGCACCGCGGCGTGGTTCGGCATTCTCGGCGGCGCGGTGCTGGCCGCGGGCATCGGGCTGCTGCTCGGCCAACGCTGGGGACGGGCCATCGCCGTCATCGCCCAGATCCTGCTACTTCCCGTGGTGTGGTCGCTGCTCACCGATTCGCATCAGCCGGTCTACGGTGCGCTGCTCGGCGTCGTCGTGGTCGCCGCGCTGATCCTGCTGTTCGTGCCGTCCTCGACGCGCTGGATGGCCAGGGACTATGGGGTGGCGCCGGACTAGCGGGGCGCCGCACGGCACTACCGCGCGGCCGCGATCGCCGCGCGCAGCGCCTGCCGACACAGGGCGTCCGCCCTTCGGGTGGTTTCGGGTTGGCGGTACTGCGGCGTGAGCGCGAGCACCTGCGCGCAGGCGGTGTCGAGATCGATCAGGTGCCCGACCGAGACGAACACCGGCTTCACACCCGTCCTTGTCCGCAGCGCCCTGCCGACCACCTCGCCGTCGATGACCAGATCAGACGCGTCGCCGCGCCGCGGCCCCGGCTCGGTGTAGTCGCCCCACGCGTTCTTCGCGACTCCGATCGTCGGCACCCCGGCCAGCACGCCGACGTGGCAGGCCAGCCCGAAGCGGCGTGGATGCGCCAAGCCTTGGCCGTCGCAGATCAGCAGATCCGGTGCGGCGCTGAGCCGTTCGAGTACGCCGAGGGTGGTTGGCAGCTCGCGGAAGGCCAGCAGACCCGGCACATACGGGAAGCTCACCGGGCCGTGCGTGACCGCGGTGTCGACGGTCGTGAGCGTCGCGGCTTCCAGCGCCACGGCGGCCGCGGCGACCACTCCGCTCTCGTCGTCGTAGGCCGAGTCGAGCCCCGCCACCGTACGGAACGCCGGGGGACGGGGATTCGCCGCGACGACTAGCGGTCGCAGCGCGTCCTGGATCGCCATCGCCTCCTCGGCGTCGGCGGGCCAGCGATCGGGTGTGTCGATCAGCACCGGTCCTCCGCGCGGCTCAGGACGCTTCGGCGGCCAGCTTCACCAGCTCGCCGCCCGCCAGCCGGTACCCGACCCACTCGTCCTGTTCGACGGCTCCGAGCGAGCGGTAGAAGTCGATGGACGGCGTGTTCCAGGTGAGCACCGACCAGGAGACGCGGCTGTAGCCCTTGTCGACGGCCTCCTTGGCCAAGGCCGCGATCAGCGCCTTGCCGTAGCCCTTGCCCCGCGTCTCGGGCTTGACGTACAGGTCTTCCAGGTAGATGCCGTGCACGCCGTCCCAGGTGGAGAAGTTCAGGAACCAGATCGCGCAGCCGACCACGCCGGTCTCGTCCTCGGCCACGTGCGCGAACAGCGCGGGCGCGGGCCCGAACAGCGCCGCGCGCAGCTGCTCCAGCGTGAGCGTGCACTCGTCGCGCGCCTTCTCGTACTCGGCGAGGTCGTAGACGAGGTCCACCAGCGCCGGGACGTCGGCGGGGGTGGCGCGGCGAATCCGGTCGGTGGTCACTTGGCTCCCTCGATGGTCGAAACGATGTTGTGCGCGTGGATGGTTCGCTCGTCGTGCTCGTAGCCGAGCAGGCTGATGGCGGCGGTGGACATGGCGAAGCGGCGGCCCTCGACGACCTCGAACTCGGCCCACCGCGCGATCAGTACGCGGGAGAAGTGCCCGTGGCCGACCAGCACCACATCCCGCTCCGGCAGGACGGTCTCGACGGCCGCGAGCACCCGGTCCGCCCTGGCGCGGACCTGTTCGGCCGTCTCGCCGCCGGGCGTCACGCCGGTCCAGATGGTCCACCCGGGCGCGGTCTCGCGGATCTCCTTGGTGGTGGTGCCCTCGTAGTCGCCGTAGTCCCACTCGGCGAGGTCGTCGGCGACGGTGGACTCGGGGAGACCGGCCAGCGCGGCGGTGCGTACCGCCCGCTGCCGCGGGCTGGTCAGGACGAGCGGATCGCGCAGCTTCAGCTCGGCGAGCACCTGTCCCGCGGCCTCGGCCTGCCGCTCGCCGTGCTCGGTGAGCGGCAGATCGGTGCGACTGGTGTGCCGCAGTTCGCGCGACCAGGTCGTCTCGCCGTGCCGGAGCAGAACCAGCCGGGCGTCGTTGTGTGCGGACATGTTCTCCATCATGGTCACGCGGTCACCTCGCCGCCCACCCGGTGCGTCAGCCGAGCGCGTGCAGCTCCCCGCCGCGCAGTTCGAGCACCGTGGTGCCGAGGACGGCCAGGGAGATCGGACCGCCCTGGTAGCCGGGCCGCTCGACCGGGATGCGTCCCACCTCGGCGCCGGAGGTCGTGTCGAGGACGGCAAGGCCGTCCGTGACCGGCATCAGCACCCGTCCCGCCATCAGCGCGGGCGAGCCCAGCGCGTTGGGCGCGGCCCACAGCGGGTCGAAAGTGCTTGCGTTCAAGGCGATCAGGCTGTTGCCGGTGAACACCAGATAGGACGAGCCGATCCGGGTGGTGGTCGCGTTCTCCGATAGGGGAGCGGAAAGCTGATGCACCACAAGGGGATTGCCGGTGCTGTCGTACACGGCGAGGCGCGGCGGTGCGGATTCGCCTGTGCCGGAGGCGGTTCCGGCGGGGAGATAGATCACGATCCGGCTGTCCGACACCGCGATCACCCTGGCGTCGTTCGCATCGCCGCCGGGACCGGTCAGCACGTGCGAGCCGTACTCCTCGGGCACCGTGTTGTCCTTGGGCGCCGGATTGAGCACCGTCAGCCGGGCCGCTGGATCATCGGGGCAGCGTTCCAGCACGGCGAGGCGGGACGAGCTGGAACCGGCCGAGAGCAGCGTGCAGCCTTTGCGCGGTTGGGTTTTCACGTTCACCGGCGCGTCGACGTAGCCGTACTCCAGCGTCCGCACCAGATCCGAGCGCCACATCTCCAGCCGCCGCTCGCCCTGCGCGAGCACATAGGTGCCGTCCACGGAGAGACGCACGCTCGGATCCATGTAGCTGCTGCGCGCGGTGCGCCGTTCCCCGGTGTCGCCCGCCAGCAGGGTGGCCTGACTGCAGCCGCGCTGGTCCCGATACACCGCGATCACCATGCCGAACTGCGACTCCACCCCGCACAGCGGCATATCCCGCCGGTAGCGCCACAATTCGGCGCCGGTGACCGGATCGCGTCCGGTGACGGCGCCGTCCGACCCGGTGATCACCGCCCCACCGGAGACCAGCGCGCGCGCGGAGGCGTCGTCGGGCGCGTGCCACAGCTCCCGCAGGTTCGCGGGCAGCTTGTCGGCCGTCGGCGGGGTGGTCACCGGGGTCTGCGCCGTCACCGATTCGGTGCCCGTCGCGTCGCCGCGCGCCCACACCACCAGCGCCGCGACCACCACGAGAACGGCGATCGCGACTGCGGAGATGATGTCGGCGCGCGTCCGCCGCTCAGGTGCGAGCACGATTGCGAGACTAGCGGATCCGCCGAACTACGCCGAAGCAGCCGTTCCCGCCGTAGCCGCGACGGCCTCGCTCGCCTCGGTCTCGTCGGCCTTGCGCCTGCGTCGCCGCACCGGCTTCTCGGCGACTTCCGCGTCGGCGGGAGCGTCGCCGTTCCCGTCGACCGCCGCGGCGGCCGGCTTGCGGGTGCGGCGGCGCTTGGCCGGTTCGGCGGCGGTCTCGCCGTTGCCGTTCTCGGTGGCGCCGTTGTCCGCGGACTCGGCCGTGGCCGTCTTGCGGGTGCGTTGGCGCTTGGCCGGTTCGGCGGTCTCGCCGTTGCCGTTCTCTGCGGCGCCGTTGTCCGCCGACGCAGCCGATGCCGTCTTGCGGGTGCGGCGGCGCGCGGGCTTCGCGGGCGCTTCCTCGGCGGTCGCCTCGGATGTCGCCGTTTCGATGGCCGCAGGCGTCGCGTCCTCAGCTGCGACAGGTGTCGTGGATTCGGCAACCGTGGGTGTCGCGGTTTCGGGTGCGTCGGATGCCGCGGTTTCGGCTGCCACGGGTGCCGAGGTTTCGGACGTCGCGATTACGGCTGCGGCGGGTGCCGCAGTTTCGGCTGCGACAGGCGACGTGGACTCGGCCGTGACCGCCGTCGTGGTTTCGGCCGCGGTGGGCGTCGCGTTGTCGGTCGCGGTGTTCTCGGCCGTCACAGGTGCGGCGTCCTCGGCCGCGACGGGCTCGGCGTTCTCGGTCGCCTGGACGGTTCCCGCAGCGCCGTTCTCGTCCGCCGGCTTGCGACGACGACGCCTGCGCCGGGCCGGAGCCTCGGCGGTCTCCGCCTCGACGCCGCTGTCGGCGGCCTCCGCCTCGACGCGCTCGCCGGAGTTCTCGGTCGGCTCGCCTTCGGCGCTCGTTTCCGTCACACCGTTGGCGGCGCCTTCGGCCCCGCCGGAGCGGCGGCGACGGCGGCGACGGCGGGACTTGCCCTCCTCCGCGTTCGGCGCCTCGGCGGTCTGCTCGACGTCGCTTCCGTCGCCATCGACCGTCGACTCGGTGCCGACCTCGGCCCCGTCGACCGGCTTGCCGCCACGGGTGCGCCTGCGGCTGCGCTGGCGCGGGGTGCGCGCCTCTCGCTCGACCACCACGTCGTCCTCGTCGCGGGCCGGGCGCGCCTTGCGCACCGTGCCGGTGACGCCCTCGGGGATGCCGAGGTCGCTGAACAGGTGCGGCGAGCGCGAGTAGGTCTCCACCGGATCGGGGATGCCGAGGCTGAGCGCGTTGTCGATGGCAGACCAGCGGTTGAGCTCGTCCCAGTCGATCAGCGTCACCGCGACGCCGGTGCGGCCGGCACGGCCGGTGCGGCCGATCCGGTGCACGTAGGTCTTCTCGTCCTCGGGGCACTGGTAGTTGACGACGTGCGTGACGTCGTCGATGTCGATGCCGCGGGCGGCCACGTCGGTGGCGACCAGCACGTCGACGGTGCCCTTGCGGAACTTGGTCAGCGCCTTCTCGCGGGCGATCTGACCGAGGTCGCCGTGCACCGCGCCCACCGCGAAACCGCGCTCGGCCAGGTCGTCGGCGACCTTCTGCGCCGTGCGCTTGGTGCGCGTGAAGATCATGGTGGCGCCGCGGCTCTCGGCCTGCAGTACCCGCGCGATCAGCTCGGCCTTGTCCAGCGCGTGCGCCCGGTACACGAACTGCGCGGTGCGGTCGTGCACAGCGGAGTCGTGCGGCTCCTCGGCCCTGATGTGGGTCGGGCGGGTGAGGAAGGTGCGGGCCAGTGTGATGATCGGGCCGGGCATGGTGGCCGAGAACAGCATCGTCTGACGCTTCTCCGGCACCATGTTCAGGATGCGCTCGATGTCGGGCAGGAAGCCGAGGTCCAGCATCTCGTCGGCCTCGTCCAGCACGAGCACGCCGATCTTGCCCAGGATGAGATGGTTCTGCTTTGCCAGGTCCAGTAGTCGGCCCGGGGTGCCGACCACGACGTCGACGCCCGCCCGCAGCGCCGCGATCTGCGACTCGTAGGGGCGGCCGCCGTAGATCGAGGCGACCTGCAGCTTGCCCTGGTGGTTGCTCAGGTACTTGCTCGCGTTCTCCAGGTCCTCGGTGACCTGGATGCACAGCTCGCGGGTCGGCACGATGACCAGCGCCCGCGGCGTGCCGTCCAGCGGCGTGGTGCCGGAATCGGCGGTGGCGACGCGGTGCAGCAGCGGCACGCCGAATCCGAAGGTCTTGCCCATGCCGGTGCGGGCTTGACCGATGAGATCCTCGCCGGCCAGCGCCAGCGGGAGGGTCAGTTCCTGAATTGCGAAGGTGCGTTCGATGCCGATCTCGGCGAGCGCGCGGACGATTTCCTCGCGCACCCCCAATTCGGCGAATGTCGGGGCGGTATGCGTCGCGTCCAGTTCGGCCGTCAACAGCGTGTCCGCCACACCGGGTTCCTGCTCGACAGTGATCTTGCTCAGGTTCGTGCCTTCCTCGTTATCGCGTCACGCGCGCACGAGGCGTGGGGCGGACCGGCCGGTCCGCGACGACCACGTATCCGCCGGTAATGCTCGCCGCAGCCGGATGTCGTCGGGTGCCGTCTGTCGACAGCAACTACCGGGGAACATCGGCGCAGCGTAGTCGCGGTGCGGATCTGGTGCGCGCACATTTTCCTGGACATCGGAGCCCCAGCGCCACACCGGACGGCGGACGCGCGGGGAACGAAAATTTCCGTTGTCCGCAGTGATTGTAGCGTGATATTGTGCACGGCTCGAATTGCCGTCGCCGTTATTGCGCGGGAAAAGTCCGGTTTCCATCGCGCTCATGCCGACCGGCGCTGCGCGACTTGACAATTCATCGCCGCGCTCGAATCCGTCACAGTCTCCGAAATGCTACCGGCCGGTGCCATAGGCGCGTGCCGCGCGCGGCCGGTCGCGCGGGTCGGCAGCCGCGGCGGACAACGGGCGGGAAATCTCGCAAAACGGACTTGCCTGTTACCGTCGGTACTCCACTGTGAGACATTCTTGTGGTGAGCATCGCAGAGACCGTAACCATCGCGGCCCGCAACGCTTGGGCGCTGACCTTCGGCTCGGGCGTCGAGGCGCCGAACCCCGCGCCGTCCACGGTCCTCTGGGACGAGCCGCACCGCCTGCTTCGCCGCTACGACGGAGGTGACTCGGACGGCGCGTCCGCGGTGCTCCTCGTGCCGCCGCTCGCGGCGCCCGCCACCTGCTTCGACTTGCGTCCCGACCAGAGTTTGGCGCGCTTCCTGCGCGACTCGGGCCGCGCCACCTACCTGGTCGACTACGGCGAGATCACTTTCGCCGACCGCAGGATGGGCTTCGAGGACTGGATCGACGACATCCTGCCGGAGGCGATCATGCGCACGTCCGCCGATATCGGCGGCAAGCCGGTCGACCTCGTCGGCTGGTCGATCGGCGGAACGCTGGCGCTGCTCACCGCCGCCGCGCACGCGCACCTGCCGATCCGCTCCATCACCGCCGTCGGCTCCCCGCTGGACTACGACAAGATGACCGGCATCCCGCAGCTGCGCGCGGTCGCCAAGCTGACCGGGGGCATCGCCACCTCGACCGCCGTCAGGGCGGCGGGCGGCATCCCGGCTCGGCTCACCCGCGCGGCGTACCGGGTGACCGCGTGGGATCGTGAACTCACCAGGCCGTGGTTCGTGGCGAGCAACATCGCCCGCACCGAGACGCTGGCCAAGATGGAGTCCATCGACCGGTTCATGGCCGCGATGCCCGGTTATCCCGGCCGCTTCTACGGCCAGCTGTGGGGCCGCCTGATCCTGAACAACGACATCGGTCGCGGCGTCGTGCGGCTCGGCGATCGGCGCATCGCGCTCGCAGGCGTGACGGCGCCGGTGCTGCTGGTCGGCGGGCCGACCGACGTCATCACCCCCGCCGCGGCCGTCGAGGCGGGTACCCGCACGCTGACCGGCGCCGCGTCCGTTCGCTACGAGACCGCGCCCGGCAGTCACCTCGGCATCCTCGCCGGTGAGACCGCCCGCGATACCACCTGGGTCTACCTCGACAAATTCCTCGCGGAACAGGACTGATCGCGCGGCATTCTCCGGCGCGCGCGGGCTGTCGGCCGCCTTCGCCGGGCCGAGCCTATTAAGCTGGGCGGCATGGGAGCACAGTCATCTGCAGCGCTTGGCGTTTCGTTCGATCCAACCTCGCCCATCGCCGCAGACCACCCCGGCGTGACCGAGCTGTTCGCCGTGCTCGCCTACGGTGAGATCTCCGCGTTCTACCGGCTGGCCGAGGAGGCCAAGCTGTCGCCGACCCTGCGCGGGAAGGTCGCCGTCGCGAAGATGGCCTCCTCCGAGATGGACCACTTCAAGACCCTCGAGGCGGCGCTGGCCGAGCGCGGGATCGAGGTGTTCGACGCGATGGCGCCGTTCGTGCGCGCGCTCGACGCCTATCACGCGTCCACCGATCCCTCGACCTGGCTCGAGTCGATGGTGAAGTTCTACGTCGGTGACGGCATCGCGGCCGACTTCTACGGTGAGATCGCGGGCGCGCTGTCGCCCGACGTCGCCGCCGTCGTCCGCGACGTGCTCGCCGAGACCAGCCACTCCGAGTTCGTGGTCGAAGAGGTGCGGCGCGCGGTGTCGGCCAGCCGCTCCCAGCGCGACCGGCTCACGCTCTGGGGCAGGCGGCTGCTCGGTGAGGCGATCACCCAGGCCCAGTACGTCATGGCGCAGCGCGACGAACTCACCGATCTGGTGCTCACCGCGACCGGCGATCTCAACGGCATCGCCGCGCTGTTCGAGCGCATGCAGGACAGCCACGCCAAGCGGATGGCCGTTCTCGGGATCTGAGGCTCCGCCTGAGAAGGCGCAGCCGGACGGCGTCTGTCGGCAGGGCGCGTGTAGCCGGAGCGAAGGCGACGTGCGCCTTGATGGACGTAGTCCGGCGTAGCCCGTCGGCAGGCCGCGCACGGCCGCGGCGCGCAGGGGGAGTGCGCCTTGATGGGTGCGGTCAGGCGTCGCCCGTTGGCAGATGACACCTGGCTGGAGCGTCGGCGGAGGTACGCCTACTCGTTCGCGGCACGGTTGTGCACCAGCCGCAGCCCTTGGGAGCGGGTCGCGGCCTGATCGAGCAGCCAGACGATGACGCTCTGGTCGCGGTCGGTCTCCATGGTCTCGAATGGCACGTCGATCGGGCCGTGCACCGGGTGATCGAACTCCAGCACGCTCGACACCGGCCCACCGCCGACCCGGTGCGGCTTCCACCGCTGCAGGAACTCCGGCTCGCGCTTGAGCGCGTCGACCATCCCGAGCAGTTCGTCGTCGCCGGGCCAGCGCAGCTTCGCCCGCAGCAGCGCGGTCGCGAACGTGTCCGCGGCGGCGGTCCAGTTGCGCAGCGTCCGCCGCGCCCGCGGATCCGTGAACGTGTACCAGACCAGATTGGCCTCGCCGTGCTCGCCGATCAGGCCGAGCGGGGACGCGAAGTCGGCCCAGGCGTGGTTCCAGCCGAGCACGTTCAGCCGCCTGCCGATGACGAACGCGGGGGTCGGTTGCAGCGCGTCGAGTACCGCGCGGGTCGTCTCGGCCAGCTGTTCCGTGGGGGATTCGCTACCCGGACAACGGGATTCATTGCCGGAGGCCATCGCGAGCAAGCTGAAGTGATGCCGCTGCGCGCCGTCGAGCAACAGCGCGTCGGCGAGCGCGTCGACGACCGCCACCGACGGGTTGGTGTCGCGACCTTGCTCCAGCCGGGCCAGGTAGTCGGCGCTCACTCCCGCCCGCACCGCGACCTCCTCGCGGCGCAGCCCCGGCGTGCGGCGCCTGCCGCCCTCGGGCATCCCGACGTCGGCGGGCCGGAGCTCACCGCGGCGGGCGACGAGGAATTCGGCGAAACCATTGCGTGCCATGCCACCATCGTGCCCGTTCCCCGGACATCGAGCCTCGCCCTGGCAGGTCCAGGATAACGGCGGTCTGGCTACCGGACCGCGGTCCGGACAAGGTCGATGGCATGACGAACACTTCCGCACCCAGCACCGACACCCAGCAGCTGAAGCCCGGATCCTGGGCGCTGGACACCGCCCACTCCTCGGTCGCGTTCACGATCCGCCATCTCGGCATCTCGAAGGTGCGCGGCGGATTCACCCGCTTCGAGACCGAATTCGTCGTCGACGACGCGGGCGCCGCGACCCTCGGCGCCACCATTTACCTCGACTCGTTCGATACCGGCAACCCCGACCGCGACGCGCACGTCCGCAACGCCGACTTCCTCGACGTGGCCAACCGGCCGACGCTGACCTTCCGCGCCGCGCGGCCGGTGACGATCGCCGAGACCTTCACCGTCGATGGCGAGGCCACCCTCGGCGCGATCACCAAGCCCGTCACCCTCGAGGTCGAATGGGGCGGCGTCCAGGACTTCGGCCCGACCGGCGAGCGGCACGCCGGATTCTCGGCGACCGGCACCATCAAGCGCACCGACTTCGGCGTCGGCGGCCCGATGCCCGGCATGCTCAGCGACGCGGTGAAGATCGAGCTGGATATCGAGCTGATCGAACCCAAGTGACGGACCGTCGCGCCGACCGGGTTTCGCGATCAGCGTAGGCAGTGCGCTGCTGTGCGGCCGTTGCCCTGCACTAGCCTTGGACCGGACAGCAAGAGCGCTCGGGCGGACGCGACGTCCGACCGCCGCACAGGACTCTAGGTTCGGAGGTTGGCCGTGGAGGTCAAGATCGGTATTTCGGATAGCCCGCGCGAACTCGTGATCAACAGCGGGCAGACTCCGGAAGAGGTCGAGGCGATGGTGTCCGAGGCGCTGAGCGGCCCGAGCGGCGTGGTGGCGCTCACCGACGACAAGGGCCGCAAGTTCCTGATCCAGGCCTCGAAGGTCGCCTACGTCGAGATCGGCACCGCGACCAGCGGCCGGGTCGGTTTCGCCGCCGTCTGACGACATCCAGACAACGAGCCCTCGGATTCCCGGTCATCGACCGAGAATCCGAGGGCTCGTTCGCGTTTGCTGTGCGTTACCGAGACCGCGCGGGCGATCAGAAGCGGGAGTTGCCCGAGTTCTCGATCGGATGCAGCGGGACGTGCGACAGGCCGCCCCAGGCCAGCACGACGGTGGTGTCGACGGCCTCGTCCTTGGGGATCGGACGGTCCGCCTCCAGCCAGTAGCGCGCCGTGAACTGGCTCGCGCCGACCAGGCCGACGGCCAGGATGCGCGCGCGATAGGGATCCAAACCGGAGTCGTGCGCGACCAGGTCGAAGACGGCGTCCACGCACGCCTCGGTGGCCTGCTCGACCCGGCGCTGCACCTGCGGCTCGCTGGTCAGGTCGGATTCGAAGACCAGCCGGAAGCCCTGCATCTCGTTGTCGACGAAATCGAAGTAGGCCTGCACGGCGGCGCGCACGCGCTGGCGGTTGTCGGTGGTGGAGCGCAGCGCCTGCCGCACGCTCGACACCAGCATGTCGACATAGTTCTGCAGGACCGCGAGGTACAGCTCCAGCTTGCTGGTGAAGTGCTGGTACAGCACCGGCTTGCTGACACCGGCGACTTGCGAGATCTCGTCCATGCCCGCCGCGTGATAGCCACGGAGCACGAACACCTCGCTCGCCGCGTGGAGTAGCTGCTGCCGCCGTTCGTCGCGCGGCAACCGTGTACCGCGTTTGGTCGGCACCATGGCCTCGGACGACATTCTGCGGGACGTCATCCGGTCCACGAGGTCTGTCATTTCGGCTCTCCCAGTCGATTCCCCGGCAAAAGGGGTGGTGCACCGGGTATCCAAAGAACGATACCCGGTTGTAGCTCACATGCCGATCGGGGTCGTCGATCTCGTCCGGCCAATGAGACTTGACGCACAGCCGGACGCCGCTCCTGGGCGCAGGGCGCGCGGGCCGAGCGGCCGCGCATCGCGCCGAACCCCCGCTCAGGACGCACTCGACCGGCTGTCGTCGGCTCTGTGAGAACCTGTCTTATGTGACCCTGCGTGCAAACGGGGATCGGGCGCGTGATTCCGGCCCGTCCATCGTGTCCGGCGGCGGGCGCGATGCGCTCGGCCGCACTGGCTCCGGGTTGCCCGATTCCGTAGTCTCTGGACCCGTGGCAAGGTCCGGTCCCGAAACGCGTTCGGGTGCGGCTGCCCGATCGGGCGCTGTACCGCGGTCCGGGACCGCAGGTCGGCCCGGCCGATCCAGACCCGAGCGCGGGAGCCGCATCGACCCGTGGCCGCGGAAACCCGACGGCGACGAGGCGGCCACCGCGCCGACACACCTGCCGCCACGTGACGCCAAAGGCGTCGAGATCTACGACCCTCTCGGTCTCTATCCGGCCGCCGCCAACCGCTCCCACCAGCCACTGCGGGCGCGCTGGGACCCCACGGCGCCCGATCCGAATCGCGCCCGTGGACCACGACCCGAGCGCAACACCAAGAAGCAGAGCGCGCTCGGTCGTTTCGTCTCCACCTACGGCTGGCGCGCGTACGCCCTTCCCGTGCTGTTCGTCGTCACCGTGCTGGTGATCGTCGACGCGGTGCGCGGCGGCGCGAGCGGCGGTGGTTCGAGCGTGGCCCCCAGTTTCGGACGGCTCAGTCCGCGCACCGCGACCGCGGGCATCATCGGCGCACCGCCCGGCGACGGAAAGTTCCCCGCCGACCTGCCCACCGGTGCGTTGCCAGAGGGTGGCCCGTTCACCGAGAACGGAGCGGGCACCTGGCGGGTGGTCCCCGGCACGACCGCCGAGTTCGGCGCGGGCGTGGAGTACCGCTTCAGCTACACCGTCGAGATCGAGGACGGTGTCGACACCTCCGGCTTCGGCGGCGACGAGTCGGTGGCCAAGATGATCGACAGCACCCTGGCCAACCCGAAGAGCTGGGCGCACGACAAGAAGTTCGCCTTCCGCCGCACAGATCAGGGCAAGCCGGATTTCCGGATCTCGCTCACCTCGCGCCAGACCGCCAGGAAATCCTGCGGTTTCGACATCCCCATCGATTCCTCGTGCTTCAACGCCGGCCTGGACCGGGTGGTGCTCTCCGAGGTGCGCTGGGTGCGCGGCGCGCTCGCCTTCGAAGGCGACATCGGCTCCTACCGGCAGTACCAGATCAACCACGAGGTCGGCCACGCCATCGGCTACCACCAGCATCAGCCGTGCGAGACCGAAGGCGGTCTCGCGCCGATCATGATGCAGCAGACCTTCGGCACCAAGAACAACGACATCGCTGCGCTCGATCCCGACGGCCTGGTCCCGATGGACGGCAAAAGCTGTCGCTTCAACCCTTGGCCGTACCCGCGCGGCTGATCGCGGGAGTGGTGCGCGACGATAGTGGGAAGAACGGTTCGATCGTCGGCGTTGCATATCGCGATCGGTCAATTCGATTCGAGGAGTCCTGGACGTGTCATCACCGAAGTCCCTGCCGCCGCTGGTCGAGCCGGCCGCGGAGCTGAGCAAGGACGAGATCGCCCGCTACAGCCGTCACCTGATCATTCCCGACGTGGGTGTGGACGGGCAGAAACGTCTGAAGAACGCCAAGGTGCTGGTGATCGGCGCGGGTGGGCTCGGCTCGCCGGCTCTGCTCTACCTGGCCGCCGCGGGTGTCGGCACCCTCGGCATCGTGGAGTTCGACGAGGTCGACTCCTCGAACCTGCAGCGCCAGATCATCCACGGTGAATCCGACATCGGCCGTCCGAAGGCCGACAGCGCGCGCGACTCCATTCTGGAGATCAACTCCGGCATCGACGTGCGGCTGCACAAGATCCGCTTGGAGCCGGAGAACGCGGTCGAGCTGTTCCGCGACTACGACCTGATCCTCGACGGCACCGACAACTTCGCCACCCGCTACCTGGTGAACGACGCCGCGGTGCTGGCGGGCAAGCCGTATGTGTGGGGTTCCATCTACCGCTTCGAAGGCCAGGTCTCGGTCTTCTGGGAGGACGCCCCCGACGGCCGCGGCCTGAACTACCGCGACCTCTACCCCGAGGCCCCGCCGCCCGGTATGGTCCCGTCCTGCGCCGAAGGCGGCGTGCTCGGCGTGCTGTGCGCGTCCATCGGCTCGATCATGGTGACCGAGGCGATCAAGCTGATCACCGGCATCGGCGACCCGCTGCTCGGCAGGCTGATGGTTTACGACGCACTGGACATGAGCTACCGGACCATCAAGCTGCGCCGCGATCCGGAACGTCAGCCGATCACCGAACTGATCGACTACGAGGCGTTCTGCGGTGTGGTGTCCGAGGAGGGCCAGGCCGCTGCGGCCGGCTCGACCATCACCGCGCGCGAGCTGAAGGAACTGCTCGACGCGGGCAAGGACATCGAGATCATCGACGTGCGCGAGCCGGTCGAATGGGACATCGTGCACATCGAGGGCGCGCGGCTCATCCCGAAGGACCGCATTCTCTCCGGTGAGGCGCTGGCCGAGCTGCCGCAGAACAAGCCGATCGTGCTGCACTGCAAGACCGGCGTCCGTTCCGCCGAGGCGCTCGCGGTGCTGAAGAACGCGGGCTTCTCCGACGCCACCCACGTGCAGGGCGGGATCGTCGCCTGGGCCAACCAGATCGACACCAGCCTGCCGGTCTACTAGGCCGAGCTCCGGCTGCGTTTCGGCTGTGTGGAGTCCGGTGCCGGGCTCCACACGGCTGCGCCAGCCGGGACCGTCGCTTCGATTGGCCCGTGCGGGAACGGCGGCGGACTGGATTCGGCCTGATCATCGAGGCTTCGCGTCGACCGGGCGCGGCGTACGGGTGTACTCCGGCCCGGCTGCTCGGGCGCACCTCCGCTCTCGGTCCGGCCTTGCATGGGCGTCGGGCAGACCACGCGGCTTTCGCGGAGCGCGGTTGGTTCGCTTGGCGGACGCGCGCGGGCAGGATACGCCGGATACGCGCCGCGCAGGGACTGTATCCGTGCGGTAACCAGCCGCGCGCCCGGACCGGCGCGGCGTCCGAATCCGGCCCTTCACCGGCGGTACCGTACGGCCGTGACTTCTGTGGAACCCCCCGAGCACGTGCGCGCCACGTTCGGTCTGCGCGAAGTGACGCCGGTCCCGCTCGGAGACTGGGACGGTGGTTGGCGCTGCGGTGAGGTGGTGCTGACCCCGGTCGCCGATCACGCCAGGGCGGCATGGTCGGCCAAGATCCGCGAGACGCTGAAGGTCGACGGGTTGCGCGTCGCCCGACCGGTGCGCGCCACCGACGGTCGCTACGTGGTCTCCGGCTGGCGCGCCGACACCTACCTGGAAGGCAGTCCCGAGCCGCGCCACGACGAGGTCGTCTCGATCTCGTTGCGCCTGCACCAGGCGACCACCGAACTCGAGCGGCCCCGCTTTCTGGTGCAACCGCCGGTCGCGCCGTGGGTCGACGTGGACGTCTTCGTGGCCGCCGACCGCGCCGCCTGGGAGGCGGTGCCGCTGCGCAGCCTGCGCGCTGGCGGCGCGATGCCGGCCACCTCGCCCGACGGCAGGCGCAGCATGGAACTCATCGGCCAGCTGGCCACCCTGCGCAAGCCGGTGCAGACCCCCGCCCAGCTGGTGCACGGCGACCTGTTCGGCACCGTCCTCTTCGCGGGTGCCTTCACCCCTGGCCTCACCGACATCACTCCCTACTGGCGCCCCGTCGCCTGGGCCGCGGGCGTCATCGTCATCGACGCCCTCTCCTGGGGCGGCGCCGACGACGGCTTGCTCGACCGCTGGTCCGACCTCCCCGAATGGCCCCAGATGCTGTTGCGCGCAGTCATGTTCCGCTTGGCCGTGCACGCCCTTCATCCCCGCTCCACACCCCAAGCCTTCCCCGGGCTGGCCCGCACCGCGGACATGGTCCGGCTGATGCTGTGACCGGGACGGGTTTCGCCGCAATCCGATAGCGACCCAAAAGCCGATCGGCAGAGCGCGATTGGCCGCCGACGAAGCCGAAACTTCCACGATTTCGCGCGGACCGGGCGAACGATGCAGGCACGGCAATGCCGAATGCCGCTGGGAGGCCCTTGTTCCCAGCGGCATTCGGGGGCTCGGCAGGCCCGGAGGGGGTTTCGGGCTGCCTGGCCCTGACCGGTATTCGGGGTTCGGGGTCGAATACCGGACGGCGGGTGCGGTTTACACCTTCGCGTAGGCCAGCGAGGGGACGCGGCCGACGGCGAAGGAGGAGCGCAGGTAGAAGAACCAGGTGACGGAGGCCATCACGATGAAGGCCGCCGCGTAGGTCCAGAAGGCGGGCGCCATGCTGCCGAAGTTGATGTTGGACAAGCGAAGTGCCTGCTGCAGCAGGTATCCGCCGGAGGCGCCGACCGCGCCGATGACGCCGATCGCCGCGCCCGCCTGTCGCTTGGCCGACGCCGCGGCTTCGGTGATGTCCATGCCGTGCTCGGCGGCGTACTTCTTGGCCTCCGCGCTGAAGATCGACGGGATCATGCGGTAGGTGGAGCCGTTGCCGATGCCGGTGAGGATGAACAGCGCGAGGAAGGCGGCCAGATAGAGCGGGAAGCTCTTCAGTTCCAGCGCCGCCATGATCGCGGCAACCGCGACGGACATGCCGCCGAAGACGAACACGGTGATCTTGGCGCCGCCGACCTTGTCGGAGACCCAGCCGCCGAACGGACGGCTGAACGATCCGACCAGGGCGCCGAGGAAGGCCAGGTTGCCGAGCGTGGTGATCCAGCCGATCTTGGCCAGGTCGGGGAAGTTCGCCTTGATGAGGGTGGGAAACGCGAAGGAGAACCCGATGAAGGAGCCGAAGGTGCCGATGTAGAGGAACGACATCACCCAGGTGTGCCGGTTGGTGAGCGCCAGCTTGTAGGACTTGCCGTCGGACTTGGCGGTGCTGATGCTGTCCATGTAGCGCAGCGCGCCGAAGGTGGCGATCAGGATGAACGGCACCCAGACCAGCACCGAGAGCGTGATACCGAAGCGGTAGCCTGCCGGATCCTTGGCCATGAGATGGGTGCCGAGAGTGATCAGCAGCGGCAGCACCAGCTGGGTCTGCGCGACGCCGAGATTGCCGCCCGCGGCGTTGATGCCAAGGGCCGCACCCTTTTTCCCTTCCGGGAAGAAGAACGAGATGTTGGCCATCGACGAGGAGAAGTTGCCGCCGCCGAAGCCCGCCAGCGCCGCGAGCACCATGAACACCCACATCGGCGTGCCAGGCTGGTTCACGAAGTAGGCCAGGCCGAGAGTCGGTACGAGCAACATGGCCGCGCTGAACGCGGTGAAGGCGCGCCCGCCGAATTTCGGAATGGCGAAGGTGTACGGAATGCGCAGTGCCGCACCGACGAGCGTCGGGGTGGAGGTGAGCAGCAGCGCGTTGCTGACCGCGGTGGGGTTGCCCTTGCCGAGCCCGGCGAGGAAGTCGAAGCCCGCCGCCCCCATGCTGGTCACCACGGTGCCCCAGATGACCCACACGCTGAAGCCGAGGTTCTCGGCGAATACCGAGAAGGCCAGGTTTTTCCGCGCGGTCAGTTTTCCGCCCGACTCCCAGAATTTCGCATTGTCCGGTTCCCAGTGTTCCAGCCAGCGGCCACGCTTCTGGTGGCTGAACGATTCCTGCTGGCCGGTGGCAGCGACTGTGGCAGTCATCGGCTTCCTCTCGATCATGCTCGACCGACCCTCATCGCGGCAATCGTCGCGCCGTTGCGACGTTGTTCGTCTCGGGACGCCCCTCCATTCGACAGAGGGGCCGTCGAGTTGCCTTGTACGGTCGAGACAAAGGTAGAAGCCGGTTGTTGCGAGCCAATGGCGTTCCGTGACGTTCCGGGCAAATCCGACTCACATGGGGGAAACGCCCTCGGTGACCGGTTGGTTACCTGGTCGCCTGCTCTATGACCGGTTGGAATTATCGGGCATCCGGGTATTCGGCGATGAGCGATCCGAGGAAGCAGCGCGCGGCTTGCGCGGCGCGATCGGCGTCGCCGTCGATGACGGCTTGCACCAATTCATTGTGCTCCGCGTCGTAGGAGTCGTCGGATTTCGAAGTCCGCGAGCGGATCACCTGTTCGATGGTGGGCAGCAAGGAGTCGTAGAACTCGAGGTACACCGCGTTGTGGCTGGCGACCACGATCGCGCGGTGCAGCGCCACATCGACGGTGATGGCGGTGCGGGTGTCCTCGTCCCAGTGGTGGCTGCGTTCTTCGAGCAAACGGCGCAGGTTCGCGATGTCGGCGTCGTCGCGGCGGCGCGCGGCCAGTGCGGCGGCGGTGGTGTCCAGGGCAAGGCGCAACTCGAGGACGTCACGCTCCTCGGCATCGGCGAAGTACTTGCCCAGCGTGCCACCGACTTCCGACGCGGCGATCACATAGGTGCCCGAGCCCTGGCGTCGTTCCAGCATGCCGGCGTGCACCAGCGCTTGGACGGCCTCGCGCACGGTGTTCCTTCCCGTACCGGTGAGCTCGGTGAGCTCCGGTTCGGTCGGGATGCGGGAGCCGATAGCCCAACGGCCGGAACGAATTTCGGCACGCAGCTGTTCGGTTACCTGGGCGATGAGGCTGGTGCGCCGGACGGGTTGCACCGGAACAGAGTACCGCCCGTCACAAATTGTTGCCGCTGATCATGGGGTCATCCTATGATTTCTCGGTGACAGCGACCCTTCCGGCCACCGCGACCCATCACGAATCCGCCGCCCCCGAGCAGCGTAAGCGTGCGCTCGTCGAGGGCAGACTGCTCGTTCTCACCGCGATCGTGATGTCCGCACTGGTCCTGCGCGTCGCCGTCACCGCGTTCAGCCCCCTGGCCGAGCGGATCGGCGCCGACATCGGCTACTCGACGGCCGTCGTCGGCGTCTTCGGCATGATCCCGACCGCGATGTTCGCCCTCTCGGGCCTGCTGACGCCGCTGCTGGTGCGCCGCCTCGGCTTGGAGCGCACCGCGTTGACCGCGATGCTGATGGCGGGCCTCGGCATGCTGATCCGCGCCTCGGTGCACGGCACCGCCGAACTGCTGATCTTCTCCGCGCTCGCGCTCGGCGGCATGGGCATCGGCAACGTGGTGATCCCGCCGCTGGTCAAGCGGTACTTCCCGGACCGGCTCGCGGTCATCAGCTCGCTCTACATCACCATGGTGCAGCTGGGTACCGTGGTGCCAGCCCTGATCGCCGTGCCGGTGGCCGAGGCGCACGGCTGGCGGATCTCGGTCGGCCTGTGGGCGCTGCTCGGTTTCGCCGCCGCGGTGCCATGGCTCGGGGTGCTGCGCGCTCGGCGCGGCCGCGACCTGGCCGACACCACCGGTGTGAACGCGGAAAACGAGCCCGCGGGGCAGGCCTGGCGTTCGCCGGTGGCGTGGGGGATGGCCGGCATGTTCGGCATGACCTCGCTGACCACCTACGCGATCTTCGCCTGGCTGCCGAAGATACTGAGCGAAGCCGGCGCGAGCGCCGCGTTCGGCGGCACCATGGTCGGTCTGTTCGCACTCGTCGGGTTGGTTGCCGCGCTCTCGGCGCCGACCCTGGTCGCGCGTTTTCGCAACCCGTTCCCCGTCGTCGTGGTCTGCGCGACCTTGTTCTTCGTCGCGTTCGCGGGTCTGCTGATCGCGCCGATGGGCGCGCCGGTGCTGTGGGTGGTGATCCTCGGCCTCGGCCCGAGCACCTTCCCGATGGCGCTGACCCTCATCAATCTGCGCACCAGGACGCCGCGCGGTTCGGCGGCGTTGTCCGGATTCACCCAGGGCATCGGATACGCGGTGGCGTGTGCGGGACCGTTGCTGTTCGGCATGCTGCACTCGGCGACGGGCGGCTGGCTCGCGCCGTTCGCGATGCTGAGCGTCGCGGTGCTGATCTTGCTCGCGGGCGCGTGGCAGGCGTGCAAACCGCGCGTGCTCGAGGACACCTGGATCTGATCGCCGGGAGCCGTGCCGTTCGAGTTGCGGGTCGGCGCGGCGCGGCGCATGCTGTGCGCGTCACACCTCACTGACCGCTGTGCGCGAAATCGGCTGTTTGTCACCCGTGGAAACCCTTGTGTCACACGGGTGAAACATTCGGTTGAAACTCACCCCGATATCGGGGTAATCGTGAGCAACCGTTGATTTGACGGTCATTTCCCGCAGCATTTCGGCAATACCTGTTTCCTACCGTTGGGGCCAACCGATTTTGGGAGGCCCTTGTTGAGCACGCTGACGCGTAACCACAACATCGAGCACTGGGATGCCGAAGACGTCGCGGCCTGGGAGGCGGGCGGCAAGGACATTGCCAAGCGCAACCTGATCTGGTCGGTCTTCGCCGAGCACGTCGGATTCTCGGTCTGGTCGATCTGGTCGGTGATGGTGCTGTTCATGCCCGCCGACAAGTTCGGCATCGACCCCGCAGGCAAGTTCTTCCTGGTCGCGATGCCGACGC
Source organism: Nocardia sp. NPDC050793 (assembly GCF_040654065.1). Classification (NCBI taxonomy): domain Bacteria; kingdom Bacillati; phylum Actinomycetota; class Actinomycetes; order Mycobacteriales; family Nocardiaceae; genus Nocardia; species Nocardia sp. NPDC050793. The sequence goes on from NZ_JBFAHG010000004.1 coordinate 701,455, forward strand.
TGGTCGGCGCGTTCCTGCGCATCCCCTACACCGTGGCCACCGCCCGGTTCGGCGGACGCAACTGGACCATCTTCAGCGCGTTCCTGCTGCTCATCCCGACCCTGCTGACGCTGTACTTCGTCAACCAGCCGGGCACTTCGTACACCACCTTCCTGATCGTGGCGGCGTTCGCGGGCTTCGGCGGCGGCAACTTCGCCTCCTCGATGACCAACATCAACGCCTTCTACCCGCAGCGGCTCAAGGGCTGGGCCCTCGGCATGAACGCGGGCGGCGGCAACATCGGCGTTCCGGTCATCCAGCTGCTCGGCCTGCTGGTCATCGCGACGCTCGGCGACGGCTACGCCTCGCTGATCTGCGCGATCTACCTGGTGCTCGTCGCGCTGGCCGGTGTCGGCGCCGCGCTCTACATGGACAACCTGAAGAACCAGAAGGCCGACCTCTCCTACATGGTCATGGCGCTGAAGGTCCCGCAGTCCTGGGCCATCGCCTTCCTCTACATCGGCACCTTCGGTTCGTTCATCGGCTACAGCTTCGCCTTCGGCCAGATCCTGCAGATCAGCTTCAAGGCGGGCGGCGACACCGCCGCGCAGGCCGCGCTGCACGCCGCGCAGATCGCCTTCATCGGCCCGCTGCTCGGTTCGCTGGCCCGCCCCTACGGCGGCAAGCTGGCCGACCGGATCGGCGGCAGCAAGGTGAGCTTGTACGTCTTCGGCGCCATGATGGCGGCCACGCTCATGGTCGGTGTGGCGAGCACCGTCGCCGACGGCAACGGCGGCGTCGCCAGCGGCGGCGTGATGACCGTGCTTGTCATCGGCTTCATCGCCCTGTTCGTGCTCTCCGGCTTCGGCAACGGCGCGGTCACCAAGATCATCCCGTCGGTCTTCGACGCCAAGTCCAAGAGCCTGGACGCCGGTCCCGCCGCGCAGGCCGCCTGGTCGCAGAACACCTCCGGCGCGCTCATCGGCTTCGTCGGTGCGATCGGCGCGCTCGGCGGCGTCGGCATCAACCTGGTGCTGCGCTCCTCCTACGCCTCGACCAACTCGGCGACAACCGCCTTCTGGGTGTTCATGGCCTTCTACGTGGCCTGCGCCGCGGTGACCTGGCTGGTCTTCCTCCGCCGTCCCACCATGGCCGTCGACACCGATGTCGTGCACGAGGCCGAGGCGCTGGTCCTCGAGGCCGAGGCCGCCGCAACCAAGTCCAACTCGTCGGCTCGCGCCTGACGCCCGAACCATCCCCAGGGAGGTCACAATGAACCCCACAGTCGATCCCACCCAGCGCAAGACCGCGGTGGTCGTCGGCCACGGCATGGTCGGGCACCGCTTCGTCGAGGCGTTGCGTTCACGTGACGAGGCCGACCAGTGGCAGATCGTCATCCTCAGCGAGGAGCAGCTGCCCGCCTACGACCGCGTCGGACTGTCGTCCTACGTCGGCAGCTGGGACGCGAGCCTGCTCGCGCTGCCCGGCAACGAGTACGCCGGTGACGCGCTGGTCGAGCTGCGCCTCGGCCAGCGCGCCGAGAACATCGACCGCGCGGCGCGCAAGGTCGTCACCTCGGCGGGCGACACCATCGCCTACGACGCGCTGGTGCTGGCCACCGGTTCCTACGCCTTCGTGCCGCCGGTGCCCGGCCACGACTTGGACGGCTGCTTCGTCTACCGCACCATCGAGGACCTGGACGGCATCCGCGCGAGCGCCGAGGCTGCGGGCCCCGGCGCGGTCGGCGTGGTGATCGGCGGCGGTCTGCTCGGTCTGGAGGCGGCCAACGCGCTGCGTCTGCTCGGCATGACCCCGCACGTCGTCGAATTCAACGACCGGCTGATGCCCGCGCAGGTCGACGCGGGCGGTGGCGCGATCCTGGAGCGCCTGGTCACCGACCTCGGCCTGAACGTGCACACCGGGGTCGGCACCCAGGCGATCGAGGAAGCGGGCGAGGGCAAGCTGAAGCTGACCCTCTCCGACGAGTCGACCATCGACGCCTCGCTCGTGGTGTTCTCCGCGGGTATCCGTCCGCGCGACCAGATCGCCCGCGACGCGGGCATCGAGGTCGGTCCGCGCGGCGGCATCATCACCGATCTGGGCCTGCAGACCTCGGACCCGAACATCTGGGCCATCGGCGAGTGCGCCGCGGTCGAGGGCGTCTGCTACGGCCTGGTCGCCCCCGGCTACAGCACCGCCGAGGTCGTGGCCGACCGGCTGCTCGGCGGCGCGGGCGAGTTCCCCGGCGCCGACATGTCCACCAAGCTGAAGCTGCTCGGCGTCGACGTGGCCAGCTTCGGTGACGCGCACGGCACCACCGAGGGCGCGCTGTCGGTCGTGCTGCACGACGCGGCCAAGGGCACCTACGCCAAGCTCGTCGTTTCCGACGACGCGCAGATCCTGCTCGGCGGCATCCTGGTCGGCGACGCCTCCGCCTACTCCGCGCTGCGTCCGCTGGTCGGACGTCCGCTGCCCGCCGACCCCGCTTCGCTGATCTCCCCGGCGGGCGCGGAACTCGGCGCGGACGCCCTGCCCGACGACGCGCAGATCTGTTCCTGCAACAACGTCAGCAAGGGCGCGATCTGTGGCGCGATCGCCGATGGCGCTTGCGACGTGCCCGCCATCAAGAGCTGCACCAACGCGGGCACCTCCTGCGGTGGCTGCGTGCCGATGCTCAAGAAGCTGCTCGAGCAGTCCGGCGTCGAGGTCTCCAAGTCGCTGTGCGAGCACTTCACCCAGTCGCGCGCCGAACTGTTCCAGATCGTCCAGGTCACCGGCATCCGCACCTTCTCCGGCCTGATCGCCAAGTACGGCAAGGGAACCGGCTGCGACATCTGCAAGCCCACCGTCGCCTCGATCCTGGCCTCCACCTCGAGCGATCACATCCTCGACGGCGAGCAGGCCGCGCTGCAGGACACCAACGACCACTTCCTGGCCAACCTGCAGAAGAACGGCACCTACTCGGTGGTGCCGCGGATGCCCGGCGGCGAGGTCACCGCAGAGCAGCTGATCACCATCGGCGAGGTGGCCAAGGAGTTCGGCCTCTACGTCAAGGTCACCGGCGGCCAGCGCATCGACCTGTTCGGCGCGCGCGTCGAGCAGCTGCCGCAGATCTGGCAGCGCCTGGTGGACGCGGGCATGGAATCCGGTCACGCGTACGGCAAGTCGCTGCGCACCGTCAAGAGTTGCGTCGGCTCGACCTGGTGCCGCTACGGTCAGCAGGACTCGGTCGGGATGGCCGTGCTGCTCGAAAAGCGCTACCGCGGACTGCGTTCCCCGCACAAGCTGAAGCTGGCCGTCTCCGGCTGCGCCCGCGAATGCGCCGAGGCGCGCGGCAAGGACGTCGGCGTGATCGCCACCGAGAACGGCTGGAACCTCTACGTCGGCGGCAACGGCGGTCTGACCCCGAAGCACGCGGTGCTGCTCGCCGGTGAACTCGACGACGAGACGCTGATCAAGTACATCGACCGCTACCTGATGTTCTACATCCGCACCGCCGACCGGCTGCAGCGCACCGCGCCGTGGCAGGAGGCGCTCGAGGGTGGCATGGACTACCTCAAGGCGGTCGTCTGCGAGGACAGCCTCGGCATCGCCGACGAGCTGGAGGCCGCGATGTCCAAGCACGTCGACGGCTACAAGGACGAGTGGGCCGCGGTGCTCGAGGACGAGGAGAAGCTCTCGCGCTTCGTCTCGTTCGTCAACGCGCCGGAAGAGGCCGACCCGACCATCTCGTTCGACGACAGCGGCGAGCGGAAGGTGCCGGTGCTGTTGGGTGTGCCACAAATGCCGGCCGCCACGCACGGGAAATAACAACTTAACCGTGCGGAAACAGGACGCCGGTACCAATGAGTAAGGCGTTCGGAGGAGGAACCCGATGACCGTGATCGATACACCCAGCATCTCGCCAGCTACGGCCACCGGTTGGACACAGGCTTGCCGACTCGACTATTTGATACCCGGCCGCGGCGTTGCGGTGTTGCTGAAGGGTGGCCAGCAGGCCGCTCTGTTCCGACTGATCGACGGCAGTGTGTACGCCGTCGGCAATATCGATCCCTTCGGTCGCGCGGCCGTCATGTCGCGCGGGATCGTCGGTGACCGCGGCGGCGTGCCCGTCGTCGCCTCGCCGCTGCTGAAGCAGGCGTTCTCGTTGCTCGACGGACGGTGCCTTGACGACGAATCGGCGGCGCTGCCGGTGTATGAGGTGCGTGTCGACGACGGCATCGTTTCGGTTTCCAACGAGCCGACGGCGCTCGATTCCTCGGACGGGTGAACATCCATGACGACAACTGAAGCGGGCGCCTGTCTCGCCGGATTCACGGTGGGCATCACGGCGGCGCGGCGGGCCGAGGAGTTCGCCACCCTGCTGGTCAGAAGGGGCGCCACCGTCGTGTCGGCGCCCGCCATCCGGATCATTCCGCTGGCCGACGACAACGAATTGGAGCGGGTCACCCGGACACTGGTCGCCGAGCCACCGCAGATCACCGTGGCCACCACCGGCATCGGGTTCCGCGGCTGGATGGAGGCGGCCGAAGGCTGGGGGCTGGCCGAAGACCTGCGCAGCACGCTGGCCGCCACCCGCATGCTGGCCCGCGGCCCGAAAGCCAAGGGCGCCATCCGCGCCGCGGAACTGCGCGAGGAATGGTCGCCCGCTTCCGAATCCTCGGCCGAGGTGCTCGATCACCTGCTGGCCGAGGGCGTGGAGGGCGTGCGCATCGCGGTGCAGTTGCACGGCGCCACCACCGAGTGGGAGCCGGTCCCCGACTTCTGCGAGGTATTGCGTTGCGCCGGAGCGGATGTCGTTCCGGTGCCGGTGTACCGGTGGACTCCGCCCGCCGATCAGGGGCCGATGGACCAGCTGATCGAGGCCATCGTCACCGCGAGCCTGGACTGCGTGACCTTCACCAGTGCGCCCGCCGTGGCGTCGATGTTGATGCGCGCCAAGGAAACCGGGTTGTTGGAGGGTGTGCTGCACGCCCTGCGCGGCCGGGTGCTCCCGGCGTGCGTCGGCCCGATCACCGCGGCTCCGCTGGAAGAGCTCGGCGTGCCGACCTCGATGCCGGGACGCGCGCGGCTCGGTGCGCTGGCCAGGCACGTGGCCGAGGAACTGCCCAGGCGCGCCAACCGGATTCAAGCCGCGGGACACAACATCAGCGTGCGTGGCGCGTGCGTCGTCGTCGACGGTCAGGTGCGTCAGCTGGCGCCCGCGCCGATGGCGCTGATGCGTTCGCTGGCTCGCCAGCCCGGCCGGGTGGTCTCCCGCGAGGACTTGCTCGCGGCGCTGCCCGGCGGCGGTGACGACACGCACGCCGTGGAGACGGCGATCGCCAGGCTGCGTGCCGGGCTCGGCACGCCGAAGGCGATCCAGACCGTGGTCAAGCGCGGTTACCGGCTCGCCTTGGATCCGGCCGAGTGCACCGACAACAATCCGCGCCAGCTGCCGCAGACGCGGCCGCAGGCGCCCGGTGTCGGCGCGCCTGTTCGGGCTCCCAAGTACACCCCGCAAGCGATGGGGAGCTGGTGAGCACGCCGGCCCTGGTGCTGGTGGCGCACGGCACCCGAAGCACACGGGGTGTGGAGATGATCGCTGCGCTCGCTGAGGCGGTCTCCCGCGAACTCGGTGCGGCGCAGGCGATTCCGGAGCTGGGCGCCGCGATTTCGGGGCGCGGCGCCCGCACCGACGCTCCCGTGGTCCGCACCGCCTTCGTCGATGTGCTCGGCCCATCGCCGTCGGAGGTGCTGCGCGACCTGACCGGTGTGACGGAATCCGTTCCCGCCGTGGTGGTTCCGGCCTTCCTCGCGTCCGGCTACCACGTCTACCAGGACGTGCCGCGCGAGGTCGCCGAGAGCGGGCACGAGGCGGTGGCCGTCACCCCGGCCATGGGCCCGGACCCGGCGCTGGCCAGGATCATGGCGATGCGGCTGCGCGCGGCGGGCTGGCGGCCCGGTGACGCGGTCGTCTTCGCGGCGGCGGGTTCCTCGGATGCCCGTGCGCGCCAAGATGTCCGGCGCGCGGCAGCGATGCTGGCCGAGCACCTCGACGCGCCGGTGCGCATCGGCTTCGTCGCCACCGGCGCGCCCCGCGTCCCCGAGGTGGTCGCGGAAATCCGTGCCTCCGGCGCGCGGCGGGTGTTCATCGCGTCCTACCTGCTCGCGCACGGCCTGTTCCAGCAGCGCCTGCACGACGCGGGCGCGGACGGTGTCGCCGAGCCGATCGGCGTCCACCCCGCGGTTGTTCGGCTCATCGCGGATCGGTACAGCGCGGCCGTGCGGGAAATGGTCGACAGTCGCGTACGTTGAGCCCTTCGGTCCGGAGCGTTTCGCGCTCGCACCGCTCATAGCTTCCTCACCGCCCTCGGCACGCTGCGAAGATCTGAGTAACAAAGGGTTTCAAGTCGCGATGCCGTGGGTTCGCGAGTTGCTACGGTCGCCCTGCTCGTCGGATAAGGACGAGCCGAGCAAGGAGACCGAGCATGAACATCAGCTCGATGATGCGCCGAATCGGCATCACGGCAATAATTTTCGTCGCCAGTGCGGCGGCCACCCTGACAATCACGCCGCAACACGCGACCGCCGCGCCCACCAGGAATCCCATTTTGTTCGTGCACGGCTGGCTGGGGGCCGCGTGGAACTGGCAGAGCATGGTCTCGCGCTTCGAAGCCGCCGGCTACAGCTCCGCCGAACTCCGCGCGTTCAGCTACGACATCACCCAGTCGAACGAACTGATCGCTGAGGAGGTGAAGGCCGAGGCCGACGCCCTGCGGGGCGCCACCGGCGCGTCCAAGATCGACATCGTCTCGCACTCGATGGGCGGGCTCAACAGCCGCTGGTACCTGAAATTCCTCGACGGCACTCGCTACGTCGACGACTGGGTCTCCATCGGCGGCCCCAACCACGGCACCGAGATCGCCTACGGCTGCTTCGACGTCTCCTGCGAGGAGATGCGTCCGGGTTCGGGCCTTCTCGCCGACCTGAACAGCGGCGACGAAACGCCGGGTGGCGTGACCTACGGAACCTGGTGGTCGCCGTGCGACGAGATCATCAATCCGGACCAGAGCGTGCTCCTGAACGGCGCGGCCAACACCAAGACCGGATGCCTCGGCCACGTGGCACTGCTCGGCGATGCCACCGTCTTCGCCCAGGTCAGAGACTTCGTGGCCTGACTGGCCCCCGAGGAGCGACGAGGGCCTCGATCCGTATCCGCTGTTACCGGTCGGGGCCGTCTTCGCGTGCGGGACCGGTGCGAATCCAGGCGGTCGTATATGTCGGTGCCCAGGTCCACACTGTGCCCATGGCATACGACGAGGAACTGGCCGAGCGGATCCGCGACCTGATCGAGCCCGGCCCCGACGTGACCGAGAAGAAGATGTTCGGCGGCCTCGCCTTCCTGATCGGCGGCAACATGGCGGTGGCGGCCAGCCGCCAGGGCGGACTGCTCGTCCGCATCGATCCCGCCGAGGGCGACGCCCTGATCGACGGCGACTCCGTGACGCCCATGATCATGGGCGGCCGCGAAATGGACGGCTGGCTCCGCGTAACCTCAGCCGCCCTCCACGACGACACCACCCTGCGTCAGTGGGTCGATCGCGGAGTCGGCTACGCCCGCTCCCTCCCCGCCAAGCGCTAGCAATCCACTGCCCACTGACGTCAGCGACATTCGCGTCGGTGCCACCAGCTAGCGCGCGCAGCGTCGGCGCGAGAGGAGATCGGACGAACGATGCCGCGGATACCGATCCATCGAGTCGGACAGTTCGGACGGATTCGCCGCCGGTCCTTCCATGACCATCGCGGGCTCGATACGCTGCGGCGATGATGCCCATTGTGCGCGGGGTTGTCCTTGCGGCGGTGCTCGCCGGGTCGGTCGGGGTGGGGCGGGTGGAGGCTACGCCCGGATCGGACATCACGGCGGTCACCCTTGGGCAGGCGCAGATTCCGGCGGGGCTGGTGCCGTTCGTGGCGGGGACCGATCTGGTGGTTCGGGAGATCACGATCGGGCCGGGTGGGTCCACCGGGTGGCACTTTCACGACGGGCCGGTGTTCGGGTTCATTCGGTTCGGCACGCTCACCCATCCGGGGCCGGATTGTGTGGCGCCGGTGTATCGCGCCGGGGAGTTCATCTACGAACCGGCGGGGGAGTGGAACGTGCACATCGGACAGAATCTCGGTATGGAGCCGCTGGTTCTCGACGTCGTCTACGCTCCGCCGACGGGCGATCCGCTCTTCCGGGACGCGCCGGCCCCGGACTGCGCCTGAACCGCCGGAAAAAAAGTTCTCGAGATTTCCGCCGAAGTATGTCGAAGCCGTCGAATCGGCTCCGACCGAAGGGTGACAGCAAGGTCAAACCACCCAAAGGAGCCCGTCATGGCCGTCACCACCTTCTTCTGGTTCGAGTCCCAGGCCGAGCAGGCCGCCGCCCGCTACGTCGAACTGGTGCCCCGCTCCCGCGTCACCGACATCACGCGCCACCCCGATGGCTCGGCATTCGTGGTCTCCCTCGAACTCGACGGCCAGTCGGTCACACTCATGAACGGCGGCCCCGGCCACCCGCAGACCGATGCCGCCTCCATCCAGGTCACCGTCGACACCCAAGACGAGGTCGACCGTCTCTGGGACGCCCTCGTCGAAGGCGGTGCTCCCGGCCAATGCGGCTGGCTCGTCGACCGCTACGGCATGCACTGGCAGGTTGTCCCCGCGCCTCTCCTCGACCTGATGTCCGGCACCGACCCGGCCAAAACCGCTGCCGTCGGCACCGTCCTGCGCACCATGTCCAAACTGGACCTGAAAGTCCTCCGCGACGCCTACAACAACGCCTGACAGCCGAAATAGCCTCTGCGCCTGGGGAATTCGCCCTCCCCGCCGCGGTGAGGGCGAATTCAGTCAGTGTTCAGCACCGGTGTTACGTGGAGGCTCCACACGAGATCAACCGCGATTCCACCCGAGACAGCGGCACGTTGAGCTTCGCGGCGATGATGGTACGTGCTTCGTACCCGACCTCGGCGAGATGGCGCGCTTGGCCGCAAGGATCGACCCCGTAGAGGTCGGGAATGGTGATTTCCCACCACCGGCCCACAAGGCTCGCGTGAACGTCATAGGTGATTGCCTCGCTCACTGATTTCCTCCGAGCAGTTTCGGGATGCTCACATCGTGCTTGCCGGTGCGGCAACCGTAGATCGTGTGGCTGCCGGACGAGAAATTCGCCCCCGCCGGATCTCGGTGGGGGCGAATGGCATCGGAGTTCAGCGCCAGTGTTCCGGGGTGACCGGGGAGTCCCAGGCGCGCGCGTAGCGGCGGGTGTCGGTGGCGTTGGATTGCTTGTGGCGGTAGACGATGTAGGGGCGGGTGAGGTAGCCGATGGGGGCGCTGAACATGTGGACCAGGCGGGTGTAGGGCCACAGGGCGACCAAGGTCAGGACGACCAGCCCGTGCAGCTGGAACGGCCACGGGGTGTCGACCATCAGTTCCGGTTGCGGGTTCAGGGTGAACAGGCTGCGGAACCAGGGCGAGACGGTTTCGCGGTAGTTGTAGGTGCCGAACACCAGGTTGGCGCCCCAGGTGTTGGTCAGGCCGGTGACCAGCGCAGCGGTGAGCAGGGCGTACATCAGCTTGTCATTGGCGGTGGTCGCTTTGCGTACCGCGGTCACCGTGAACCGGCGGTACAGCAGAATGCCGACGCCAGCCAGCACGGAGAGCCCCGCCACCGAACCGGCGCCGACGGCGATCAGGTGATAGGTGTGCTCACTGATGCCGACCGCCGCGGTCCAGGACTCCGGGATCAGCACGCCGAGCACATGCCCGAAGAACACCCCGAGCATGCCGAAGTGAAACAGCGGGCTGCCCAGCCGCAGCAGCTTGCTCTCGTAGATCTGCGAGGACCGGGTGGTCCAGCCGAACTGGTCGTTGCGGTAGCGCCAGATGTGGCCGAGCACGAACGAGGTGAACGCGACGTACGGCAGGATCAGCCACAATTCGACGGGCAGGTGCGGGACGGCGTTCATCGACGGCCTTCCGATTGAGCGAACATCGTGGGGTCCATGGCGAAGGGCTCCAGGCCGACCTCTTCCTCCGGCGGGCCCTCGGCCGCGAGTTCGGCGATGCGCCGCCGATCGGCCGTGGTGAGCGGCGGCAGCGTCGCCACCACCGCGGCCAGCACCCCGGCGTACGGAGAACCGCTGTCGGACAACGAGAGCCGCAGCAGTTCGAGCACAGGAAGGTGCTCACCGAGCAGGCGCTCACCGCCGATCGGGTCCACCGTCGCGGCGAACTCGAGCAGCACGGGCAGGTGGTCGGGCAGTTCCTGATCGCCCAGCTCCACTCCGGCGTGCCGGTAGGCGTGCTTGAAACGCAGCAGCGCCATGCCCCGCTTGCGGGTGTCGCCGTAGGCGTAGAAGGTCAGGTGCAGGCTGGCGCGCCGTCGCATGTCGAAGGTCGCGACGTAGTCGGCGGCCGAATCGATCGGCGACGTCGTGCGCAGATAGGTCAGCATCCCGGCCAGATGCGGCCGCATCTCGTCGGGCAATTCCGCTGCTGCACTGGACAATTGGTCCACCAGGGCGAGCGTGTCCCGGCTCGGGTAGTCCAGCAGCAGCGCGGCGAGCCGCCACACCAGGCGACGGTCGCGCTCGGCCATCCGTACGGCCGGCTCGGGCCGCCGCCGCAGCTTGAGCAGACTCATCGGGCCGCCCCGCTGGAGGCCGCGGACACGTCGGACGAACCGTTCCCGGCAGCGCCGTTGCTGCCGTTCGCGGCCCCGCCCGTGGCAGCGCCGTTGCTGCCGTTCGCCTTCGCGTCGTCGGCCGCCGAGCCGTTCGGTCCAGAGCCGTTGGGAGCAGCACCATTCGATCCGGCGCCGTTGCCGGACGGAACCAATCCCGTGGTGCTCTTACCATCCCAATTCAGCAGATTGATCCGGTTCGACTTCTCATCCGGCGCAGCGCCATTGGTGTCGGTCAGATGGAACTTCTCCACCATCTGGTCGAATGCCGTCATGCCAGGCCCGCCGTCGGTGTCCAGGCTGCATCCGGTGGCCAGCGAATCCAGTTCGTGCGCCCGCGAAGTCGCGCCCTGTGGGATGACGTAGCGGTGCTCGTACTTCGCGATGGCCAGCAGCCGGTAGAGCGCCTCGATCTCCTCGGGCTCCAACCGCACCGAGGGCGCGATCGAGGGATCCGGCTCCTCGCCGAGGTTCACCGACCGCATGAACGACCGCATGGCCGCGAGCCTTTGCAGCGACGCGCGCACCGGACCGAGCTCACCCGCGGTGAACAGCTCGGCCAGGTACTCCACCGGAATACGCAGCGCGTCGATGGCGCCGAACAGGTTCGCGTGGTTTTCCCCGTCGTGCCCGGTCTCGGTGAGCACGTCCACCACCGGCGAGAGCGGCGGCACGTACCAGACCATCGGCATGGTGCGGTATTCCGGGTGCAGCGGCAGCGCGATCTGATAGTCGACGATCAGCTTGTAGACCGGCGAATCCTGAGCCGCCTGAATCCATTCCGGCGAGATGCCGGCACGCTCGGCCTCCGCGATGACGCGCGGGTCGTGCGGGTTGAGGAAGACGCCGAGCTGCGAGGGGTACAGATCCTTGGTGTCGGTGACCGAGGCCGCCTCCAGCACCTTGTCCGCGTCGTAGAGCATGACGCCGATGTAGCGCAGCCGCCCGACGCAGGTCTCCGAGCACACCGTCGGAATGCCGACTTCCACGCGCGGGTAGCAGAAGGTGCACTTCTCCGCCTTGCCCGTCTTGTGGTTGAAGTAGATCTTCTTGTACGGGCAGCCGGTGATGCACTGCCGCCAGCCGCGGCACTTGTCCTGGTCCACCAGCACGATGCCGTCCTCGGCGCGCTTGTAGATCGCGCCGGAGGGGCAGGACGCCGCGCACGACGGGTTCAGGCAGTGCTCGCAGATGCGCGGCAGGTAGAACATGAAGGTCTCTTCGAACTCCAGTTTCACCTTGTCCGAGAGCCGGTTCAGCAGCGGGTCCTTGCCCACCTGCTCGGGGCCGGAGCCGAGGTCGTCGTCCCAGTTCGCGCCCCAGGTGACCTTCGTGTCCTCGCCGGTGATCAGCGATTTCGGCCGCGCCACCGGCGTGGTGTCGATGGCGGGGGAGGACAGCAGGTTGTCGTAGTCGTAGCTCCACGGGTCGTAGTAGTCCGACACGGTGGGCAGGTCCGGGTTGGCGAAGATGTTGAGCAGCCGCTTCATTCGCGAACCGGACTTCAGGGTGAGCTTGCCGCGCTTGGTGAGCGTCCAGCCGCCCTTCCACTTCTCCTGGTCCTGGTACTGACGCGGATAGCCCTGTCCGGGACGGGTTTCCACGTTGTTGAACCAGACGTACTCGGTGCCACCGCGGTTTGTCCACGCCTGCTTGCAGGTGACGCTGCAGGTGTGACAGCCGATGCACTTGTCCAGGTTCATCACCATGGCGAGCTGTGCCATGACACGCATATCAGTACTCCACCTTCTGCGACCGCTTGCGAATAGTGGTCACCTCGTCGCGCTGGTTTCCGGTGGGGCCGTGGTAGTTCAGCGCGAAGGACTGCTGCGCGTACCCGCCGATGAGGTGCGAGGGCTTGATCATGATCCGGGTGAGCGCGTTGTGGATGCCGCCGCGCTTGCCGCGCGCGTCGTTCACCTCGGGCGTGCCCTCGATGCGCGGCACGTCCACCGCGCGGTCCTGCGCGTGGTACATGAACACGGTGCCCTCTGGCATGCGGTGCGAGACGATGGCGCGCGCGACCACGATGCCGTTACGGTTGATCGCCTCGATCCAATCGTTGTCGGCCACACCGATCTTCGCGGCATCCTTGTCCGACATCCAGATCGACTGACCGCCGCGCGAGAGCGTGAGCATGTGCAGGTTGTCCTGGTAGGCGGAGTGGATCGACCACTTCGAGTGCGGCGTCAGATACCGCACGGTGACGCCCTTCTCGGTCACCGAACCCACACCGGGCTCGCTGAACAGCGCGGTCATGTCCAGCGGCGGCCGGAAGATCGGCAGCTGCTCGCCGAGCTCGATCATCCAGTCGTGGTCGAGGTAGAAGTGCTGGCGTCCGGTGAGGGTGTGCCAGGGCTTGAGCCGTTCGGTGTTGATGGTGAACGGCGAGTACCTGCGTCCGCCGGTCTCGCTGCCCGACCATTCCGGCGAGGTGATCACCGGCACCGGCCGAGATTGGGTGTCGGCGAAGGTGATGCGCTTGCCCTCGTGCTCGGCCGCCAGGTCGGCCAGCTTCGTGCCGGTGCGGCGTTCCAGCGCCTCGAAGCCCTCCACGGCCAGGCGGCCGTTGGTGGTGCCGGACAGCGCGAGGATGGCCTCGGCGGCGTGGGTGTCCTTGGCCAGCGACGGACGTCCCTGCGCCACACCGGAAACCACGGTGCCGTTCACGCCGGCCAGGTACTCCACCTCGGCGTCGGGGTGCGTGGTGACGCCCTTGGTGGTGACGCCGAGGGTGTCGACCAGCGGTCCGAGCGCGGCCATCTTCTCGGCCACCTTCGGGTAATCGCGTTCGACGACCACCAGCTTCGGCATGGTCTTGCCCGGAATCGGTTCGCAGTCACCGGCTTTCCAGTCGAGCACGCGGCCACCCGCTTGCGCCAGCGCATCCGGCGAGTCGTGCTGCAACGGCACCGCGACGATGTCCTTGCGCTTGCCGAGGTGCTTCTCGGCCATCCAGGAGAAGCCGCGGGCGATCCGGTGGAACGCCTCGAAATCGGTCTTGGCCTCCCACGGCGGGGAGATGGCGGGGGAGAAGGCGTGCACGAACGGGTGCATGTCCGTGGAGGAGAGATCGTGCTTCTCGTACCAGGTGGCCGCCGGTAGCACGATGTCGGAGAAGAGCGTGGTGCTGGTCATCCGGAAGTCCAGGGACAGCAGCAGATCCAGCTTGCCGGACGGCGCCTCGTCGCGCCAGACCAGCTCCTGCGGACGCACGCCGGTCGCCTCGGTGGCCTGCAGGTTGGAGTCCGCGCCGAGCAGGTGCTTGTGGAAGTACTCGTTGCCCTTGCCGGAGGAGCCCAGCAGGTTCGCCCGCCAGACGGTCAGGCAGCGCGGGAAGTTCTCCGGCGCGTCCGGGTCCTCGCAGGCGAAGCGCAGTTCGTCCGACTTCAGCCCGGCCACCACGTGGTCGGCCGGGGTGGCGCCCGCGGCCTCGGCCTCGTCGACGAGGTCGAGCGGGTTGCGGTTGAAGGTCGGGTAGCTCGGCATCCAACCAAGCCTGCTGGCCAGCGCGATGTTGTCGGCCGCGGTGCGACCCGCGAACGCGCCCTTGCCGAGCGGCGAGGCGAACGACTGCGCGGTGAACGGGTCGTAGCGCCACTGATCGTTGGTCAGGTACCAGAACACGGTGCCCTGCATCTGGCGCGGCGGACGCTGCCAGTCCAGGCCGAAAGCCAAAGTGGACCAACCGGTCACCGGGCGGCACTTCTCCTGCCCGACGTAATGCGCCCAGCCGCCGCCGTTCACGCCCTGGCAGCCGGTGAGCAGCGTCAGGGTGAAGAAGGCGCGGTAGATCTGATCGGAGTGGAACCAGTGGTTGGTGCCCGCGCCCATCAGGATCATCGAACGTCCGCCGGAACGGTCGGCGTTGTCGGCGAATTCGCGCGCGATGCGCTCGGCCTGCTTGGCCGGGACGCCGGTGATGGTCTCCTGCCACGCGGGGGTGTACGGGGTGGAGGCGTCGTCGTATCCCGTCGGCCATTCACCCGGGAGTCCGTCGCGCCCGACGCCGTACTGGGCCAGCAGCAGATCGAACACGGTCGTCACGCGCTTGCCCGCGACGGTGATCGTCGGCACGCCGCGCAGCAGCACGCCCGCCTTGTCGGTGTCGAAGCGCGGCAGGCGCACCGCGACGGGCTGATTGCCTTCCGCGCCATAGAGACTCAGCAGCGGGTCGACATCGCCCAGGTCCAGGTTCCACTTGCCCGCGTCGCCCTCGGAGAAGCGGTGGCCGAGAGAACCGTTGGGCACCACGGGATTTCCCGCGTCGTCGAGCAGCACCGGCTTGTGCTCCGCCCCCTCGACGGTCTCGCCGAGGTCGGCGGCGGTGAGGAACTTGCCCGCCAGCGCGCCGTCGTGGTGGTACACGCCCTCGGCGTCCCAGCCCTCCGGGTCGTCCAGGCAGACCAGGTACGGCAGGTCGGTGTAGCGCTTGACGTAGTCGAGGAACCGCGGGGTGTCGCGCTGGAGGAAGAACTCCTTCAGGATCACGTGACCCATCGACATGGCAAGCGCCGCATCGGTTCCCGGCCGCGCGGGCACCCACTCGTCGGCGAACTTGGTGTTGTCGGCGTAGTCAGGGGAGACCACGACCACCTTCTGGCCGCGGTAGCGGGCCTCGGTCATGTAGTGCGCGTCCGGGGTCCTCGTGACGGGCACGTTGGAGCCCCACATGATCAAGTAGCCCGCGTCGAACCAGTCGGCCGATTCCGGCACGTCGGTCTGGTCGCCGAAGACCTGCGGCGAGGCCACCGGCAGGTCGGCGTACCAGTCGTAGAACGACAGCATCGATCCGCCGAGCAGCGAGATGAACCGGGCGCCGACCGCGTGGCTGACCATCGACATGGCCGGAATGGGCGAGAAGCCCGCGACCCGGTCGGGGCCGTAGCGTTTGATGGTGTGCACGTGCGCGGCCGCGGCGATCTCGGCGGCCTCCCACCATTCGGCGCGCACGAAACCGCCCTTGCCGCGGGCGGATTTGTAGCGCTTGGCCTTCTCCGGGTCCTCGACGATGGACTCCCAGGCCAGCACGGGATCCTTGAGCCGTTCCTTGGCCTCGCGGTACAGCTCGAGCAGGGTGCCGCGCACGTACGGGTAGCGCACTCGCGCGGGGGAGTAGGTGTACCAGGAGAAGGACGCGCCGCGCGGGCAGCCGCGCGGTTCGTATTCGGGCTTGTCCGCGCCGACCGAGGGGTAGTCGGTCTGCTGCGATTCCCAGGTGATCACGCCGTCCTTGACGTAGATCTTCCAGGAGCACGAACCCGTGCAGTTCACGCCGTGAGTGGAGCGCACCACCTTGTCGTGCGCCCAGCGGTCCCGGTAGAACTCGTCGGCCTGGCGGCCGCCGACCTTGTGCAGGCTGCGCTGGTCCGCGGAGACCTCGCCGCGCTGAAAGTACTTGCCCAGCCGGAGCAATGCGTCACCGGCGTCGGAGGAAAGCGGGCCCGCCGGATCGGAGGGTGCCGAAACATGAGTGCGTGAGTTAACCACGACGCCCCCTTCGAGCTGTGAAATCGGGCTGTTGCACCGACTGTAAGGAGGTGAAGACGCGCGGCCAAACGATTCTCTCACAGCGCGCGATGGCCGCCGGTGAGTTGTGAGGTCGCGGCAACCTGCCGGTCACTGGGCGGTTGCGATCGGCCGCCGATGACGTGTACGTGACCTGGGCCGATGCGAGCTGACCGGGCTAAATGCGACAGCGGGCAGGTGTTTCGGGGCCTTGCCGGTGAAGCTTTGGAAACCGGGGGTTCTCAGGCGGTTTACAATCGTTAACACAATGCGGCGGGCTCGTTCAGGCCGAATTGTGGCGCCGCCCACTACCCTCGTGGCTACCATGTCGGACCCCGATTCGTCCAGGGCCTTCTGGTTCGCCACTCGTTTGCCGATCGCGGGCGACGGTCCTGGGTGGTGTGATTACGCTGCGCGTATGCAGCGATTCGAGGCCGAAATCGAGACCGCGCGCGGTGGCGGCGCGTACATCGCGGTACCCGCTGCCGTCGTCGCCGCGCTCGGCGGTGGCGGGCGGATTCCGGTCCGTGTCACTTTCGACGGCATCGAGTACACCGGCTCCATCGTGACGATGGGCGGGGGCCCGTGCCTCGGCATGCTGAAGGCGATTCGCGAGCGGCTCGGCAAGGGCCCCAGCGACACCGTTGTTGTCACCGTAAGTCGCGACACGGCCGAGCGGACGGTCGAGGTGCCCGAGGATCTGGCGGCCGCGTTGGCCGCGGCGGGTGCGCGTCCGGCCTTCGACGCGCTCTCCTATTCGCGACGCAGGGAACTCGTCGGTGCGATCGAGTCCGCCAAGCGGCCGGAGACACGCGCCCGGCGGATCGACGCGGCGGTCGCCGCGGCCGGGTGAAACGCGCACTCGATTCTTTCCTGGCTCGGCCGCCTTTCTCGATGCGTGAAATCGGACCCGCTCGAATGTTCTTGGGAGCGGTGACTTTTCGCACGTAAGAAACCGACCGGTTGGAAATAGCGCGAAATCGCGTTGTGCCGGCTGATCTGCCCGTTTGCTCGGCGTCCTGCCGAATCGGCGGCTCGATGTGAATGGCAGTGGCGGAGGTCGCCTTTCGGGGGCGTGAAGATTGCCTAAATATAGCCATGACACGAAGCCTGTGCGGAATATAAAGAAGGGATGTCAGTTAATATCTTCCGCTATAGGTAACAGCCGGGATCATTGACGATTGGAGCCATGGACAACCCCCTCGCGGCCGCGGTGCTGTCATCTCGGGAGATTTGGCGCCGCTGCCACCTGGAAGTAGCCAAATGGTTGATACATCTACGGGTTCATAGGAGCGAATAGCTGTGTCACGCAAGTCGACCGAAGTCAGCCCAGAGGATCTGCTGCGTCCGCCGACCTTCGGCGGGTTGTTGCGTAGATTCCGTGACGACCGGCGGGTATCCAGGGAAAAGCTGGCATTCGCAGCAGGGGTGAGCTCCAGCTATATCACGCACCTGGAGAGCGGCGACCGAGCGCACCCGACCAAAGTGGTGGTCGAGGCGCTCATCGGATACCTGCACCGGATCGCGCCGTTGTCCGATGCCGAGCGCAGGCACCTGTTCGACCTGGCCGGATTGTCCGAGGCCTCGGCTCCGACGGTCGCCGAGCTGCGCGCCGAGATCACCGAGGACATGCGCAACGGTCTCGCGGTGCACGAGCCGAACGCGGCGGGCTACCTGGACACCCGATGGAACGTACTGTCCTGCAACGGCCCCTACGCTGCGATTTTCCCCGGCCTTGTCGAGGACGTGAACGTTCTGCGCTGGTTCTTCGGCAACGCGCTCTCCAGGCGGGTGATGGTCGAATGGGAGCGCGAGGCCGCGCTCACCGTCGACTGGCTGCGCGGACTCATCGGGCAGTCCGCTGGCGGCGACTGGTCCAGCGAATTGCTCGACGAACTCGGGCAGTATCCGGAATTCCGCCGGATGTGGGCGGCGGGCGGAACCGCGTACGGCCGGGAAAGCCCGCAAATGCGGCTGCGCGATATCGAAACAGGCGAGCACTTCAGCCTGGATGTCCAGCTGTTCCGGGTGGATTCCGGGAGCCACCCGGGACGCATTCAATTCTTCCTCGGGATCCGCACGCCGCACCCGGCGCCGCACGGTGCGGCGCTACGGACTGTGGTCAACGGCTCCCGCGGCGCTCGATCCGCTGTGAACCCCTAGCGGCAGCGCGGTTTTCGCGTAGCACGCCAGGGTCTCCGCGCGTCCGCCGGCTTCTCGGCGCGACGTAGCCTCGTCGTGCCACGGGTCCGCGCGTGCGTGAAATCGCTTGGGGCGAAACATGATCGGGCGAAGCTCCGCAGTTTCCGGTGCCGCGCGGGTTACGCTGTCGAAATGTGTTGCGGGATAAATGCCGTGGTCGTGAACGGGTAACCGATGTGGCGGTACTTCCACTGGTCGGTGTAGGTACCTCACAGGGCGCGCGGGAAGTCCCACTTCGCCTGGACAACGGTCCGAGAAACGTATTTGATCCGTTTATCGTCGAGGTCGGTCAATTAGTTGCGACACTGTGCATCGATCTCGAACGACAACGGATTGCGCGAACATTGCGGGGAGTGAGTGCTCATGGTCGATGACGTCGGTTCGGTACCGCATATCTCGCTGGCCGCGGCCGCGAACGACAATCCGGCCCTGAATTGGTGCCATGTCTTCGGCAGCCTCCACTGGAATCCCGGCGCTCTGGTCAGTGTGGTCGACGCCGAGGCGCCCGACCCGAGGTCCGGCAGGCATCTACGCGCAGTCGACACCCCTACGAACAACGACATCGAGGAAAGGTTGCCCATGATCCGCAACGCAGGAGACATCGGTCCGATGGGTGCGAAGCCGACGGTGGACCCCGGCGTGGAGCTGCGGGCCGCGCTCGAGGCGCTGTTGCTGCACGACGCCGTCGGCCTCGACGCCAAGATGCGGCACGCGATCGCGGCCGCGGTGCACCTCGCGGTGGACACGCCGCACGGCCCGCCGGAGGACGCGGACGAGTTCCTCGGCCGCCTGGACGCGGCCTGGCTGCTGGCCGCCTGGGCCGGGAACGACACCGAGATGTCGCTCATCGCCACGCTGGCCGCGGGCGACGTGCCCGCACTGTCCTGGTGCGAACTGATGTTCACCACCGCGCTGGCGCCGTGGTCGACCAGCCCCGTCGCGGTGCACGCGCGCCGGATCTTCGCCACGGTCCAGCACGGTCGCATCGGCGCCGTGCGTCAGCAGGTCCGGGTGTCCGGGGCCTGACATCCGGCACGCCTGTCCGCGTCCGGGTGGTAGGGACCCGGAACCGGACGATCAGGCCGGATCGATCTCCGCGAAGGATTCGATCCACCGATGCGGTGGGCGCGGGGGATTGGGCTCGCCCGGCCGGTGCACCCCGATGGCCGACCATCCCGCCGCGACGGCCGCGTCGAGTTCCTCCGGATGGTCCGAGAGGAACAGGATCTCGGCCGCGGTCACGCCGATCGCGCTCGCGATCTTGTCGTAGGACGCGGCTTCGCGCTTCGGGCCCGCGGTGGACAGATCGAAGTACCCGCTGATCAACGAGCCGAGCTCGCCGCCGCGCGCGAAATCGAACCAATC
Source organism: Nocardia sp. NPDC050793 (assembly GCF_040654065.1). Taxonomy (NCBI): domain Bacteria; kingdom Bacillati; phylum Actinomycetota; class Actinomycetes; order Mycobacteriales; family Nocardiaceae; genus Nocardia; species Nocardia sp. NPDC050793. Next base: position 721,217 of record NZ_JBFAHG010000004.1, read on the forward strand.
GCGCTGGTTGCGTACCGAACCCGACGAGTACACGTAGAGCGTCAGCCCCGCGGCCTTCCAGTTCGTCAGCGCGGGCGCGACGTCGGGGAAGAACTCGCCGTGGAGTGCGCCGCTGCGGAAGCCCTCGTGACAGATCAGGCCCTGCGCGGTCTTCAGCGGCTCGGCCTTCACGTCCGAGCCCAGCCAGCCGCGCAGAATCTCGGCCACCTCGGCGGTGTCCGCGTCCTGGCGTCCGGACAGCTCCCTGGCGCCCGCGAGGACCGGTGCCGCGGCGTCGGCGCTGTTGTCGGCCAGCCACTGCGGTAGCCGGTCCCGGGTGTAGCCGTAGAGATCCTCGCGCACCGAACTGGTCGGGCTGGTGGTGCCCTCGATATCGAGGACGATCGCGCGGGTCACGACGCGGTGAGCAGTTCGTCGAGAGTGGGGAAGCCCTCGCTGATCCGGTCGCCGGTGAAGTCGCCGACCCAGCCGTCTTCCTCCTCGAAGAAGCGGATGGCGATGAAATCGGGGCGGGTGCCCATGTCGAACCAGTGCAGCGTGCCCGCCGGGACCGAGAGCAGATCGCCGCCCTCGCAGACCACCGCGAGCACCTCGTCGCCCAGGTGCAGGTAGAAGCAGCCGCGGCCTGCGGCGAAGTAGCGCACCTCGTCCTCGGCGTGCCGGTGCTCGTTCAGGAACTTCTCGCGGGCGCCCTTGGCGATCGCGGGCCACTCGGGGTTCGCGTCGTCGGGGTGGATGCGCGCGATATCGATGTGCTTGTAGCGGCCGGAGTCGTTCAGCTCGGCGACCCGATCGGCGTAGTGGGCCAGCAGGTCGTCCGAGGAGGTCGCGGCGGCGTCCTCGAGCGCGGGCCAGCGGTCGAACGTGATGCCGTGCGTGGCGAGCTCGGCGGCGATCACGGTGTCGTCGGTGGTCCGTACCCGCACGTCGGCGGCGTTGCCGGCGGCCATCACCTGGAGCAGGGTCATGTCAGTCCAATCTCGAGTTGCTCGGCGGGGGTGGCGAAGGCGTGCCTGCGTCCGGTGCGAATCACCAGCTCGCACAGGGCTTCCAGGCATTCGGCGCGATCACGTGCCCGGGAGAGATTCTCCCCCCAGGTGGTGATGCCGTGCCCGGCGATGCACAACACCGGTGGGGCGGAGGGATTGTCGCGCAGATAGCGCTCGATATCGGCGCCGATGCGCGGGACGTCGCGCCAATTGGGGAACACCGGGATATCGATCGCCGTCGGATCGGCGGAACCGAGCCCTTTGATGAGCTCGAAATCGGTTATGCGCAGGGTGGTTTCCCGCTCGGCCGCGCCCGCTTCGGTCGCCAGGGCGGTCGCGTACGGCGAGTGCACGTGGACGACGGCCGCGGCGTCGGTGGTGCGGTACACCGCGGTGTGAATGGTGGTCTCGGCGGAGGGTTTCCGTCCCTGCCCCGGCAGCGGGGCGGAGTCCTCGACGGACACCGTCACCATGTCCGCCTGCGTCAGCTCGCCCTTCGACAGTCCGCTGCCGGTGACCACGGCAGTCGCGCCAGCGCGCACCGAGAGGTTGCCCGCGGTGCCCGGCATCCAGCCGCGCACGTAGAGTTCCTTCGCGATGGCGGCGAGTTCCGCGCCCGACGCCGAATCGTCTTCTCCCGCTGAGCCGTTCGTGCCGTACACCACTCCGTTCTCGGTGACGACTGCGGTGACCAGCTCGCTCGGCGTCACGTCGAAGGCCGGGTTGAACACCTCGGTGTTCGCGGGAGCCGTTGCGACGCCGCCGAATCCGGTCACCTCCGCCGCGGCCCGCTCCTCCACGACGATGTCGCGGCCGGTGGCCGTGCCCGGGTCCCGCGTCGATTCGGGAGCCACCACGACGAACGGAATGCCGTGCCGGTGGGCGGCCAGTGCGACGGCGTAGGTGCCGATCTTGTTGGCCACGTCGCCGTTCGCGGTGACCCGGTCCGCCCCGACCAGCACGCAGTCGACCTGACCGGTGGCCATCGCCCACGCTGCGGCCGAGTCGATGGTCAGCCGGTGCGGGATGCCCGCCTCGGCCAGCTCCCACGCCGTCAGCCGCGCGCCTTGGAGCAGCGGGCGGGTCTCGTCGACCAGTACGTTCTCGATCGCGCCGCGCTCGGCGAGCACCCGCAGCGTGCCGATGGCGGTGCCGAACGCGCTGGTCGCCAGTCGGCCGGTGTTGCAATGGGTCAGTACCCGCAGCGGCCGGTCCTCGCACAGCCGCTGCACCAGGTCGGCGGCATGCGTGGCAGCGGCCCGGTTGACCCGGCCGTCCTCGGCCAGCATGTCCAGGGTCTCGGCGAGCACCGCGTCGGCGCCCGCCGGAACACGGGTGCGAACCCGCTCGACAGCCCACGCCAGGTTCACCGCGGTCGGCCGCGCCGCGGCGATGCGGTCGGCCTCGGCCTGCACTCGCGCCTCGTCGACGACGCCGTCGACGGTGTGCGCGGCGGTCGCGATGACCACGCCGAACGCGCCGGCGATCCCGATCGCGGGCGCGCCGCGGATGGCCAGCGTCTTGATGGCCTCGATGATCTCGTCCACCGTGCCGAGGCGCAGCTCCCGCACCTCGTGCGGCAGTCCGCGCTGGTCGATGGTGACCAGAGCACCGTCGTCCCAGACCAGGGAACTGTCGTCCATTCAGGCGCATCCTTTGTCGCGAAGAACTGCATACTGCCTGGTAAACGGTATCCGACCGGGCCCGGTGACCGACACCCGGCTCAGTGCTCCGCGGACTCCGCGCGCAGCTTCGCGGCCCGTTCGCGCGGGTCGTAATCGGGGCCGACGCCCTCGATGAGCAGCAGGTCCCCGTCGATGTGATCGGCCCGCAGGCGCAGGATCGCCTGGTACGCCGGGGAGTGATACCAGTCCCTGGCTCGCGCTATGTCCGGGAACTCGATCAGCACCATGCTGCCCGGCCAGTCTCCCTCCACCACCTCGACCGGCGGTCCGTGGATCACGAACCGGCCCTCGAACGGATCCAGGGTGTCCTGGATGCGTTCCAGATACTCCAGGATTTCCGGGTGTGGACGGCGGCTGCGCAGATGGGCGAAGCCATACGCGGACATGAGCGATCCCTTCGACGCGGTGGGCCGCTGCGGGTCGAGCGGTGCGCCGAACGTATCGCCGTCCGCGCCGCGCGTCGATTACCCGCGAGGTAATAAAAGGACCGCGCGAGGAGGGAACTGCCATCTTTTCAGTAGACGATCGAAAAGGTATGGCTTACCAGAGTTTGGCGCAGGGTGCGCGAAACCCGGGTGAGAGGCATCGGACTCCGGCTGGGTGTCCGAATTGGGAAACGTGGGAAAATAAAAACCGCGTCTGCCGGTTCCGCAGAAACCGGCAGACGCAGTTCGGAGTCATTCAGTTTTGGCCGCGACGTCGATCCTGCTCGCGCTCTTCGTTCATGCGCTCGTTGGGATTCGACCCTGACCGGCCCATGCCCTGCTCCTGGCGCTGCTGTTGCTGCTGCCTCGGCATCTGCTTGGGCATTTTCTTAGGCGTTTTCTTCGACTTTTCAGCCATCTCCACTCGGTCCTTTCCGAAGTGATTTGATTTCGCCTAACGACAAACAACGATAGCGAGCGGGAATCAATCGGGGAAGAGAAGAGCGAAAATATGTAGAGACGCCCCGGTCGGCGGCCGTTTTTTCAGAGCGGCAGGACCAGGAATTCCACGGAAATCCCGTCGGACGCCTCGGCGGGCACCACGACGAGGCCGTCGCGGTCGACGAGGCCGCCCAGATGGGCGGTGCGCACGGTCGGATCGCCGATCCAGCCGCCGGTGGGCGCGATGCGCGCCGGAACGATGCGCGGGACCGGTCCCGAGACGTCGGCGGCATTGTGCAGCGGTCCGGTCAGCGGGCGGGCCGGATGCGCTCCGGTCCGCCCCTCGACGATGGCGGGCGCGAGCGCGAGCAGCGTGGCGACGGCCGCGAACGGATTCCCCGGCAGGCCGAGAATCGTTGTGCCGTCCTGTGTTTCGGCGACGACGGTGGACCCGCCCGGACGCAGCCGCAGGCGGGGTACCAGGATCCGGGCCTCGGCGCGCGCGATCGCGCCGCGCAGCTGATCGGCCGCGCCGCCGCCCGTCGCGCCGACGATGACGAGCAGATCGCAATCGTCGGCGGCGGCGAGGACCTCGTCGAAGCCGTTGGGGGTGTCGCGCAGGTGCACCCGGTCGACGGTGCGGATGCCCGAGCCTGCGAGCAGGTCGGGCAGGATCGGACCGATCGAGTCCCTGGTCTGCCCCGTGCGCAGCGGGCCCTCGCTGCGGATCTCGTCGCCGGTCATCACGATTCGCGCGCGGACCGGGCCGCGCACCGCCGCCTCGGTGACCTCGACGCTGGCGGCCGCCGAGATCAGCGCGGCGGTCACCGGGGCGCCCTCCGGCGCGACCAGGTCGCCGGGGCCGCGGTCCTCGCCGCGGCGGCGGATGTCCTCACGGATCGGTGTGCCGGGTAGCCGGTGCAGGGTTTCCCGCGCGTCCACCCGCACGAACTCGTCGCGGACCACGGTGGTGGTGCCGTCGGGCACGTGCGCGCCGGTGGCGATGCGCACCGCCTCGCCGGGCAGCAGACCGACCGGACGCTGTCCGCCCGCGAAGCCGATGTCGCGGCGCAACCGCCACGGTCCGTCCCCCGCGACGGCGTACCCGTCCATCGCGGACACATCGAAGCGGGGCAGCGCGTCCGCCGCGGTGAGCGGCGCGGCCAGCGCGGCGCCGCGCACGCTCGGCAGGTCCGTTCGGTAGGCGGTGAGCCGGGTGAGACTGTCGCGCAGCGTGTTTCGCGCTTCATCGAGCGTCATGGGCGTGGTGTCCGCGGCCAGTGCCCGCGCCATGCGCACTTCTTCCTCGGTGTCGCAGTCGGCGATACCGGCCAGGCCGACGATCACGGTGTCGGCGGGCACCAGTGCCTTCATCGGCTGGTTGATCAGCGAATCCAGTTCGGCGAGTGCGGAACTGAGCGCTGAGCGCCGCCAGACGCCGATCAGATATTGCGGGCGGCCGGACTCGTCGGCGGCGAACACGGCTTCGGCGCCGGATTCCGCTTCGTGCCTGAGCAGTTCGGCGATGGCCGAGGGTGTCAGGAACGGCATGTCGGCGGCAAGCACCACCACGAGCGGCGCGGTGGAACCGGCCAGCGCGCGCAGCCCGGCATCGATCGCGGCGACCGGACCCGAACCCGGCGGCACCTCGCGGACCTGACGGATCTCCGGATTCAGCTCCGGCCGGTGCGGTCCGACGACCACGGTGCGCCCGCGACCCGCGACCGCGGCGAGCGCGGCGTCCAGCATCGAGCGGCCGCCGATCACGATGGCGGGTTTGTCCACCCCGCCCATGCGGCTGGCCCGTCCGCCCGCGAGCACGATCGCGTCGGCGGCTGTCACCGGATTGGCTCCGCAGCGAGGTACACCATGTCCGAAATGCTAATTCGGGCGCTGGGGCCCCGGCGCAGGCAGCCCGTCGGCGGGGCGATCCCGCGCTCAGACCCGCGACAGGTCGGGCGAACGGCGCAGCAGGCAGAACTCGTTCGTCTCGGGGTCGGCGAACACAGTGTTCGGCGCGCTGCCGGTGTCGCCGAGCGGGATGGCGCCCGCCGCCAGCAGCCGCTCCGCCTCGCGCGCGGGATCGTCGGTGGGGAACGCCGCGAGATCGAGGTGCAGCCGGTTGCGTCCGCTCTTCACGTCCGGGGTGCGGACGAACTCCAGCCAGGACCCCAGCCCAGTCGCGGAACGCAGCCCCGCCACGTGCGGGCCGGAATGCGCGACCGGCCAGCCCGAGGCGGCCGACCAGAACCGAGCGAGCCGCACCGGTTCGTGGGTGTCCATCACAATGGCCGCCACCGCGCCGGTGTCCACGTACTGCTCCCGCGGTTCCAGTACGCAGAATTCGTTGCCCTCCGGGTCCGCGAGCACCGCCCACGGCGCTCCGCCCTGCCCGATGTCGACGCGCCGCGCCCCGAGCACCAGCGCCCGGTCCACCTGGACGCGCTGATGGTCCAGCGAACGGCTGGCCAGGTCGAGGTGCAGGCGGTTCTTGCCGCTCTTCGCGGTGTCGGCGGGCAGGAAGGTCAGCGCGATGTCCAGGCCGTCGGGGTCGGGCGCCGCGACGTCGACCCGGTCGGCCCGGTCGACGGTCACCGACCAGCCGAGCAGCTGCGCCCAGAACTCCGCGACGACGCGCGGCCGCTGCGCATCGAAGACGACACACGCCAGGCGGGTGGACATGATTCCACGTTAACGCCTTGGCGGATCCGGAAGTTCGGGAAACCGGAAACGAGCCGCGCGCAGATCCACCCGCCCGTCACTGATCGGCACGCCCTCGGCCGCGAGCAGCCGCAGCTGGCGGCCTGCCAGGTGGGCGGCGGGCTTGCCGCCCGCGCCGAGCACTCGGTGCCACGGCAGGTCCGCGGCGTCGGTGCGCATGATCCAGCCGACCGTGCGGGGAGTGGACAGCCCGACCGCCGCGGCGATGTCGCCGTAGGTGGCGACCTTGCCGGAGGGAATGCTCGCGACGAGCTCGCGTACCCGCTCGATATCGGCGTCGGAGGTCGGCACCGGACAAATGTGCCTCGCCGAGCGGGGGCCGTCAACAGCAGGCGCGGAGCGGAAGGGCTCCCTCTGGGCCGGAATGACTACAGGGCCGCGCGGATCAGGGCGGCGGTCTCGGCCGGCCGGGCCTGGGCCACCATGTGGTCGCAGTCGAATTCGTGCACGGTCAGCCGCGGTCCCAGATGCGCGGCGAGTGCGGCACGGAACTCGGGCGTCACGAACGGCGGCTGTACCTTCATCGCCTGCACGAGCACCGTCGGCACGTCGGCGGGCGGCAGCACGAACGCGCGGGCCAGCTGGCCCCAGTAGGAAATGACGGCGGGCAGGCTCAGCCGCCAGCCGACCCGGCCGTGCTCGGTGGGCGTCAGGTGCTCGGCGAGCTCGGCCTCCAGCAGCCGGGGTTCGACGTCGTGCCAGGCGCTGGCGAGTTTGTCCCGGCGCGCATGGTCGACATCGGCGTAGTCGGGGTGCGCGACGGTCCTGGCCGCGATGTCGGCGAGCAGGCCCGCTTCCTCCGCGATCGCGGGATCGAGCAGGACGAGCCCGCGCACCAGCTCCGGATGGCGGGCGGCCAGGTGCACGGCGACCGCGCCGCCGAAGGAATGGCCCACGACCAGCACCGATCCGTCGGTCTCTGCGGCGAGCAGGTCGACGAGGTCCGCGACCACGGTCTCGAAGTCCCACGGCGGCAGCGCCGTCGATCGGCCGTGTCCGCGCAGGTCCGGCGCCACGACGCGGATATCGGGCAGGTGCTCGGCGGCCAGCGCGGCCCAGCGGTGGCCGTGCCCGGTCAGACCGTGCAGGGCGAGCACGGTCGGGCCTGCGGCGGGACCGAAGCGGTGAACGTGGAGAGTCGACACCGGCCCATTCTGTCGGGTCGGACGGCTCGTCCGCTCGGTTGGGCCGCCGGTGCCTGCGATGTCCCGGTGTCGCGGAGGTGGCCGTGACGTGGACAACGTCCGGCCGGAGCGGGCCTACGGCGTGTCGGCCCTGTCTGTTGCAATAGCCCACGTGGTGCGATCGGATAGCGCGGTGCGACTTGTTCGCCGGAACGCAACGACACCCCGGGCGCGGCTCTGGGGCGCCGAGGTGCGCCCGTTGCTCGAGGCGATCGCGGGCGCCGCGCCCGCGCCCGCGGGATGGCGGCCGTGGCAGGTGCTCGGCGGCCCGGGGACCGGTAAGACCGCGCTGCTCACCGATCTGGCGGCCACCCGCATCGCGGCCGGAGCCGATCCGGAATCGGTGCTGCTCCTGACCCATTCGAAGCAGGCGGCCTCCGCGGTGCGCGACGCCGTCACCGCGCGATCGATCAGCGCAGGCCCCGACGACGAGGGCGGCGTGCCCGGCGCGACCAGGGAACCGCTGGTGCGCACCCTGCACTCCTACGCGTTCGCCGTGCTGCGCAGGCACGCGGCCGCGCACGGCAACCCGCCGCCGCGTTTGCTGACCGGTGCCGAGCAGGATGCCGTGCTACGCGAGATGCTGCGCGGCGACCTCGCCGACATCGCGGGCGGCGCGACCGATCTGTGGCCGGAGCGGTTGCAGCCCGCGCTCGGCCTCGCCGGGTTCGCCGAGCAGTTGCGCAATCTCATGCTGCGGGCCACCGAACGCGGCGTCGGCCCGGAGGATCTGATCGCGCTCGGCCGCGAACACGGCAAGCCGGAGTGGGTGGCGGCGGGCCGCTTCGCGGAACGCTACGAGCAGGCCATGCTGCTGCGCTGGTCGGTCGGCGTCGAGGCGCCGGAGGCCACCGCCCCGGCGCTGGACGCCGCGGAACTGATCGGCGCGGCACTCGACGCGCTGGCAGGCGATCCGAATCTGCTTGCCGCCGAACGGTCCAGGATCGACTACCTGCTGGTCGACGACGCGCAACACCTCGATCCGCAGGCCGCGACCCTGGTCCGCGTGATCGGGGCCGCGGCGCACTGCGCGGTCGTCGCGGGCGATCCGGATCAGGGCGTCTTCGCCTTCCGCGGCGCCGACCCCCGGTTCGCCGCCGATCCCGGTGCGCCGGAGGAGCGGCGCATCGTGTTGCGGCACAACCACCGATCCGGCGCCCAGGTGCGGCTGGCCGTCGCGCGGGTCGCGGCCAGGTTGCCGGGCAGTGCGCCGCAACGGTTTCCGCTGCCCGACCCCGAGGCGACGCAGCAGGACGACGGCGCCGCGGTCCGTGTCCGCGTGCTCGCCACGCCTGCGAAAGAGGCGGCGCTGATCGCCGATCATTTGCGGCGCGCCCATCTCACCGGCGGTGTGCCCTGGTCCGAGATGGCCGTGATCGTCCGCTCGGTGCCGCTCTCCCTCGCCCCGCTGCGGCGCGCGCTGCTCGCGGCGGGCGTGCCGGTGCGGCAACCCGCGCTGGACGTGCCGCTGGCCAGGCGGCGCGGTGCGGCCTGGATGCTGCTGGCGTTGCGCGCGCTGCTCGCGGGCGAACGGTCGCGGCGGGCGGGGGAGACGATGTTCTGCGCCGAGGACGCGCTGGATCTGCTCTCCGGCCCACTGGGCGGCGCGGACCAGATCACCCTTCGGCGCTTGCGCCGGGGTGTTCGGCGCGCGGTGCTGGAGGTGGAGCGCAAAGCGGCGAAAAAGGCCGAGGGGCAAGCGTGGGCGGAGGCGAACGACACCGAATCGGACTGGAGCCCAGCCGAACCCGAGTGGACCGCCGCCGATCCGGACTGGGTCGTCAGCGAATCCGAGTGGCGGGAAGCCGATCTCGAGTGGGGTTTGGAGGTCGCCGAGCACGCCGACGACAGCTACGTGCCGAGCCGCCCCGGCGACGAGCGTCCGGACACCGGCGGTGAAGCCGGTAACGGAACCGTGTCCGACGACGCCGGTGGCGACGAAAACCGCGGCGACACCGTACATCCCACGCTGCTCGAGCAGTCGTCGGCCGAGGTACTGCGCGATCTGCTCGTCGGCATCGGCGATCGGGCGATCATCGACCGTCTCACCGACGTCGAGGCCGCGCCACTGCACCGCGTGCTCGACGCCTTGGACCGCGGCCGCAAGGCGCGCAGGCGGGCCACCGGCCTGGAGGACGTGCTCTGGGCGCTGTGGACCGCTTCCCGCCTGGAACGGCGCTGGGTGGCGCAGTCCGAACGCGGCGGCGCGGTCGGCATGCAGGCCGACCGTGACCTCGACGCCGCCGTCGGACTGTTCGACGCCGCGGCGGCCTACGTCGACCGTATTCCCCGCGCCGGTATCGAGGGCTTCGTGGAATACCTTCTCCAGCAGGAGATCCCGCAGGACACCGCACCGCTGACCGCGCCGGGGGAGGCCGTAGCCCTGATCAGCGCGCACGCAGCGGCGGGCCGGGAGTGGGACGTGGTCGCGGTCGCGGGCGTGCAGGAGGGCATCTGGCCCAATCCACGGCCGCGCGGCACCCTGCTGCACACCGAGGATCTGGTCGACCTCAGCGCGGGCATCGGCCTGGTGGGCGAACAGGTCAGCCGCGCCGCGCCGATCCTGGCCGAGGAGCGCAGGCTGCTGCTCGTCGCGTGCAGCAGGGCCAGGCGCTCGCTGTTGGTGACCGCGGTCGAATCCGTCTCGGGCGAACGGGATCTGGTGCCATCCCGCTTTCTGTCCGAGCTGCTCGGGCACGACGACGACACCGAGCCGGGCGCACTGCCGGTCGCCGATCCAGGTCGCGCGCTGGTCATGCATTCGCTGGTGGCCGAGTTGCGCGGCGTGGTCTGTGACGCCGAGGCCGACCCGGAGCGCCGCCGCAGGGCCGCGCACCAGCTGGCCAGGTTGGCGCACGCCGGGGTGCGCGGCACCCATCCCGAGGAGTGGTACGGCACCGTCGAACTCAGCTCGGCGCGCCCGCTGTGGGACGACGAGGAGACCGCGGTCGCGCTGTCGCCGTCCACCGTGGAACTGCTGCGCACCTGCCCGCTGCGCTGGGCGCTGGAACGGCACGGCGGCACCGACGGCGACAATCCGCACGCCGTCAAGGGCAATCTGGTGCACACCCTGGTGCAGGCGCTGGCGGGCAAGGTCCCGGAGGCGCAGGTGCGGGCGGCGCTGGACCGGGCGTGGCAGGCCATCGATCCCGGCACCGGCTGGCATTCCCGCCAAGAGCTGCGGCGCACCGAGGCGATGCTGGAGACGTTCATGGCCTGGGTGCGCAACACCCGCGGCGAACTCACCCAGGCCGGTGTCGAGGTGCCCGTCGACTGCGTGTTGCCGCCGCGCGGGGACGACGAACCGCCGGTGCGCATCAAGGGCCGGGTGGACCGGCTGGAGCGAGATGCCATGGGCCGCTTCGTGATCGTCGACGTGAAGACCGGCAAGACCCCCATCAGCAAGCAGGCCGCCGCCGACCACGCGCAGCTGGCGACCTACCAGGTCGCTGCCGCGCTCGGCGCTCTCGACGGATCGGACCCCGCCGAGAGCGGCGAGACGCCAACGGAATCCGCGTCCGTCGGGGCGCCGGGCGGTGCCCGTCTGGTGTACGTGGCCAAGCCGAGCAGCAAAGAGGGCGCCACCCAGCGCATGCAGGAGCCGCTGGATCCCGAGGCGCTCGACAAGTGGCGAACGACGATCCACGATGCCGCCGCGTCCACCCGCGGCCCGAGCTACCTCGCCATGCGTAACGACGGCTGCCGTCACTGCGCGGTGGCGGGCAGCTGTCCGGTGCAGGACACCGGAAGGCAGGTGACCGACGAGTGAGTCACCCCGCCGTGACGCCTCAGCGGATCGCCGAGGCGCTCGGCCTGCCACCCCCGACCGATGAACAAGCCGCGGTGATCGCCGCCCCGCCCGGACCCACGCTGGTGGTCGCGGGCGCGGGTGCGGGTAAAACCGAGACGATGGCCGCGCGCGTGGTGTGGATGGTGGCCAATCGGCTGGTGCTGCCCGATCAGGTGCTCGGCCTGACCTTCACGCGAAAAGCGGCCCAGCAGTTGACCGCTCGCATTCGCACCAGGTTGGCGCGGCTGGCGGGTTCGCCGTTGCTGCGCGAGCTGGACGCGTCAGGGGAGTTGCGCGCGCAGCTCTCCGGGGCCGAGCCCGAGATCAGCACCTACCACTCCTACGCGGGGCGGCTGCTCACCGAGCACGGCCTGCTGCTTCCGGTGGAGCCGTCGGCCACGCTGCTCACCCAGACCCAGCTGTGGCAGCTCGCGCACCAGGTGGTGCGGGCATGGGACGGTGACCTGGACACCGACCGCACCCCGGTCTCGGTCACCGAGGCGGTGCTCGCGCTCTCCGGTCAGCTCGCCGAACACCTGGTGGAGGCCGAACAGCTCGCCGAGGCGCACACCGAGCTGGAGAAGCTCGTACACACCCTGCCCGCCGGTCCGCGGCAGCGCGGCGGGCCGAGCCAGGCGCTGCTGTCCATCGTGCAGGTGCAGCGCGAACGAGTGGCGCTGTTGCCGCTGGTCCAGCAGTTGGCCGCGGCGCTGCGCCGCCGCGGCGCACTGGATTTCGGCGCCCAGATGTCGCTGGCCGCGCGGCTCGCGGCCGAGCATCAGGAGGTGGCCACCGCCGAGCGAGGGCGCTTCCGGTTGGTGCTGCTCGACGAGTACCAGGACACCGGCCACGCCCAGCGCATCCTGCTGGCCGCGCTGTTCGGCGGCAAGACGCCCCCGGCGTCCCAGTCGCGCGATGAATCGGGCCGCGCCGCAATGCGTTTGGCGGTGACCGCGGTCGGCGACCCGATGCAGTCCATCTACGGCTGGCGCGGCGCGTCCGCGGCCAACCTGCCCCGCTTCGCCACCGACTTCCCGTTGGCGCCCGGCGTGCCCGCGCCGATCCTGCCGCTGCTGACCAGCTGGCGCAATCCGCCCGAGGCCCTCGCCCTGGCCAATCTGGTCGCCGAGCCGCTGCGCCGCACCGCGCTCGACGCGGGCGGCGTCACCGTCGACGCGCTGCGCGCCAAGCCGAACGCGGAATCCGGCGTGGTCGCGGTGGCGCTCACCGAAACCGTCGCGGACGAACGGGATTGGGTCGCCGAGCGGATCGCCGCCGAATGGTCGGCGCGACACGCCGCCGGAGAGCCGCCACCGACCTCGGCGATCCTGGTGCGCCGCAATGCCGATGCTGCCCCGCTCGCGGAAGCCCTACGCGACCGAGGGCTTCCGGTGGAGATCGTGGGCCTCGGCGGCCTGCTCGCCACGCCGGAGGTGGCCGACATCGTCGCCACCCTGCGCCTGATCGCCGAACCCGCCGCGGGGAGCGCGGCCGTGCGCGTGCTCACCGGAGCACGTTGGCGCATCGGTGTCGCCGACCTCGCCGCTCTGGCCCGCCGCGCCAGGGAGCTGTCCATCAGCAGACTGTCGGGCGGCGAGACCGACGAGATCACCGACGGCGCCGCGCTCGCCGCCGCGTTGCGCGAGGTGGCCCCGGAACCGGCCGAACAGGCGGGGTTGGCCGACGCGCTCGCCGATCCCGGTCCGCGGGAGAACTATTCGGCCTCCGGCTACACCCGCATCGAGGCGCTCGGCCGGGAACTCGCCGCCCTGCGGGAACGCAGCGGCCAGCCGCTGGTCGAGCTCGTGTCCGACGTGGAGCGCACCATCGGCGTCGGCGTCGAGACCCAGGCGCGCCGCGCCATGGCCGGTACCGGAGCCGGCCGCGAACACCTGGACGCGTTCGCCGAGGTGGTGGCGGGCTACGCCGCCGACACCGGCGCCTCGCTGACCGGTCTGCTCGCGTTCTTCGCCGCCGCCGAGTCGGTCGAGAACGGGCTGGAGCCGGGCGAGGTGGAGGTGGCCAAGGATCGCGTGCAGGTGCTGACGGTGCACGCGGCCAAAGGACTGGAGTGGGAGATCGTCGCGGTGCCGCACGTGGTGCGCGGGGTGTTTCCCTCCGGCGCCGCCTCGGCGACGTGGCTCGGTGCGCTGGCCGAGCTGCCCACCTCGCTGCGCGGCGACCGCATCCAGGACGACGCCGCCGAGGGCGTCCCGGTCCTCGATCTCGCGGATCTGTACGACCGGGCCGACTTGGAGGCCGCCATCAAGGCGCACAAGTCGGCGCTGGACCGAAGGCGACTCGACGAGGAACGGCGGCTGTTCTACGTCGCGCTCACCAGAACCGAACGGGTGCTGCTGGTTTCGGCGCATCACTGGGCCGAGACCGGCTCCACTCCGAAGGGGCCGTCGGACTTCCTGCTGGAACTGAAGAACGCGAGCGAGTCGGCCGACGGGCCGGCGTTCGGCGTGCTCGACATCTCCAGATGGGACGATCCGCCCGAGGTCGACGCGGTCAATCCGTTCACCGACAATCCGGCGACCGCCGAGTGGCCCCGCGACCCGCTCGGGCCCCGCCGCGATTCGATCGAGCAGGGCGCCGCCCTGGTCCGCTCCGCGCTGGCGGATCTGCGCGTCCAGCCCGCCGACGCGCGAGCCGCTGCGGGAACGCCCGCCACTGGCGCCCGTCCCGCTGGGCTCGCGCCGAGCGTGCAACCCACGGCGGAACCCGACGCCTTGTTCTCGGTCGACGAACTCCTCTCGCCGACCTACGATTTCGCCCCGTTCCCCGACGATTTCGAGCCGCCGCCGGACGAATTCGTCCCCGGGGAGCAGGCCGCCGACCCGGACGATCCGGAGGGCTGGGCCGCCGACGTGGACGCCCTGCTCGCCGAGCACGAGGCGGGCCTCGCCGCGGCCCAAGAGGTGGAACTGCCCGGCCAGATCCCGGCCACCGCCCTGGTGGAGATGCGCGCCGATCCGGCGAAACTGGCTCGGCGCCTGCGCCGTCCGCTGCCGTACCCGCCGAATCCGCTCGCCCGGCGCGGCACCGCGTTCCACGCCTGGGTGCAGCGCTGGTTCGCGGGCACCAGGCTGCTCGGGCTCGACGAACTTCCCGGCGCGGGCGAACCCGATCCGCACGACGCGAGCGTCGACGCCGAACTCGCCAGGATGCAGGACGCGTTCCTGAATTCGCCGTGGGCGCACCGCAGTCCGCTCGATGTGGAGGTGCCCTTCGAGACCTCGATCGCGGGGACCGTGATCCGCGGCCGGATGGACGCGGTGTTCGCCGAGCCGGGCGGCGGCTGGACCGTGGTCGACTGGAAGACCGGCGCCGAACCAGGTCCCGCCGACGAACCTGCCGTGGCCATGCAGCTGGCCATCTACCGGCTGGCCTGGGCCCGCCTGATGGCCGCCAGGCACGGCGGAACGGAACGCGAGATGCTGGAAAAGATCGGCGCCGCTTTCCATTATGTGCGTTCGGGACGCACCATCGCGCCCGCCGAGCTGCCCGGACCCGAGGAGCTGGCCGCGCTGATCCGTTCGGCCGCGCCCGCCAGACAGGACGATCGAAGCGAAACTTCAGCTCCGGCGTGAAACTTTCAGCGCCGTGGTGACCAGCGGGATCTGCAACGGAAGCCGGAGCACGGTACCGATCTTCAGCACCGGCGAAGCCTTCTCGCTGCGCGTCACGTCGAGGGCCATCTGCACGTTCGCCGGGAACACAGCGATGAACACCAGCGCCGCGAGCCGTCCGCCGACGCGCCTGGTGCTCGGCATCGCGAGCGTGGCGGCCACGCCCAGCTCGGCGACGCCCGACGCGTAGGTGTAGTCGCGGGCCCGGCCGGGCAGCACCCTGGGCACGATGGAGTCGAAGAACTTGGGCTTCGCGAAGTGCATGACCCCGCTACCGAACAGCAGGGCCGCCAGCAACAGTGCGGGCCGCCTGCCGTCTCCGGTGGTCGGTCGAATGTCTGCCATGAGTACTCACCCTGGCATTCACCGAGTGTTCGCGTCGAGTCCCGGCGGTGTGATGTACACCCGGTAGGCTCCCGTGCTGTGCCGGAGGGAGAAACAGTGCCGGAGATGGACCGCGCGGCGAACGGGCGGGTGGGTGCGAACGATGCCCGGTGATTTCGGAGATCGCGCGGCGAGGGTCGGCCTGTCGACGCGTCCGGACTTCGCGCTCGTCGGTCTGCTGCGGATTCCCGAGACGCAGATCAGCCCGTGGGTCTCGCTGAGCCGCAGGATCGCGTTCGCCATCGCATTGCTGTTCACCGCGGCGATGGTGGTGTACCTCGGGCGGGCGGGCTACCGCGACAACACCGGCGACGAACTGTCCTTCCTCGACGCCTTCTATTACGCGACGGTGTCGCTGTCCACCACCGGCTACGGCGACATCACCCCGGCTTCGCCCGAGGCGCGGCTGGCGAACATCATCATCATCACCCCGCTGCGCGTCCTCTTTCTCATTGTGCTCGTCGGTACCACCATCAGCGTGCTCACCGAACGGTCCCGTCAGGCATTCAAGATTCAGCGTTGGAGGCGCAGCGTGCGTAATCACACCGTGGTCGTCGGATACGGCACGAAGGGGCGTACCGCCATCGACGCCATGCTCGGCGACGGCGTGCACCCCGCGGAGATCGTGGTGGTCGACACCGACACGGTCGCGCTGGAGCGAGCCGCCAACGCGGGCCTGGTGACCGTGCACGGATCGGCCACCCAGTCCGACGTGCTGCGGCTGGCCAGCGCACATAACGCCGCCGCCGTGATCGTCGCCGCCAATCGCGACGACACCGCGGTGCTGGTCACCCTGACCGCCCGCGAGCTGAACAAGAAGGCCAAGATCGTGGTCGCCATCCGCGAGGCGGAGAACACCCACCTGCTGCGCCAGTCCGGCGCGGACTCGGTGGTGGTCTCCTCGGAGACCGCGGGTCGCCTGCTCGGCATCGCCACCACAACCCCGACCGTGGTGGAGATGATGGAAGACCTGCTGACCCCGGAACAGGGTTTCGCGGTGGCCGAGCGCGAGGTCGAAGCGAGCGAGATCGGCGGCTCCCCACGGCATCTCAGCGATATCGTGCTCGGCGTGGTGCGCGGCGGCGAGCTGATCCGGGTCGGCGAGCCGGAAGTGGACGCGATCGAGGCGGGCGACAAACTGCTCTTCATCCGGCGGGCGGCGAAGTGACACCGTTCGGAAGTAGTCTCGAAGCGTGTCATTTCAGCTGAACGCCATCCCACTGCTGTCCCGTGCCGCGGTCGATCGCGCCGAGGAGATCCGCGCGGACGAGAACGCGCTGAAGGAGGGGTGGGCAAAGGCCGGGCTACTCCGCGTGAACCGCCGCGGTCAGGTGCGTTTCGAGGGCGGCGCACTGGTGTTGGACGCGGCCGTGGAGCTGTCCGCGGAGCCGAGCCCGGCGGCGGTGTTCCTCGGCGTCGGCGACGGCAGGCACCTGTGGGCGGTGCGTGACGACGAACTCGCCGGCGCGCTCACCGACCTGCGCGTCGTCGCGGGCGAGCTGGACGATTTCACCGCCGGCCTGCTCTCCACCGCCATGGCCCTGCTGAATTGGCACGACAAGTCGGGCTTCAGCGCGTACGACGGGAGCACGACCGCTTCGACCAAGGGCGGCTGGTCGCGGGTCACCGCGACAGGGCACGAGGAATTCCCGCGTATCGACCCGGCCGTCATCTGCCTGATCCACGACGGCGGCGACCGGGTGCTGCTCGCGCGCCAGCACACCTGGCCGAAGACGCTGTTCTCGCTGCTCGCCGGATTCGTCGAAGCGGGCGAGTCGCTGGAGCGCTGTGTGGCGCGCGAGATGCGCGAGGAGGTCGGTCTCGACGTCCGCGACATCCACTACCTGGGCAGTCAGCCGTGGCCGTTCCCGAGATCGCTGATGCTCGGGTTCGCCGCGGTCGCCGACCCGGAGCAGCCGCTGGCCTTCTCCGACGGCGAGATCGCCGAGGCGCACTGGTTCACCAGGGCCGAAGTGCGCGAGGCGCTCACTGCCGGAGACTGGTCGGGCCAGCGGGAAGGCGTGCGACTGCTGCTTCCCGGTTCCATCTCGATCGCCCGCACGATCGTCGAATCGTGGGCAGCGCTGGACTGAGCGTCAGGCCAGGGCGGCGAGAGCCTGCTTGACGGTGGCCAGCGACGGGTTGGTCGCCGTCGAGCCGTCCGCGAACTTCACCGTCGGCACCACGTGGTTGCCGTTGTTGACGCTACCGACGAACTCGGCCGAGGCCGGGTCCTGCTCGATATCGATCTCTACATAGCTGATACCCGACTCGTCCAGCTGCTTCTTCAGCCTGCGGCAATAGCCGCACCAGGTGGTCGAGTACATGGTCAGAACGGGGTTCACGTCAGTCACGGAACCATTCAACACGGTACGGCCTCGTCCTGTTCCGCGGTGACGGGCGCCACAGTGCGGGCTTGTCGTCGTCCGGGGCCGACAGGCGTGGCGGCCGGTTGTCGCCCCCGGCTGTCATGATGGTGCCCGTGCCCGTCTTCGACCTCGACGCCCTGGATCCCGAGCAGGCCGCCGCCGTCCGGGCGCCGCGCGGTCCGGTCTGCGTGCTCGCCGGTGCGGGCACCGGAAAGACCAGGACCATCACGCACCGGATCGCGCACCTGGTGTCGGCGGGACACGTCAAGCCGGACCAGGTGCTCGCGGTCACTTTCACCGCGCGGGCCGCGGGCGAACTGCGCGCCCGGCTGCGCGGACTCGGCCTCGCGGGCGAGGCAAAGCAGGTGCAGGCCCGCACCTTTCACGCCGCGGCGCTGCGCCAGCTGAAGTACTTCTGGCCGCAGGTCGTCGGCGACGTGCCATGGCGATTGCTGGACAACAAGTTCGCGGTGGTCGCGCAGGCGGCGAATCGGGCGGGGCTGAGCACCGCGACCGACAGCGTCCGCGACCTGCTCGGCGAGATCGAATGGGCCAAGTCCACGCTGCTCGCGCCGGAGGACTACCCGGCGGCGGTGGCCAAGCAGCATCGCGATCCGCCGTACGACCCGGCGCGGGTGGCCGAGGTCTATGCGGGATACGAGTCGCTGAAGACTTCCGCCGAGGGACTGCTGCTCGATTTCGACGATCTGCTTCTGCATACCGCGGCCGCGTTGGAGGACTATCCGGCCGTCGCCGACGAATTCCGCGGTCGCTACCGGAGTTTCGTGGTCGACGAGTACCAAGACGTCACGCCATTGCAGCAGCGAGTGCTCGACGCATGGCTCGGCGAGCGCGACGACCTGACCGTCGTCGGCGACGCGAACCAGACGATCTACTCCTTCACCGGCGCCACTCCGAGCTACCTGCTCGACTTCTCTCGGCGTTTCCCGGACGCGACGGTGGTGCGGCTGGAGCGTGACTACCGGTCGACACCGCAGGTGGTGTCGCTGGCCAACCGGGTGATCGGCGCCGCGCGCGGCCGCATCGCGGGCACCAGGCTCCAGCTGATCGGTCAGCGCCCGGACGGCCCCGAGCCGGAGTTCACCGAATACGACGACGCCCCTGCCGAGGCCGCCGGGGTGGCGGGTGCGATCAAGCGCCTGATCGGGGCGGGCACCCCCGCGGCGGAGATCGCGGTGCTCTACCGTGTCAACGCCCAGTCCGAGGCCTACGAGCAGTCGCTCACCGAGCGCGGCATCCCGTATCAGGTACGCGGCGGCGAGGGGTTCTTCCAGCGCGCCGAGGTCAGGCAGGCCGTGCAGGCGTTGCGCCAGGCCGCGGCCCGCGACGACCTGCCCGATCAGTCCCGCCGCGGAAAGGCGCTGGTCACCCTGGTCAAGGCCGTGCTCGCACCGGTCGGCCTGACGGCCACCGAGCCAGCGGGCGCACAGGCGAGGGAGCGGTGGTCGTCGCTGGTCGCGCTGGTGCGGCTCACCGAGGAACTGGTCGAGCACGACGCGGAGCTCGAACTGCCCGGCCTGCTGCGCGAGCTCGCCGCGCGCGCCGAGGCCAGGCACCCACCGACCGTGCAGGGCGTCACCTTGGCCTCGCTGCACGCGGCCAAGGGGCTGGAGTGGGACGCGGTCTTCCTGGTCGGGCTCGCCGACGGCACATTGCCGATCGCCCATGCGCTCGCCGACGACGGATCGGTCGGCGATCAGGCCGCGCTCGAAGAGGAACGCAGGCTGCTCTACGTGGGCGTGACCAGGGCGCGCGAGCATCTGCGGTTGTCCTGGGCGCTGTCCCGTGGCGAGGGCAGCAGGCGCACCCGCCGCCGTTCCCGTTTCCTCAACGGCCTGGTACCCGACGATTCGCCCGCGTCGCGGATCGCCGCGTCGACCGGCCGACCCGAGAACAGCGGGATACGCCCGTCCTGCCGGGTCTGCGCCAAGCCGTTGATCGGCACCTACGCCACCATGCTCGGCCGTTGCCGCCGCTGCCCCGCGGAACTGGATGCGGCGCTACTGGAGGCGCTGAAGGAGTGGCGCGCGGAAAAGGCCGAGGCACTTCGGGTCCGGGAGTTCGTGGTGTTCACCGACACCACGCTCACGGCGATCGCCGAGCAACTGCCCGCTGACGACCGTGCGTTGGAGGCGATCCCGGGCATCGGCGCGAAGAAGATCGTCGACTACGGAGCCGACGTGCTCGCCATCGTCGCGTCGCGAGTCCGCTCGACATCACAAAACCGCAGGTAGAAAATAGGTTGTCGGTTTCGCCGACATTGCTTATGGTGGGAATCACGCACCGGGAGGGCATTCCGGCGCGGGAAGTTTCGGACAACGGTTCGATACCAGACAGTTTCGACACAACGAGAACAGGAGGGAGGCAGACCAATGAACGGCATCAACAACTTCGACGCCATCGGCGTTGCGGGCAATGCGTCCATGTCAGCCTCCCGGGGGATCCTCGCTTTGCAGGGGATCGGTCTGTCCTCGGTAGGAGTGTGCGGATTTGGTACGCCGGTGAAGATTTCGCCGGCGCTTCGCCAAGTTCACACGCTGCTCCAGGGCAAGCCCAGCGGGGGCTGGCACCCGACCGCCAACGCGGCAGTCGGCGTCTTTGCGCACGGAGCCGGCTATGAGCCGGCGGCCGAGCCCATGGCAGACATCGATCTGCGGGCAGCACGCCTCCGCACCGCACACCCAGCGACCGTGATCAGGAATCGACCCAGGTGTCGACCTAGGTAGGGGACCCACCCCACACCTCCTGGCCACGGATCGCAAGAAGCGAAACCGTGGCCAGTACTTTTAAGCGGCCCTTCAGCCGTTTGCCACCGGTTTCGTGGACAACTAACGAACCGCTGCAGAACGAACTGAAGGAGAACGACGTGTTCCCCGCAGAGAGCTGGCCGCAAGCCACCGCTGTCACCCGGGAGGTCACCAGGGTCCTGCCCTGTCGAGCCGGAGATCCCGATCTCTGGTTCGCGGAGAGCCCGGTCCAGTTGGAACAGGCCAAGGCGCTGTGCGCGTCTTGCCCGATCCGCAAGGGCTGCCTGAGCGCGGCCATCGATCGGCGCGAGCCTTGGGGCGTGTGGGGCGGTGAGATCTTCGACCAGGGTGTCGTGATCGCCCGCAAGCGTCCGCGTGGTCGTCCGCGCAAGGTCGCGGTCCCGGCATGAGAGTCGGGCCGCGGCCTCACCTCCCTCCGGTCGCTGAGGCCCCATCGTCCGACCCGGACCCCAGCGGGGCCCAGGAACGAGAAAGCAAACCAGCCGCTCACCTCGAGATCAGGTGGGCGGCTCGTTTGCGTTGTGGGGGAGAATCTTTCAGCTCGCCGAGCGTTCGTCGCGCAGGCCGGGCAGCCAGGTGGCGGCCAGCTGCATGAACGGAACCTCGGCGTCCAGCTGCGCGAGAATGCCCACCGAACCGCCCAGTACCCGGAAGATCATCACGTGCTCGGCCGGAAGTTGCAGCGCCCGAGCGGTTTTCATTTCCGTGCTGGTGAAGTCGGTCGCCTTGCCCGCGACACGCTGCATCCATCGGCGGGTGAAGTGGAACGAATCGGTCTTGATCGGATCGGAGAACGGGCGCAGGTAGTCGGCGATCTCCCGATGGGTGATCGTGCGACCGGGGATCACCCAGCCGTTGTCGTACATCAATTGGGTGAGTGCGTCGTAGTCCTCCTCGACGGCCATCGACAGCATCCGCCCGAGGATCTCCGGGAAACCATTGGGCAGCGGCGCGCACGCGCCGAAATCGATCACCGCCAGCCTGCCGTCGGCCAGCATCATGAAGTTGCCCGGATGCGGATCGGCGTGCAGCAGGCCGACGGTCTCGGGCGAGGAGAAGTGGAAACGGCCCATCAGCAGCGCGACCCGGTTGCGCAGGGCCATGGTGCCTTCCGGGTCGGCGGCGCCCGACTTGATGATCTGCGAGACCGGGGTGCCCTCGAGCCATTCGGTGACGATCACCTTCGGCGCGGAGGCCACCACCTTCGGCACCACCAGCTCGGTGTGCCCGTCGAAGGCCTTGGCGAAGGCGCGCTGGTTCGCCGCCTCGTTGCGGTAGTCCAGTTCCTCCTCGGTGCGCTCGGTGATCTCGGCCAGGATCGGCTTGACGTCCGCGCCGGGGATCACCGAGGAGATCAGGCCGGTCATCCGCGACAGTGTCTTGAGATCGGCGCGCAGAGCTTCGTCGGCGCCCGGATACTGCACCTTCACCGCGACGGTGCGACCGTCCGACCACACCGCCTTGTGCACCTGTCCGATGCTGGCGGAGGCGGACGGGGCGTCCTCGAAGGAATGGAAGCGCTGCCGCCACTGCGTGCCCAGCTGTTGATCGAGCACCCGGTGCACCGTCTCGGCGGGCATCGGCGGGGCGGCGGCCTGCAACTTGGTCAGCGCGTCGCGGTAGTGCTCGCCGAACTCCTCGGGAACCGCGGCCTCCATCACACTCAGCGCCTGTCCGAACTTCATGGCGCCGCCCTTGAGCTCGCCGAGCACGGTGAACAGTTGTTCGGCGGCCTTCTGGTTCAGTTGAGCGTTGATCTCCCCCTTGTCACCACCCGCGAGCCGCTTTCCGAAGCCCACGGCGGCCCTTCCGGCGATGCCGAGCGGAATCTTGGCTAACTTGGCGTTGCGGGACGAGCTCCGGCGCACGATCTCAGACACCACCCCATCATGGCGGACGCACCCGGAGCTTTGCCATGGCAATTCGAAGTTTTCGATCTCACGTTGCGCTCGCCGCGCTGATCGTGCGACAACCGCACGCGGCGTGTGGCGCCCAGTACCTTCGCTGCAGCAGGTGCGAATCGAGGTCCAACTCGAGCGTGGCGTCCAGGGTGGCCGGCGGTCTGCGCGGCGAACAGTCCAGGATCGCCTCGAGTTCGCCGAGGGCGAGCGCCGCGGTCGCGGCGATGGCGGCGGGGGAGGCGTGACCGACCCGGCCGAGCAGCTGGGCGGCCAGATGCGGCCAGTCGGCGTCGTAGTCGACCCGCGTCAGATCGGCGCAGCGCAGGCAGCTGGTCTCGCCGGGCAGCACCAGCGGGCCGACGATGCCGCGGCCATCTCGGATTCGCACCGAGAGATGCGGGATGCGTTGCAGCACAAGTTCGCTCGCCAGCCGCGGATCGGTGACCACGGTGTCGGCCAGCACCACCAGGTCGGGTGCGCGCCTGCCCGCGGGCCACACCTCGGGAGCGTTCCCGCGCGATCGATCGGGACGTATGCCTACCCGGCGCAGCCCCGCCGAGATGGCATCCGAGAGCGGTCCGAGACCGTGCACGCGCACCGTGCGAATCGGACCGGGACTCTCCCGCGGCTGCACCAGCAGACCGGCGGCATCGATCTCGTCCAGCAGCGCACCGGCCTGTTCGGCGGCGATGCCGCTGCGGCCCGCCTGCCACACGATCTGCGGCCGGGTCCGCAACCCGTCGAGCAGGCGCAGGAAGCCGAGCACGGTCTGGGTGTCCAGATCAGGCGGGTCGAGGAGCAGGGCGCGTTCCGGATCCCAGCCGAGCTGGACCACCCCGGAGGGGCGAACCAGGATCGTCACCCGGGGATGCAGCATCGGGCCGTGCGGGCGCAACGTGGTCATGCCCAGCAGTATGCGCGCCGCCCATCCCGCGAACGGCCGCGAATCCTGTCGTTATCCACAGGAATTCGCGCTGTTCACAGGGCGAATTCTCAGGACTTGCCGTTGTCCTTGCCCAGGTCGGGGGTGTCCGGTCCGTCGCCGCCCTCGCGGTCGGACTCCGCGCGCTCACGCGCCTCGGTCTCGGCCAGCTGCGCCAGCGGATCGTCGAACGCGGTCGCGCCGCCGCCGATGACCGAGTCGATGAAACCGGCGGGGGAGTCCAGGTCCTCGGAGTCGGGCAGCAGATCCGGGTGCGCCCACACGCCGTCGCGAGCGTCCACCCCCGCGTCGGTGGTCAGTCGCTGCCACAGCTGCGCGGCCTCGCGCAGCTTGCGCGGCCGCAGCTCCAGACCGACCAGGGTGGCGAAGGTCTGCTCGGCGGGTCCGCCGGTGGCGCGGCGGCGGCGCAGCGTCTCGGCCAGCGCGCCCGCACCGGGCAGCCGCTCGCCGACCGCGTCGGCCACCACGACCTGCACCCAGCCCTCGATCAGGGCGAGCAGCGTCTCCAGCCGTTCCAGCGCCTGCTTCTGTTCGGGCGTTGTCTGCGGTTCGAACGTGCCCTGCGCCAGGATCTCCTCGAGCTTCGACGGGTCGGTCAGCGACATCGGGTCGATGCCCTGGGCCGCCTGCTCGAGTGCGGAGAAGTCCATCTTGATGCCGCGCGCGTAGTCCTCCACCGCGCCGAGCACCTGCTGACGCAGCCACGGCACGTGCGCGAACAGCCGCTGGTGGGCAGCCTCTCGCGCCGCGAGGAAGACCAGAATCTCGCTCTCCGGCTGCTCGAGGCCCGCGCTGAACTCCGAGATCGCGGCGGGCAGCAGCGCGCCGGTGCCGCTCGGGCCGAGCGGCAGACCGATATCGGTGGAGGTCAGCACCTCCTTGGCCAGCTGGCCCAGCGCCTGGCCGAGCTGCGAGCCGAACGCGAGACCGCCCATCTGGCCGAGCATGCCGACCATCGGCGCGGCGAACTCCCTCGCCTCCTCGGGCAGCTGCGCGGTCCACATGCCCGAGATCTGCTCGGCGACCGGATCGCACAACCGCTTCCAGGTGGACAGCGTCTCCTCGATCCAGTCGTTGGCCGTCCAGGCGACGGTCCTCGTCGCGCCGGCGGGCAGCGTCGTCGCGCCGTCCAGCCAGAGTTCGGCCAGGTGCGCCGCGTCGGCCACCGCCTTCTTGGCGCCCGCCGAGACGGGCGTCACACTCGCGCCGAGCTGCTGGCGGGCCAGCCGCTTGGCGACGTCGTAGTTGACCGGACCCGATGCCGCGCCGCCGGGTTGCCCCATGCCGCTGAGCATTTGACCCAGTGAGGTCAGCATCTGGCCGAGCTGCGCGGGATCGAACCCGCCCGCTCCGCCGCCGATCGGGAACCCGAACGGATTGTTCGCCCCGGGACCGTTCGGCTCTTCGCCGCGCTTGCGCGGGTCATCGTCGTCACGGTTCGAGAATCCGAACGGGAAGTCAGTCATGCCTATCACGTTACGCGCGGACAATCGGCGCGTGACCGTCGGCGGGCCGCCCCCGGGCCGCTGGAGCTCGCATTACGCGCACAGCGAACGACCGGGCGGCGCGCGGCCGCGGATTCCGCGCCTGCGCAGTCCAGCGGCGAACGAGATCACTATGGTGGGCGGGGTGAATCGTCGGATCCTCACCCTCCTTGCCGCGCTCGTTCCGGTGCTCGTGCTCGGTGTCATCGGCGCCGTGGTCAAGGTGCCGTTCGTCGCGCTCGGACCCGGGCCAACCTTCAACACGCTCGGCGAGGTCGAGGGCAAGCAGGTCGTCGATGTCGTCGGCACCGAGCTCGACCCGACCTCGGGCAACCTGAACATGACGACGGTCGCGGTGCGCGACGGGCTGAACCTGTTCGAGGCGTTCGGCTTCTGGGTGAGCGGCCAGCACGGTCTCGTCCCGCGCGCCGAGGTCTACCCGCCCGGCGTGCCGCGCGAGGAGATCGACAAGTCCAATCAGCAGGAGTTCAAGGATTCCGAGGGCAATGCCGAGGTCGCGGCGCTGCACTATCTGGATCTGCCGACCGTGGTGCTGATCCGCAAGGTCGGCGACGACGCTCCCGCCAAGGATGTGCTGCGGCCGGGCGATCAGCTCGTCAGCGTCGACGGCGCGCCGATCGCGACGCCGAAAGACCTGGTGTCCGCGGTGTCCTCGGTGCCGCCGGGCAGCCTGCTGACCGTGGTGTTCCGTCGCGACAACGCCGAGCAGACCGCGACGATCACCCTCGGCGCGCGCCCGGACGATCCGGCCAAGGGCTACCTCGGCGTCACCCCGGGCGAGGGCGCGCTGCCGCCCATGCAGGTCACCTTCAACCTGGCCGACATCGGCGGTCCGTCGGCGGGCCTGATGTTCAGCCTCGCCCTGATCGACAAGCTCAGCCCCGGCGACTTGGACGGCGGCAAGTTCGTGGCAGGCACCGGCACCATCGATCAAGAAGGCGCGGTCGGCCCGATCGGCGGCATCCAATACAAGATGATGGCCGCGCGCGAGGCGGGCGCCGAGACGTTCCTCGTCCCTGCGGCCAACTGCAACGAGGCGAGGCAGCGCACGCCCGAGGGCCTGCGCCTGGTCAAGGTGGAGACCTTGGACAGCGCGGTGCAGTCACTCAACGCGCTCAACGCGGGCGCCGAGGCGCCCAGTTGCGGCTGATCACTCCAGGGTGTGGTGCAGCGCCTCGATGAGGTTCGGCGCCAGGTTCGGGTGGGTGCGCAGATCGAGGTCGCCGAAATCGTCCTCGTCGTCCTGCGGGCGGATCTGCAGCAGCGACAGCGACGCGCCGTCGCGCAGCACGGCGGCGAAAAGCCGAGCCTCCCGCCGCTCCGGGTGCGCCGCCGCGGCCGCGCGGGCCGCGGCGTCGGCGGCCTCGTGGTCGGCGAGCAACGGGGCGAGCGCGTCGTCGAGGGTGCTCTCGGCGTCCGGCGGCAGCACCACGATCTCCTGCACCAGTACGCAACCCCGCACGGCGGGCGGCCAGCTCGTGGTGGCGAGGAATTCGTCGAGCGCCATCGAACCGCCGGTGATGTCGTCGGGCAGCGGCTCCTGCGCGATCGGGGTGAGCTCGTCGCCCTGATCGATCTGGTCGAGCAGACCGGGTTCGGCCGCGACCAGATCGGCGGTCGGCACCAGCG
Source organism: Nocardia sp. NPDC050793 (assembly GCF_040654065.1). Classification (NCBI taxonomy): domain Bacteria; kingdom Bacillati; phylum Actinomycetota; class Actinomycetes; order Mycobacteriales; family Nocardiaceae; genus Nocardia; species Nocardia sp. NPDC050793. Next base: position 747,607 of record NZ_JBFAHG010000004.1, read on the forward strand.
CGAACATCTGCGGCGGACGCCCCCAGCCCTCGGCGTCGGCGAACTCCGCGACCTCCCGGACGGCGCGGGACAGGACAAGCTCGGCGTGCAGATCGGCGTTCACGGTGGACATCCTCGCATCACCGCCGCCGGTGTCTCATCGAAGCCGTCGAAATCGCTTCCGCCGAGCTCACCGAGGCCACACACGACGGTGCGATGTCCGTTTCCGTAGAGTGGGCGCCAGACGGTCCGCGAGGACCGAACCGCAACGTCGGAATGCGGCGCATCGACCGATTGGGCGTGGGCGCCGCCGGACCCTGGAGAGTGGCACCGTGGGCATGCGGCCCCCAACCGGCTTACCTTCGTTGTCTCGTCGCAGCCGCGTGCTGCTGGTGGCGGCCATCGTCGTTGCGGCGTTGCTGCTGTTGGGACCGAGGCTGACAGACACCTATACCAACTGGCTGTGGTTCGGCGAGGTCGGTTTCCGCAACGTGTATCTCACCGTGCTGCGGACCCGGATCCTGTTGTTCGTCGCGGTGGCGGTGTTCGTCGGTCTGGTGGTGTGGCTCGCGCTGCTGCTCGGCTACCGCACCAGGCCGGTGTTCGTGCCGGTCGCCGGGCCGAACGATCCGATCGCCCGGTATCGCACCACCGTGATGAGCAGGCTCAAGCTCTTCGGCATCGGCATCCCGGTGCTGCTCGGTCTGCTGTCCGGCCTGGTGGCGCAGTCGAACTGGGTGACGGTGCAGCTGTTCCTCAACGGTGGTTCGTTCGGTGAGACCGATCCGCAGTTCGGTCTCGACGTCGGCTTCTACGCCTTCGATCTGCCGTTCTACCGGATGGTGCTGAACTGGCTGTTCGTCGCCGTGGTGATCGCGTTCTTCGCGAATCTGGTGACGCACTACGTCTTCGGCGGCCTGCGGCTGAGCGGCCGCGAGGGCACGCTGACCAAGCCTGCGCGCATCCAGCTCGCGGTGCTCGCCGGAATCTTCGTGCTGCTCAAGGCGATCGCGTATTGGTTCGACCGCTACGAGCTGCTCTCCAGCGCGCGCAAGGAGCCCACCTTCACCGGCGGTTCCTTCACCGACATCAACGCGGTGCTGCCCGCCAAGCTGATTCTGCTGTCCATCGCGGTGATCTGCGCGCTGGCCTTCTTCGCGGGCATCGTGCTGCGCGACCTGCGGGTGCCCGCCATGGCCGCCGCGCTGCTCGTGCTCTCCTCGATCCTGGTCGGCGCGGTGTGGCCGCTGGTGGTCGAGCAGTTCTCGGTGCGCCCGAACGCCGCGGACAAGGAGTCGGAGTACATCGAGCGCAACATCGCCGCGACCAGGCAGGCGTTCGGCATCACCGACGACAAGGTCGACTACCAGAACTACAAGGGCGACGGCACCAAGAACCCGCGCGACGTTCCCGCCGACCGCACCACCATCTCCAACATCCGGCTGCTCGACCCGAATATCCTGTCGCCCACGTTCACTCAGCTGCGCCAGCTGAAGAACTTCTACGGCTTCCCCAACCCGCTCGACATCGACCGCTACACCATCGACGGTGAGGTCCAGGACTACATCGTCGCGGCGCGCGAGCTGGAGCCGCAGAGCCTCAAGGACAATCAGACCGACTGGATCAACCGGCACACCGTCTACACCCACGGCAACGGCTTCGTCGCCGCCCCGGCCAACCGCATCAACAAGGCCGCGGCCAAGGACGCGACCGTCGCGGGCAGCAGCGACAGCGGTTCTCCGGTCTTCGACGACGGCCCGATGAGCTTCGTCAGCGACATCTCCACGCCGCGGGAGCGCCAGGCCATCGAGGTCGATCAGCCGCGAATCTACTTCGGCGAGCTGATCTCCCAGTCCGACGCCGACTACGCCATCGTCGGCGCCGCTGGACAGCCCGCGCGCGAATACGACCTGGACAACGTCCAATACACCTACACCGGTTCCGGCGGCGTTCCGATCGGGTCCTGGTTCAACCGGCTGGCGTTCGCGGCCAAGTACGCCGAGCGAAACATCCTGTTCTCCGGTGCCATCGGCGACGATTCGAAGATCATCTTCAACCGTGATCCGCGCGAGCGGGTCGAGAAGGTCGCGCCCTGGCTGACCGCCGACGGCAACGCCTACCCCGCGGTCGTGGACAAGCGCATCGTCTGGATCGTGGACGCCTACACCACGCTCGACAGCTACCCCTACGCCCAGAGCACCTCGCTGGAAGGCGCGGTCGAGGACAGCGTCGACAAGAAGACCGGACGGCTGCTACCCCGCAAGGAGGTCAGCTACATCCGCAACTCGGTGAAGGCCATTGTCGACGCCTACGACGGCACGGTCACCCTGTACGAGGTGGACACCACCGATCCGGTGCTGAAGGCGTGGCGCGGAGTGTTCCCGAACGCGGTGAAGTCGGAGAGCGACATCTCGCCGGAGCTGCGCTCGCACTTCCGTTACCCGGAGGATCTGTTCAAGGTGCAGCGCGAGATGCTCAGCAAGTACCACGTGAACGATCCGCGAGAGTTCTTCACCAACAACGCGTTCTGGTCGGTGCCCAGCGATCCGACGATCGAGGGCGGCACCTTCAAGCAGCCGCCGTACTACGTGCTGGCCGGCGATCCGAAGAACGGACGGCCGGAGTTCAATCTGACCAGCGCCATGGTCGGCTTCAACCGGCAATATCTGTCCGCCTACATCTCGGTGAGCTCGGATCCGGAGGACTACGGCAAGTTCACGATCTTGCAATTGCCGACGGATTCGCAGACCCAGGGTCCGCAACAAACACAGAACACGATGACCATCAACGACGAGGTCTCGCGTGACAAGACTTTGTTGCAAGGCTCGAACAAGATCAAATATGGCAATCTGCTGACCTTGCCGATCGCCGACGGCGGCATTCTCTATGTCGAGCCGCTGTACACCGAACGCAACAGCGGACCGAACACTTCCACCTTCCCGCAGCTGGCCCGCGTGCTCGTGAGCTATCGCGATCCGGCGACGGGTTCGGTGCTGGTCGGCTACGAGCCGACGCTCGCCGCGGCCCTCGAGAAGATCTTCCCCGGCAGCGGCAGCGCCGCGACGGCGCCGGGCGCCGAGACGCCGAACCAGCAGGGGACGACGCCGCCGCCGAACCAGGGCGCCACCGCGCCGCCACCCGCCCAGGGGACCGCGCCGCCGCCGCCCAACGCGAAGGACGCGGCGGTTCTGGAACTGGACGCGGCCCTGCGCAACGTGCGTGACGCCCAGCGCAGCGGCGATCTCGCCAGCCTCGGCGCGGCGTTCACCAGGCTGGAGCAGGCGATCAAGGCGTACGAAGCCACCGGTCGCTGAGTCGGAGCGCTGAGCCGCGCCGAGTAGACAAAACAGAAGCGGGGGGGGCCGGCGCCAACGGGTGCTGGACCCCCGTGGGGGTTGGGGGGGTTGGGGGGGGGTGTTGTGGTGGTTTGGGCGCCGCGGGGGTTAGGGCGA
>NZ_JBFAHG010000005.1:0-556543 GCF_040654065.1 Nocardia sp. NPDC050793
AAAAATACCGCGTCACCACCTATTACACCGCCCCCACCCTCGTCCGCACATTCATGAAATGGGGCCGGGAGATCCCCGCCGCGCACGACCTATCCTCGCTGCGGCTGCTCGGCAGCGTCGGTGAGCCGATCAATCCCGAGGCGTGGCGCTGGTACCGCGAGGTCGTCGGCGCGAACGCCACTCCCATCGTGGACACCTGGTGGCAGACCGAGACCGGCGCGATCATGATCTCCCCGCTCCCCGGAGTGACGGCGGCCAAGCCCGGCGCCGCCATGGCCCCGCTGCCGGGCATCTCGGCGGCGGTCGTCGACGACGACGGCGCCGTCCTCGATCGCGGCAACTCCGGGCTTCTGGTGCTCGACCAGCCGTGGCCGTCCATGCTGCGCGGCATCTGGGGCGACATGCAGCGCTTCCGCGAAACCTATTGGGCGCGTTTCGCCGCCGCCGGGTGGTACTTCGCCGGTGACGGCGCAAAGGTCGACGAGGACGGTGCGCTCTGGGTGCTCGGCCGGGTCGACGACGTCATGAACGTCTCCGGCCACCGCATCTCCACCGCCGAAGTCGAATCCGCCCTCGTCGGACACTCCGGCGTCGCCGAAGCCGCCGTCGTCGGCGCCACCGACACCACCACCGGCCAAGGCATCGTCGCCTTCGTCATCCTCACCGCCGAAGCCAAAAACACCGGCGACACACTCATCGACGAACTCAAAACCGAAGTCGCCCGCGAAATCAGCCCCATCGCCAAACCACGCGAAATCCACGTCGTCCCCGAACTCCCCAAAACCCGCAGCGGCAAAATCATGCGCCGCCTGCTCCGCGACGTCGCCGAAGGCCGCGAACTCGGCGACACCTCCACCCTCGTCGACCCGAAGGTCTTCGAGGCCATCGCGCGCGGCTGAACCCGGCGGCTGGGCGGCGTACCCGAGCACATGAGGGGCTCGGGTCCGCCGCCCAGCCGAACTCGTTGCCGTTCGGTCGAAGCGAATACCGGTCCGCCGTGGCGCGTCAGCGCCAGATCCAGCACCTCCCGGACACCGCGCCGCCAGCCGGGGAAATCCTGGAAGTCGCCTCGCAATTCCGGTGGCGTCATCCGATGCAGGCCGAAACCGACCACCGATCCCGTGCGCACGGATGGCCGCGGCGTCGCCCACAGCCCGCCGTCGCCCCGATCACACCCCGACGATTGAACCGTCGCCCGGTCCGTGACGTGATCAGTGCACAGCGATGTCGGGCGGCTCGACGCCCGGTATCGCTGCGGCAGCACCGAATTCGCCGCCGTCGACCGGAAATGCGCGGCCCGCGGGGACTTGCCCGCGGCGGCCGATTGTCGCGGGCCGACGGCGGCATCGTCCGAACGGAGCGACATGGACAACGACCTTCCGACGCTGGACCGCCGCACGATGATGGCGGGCGCCGGAGCACTGGCCGCCACCGCACTCGCGGCCTGCGGCACCGGAGGCGACAACGAATCCGCGGCGGCATCTGCCCGCACGCCCGCGGAGCAATCCGGCGGTCCGACCGTTCTCGCCAAGACGGCCGACGTACCCGTCGGCGGCGGCGTGATCGCCGGGGACACGGTGGTCACCCAGCCGAGCGCGGGCGTCTTCGTCGGCCTGGACAGCACCTGCACGCACGCGGGCTGCCGGGTCGGCGAAGTGGCGGGCGGCACCGTCAACTGTCGCTGCCACGGCAGCAAGTTCGGTCTCGACGGCTCGGTCGTCACCGGGCCGGCCCAACGGCCGCTGGCGTCCAGAACCGTTCGCGTGGAGGGTGATTCGGTCGTCGCCGGATGAACTCAGGCGTCGCCGAACATCTCCGCCATGCGCCGGTCCATCTCCTCGGGTGAGATGTCCTCCACGTGGGTGGCCACCGTCCAGCGGTGTCCCCACGGGTCTTCGAACGCACCGCTGCGGTCGCCGTAGAACTGGGTGGTCATCGGGGTGAGCTCCCTGGCTCCGCTCGCGAGCGCGGCGGCGAAGGCGGCGTCGGCGTCCTCGACGTAGACGTAGAGGTTGACGGGTGTGCCGCCGACCGTCTTGGGATCGAGGAAGTCCATGTCCGGCGCCGGATCGCCGAGCATGATGACCGAACCGCCGAGTATGAGCTCACAGTGCGCGATCTTGCCGTCGGGGCGCGGCATGCGCATCCGCTCCGTCGCGCCGAACACCTGCTTGTAGAAATCGATCGCGGCCGCGGCGCCGTCGATCGCCAGGCCCGGCGACACCGCCGGATATCCGTCGGGGATGGGCTTCACATCGGACATGGGAGACCTCCGGTCGAGGCGTTTTGTCGGACAGGGCGAGCCTATTCCCGAAAAGCACCCGAAATCGCCCGATCGGCCGGATGATCTTGTGTCACGGCCCGGCGACGCCACGCAACCTGGCCACCTGATCGGCCGTCAGATCGGTCAGCGCCGCGGGCTCGACGGATTCCGGCGCGGTAATCGTGACCTGCGCCAATACCGGACCGACCTGAACGATCGAGACGATCGAGACGAGCGTGAACCCCGCGCTGGCGGTGCGCAGTTGGAACGCGGTCGATGCGTCGCCGACGGACGGTTGGTCCAGCGCGCCGAGCCGGTATTCGATCGCCGTCCCCTCCGCGTCGTTGCCGGAATATTCGGTGCATTCGCGCAATGTCTGCTGCACCGCGGAAAAGGCCGCCGATATTTTCTCCGGAGAATAACTCGCGGCATCGATATCGATGCTGGAGAAGTTCGGACCGTTGTAGGCGACGGTGTTCCAGGTCAGCGGTTCGGTGCCTTGTTCGGCCAGCGGCAGCAGCACGCGCGCGCACTGGGCCGGCCGCGTCTCGGCGATCGGGCCGGCCTGGTCCGGCTGCCCCGGACCGCGGGTATCGAGCACCGGCGTCATGCCGGGCAGATCGGCGGGACCGAGCAGACGCCGAGCCAGCTCCTCCGGATCGGTTGTCGGGGAACCGGTCACCGGCGCGGCCGCCACGACGGGACCCAGCGGCGGCAACGCGGGAAGGGACGGCTGCTCGTCTTCGGCACCGCAGCCCGCGACGACGGTCACGCCCGCCGCCGCCGACAGCAGCGCGCGTCTCACTCCGCCCACGAGACCTGCGTGGTGATGGTCTGCTGCAGCATGCTCGCGGTGCGCGGGTCACGGTAGGCCTGATGCCCGCCGACCGTGATGGACCCGGCCACCGGCAGCGGCAGGCCCAGGTCGACGGTGATGGTGCCGGTGCCCTGCATCACGTAGTCCTCGATGTCGAGGGTGCCCGCGTTGTTCGGCAGCGACCATTGCGCGGATTTCGGCGTCTGCGTCACGTTCAGCTGGATGGTGAGCCGGTCGCCGTCGCGCTCGGTCAGCGTCGCGGTGGTGACCTGGTCGAGCGTCACGCCGCCGGTCACCTCCTGGTGCACGGTCCACACCGCGCCCTCGCCGACCGGTTCGTCGGGGAACATGATCGAGCGGTACACGGCCTGGTAGAAGGCCTGCTCCAGGGCGGCGCGGGCGGCGTTGGAGGTGTCCGGCGACGGCGCGAGCCGCAGCGCGGTGATGGCGCCGTCGTCGCTGAAGTCGAAGCCAGCGTGCGAGCCGTCGGCGGCGGTGAGCGCCTTGTTCAGCAGCGGGTCGGGGGTGGACACGGCGCCGATGACGAGGTCGACCCCCTCGGTGCTTGTCTCCGCGGTCATCGGAATCGTCAGCGCGGGCGTCGAGAAGTCGCGCTTGGGCTGGTCGTTGATCTGCTGTTCGATGCGGTGATCGGTGCGCAAGGTCACCCGCTGGTCGGTCCCGACCACGAAATGCGGCCGCAGCACTTCGCGCGGCTCGGCGCCTGGCTCGATGAGCGTGGCGGCCGAGGCCGAGATCGGCACGGTCACTTCCTTGCCGATGCCGAGCGGCTCGGTGCCCTCGGTGGCAGCGGGCGCCTCGGCGTCGTCGCTGCACGCGACACCGAAGGCGGAAAGCCCCACCGCGAGCACGACGAGCAAGACGCTCGAGCGCGCGAACCGGGGCAGGTGAGAAGAAGACAACACCGTCACGAGCAACAGGGTACGACCGCTTCCTGAGTGTCAGCTGGGACATTCGCCGCGCGCGCCGCCGTGTGCGTTCGAACACGCCACGAGGAGGCGCGGCGCGGCGCGCCGGGCGCTCGAGAGATGATGATCGGCGTGAGTGACGACCGGCCGCCCGAGGACAACACCGCCGACCCGACGCAGCAGACGACCCAGCCGCTACGGCTGCGGACCCTGTTGATCATCGCCGCGGTGCTGTTCGGCCTCGACCTGCTCACCAAAACAATCGCGGTCGCCACGCTGGAGCCGGGCGAGCCGGTGTACCTCGTCGGCGATTTCGCCCGCTTCACCCTGGTGCGCAATCCGGGCGCGGCCTTCTCCATGGCCACCGGCATGACCTGGCTGCTGACGCTGGTCGCGGCGGCCGTGGTGATCGGCGTCATCCGCATCGGCCGCACGCTGCGCTCGCTGTGGTGGGCGATCGGCCTCGGCCTGGTGCTCGGCGGCGCGCTCGGCAACCTGATCGACCGGCTGTTCCGCGCGCCGGGTCCGTTGCAGGGTCACGTCGTCGACTTCGTCGCGATCGGCTGGTGGCCGGTGTTCAACGTGGCCGACTCGGCGATCGTCTGCGGCGCGATCCTGCTCGTGGTGCTGACGGTCTTCGGTTTCGAACCCGACGGCACCAGGACCGGGCGCGGCGCGGCGGACGAGGAGCGGGCCGCGACGGCGCAGGCCGATCCGCCCGCCGGGAACGAACCGAAGAACGAGGAGCCGAAGAAGGACACGTCCGGCGGCACCGGAGAGGAGAACGCGGCATGAGAGAGACCAGGACCATGCCGGTGCCCGACGGGCTCGACGGAATGCGAGTCGACGCGGGCCTCTCCCGGCTGCTCGGACTCTCGCGCACCGCGGTGGCGGCGCTCACCGCCGAGGGCTCGGTGCAGCTGGACGGCATACCCGCGGGCAAGTCCGACCGGCTCGTCGGGGGGGCTTGGCTGGAGGTCGAATTCCCCGAGCCCAAGCGCGAACTCACCATCGAGGCCGAGCCGGTGGAGGGCATGAAGATCCTCTACGCCGACGACGACATCGTCGCGGTGGACAAGCCGGTCGGCGTCGCGGCGCACACCGGCGTCGGCTGGACCGGCCCGACCGTGGTCGGCGGGCTGGCCGCCGCCGGGTACCGGATCTCCACCTCCGGAGCGCACGAACGCCAGGGCATCGTGCACCGGCTCGACGTCGGCACCTCAGGTGTGATGGTGGTCGCCCAGTCCGAGCACGCCTACACCGTGCTCAAGCGGGCGTTCAAACAGCGCACCGTCGACAAGCGCTATCACGCACTGGTGCAGGGGCATCCGGATCCGAGCAGCGGCACCATCGACGCCCCCATCGGCCGCGCCAGGGGCAACGACTGGAAGTTCGCGGTCACCGCCGACGGAAGGCCCAGCGTCACCCACTACGACACCGTCGAGGCGTTCCAGGCCGCCAGCTTGCTCGACATCCATTTGGAAACCGGCCGCACCCACCAGATTCGCGTGCACTTCTCGGCGATCCGGCATCCCTGCTGCGGCGACCTCACCTACGGCGCCGATCCGCGTCTCGCCGAACGCCTCGGCCTGGCGCGGCAGTGGCTGCACGCCCGCTCCCTTGGCTTCCACCATCCCGCGGACGGACGCTGGGTGGAGATCACCAGCGAGTACCCGGACGATCTGAAGAACGCGCTGGACGTCCTGCGCAATGCGTGAGCGGTCCGGGTCCGGTGCGGAACGTCGCGAGGGCGACGACTCCGACGGACCCGAATACTCCGCCGTCGGAGGCCATCCCGCGCGAGGGACGGACCCTGATGGCGAGAGCGATCCTGGGCACCCCGGCCCAGCGGAGTCCCAGGGACGCCCGGCAACGGATCACGCGGACGTCGAGGTGGCGGACCGCGGACGCGGGCGACGGACACGGATCGTGCGCGCCGCGCTGGCTGGAGTCTTGGCGGTCGGCGTCATCGCGTTCATGGCCGTGCTCGGTGCCATGAATCCGCCGCGCGAGCTCGGCGTCGGCACCGACCGGCTCGGCCCGGATCGCGCCGAACCGGTCGCCGATTACCTTGCCCGCGCCGGGGATTCGCTCTCCGGCACCGATGCCGACCGGCACTGGGCGCTGGTCTCGTTCACCGAACCGATTGCCCCACCGGCGATCCCCGCGCACAGCGGTGGACTGCGCATCGGGCAAGTGCTGCACCGCGTTCCGATACCTGGCGTGCAGACGCCGCTGGTCGCGGTGCAGGTCCCCGCGGGCGCTGCGGTGGCCGTGGCGTCCGCCGACGCGGCCGCGTGGCAGGTGCAAGATCAGCTGGCGAACACCGGTCCGATCGACGAGCGCTATACCCGGATCATGACGGTCTCCATATCTCGCCTGCGGGCCGGATGTGCCTGCGCGGTCGGCCTGGTCGTCCGCGGCACCCTGCCGGAACTCCGAGACCTCGCCTCGGCCAACGGCATCCGCGCGGTCGAAGCGCTGCCCGCCGACGCCGTGGCAGGCCACTTCGCAGTGAGCCCGCTGTTGCCTGAGCACACCGAGACCGTCATCCCTGGACCGGACAACGCCCCGGTCCCCGATTCCTGACGGGCCGCCACCTGGAGATCGCCGCACCGCCCCCGCGGTGATCGCACCGAAGACCCCTACCTCGTCGCTTCCCGGCGCGCTGTCGCGCATCCGCGACCTCGTCACCACCCGGCAAAGCGGTAGCGTGCCGTGGCGCCGCCCCGCGACCTCGTCACCACCCGGTGAGGCGGTAGCCGCTGTGGCGCCGCCTGCGGCCTCGTCGCCGCCCGGTGAGGCGGTAGCCGCTGTGGCGCCGCCTGCGGCCTCGTCGCCGCCCGGCAGGGCCCGGCGAGGCGGTCGCCGCTGTGGTGCCGTCCGTAGCCGATGCCTCAGGTGGCGGGCGTGACGAGTCCCGCCTCGTAAGCCGCAATGACGAGCTGAACACGGTCGCGGGCAAGCAGTTTCGCCAGGATCCGGCTGACATGCGTCTTCACGGTCAGCGGGCTGAGCACGAGCGTCTCGGCGATCTCGGCGTTGGTCAGACCGCGCGCCACGAGGACGAGCACATCGAGCTCGCGATCGGTGAGTGCGCCGAGCGCCGGGCGCGGCGCGGGATCCGGCGCGGATCGGACCCGCGCGATGACCGCGGCGGTCGCGCTCGGCGAGAGCAGCGCCTCCCCCGCCGCCACCGTGCGGATCGCGTCCAGCAGCGCGGCGGGCTTGGTGTCCTTGATCAGGAATCCGCTCGCACCCGCGCGCAGGGCGGCCAGCACGTTGTCGTCGGTGTCGTAGGTGGTGAGCACCAGCACTCGGACGCCCGCGAGGTTCTCGTCGGCGGCGATCGACGTGGTCGCGGCGATGCCGTCCAGATCGGGCATACGGATGTCCATCACCACCACGTCGGCTCGTTCGGTACGAGCCAGCTCCACCGCCTCGCGCCCGGTCGCCGCCTCCCCCACCACGGTCATATCGGGCGCGGAAGCGACCAGCAGCGCGAACGCGCCGCGCACCAAGGCTTGGTCATCGGCGAGCAGCACCCGAATCACGAAGCGACTCCGGCGGTCTCGCTCCGATCGCCGCCGCGCAAACCGAGCCCACCGCCACCCGCGATGCCGCGCACCCTCCCGCTGCCGCCGTCCCCGTCGTCACCCGTCCCGCCTCGGCCTGCGTCCCCGTCATCGGATCGGCTGCGGTCGCCTGGCGGTACCTGCGTGCCGCCTCGCCGCGCCTCGTCCGACGGTCGCGGCGAATCAACCACCGCTCCAACTTCTTCCGGCGCCTCGGGAATCGGCAGCTCGGCGGTGACGGCGAAACCATCTCCCGTGCCGAGCGTCCGGAGCGAACCCCCGACCGCTTCGGCCCGCTCGACCATGCCGCGGATACCGAAACCCGGTGCGCCATAGGTGGTTCCGCAGCCGTCATCGATGACCCGCACGATCAGCCGATCGGCCCCGTAGTCCAGGCGCACCGCCGCGCGGGTGGCCCGCGAGTGCTTGGCGACATTGGTGAGCGCCTCCTGCACGATCCGGTAGGCGACCATCTCGACGGTCGGCGCGAGCGGACGCACCTTGCCCAGCGTCTCGAACTCGACCACGACGCCCGCCGCCTCGGCCGGTTCCGCCAGCGCGGACAGCTGCGCCAGCGCGGGCAGCGGGCCGCGCGGTTCCCCGCCCGGGGTGCGCAGCAAGCCAACGGTCGCGGCCAATTCGGCACGCGCGTCGGCACATGCGTCCGCGATGGTGTCGAGGGCGGCGACGACCGTGGCCTGTTCGGCCCGGCCTTCGGTGAGCAGGTGCGCGGCCACCCCCGCCTGCACCTGGATCACCGTGATGGTGTGGGCGAGCAGGTCGTGCAGATCCCTGGCAATGCGCAGCCGTTCCTCCGCCACCTGTCTGCGGGCCTCGTCGTCGCGCGAGCGTTCGGCGCGCTCGGCCCGGTCCAGCACCTCGGCGATGTAGGCGCGGTGCAACCGCACGGCCTCGCCCGCCACGCAGGCCAGCACGATCCAGCCGATGGCGCCGAATGCCTGGAGCGCGGTGTTCTCGTTTTCGGTGCGCGACAGCAAGATTCCACCGACGCCGAACAGGAGAACCCCCGCGATCACCAGCGCCGTGCGCGCCCGGTTGCCGTACCTGGACACCGTGTAGAGCGCCACGATGGTCGCGGGGATGATGGCCTCGTGCGGAAATTCGTTGGCGTGGTACGGAATCGCCACCGCCAGGTGCGCGAGCAATACCCCGATCGGACAGGTGCGGCGCGCCACCAGCACCGCCGTCGCCAGCGTGAGCAGCACCGCGCCGAAGGCGTCCAGCGGGCGCGGATCCGCGAGCGGCCCCGCGGCGATCAGCTCGACGATCAGCAGCGCACCGGCCAGCGCGCCGTCGGCCACCCACCGTCTGTTCATCCCGTCATTGTCGTGCAGCCGGCCGGGACCTGCGTACTCCGCGCGGCGTATCTCCAACAGCCTTCCCCGGGCGGACGCTTCGGGCCCGCGTTCCCGCGACGCTGCTTGCCATGTCCGAAACGAGGAGACAGTGATGGGAACGAAGAGCAGAGCGTGGTTGCTCATCGGCCTGTGGATCGCGGTGCTCGCCGCGCTGACACCGTGGGCGGGCGCGCTGGACGACGTGAAATCCGACCGGGAGACCGACTACCTCCCGGCCTCGGCGCAGTCGACGATGGCGGCCGAACTGGAAGCGGGTCTGCCCGGCGGCGTCGAGAACGTGTTCGTGGTGGTGTATCACCGCGCGAGCGGCATCACCGAGACCGACCGAGCCACCGCCGCCGCCCACTACGCCGCGCTGCGCGCGAAATACGGCGCGCAGGGCGGACCCGAGCGACCGCTGCCATCGGATGACGGGCAGGCGCTGATGTATCCGGTCGCGGTCGGCGAATCCCACGGAGAGTCGGCGGAATACATCGCGGAGTTCCGCGCGATGGTCACCGAGCATCCCGCCGGACTCACCGTGCAGGTCACCGGACCCGGTGCGCTGCAAGCGGATTTCGAGGGCGCGTTCGAGGGCGTCGACGAGCGGCTGCTGCTGGTGACGGCCCTGGTGGTGACCGTGATTCTGCTGCTGACCTACCGCAGCCCGCTGCTGTGGCTGGTGCCCTTGATCGCGGTCGCCGGGGCGAACGTGCTGTCCATGGCCGCGGTCTACGGGCTGGCCGAGACGTTCGACGTCACCGTCAACGACCAGAGCGCCGCGGTACTCACCATTCTGGTGTTCGGCGTCGGCACCGATTACGCGCTGCTGATCGTGGCGCGCTACCGCGAGGAACTGCACCAGCGCGCCGACGTGGCCGAGGCGATGCTTGCCGCGCTGCGGCGCTCGGTGCCCGCCATCGCGGCCTCGGCGGCCACCGTCAGCCTCGGTCTGCTGTGCCTGCTCGCCGCCGACATGAACAACGCCGCTGGCATGGGCCCGGTTGGCGCGGCGGGCATCGTGTGCACGCTCGCGGTGCTGGTGACGCTGTTCCCTGCGCTGCTCGTCGTGTGCGGGCGGTGGATCTTCTGGCCGCGAATCCCGCGGGTGCGGACCGAGACGACTGCGGCGCCGACGCTCTGGGACCGGATCGGCGCGACCATCGCGCGCAAACCGGTGGTGTCGGCGCTGGCCTCCGTCGCGGTGCTGGCGCTGCTGAGCCTGGGCCTGCTCGGCAACACCGCCGCGCTCGGCCGGGCCGACCAGTTCGTGAACGCCCCGGAGTCGGTCAGCGGACAGACACTGGTCGCCGCGCACTTCCCGGATCGCGCGGGCACGCCGCTGTTGATCTTCGCGCCCAACGACGTTCGCGACGCCGCGCTGCGAGCGGTGGCCGAGGACCCCGGCATCGGCGCGGTCGAAGCGGGCCGGTCCGGGACCGCCGTCGGCGAGATCACCGCGATCCCGCGCGACCCGGCCGATTCCGCCGCCGAGTACGCGACCATCGAGCGGCTGCGCGACACCCTCGGCGAGGTCGCGCCCGGCACGGTGGTCGGCGGACCGAGCGCGGCGAACCACGACACCGCCGAGGCCTCCGCCCGCGACCGCGTCCTGGTGATCCCGCTGGTGCTGCTCGTGGTCACCGCGGTACTCGGCCTGCTGCTGCGGTCGCTGGCCGCACCGGTCGGGCTGGTGCTCACCGTGGTGCTGTCGTTCGGATCGGCGCTCGGCGCAAGCGTTTTCGCCTTCGAGCACCTGTTCGGATTCCGCGGTCTCGATTCCGGGCTGATCCTGCTCGCCTTCCTGTTCCTCGTCGCCCTCGGCGTGGACTACAACATCTTCCTGGTCAGCAGGGCGCGGGAGGAGGCCGTGCGGCACGGCACCGGGCAGGGCATGCTGCGCAGCCTCTCGGTCACCGGCGGGGTGATCACCTCCGCGGGCGTCGTGCTGGCCGCCACCTTCGCGGTTCTGGTGACGCTACCGCTGGTCTCGCTGGCCCAGCTCGGGTTCGCGGTGGCCTTCGGCGTCCTGTTGGACACCCTGCTGGTCCGTTCCGTCTTGGTCCCCGCGCTCACGCTGATCGCGGGAGACCGGGTGTGGTGGCCATCCCGGATGTCGCGTCCGGCCGTCGCGCCGCCGCCCAGGCAGCCGGAAACGGTGTCAGCACGGTAGATCCCGTCCGCGGTGGCTCTCGTCGCGGCGAGAGCCGGGCGGACCGCAGTCCGTTGTCAGTCCGCGCATGGCAGGAGCGTAGGCGGAGGTCCGCCCACCGCGGCACGACCGGTCAGTCGGGCAGGGTCACCACGCCGTCGAGGTAGCGGCGGCAGCGGCCGAACAGCAGGACGCGATCGTCGACCAGCGCGCAGCGCAGGGAGCCGCCGCGGCGGGACAGCTGACGGGCCAGCAGCTCGGTGCGACCGAGCTCGGCGGCCCACAGCGGAACCAATTGGGCGTGGGCCGATCCGGTGACCGGATCCTCCGGCACGCCGAGGCCTGGCGCAAAAACCCGTGAGACGAAATCGACTTCCGCGCCGGGGGCGGTGAGGACGGCCGCCCTCGGCAGCGGTGGAAAGGCGCTCAGCAGCGGACGAGCGCGACGGACTTCGTCTTCGGAGGCCAGCACGACGACCTCGTCGGTGCCCGAGAAGGCGCGCACCGGCGCCACGCCGAGCGCCGCCACCAGCGCCGGGTCCGGCTCGACCTCGACGGACGTCACCGTCGGCAGGTCCAGCACGTACTCGTCGTCGTCGGTGCGATCCACGTGCAGCCAACCGCTCCTGGTGAAGAAGCTCACCCGGTCGGCGCCGGGATGCATGTCCTCGAGAACCTGGGCCGCGGCGGCGAGGGTCGCGTGCCCGCACAGGTCGACCTCCGCCGCGGGGGTGAACCAGCGCAGGTGGAACGCCGGGTGATCCCCGGGCGGCCCGACCGCCTCCGCGGGTAACTGCGAGGTGTAGAAGGCGGTTTCGGCGAGGTTGTTCTCCTCGGCCAGGTTTTGCAGCAGCTCATCCGGCAACCACGACGTCAGCGGCATCACGGCCGCCGGATTACCCGAGAACGGTGCGTCGGCGAACGCGTCGATCTGGTGCAGCAGTACCTCCATAGTCGGAGAAGGTACTCCAACTCCGAATGACCGCTTCGCACAAGGCATCTCGGGATGCTGCCGGACAGGTCTACCGAGTCATGCGCTGCCGCCGGGCGAGGCGGGAATGAGCCTGCGCTGCTCGCCGTGCAGTGCGGCGCTGATCCACCAGATCGCCTCCACAAACACGATGCCGACCGCGCCGCAGACGAACGCCGCCGTGGTGAGCGCCGCGTTGGACGGGTCCAGTTTGAAGAACTCGCGGGTGAACGGCACGGTGAACAACACGACGTAGGCCGCCATGGACGCCCCGATCAACACCACCTTCCACCACACGTACGGGCGGGCAACGATGGCAAGCACCCACATCGCGATCATGATCAGGGTGATGAGCGCGGTGGTGCCCGCCTGCTCCTTCTGCGTCTCGGTGGCTTCCGGACCCGCGTAGGCGATCAGGTACGCCACGAACGTCGCGACGCCGATCACCACGCCGGACGGAATCGCCAAACGCATGACGCGCGAGACGAATCCGGTGCGGGCGCGTTCGTTGTTCGGGGCCAGCGACAGGATGAACGCCGGAATGCCGATGGTGAACCAGGCGGCGATGGTGACGTGGCGCGGCAGGAACGGATAGCCGATCGGGTCATAGTCGAAGATCTGCGAGCCGACGCCCGCCAGACCGACCAGGAACGCGAGCAGCACCGAGTACACGGTCTTGGTGAGGAACAGATTCGAGACGCGCTCGATGTTGCCGATCACCCGCCTGCCCTCACCGACGACGTACGGCAGCGTCGCGAACTTGTTGTCCAGCAACACGATCTGCGCCACCGCGCGGGTCGCCGGGCTGCCCGCGCCCATGGCAACGCCGATATCGGAATCCTTCAGCGCCAGCACGTCGTTCACGCCGTCGCCGGTCATCGCGACGGTGTGCCCGCGCGACTGGAGCGCACCGACCATGGCGCGCTTCTGATCCGGACGGACCCGGCCGAAGGTGGTCTCGTGGTCGAGCACGTCGGCGAGTTGTTCAGGGTCCTCGGGCAATCGGCGCGCGTCGACGGCGTGCTCGCCGCCGGGCAGGTCGAGCGAGGAGGCCACCGCGCCCACCGAGACGGCGTTGTCGCCGGAGATCACCTTGATCGAAACGTCCTGACTGGCAAAGTAGTCGAGCGTCTCCCGAGCGTCGGGGCGGATCTTCTGCTCCAGCACGACCAGCGCGGCGGGACTCACCCTGCCCGGCGCGTCCGGCGCGTCCACCGGGCGGTCGCTCTGCGCGAGCAGCAGAACGCGCAGGCCCGAGGAGCCCAGCTCCTCGGCCATGCGCGCGTCCTCGGAATCCGGGTCGAGCAGCACGTCCGGCGCGCCCAGCAGCCAGTCGCCGTGCTCACCATAGGAGAAGCCGCTCCACTTCTTGGCCGAGGAGAACGGCGCGACCGCGGTGTACTGCCACCCGGGCCGGTCGGTCAGCTCCTCGGCGATGGCCTGCACGCTCGCATTCGGGCGCGGGTCGTCGCCCGCCATCGCGGCCAGCGCGCGGCGCACCGCGCCGTCGTCGAAGCCGTCCAGGATCTTGATGTCCGACAGCCGCATGCCGTTCTCGGTCAGCGTGCCGGTCTTGTCCGCGCACACCACGTCGACGCGGGCCAAGCCCTCGATCGCGGGCAGCTCTTGGACCAGGCACTGGCGGCGGCCGAGCCGCACCACGCCCACCGCGAACGCGATGGAGGTCATCAGCACCAGGCCCTCGGGCACCATCGGCACCAGCGCGGCCACCATGCCGGTCACCGCGGGCCGCCAGCTCTCACCGCTGGAGAACAGCTGGTTGTAGATGCTGAGCAGACCGGCCGGGATCAGCAGGTAGGTGATGAACTTCAGGATCTTGTCGATGCCGCTGCGCAATTCGGAGTGCACCAGGGTGAACTTGCTCGCCTCCTCGGCAAGCTTCGCGGCGTATGCGTCGCGTCCCACCTTGGTGGCCCGGTACGCGCCGGAGCCGGACACCACGTAGCTACCCGACATCACCTCGGCGCCGACGGCCTTGTCGATCGGGTCGGCCTCGCCGGTGAGCAGCGATTCGTCGATCTCCAGCAGGGCGGACTCCGCGACGACGCCGTCGACCACGATCTGGTCGCCGGGACCGAGCTCGATGAGGTCGTCGAGCACCACGTCCTTCGGCGCCACCTGCTGCGCGACGCCGTCGCGGCGCACCGTCGGCTTGGCCTGACTGACGATGGCCAGCTGGTCCAGCGTCCGTTTGGCCCGGATCTCCTGAATGATGCCGACGGCGCTGTTGGCCACGATCAGCAAGCCGAACATGCCGTCGATGATCGAACCGGTCGAGAGCACCAGAACGAACAGCACACCGAGGATCGCGTTGATCCTGGTGAAGACGTTGGCGCGGACGATCTCGCGGACCGAACGGCTGGCTCGGTCCGGTACGTCGTTGGTGAGCCCGTCGCGGCATCGCTGCTCGACCTCCGCCCCGGTGAGTCCGGTCGCGCCCGATGCCTGCACGGTTATCGACATGGTGGCCAGCCTAACTAGACTGCGCACGGCCGGAGCACGGGCGGACGTTCGCCGGTCATTCATCCCATGAACAGCGGCCGCCCGTTAGCCTGGCACGGGTGCGGCGAAACAGATCCATCCCCGGTGTTGCCTTCGGCACCAGTGCCTATCTGATCTGGGGATTGTTTCCCGCGTTCTTCGGTTTGCTCGCCTTCGCCAGTGCGGTGGAAGTGCTCGCGCAGCGGATCCTTTGGACGTTGGCGGTAGCGCTCGTCGCGCTGGTGGTCACCGGACGCCTGCGCGAGATGGCGGGCATCGACGCCCGGACCTGGCGGCTGGCCGCGCTGGCCTCGGCGGCGATCTCGATCAACTGGGGCGTTTACGTCTACGGCGTCACCTCGGGGCACGTGGTGGAGTGCGCGCTCGGGTATTTCGTCAATCCGCTGGTGACCGTCTGCTTCGGCGTGATCATCTTCCGCGAGCGGCTGCGGCCCGCGCAGTGGGCGGCGCTCGGGCTCGGCGCGGCCGCGGTCGCGGTGCTCACCGTCGACTACGGCAGGCCGCCGGTGATCGCGCTCGCGCTGGCCTGCTCGTTCGCGCTGTACGGGCTGGTGAAGAAGGTCATCCCGCTCGACGCGCTGCGCGGCATCGCCGCCGAGGGCCTCGTCGCCGCGCCGTTCGCACTCGCCTTCGTCGTCGTGCTGCTCGTCACCGGCCGCAGCGCGTTCACCTCCGGCGCCGGGCACGCCGGGCTGCTGATGTCGACCGGACCTGTCACGCTGGTGCCGCTGCTGCTGTTCGCCATTGCGGCGCAGCGGGTTCCGCTGTCCACCATGGGTCTGCTGCAATACCTGACCCCGGCGCTGCAAATGGCGTGGGGCGTCGCCGTCGTGCACGAGCCGATGCCCGCCTCCCGCTGGGCCGGTTTCGCGCTCATCTGGGCGGCGCTCGCGATCTTCACTACCGACGCCCTGCTGCGCACCCGGCACGGTCGGCGCACCCGGGTTCCGATTACGCCCAGCGACGTCTCCGCCCCCTGAGTCGGCGACCTCAGTAGTTCGTGTTGATCGGCCCCGGGCTCCACAGCCCGGAATGATCGCGCTGGGTGATCGCGGGCTCGGCCGGAACGGCGCTGTCGTCGATGCGCGTGAGCACCTGGAGATCGCCCCAGTCACGGTCCCAGTCCTCGTTCAGGTAGGTAGCCAATGTCCTTGCGCGCAAAAGCATTCCGGTCCAGCCGAGCGGCCCGCCGCTGTCGTGGCTCTGCCACAGGTTGGTGACGGCGGCGCCGGGGCGGTCCGGCAGGATGCGGTAGCCGGGGATCTCCGCGATACCGTCTCGGTGATCGAACGGGCGCTGGTTCGGGAATTGCAGGCTCACCATCCAGTCCACCAGTGCGGGCGTGGCGCCCACCACTTCGTTCAGCGTCTTGGTCCGTGGCACCCGAGGCGGCGTCAGAGCCAGCCACTGCTTCGGGTTGCGGTCACGGTCGACCGCGACGACACGGATCACGTCGGCCTGCGCCGGGATCTCGGCGAACGGCACCCGCAGGTTCCGCCACGACGGCGCCGGACCGATGTCGATCGGCACGATCCGGCCCATCGGCTGTGCGGTGGACCCGGAATCGGTTGCGCCGTATTCGATCTGCACCGACTGGCCAGGTGTCACGACACCGTCGGCGTCCACCGACCAGATCCGGCCCGCGGCGCTGAGCGCGATGATCCCGGCCCGGTCGCGCGGGTCGGGCAGCCGGTACCAGCCGGTGGTCAGCTCGGCGGGGCCCGCGTCGCCGGAGCGGTGACTGCCGAGCACCGGCACCCTGGCCGGATCGAGACCGAACGGCAGTGCGGCGGTGGCGGTTCCTGCCTCGTCCTCGGAAGAGGACTTGGTGCTCAGCGCGTCGGCGATGCTGCCGGTGGAGCTGCTGCCCTCGTCGTCCGGTCGCAGGTCCTCGGCCACGCCGCCGTGCGTGAAACCGGTCGCACTGCCCGCGAACGTGCTCTGCGCGTCGCCGGTGAGGGGCGCGAGCATGCCCTCGTTCGGATCGGTCTCGACCAGGACGTGCCCAGCCAACCCGTACGGCTTGCCCGTCACCGCTTCGATATTCGAGCGCGCCAGCGAGAACGACTGGCCCTGCGCCACCGCGGCCTTCGCGAAGGACCCGAGGTCCCACACCACGAGCAGCGCCAGCGCGATGGTCAACGGAGGCAGCAGCGAAACCCGCCATCCGAATCGCGAAACACGCTGCGGGGTACCGGGTCTCGGCGCGCGCACGTGCCACCAGGCGGCGACGGCCAACAGCGTGAAGGCGACGAGGCGCAACAGCTCGTTCAGCATCACCCCGGCGATCGTCGGCGGCTTGTCCCACCAGGGCATGCCCCAGGACGAGACGTACCACCACCCGTTGGGCCCGGAGAACACCAGCGCCAGCAGGAACGCGATCAAGGCGGCGAACAGCGCGCGGTTGCGCGGCGACCGCAGCACCGTTGGCCCGACCGCCATCGCGGTCAGCACCGCGACGCACCCGGCGACACCGGCGTAGACGCCGAAGTGGTGGGTCCACTTGGTGGGCGTGACCATGATCATCAGCAGCGCGCCGACCGTGGTACCCAGGATGCGCCGGGACGGTCCCGCGGCAGTCAGCGGGATGCGCCCGCCCTTGCGCAGCAGCACGGCCACGCACACCAGGATGCCGATCAGCATCGCGAGGATGCCGATCCGGCGGCCGACCGAACCGTCGATCTCACCCTGGAACAGGTACTGGTAGCGCAGGTACTCCTGGAACCACGGCACGTCGGGACCGATGGCGTGGTGCACCCGCTGCATCTCGAAGGCGGCGGTGAGCGGCTGGTCGGCGAACGCGATCGCCAGCACGACCACACCGGCCGCGCCGAGCGGGGCGAGCAGCGTCGCGTAGCCGAGCAGGCGCTGCCGAACGCTCCCCGCCGCGCCCACCTTGTCCATCACTATGTGCGCCACCGGGCGCAGGCCGGACAGCAGCGCGGCGATGCAGATGAGACCGGACGGACCCGCCGTCACGGTGAACGCCGCGATCAGAATCGCCAGCGCGGCGGGCAGCAGCCGCCGGGTGGCGATCGCCCGCTCCACCGAACACCAGGTGAGCAGCAGCCCCAGCGCGACAGGGGGTTCGGGGCGCAGGCCGTTGTCATACGGCAGCCACACCGCGAGGAAGCCGAGCGCGCCGGTCCACAGGGCGACCTTGTCGTTCCGCACCGCGACCCCGAGCCGCGGCACCACCTCGCGGCTCAGCAGCAGCCACAGCAGCACGCCCGCCGCCAACGCGGGCAGGCGCACCCACGGGCTGGCGGTCGTCACCTCGCTCATGATTCGGATGAGGTCGTAATACGGTGTGCCGATGGGGTTTTCGGGCACACCGAAGTAGGCGAAGTAGTTGGCCATGTAGCCCGCCGTGCCGGACGCGCGCGCCATACCGAACTGATAGCCGTCGTCGGAGGTGGTGGCGCCGATGAAATGCCAGAGCACCAGCACGCCGAGCACCACGCCGTCCAGCACCGAGAACGTCCACCAACGTTGCGGCAGCAGGCGGCGGGCACGCCTGCCGTCCTCGCGGTCGATTCGGTAGAGAGCGACGAGGCCGACGAGGGTGGCCAGCACCGCGAGCCAGATGGCGACCCGCTTGACGGGGGTCGGAGCAGAGGAGAAGCGGGTGTCCAGTTCCGCGGTGACCGTCGCGCCGTCGGCGGCGGCCAGGTCGCTGTAGATGCCGACCACCTGCGGGCGGTAGTCACCGGTCAGCGTCACGGGGAAGCCGGGGGCCTCGAATCCGGCCATGGTCGCTGTGGCCGTGGTGGTGTCGGCGTGCACGATGAGCTCGCAGCCGGGCGGCAGCTGATCGACCGGCGTGCTGAGCAGCGCCTGATTGCGCAGGATGACGTCGAGCCGGGCCGGCGCGTCGGCGGTGGGTGTGGTCACCCGGGCGAGGAAGCCGTAGCGCTCGTGGTCGGGCGCGCCGTTGGGCGCGGTGGCGGCGAGGGTGCCGCCCTTGACGGCCAGCTGGCCAATGGCCGCGCACGGCAGGGTCGCATCGAAGGTCAGCGGCGTGTACGCCACCAGCGGCGCCTCCACGCTGCGCGCCGAGCCCGCCTGCGGCCACGAGAGCGTCGCCGCGTCCACCCGCACCGGGAGCAGAGGCACCGCGACCGCGCACAGTGCGCCGACCAGCGCCGCGATCAACGCGACGGGTCGCGCCCATCGTCCGCTCGTATTCCGTTGTGCCGTCCCAGGTCTGGAATTCTCGACGGACGGCTGCCCCGCCCACACCATCGTGTCAGCCACGACGCCAGATACTAACGATCGAATCTGAGAACGAAACCCATTGGCCGCGCCCCGGTATCGGGATCACCTCGAAAAACCCGTCTGGCCTGGCGTTTCTCACTTGCGAAGCGGCCCGCAGGGCCGGGCGGCATCGGGATGTCGCGGCCCGGATCCGGTCCGAGCCGCGACGACGCGAATCAGGCGCAGGCGGTCGACTGCTGGCCCAGCGCGGTCAGCATCTGGCAGGCCCACGCCTTCTGGACCTTCCACTTGCCGTTCTCGGCGACGAACGGCACGTCCGCGATGTTCTCCTGGTTGTTCAGCACGATCTTGGCCTTGGCGTTGATGGTGTCGCCGAAGGCGGTCACCTCGGTCACCTGGACGGAGGCGCCGCTCTGCTTGTACGCCTCGGCCAGCCGGCCAGGCAGCTCGGGGTCGGCCTCGGCGCCCTGCACCATCTCCAGCTTCTCCGAGGCCGGTACCGCCGGGTCGAGCGCCTTCTGCAGCTGTGCGTTCAGCTCCGCCGCGGTCGGGACCGCGGGCAGGTTCGCCGCGGCGGTGGCCTTGGCGCTGGTCGTCGTCTTGGCCGGCTTGGCGGGTTCGCTCGAGTCGTCGCCACCGCAGGCGGTCATGCCCAGGCTGGCGACGATGGCGAGGCCAGCGATCGCGATGCGTCCAGTCGTACGAAGCTTCAACTGCTCGTCCTTTGCGTTCGAGGAGGGTCCGTGTCGTAACCGCGGCAGCGTCCACCGAGCGCGGCGGCACTGCCCGAGGCATCAGGCTACCGGTCAGTGCAGACTGCCGAGCGGGTCCGCCCGGGACAGACTGATGTCGTCGGCGCTGAAGGTACGCGCCGGGCCCGGCCCTGTCGAGCTGGTCTCGAACCGCACGGTGACCACGCCGTGTCCCGCGCCCTGCACCCATCCGTGCCCGTGATCCGGGTGCGACACATCCATTCCCGGAAACCAGAGGCGCGCCGACGGGCTCGAATCGGCGGCGGGCGCCGCGAGTGCGGCGGCCTCGCTCGATTCCCACTCGGTGTCGAGCGTGTCGTCCGCCGGGCTTTGATCCAGCTCCGGGAACAGCGACTCCTGCCGCACGGTCGACAGCCCGCCGAAACCCACGCCCACCAGGCGGATCGGGCCGAGTTCGGCCGGATCGATCGCGGACCGCTTGGCGGCCGTGGTGAGCGTGGCCAGATCGGTGGTGGCGTAGGGCAGGGTGAACGAGCGCGTCACCACGCTCATATCCGACTTCCTGAGTTTGAGCACCACGGTGCGCGCGGCCCTGCCGTCCTTGCCCAGCCTGGCGTGCGCGGCCGCCGCCATGGTCTCGATCGCGGGCCGCAGCTGGGCCAGCGTGACGATGTCGGTCTCGTAGGTGTTCTCGGCGCTGATCTGCTTGGCCTCGGCGCGCTCGGCAACCGGCCGGTCGTCGATGCCGCGGGCCAGTCGATGCAGCGCGGCGCCGACACTACCGCCGAGCAGCGAGACGGCCTCCGATTCGGGCAGCGCGGCGAACGCGCCGACGGTCTCGATGCCGACCGAACGCAGCCTGCCCTCGGCCACCGGCCCGATCCCCCACAGCTTGCGTACCGGGAGACCCGCGAGCAGGCTCTGCTGTTCGCCCGGCGAGATGACGCGGATGCCGTCGGGTTTGGCCAGGGCGGAGGCGATTTTGGCGAGCTGTTTGCCGCTGCCCGCGCCGACCGAGGCGACCAGGCCGGTGCGTTCGCGCACCAGCGCGCGCAGCTCAGCGCAGAATTCGTAGACCCGATCCGCGTCGGCGCCCGCCAATTCCTCCGGTTCGCCGAACGCCTCGTCGAACGAGAGCGTCTCCAGCACCGGAATGCGGCTGCGCAGCGCCTCGAACACTCGCCCGCTGACCACTCCGTAGACCGTGCCGCGCGGCGGCACCACCACGGCCGTCACCCCGACCAGGCGTTTCGCCTGGTGCATCGGCATCGCCGAGCGCGCGCCGAACACCCTCGCCTCGTAACTCGCGCCCGCGACCACGCCACGCCCGCCGGTCCCGCCGACGAGCACCGGACGGCCGCGCAGCGTCGGACGGGTCAGCTGTTCGACCGAGGCGAAGAACGCGTCCATATCGATATGCAGCACCCAACGCCGGGAGGTGCGGCCGATCGCCGCTTGCTCCGTCGCTCGATCGGTCCGCACGACCGGGAATCTACGCCACCCCTCCGACAGGTCCGCCCCGGCGGCAACCGTGCGGTGGCTCTCGGATTGCTGTCGATCTGCTGTGCGCCCGTACCGCTCGGCACCCCGGGCGACCGCACCGCTTCGGCGGCCGTGACCAGGGCCGATACCTCGCGCACCAGCTATTTCCGACACGACGCCGAAGAGCGGGGATCGCGCGTTGCCTATCGGTTCGTATGTGATGATCGGACTCATGAAGATCCGCAAGGCAGTCATCCCGGCGGCCGGTATCGGCTCCCGGTTGCTCCCGCTGACCAAGGCCATCCCCAAGGAGATGCTGCCGGTCGGCGACAAGCCGGTCATCGAGCACACAGTCCGTGAGCTGGTCGCCTCGGGCATCACCGACATCACCATCGTCGTCAGCGGCGGAAAGTCGTTGATCCAGGATCACTTCCGGCCCAACCCGGCCCTGGTCGCGCAGTTGCGCGCGGACGGAAAGACCGCCTACGCCGACGCCGTCGCCGAGGTCGGAGAGCTGTCCCGCCTCGGCCACATCACCTACCTCGACCAGCATGGCCCCTACGGCAACGGCACCCCCGTCCTCAACGCCGCCCGCAACGCGGGGGACGAGCCCATGCTCGTGCTCTGGCCCGACGACGTGTTCGTCGCCGAGGTGCCGCGCGCCCAGCAGCTCATCGACGCCTACGAGGCCACCGCCGCGCCGGTGCTCGCGCTGATGCCGATGAACCCGGCCGAGTCCAAGCGCTACGGCGTCCCGGTCGTCGCCGACGACCAGGGCAACGGCCTGCTGCGCATCACCGGGCTCATGGAGAAGCCCAAGCCCGAGGACGCGCCGTCGGCCTACGCCGCCATCGGCGGCTACGTGGTGACCCCGGGGATCATCGACGAACTGCGCCGCCAGACCGCCGCCTGGTACGAGCACCGGACCGGCGAGGTCTACCTGACCGATGCCATCAACGTGCACGCCTCGGACAATCCGGTGTTCGGCCAGGTGATCCGCGGTCGCTGGTACGACACCGGCAACCCCGGCGACTACCTGGTCGCGCAGTTCGCCTCGGCGCTCGCGCATCCGGAGTACGGTCCGCTGCTTCGCGGGCTGGCCACCGACCATCTCGCCTGACCCGCAACATTTTTCCCGCCGTCAGAACCGCCGGACGGCGTAGATCGCGAACTGCCGGAGCGGCGTGAAACCGACTGGCACCCCGCGTCCGTAGGCGTTGAAGACCTTCCCGGATCCGGCGTAGATGCCGACGTGCGAGCCGTCGTTGTTCAGCACGACGACGTCGCCCGGCGCCATCGCGCTGACCGGCACCGGAGCGCCCGCGGTCGCCTGCTGCCAGGTCGTCCTCGGCATGTTCACGCCGACCATCCGGAACGCCCACTGGACGAGCCCGGAGCAGTCCCAGCTGTTCGGGCCGGTGCCGCCCCATTCGTAGGGCTTGCCGGTCTGGGTCATGGCGATGGCGAGCGCGGCGAGACCGCGCGGGCTCGGCACGCCAAGCGCCACCGAGCCGGTGGCGCTGCCCGTCGAGCCGCTCCCTGTGAAGCTGCGGGTGTCGGACCAGGCGGGCCCGGCGAGCAGCAAAGTGGCGAAGGTACCGACTACGAACCCGATCAATATCCGGCGCAACGGTTTACTGGTCATGAATGCACCCCTCCTGTTCGGTCCGGCAAACAGGCCGCAGCGAGCGGCCCTGCTAATGTGCGGCGCCGGCCTCGTCATCGGGGGTGGAGCCGCAGACCACCGCGCATACCCGGCCACACAACAGGCCGACCAGCGCGCATCAGGTAGAACATGCCTCACGGAACATTACTGCGGCACCACTGCTCTCTCCGTGCACCAACAGCAACAGGCCCGATTGTGCCTCGCCGTGCCGGAAATCGGACAGGGTTCCAGCAAATTCTCAGCGTGTGATCTATATCACCAACACTGGAAAGTGAATATGAATATAACGGCCGAAAATCGCCGAGATCACGGGATGGCGGCGATATCGCGCAGCGGTATACCCGCCAGCCGCGGCCGATATCTGATGAAACAGGAGGAGGGGCCGTCGGGGTGAGCGCTGACGCCCACCCCGACGACTTCGTCAGGCCTTCGTCACCGTGGCTTTGACGCCGCCCACGAGTTCGGCGGAGTCGGCGCTCGCGGGACCGAATTCGAGAGCGGTGGCGAGGATTTCGCCCGCGATCAGGTCGCGGTGGGTCTGCGCCCATGTCAGCCGCTCGGCGGGAACGTCGAGGATCACGGTGATGCGGTCGGAGACATCGAGGCCCAGCGACTTGCGGGTCTCCTGGAGGTCGCGGATCAGGTCGCGGGCCCAGCCCTCGGCCTCCAGTTCCTCGGTGACCATCGAGTTCAGCACCACCAGGCCCGCGTTACCGGGCAGCGCCGCGGTGGACTCGGGCTCGGCGGCGACCAGCCGCTGGGTGTACTCCTCGGGGAGCAACGTGATGCCGGCGGCGCTGACGACACCGTCGGCGTCCTCGGCCCATTCCCCCGCCTTGACCGCCTTGATCACCGTCTGCACGTCCTTGCCGAGGCGCGGGCCCGCCGCACGGGCGTTCACGGCCAGCTCGAAGCGTCCGTGCACGGCGACGTCGGTGGTCAGATCGACCTTCTTGACATTGACCTCGTCGGCGATGATGTCGGCGTACGGGCGCAGCCGCTCGGCGTCGCCCGCCGCGATGGTCACCTCGGCCAGCGGCAGCCGCACTCGCAGGTTCTGGGCCTTGCGCAGGCTCAGCACCGTCGAGCAGACCGTGCGCACCTCGTCCATGGCGGCGACCAGCTCCGGATCCTCCGGCAGCTCACCCTCCTTCGGCCAGTCGGCCAGGTGCACCGAGCGGTCGCCGGTGAGCCCACGCCAGATCACCTCGGCGATCAGCGGCAGCAGCGGCGCCGCCAGCCTGGCGACCACCTCGAGCACGGTGTGCAGGGTGTCCACCGCGTCCCGATCCTCCGACCAGAAGCGCGAACGCGACCGGCGCACATACCAATTCGTCAACGCGTCGGCGAAGGAACGCAACTCCTCGCACGCGCCGGCGATGTCGTAGACCTCCAGCGCGTCGGTCATCGAGTCGCGGGTTTGCGCCAGCTTCGCCAGGATGTAGCGGTCGAGCACGTTCGGCGAATCGGTGCGCCACTCACCGGGCTTCGAGGCGTACAGCTGCAGGAAGGTCCACGCGTTCCACAGCGGACGCAGCGCGTGGCTGACGCCCTCCCTGATACCGCGCTCGGTGACGATGAGATTGCCGCCGCGCAGGATCGGCGAGCTCATCAGAAACCAGCGCATCGCGTCGGAGCCGTCCCGGTGGAACACCTCGTTCACGTCCGGGTAGTTGCCCTTCGACTTGCTCATCTTCAGCCCGTCGTCACCGAGCACGATGCCGTGCGCGGCAACGGTTTTGAAGGCCGGGCTGTCGAACAGCGCGGTCGAGAGGACGTGCAGGGTGTAGAACCAGCCGCGGGTCTGCCCGTTGTACTCGACGATGAAGTCGCCCGGGAAGTGTCCGTCGAACCAGTCCTTGTTCTCGAACGGGTAGTGCACCTGCGCGTACGGCATCGAGCCGGACTCGAACCAGCAGTCCAACACCTCCGGCACCCGGCGCATGGTCGACCTGCCGGTCGGATCGTCCGGGTTCGGCCTGGTCAGCTCGTCGATCATCGGACGGTGCAGATCGGTCGGGCGCACGCCGAAGTCGCGCTCCAGCTCGTCCAGCGAGCCGTACACGTCGACGCGCGGGTAGGCCGGATCGTCGGACACCCACACCGGGATCGGGCTGCCCCAGTAGCGGTTGCGGCTGATGTTCCAGTCGCGCGCGCCCTCCAGCCACTTGCCGAACTGGCCGTCGCGGATGTGCTCGGGCACCCAGGTGATCTGCTTGTTCAGCTCCACCATGCGGTCGCGGAACTTGGTCACCGCGACGAACCAGGACGGCACCGCCATGTAGATCAGCGGCTGCCCGGAGCGCCAGCTGTGCGGGTAGGAGTGCTCGATCGTCTCGTGCCGCAACAGCTTTCCCGCGGCCTTGAGGTCCTTGATGATCACCGGGTTGGCGTCGAAGACCATCAGGCCCTCGTACGGCGGCACCATCGAGGTGAACTTGCCGCCCGGATCCAGCGGCTGCACGATCTCGATGCCGTTGGCCGAGGCGACCTCCATGTCCTCCTCACCGAAGGCGGGAGCCAGGTGCACGATGCCGGTGCCGGAATCGGTGGTCACGTAGTCGGCGGTGAGCACACGGTGCGCGTTCGGGTGGCCGACGAAGAAGTCGAACGGCGGCGCGTACGACAGGCCTGCCAGCGCCGCGCCGTCGAACTCGCCGAGGACATCCTGCTCCTCGCCGAACTCGCGCGCGTAGTGCGAGACCCGTTCGGCAGCAAGCAGATAGCGCTTGCCGTCGGCGCCGCGCACATGCACGTAGCGCACGTTCGGGTGCACGGCGACCGCCAGGTTGGACGGCAGCGTCCAGGGCGTGGTGGTCCAGACGAGGGCGTTGGCGCCGTCGAGTTCGTGCAGCGGGTGATCGGCGGGCACGCGCAGCGCCATGTCGACGGTGACGGCCGGGTCCTGACGCATCTTGTAGGCGTCGTCCAGGCGGGTCTCCTGGTTCGACAGCGGTGTCTGCTCGTACCAGCTGTAGGGCAGCACACGGAAGCCCTGGTAGATCAGCCCCTTGTCGTAGAGCGACTTGAACGCCCACATCACCGACTCCATGAAGTCGAGATCGAGGGTCTTGTAGTCGTTGTCGAAGTCGACCCAGCGGGCCTGGCGGGTCACGTAGTCGCGCCATTCCCCGGTGTAGCGCAGCACCGAGGATTTGCACGCGGCATTGAATTCCGCCAACCCCATCGCGTCGATCTGTGATTTGTCCGTGATACCGAGCTGCTTTTCCGCTTCGATTTCCGCGGGCAGTCCGTGACAGTCCCATCCGAAACGCCGATCGACGCGGTTGCCGCGCATCGTCTGGAAACGTGGGACCAAATCCTTCACATAGCCCGTGAGCAAATGTCCATAATGCGGGAGACCATTGGCAAAGGGCGGACCGTCGTAGAAGACGAACTCCGCTGCACCGGAACGGTTCTCGATGCTCGCGCGGAAGGTGTCGTCGGCCGCCCATGCGTCGAGCACGCGTTCTTCCAGCTCGGGGAAGCTCGCCCCGGAGCCTGCGCCCAGATCCACGCGGGGATATGCGCTCTTGCTGTCGTCCGCCATCGCGGATGCGTCTCCTCGTGCCACCGCGCCGCAGGCGCGTATCAGTGTTGGCACGGGGACGACCTCGGCGCCCGGTGCGCCGAAACCGCGGTACCACCCCGTTTGTCCTGGCCAGCCCCGCCAGGGGCCGCCGGACCGCTCGTTGCGAGCTGTGACGGGCTCACCCGTTCGGTTCTACTGAGCGCGCCGCGCGCTCCTCACGCGGGAGGCGGGGCGACGCCGTTCTTCCGAAGGCTCCCCGGTGATGGCCGGATCGACGCCGTTCTGTCTCGATTCTAACCAGCCAGGGCAAACGATATTCTCGCGCCCGGCCTCAGCGTTTGGCGTGCCGCCCTGGCGGGGGCGGTGCGTCGTTGCCCGGCCTGCGCATGGAAAGGGCGCTCACCAGCAACAGCACCGCGCCGATGACGCACACGACGATGCACCCCCACGCCCACAGCACCGACCCGGTGGTCAGCGCGGTGACGAGCAGGGCAAAGCCGATCGCCGCGAGAACGAGCGTCAGGACGAGCATGATGACCCCCTCGGCGTCCCTCTGCCTTCGGTCCGGCCACGCGCGGACTGTCGATCGACTTCGTCCGGCTCGGTCCGTCAGGCATGCCAGGCGATTCGACTGTACCTCTGGCTACTCGAACAACGACTTCGGCGACCAGCCGCGGCCCGGGGGCCGCGCAGGGCGGAATTACTTGCCGCCCTTGGCGAACGACGCAGGCGCGAGGTTGTTCGCGGTGTTCGCGTCGGCGAAGGCCTCGCCACCGTCCACCGGGACAGCGGAGCCGCGGTTCTCGAGCTCCTCGAGCTGCGACTCCAGGTACGACTTCAGCCGCACGCGGTATTCGCGCTCGAAGGTCTTGAGCTGCTCGATCCGGCTCTCCAGCACGCTGCGCTGCTGGGTGATGGTCGCCATGATCTCGGTGTGCTTGCGCTCGGCGTCGGCCTGCAGTGCGTCGGCCTTCTCCTTGGCCTGGCGCAGCTGGTTGTCCGAGCGGGTCTGTGCGTCCGACAGCATCGCATCGGACTTCTGGCGAGCATCCGCGATCATCGCCTCGGAACGGGTCCTGGCATCGCCGACCAGTCGCTCGGAGTTCGCCCGCGCGTTGGAGAGCAGGTTCTCCGCCTCGGTCTTCGCGTCGCTGGTCAGCCGGTCCGCCATCTCCTGGGCGAGGCTGAGCACCTTCGCGGCCTGCAGATTCGCGTCGGCGCCAGGGGCGTCCTTGGGCACTGGCGCAGCCACGGGCATCGGCGCGGGCGGAGGTGCGGGCACCGGGGGTTTGATCGGTTCCGGCGGCGGGGCCTGCTGTACCGGGGCCTTGACGGTCGCCGGGGCCGCCTGCCGGTTCTTCTTGGCGTCGGCCAGTTCCGCATCGAGTTCGCCGACCCGCTGGCGCAGGTCGGCGTTCTCCTCGATCAGACGCGAGAGCTCCTGTTCCACGAGATCCAGGAAGGCATCTACCTCGTCCTCGTTGTAGCCGCGCTTCCCGATCGGCGGTTTGCTGAACGCGACGTTGTGCACATCAGCTGGGGTCAGCGGCATGGAAGGATCCCTTCACGCGTCTTTTGGAGATCTAGCAGATCTAGCAAGGTATCTTGGCCCATTCTGTCACACCGGAGCTACCGGTTGGCCGAGCCTGCTCACGATCGACATCAGGATGAAGACGATGAATAGCAGGACCATAATCGACAGGTCCAGGCGAATTCCCCCCAGGGACACCGGTGGTATCAACCGTCTCAGTAGTTTCACCGGAGGGTCGGTGATCGTGAAGATCACCTCCAGGATGACGACAACGACACCGGTCGGTCGCCAGTCACGAGCGAAGCTACGAACGAACTCGACGATCACCCGGCTGATCAGCAACAGCCAGAAGATGAACAGTACGAAGTACAGCACCGCGAACAAGGCCACGACTTCACTCTGCCCGAAAAACGGCGTTGCGCAAAATGACCACACCGCCCCGCGCGCGACAAGAACGCCGACCCCCCCGGATCACACCGCTATTTCTGGTTGTAGAAGCCGGTTTCGGCGATCCTGCGTCGTTCCTCGGCCGATACGTCGACGTCCGCCGGTGAGAGCAGGAACACTTTGGTCGCTACCTTGTCGAACGAACCGCGCAACGCGAAGGCTAGTCCGGCCGCGAAGTCGACCAGCCGCTTGGCATCGGCATTGCTCAGATCGACCAGGTCCATGATCACCGGGTTGCCCTCACGGAAACGCTCGCCGATGATGCGGGCCTCGCTGTAATCGCGCGGACGCAGCGTCGTGATCTTGGACAAGGGACCTCCGTCCTCGAAGATCCCTGGCCGGCGAACGGCCGCGGGCTCGGGGCGCACGCGCTCCTCCAGCCGCCGCTCCTCGGCGTCGGGATCGACGGCGAGCGCACCCCTGGTGGCTCCCCGCAACATGCCTGCGCCACCGCCCGCACGGAACCGGCCCGTCGACGGGGCCGCCTCGATACGAGTAGGTCGCCGCGACGACTCGTAGCGATCGTCGCCGTAGGGCTCGTCGGCGTACTCGTCACGACGCGCCGCCGGGTAGCCCGCCTGGTACGGCGACTTGTAGGCGGGCTCGGGGTAGTCGGCGTCCTCGTCGAAACGGTCTGCGCCGTAACGATCTTCGGCATACCGATCGGCGCCGTAGCCGGGCCGGTCGGGGTAGGAACGCCCACGCGCGCCACCGCGCTCGTTCGCGCGCGGTGCGCGATCGTCGACGTAGTCGTCTTCGTAATCCTCGAGCGGAACCATGCCGAAGTAAGCCTTGAACTTGTGCAGCGTGCTCATGATTGCACCCCGCTACCGCGCGGCACCGTCATGACCACGATGGTGGCTACGTCGAGTCCTCGCTCGCTGCGCTCGCTCATTCTGGTCGACCTTCCTTCGGCCCCGGTGGCGGCCGGGTGTTGAAGTCTTGCTCAGCCCTCTTCTGTCCCAATCTTATGTGTCAAATGTGACTGATGAGGTTTCTTTTGCTAGCCCGAGGTTATCGGTCGAGTGCCCATCAAGGCGGTACCGACACGCACAACAGTCGAACCGTGTTCGATCGCTGATTCCAGATCACCCGACATTCCTGCAGAAAGTTCGGTTGCGCCGGGGTGTCTGGCGAGTAGCAGCGTGTGCAATGTCGCAAGCCGCGCGAATGCGCTATCAGGGTCGGCGTCGAGTGGCGGAATCGCCATCAAGCCCCCGAGCTGCAATCCTCCGGCGGAGGCGACCTGGTCCGCGAGCCGATCGAGATCATTCTGGCCGACACCGCCCCGTTCCGGGTCCTCGTCCAGGCTCACCTGGAGCAGCACGCGCAGCGGTTCGGTGCGCTCACCTGCGTCCAGCGCGGCAAGCGCTCCCTTGTCAAGAGCCGTTGCCAGCCGTTCGCTGTCCACCGAATGCACGGTGTGCGCCCAGCGCGCGACCACCCTGGCCTTGTTGCGCTGCAAGCGGCCGATCATGTGCCACCGAATGTCTCGACGTTCGTCCAGTTCCGCGACCTTCGCGGTGGCCTCCTGCTCACGCGACTCGCCGAACTCGCGGCGACCGAGGCCGTACAGGATCGCCACATCCGCGGCCGGAAAGTACTTCGTCACCGGCAGCAGCCGCACCGAGCCCGGCTCCCGGCCCGCCGCCCGGCAGGCGGCGTCGATCCGCCCGAGCAGCACGTCCAGCTTGCCCGCCAGCTCCGCGGTGCGCGCGTCGGCTTGTGCCACAACGGTTTCCGAGTCGGTCATCGCCCGCTACCCGCGCCGAGCCATGTCTCCGAACCGGACCTTGTCATTTCGGGCCCTCGATCCAGATCACTCCCGCCATGCGTCCGGTCGGTGCGCCGCGGCGATGGCTGAACAGCGTCTTGTCCTCGATGGTGCAGCGCGGGTCCTCCGCGATCGCCGCGACGCCCGCCTCGGTGAGCTGCCTGCGGATTCCGGCGCGCAGGTCGAGCGCCGGGGTGCCACGGACGGTGGTGGTCGCGCTGCCGGGCAGGTGCTTCTCGACATCGGCGCGCATGGCGGCGGGAACCTCGTACTGCCTGCCCGAGGCGGCCGGACCGAGGAACGCGCCGACGCGGTCCAGCCTGGCGCCGACGGACACCATCGCGTCAAGCACGCGCGGGACGATGCCGATGCGCGCGCCGATCCGGCCCGCGTGCACGGCGGCGATGACGCCCGCCTCGTCGTCGGAGAGCAGGATCGGGACGCAGTCCGCGCTGAGCACGACCAGCGCGAGATTCGGCACGGTGGTGACGAGGGCGTCGGTGGCGGGCACCGGCTCGGGACGCGGCCCGTCGACGATTTCGACGGCGCGCCCGTGGATCTGCTCCATCCACACCAGCCGGTCCGGTGTCAGGCCGATGCCCTCGGCGAGGCGGTCGCGGTTGCGGCGCACCGCCACCGGATCGTCGCCCACATGGTCGCCGAGGTTGAACGAGTCGTAGGGCGGCGCGGAGAAGCCGCCCGCCCTGGTCGTCGTGACCCGTCGGACGGTGAGAGTGTGGGCAGCAGTCATGCACTCGAGCCTAGTAGGCGAACCGGAGCTTCGAAGGCCGCCGCCGCGGCTCGGAGACCGAACGGCGAGCCGTGCCATCGGCGAATCATCCTGGACGGTCGGCTGATTCGCGTCCGAGAGTCCTCGTGGCACGGCACGCCGTGCGGCGAACCTCACCTCGGGCGACGACAAGTGCCCTCGTCCCGGAGCAATTCCGGGACGATCGGACGGACCGGGTCAGCGACGCATGAAGGACGGCACGTCGACGTCGTCATCGTCGTCGCCACCGTCCGGCGGCTGGATGTGAGACCGGCTGTTGTGCGAGACCGTCGGCTCGGCGAGCCGGGCGCGCTCGCTCTCCCGGTAGCTCGGCACGGCGCCGCGGGTCGCCCCGGCGGCGGAGCCGCTCGTGGTGGACTCGGTGCCGCGCGCGGCCGACCCGGTGATCTCGCTCGTCCTGCTGGTCTGGCCGATCTCGCCCGCGCGTCCCGAGCCGATCGCGCCGCGCGTGGTCGCGGGGTCGAAGGTGCGCCGGGCAGGGCCGCCGCCGTCGAACCCGGCCGCGATGACGGTCACGCGCACTTCGTCGCCGAGCGAATCGTCGATGACGGTACCGAAGATGATGTTGGCCTCGATGTGCGCGGCTTCCTGCACCAGCGAGGCGGCCTCGTTGATCTCGAACAGACCGAGGTCGGACCCGCCCGCGATGGAAAGCAGCACGCCGTGCGCGCCATCCATCGACGCCTCGAGCAGCGGCGAGTTGATCGCCGCCTCGGCCGCCTTCACCGACCGGCCCTCGCCGCGCGCCGAGCCGATGCCCATGAGCGCGCTGCCCGCGCCGGACATGACGCTCTTGACGTCGGCGAAGTCGACGTTGATCAGGCCGGGGGTGGTGATCAGGTCGGTGATGCCCTGAACACCGTTGAGCAGTACCTCGTCGGCGGAGCGGAAGGCGTCCATCAGGCTGACCGCGGCGTCGCCGAGCTGCAGCAGCCGGTCGTTCGGGATGACGATGAGGGTGTCGCAGGACTCGCGCAGCAGATTGATGCCCACCTCGGCCTGGTTGCCGCGGCGCTTGCCCTCGAACGAGAACGGCCGGGTGACCACGCCGATGGTCAGCGCGCCGAGCTTACGCGCGATGCTCGCCACGACCGGAGCGCCGCCGGTGCCGGTGCCGCCGCCCTCACCCGCGGTCACGAAGACCATGTCGGCGCCCTTGAGCACCTCTTCGATCTCGTCCTTGTGGTCCTCGGCGGCCTTCCGGCCGACCTCGGGGTCGGCGCCCGCGCCCAGACCGCGCGTGAGCTCGCGGCCGACGTCGAGCTTGACGTCGGCGTCGCTCATCAGCAGCGCCTGCGCGTCGGTGTTGACCGCGATGAACTCGACTCCCTTGAGTCCCTGTTCGATCATCCGGTTGACGGCATTCACGCCGCCGCCGCCGATACCGACGACCTTGATCACCGCAAGGTAGTTGTGCGGGGGCGTCATGGGCTCTCGCCTTCCTTCGATCTAAAGCCTGTCATTTTCGGATTCAGGACATTGCGCTATGGCGCACCCTCGGCTGTTTTGCCCGGGACCGTTTCACTCCACGATCCGCGGCCGGGCAAACCCTAAACCTCAACCACAGGGTTAGCGTTATGTCAAGTATCCGACTGGTGCGGAACGCTATTCGCAGCCGCCGCGATACGGGCGCAGGCGCGCCGACACGAGTGACAGAATCTTGTGTGATCCCTCTCGTTCGCCACTCCACACACCGTATGGTTGGACGGTTGCCCCCCGAGCCCCATCCCGGCGGCGGCCCTGCGCCTTCTGGCAGAGCGCCCCCGAAAATTCGCTGGGCACAATGGGTGTCGATCACTTTACCGTGACCAGATTCGGACTCGAAACGTCGAACACCGTTCCCTCCCGGGTCAACAGCGGCAACACCACCGCCGCCTTGCGTTCGGCATCGTTCGCACTGCCCCAGAGTACCGTGCGCCCGTCGTGCAGTTCGAGCGAGATATCCGAAATCGACCGTGCGACAACCTCGCTCACCTGGATATTCAGGGCGGGCGGCAATACGGTCAGCACCGCGACCGCGGCGCGGGTGACCGGATCAGCGCCGCCGGGCCTTTCGGTGACCAACATCGGCACCCCGATGGGCGCGGCTTCGATGGCGAATTCGACGCTTTCGGCATCCACCAGATGCGCGCCTTCCTCGCTCTCGAAGTACAGCACCGGCGTCCGCTCGACGACGGTCACCCGGACGGTGGACGGATACACCCGCTGCACCCGCGCGGAGTGCACTTTCGGAATACTCGCCACCCGCCGCGCCATGGCGTCGGTATCGATGCGCAGCATCGAGCGGTCCGAGGGTATTTCGAGGCGCGCGCGCACCTGATCTTCCTGCACCGCGGACAGGCCGTCGATATCGACGGTGCGCACCGAAAGCACAGGCGTGAACCAGAAAACGAGCAGCGCGACAGTGAGCGCACACCCGCCGAGCAATCCCCACAGCCGCACCCGGCGCAGCCGGGCCGGACCGCCGGGCCGCCGCAGCAGATCGAACCGATCGAGCCAGCCCGGGGCCCGCCGCTCGCGCCCGCGCCGCTCACCCCCCGGCCGCATCGCGGCTCACCGCCCGTACTGGGGACGCGCCCGTAGCCCGTCGAGAATCTGGCTGCCGAGCATGGTGACGTCGCCCGCCCCCATGGTGATCACCACGTCGCCGGGCCGCGCGAGCCCGGCCACCTGGCGGCCGACCCGCGACATATCCGGTTGGTAGTGCACGGGTTTGGTGACGGACTGGGCCACCAGCGCACCGTTCACGCCGGGCAGCGGCTTCTCGCGCGCGCCGTACACGTCGAGCACGACGACCTCGTCGGCCAGGCTCAGCGCCACGCCGAAGTCCTCGGCGAAGGTCGCGGTGCGGCTGTACAGGTGCGGCTGGAAGACCACGATCACCCGGCCCTGACGCGAGCGCGCGCCGTCGCGCGCCTCCTGCTGGACCAGTTCGGCCGCCGCGCCGAGCACCGCGCGGACCTCGGTGGGATGGTGCGCGTAGTCGTCGAAGACACGGACGCCGTTCTCCCTGCCGACGAACTGGAAACGCCGGTGCACACCACCGAAACCTTCCAGCCCCTGGACGATCTCGTCCACGTCGGCGCCCGCGGCGCGCGCGGCGAGCAGCGCGGCCAGCGCGTTGAGCGCCATGTGCCGCCCCGGCACCGAGAGCCGCAGGGTGCGCGGCGCGGTTTCGTCCGCCAGCTGGAACTGGGCGAGCCCGCCCACGTCGCGTGGCTCCCAGCTGTGCAGCCGCACGCCGACGGGGACCGGCGCGTCGGCGAGTTCGCCTGAGCCGTAGCCGAGTACCCGGACGCCCTTGTCCGCCAAGCGGGGACCGACCCGCTCGGCCAGCGCCCGCGAGCCCGGATCGTCCAGGCACACCACCAGCAGCCCGCCCGCGGCGAGCCGGTCGGCGAAGTCGTCGAACACCTGCACGTAGGCGGCGTCGGAGCCGAAGAAGTCGAGGTGATCGGACTCGATGTTGGTGACCACCGCGACGTCGGGGTCGTACTGCAGCAGCGAACCGTCGCTCTCGTCGGCCTCGGCCACGAAGGTGTCGCCGGTGCCGTGGTGGGCGTTGGTGCCCGCCTCGTTCAGCTCACCGCCGACCGCGAAGGACGGATCGAGGCCGCAGTGCTGCAGCGAGACGATCAGCATCGAGGTCGTCGAGGTCTTGCCGTGGGTGCCCGAGACGAGCAGTGTGCGGTGCCCGCGCATCAGCGAGGCCAGCACGGCGGGGCGGAGCAGCACCGGGATGTCGCGACGATTCGCTTCCACCAGTTCGGGATTGGTCTTCGGAATAGCCGCGTAGGTGGTCACCACCGCGGTCGGGCCGCCGGGCAGCAGATCGAGCGCGCCCGCGTCGTGGCCGATGCGGACCTGCGCGCCGCGAGCACGCAGCGCGAGCACGCCGCGGCTCTCCTTGGCATCCGAACCCGACACCGCGCCGCCGCGGGAGAGCAGGATGCGGGCGATACCGGACATCCCGGCCCCGCCGATGCCGACCATGTGCACCCGCTCCAGTTCGGGCGGGAGCGCCGAACGCTCGTCGGTCATCGGCCCCGCCCCAATTCCACCACGATCCGCGCCACGTGGTCGGCGGCGTCGCGGTGCCCGGCGCCTGCCGCGGCGCGGCCCATCTCGGTCAACCGTGCGGAGTCCATGAGCAGCGGTATCACCTCGTCGATCACGTACTTCGGGGACAGTTCGGCGTCGGGGACAATTCTGCCACCGCCCTGCGCGACCACGGGGCGGGCGTTGAATTCCTGTTCGCCATTGCCGTGCGGCAGCGGCACGTAGAAGGCGGGCAGGCCGACGGCGGACACCTCGGCGACCGTCATCGCGCCCGATCGGCACACCACCGCGTCGGCGGCGGCGTAGGCCAGATCCATCCTGGACAGATACGGCACCGCCACATAGCGGGCCGCGCCGTCGCCCTCGGCGACCTCCAAGGTGTTCTTCGGGCCGTGCGCGTGCAGCACCGAGATGCCGGCCGCCGCCAGCTGCGGCGCGGCTGCCGATACCGCCTCGTTCAGGCTGCGCGCGCCCTGCGAGCCGCCGAACACCAGCAGCACCGGCCCCTCGGCGGGCAGCCCGAAGTGCGCGCGAGCTTCGGCGCGCAACGCGGCGCGGTCCAGCGTGGTGATCGCGGCGCGCACCGGAATGCCGACGACCTCGGCGTGCGGCAGCCCGGAATCGGGCACCGCAGCGAGCACGCGCGCGGCGCGGCGGGCGCCCACTTTGTTCGCGATGCCCGCCTTGGCGTTGGCCTCGTGCACCACGACCGGCACCGCGCGCCTGCGCCGCAGCACTCCGCGGCCGGCGGCCAAGTAGGCGGGCAGCGCGACGTAGCCGCCGAAGCCGATGATCACATCGGCCTGCACCGCGTCGACGACGGCTCGCGTCCTGGCCACCGCGGCGCGCACCCGGCCTGGCAGCCGCAGCAGATCCGCGGTCGGCTTGCGCGGCAACGGAACCGGTGGGATCAGTTCGAGGGGGTAGCCGCGCTCGGGCACCAGCCTGGTCTCCAGGCCGCGTTCGGTGCCGAGCGCCGTGACCCGGATCGAATCGTCGAGGCGCCGCAGCGCGTCGGCGACGGCCAGGGCCGGTTCGACATGTCCCGCCGTGCCACCGCCCGCGACGATCACCGAAAGTCCGGATCCCTTCGCGGGCCGCTGTACTGGATTCGCGGCACTCCCCGGTCCCTCCGTGGTCACGCTGCTGCTCCGGGCCTGTTGCTCGCGCCGCGGTGCACTCACCTGGATCTTCCCCGTTCTCTTGCATGTGGCATCGGATAGTTCGGCTCCCAGGCCCTGGTGGCACGCAGTGAACTGGTGCCCCTGCTCTCCGGCGAGCGGCGCCGAGCCGGTGCGCCGGATTGCCCGCGCCGCGGCAACGCCTGGCGCGACCGGTCGGATTGCCTGGATCGTTCGGTGCGGGCCCGCTGCGCCGCGGCCTTGGCGGCGCTGCGCGCCCTGGCGGCCTCCGCCTTGGCGGGCGAGTAGATCTCGGGTTTGGGCAGTCGCAGCAGGCGGCTGAACCGCCCGTCCTGCCCGGCCTGCAGCGCCGACACCGCCTCCGGCTCGTGCCTCGCGGCGTTGGCGATGACGCCGAACATGAACAACGTGATGGCCAGCGAGGAACCGCCCGCCGAGACCAGCGGCAGCTGCAGACCGGTCACCGGGAGCAGGCCGACCACGTATCCGACGTTGATCAGCGCCTGCGCGGTGATCCAGGTGGTCGCCGTCGCGGTCAGCAACCGCAGGAACGGGTCCACCGAACGGCTCGCGATGCGCAGGCCGGTGTAGACGAACAGCGCGAAAAGCCCGAGCACCAGCGCGCAACCGAGGAAACCGAGTTCCTCCCCGATGATGGCGAAGATGAAGTCGTTGTGCGAGTTCGGCAGATAGCTCCACTTGGCCCTGCTCTGTCCGAGCCCGCGGCCCCAGATGCCGCCGTCGGCCAGCGAGTACTGCGCCTGGCGCGCCTGGTAGCCGATGCCCTGCGGGTCCTCGCCGGGATTGAAGAAGGCGCGCATGCGATCCGAGCGGTAGCCGGCGGAGAGCGCGAGCACCCCCGCGGCGACCACACCGGACACCGCGATGGTGACGAACAGCCGCACCGGCAGCCCGCCGAACCACAGCAGCGCGGCCAGCACGATGCCGAGCGCGATGGTGGTGGACAGGTTGGGCTCGAGCACCACGAGCAGACACACCAGCATGCCCGCTGGAACCAGCGGCACCAGAATGTCTTTCAGCGTCGCCTTCTCCGACCGGCGCGAGGCCAGCAGGTGCGCGCCCCACACCACGAACGTCACCTTGACGATCTCGGAGGGCTGCACCGACACCGGCCCGAGGTCGAACCAGCGCCGCGAGCCCTGCACCTCGCTGCCGATGCCGGGAATGAGCACCAGCACCAGCGCGAGCACCGACAGCGCGAACACCGGGAACGACCACTGCCGCAGCCTGCGAATCGGAATGCGCAGCGCGAGATAGAACAGCACGCAGCCGAGCGCGGCGAACATGGCCTGCTGGACGAACAACGAGTAGGCCGAACCGCGCTCGGCGTATGCCTCGACGCTGGACGCGGAGAGCACCATCACCAGCCCGAGCACGGTGAGCAGCGTCGCGATGGTGACGATCAGATGGAACGACGCGAGCGGGCGCGCCAGCCAGGCCACGAACCGGGCCGCCGGCGCCTGCGCGCCGCGCGAACCCTTCGGCTCGGTCTTGGCGCCGCGCAGCCGCCGCGTCGTCTCCGTCATAGCTGCCGCCCGATGTCACCGTCTTCCAGCGTGTGCACCGCGGTGGCGAAACTGCGTCCGCGGTGGGTGTAGTCGGCGAACATGTCGAGGGAGGCGGCCGCGGGCGCCAGCAGCACGGTGTCTCCCGAGCGGGCGAATCCGGCGGCGACACGCACGGCCTGCGCCATGACGGCGTCGGCTTTGTCGGATCTGGACGGGTCGTCGGCCATCACAGCATCGTCCCCCGCGCGCACCTCGACGACGGGGACCTCGGGCGCGTGTCGCGCCAACGCGGCCGCGAGCACCGGCGCGTCGGACCCGATCAGCACCGCGGCGACGAGCCGGTCGGCGACCTCCTCGATCAGGTCTTCCACGCCCGCGCCCTTGAGCTGGCCGCCCGCAAGCCAGATGACCTGCGGGTGCGCCAGGATCGATGACCGCGCGGCGTGCGGATTGGTGGCCTTGGAGTCGTCGACGAATTCGACACCTGCCAGCTCGCGCACGAAGGCCGCCCGGTGCGGGCCGACCCTGTGCTCCTGCAGACCCTCCTTGACGAACTGCGGCGCCACATCGATAGCCCTGGTCAGCGCGGCCGCGGCGAGCGCGTCGGCGATTCCGGCTGGCCCCTGCGGGCTGATGTCGCCGACCTCGGCCAGGATCGCCGCCTTGGTGAACGCCCGGTCGAGCAGTTTGCCGTCCACCACGCCCAGCTCGCCGTCGGCGGGCACGCCGATGCGGAAGCCGACGGTGCGGCGGGCCTTGGAGCGACGGGCCAGCGAGGCCGCCACCGGGTCGTCCAGACCGACCACGCCGACCCGGCCGACCAGCGCCCGCGCCTTGGCGGCCGCGTACGCATCCAGACCGCCGTGCCAATCCAGGTGATCCTCGGCGACATTCAGCACCACGCCCGCCTCCGGCCGGACCGAGGGCGCCCAATGCAGCTGGAACGAGGACAGTTCCACGGCGAGCACCTGCGGGCCGGGATTGCGGCGCAGCGCGTCCAGGATCGGGGTGCCGATATTGCCGCAGGCGACGCTGGCGATGCCCGCGGCGCGCAGGATCGAATGGGTCATCTGGGTGGTGGTGGTCTTGCCGTTGGTGCCGGTCACCACCAGCCATTTGCGCACCGGGCCGTAGATCCTGGCCTGGTCGACCCACCAGGCGAATTCGACGTCGCCCCACACCGGGATGCCCTCGGTGACCGCGGAGACCAGCACCGGCGAATCCGGCCGCCAGCCCGGGCTGGTGATGACCAGCGCGAAGCGGCTCAGGTCGGCGGATTCCAGCTCCACGCAGGTGGCCACTTCCAGGCCGAGTTCGGCGGCCTCGGCGAGCGCCTTGGCGCCCGCGTCGGTGACCACCGGATGCGCGCCGATATCGCGCAGCGGTTCCACCAGCGAGCGACCGGAGACGCCCCAGCCCGCGACGAGCACGTCACGGCCACGCAGGAATTCGAGCATGGGCCCCGGAGATCGGAGGGCCCGCGGAGAATGTTCGACCATCGCTAGTTCACCCGACCGCGGAGAGGTATTCGCTGTAGAACAGACCGAGGCCGACTGCCGAGGCCATGGCGGCCAAGAGCCAGAACCGAATGATCACAGTCGTCTCGGCCCATTTGCTGAGCTCGAAGTGGTGATGGAACGGCGCCATCTTGAACAATCGGTTGCGGGTGGTGCGGAAGACCGCAACCTGCAACACCACCGACACGCCCTCGGCCACGAACAGGGCGCCCATCACGATCATGAGCAGCTCGGTCCTGGTGGTGATGGAGATGCCCGCGAGCAGACCGCCGAGCGCGAGCGATCCGGTGTCGCCCATGAAGATCTTGGCTGGCGCGGCGTTCCACCACAGGAAGCCGATGCACGCCGCGGCGCCCGCCGCGCAGACCAGCGCCAGGTCCAGCGGATCGCGCACGTTGTAGCAACCGGTCTCGGGCTTGGTCGCGCACGCGTGGTAGTACTGCCAGAACGTGATGATCACGTAGCCGCCGAGCACCAGGCTCATCGATCCGGCGGCCAGTCCGTCCAGGCCGTCGGTGAGGTTCACGACGTTGGACCAGGCGACGACCACGAAGCAGACGAACGCCAGGAAGATGATCACACCGGCCG
This sequence comes from Nocardia sp. NPDC050793, assembly GCF_040654065.1. Taxonomy (NCBI): domain Bacteria; kingdom Bacillati; phylum Actinomycetota; class Actinomycetes; order Mycobacteriales; family Nocardiaceae; genus Nocardia; species Nocardia sp. NPDC050793. The sequence goes on from NZ_JBFAHG010000005.1 coordinate 39,576, forward strand.
ACACCGTGTTGATGTCGCGTACGTAGGACAGGTGGCGGCTGGCGGGCGTCAGGCCGTTCTCGCCACGGAACTGGAGCGCGAGCACACCGAAGATCACCGCCGAGGTGAGCTGTCCGATGTACTTGCCCGCAGCGGTGAGGCCGAGATTGCGCTGCTTGCGCAGTTTGATGAAGTCGTCGGTGAAGCCGACCGCGCCCAGCGCGGTGGCCAATCCGAGGACGAGCATGCCCGACGCGGTCGGTCCCTCGGCGTCGTAGCCGATGCCGATCAGATGCGAGCCGAGGTAACCGGCCCACATGCCGATCAGGATGGCGACGCCACCCATGGTCGGCGTGCCGCGCTTGGCCTGGTGGCTGGCCGGGCCGTCGACCCGGATCTCCTGGCCGAAGCCCTGCTTGGCGAAGAACTGGATCAGCAGCGGGGTCAACAGAATCGACACCGCGAGGGCGATAGCCGCCGCGAATAGAATCTGCCTCACGCCTCCACCTCGCTGACGCTCGGCGCAGTCGTTCGGCCGATAGCCGCTGTGCCCATGGCTCGCTCGCTCCGCTCGCTCACGCCTCCACCTCGCTGACGATCGACACAGCCGTACGGCCGATAGCCGGTGTCCCCATGGCTCGCTCGCTCCGCTCGCTCACTGCCCTGCCTCCGCGTTGCCGTCGCGTCCCGCGGCACGTTCCGCGCCGGTCAAGTGTTCGGCGACCGCCCAGAGGCCGACCGACTTCGACGCCTTGACCAGCACCACATCGCCCGCCTCGACCTCGTCGTCGAGCAGCGCGATGGCCGCGCCGATATCGGGCACGAGGACCGACTCCTCGCCCCATGAGCCTTCCATCACCGCTCCCTGGTGCATCGCGCGGGAGGGCCTTCCGGTGCCGACGACGACGAGGCGGTCCACGTCGAGACGCACCGCGAGCCTGCCGATGCCGTCGTGCTCGACCACGGATTCCGCACCCAGCTCGGCCATTTCGCCGAGTACAGCCCAGCTGCGCCGCGGCGTCTCGCCCGCGCGCGACATCGTCACCAGCGCCTTGAGCGCGGCGCGCACCGAATCCGGGTTGGCGTTGTAGGAGTCGTTGACGACGGTGACGCCGTCCGCGGTGGTGCGCACGTCCATCCGGCGCTCCGACACCCGCTCTGCGCCGGAGAGCGCCCGCGCGATGGTGGCCAGATCGGCGCCGCAGGCCAGCGCGACCGCGGCGGCGGCGAGCGCGTTGCCCACCTGATGCTCGCCGTGCACGGCGAGCTGAACCGGCGTGCTGCCCGCCGGGGTGTGCAGCGTGAACCCGGCGCGCGCCTCGGCGTCCAGCCGGATGTCGCTCGCCCTGATGTCGGCATTGCCCGCCTGGCCGACCCGCACCACCTTGGCGCTAGTACGTGCGGCCATCGCGGCAACCTGCGGGTCGTCGGCGTTGAGCACGGCGAGACCGGTCGCGGGCAGCGCCTCGACGAGTTCGCCCTTGGTCTGCGCGATGGCCTCGCGGCTGCCGAACTCGCCGAGATGCGCCGTGCCGACATTGAGCACGACGCCGATGCTCGGCGGCGCCACCGCGGCGAGCGCGGCGATGTGGCCGGGGCCGCGCGCGGAGAGCTCCAGTACCAGGAAGCGCGTCTTCTCGTCGGCGCGCAGCGCGGTCCACGGATGGCCGAGTTCGTTGTTGAACGAACCGGGCGGCGCGACGACCGGGCCGAGCGGCGCGAGCACCGCGGCCAGCAGATCCTTGGTCGAGGTCTTGCCGGAGGACCCGGTGACCCCGACGACGGTGAGGCCACCGGCCGCGGTGTCCGATCGGCGGCGGTCGCGGGGCCCTGCGTGGTCACGCTGCGCTACCGCCTCCGGGCCCGTCGCTCCCGCCGCGGTGAGCCGCTCGACGCTGGCGCGGGCCAGGGCGGCAAGCGCGACCAGCACCGCGGCACCGGAGCCGTCCGAATCATGGATCAGCGCAACGGAAGTCGCGGGCACCTGGCCCGGGCTCGGCGTCACCACGATGGCGGGCACACCGACCGGGCGCGCGGCGAGCACCGCCACCGCGCCCGCGGCCACCGCGGCCGCCGCGTACTCGTGTCCGTCGGCCCGCTCGCCAGGGAGGGCGAGGAACAGATCACCGGAACCGATTCGGCGCGAATCGAATTCGACCGAACCGGTCACTCGAACCTCCGGGTCCGGTACATCGTGCAGCGTGCCGCCGACGACGTCCGCGATCTCCCGCAGTGTCATCTCGATCATGAAACCGTCAAGTCCTCCGCGTCCGTCCCGTGCGGACTTCGCTGTGCTCGCTGAACATGCTGTGCCGCCTGAAAGTTCATGCCCGCGCCTCCGCGGCTGCCTTGCGCGACAAGGCGTCCGCCAGGACATCGCGGTCGTCGAATGGGTGTTTCACGCCCTGGATCTCCTGGCCCGCCTCGTGACCTTTGCCCGCGACCAGCACCGCGTCGCCGGGCCCTGCCCAGTCCACCGCGGCGGCGATGGCCGCGGCGCGGTCGCCGATCTCCCGGACCTCACCGCGCTCGCCCGCGGGCACGGCCAGCGCGCCCGCGGCGATCGCGGCCCTGATCTCGGCCGGCGCCTCGGAGCGCGGGTTGTCGTCGGTGATGATCAGCAGGTCCGCTCCCCTGGCCGCGACCTCGCCCATCAGCGGACGCTTGACCGCGTCGCGGTCGCCGCCCGCGCCGACTACCACGGCCAAGCGACCGGGCGCGACCGGATTGTCGGCGGCCAGGTGGACGCGCAGCGTGGCGATCACCGATTCCAGCGCGGCGGGCTTGTGCGCGTAGTCGACCACGGCGAGGAAATCTTGGCCGCGCTCGACGCGCTGCATCCGGCCCGGCACGTCGACGGCAGCCAGCGCGGGCGCGGCGACGGCGGGATCGACGCCCGCCGCGGCGCACACGGCCACCGCGAGCAGCGCGTTGGCGACGTTGTAGCGGCCGGGAAGACGCAGTCGCACATCGACATTCGCGTCGGGGCCCGCGGCGGTGAACCGCTGCTCGCCGCCGTGCGCGGCGACCGCGCCCGCCACGTGCCAGTCCGCGGGCCCGGTGGTCGCGACGGTGGTCGGCGCGGCCAGGCTCGCGGCCAGACGGCGGCCCCAGTCGTCGTCGACGCAGATCACCGAGGTACCGGCAGCGACGGCCGACGCCGGGTCGAAAAGCCTGCGCTTGGCGCCGAAGTAGTCCTCGAAATCGGCGTGGAAGTCCAGGTGGTCCTGGGACAAGTTGGTGAACGCGCCCACCGCGAAGCGCACGCCGTCGACCCGGCCGAGCGCCAGCGCGTGGCTGGACACCTCCATCACCACCGCGTCCACACCCTGCTCGACCATGAGCGCGAACATCGCGTGCAGCTGCGGCGCCTCGGGGGTGGTCAGCGCGCTCGGCACCCGGCGGCCGCCGATCCTGGTCTCGATGGTGCCGATCAGTGCGGTGGTCAGACCGGAGGCGGCCAGCCCGGCCTCCACCAGATACGAGGTGGTGGTCTTGCCCGAGGTGCCGGTGATGCCGACGATGCGCAGCCGCTGCGAAGGGTTGCCGTACAGCGCCGCGGAGAGCTCGCCGAGCACCTCGCGCGGCCGCTCGCGCACCAGCACCGGCACGCCCAGCTCCCCGGCCAGCCGCGCGCCCTCGGCGTCGGTGAACACGGCCACCGCGCCGCGCTCGACGGCGTCGCGGGCGAAGCGCGCGCCGTGCGACTGCGAGCCGGGCAGTGCGGCGAACAGATCGCCGGCACACACCGCGTTCGAACGCTGCTCGATTCCGGTGACCACCAAATCGCCGGGCATCGTCGCCGACGGACGGGCGCCGGTCAACTCCAGCACGGTGGTCAGCGGTGTCGACGGCGGGTCGACCGGCCGCAACGCGGGCGGGCTGGACTGCGCGGGCACCTCGCTCCTCTCGGACAGAGCATTGGACAGCACGGACTATGGTGACGAGTCAGGTTACCGACGCGGGCTCACCGGGGAACAACGCGGCTCGGTGTTGCCGCGCCGGGGCGCGGAAATACGACGATTCGACAAGCCGGAATCACACACCAGCCTGCAGGACGAACGTCTGTGCCGGGGCGGTCGTCGGCGGGATCCGATCGCGCTGCAGCGCCCACGACGCGATGCTGTGGAACAGCGGCGCGGCCGACTGACCGCCGGTGCCGTCGGAGCTGCGCACCGGGTTGTCCAGCATCAAGCCGATTACGTATCGCGGGTTGTCGGCAGGCGCCATGCCAGCGAAGGTGATCCAGTAGCTGGAGCTCGAGTAGCACTTGCAGCCCGGATCGATCTTCTGCGCGGTGCCCGTCTTGCCCGCGATCCGGTAGCCCTCGATCGCGGCCGGCCAGCCGGTGCCGTTCTGTTCGGCGTTCATCGGATCGCGCTGCACCACCGCCTGGAACATTTGGCGCAACGTCTGCGCGGTCTGCGTGCTCACCACCCGGATGCCGTCCGGCTGCGGCTCCTCGGTGCGCGCGCCGTCCGGCGAGATCTTGGCCTTCACGATGCGCGGTGGGATACGCAGGCCGTCGTTGGCGATGGCCTGATACATTCCCGTCATCTGCAAGGTGGACATCGAAAGGCCCTGTCCGATCGGCAGATTGGCGAAGGTGCCACCGGACCACTGGTCGCGCGACGGCACCTGACCGGCGGACTCGCCCGGCAGGCCGACACCGGTGCGCTGCCCGAGACCGAAGCGGTTCAGCATGTCCGCGTAGCGGTCCTCGCCGACGCGCTGGGCCAGCATCAGGGTGCCGACGTTGGACGACTTCGCGAAGATGCCGGTGGTCGTGAAGGGCACGACGCCGTGGTTCCAGGCGTCGCCGACGGTGACGCCAGCCATCCGGATCGAGCCGGGAACCTGGAGCACCTCGTCGGGAGTGGTGAGCCCGTATTCGACGGCCGCGGCCGCGGTGACGATCTTGTTCACCGAACCGGGTTCGAACGGGTCGCTCACCGACGGGTTGCTGGTCTTGGCCGAGCCCCAGTTCTGTGGGCCCAGCGTCGGATTGAAGGTGCTGTCGTTGGCCATGGCGAGCACCTGGCCGGTCCTGGCGTCCAGCACCACGGCCGAGGTGCCCTGCGCGCCGGACTGCTGCCTGGCCTGCTGCACCTGCTGCTGCACGTAGTACTGCAGGTCGGAGTCGAGGGTGAGTTCGACGCCGTTGCCGTTCACGGCGGGCTGCTTGTCGCGCCAGCTGCCGGGAATGACGGCGCCGTCGGAACCGCGATCGTAGGTGTGCGAGCCGTCGGTGCCCGCGAGCACCGAGTCCAGCGAGGATTCCAGGCCGATCAGCCCGTGCCCGTCCCATCCGGTCGCGCCGATCATGTTGGCGGCCAGCGATCCGCCCGGGTATTCGCGCACGTCCTGGCGCTCGGCGCCGACCTCGGGGAAATCCACGGTGATCTCGGCGGCGATCCGCGGGTCCACATTGCGCGCGAGATAGACGAAGGTCTCCTCGCTGCGCAGCTTGGCGAGCAGGTCCGCCTCGCTGGGCGCCTTCTTGCCCAGCTTGTCGTGGATCGTCTTCGCGATCGCCTCGAGCCGCTCGTCCGGATCGGGCGCCTTCGCGCTCTCGGCGCGGGCGGCCTCGAGATCCTTGCGCACCTGAACGGGCTGGAAGTGCAGCGATTTCGCGGACACCGTGAAGGCCAGCGACTTGCCGTTGCGATCGGTGATCGGGCCGCGGGTGGCCTCGTCGGTCAGCCGGACGGTGCGCTGGCTGGCCGCTTGCGCGGACAGTCCGGGCGCGGAAATGCTCTGGATATACAGCAATTGGACCGCGACGACGGCCAGCGCGACCAGCATGACGATCCGGCCGACCCCCAGCCGCAACCGCGCCGGACGCTCGGCGGCGGCGCGCGATCTCGCGGTCCCCGATACCACCGGCCCGCGCCGCTTGCGCGGCGCGGGCCTGGTCCGGTTCATCGGATGCCCCCCTGCTGGTCGAGCGGCTCGGGCGGCGGTGCCACCTGCGCCTCGGGCGGTGCGGCCAGCTGGTCGGCGGGTACCTGCGCCACAGGCTGCGGTGCGGCAGGGTTCTGTGCCGCTTCGGGTCCCGGTGCCTGCCCAGCCGGTCCTTGCGCCTGTGCCGCGGGATCCGCTGCCGCCACCGGATTCTGGGCCGCAGGCTGCGGCGTCTCGGCGGGCGACGGGACCGGGGACGGCGGAGGAGGCGGCGCGGCGGGCATCGGGCTCGGCGCGTTCGCCTGCGCACCGTTGGCCTGCGTGCCGTTGGCCTGCGTGCCGTTCGCCTGCGTGCCGTTCGCCTGCCCGGCGGCAGGCCTGCCTGCGGGCGGCGTGGTCGAGACCGGCACGACGCGCTCGCCCTGCGCCTGCGCGTGCCCTGGCTGGGTGGTCGACGGCTTGGGCGGCACGTTCAACGGCGGCGCGGGCGCGCCCTGCGCGGGAGCCTCCGTGCCGATCACCGTCACCGTGCCATCCGGCTCGATCACCAGCCGGGCCGGGTCATTCGCCGGAATCATGCCCAGTTCGCGGGCGCGGGCCGCGAGTTCGGGGGCGGAATCGGCGGCCTCGACCTCGCGCTGCAGACCGGCACGCTCCTCGGAGAGCTTCCTGTTGAGCTCCCTGGCGTCGCTGAGCTGGTAACTGTCCTCGGCCGCCCTGGTGGTGAGCAACAGGGTGAGCGCGAGACCGCAGCCGAGCATCGCGATGATCGCCGCGACGAACGGGATCCGCGCGGCCATCACCGACCTGCGGGTCGGCAGCAGTGCGGTGTCGGTCCGGTGTTCGGCGCGCGTCTTGCGCTTGGCGTAAGCCCGCTGCGCCGCACCGGATTTCACCCGTTCGGCGGCTTGCACTCGACGAGCGACTCGACCTGGCGACTCGACCGTACGCGTTCGGATACTCATGGTGTCGTCGCCTCCTCTGTTCCGCAAGAACACCCCCACCCCGTCGACGTGCGATCCGCGACGATCGGGCCGCGCGAGGCGGCTCCGGTCGTGGACGGACGTCCGATGAGCACGACGGCAGCCGAGCTGCAGCTCGATGTCGTCACACTCATCCCTTCTCCTGAATCCGTTCGGCCGCCCGCATACGCACCGGCGCGGCCCGCGGGTTCTCTTCGACTTCCCGCTCGGTCGCCTTCTCGGCGCCGCGGGTGAGCATCCGGAATTCCGGTCCCATACCGGGCAATTCGACCGGTAGGTCCACCGGGGTGCGGGAGGTGATCCGCGGCGCCAGCTCCTGCTTGACGACCCGGTCCTCCAGCGACTGGTAGGACATGACGACGATCCGGCCGCCCATCCGCAACGCGTCCAGCGCGGCGGGCAGCGCGGCGCGCAGCGAGTCGAGCTCGCCGTTGACCTCCACCCGAAGCGCCTGGAAGGTGCGCTTGGCGGGATGCCCGCCGGTCCGCCTTGCGGCGGCCGGGATGGTCGCGTAGAGCAGTTCGACGAGCTCGGCGCTCGTGGTGAACGGCCGCTGCTGACGGCGGCGCACCACCTCCGAGGCGATCTTGCCCGCGAAGCGCTCCTCGCCGTAGGTCTTCAGCACCCTGGCGAGATCGCCGTGACTGTAGGTGTTGAGCACGTCGGCGGCGGTGATCCCGGTCGTCGGGTCCATCCGCATGTCCAGCGGGGCGTCGACGGAGTAGGCGAAGCCGCGTTCGGCCTCGTCCAGTTGCATCGAGGAGACGCCGAGGTCCATCAGGATGCCGCTCACCGAATCCACCGGATCCAGCCCGGCCTGCGTCAGCGCGTCGGCGATACCGTCATAGGTGGTGTGCACCAATGTGATTCGGTCGGCGAAGGGACGCAGCCGCGCTTCGGCCAGGCGGAGCGCGTTCGTGTCCCTGTCGAGCCCGACCAGTCGCAGTCCGGGATAGGTGCGCAGGAAATGTTCGGCGTGACCGCCGAGACCGAGGGTCGCGTCGACGTAGACGGCGCCCGGCTCGGTGAGCGCCGGGCCCAGCAGTTCGTCGGCGCGGCCGAGCAGAACCGGAACATGCCGGGGGCCGTGCTGTTCACGGTTCACCTCGACCTCCCGGATTCTCGCTCGTCGTTTGCACCGGACGGCGAGCGTCTCGATCGTCGAACGTTCGACCATCGCACACGGGTCGCCTTGTTCCACAGTGCTTTTGGTAAAAGAAGCTGCTGTCGAAGACGAGTGCCCCGTGGTCTCTGACCGAACAACGGCACCTGGCGTCGGGGAAGTACGCCAGGGTCCGCGTCCGGGCAGAGGCCGCGTGGCACTCGTCCGCTCGGGCTAGAAGATTCCGCCCAGCGACTCGTCTCTCGCTTGCGCGTAATCCTCCTCGTGCTCGGCGAGGTAGGACTCCCACGCCTGCTTGTCCCATATCTCGAGGAAGTCGACCGAGCCGATCACCACGCAATCCCGGTCCAGGTTCGCGTAGCGCCGATGATCGGCCGACAACGTGATGCGGCCCTGTGCGTCCGGACGCTGTTCATCGGTTCCGGCCGCGAGTGCCCTGACGAATGCGCGGGCCTGCGGATTGCTGCGAGACGCGGCCGCGGCTCGCCGAGCGAGCGCGGTGAACTCTTCCTTGGGGTACACGGCAAGGCTGTGGTCCTGACCCTTCGTGACCATCAACCCTCCCGCCAGATCGTCTCGAAACTTCGCAGGCAACGTGAGTCGCCCTTTGTCATCCAGCCGAGGTGTGTAGGTACCGAGAAACAACTCGATACCTCCCTACCGGATCACCTCTCTGGATGGCCTCTCCTGTAGTGCGCGCTCCACATTACCCCACTTTCCCCCACTTTCAATCGAAAGTGGAGGTGATCTGGCTCCCCGCCGAGACGATTTCGCAGGTCATCCCAGCTATCACCGGGTGGGGAACTTTTTACGTGTTCTGCCGACACGCGGACATCGGCGCGTCGCTCCCCGAAAACATCCAGCAAACCGCCCTGGTAGCCAAGGCCCTCGAGCCGAAAGGGGGTGGTTCTGGGGGAAGGTGGGGAACGCCGTGGGGAGATGTGGGACCGACCTAGCGGGGGTCGAAAGTCCCGGAAACAGGAGCAGGCGACGCCGCACCCGTTGCTGGTGCGGCGTCGCCTGCTGTGATGAAGATTTTCAGGTTACAGCCGAGCTACTCCTGCTCGAACCGTCTCCGGAAGCGATCCTCCATGCGTTCGGAGAAACCACCGGACTTGCGCTGACGCCCAGGTCCGCTCGATCCGCCACCGCCCGGCCCGCTGGTGGGCGCCTCGCCGGAACGCGCGCCACGGGCGCCGCCCTTGGAGGTGCCGAGCAGCAGAAGCACGCCGGCGCCGAACATGACGATGAATCCGATCAGGCTGATGATCGGAAAGCCACCAGGCTTCACCGGAGCGGCGATACCGGCGACCAGTAGAAACAGACCGAGGACGAACAAGGCCGCGGCCTGGAGTCTGCGACGACTCGAGGTCGAGCGAAGGCGTCCGCCGCGGACGGACGAGGCGAACTTCGGATCCTCAGCATAGAGCGCGCTCTCGATCTGTTCGAGCATGCGCTGCTCGTGCTCGGAGAGTGGCACGGTACCTCCCCCGGCACTAGGACGTGGCTTGTCGCCTCCGGGTAGGCGACAGATAGCCGACCTTGGCGGCTATCTGTCACCAATGATACGAGTTCGATCAGGGCCGTACCACCTTCTCGGTGATAACTAAGCGGTCATGCCTCCGGTCCATCCCGGCGCGGGCCGTAACCGAGCGGCCGAGTTCAGCAGATCTTCCACGTCGTGCAGGAATGCGCCCACCCGCGAAGAGAACTCGTCGGCCTGCCGCTCGTCGACTTCGCGGTCCAGTCCGGCCTCCAGCGCGGCGCGCAATTCGGAGCGGGCGCTGAAGTAGTCGGCCCACATGACGAACTCGGGCGCGGCGCGCTGCAACAAGACCCACGCGTTGCGCGAGCGGGCGCGCGGCGCCGCGTCGGCGCCGGTGAACGCGAGCACCGCGCCCGCGCCGCGCAGCGCGGCCAGATACGAGGTGCGAAACCGCTCCCTCGGGTCGGTCTCCGCCGCTGCCTGCATCAGCAGTCCGTCGGCCTTCTTCAGCAGTTTCCCCGCTTTGCCGGGCTGCCCCGGCTGCTCGATCCGACTCATCGGCACGTCCCTCCGCCCTCGTACACCCACCGGTCCTCGTGCACCGCGCGGACCGAACAGGTATTCGAACGTTTGAATTGAGCTTGAATATAGAGACGCCCACCGACAACTTTCCGCGTCCGCGCGGTCCGACGAGAGCCATGACAGCCGTCAAGCCACACCACTCACCCGCACCCGCACCCGTCGTCGTCGACCTCTCGGTCGCGGACCTGCGCTACCGGCTGCACGACGCGCTAGCGGTCTATGTTGCCGCGATGGACTATCCACGCGGCACCGAGAATCACCGCGCGCCGATGTGGACCGAGCACACCACCCGCGCGGGCTGGCAGGCGGTCGCGGCGCTGCTGCCCGACGAGGACGGCCGCGTCGACCTGCGCACCTCGTCCATCGTCGCCATCGCCTACGGCTATCGCGGCGCGCCGCACCAGTGGTGGCACCAGCAGGTGCACAGCGGGATGCGCCGCTCCGGCTGGCCGGAACACTCTGCGCGCGAACTGCTTTCGGACTACTTCGAGCTGACCGAGCTACACGTGCACCCGAGCGCACAGGGTCGCGGCATCGGCGAGATCCTGCTGCGCAGGCTGCTCCAGAACCGGACGGAGAGCGCGGTGCTGCTGTCCACGCCCGAGGTGGCGGGCGAGGGGAACCGCGCGTGGCGGCTCTATCGCCGGGAGGGATTCGCCGACGTCATCCGGCATTTCGTGTTCGCGGGCGACAACCGGCCGTTCGCGATCCTCGGCAGGCGGCTGCCGCTGTGAGCGGACGCGGCCTCGGCGCGGCGGCGAGCGCGGCGCATGCCGACGGCGGTGAGGCACGGCCGTGCACGTCGTAGTCGTCGGTTCCGGGCACAACGCGCTGGTGGCGGCCTGCTACCTGGCGCGCGACGGACACCGGGTCGAGGTGCTGGAGCGGGACGAGGTGCTCGGCGGCGCGGTGTCGACGGTCGAGCGGTTCCCCGGACACCTGGTGGACCGGGGCTCCTCGGCACACATCATGATCCGGCACACCGGGATCATCGAGGAGCTGGAGCTGGATCGCTTCGGACTCCGTTATAGCGATTGCGATCCCTGGGGCTTCACCCCCGCCGACGCCGAGGGACGCCCGCCGCTCGTTTTCCATCGCGACCTCGAAGCGACCTGCGCGTCCATCGCCGCGGCGTGCGGGACGGCCGACGCCGACGCGTATCGGCGGTTCGTCGCGGTGTGGGGTCCGCGCAGCGCGCGGGTGATGCGCGCGTTCGGCGGCGCGCCGAAGCCCGGCCATCTGCTGCGCTCGTTCTGGGGACTGGACGCCAAGGCCGGCGGCAGCGCGCTGTCCAGGGAGTTCCTCCAGTCCGGGGACGCGCTGCTGGACACCTGGTTTCGCGACGAACGGCTCAAGGCGTCGCTGGCCTGGTTCGGCGCGCAGTCCGGTCCGCCGATGTCGGAACCGGGAACGGCCCCGATGGTCGGCTTCGCGGCGCTGATGCACACGCTGCCGCCGGGGCGGGCGGTCGGCGGCAGCGGCGCGTTGAGCGCGGCGCTGGTCACGCGGCTGCGTGCCGACGGTGCGACGGTGACGGCAGGCGACGCGGTCACCTCCATCGGACGCGTGGGTGACGGCTGGCTGGTGCGTACCGCGTCCGGGCGCGGCCTGCGCGCCGACGCGGTGATCGCGGGCGCGCACGTGCTCACCACCCTGGACCTGCTGCGCGCGGGCGGTTTCGACGGTGCCACGCTGGACGACTGGCAGCGGCGCATCCGGGTCGGGCCCGGCATCGGCATGGTGGTGCGGGTCGCGACGAGCGCGTTGCCCGGTTATCAGGGAGCCTCGGCGACGGAATCCGCGCGCGGCCTCCAGTTCCTGGTGTCCGATCGCGCCCAGCTGCGGCGCGCGCACGGCGCCGCGCTGGCGGGCGACCTGCCGCCGCGGCCGGTGGTGCTGGCGATGAGCTTCAGCGCGCTGGATCCGAGCATCGCCCCGCCCGGCGAGCATCAGCTGTCGCTGTGGGCGCAGTGGCATCCCTATCGGCTGGCCGACGGCAGCGACTGGGCCGCGCACGCCGAGCGCGAGGGTGACCGGATCGTCGCCGAAGTCGATTCCTACGCACCGGGTTTCGCGGCCACCGTGCGGCAGCGGTTCGTGCAGACGCCGGTCGACCTGGAGCGGGAGATGGGGCTGCGCGGCGGCAATGTCATGCACGTCGAGATGTCGCTGGACCAGATGATGCTGTGGCGGCCGCTGCCCGAGCTCTCGGGTCAGCGGGTGCCCGGCGCGCCCGGCCTGTATCTGACGGGCGCGTCCACCCATCCCGGCGGCGGCGTCTCCGGCGCGAGCGGGCGGACCGCGGCGCGGCTCGTCCTCCGCGACGCCGGCCGCAGGCGATTCCCCTTTCCGCGCAGACGATGACGGCCTCGGGGACGCGGGAACATCGGACGAGCGCGCGGCTGACGTGGTCGCGGGTGCGGTCGATGCGCCACCCCGCGCCCGCGCTGCTCGCGATCTTGCTCGTGCTCGCCCAGATCGGCTATCCGCTCACCGACGGCACCGCGCGCGACCGGATCACCGTGGTGATCGTGCTGCTCTCCGCTGGCACGGCGCTCGCGCACGCCGCCGCCACCCGCGGCACCCGTTACGCGATGGGCTTCCTGGTGATCGTCTCCGGCGTGGGCCTGCTCGCGGAGATGCTCGGGGTGGCGACCGGAATTCCGTTCGGCTGCTACGAGTACGCCGAGGACCGGATCGGGCCCGCGCTCGCGGGCGTACCGCTGCTGGTGCCGCTGGCCTGGACCGGCGGGATGTATCCGGTGTGGATCGTGGCGGGCATCGTGACCCGGCGGACCGCCGTGCGCGTCGCACTGACCACGATCGGCGCGGTGGGCTGGGACCTGTACCTCGATCCGCAGATGGTCGCCGACGGCCAATGGACCTGGTGCGACACCGATTCCGGGCTGCCGGGCCTCGCGGACATCCCGCTCACCAATTACCTCGGCTGGTGCTGTGTCGGCCTGCTGATGGCGCTGCTGCTCGCGGTCTGGGATCGCGCCGCTCCTGCGCCGACCCGGCCGCGTTCCGCCGCCTCCCCGGCCGTCCCCGTCGCGGTGTTCCTCTGGACCTGGCTGGGTTCCCTGGTCGCCCATGCCGTCTTCCTCGATCTCCCGTCCTCGGCCTGGTACGGCGCGCTCGGGATGAGTCCCCTCGGGGTGCCGCTGCTGATCCACCTGGCCCGGCATCGGTCCCGGCACGAGCAATAGCAACGGGATACGCCGGAGCGGGTCAGGCGAGCGCGGCGAGCAGGCGGCGGGTGCGCGCGGTCATCGCCTCGGCGGTCTCGCCCGGGTTCCGCAGCCACCAGCCGACCAGGGCCGTGACGGTTCCCATCCACACGGCCGCGAACGCGGACAGATCGTCGGGATCGGTGAGACCGCGACCGGCGAGGAACGCGGCGACCCCGCGATTCGCCTGCTCGGCGATGCGCCGCCGGGCGGCGCGGGCCGCGTCGGCGGCGGGTCCCTCGTCCGGGTGCGAACGGTCGAAGACGACGTGCCAATCGTGCGGTCGCGGCTCGAGCGCGCCGAAGATGCCCGCCAGCGTGCGTTCGGCCAGCTCCAGCGTCGCGGGCCCGTCGATCGCCGCGTCGATCGCGTCGCCCAGCGTGGTCGCCGCCCGGCGAACGCACGCCACGTACAGGCCGTCCTTGGTGTCGAAGTAGGCGTACACCAGCGGCTTGGAGACCCCCGCCTTGGCGGCCACCACCGCGGGCGACAGGCCCGCGTAGCCGACCCGGCTGATCTCGGCGGCCGCGACGTCGAGGATCTGCGCCTCACGCTCGGCGCGTGGCACTCCCTTGGTTCCAGCGGCTCCCGCCACGCCCGTCCCACCTTCCCCGAGCGCTGTCCACGCCCAATCGCAGACAAAATTTACCAAACAGTCAATTGTCCAGGCCCCGCTCGGCGGCGAGCGGGGCGGATGCGGGGCGAGCACGGTATACAGGGCGAGCCGGGGTACGGCGGCGTGCCGAAGGGGTGACGCGTGTCGTCGTGTCGCGGCTGCCGCGTGGCGATTCGGGCGTTCGGCCTGGCACGATGTGAGCCGTGCAACCGAGTCCCGCCCTTCCGCTGCCCGATGTCCCGGATCGACCGACGCCGCGCGCACCACGCACCCGGGTACGGGTAGCCGCTGCGGTGCTGCTCGCGGCGCTGTTGGCACCGGTACTGGCCGGGTGCCTGCGGGTGCAGGTGTCGATGGGCGTGTCGTCCAACGACCGGGTATCGGGACGAATCGTGGCCGCGGTGGTACCCGCGGGGCCCGACGACAAGGGGCCGCAGTTGAAGGCGCCCGAGTCGCTTGCGGCGAAGGTGCGCGTCGAGCCTTACAGCCAGGACGGATACGTAGGCAGCAAGGTGTTCTTCGAGGACCTGTCCTTCGGCGAGGTGCAGCAGCTCGGCCTGCTGTCCGAGCAGACGCAGGGCATGTTCCAGCTGCAGTTCCAGCGCACCGGTGACCTGGTCAGCCTGAACGGGCGCGTCGACCTGAAATCCGTCCCGCCGCACGGCTCCGACGTGCAGTTCACCATCGCGTTCCCGGCCAGGGTGGCCAAGACGAACGGCAACCGCGAAGGCGATTCCACCGTCTCGTGGAAGCTGCCGCCCGGTGATGTGTCCACGCTGCGCGCCGAAGTGAGCTACGCGGACCCGAACACCCGCTCCTTCGCCGGTTGGGCGGGCATCGTCGGCGGCATCACCCTCGCGGTCGCGGCCATCGTCGCCGCCATGGCGTACATGGATCGCAACCCGGCCGCGCCGGAGGTGCCCGAGCACCAGTTCTCCTGGCGGCGTTGGTGGCAGTCGGTCAAGCAGTTGCGCTGAGCGGGCGAGTGGGCGCGGCCGTCGCGCTCGCGGGATGCGCAATCGCGGCGGTCAACCGGTTCTCGATACCGCGCCTGGACGCGGAAGCCTCGTCGGCCGAACCGGTCACGGTCTGCGTGCCCGCCCGTGACGAGGCGGAGCGGCTGCCCGCGCTGATCGCCGACCTACGCGCCCAGACCGGACTGCCGGACCTGCGGGTGCTGGTCCTCGACGACGGCTCCACCGACGGCACGGCGAGCGTCGCGCGGGAAGCGATCGCGGGCGATCCCCGCTTCGAGGTGATCCGCTCGGAAACGGAGCCGCCGCCGGGCTGGACGGGTAAGGCCGCGGCGTGCGCCCGGCTGGCCGAACTCGCCGACGCGCCGATCCTGGTCTTCCTCGACGCCGATGTGCGGCTGGCCCCGCGTGCCGTCGCGGCGGCGGCGCGCGCGCTCCGGGATCGGCACACGGCCTTGGTCTCGCCGTGGCCCACCCAGCGGGCCGAGACCGTCGCCGAGGCGCTGGTGCAGCCGCTGCTCTGCTGGTCATGGGCGTCGACGCTGCCGATCGTGCTCGGCAACCGCGGCCACCGCCCCTCGACGGCCGTCGCCTGCGGCCAGTTCCTCGTTTTCGACGCCGCCGCCTACCGCGCGATAGGCGGTCACGCCGCGGTGGCAGGCAGCCCCACCGAGGATCTCGACATCGCGCGCGCCTTGCGTCGTGCGGGTCACACCACCCATGCCGTCGCCGCCGGATCGCTCGCCAGTACACGGATGTATCGCGGCGCGGCAGAGGTCGAGGCCGGCTACACCCGCTGGCTCTGGTCCGCCTACGGCGGCTCCCGCTCGGCCGCAGCGGCCGTGGGAACCGTACTGGCCCTTGGCTATTGGCTTCCCCCGCTGGCCGCCATTCTCGGCCGTGGAGCGACCCGCCGGGTCGGCGCGCTCGGCTACGCCGCCGCCGTCACCGGCCGCCTGCTGGCCCGTTCACTCGAATCCGGCGGTCCCCCACGCCTTTCCGACGCGTGCGCGGCGGCGGCGCACCCCTTCTCCATCGCCGCGTACCAGCGCCTCGTCCTGAAATCGCATCGCGCCCGACGCCGGGGCGTGCTGCGCTGGAAAGGCCGCGCGCTGATCGACGCGGGCTGAACAGACGACACCGGCCCGGTCCGAGGACCGAGCCGGTGTGCGATGAACCACGGCGCCGCTGAGCTTTACGGCACCGAGCTGATGCCGACCGTCGGCAGGAAGAAGCAGGTGCGTTCGCCGTTGTCGACGCTGCCGAAGACGGCGGCGAGGACGGTGCCCTTGCCCGTGTCGACGGGGACCGCGCGGATGCCGCCGACCGGGAGTGCGGCGAAGAAGACGTCCTGGATGGCACGTTCGGCCTGCGGGCGCAGGTCGGCGGGGACCGCGGCTGGCACCATCGCGCGGAAGATGTCGGCGAGGGGACCCATCTGGGCGATGCCGCCGCGTCCATTGCTCACATTCAGCCAGGCCACCTGCATGCCCGCGGTGTTGCGGCTCTCCGAGTCCAGGCCGTAGGGCACGAAGGTGAACATGGTCTGACCGGACTTCACCGCCGTCAGGTCGAGGCCAGGGATGGTGACCGTGGACTTGGGCCACGGTCCCGGCATCGCGCCTGCGACGGCGGGCACCAGACCGAAAGTGCTTCCGTTACCGCAGAACGCCGCGGCGGACGGGAACAGGAACGGTTCCATGCCGAAGCCGCGCAGCGCCTCGACGGTGGACTGATAGGCGCCGAGCAGATCGCCGGGCGCGGCAGCCTGCTGTGCGCCTGGCAGTTCGGCGGGGGCGGGCGCCGCCACGGCGGGGGCGCAGACGCCGAAGGCCAGTGCGACCGAACCGGTCGCGGCGGCGGCGAGAGTGGTGAAGCGGCGCAACAAAGTCACAGCGGTGCTCCTCATCGTCGGCACGGTGAGGACACGGTACTCCGGCAAACTCGCTCAGCAGCCGTTTCGTTGATCGGCTAGTTTTCGGCGCGTCGGCTTGCGCCCGTGCGCCGGGACGAGAAGCGCTCCGCGGTATCCGGTTCGAGCCGTGCCGACCGCGCAATGATCACACTCCGCGACGCCGAGCACGGTGGTGGAACGGCTCGCCGCCTTGCAGCGGGTCACGGGCGCGAACGAGTTGCTGATCACCAGCGTCGCCCACGACCACGCCGACCGGCTCGAATCCCATCGGCTGCTGGCCGAGGCGTGGGGGCTGGGAGCGGCACGCGCCGCCTGATGTGCGAATGCCCCGCCGGTCGTCGACCGGCGGGGCATTCGGCGCTGAATCATTCGGCGCGCAGGCGCGGGGGCGTCAGGCGATCACAGGTGCGCTTGCCACGCTGTCGTCGACGCTGTGTGCCGTCGGGCGCGCTGGCGTGCGGTCGTCAAGCGCTCATCGGCGCCGCGGTGACTCCGTAGCCGAGATTGGTCAGTACCTCGCTGGTCGCCTTGGCGAAATTCAGGGTGATGAAGTGCAGGCAGGGCGCGCCCTCGTCGATCAGCCGCTGCGCCATCTCCGTGGCGATCTCGATGCCGACCTCGCGCACCGCGGCGCGGTCCTCCTCCTGGCCGTCGCCCGCGGCCTTGCGCAGCCGCTCCAGCACCGCGGCGGGCAGCGGGCGGCCGCACAGCTCCTCGGCCCGCGCCACGGTGCGCAGCGAGGTGATCGGCATCAGCTCCGGGATGATCGGCTTGGCGCCCTCGATCGGATCCACTGCCGCGACCCGGTCGCGCAGGCGCAGGTAGTGCTCGACCTCGAAGAACATCTGGGTGATCGAATACTCCGCTCCGGCACGGAGTTTCGCGGCCAGGAAGGCGGTGTCGGAGTCCAGGTCGGGCGAGCGGTGATGGCCCTGCGGGAAGGAAGCGACGCCGACGTGGAAATCGCCGAGATCGCGAACGATGCGGACCAGTTCCTCGGCGTACTCCACGCCCTGCGGGTGCTTGTGCCACTCGCCGAGCGGGTCGCCTGGCGGGTCGCCGCGCAGCACCAGAATGTTGCGGATGCCGGAATCGGCGTACGCGCCGACCAGCGAGCGCAGCTCGGCCACGCTGTGCCCGACGGCGGTCAGGTGCGCCACCGGCAGCAGGGTGGTCTCCTTGGCCAGCTCACCGGTCACCCGCACGGTGCGGTCCTTGGTGGAACCACCCGCGCCGTAGGTCATCGATACGAACGCAGGATGCATGCGCTCGAACTCGCGCACCGCCCGCCAGAGCCGGGCCTCGCCCGCGGCGTCGCGCGGCGGGTTGAACTCGACGGAGAACGGGACGTTGCGGCCCGAATGGACCTGCAAGCTCTGCACAACCGAAGGCGTTCCAGAGACGATCGGTGGCGTCGGGGACGGGCGCCCTGGGGTCGAACGTCCCCGCACGGAATCGAAAGTCACCGGTTCAGTGTAGTGGGACGCCCGTCCTGACATGTCTGCTCACTCCGGGTCCGGCGGATATCCGCTTCCGCTCGGGCCGCGTGCGGGGTCGTCGGCGGGGTTCGTCCGAAGGCGCGAAACGTCCTATGTCCGGCCACCCCATGAGTGGTTTTCCCAGGGCGGAGGTTGGTCACCGACGGGATGGGATGGCCGCGTATTCTCTGATACGGCACCACTATCGCTGCGGCCGAACCGGAGTGCGCCGCGATCGCGCCGAACCCGGGCGGCGGTGACACACGCTCGCTCACAGACCACTCGTCGCGCTCGACCGGCGCGACCACACCCGTGACCCTGGAGGTTCCTCTGTCCGCCGGACCCGGTACTCCGACACGAACCCCGGCAACGCCCGCCGACGCGCAGCGGACGCCGATCCCGGGCACGCCCGGATTCGTCGCGGCCGTGCAGGACCGGCTCACCGAGTTCTTCGCCACCCGGCGGCCCATCGTCGAGCCGCTCGGCCCGGTCTTCGTCGACGCCGCCGACGCGCTGGAGCGGTTCGTGCTCCGCGGCGGCAAGCGCACCAGGCCCGCGTTCGCCTGGACCGGCTGGCTCGGCGCGGGCGGCGACCCGGACAGCGCCGAAGCGGGCGCGGTGCTCGCCGCCTGCTCCGCACTCGAACTGGTGCAGGCGTGCGCGCTCATCCACGACGACATCATCGATTCCTCCCGGACTCGCCGCGGTTTCGCCACCGTGCACGTCGATTTCGAGCGGCGCCACAGCGAGCGCGACTGGTCCGGCGACGCCGCCCACTTCGGCACCAGCGTCGCGATCCTGATCGGCGATCTGGCCCTGGCCTGGGCCGACGACCTGGTTCACACCGCCGGGCTCGCCCCGGCCGCCCTCGCGCGGTTCGCGCCGGTCTGGGCGCAGATGCGCACCGAGGTGCTCGGCGGTCAGCTGCTCGACATCAACGGCGAGGCGGTCGGCGACGAGTCGGTGGAGGCCGCGCTGCGCATCAATCGCTACAAGACGGCCGCCTACACCGTGGAGCGCCCGCTGCACCTCGGCGCCGCCATCGCCGCCGCCGACCGCGACCTGATCGCGGCCTACCGCACCTTCGGCACCGACATCGGGATCGCCTTCCAGCTGCGCGACGACCTGCTCGGCGTGTTCGGCGATCCCGAGGTCACCGGCAAACCCTCCGGCGACGACCTGCGCGAGGGCAAGCGCACCGTGCTGCTCGCCGAGGCGCTGCGCCGGGCCGACGCCACCGACCCGTCCGCCGCGCACCTGCTGCGCACCAACATCGGCACCGACCTCGGCGCCGAGGATGTCACGCGCCTGCGCGCCGTGCTCACCGAGCTCGGCGCCGTCGACGAAGTGGAACGCCGCATCGCCGACCTCACCGACCGCGGCCTAGCCGCCATAGATTCCAGCTCGGCCACCCCAGCCGCCAAAGAGCAACTGCGCGGTATGGCACTGGCCGCAACCAGGAGGATTGCATGAAAGCCGTTGTGGGACCAGCTGATCGCGTGATCGCGGTCGGCGCAGGACCGGCCCCGCGCAGCACGGGCAAGCGCCGGGGGAAGTCCCCGGTCGCGCTGACCGAACGTCGGCTGATCCTCGGTGCCGCCCTGCCCACCCGGCGCGGCGTCCGTGTCCCCCGTGCGTGTTCGGCGCCGCGGGACACCGGGTCGACCGAGGACTAGTCCCCGTCTTCGAGCGCCGGATCGGCGAGCCGACCGGCGCCGTACACCGCGTAGCGATCCACCTACCGACCGGCAGGCATGAGATCATCGCGGAGCGAGCACCGCACCGCGAGGGTCTGCCCCTTGCGGTGCGGAAACGGCCGTGTCGTCCCGGAACTGACGCGGCGCAGGCCGACGCAGAGTTTCACGGGTAGCCCGCCGTGCCCGGCGGTCGAGGAGAAGTCGAATGAAAACCGTTGCGGGACCGACCGATCGGGTGGTCGTTGTGGGCGCGGGCCTGTCCGGGCTCGCCGCCGCGCTGTATCTCGCCGGCGCGGGACGATCGGTCACGCTGCTGGAGCGGGCCGATCATCCTGGCGGCCGGGTCGGCAGGTATCGCGGGCCGGACTACGAGATCGACAACGGCGCCACGGTGCTCACGCTGCCGGAACTGATCACCGACGCGCTGGCCGCCGTCGGCCGCACTCCCGAATCGGGCCCGGCGCCGCTGCGCATCCACCGGCTCGCGCCGAGCTACCACGCGCGTTTCGCCGACGACTCGACCATCCGGGTGTTCGCCGACGCGGACGCCATGGCCGACGAGGTCGCCCGCACCTGCGGCCCCGCCGAGGCGAACCGCTACCGACGGCTCCGCGACTGGCTGGCGCGCGTCTACCGCGCCGAGTTCACCGAGTTCATGGACACCAACTTCGACTCGCCGCTGGACATGGTGCGGTATCCGAGCAAACGCGCCGCGCTGACCGACCTGGTGCGCCTCGGCGGGTTCGGCAGACTCGGACCGCGCGTCGGCCGGATCCTGACCGACGCGCGGCTGGCCAGGCTGTTCACCTTCCAAGCGCTCTACGCCGGCATGGCGCCCGCCGACGCGCTGGCCGTCTACGGTGCGATCCCGCACATGGACACCTCGCTGGGCGTCTACTTCCCCGAGGGCGGGATGCGCGCCATCGCCGCCACCATGGCCGAGGCGTTCACCGCCGCGGGCGGGGTGCTGCGGCTGAACACCGAGGTCACCGGGATCGAGTACGAGGGACGGCGGGCCCGCCGGGTGCGCACCGCCGACGGACACGCGCTGGACTGCGACGCGGTGGTGCTCACCGCCGACATCGGCTCGGTCGAACGCTTCGGCGTCCGGCCCAGGCGCGGGCTGCGGGCCGCGCCGTCGGCGGTGGTCGCGCACGGCACCATCCCGGCAGAGATCGCCGCGCGCTGGCCGATCCAGGC
Source organism: Nocardia sp. NPDC050793 (assembly GCF_040654065.1). Taxonomy (NCBI): domain Bacteria; kingdom Bacillati; phylum Actinomycetota; class Actinomycetes; order Mycobacteriales; family Nocardiaceae; genus Nocardia; species Nocardia sp. NPDC050793. The sequence continues at coordinate 60,743 of NZ_JBFAHG010000005.1, forward strand.
GCACCACACCATCGACTTCGGCGCGGCATGGGACACCACCTTCGACGAGATCGCCGCAGCACCACGCCGCGGCGGACGGCTCACGGCGCGCGGACGGCTGATGCGCGACCCCTCACTGCTGCTGACCCGCCCCGCGCTGACCGATCCCGGGCTCTACATCGATCGGCCCGACGGACGTCACGAGCCGTTCTCGCTGCTCGCGCCCTGCCCCAATCTGGCGAGCGCCCCGCTCGACTGGGACAGGCTGGCCCGCCCCTATCTGCGCGAGCTGCTCGAGGTGCTGGAGACGCGCGGCTACCGCGGGATCGCCGAGCACTTCACCGTCGATCACCTGGACACCCCGCGCACCTGGCAGGCGCAGGGCATGATCGCGGGCACGCCGTTCTCCGTCGCGCATCTGTTCCGGCAGACCGGACCTTTCCGGCCGCGCAATTTCCCGAAGTTCAGCGACAACGTGGTTATCGCCGGTTGCGGCACCACGCCGGGCGTCGGTGTGCCGACGGCGCTGCTCTCGGGAAAACTGGCGGCAAACCGAATTACCGGCGCGACGAGTGTTACTGGGGATGAACCGCCCGCACCAGCGGGATAGTGTTCTCGGCGAACCATTAAACTGATCGCCGACCTATTCGCTCGCGGTTGCGACCGCCGACCTTGCCGGGGGGACCGACACCACATGCATCCCCCCGATACGAGCGCCGCAGCCGCACCGCCGACCGATACCGCGCCCCGCGTGTCGAGTCGCCCCGGCACCCCGGGGGCAGGCGCCTCGCGATCCGCCGACCGGCTCGGACTTCTGGATCGGATGCAGACCTACGCCGATTTCGCGCGCAGCCCCGAAGGGCACGCCGCGCTGTTCGGCTTCCTCGGCGCGGTGATGATCACCTTCGGCGGGTTCGGCGCGGGCAGCGTGCGTCAGCGCGATCCACTGCTCGAGGCGATGAACCTGTCCTGGCTGCGGTTCGGGCACGGCTACGCGCTGTCCACCATCCTGATCTGGATCGGCGTGCTGCTGATGATCACCGCGTGGGTTCGCCTCGGCCGCACCACACTCGGGCTCGGCAATCGGGCGGGCGCCGCGGTGACGCTCAACGAGTTGCGCGCGATCGTCGGAATCTGGATCTTCCCTTTGCTCTTCGCGGTGCCGATGTTCAGCCGCGATGCCTACTCCTACCTGGCCCAGGGCGCGCTCCTGCGTGACGGCTTCGACCCCTACCAGGTCGGTCCCGTCGCGAATCCCGGTGTGCTGCTGGACAATGTGAGCCCGGTCTGGACCACCACCACCGCGCCGTACGGCCCGGTGTTCCTGCTACTCGGCCGCGCCATCACCGCGATCACCGGTGACAACGTGGTCGCTGGCACCATCGCGCTGCGCCTGGTGATGCTGCCCGGCCTCGCGCTGATGATGTGGGCGGTGCCGTATCTGACCAAGCACCTGGGCGGCAAGCCGACGGTCGCGCTGTGGCTCGCGGTGCTCAACCCGCTGGTGCTCATCCACCTCATCGGCGGCGTGCACAACGAGATGCTGATGGTCGGCCTGATGTGCGCGGGCATCGCGCTGGTGCTGGAGCGCCACCACGCGGCGGGCATCGTGGTCGTCGCCATCGGCGTGGCGATCAAGGCCACCGCGGGCATCGCGCTGCCGTTCCTGGTGTGGATCTGGATGTTGCACGAGCGGGAGCGCCGCGCCGCCGAACGCGCGGCCGCGGACCCGAACGCGCCGGCGGATCCGAGCTCAACGCCCGAGAACGGCGCACCGGACGCCGCGAAAGCCGGACCGGACATGCCCCACCCGGCCATGACGTTCGCCAAGATCGCCGGGCTCGGACTGAGCGTGTTCGCGGTGGTGTTCGTCGCGGCCTCGGCCATCGCGGGCGTCGGCATCGGCTGGCTGACCGCGCTGTCGGGCTCGAAGAAGATCATCAACTGGCTCTCGCTGCCGACCATCATGGCGCACGCCACCACCTGGATCACCCCGCTGCGCATGGAATCGGTGCTCACCGTCACCCGTGCGCTGTGCGCGCTGGCGCTGGTCGCGGTGCTGGTGTGGACCTGGTGGCGATTCCGGCACAGCGAGCGCGAGGCGGTGTTCGGCATCCTCATCGCGTTCGTCGGCATCGTGATCCTCTCCCCCGCCGCGCTGCCCTGGTACTACTCGTGGCCGCTGGCGCTGGCCGCCGCGTTCGCGCTGTCCACCACGACGCTCATGGTGCTGGTCGGCCTGTGCACCTGGTTGATGCTGGTGTTCCAGCCGGACGGCTCGATCGGTCTGTACAACTTCTGGCACGTGGCGGCGGCCACCTTCGCCGCGGTCGTCGCCGCGCTCTCGCTGCGTACCGTGGACCCGCTGCGCCTGCGCTCCGCGCCACCACAGCAGGCAATGCCGCGCGCCGACGTCGCGGCCGCCGCTTCTCGTCCATGAGCGCCGCGAGACCCGGCGACGACCCGGACCTAGAGGTACGCAGAACGGGCACAGCCGGACGCTGGCCGTCGATAGACCCGCCCACGACCGGACCGATTCCAGAAGCACCGAGAACGGACGCACCCGGACACAGTCCGTCGATAGCCCCGCACACGACCGGAGCGGAGGCGGAGGTACGCCTTGTGTCCGCCTATCGGGCATGCCGGACTATCGCGGCGGAGCACGGGCGCACGTATTTCCTCGCGACCAGGCTGTTGTCGGCGCACCGAAGACCGGCGGTGCACGCGCTCTACGCGTTCGCGCGGATGGTGGACGACATCGTCGACCACGCGGAACCGAGCCTCGCGCGAACGGGGCGCGCCGACTCGACCTCGCCGGAGTCGCTGCTCACCCTCGGACAAGGCCCCGCCAACGAACTAGACCTGATCGAGAAACAGCTACGCACGGCCCTCGAACAGGGCGCATTCGCACCGCATGACACTCCCGACGCGCCAGCTTCGCCGCTGCGCGCCCAGATACTGTCCGCGCTCGCCGATACCGTCGACCGCTTCGCGATCGATCCAGAGCACTTCTGGACCTTCCTGGACTCCATGCGCATGGACGTCCCCGGCACGCATCGTTTCCGCGACCGCTACGCCACGATGGCCGAGCTGCGCGAATACATGCGCGGATCGGCCGCCGCCATCGGTCTGCAGCTGCTTCCCGTGCTCGGCACCGTCGTGCCGACGGTCGAAGCCGAACCCGCGGCCGCCGCGCTGGGCGAGGCCTTCCAGCTCACCAACTTCCTGCGCGATGTCGCCGAGGATCTCGACCGCGGGCGCGTGTACCTGCCCGCCGACCATCTCGCGGCCTTCGGCGTGGACGCCGACCTGCTCGCCCACTGCCGCCACACCGGCCACACCGATCCGCGAGTCCGCCGCGCCCTCGCCCACTTGATCGCGATCAACCGCGACGTCTACCGAACCGCCGCTCCCGGCATCGACCTGCTCGAGCCCAGGGTCCGTCCGGCTATCCAGGCGGCCGCCGCCCTCTACGCCGAAATCCTCGACCGCATCGAGCAATCCGGCTACGCGATCTTCCACACCCGAGCAGTCGTCCCCCGCCACCGACGCCTACTCGTCGCCACAACCCAACTCTTCACCGCCGCCCTGCCCTAACCGGCCTCGCACACCTGCCACACGCCTCACACAGGTAACAAGGGCTGCGAGGCGTGCGGACGGTCTGCGAGGGTCAGAAGGGATCGGCGGCGGCGCGTCGTAGCACCTCGCGGGCGAGGGGGCCGTGCAGTGCGTCGACGGGTTTGCCGGGGAGGCTGGCGTCGTCGGTGAAGATCCATTCGAGGATCTCCTCGTCGGTGTACTTGGCGTCCTTCATGACGGTGATCAGCCCGGGCAGGTGCTTGGTCACCGCGCCGGTGTCATCGAAGAAGACCTCGGGAACGCTCGCCACTCCGTTGCGGCGCACGGCAAGCAGCTGGTGGTCGCGCAGCATCTGATGCACTCGCGTCACCACGATTCCGAGCCGGTCGGCGACCTCGGGCAGCGGCAGCATGGCCACGGATTCCGGAAGGACATCCTCGCTGCAGGGAAATGCACTCACCCGCACAACGGTAGACGGTGCCGCGCCGCGCGTCGTATGACACCCGGGCGACAGACGGGTTCGGCCGCTCGACACGGTTACCATCGTGGGGGCCGCACGGGGCGGTCTGTCGCTGTTCGCGTCATTAGCGAGGGGTGAGCAGTTTTGTGAAAGCCGGAGGACATCACTTGATCGGGCAGATGCTGGAGGGGCGCTACCGGATTGACGCGCCGATCGCTCGGGGCGGGATGTCGATGGTCTTCCGCGGCGAGGACACCCGCCTCGATCGCCCGGTCGCCATCAAGGTGATGGACCCGAAGTTCGCCGCCGACCCGCAGTTTCTCTCCCGGTTCGAGTTCGAGGCCCGCGCCGTCGCCAAGCTCAAGCACCCCGCGCTGGTCTCGGTGTACGACCAGGGCGTGGACGGCGACCATCCGTTCCTGATCATGGAGCTGGTCGAGGGCGGCACGCTACGCGAGTTGCTGCGCGAACGCGGGCCGATGCCGCCGCACGCCGTGCGGGCGGTGGCCGAACCGGTGCTTGCCGCCATCGGGGTGGCGCACTCCGCGGGCCTGGTGCACCGCGACGTCAAACCGGAGAACGTGCTCATCTCCGATTCCGGCGAGGTGAAGATCGCCGACTTCGGCCTGGTGCGCGCGGTGGCGGCCGCTACGACCACCTCGGCGAGCGTCATCCTCGGCACGGCGGCCTACCTCTCGCCCGAGCAGGTGACCAGCGGCACCGCCGACTCGCGCAGCGACGTGTACGCGTTCGGCGTACTGATCTTCGAAATGCTCACGGGCCGTGTTCCTTTCGTCGGCGACACGTCGCTGTCGGTGGCGTATCAGCGCATCGAGAACGACGTGCCGAGCCCGAGCCAGTTCATCGCGGGCGTGCCGCCGGAGTTCGACGACCTGGTCGCCCGCGCGACCAATCGGGAGCCCGCGCACCGTTTCGCCGACGCCAACGAGATGGCCGCGGAGCTGGGCTCGATCGCCGCCGCGCTGAGCCTGCCGCCCTACCGGGTGCCCGCGCCGCGGGAGTCGGCCGAGCATCTGAGCGCCGGTTTCCGCGCCGATCCCGGTGGCAGGGCCGCGGCCGCGCGGCCGGGCCCCGCGCCGGACCCGCACACGCCGCAGCCGACGCAGCACACCAAGGTGGTCACCGCGCAGCGACCCCGGGTGCCGGACTACGACCCGCACGGGGAGTACGGACCGCCGACGGGCCACGATCCGCGGACGACCGGCCTGCGTCAGCCGCCGTACGACCCCTACGACGCCGATCGCCGCAAGTCGCGCAGGACGACCCTGGTGTGGGTCGCAATCGTCGCCGTACTCACCCTGATCGTCGGTGTCGGCGGCTGGTGGCTCGGCGTCGGCCGCTACGAGGCGGTGCCCCCGATCGCCGGGCTGGGCAGCGAGCAGGCGACGGCGACGTTGCGCGAGGCGGGCTTCGAGACCGAGATCAGACAGAAGGCCTCGGACACCATCCCGGTCGGCGGCGTGGTCGGCAGCGATCCGTCCGCGGGCTCCAAGGTGACCAAGGGCTCGACGGTGTCGGTGCTGGTCTCCAGCGGTAAGCCAAGGGTGCCCGACATCAAACCCGGCGACGACGTGCGCAAGGTGAATCAGCTCATCAAGGACGCCGGACTCCAGCCGATCGACGCGGGCGAGGTCGGCAGCCAGGCGCCGAAGGGTTCGCTCGCGAAGGTCGAGCCCGCGCCGGGCACCGTGCTGCCGATGGGCGGACAGGTCAAGGTCTTCCGCAGCAACGGCGCGCAGCCGGTGAAGGTCCCCGACGTGCGCGGCAAGACGACCGAGGAGGCCATGCAGGCGCTCACCGCCGCGGGCATCAAGGTCCGCGAGACGCGCACCGAGTACGACAAGGCCATCGAGGCGGACCAGGTGATCGGCACCGACCCGGCGGCGGGCAGCACGGTGAACTCCGGTGAGGGCGTCGCGCTGATCGTCTCCAACGCGGTCAAGCTGCCTTTCCTGGTCGGCGAAAGCGTCGGCGAGGCCAAGCAGAAGCTGGAGGGACTCGGCCTGCGCGTCCAGGTCCAGCAGCTGACCCCGTCGGACAGCTCCGTGGTCATCGGCCAGAGCCCGGGCGCGGCGGCCAAGGTCCAACCGGGCAGCACGGTCACCCTCACCGCGCTGCCCTGACGTTCAGAGCGTCAACGTGACCTTGCCGAGCGCGGCGACGACATCGCGGTACATCCACCGCTTCATCACCCCGAGCGCGGGACCCGCGGTGGCAGCCAGCGCGCCCGCCCTGGCCAGCGCGACCGGCAGCACCCGCTCGTGCTCCTCGACCACGTCGACGATGCCGGCGGCGAGCGCGTCGGGGCCGCCGTAGCGGCGTCCGGTCAGCATCGCCTCGTGCGCGGCGGGTCCGGGCAGCCGCGCGGTCAGCAGGTCGGCCATGCCGCCGGGGATGACGAGGCCGTCGTCCGACCGCGCCAGCGGCAGGGTGATCTCGGGCAGGCAGAAGAAGCCGCGATCGCCGCGCATGACCCGCCCGTCGTGGGCCATGGCCAGGATCGCGCCCGCGCCGAACGCGTGCCCCTGGACCGCCGCGACGGTCGGGGCGGGGAACGTCAGCACCCGCTCGAACACCCGCTGTCCGGCCATGAGGTAGTCGGCGACGTCCGGGCGCAGAAACCGCTCCGGCTCGAAACCGTTCGAGAAGAATTTGCCGGAGCCGGTGGTGACCAGCGCCTTCGGCCCGTCGGATGCCTGCACTTCGTCGAGGCAGGCGTGGACGGCATCCGCCCACTCCGGGGTGAAGCGGTTCTCGGTGTCGAGCTGGTCCGGCTCGCCGAGATCGAGCACGAAAACTTCGCCGTCGCGGCGTAGGTGCGGCATCGATACTCCCTGGGTGCGGTCTGTTTCGGGTCAGGCGGGCGGGTCGACGAAGATGTCGTAGCTCAGCTCGCCCTCGGGGCCGTAGCCGGACAGGTCGGTGATGCCGTGGGCGGCAAGGACTTCCACGTCCAGGTAGGTGTTGCCGGTGGTGGTCGCGGCCGGGCTCTCCAGGATCAGCACGGCGGCGTCGGCGACGATCTCCGGGGTGCGCGCGGTGGCGGCGACTTCCTCGCCGCCGAGCAGGTTGCGCACCGCGGCGGTGGCGATGAGCGTCTCCGGCCACAGGCAGTTCGCGGCGATGCCCGACTCGCGGTGCTCGGCGGCCACGCCGAGGGTCAGCAGGGTCATGCCGTACTTGGCCAGCATGTAGGGCGGGTGCACGCCGAGCCATTTCGGATCCAGGTTCAGCGGCGGCGAGAGCGACAGCACGTGCGGGTTCGCCGACTTGCGCAGGTGCGGCAGTGCGGCGCGGGTGAGCAGGAAGGTGCCGCGCAGCTGGATCTGCTGCATCAGGTCGAACTTCTTCGCCGGCAGCGTCTCGGTGCCCTGCAGATCGATGGCGCTGGCGTTGTTGACGACGATGTCGATGCCGCCGAAGCGCTCGACGGCCCGGTCGATCGCGGCCTGCACCGACTCCTCGTCGCGCACGTCGCCCACGACGGCGAGGGCCGATCCGCCCGCGGCCTCGATCTCAGCGGCCGCCGTGTGCACGGTGCCATCCAGCTTCGGATGCGGGACATCGGTTTTGGCGAGCAGGACGACGTTGGCGCCGCGGCGGGCGGCCGCGAGGGCGATGGACAGGCCGATGCCCCGGCTGCCGCCGGACATCAACAGGGTGCGGCCGGACAGTGTCTGTGTGGTCACGAGGGTGCCTTCCGGTTGCCGAAGCCGCGGCATGTCCCGGCCGAATCGAGGAGTGCCACGTATAATTTGCTTCACAAATCGTTTGCACTACTACTGTTTTATAGAGGCAACGGTTTGTCAAGCGAGCGGCGCCCTGGGCATGATGTGACGGGAGGTGAACGATGTCCTACAACGCGCCGCTGGTCCCCGGGTCCATCGGCAACCACACCGTGTGCCTGATACAGAAGATGGGACAGGCCGCCTTCCGATTGGCCGAGGAACGCCTGCTCGCCATCGGCCTGCGGGTGCGGCACTACAGCGTGCTCCAGGCGCTCGCCGATCGCGGCGGCATGGCGCAGGCCGAACTCGGCGGCTACCTGCGCATCGACGCGGCGACCATGGTCTCGACGCTCGACGACCTGGAACGGCAGGGCTATGCCGAGCGGCAACGCGATCCCGGCGACCGCAGGCGCTACCTGGTCATCCTGACCGGCAAAGGCAGCGAGACGCTCGCCGAGATCCAGACCATCCTGCGCGAAGTACACGAGGAGATGTTCGCCGACCTGTCACCGGAACGACGCGACATGCTCGCGGAGATTCTCGGCGAGCTCAACGACTCGGCGGCCTTGCGCGCGCGTTTCGACGCGACCCGAGGCTGAAAATTCCCGCGCGCCAGCGCGATCGAGCCCGGCCGCGTCGAAACGATTCCCCGACAACGAGATCCGCACCGGCCTCGGACACGCTCCGCGCGCCCCCTCCGCAGCGCCTTTCGGCGGCAGCGGCCAGGACGATTCCAGCGCACAGGCTTTCGATGACCGGGCGGCAGGCGCGAACCCCGCTCAGTGGCCGTGCGGACCACGGCGCAGCGGGCTCGAGCCCAGCGCAGTGACCCTCGACCTCAGCGCAGCATTTCGGCGACCAGGAACGCCAGCTCCAGCGACTGCTGGGTGTTCAGGCGCGGGTCGCAGGCGGTCTCGTAGCGGCCGGACAGGTCCAGGTCGGAGATGTCCTGCGCACCGCCGAGGCATTCGGTGACGTCCTCGCCGGTCAGCTCGATGTGCAGGCCACCGGGGTGGGTGCCCAGTGCGCGGTGCACCTCGAAGAAGCCCTGCACCTCGTCGACGATACGGTCGAAGTGGCGGGTCTTGAAACCGGTGGAGGCCTCGTGCGTGTTGCCGTGCATCGGGTCGCACTGCCAGATCACCTGGTGACCGGTCGCCTGCACCTTCTCGATGATCGGCGGCAGCACGTCGCGCACCTTGCTGTTGCCCATCCGGGAGACGATGGTGAGGCGGCCAGGCTCGTTGTTGGGGTCGAGCCGTTCGACGTACTCCACGGCCTGATCCGGGGTGGTGGTCGGGCCGATCTTCAGGCCGATCGGGTTGGCGAGCAGCTCAGCGAGCGCGATGTGCGCGCCGTCGAGCTGACGGGTGCGCTCACCGATCCAGAGGAAGTGCGCCGACAGGTCGTAGAGAACCGGTTCGCCGGACACCGGGTGCTCGCTCAGGCGCAGCATGGCGCGCTCGTAGTCGAGTACCAGCGCCTCGTGGCTGGCGTAGATGCGGGCCGACTGCAGGCTGGGGTCGGTCACCCGGCATGCGGTCATGAACGCGAGACCGCGGTCGATCTCCTCGGCCAGCGCCTCGTAGCGCGCGCCCGCCGGGGACTGCGCGACGAAGTCGCGGTTCCAGTCGTGCACCTTGTGCAGGTCGGCCATGCCCGCGCTGGTCAGCGCGCGGACCAGGTTCATCGCGGCGCTGGCGTTGGCGTAGGCGCGCACCAGCCGGGACGGATCGTGCTCGCGCATGCCCGCGTCGGCGACCAGCGCGTTCACCATGTCACCGCGGTAGGACTTCAGGCCGAGCGAGTCGGTGTCGGAGGAGCGCGGCTTCGCGTACTGGCCCGCGATGCGCGCGACCTTCACCACAGGAAGGCTCGCGCCGTAGGTCAGCACGACGGCCATCTGCAACAGCGTGCGGATGTTGCCGCGGATGTGCGGTTCGGTGTTGTCGGCGAAGGTCTCCGCGCAATCACCGCCCTGCATCAAGAACGCCTCGCCGCGCGCCACCTCGGCGAGCTGTCCGCGCAACTCCTCCACTTCGGCGGGCACACAGATCGGCGGCACGCTCTCCAGCACGGTGCGCATCATCGCCGCCTGCTCGGGATCCCACGACGGCTGCTGCAACGCCGGTCGGCCCAGCGCTTCGTCCAGCCTGCGGCGCAGCTCGGCGGGTAGCGGCGGCAGCTCCGGCAGGCGATCGATCGGTACGTCGACGGTCCAGTTCACGAGTTCAGAATACGGACCGGGCGATCGTGTAGACAGCCGGAGGTGGGGTGGAGTTCGCCCCCCGCAGGTGTGGGCGATACCCACCCTGAGTAACCCCTCGCGTCCGCCGCCCAGATCGCCGCATAGGGTGACATCGACCGGCACATGCCACTACCGCCCGACCGAGGAGAGGTCGATCTCGCTGAGATACTTCTACGATTGCGAGTTCATCGAGGACGGGGTCGTCATCGACCTGGTGTCCATCGGCGTCGTCTGCGAGGACGGCCGCGAATACTACGCGGTCTCCACCGAATTCGACCCCGAGCGAGCGGGGCCGTGGGTACGCAAGTACGTGCTGCCGCAGCTGCCGCCGCCCAGCTCCCCGCGGTGGCGCAGCCGCGAGCAGATCCGCGACGACCTCTACAAGTTCCTGGTTCCGCGCCCCTCTGTGCAGCCCGAGCTGTGGGCTTGGGTCGGCGCGTACGACCACGTGGCGCTGTGCCAGCTGTGGGGTTCGATGGTCGATCTGCCCACCGCGCTCCCCCGCTACACCAACGAACTGCGCCAGCACTGGGAGGCGCACGGCCGCCCCGCGCTGCCACCGGTACCGCCGGACGCCCACGACGCGCTGGCCGACGCCCGCCACAACTACGCCAAATTCGAGGCCATCGAGGCGGCCCGCAGGCGCTGAGCTGCGGCCCGAACGCAAAGGCCCCGAGTCCGACGGACTCGGGGCCTTTGCGTTCGACGCTTCCGGGGCTTGATCCGCGTTCGCTATCACTCGCCCGGCTCGGCGGCATAGCGCGGCAGCGTGAAAGCCGAAGGCCCCGAGTCGTACGACTCGGGGCCTTCGTGCCGACCGTGGGTCAGTGGCTGTGCTTGCCGTTGCCGTTGGCCTTTTCCTGTGCCTTCTGCAGCACCGCGAGCTGCCGGTGCTCTTCGGCGTGCTCGAGCTCGAAGTGCTTCTCCGACTCCTCGCGGGGGTCGGGTCGCAGGAAGCTACCGGTGCCCGGCTTGCCCGCCGAGCCCAGCTTGTTCATCTTCTTCGGCACCGGGGCGCCCTGGTACTCGAGCGGGATCGGGTGACCGTGGTCGTCGACCGGGCCGAGCGGCTGGTGCACCTCGATGTACTCACCGTGCGGCAGACGCTTGATCACACCGGTCTCGATGCCGTGCTCCAGCACCGCCCGGTCGCTGCGCTGCAGGCCGATGCAGAACCGGTAGGCCACGAAGTAGGCAACCGGCGGGGCGACGAGCAGACCGATACGACCGATCCAGGTGGTGGCGTTCAGCGAGATGTCGAACTTCAGCGCGATGATGTCGTTGACGCAGGACAGCGTCAGCACCACGTAGAAGGCGATCGCCATGGCGCCGATCGCGGTGCGCACCGGAACGTCGCGCGGACGCTGCAACAGGTTGTGGTGCGCATCGTCGCCGGTGAGGCGCTTCTCGATCCACGGGTAGGCGATCAGCAGCGTGAACACCAGACCCATGATCAGCGCGACCCAGAACACGGCGGGAACCGTGTAGTTGCCGATGTAGAGCTCCCACGGCGGCATCAGGCGCGCCATGCCGTCGGTCCACATCATGTAGAAGTCCGGCTGCGAACCCGCCGACACCTGAGCCGGGTTGTACGGGCCCAGGTTCCAGATCGGGTTGATCTGCAGGACGCCGCCCATGATGCCGATGATGCCCAGGGTGAACGCGAAGAACGCGCCCTGATCCGCGGCGAACACCGGCACGATGCGCGCGCCAACCACGTTGTTCTCGGTACGACCCGGCCCTGGGAACTGGGTGTGCTTCTGGTACCAGACCAGCGCGACGTGCGCGGCGATCAGAGCCAGGATGATGCCCGGGAAGAGCAGCACGTGCGCGATGTACAGGCGCGGGATGATGATGTCGCCGGGGAAGTCGCCGCCGAACATCAGCCAGTGCATCCAGGTGCCGATCACCGGGATGGAGATGGTGATGCCGGAGAACGCGGCCCGCAGACCGGTGCCGGAGAGCAGGTCATCGGGCAACGAGTACCCGAAGAAGCCCTCGAACATCGCCAGGATCAGCAGCAGCGATCCGATCACCCAGTTCGCCTCACGCGGCTTGCGGAACGCGCCGGTGAAGAAGATCCGGAAAAGGTGCACGATGATCGACGCCGCGAACAGCAGGGCCGCCCAGTGGTGGACCTGCCGCACGAACAGGCCACCGCGCACCTCGAAGGAGATGTTCAGTGCCGTCTCGTACGCCCGCGACATGCCGACACCGCGCAGCGGCTGGTAGGCGCCGTCGTAGACGACATGCGCCATCGACGGGTCGAAGTACAGGGTCAGATACACACCCGACAGCAGCAGGATGATGAAGCTGTAGAGGGCGATCTCACCGAGCAGGAACGACCAATGGGTCGGGAAGACCTTGTTGATCGACCGCTTCATGAACGCAGCGGCGCGATACCGCTCGTCCATTGCGTTGGCTTGGGCTGCGACTGAAGGGCTCATGCCTGCACCTCGCTGACGCTCGGTTCCGTCACGCGCCCAGCGCGCTGAAACATAATTCGCTCACTCCGTTCGCTCATGAACGACGCTCCCAGTAGGCCGGTCCGAGCGGCTCGATGAAGTCGCCGTTGGCGACGAGGAAGCCTTCGGAGTTGACGGTGATCGGCAGCTGCGGCAGTGCGCGAGCGGCGGGACCGAAGATCGGCTTACCCCATTCGGTCGCCGAGAACTGCGACTGGTGGCAGGGGCACAGGATCCGGTTGGTCTGCTGCTCGAACAGCGAGGTCGGGCAGCCGAGGTGGGTGCAGATCTTCGAGTAGGCGAAGTAGTCGCCGAAGTTGAAGCTCTCCTGGCCCTTGCGCTTGATGGCCTTCTCGGCGTCCTCGGTGCGCAGGCGGATCAGCATGACCGCGTTGCGGATGCCACGCAGCGACTGCAGCATCTCGTGCTCGTCACCGCGCCACTTCTCCTTCCACGGGAACACCGTCTCCATGGCGCCCGCGTCCAGGTCCTCCGGGCGCACCAGCACGATGTCGTCCGGGCGGCCGGTGTCGCGGCGCAGGTAGATGGTCTCGCCCGCGAAGTCCGGCGTCCAGCCCGAGACCCACAGCGGCGACTTCTCGCGCTTGGCCCACGGGTTCTTGATCATGCCGCCGACGAACAGGAACAGCGAGCCGACGCCGAGGATGCCGACGCCCGCGCCCGCGGTGCGGGTGATCATCTTGCGACGGCCAAGAGTGGAGGTGTCGAGCGCGTCCGACAGTTCGGCGACCAGGGTGCGCCGCTCCACCTCCGGCGAGGGACCGTCGTGGCGGTCCTGGATGGAGATCTCGGCCGGGATGAACTTCTTGCGGATCAGCACCACGGCTACGCCGATGACCAGCACCGAGATGCCGAAGGTCAGGCCGACCAGCGGCGTGAACAGCGAGTAGGCGTCGTGGCCTTCCTCGTTCGAGCCCTTGAACTCCCAGGGCCAGAACAGGAAGACACCGATCAGCGCGATCGCGGCGAGACCGGAGATGGCGAACCAGAAGGTGACCTCGCGCTCGGCGCGCTTCTCGGCCCTGGTACCCGGGATCGGGAAGCGCTCGCGCCGGTAGGCGACATCGACGCCGTCGCGCTCGGTGCCGAGCTCGACCAGCTCGTCGCGCGACATCGCGTCCAGTTCATCTTCGGTCGGCTCGGCCGGGGGGTTCACCGACCCCTTCGACAGCTCGGGCCCCTCATCCGGGCGACTCACGTCGTCACGCTCCTGTTCACTCATGGCTGTGTCCTTTCGGCCCATGCCCGGACGCCCTCCGTGGCCACGCAAGCTACCGCCTCCGGGCGTTGACCGGTCATGAGCGGGATCCGATCCACATAGCCGCACCCACGGTGAGCACGATGCCGACCACCCAGATCGCCAGGCCCTCGGTCGCGGGGCCGAAGCCGCCGAGGCCGTAGCCACCCGGGGTCTTCTCTTCGGCGGCGTTCTTGATGTAGGCGACGATGTCGCGCTTCTCTTCCGGCGTGAGCTGGCGGTCGGAGAACTTGGGCATGTTCTCCGGGCCGGTCAGCATGGCCGCGTAGATCTGCTGCTCGCTGGCGGGCTCCAGCGGCGGCGCGTACTTACCGGAGGACAGCGCGCCGCCCTTGCCGGTGAAGTTGTGGCAGGACGCGCAGTTCATCCGGAACAGCTCCGAACCGCGGGCGATGTCGTCGCCGCGCAGCGACTCCTGGGCGATCTCGCCGTTGGCGTCGCGCACGACGGTCGGGCCACCGCCGTTGGCGGCGACGTAGGCGCCGAGCGCGTCGATCTGCTGGGCGTCGAACTTCGGGGGCTTGCGGGTGGCCTGCGCCTCGTTGGCGGCCAGCGGCATGCGCCCGGAGGACACCTGGAAGTAGACGGCGGCCTCGCCGACGCCGATCAGGCTGGGGCCGCGGTCCTGCACGCCCTGGAGGTTCGCGCCGTGGCAGGTGATGCAGGAGGTTTCGTAGAGCTGCTTGCCCTCACGGATCAGCGCGGACTGGTCCTGGTTGGCGGTCGCCACCTGGGGCTCGGGCGTGAGAGCGGTCGCGAGGAAGCCGGCTCCGACCAGACCCACCAGGAGCGCGAGACCGCCCGCGATGCGCCTGCGAAGGCGACGCTGCTTACGGGTCTTGCTGGCCTCGCCGTTCCCGGGGCTGGCGGGCTCTGGCGCTGACGGGGGAGATGAACTCATCTGTGTCCCTTTGGAGTAGACGGAACCGACTTGTGCAAAGGATTCGGGGCTGACCCGCTGGCTATCGGACGAAGTAGATCGTGGCGAAGAGCCCGATCCACACGATGTCGACGAAGTGCCAGTAGTACGAGACGACGATCGCGGCGGTGGCCTGCGCCGGGGTGAACTTGCTGATCTTCGTGCGGATCAGCAAGAAGATGAAGGCGATCAGACCACCGATGACGTGCAGACCGTGGAAACCGGTGGTGATGTAGAACACCGAACCGTAGGCGCTGCTCGAGATCGAGGTGCCCTCGTGGACCAGGCTGAAGTACTCGTAGCCCTGGCCGCCGACGAAGAACGCGCCCATCAGGAAGGTGAGGACGTACCAGCGGCGCAGGCCGAACACGTCGCCCTTCTCCGCGGCGAAAACACCCATCTGGCAGGTGAACGACGACGCGACCAGCACGGCCGTGACCGGCACGGCGAGCTTGAGGTTCAGCTCGGTCGGTTCCGGCGGCCAGTTGCCGTGGGCCTGGGCTCGCGCGACGAAGTACATGGCGAAGAGGCCGGCGAAGAACATCAGCTCGCTCGACAGCCAGATGATGGTACCGACGCTGACCATGTTGGGCCGGTTCAGCGAGTGCACACGCTGGGTAATGGCCGATCCTGGGGTCCCTACTGCGGTCGTCACGGGGCTAAGTATGACTCGTCGTAGTACGACAGCAGTAGCCGGGTATGAAACTTGGCCGTCCGTGTCGGAAAACGCACGGACGGACCGGGTCCCGACGGCATCGGCGGCGCTCGGCCGGACCTCGGGGAGACGCCGTCGCACCGGATGCGCCGACCTGCGCGGACGCGGCCATGATGACAGGCGAGAGTAAGTAGAAGCTGAGACGAGGAGGCGGATGTGGCACCGCGAATCTGGCGGCGGCTTTTCGGGCGCGCCGCATCGGCGCCGCTGGACCAGAACCGCGCGGATCTGGTGGTGGTCGCGGCGGGTTTCGAGGACGCCGAGTCCTGCTCGGCCGTGCTGGACAGGGCCGAGGGGCTGATCGAGGACGCGCCCGCGGTGCTGCGCCATCACCTGCGGATTCCGGCGGCGCAGGTCGAGCGGGTGTGCGAGATCGCGGCGCAGGACGGGTACGCGCCCGCCCCGCCCACCGCCGCGTCATCGGACGAATTCGAGGCGCTGATCCTCCAGCGCGTGCAAATCGTCGACGCGCTGCACTGCGCGCAGGAGAAATCACGGATGGCCGGGCTGGCCCAGCGGCACGACGGATTCGCCGACGGCTGGGACGTCCTGCAACCGGGCCATTAGGCGTGCCTCCGCGTGCGCAGAATGTCGACGGCCTTTCCACCGTCCACGCGCGCCGATCATGCGTACCTCCGGCCATGCGCAGGGCTATCGACGGGCTTCGCCCGACCGCGCCAACTAGGCTGCTCACACAGAACTGGTGGAGGACCAGTGTGACGGGAGAGATGGAATGAGCGTGCGCAGCTGGCCCCAGGTGCTCGGAACCCTCGCCGACGGTGGCGACCTGGCCGCGGACGACACGGCGTGGGTGATCAACGAGATCTTCACCGACAACGCGACGCAGGCGCAGATCGCGGCCTTCGGCGTCGCGATGAAGATCAAGGGACCGACGCCTGCCGAGCTGTCCGGCATGGCGTCCGGCATGCTCTCGCACGCTCGCCTCGTGCACATCGACGGCGACGCGGTCGACATCGTCGGCACCGGCGGCGACCGGTCCGGCTCGGTGAACATCTCCACCATGTCCTCGGTCGTAGTGGCCGCGGCGGGCGTTCCGGTGGTCAAGCACGGCAATCGGGCGGCCTCGTCCAAGAGCGGCGGCGCCGACGTGCTGGAAGCGCTCGGCGTGCGGCTCACCCTCGGTCCCGAGTCGGTCGCGCAGTGCGTCCGCGAGGTCGGGATCGGATTTTGCTTCGCGCCGCTGTTCCACCCTGCCCTCCGCTTCGCGGGCCCGGCGCGTAAGGAAATCGGCATCCCGACCGTCTTCAACGTGCTCGGCCCGCTGACCAACCCCGCGCAGCCGCGGGCCGGACTCGTGGGTTGCGCCTTCCCCGAACTGCTTCCGGTGATCGCGGGCGTGTTCGCCGAGCGCGGGGCCAGCGCCCTCGTGGTGCGCGGCAACGACGGACTCGACGAGATCACCACCTCCGACACCACCGACGCCTGGGTGGTATCGGGCGGCCGTCAGCGCCGGACCACGATCGACCCGACCCGCCTCGGCATCCCGCGCGTGGAACTGGACGCGCTGCGCGGCGGTGACGCGGAGGTCAACGCCGGTGTCGCGCGGTCGGTGTTCGCCGGGACGCCGGGCGCCGTGCGCGACGCGGTGCTGGTGAACTCGGCCGCCGCCATCGTCGCCTACGACCTCTCGCGCGGGATCGGCGATCCCGAGGCCGACGTGCACGACGCGCTGGCCGCGGGCATCGAGCGCGCGGCCGCCACGATCGACGGCGGCCGGGCGGCGGCGCTGCTGGACAGCTGGGCCAAGCTTTCGCACACGCTCGGCGATCGGTAAACATTAGGCAATCGCTCGAAACGAGAGTCGCCGAATCTCTTCCGCGCAGGTAATGGACGATTAGACTGACCCATCGCGGGACGGATCGGCCGCAGCGATGCGCCCGTAGCAACAAGTCTGCATATCACGATTCCCGGCGGTCACCGGACCGCCGTGCACCCATCCGGCACGGCGTCCCGACGTGCGTCGGCGCGCCGTCCGGACCGACACGTGAGGAGCTGACTATGAAGCGCGCACTACTCGGAATCATGGCCGCGGGCCTGCTGTTGGCCGCGCCGGTCGCCAACGCCCAGGACGACGACCTGGTCGTGAACGGGCAGGTGATCCAGGACCTGGTGGGCTGCGTTCAGGTCGCCGACAACCCCGAAGAGCTCGACGTGCAGAACAACACCAACCGCACCGTCGGGGTGTACACCGATGCCCAATGCCAGGGCGACGCAGCTGCGGTGCTCGAGCCGGGTGAGTCCCGCTCGATCACCGGCTCGTACGTCGCGGCGCTCTGACCGGCTACTCCCCCAGCGAGAAACCGGCCTCCACGTCGGCTCGCGAGTAGGACTTGAACGCGATGTGGGTGGTGGTGCGTAGCACGCCGGGCGTCTTGTCGATCCGGTGCGTGACCACCTCGGCGACCTGCTCGTGATCGCGCACCCGCACGATCGCGATCAGATCGACATCGCCCGCGCACGAGTAGACCTCGGTGACGCCTTCGGTGTCGGCGACCGCCTGCGCGGTCTCCGGGATACGGCCGTTGTCGGCGTGGATCAGCACGATCGCGTTAATCATGCCGTCAGCCTAGGCGCTCGGCGTAGTCCGCCTCGGCGGAGCGGGTTCGCGCCGCGGCGTCGGCCGCCTCGGCCCAGCCGAGCCACCGGCCCGCGCCGTGGCGCGGCTCGCGATATCCCTCCGTGCCGCGCACGATCCGCACGCCGGGTCGCGCCAGCCAGCGGGCGATCAGCCCCGCCTCCTCCGGCGAAGCGCCTCGCAGCGGCGGTGCGCCGACGAGATCGGGGCAGCCGCTCTCAGCGAAGGACGGTGCGTCGGCGCCCCCGTCCGGGACGACCGTCTCCGCCGCCGCGACGATCTGTTCCACGATCGCCATCGGCGGCGTGCCGCGGCGCGCCACACCGGATCCCGCGAGGCGGCCGTACCGAATGACGGCGAACTCCCACCCGCCCGCGCCGTCCGGATGCGCGGCGATCAGTTCGGCGATGCGGGCGACGGCCGCGAGCCGCTGGGTGCGGCGCACCGCCCTGATCACCGCGACAGTGCGATCGCGCAACCGCGCGGCGGCCTCGAAATGCTCCGCACGGGAGTGGCTTTCGATGCGGTCGAGCATGGCGCTCATGGTGGCGTCGGAGTCGCCGCGAAACAGCGCGCGGACCGCGGCCGGAGCCGAGGCGTATTCCTTTGTATCCATAGGGATTCCGGAAGGGGTGGCCGCGGGGCAGCCGCCGACCACCGCGGGCGGGCAGTCGTGGCGGGCGTCGCGCGACAACCGCGCGGTGCAGGTGCGCAGTCCGGCATGCTCGGCGACGGTGGCCGCGACGTCGCTGGCGTCAAGTCGAGAGGTGAAGGGCCCCAACGCATCCCGAGTGGGCATGCGGACGATGGCGAAGCGTGGGAATGGCTCGTCGGTCAACGTGAGCCACCATCCGCGCTTGGGGAATTTCGAGCGCCGGTTGTAGGGCGGAGCATGCGCGACGAGCAACCGCAGTTCGCGCACGCCCGCCTCCAGCGCGTGCGCGCACACCACGTGGTCGACGCGGGTGGCCAGCGCGACCATCTCCTTCATCCGGCCCCTTGTCTCCGAGCCGGTGAAGTAATTGCGCACGCGGCGGCGCAGGTTCACCGCGGTGCCGATATAGAGGACTTCGTCGGCGGGGCCGCGGAAGAGGTAGACGCCGGGGGCTGCGGGCAGGTCGGTGGCCAGCACCCGCTTGGCGCGCTGCCCGGAGCTCACGTCGGGCAGGTAGTCCATCAGCTCGGTGAGACTGTGCACGCCTTGGTTTCCCACCCGGGCGATGAGCGCGTGCAGCACGTCGACGGTGGCGCGCGCGTCGTCGAGGGCGCGGTGCGTCGGCTGGGTGCTCGCGCCGAGCAGCCGGGCCAGTGACGCGAGCCGCACCGAGGGCGCCTCGTCCCTGCCGAGCACCCTCCGCGCCAGTTTGACCGTGCACAGCACCGGCGCCTTGGGCCACTCGGTCTCGCAGCGCGCCGCGGCGGCCCGCAGGAAGGCCGTGTCGAAGCGGGCGTTGTGGGCGACGAGCACCGCGCCCGCGGCGAACTCCAGGAACCCGGGCAGCACGGACTCGATGCGCGGGGCCGCGTAGACCATCGCGGTGGTGATGCCGGTGACGTGCACGACCGCGGGCGGTATCTCCCTGCCCGGGTTCACCAGCGTCGCGAACTCGCCGAGCACCTCGCCGCCGCGCACCTTGACCGCGCCGATCTCGGTGATGGCGTCGCCGTCCGGGCTGGTGCCGGTGGTCTCCAGGTCGACGACCACGAAGGTGGTGTCGTAGAGCGGCGTATCGAGTTCGTCGAAGGCCAGCTGCTTGGCGGCGGCCTGGTGCGGCGCGGGGTCGGGCACGGCGAGCAGCGTAGGGGCTCGGTACGACAACCTCCGGGCGCGCGGAACCGTGCCCCATTCGTCCGATTTGTCGCGCGAGGTTTTCGTTGCGATACCCCCGAAATGATCTAGAACACTCAAAAGTGACCCAGATCACATTTCCGTGGCGAAGGAATCAGCACCCGGGCGTGTCCGGTACAGCCGACCGGCCGCGCCCGGCACGCTGCCGCACCGCCGAGCACCCCTTGGTCGCACGTCCGGTCCAAGGACGCGTCAAGCACCGGCTCGAGCGTCACCACCTGGGCAAATGCTGGTCATGCAGACCCCGCATGAGCCGCATCGCCACCTGGGACAGTTGGGCGTGACGACGCGAACGCCGACGGGTAACCAGCCGTCGTTATCGTTTCGTGATTGCTGTGAGATACCTCGCAGATATGCGTGGCAAAAGTTGTTGAGCGTCGCCATTTCGGATGCCAGGGGCTTTACAAAACACCGTGATGTGTTCGTAACCTTTTCGAGACCTCACGGAGTCCGCCGCCCCGAACGGAGCGGCAGCACGCAGTCCGCTGCACCACCGGGTGTGGCGTCGTGGGGCAGATTGGAAGTACCGCATCATGGCGACCAACACCGTCAAGCGACAGGCGCAGCGTGCCGTTGCCGCCGGAGCCGTCGGCGCTGCCACCATCGGCGCGTTCCTCCTTCCCGCCGCCCCCGCGTCGGCTCAGCCGGTGACCATCCCCGGCGTGGGAACGTTCGAGGTTCCGAACGAGATCCCGATCCCGGCCGACATCCCCGGCATGCAGCTCGGCACGCCGCCCGGCGCCCCGCTGCCGTTCGTCGCTCCGCAGAAGACCCTCGGCGAGGTCGCGCTCGACGCCGCCCAGAGCAAGCTCGGCGCCCCGTACGTGTACGGCGCCGCGGGCCCGAACTCCTTCGACTGCTCCGGCCTCGTGCAGTGGTCGTACCGCCAGGCGGGCATGGAGCTACCGCGCACCAGCGGCGCGCAGCTCGCCGCAGGAACCCCGGTCTCGATGGACGACCTGCAGCTCGGCGACCTGGTGTCGTTCTACGGCGGCGGCCACTCCGGCCTGTACGCGGGCGACGGCAACGTCATCCACGCCTCCACCTCCGGCAGCCCGGTGATGATCGCCCCGATCTCGTCGATGCCGGTCGCGGGCGCGCGCCGCTTCTGATCTGCCGAACCGAGCCGGGCCGCCGCACGCGGCCCGGCTCGGTTCTCCCCACGGCCGTGATCGGGTCGTTCTCCACTGGACACCGACCGCTGCCGTTTCGTAACCTAAATGAGACCTACCCGCGGGTTGCAGAGTCGCCGAACCCGTCTCCGTGAGCCGCGTGGGCGACTGCGTCGCGTTCGATTTCACGAGTCGGCATTACGAGAGAACGGGGCACGCCAGTGACAGCTGGTCACCGAAGACTTCGCGCGAATCGTCTGGTGAGCGGGGTGCTGGCGGCCGGAGTTCTGGCCACGGCCGTCTACGCGAGCGGTCCCGCGATCGCCGACCCCGTGGCGCTGCCGGCCACCGCGACCGAAGCGGTGCAGCGGATGGTCGATCTCTCCCGGCAATCCGAGCAGCTGAATCAGCAGGCACTGACCGTCCAGGCCGAACTCGACGCCAAACTCGCCGTGCAGGAAGAGGCCGACGCGACGCTGGCCGCGACCACCGAGGTCGCCGACGCCGCGCGCGCCGAGGTACGCAAATTCCAGCCGGTCATCGACCGCACCGCGATCGCCGCCTACCAGGGCGCGCGCACCAACCGCTTGTACGCCGTGCTGGTCAGCGATTCCCCGCAGAAACTGCTCGATCAGATGTCGACGCTGGACGTGCTCAGCGCGCAGACCACCGATCAGCTGCGCCAGTTCAAGAAGGCCACCGACGCGGCCGAATCCGCCGAGTCCGCCGCCCGCGCCGCCGCCGACGCGGCTCGCGGCGCCGCCCAGAAAGCCGACCAGGCGCGCGCCGATCTGGAACGCAAACGCAGCGAGCTCGGCGGCGCGGTCGCCCAGGTGGTCGAGGCGTGGGGCGCGCTGTCCAGCAAGGACAAGTCCGCGCTGGCCGGATCGCCGTTCCCGCCCGGCTTCGATCGCGACACGCTGCTCCAAGGCCTGGTCCCCGGCAGCGGAACCAGCGCGCTTGCCGCCGGACTCACCCGCGTCGGCGACCCATACGTCTGGGGCGCGACCGGACCGAGCCAGTTCGACTGCTCGGGCCTGGTGCAGTGGGCGTTCAAACAGGTCGGCAAGAACGTGCCGCGCACCAGTTCGGCGCAGGCGTCCTACGGCACGCCGGTGGACAAGGACGATCTACAGCCCGGTGACGTGGTGTTCTTCTATTCCGACATCTCGCATGTCGGCATCTACGCGGGCAACGGACTCATGTTGCACGCCTCCACTTTCGGCGTGCCGGTCGCGGTAGCGCCCATGGGGTCGACGCCGTATCACTCCGCTAGGCGATACTGATCCGCTATGGAGGGTTGGCGACGGGCGCGCGGCTGGTGCATGGCCAAAGGGCGGTGTCAGTTCGTTCTCACCGTCGGAATGGTCACCCTGTTGACGGGCCTGTGCTGCGCATTGGCCATGGCGCCCAAGTGGACACTGCCGAAAATCCGCGCGGCCCAAGACGCTTCGACCGAGAGTTTGGGCCAAGCGCCCGCAGGCGACCCGCGACTGGCCGCCGTGCGCCGCACCATGGAACCCTTCGGCCCGATCGAGTCGATCGGCGTTCCCGGCGCTGACGGCACGGAATCGCTGGTGGTCGGCCATCCCGGCCATCGCGCGGAGCTCGAGGTGCTCGCCCGCGAACTGCCCGACGCCACCGCCGCGATCACCGAGCTGTGGGGTCCGGACTGGGCGCGGTCGGCGCTCGTCGTGGTCGCCGCGACGCCGTCGGAGTTCGCCGCACTGGTGCGTGCAGGCACCGAGATGCCCACCGAGGTCGCCGCGGCCTCGGTGGCCGACCCGTTCGTGCGCGGCAGCAAGCCGACCGGTCAGCGGGTGGTCTTCAGCCCCGACGCGGGCCGTCGCCTCTCGGCCGACGGATTGCGCACGCTGCTGCGCCACGAGCTGACCCATATCGCGGCGCGCGCCGAGACCGCCGACGGCGCCCCGCAATGGATGCTGGAGGGCTTCGCCGAGTACGCCGCCCATCGCGGCCAAGGTCACCCGTTCGCCCAGATCGCGCCGACGGTGAACGCGGCGCTGCGCAGCGGAACGCTCCCCGACGACCTGCCGCCGGACGCCGCCTTCACGGGCGGTAGCGCCGTCGCTGCTTACGAGGAGGCGTGGTCGGCAAGCGCTTTCGTCGCCGAGAAGTACGACGAACGCCGTCTCGTCGAGCTCTACCGGCGCCTCGCGGCGCAGCGGCAAGACGCCGCGAGCGAGGATCGCGTCCTCCGCGAGGTGCTCGGCATCGGCCGCGCCGACTTCGTCGCGGACTGGCGCGGCTGGCTCTCGGCCCAGGCCGTGTGATCCGTCCCAGCGCAGCCCGACCGGAGCGGCGGCGCGCCGATCCCACCAAGTAGGTTGTCCTCCATGGCCCGAACTCTGCTGGTTACCAATGATTTCCCGCCGCGGCCGGGCGGTATCCAGTCGTATCTGCAGGCGCTCGCCGGACAGTTACCGCCCGACGATCTGGTGGTCTACGCGCCGCGCTGGCGCGGTGACTCGCACCTGAAGTTCGATGCCAAGCAGAAGTTCCAGGTGGTGCGCCATCCCACCACCCTGATGCTGCCGACGCCGCTGGTGCTGCGCCGGGCCGCGCGGCTGCTGCGCGACGAGAAGTGCGACACCGTCTGGTTCGGCGCGGCGGCCCCGCTGGCGCTGCTCTCGCCGCGGCTGCGCCGGGCCGGAGCCGAGCGCATCCTGGCCAGCACGCACGGGCACGAGGTCGGCTGGTCGATGCTGCCGGGCGCCCGACAGGCGCTGGGCGCGATCGGCAGGCACACCGACGTCGTCACCTACGTCAGCAAGTACACCCGCGGCCGGTTCGCCGCGGCCTTCGGCGCGGACGCGGCGCTGGAATACCTGCCGCCCGGCGTCGATACCGACGTGTTCCGTCCCGACCCAGAGGCGCGCGCCGAGCTACGCGGGCGCTACGGGCTCGGCGACCGCCCGACCATCCTGTGCCTGTCCCGGCTGGTGCCGCGCAAGGGCCAGGACGTGCTGATCGCGGCGATGCGCGAGGTCCGCGACCGCGTCGACGGCGCGGTGCTGGTGATCGCGGGCGGCGGGCCCTACGAGGACAAGCTGCGCGGTCTCGCCGTCACGCTCGGCGTCACCGACAGCGTGATCTTCACCGGCCGGGTGCCCTCGGCCGAACTCGCCGCGCACCACACCATCGCCGACGTCTTCGCCATGCCGTGCCGCACCCGCGGCGCCGGTCTCGATGTGGAGGGCCTCGGCATCGTGTACCTGGAAGCGTCGGCCACCGGCGTGCCCGTGGTCGCGGGCCGTTCCGGCGGCGCACCGGAAACCGTGCTGGAGGGCAAGACCGGCCGGGTGGTCGACGGACGCAAGGTCACCGAGATCACCGACGCGCTGGTGGACATCCTCGCCGACCGTGACGCCGCCGCGGCGATGGGCGCCGCGGGTCGTGCCTGGGTGGAGGAGAACTGGCGCTGGGACACCCTCGGCGCGCGCCTGCGCCACCTCCTCCGCTGAGTGAACCCCGATCAACTACGCTCAGCGGTGTGAGCAGTATTCAGGTCGCGGACCAGACGTTCGTCGCCGCCTCGGGCGCGGCGGTCGCGCAGGTGCTCGATGGCGCAGGCAAGTGGCGCCAGTGGTGGCCCGATCTCACCCTCGACGTCCGGGAGGACCGCGGCGACAAGGGAATTCGCTGGTCGGTATCCGGAGCGCTGACGGGGACCATGGAGGTGTGGCTGGAGCCCGCGCTGGACGGGGTCATCCTGCATTACTTCCTGCACTGCGAACCGCGGGGCGTCGAAGGGATGTCGCCGCGCGAGTTGTCGGCCGCCAGCCGGGCACGCCGGGTCGCGGGCAAGAACATGTCGTTCGAGATCAAGGCGCGGCTCGAGGCGGGCCGTCCGGCCGGGGTGACGCCCGCCGCGACGCAGGCAGGCTGAGCACCGCGGCTGTACGCAGAGAGGGAGCGACTCCGACGAGGACAATCCACCCCCGACCCGGCCCACACGGAGCGAGTCTTACGAGCGACCGTTCGCGGCCGTCTCGCGGCCGTGCGGTCGAAGCGCACGCGCCGCAGGCGCAAGTCTCGACCGCTCGGACGCGAGACAGAAGGGGCCGCGAACCCGCCGCGCCCGCGCGGCAGACAAACACCGAAAGGAACCGTTGACCACCATGGCCGACCGGACCCAGAGGTCGATCCTCATCGAGGCCCCCTCGCAGCGAGTGATGTCCGTCATCGCCGATCTGGAGTCCTACCCGGAGTGGGTCTCGGCGGCGAAGTCCGTCGAGGTGCTGGAGAAGGGCCCCGACGGCCGGGCGCGCACCGCACGTTTCGTGCTCGACGCGGGCGTCGTCAAGGACACCTACGTGCTGACCTACACCTGGCGCGCCGACGACAAGGCGGTCAGCTGGAAGCTGATCAGCGGTGATCTGCAGAAGGCACAGGACGGAACCTACGAGCTCATCGATCAGCCCGACGGCGGGACCCTGGTGGTCTACGAGCTCACCGTGGATCTCAACATCCCGATGATCGGCATGTTCAAGCGCAAGGCCGAGAAGGTCATCACCGACACCGCGCTGAAGGAACTGAAGAAGCGGGTCGAAGGCTGACCGGGCAGCAGAAGCCCGGCGGACGCGAGCCGACCAGGCTCGAGCTGTACATCGGCAAGGGCGGCGTCGGCAAGACCACGCTGGCCTGCGCGACCGCCATGTCCTATGCCCGCGCCGGGCAGACCGTGCTGCTGGCCTCCCTCGACCAGGCGCACTCGCTCGGCGACGCGCTCGGTTTCCGTTTCCCGCACGATCCCGGGACGGTGACCGGAATCGCCAGGGTGCTGCCGGGACTCGACGTCATCGAGGTGGATTCTCTTGCGCTGCTGGAGGATCGGTTCCGCGAGGTGACACGGATGCTGTCCGCGGGCGGCGCGCACACCCACGACCACGGCGTCGATCTGGCCGCGCTGGATCCCGCCGAGCTGACCGGCCTGCCCGGCGTGCAGGAACTGCTGATGCTGGTGGAGATCGCGCAATTCGCCGACGAGAACGACTGGGACGTCATCGTCGTGGACTGCCCGCCCTCGGCGGACATGCTGCGCATCGTCACCGCGCCCGACACCCTGCTCGGTTATCTGGAACGGATCTGGCCACCGCACGCGCGGGCGATGAGCACCATCAGCACCGACCTGCGGCGGGCGGTGCTCGCGGCGACGGTGGATCGGATCGTCGCCGCCGTCGGCGAGGTGCGCGACCTGCTCGCCGATCACCACCGCACCGGTGCGCGGCTGGTCACCGTCGCCGAACGGGTCGCGCTCGCCGAGTCCCAGCGGGTGCGCTCGGCCGCCGTGCTGCTCGGGCTGCGGCTGGACGCGGTGATCGTCAACAAGGTGCTGCCGCCGATGCCGGAACCGTCCGGTCCGCCCGAAGCCGCGCATCCCGCCGTGCACTGGTACCACAACCGGCGCGCCGAGCAGCACGACGTGATCGCAGGGCTCGGCAAGGCCATGCACGGCATCCCGGTGCTGATCGCTCAGCACACGGGCGCGGAGCCGGTGGGTCTCGGTTCGCTGCAAGCGCTTTCCTACGCGGTCGATTCCGGCGCGTCAGACGCCGGAACGGGATTTATGCTGGGCGACAATCCGGCGAAGGTTCACGCACGTTCCGGTGAACCGGTGGTTCGATTGGAATCGGGCACGGGTCTGCATTCGGTGTACGCGATGCGGATGCACCTGCCCGTCGTCGATCCGGCGACGCTGCGACTGGGACGAGTGGAGGACGATTTGATCGTGGGAGCGGACGGGGTGCGGCGCCGGGTGCGCTTGGCTCCGGTGTTGCGGCGATGCGCGGTCGACGACGCCGAACTCGACAGCGGCTACCTGATCGTGCGCTTCCGCCCGGACCCGGACGTGTGGCCGCTGACGCCAGAGGCTCACTGAGATGGAACACGGGACGTCGGCCCCGCACGGCGACGGGTTCAGCGAATTCGCCGAGGAACTGAAGCTGCTCGCGGAGGCGGTGCTCGAACGCGTCGAACCGGTGCTGCGGCACAGCGCGGCGCAGGGTCAGCCGAACTGGTCGGCGTGCAGCTGGTGCCCGGTGTGCGCGGCCGCCGCACTGGTGCGCGGCGAGCACCACGACGTGGTCGCGGCGATCGCCGACCACGGCACCGCGATCGTCACAGTCTTGCGCGAGGCGCTGGCCGGGGTGCCGGTCGATCCGCTGCTACCGACCGACGATCCGGAAAGCGATGTGCGGCAACGGCATCCGGGGTCCGATGACGCGCCGCATCGGAGCGCCGACGAGGCGAGGTCGCGTGCCGGACACAGTGGCTCGCGCACGGCCGAACGGCACGATGCCGGGGCTCGGCCGGGTGGCCATGGTGCGTCCCGATCCGGTGACCGGCACGGCAATCCGGCGCGGTCCGGGTACGTCGGTATCCCCGTGACGATCAAGGCATGACGCACCCGGTGGCAGATGCACTCCCGCTGACCGTCGGTATCGACGTCGGCGGCACCAACATTCGGGCCTCGGTGGTGGACGGCGACGGCGAGGTGCTCGACACCGTGCAGTCGCCGACACCGCACAGCGAGCGCGCCCTGGAAGACGCCCTCGACCGCGCCGTGCGCGAACTGCGCCGCCGTCACCCGATCGGCGCCGTCGGTCTCGCCGTCGCGGGCTTCATCAGCGGCGACCGTTCCACCGTCCGATTCGCACCGCACCTGCCCTGGAAGGACGCGCCCGTCGCGGCGCGGCTCACCGACCGTCTCGAGCTGCCGGTGATCCTCGAGCACGATGCCAACGCCGCCGTCTGGGCGGAGTACCGGTTCGGCGCGGCGGCGGGCGGGCACAACGTGGTGCTCGTCGCGATCGGCACCGGTGTCGGCGCGGCGCTGCTCATCGAGGGCACGCTCTATCGCGGCACGCACGGCGTCGCACCGGAACTCGGCCATCTGCAAGTGGTACCGCAGGGCCGGGCCTGCCCGTGCGGCAAGCATGGTTGCTGGGAAAGGTATTGCAGCGGAACCGCGCTCGCCGAAACCGCCATCGAACTGCTCGCCACCGACCCAGGCCGCTCGACGGTGCTCGCCAGAGAGGCGTCCCGCGATCCCGGCTCGCTCACCGGCAGACGGGTGGCGGGCGCCGCCCAGGACGGCGACCCCGTTGCGCTCGCCGCGATGGCCGACTTCGCGCGCTGGCTCGGGCTCGGGCTGGCATTCGTCAGCGACATCTTCGATCCCGATCTGGTCGTCATCGCGGGCGGCGTGAGCAGTTCGGCCCCGCTGTTCCTCGACGCCGCGCGCGAGGAGTACGCCCGCGCCGTCACCGGCGCAGGACACCGGCCGCTTGCCCGCATCCGCACCACCCAGCTCGGTGAGGCGGCGGGCATGATCGGCGCCGCCGAACTGGCGCGCGCCGTGCTCGCGGAGCCAGGGCGGCGCTCGTCGCGGGTCGCCCGCAGCGGCCGCTGACCGCCGCGCGCACGGGCACATCCGTTCGAATCAGGCCGCCGCGGAGGGGCCTTCGGGGCTTGCGCCGATCCGATTGTGGTGAGATCCATCGCTGAGATTGGATGTGATCTCGGACCAGCGGTAAAGTCGGCAACTGACGCAGGTTGCCCGCTACTATCCCGGTCCCGGGGAAAGGACGTCATGTTCTACTGGCTGCTGAAGTTCGTGCTGCTGGGACCGTTCATTCATCTCTACAATCGGCCCACCGTCGAAGGCGTGGAGAACATCCCGGCGGACGGGCCGGCCATCATGGCGGGTAACCACCTATCCTTCGCCGACTGGCTGTTCGCTCCGCTGACCAGCCCGCGGCGCATCAACTACCTGGCCAAGGCCGAATACTTCAACACCCCCGGCATCAAGGGGCGCTTCCAGAAGTTCTTCTTCAGCGCCACCGGTCAGTACCCGATCGACCGCAGCGGCGCAGACGCCGCCGAGGACGCGCTGAACGCCGCGCGCAAGCTGCTCGACGAGGGCCGCCTGGTCGGCCTCTACCCCGAGGGCACCCGCTCCCCCGACGGTCGTCTCTACAAGGGCAAGACCGGCCTGGCCCGCCTGGCGCTGGAGACCGGCGTGCCCGTCATCCCGGTCGCCGTCATCGGCACCAACGAGGTCTCCCCGCCCGGCCCCTTCAAGTGGCGCCGCCGCAAGGTCACCATCAAGTTCGGCGACCCGATCGACTTCTCCCGCTACGAGGGCATGGGCGGCAACCGCTTCGTCGAACGCGCCGTCACCGACGAGGTCATGTACGAGCTCATGACGTTGGGCGGCCAGGAGTACGTCGACATCTACGCCCACAGCCTCAAGGGCGTCCCCTCCGGCACGAAACCCGAAGCCACCCGCATCCCCGATACCGCCGCCAGCTGACCTGCCCCGAACGGCCCCGGAGACCCCAAAGGTTCCGGGGCCGTTCTCGTTTCCGCGACGGTATCGTTGCCCAGGTGCCGGTGCGTGCGAAGCTGTGCGGGATCAGGTCCGAGAGCGATCTGCGGATCGCGATCGCGGCGGGCGCCGACGCGGTCGGATTCATCGCGGGCGTCACCCACGTCAGCGAGGACGCGCTCGACGCCGACCTGGCCGCCTGGCTCGCCGGGCGGACGCCACCGTTCGTCACCAGGGTTCTGGTCACCCATCTCGAGCGGGCCGAGGCGATCCTCGAGCTCGCCGAACGTGTCGGCGTGGACGCCGTTCAGATCCACGGCTTGGTGACCGACGAGACCGTCCGGCAGGTCCGCGCGGCCTCGGCGCACCGGATCATCCGGGCGGTGCACGTCACCGGTCCCGAGGCCGTGGACGCCGCCCGCTCGGCCGCGGCGGATTGCGATGCGGTCCTGCTGGATTCGCGCACGACCGACCGTCTCGGCGGCACCGGCCGCACCCACGACTGGTCCGTGAGCGCCGCCATCGTCGACGACCTGCGCGGGCTCGGCCGGCGCGTCATCCTTGCGGGCGGTCTGAACACGGCCAATGTCGCCGACGCCATCCGCACGGTCCGCCCCTACGCCGTCGACGTCAACAGCGGAGTCGAACACCCCTCCGGCGACAAATCCCCCGACGCCTGCACCGACTTCGTCACCACCGCCCACCGCGCTTCCCCCTGACCCTCACAGACCTCCCATACGCCTCGCAAAGGCTGCAACCTCTGTGAGGCGTGCGAAAGCTCTGTGAGGCTGCCGATGACGTTGGTCACACGGTAGGGAAACGACAAGGTGTCGGTAAGGCGGGGCGGGGAGACTTCGGGGCATGTTCAAGAAGTTGTTGGCGGCGGCGGGGGTCGGCGGGGCCGAGGTCGAGACCGAGTTGTTCACTCCCGGGGTGCAGCCCGGCGGGACGGTCGAGGGCGTGGTGCGGCTGCGCGGCGGGAAGGTCGGGCAGGACATCGCGCATATCGCGGTGGAATTCGTGACCAGGGCCGAACAGGAGTACGAGGACCACGAAGCCGTGCGCGACATCGCGTTCGGGCGCACCGGGGTGCACGGCCCGCTGCACCTGCCGCCCGGCGCGGTACTGGATTTCCGTTTCGCGGCGCGCGCGCCGATGGAAACGCCGATCACGTTCTACAACGGAAGGCACCTGCCGGGCACGGTGGTCTCGCTGCGCACGATCGTGGAGATCCACGGCGCCGTCGACGCCGCCGACACCGACCCGATTGGTGTCGGCGCGCTGCCCGCCCAGCACATGCTGCTCGAGGCCCTGGAGCGCTTGGGTTTTCACCTGCGCAGCGCCGACGTGGAGGCGGGACGGGTGCACAACACGCCGCAGACGTTGCCGTTCTACCAGGAGATCGAGTTCGCAGGCTCACCGCACTACCCGCGGCTGAACCAGCTGGAGGTCACCTTCGTCGCCACCGAGACCGGTATGAGCGTGGTGCTGGAGGCGGACAAGCGCGGCGGCTGGATCTCCGAGGGCCGCGACGTCTTCGACGCGCTGTGGGTCGACTACCAGGCCCTCGGTGGCGTCGACTGGGCGGGCGAACTGCATCATCGCCTGGCGCGGCTCGCGCACTGAGCCCGGTTGGTAACCTTGTCGAGCACAACGTCGACGCGGGACCACGGGTAGGGGTGGTCTGCTCGACGTGCGAGTGAGGTGAGCATGGTCCGCCGCGACACCGGTGGTCGAATTCTGAAGCTGCCCAGGCGTGTCGACGCCGAGCCCGCCGGTGATCCGCCGACGGGCAGGCTCGCCCGCACCACGAAGCTGGCCGGACTACCGGTGGCGTTCGCGGGCAGGCGGGTCGCGGGCGCGGGCAAACGCATGCTCGGCCGTTCCGCGGACGAGGTGAACCGCGAGATCCAGGCACGGACCGCCCAGCATCTGTTCGACGTGCTCGGCGAGCTCAAGGGCTGCGTGGCCAAGCTCGGGCAGCTGATGTCGCTGTACGAATTGGCACTGCCCGCGGATTTCGCGGCGCCGTATCGCGATGCGCTCAACCAGCTGCAGGATTCGGCGCCCGCCATGCTGCCCCCGATGGTGCACGCGGCGCTGGCCGCCCAGCTCGGCCCGCACTGGCGAACGTTGTTCCTGGAGTTCGAGGACCGGAACGCGGCGGCCGCCTCCGTCGGCCAGGTGCACCGCGCGGTGTGGCGCGACGGCCGCCGGGTGGCCGTGAAGGTGATGTACCCCGGCGCGCGCGAGGCCGTGCTCAGCGATCTGCAGGCGCTGCGCCAGATCGCCCCGCTGTTCACCGCCCTGCTGCCAGGCGCGGATTCGCGCGCGGTGATCGAGGCGCTGTGCGCCTACATCGGCGAGGAACTCGACTACGAGATCGAGGCCGCGCATCAACGCAGCTTCGCAGCGGCCTACGCGGACGACCCCGATTTCGTGGTGCCAGGCGTGGTGGCGCAGCAGGGTGACGTGCTGATCACCGAATGGCTGGACGGCGTCTCGCTGTCGCGGATGCTCGCGCATGGCGGGCCGTTCGATCGCGACCGGATCGGGTTGCTCGTGCTGCGCTTCCTGCTGTCCGGCCCGACGAAAACCGGTCTGCTGTACGGCGATCCGCATCCGGGCAATTTCCGCGTCATGCCCGACGGCAGGCTCGGGATCGTCGATTTCGGCGCGTGCGCGCCGTTCCCGCCCGGCTACCTGGACGCGCTGACCGATATCGCCCGCGCGATCCTGAGCGACGATCCGACCGACCTGGAGGCGGCGATTCGCCGCCGCGGCTACGTCGAGCCGGATCGCGCGCTGGACAGTCACACGGTGCTCGCGCAGCTGGCGCCGATGCGTGACGCCATGCTCGACCCCACCTTCCGCCTGACCACCGAGTGGTTGCGCAAACGGGTCTCGGCGACAGTGGATCTGAGCCTGTCCAACGTGATCCGGCAGCTGACCATGCCCGCCGAGCACACCCCGATGCTGCGGACGTTCCTTGCGGGCGTGAGCGTGATGTCGCAACTCCAGCCCGAACTGCCGCTGCGCACCGAATGCACCCGCTGGTTCCCCGACGTGATCGCCGCGCTCGGCCTCGACGACGCGGGTTCGCCTTGGCTGCCGGACAATCCGACCGAACCGCTGCGCCGCGTGAACCCGGCCCAACCGAGCGCCCGGCTCACACTCGCCTCCACGTCCACAACGGACTCCGCGCACGCTCGCCGACCCGCGCACACCGCCGAATCCAGCGCACAGCAGGGCAACACCCCCGATGCGCCGATGACGAACCGACCGGTCGAGCCTGGCCCCTGAAAACCCGCCGAAGCGCACGGCCCAGATGCCGCCACGATGCATCGCCGGTCAATTGGTCGGACCGACAGCGACCGTTCACGCGGCGTTGACATCACTGCGTGAGGGTGGCGACCATGGCACACAGCGGTCCGGCACTCGGCATCTCCCGGCGCACCCTGCTGCGCACCTCCGCGCTCGGCCTGGTGGCCGGGCCCGCGCTGACCGCCTGCGGCGCCGACGACGGTCCCGTCCTCGTCCGGCAGCGGCCGAACCTCACGCACGGCGTCGCGGTCGGCGACCCGCGCTCCGACGGCGCGCTGATCTGGGCTCGCTCGGACCGGCCCGCGACACTGATCGTGGAGACCGCCGCCACCGAATCCTTCACCGACGCGCGCCGTTTCACCGGTCCGCTGCTCGCGCCCGACGCGGACGGCACCGGACGGGTTCGCGTCGCCGGACTGCCCTCGGGCTCGCTGGTGCACTACCGCGTCACCCTCGAAGCCGAGGACGGCGCCACCTCCGAACCGCTGACCGGCGTGTTCCGCACCGCACCGACGAGTCCGGCCGACATCAAGCTCCAGTGGTCGGGCGACGTCGCGGGCCAGGGTTACGGCATCAACCCTGATGTCGGCGGGATGAAGATCTTCTCGACCATGGCCGCCCGCGACCCGCACCTGTTCCTGCACTCCGGCGACGTCGTCTACGCCGACGGCCCGCTCCAGGAGTCGGTCACCCTGCCCGACGGCCGGATCTGGCGTAACACCGTCACCGAGGCCAAGAGCGCGGTCGCGCAGACGCTCGACCAGTTCCGCGGCCAGTACGCCTACAACCTGAGCGACCGGAACTACCGCGGGTTCAATGCCGGGGTGGCGCAATTGGTTCAGTGGGACGACCACGAGACGGTCAACAACTGGTACCCCGGCGGCACGGTGGCCGCGGACAAGGGCTACACCGAGCGCAGCATGGACACCCTCGCCGCTCGCGCGTGGCAGGCGTTCCACGAGTGGATGCCCTTGGACCCGAAGGAGGCCGTCGACGGCAGGCTGTACCGCAAGGTTTCGTACGGCCCTTTGCTGGACGTGTTCGTCCTCGACATGCGCACCTACAAGGACGCCAACGGCGCCAACACCGCGCCCGAGGGCAGGATCTTCGGTGCGGCGCAGACGAAATGGCTGATCGAGGGCCTGCGCGAGTCACGTGCCACCTGGAAGATCGTGGCCAACGACCTGCCGCTCGGCGTGGTGGTGCCGGACGGCAAGACCGCCTTCGAGGGCCCGGCCAACGGCGCGCCCGGTGCGCCGTCGGGCCGCGAATCCGAGATCGCGCAGGTGCTCTCGGCGATCAAGGCGAACCGGGTCACCGGCGTGGTGTGGCTGACCGCCGACGTGCACTACACCGCGGCGCACCGCTACTCCCCCGAGCGCGCGGCGTTCACCGATTTCGACGAGTTCTGGGAGTTCGTCTCCGGACCGCTCAACGCGGGCGCCTTCGGCCCCAATCAGCTCGACCCCACGTTCGGTCCCGAGGCGGTCTTCGTGCACGCGCCGCCCGCGCCGAACACCTCGCCGCTGGACGGCGCCTATCAGCATTTCGGCGAGGTCCGCATCGATGGCCGTTCCGCCGAACTCACGGTGGATCTGTGCGACGCGACGGGCGCGGTGTTGTTCAGTCGTCGCCTGCCGGCGCCGGGCCGTTGAACCAGGATCCGGGGCCGGTGCGCGGCGTGCCTGCCGGGGTGCCCGTCCTGGCGTCCACAGCCCTGGTCACCGAGGCGGACGACATCCGCATCGTCGCAGGTCGAAAGGGGTTGTCCGGGTGCGGAGAAAGAGCCTCCGGCTTCGGGTGCGCACCGAGCGCCAGACTGTGGTTAGCTGTCGTGCCATGAGCACGCCGCAGACTGTCTCCGCCGAAGAATATCTACCTCGTGACACCGCGGATGTCGTTCGCACCGTGCGGAATTCACGCGGTCGCGTGGAGCGCCTCACGGTCCGCGGCGGCGAGCCGGTCGAAGACAACCTGACACTGCCCGATCAGCGCACCGTGGTCTCGCTGCGCCGGATGAACTCGGTGCTCGATATCAACCTCGGTCGTCGCACCGTTCGCGTGCAGGCAGGCGCCAAGCTCTCCGACATCGACCGCCGCCTCGGCGCGCACGGACTCGGCCTGCCCGTCGTCGGCGACCACCGCGACATCACCGCGGGCGGCTTCGCCTCGGTCGGCGGCGTGAGCAGCGCCTCGCACCGGTACGGCCTGTTCATCGACCAGATCGTGGATCTGGAATACGTCGACCCGGACGGGCGCATCGGCACCTGCGGGCGCAACCACCACACCGAGCGGTTCCACCGCATCCTCGGCGCGGGCGGGCGCGCGGGCATCATCACCGCGCTCACCCTGGACGCCGTCGACATCGACAAGGACCACACCTGGCTCACCACCGACGCCGACCGGTTCCTCGATTTCGA
Source organism: Nocardia sp. NPDC050793 (assembly GCF_040654065.1). Lineage (NCBI taxonomy): Bacteria > Bacillati > Actinomycetota > Actinomycetes > Mycobacteriales > Nocardiaceae > Nocardia > Nocardia sp. NPDC050793. Next base: position 95,790 of record NZ_JBFAHG010000005.1, read on the forward strand.
CTCCTTCGTCGAGCACGCGCACAGGGAGATCGCGAATCCCGGCAACGCGGCGTTGCAGGTCGGCCGCTGGGTCGACACCGCGCCGCTGAAGGTGGCGCGACCGGTCGGCACCGGCCACGTGCAGCTCGGCACCGTGCGGTTCGGTCAGTGGTCCAGCCTCTACCCCACCACGCCGACCCGGTCGCTGCGGGCCCGCCGCGAGGTCGGCAGCCGGACCCGGAAGTCGTTGGGCGCCATCGCCTCGCACGCGGGCGGCAAGGCGGGTATGCCGGTGCGCAACGCCGCGGCGGGCGCGCTGATGTTCGCCCCCAAGGTGCTCACGCTGCGCGACGCGGAGTACCTCGCCGACACGGTGATCAGCTCTTCGGAGCGCGGACCCGCCTACCGCGTCGGCATTTTCGCGCCGCTGTCGACCTACGCCTCGGTGTTCTACCGGCTGCACGACCTGTTCTCCGGGCACCGGGAGCGCACCGGCTGCTTCACCGTCATCTCCGCGATGACCTACGGCGTGCGCTCGAGCTACCTGCGGGACGAGGCCGCCGCGCGCAATCTGCCCGCCGAGGACCACGGCCTGATCACCTTCACCTGCCGGTTGCGTCCGTCCGCGCTGCCCTCGGAGCTGCTGCGCGACATCGTCGCCGGAATCGACGAGATCTGCGCGTCCGAACACGCCATGCGGTACGAGTCGGCCGACTAAACTGTGTCGCGCCGCGGTCACTGGGTGATAGCTATCGTCCGGCGGCCGTGGCCGATTCGGCACTGTCGGCGGGGTGTCGATGGGTTGGTTCAGCATGTCATCCGATGCGAAGGCTGTATCGATGCTCGAATTTCGCCCTGCCCCGGCCCGTTTCGTCGACCGTAAGCTGCGCGTGCCGCGCACCGACCGGCCCGCCGCGGAATCCCTGGCTGATCAACGGATTCTCGTCACCGACGCCTGCTCCGACGTCGGCCGCGCGACCGCCGCGCTGCTCGCGGAGCACGGCGCCGAATTGCTCCTGGTCGCCCGGCGCGGTGATCAGCTCATCGCGGCCTGCGAGGAGATCGTCGCCGCGGGCGGCCGGGCGCACTGGTTCCGCTGCGATATCTCCGCGCTCGGCGACGTCGATCAGCTGGTCGAATGGGTGCTCGCGGAATTCGGCGCGGTCGACGTCCTGATCAACAACGCGGGCCGCCCCGTGCGCAGCCCCGTCACGCAATCGCTGGACCGTTTCCGCGACTACCAGCGCATGATGGCCGCCAACTACTTCGGGCCGCTGCGCCTGACCCTCGGGCTGCTTCCCGCGATGCTCCGCTCCGGGTCCGGCCATGTCGTGAATGTCGGCCCCGCGCACCACAACACCGCCGCGGCGGGCCGTTTCGCCTCCTACGCGAGTTCTCAGGCGGCGTGGACCACCTTCGCCGAGTGCGCCGAGGCCGAGCTGGGACCGAGCGGCGTCCACGTCACCGCGATCGACTATCCGGCGCTGCACACCGACGACCCGGACTTCGCCGACGAGTACGAGCGAGATCCGGCCGAAGTGGCCCGAGCTGTCGAGGCAGCCCTCACCGACCGCGACGACGCGCACCCGCGGTTCGCCCGCAGGCTGCGCGACCTGGCCGGCGCCGCACCGCGCTCCACCACGCGCCTGCGCCACGCGTTCGGATTCTGACGAACCCAGACTCTGACGAACTCGGGAAACGGCGAAGCGCCCCACCGGTTTCCCGGCGGGGCGCTTCGTGTTCGTTCTCAGTGCTTCTCGGGCCCGAGGTGGTACTCGAACACCAGGCCTCCCGCCGCGGCGAGCACGCACAGCACACCGACACCGATCAGCCACGGCTCGAAGAAGGCCAGTCCCAGCGCGGTGACCGAACCGGCGGCCGCCAGGGTGATGGGCCAGAAGCTGCCCGGTGAGAAGAAGCCGAGGTCACCGGCGCCGTCCACGATCTCGGCGTCCTCGAAGTCCTCTGGACGCAGGTCGAGACGACGGGCGACGAACCGGAAGTAGGTGCCGATGATCAGCGACAGGCCCGCGGTCAGCACGATCGCGGTGGTGCCCGCCCACTCGACGCCGGTGCGCGACTGGGCGGTGAAGAAGCCGTACACGATGCCGACGATGACGAAGAACACCGTCAGCAGTTCGAAAATGCGCGCTTCGATCTTCATGTCAGATCAGTCCTCACTTGGTCTCGGGCGCGGCCGCGCTCTTGACCGAGCGGTCGGTGTTGAACGGCCGGGTGGAGGTGGCGACGGGGGACTCACCGATCGCCTCGAGCGCCTCGGCATTGGTCTTGCCCGCCCGACGCGCGTCGAGGTACTGGGTGAACTTCTCCGGCGACACGGCACGGACCTCGAAGTTCATCATCGAGTGGAAGGTACCGCACATCTCGGCGCAGCGGCCGACGAACGCCCCTTCCTTCTCGATCTTGGTGATCTGGAAGACGTTGTCCGAGTGGTTTTCCTTCGGGTTCGGCATCACGTCGCGCTTGAACAGGAACTCCGGCACCCAGAAGGCGTGGATCACGTCGGCCGCGGCGAGCTGGAACTCGATGACCTTGCCGGTCGGCAGCACCAGGACCGGGATCTCGCTGCTGGAGCCAACGGTCTCGACAGTGTCGTAGTGCAGGTAGGACAGGATGTCGTTCTCCGGCTTGCCGTGCACCGGGCCCGGCCGCGGGTGACCGTTCTCGGTCCGCTCCTCGTACTCCTCCAGCTGCGCCTGCGCGGCGTCCTCGCGGACGGAGTCGATGCCGTTGAACTGGTAGCCGTTCTTGAAGTCGACCTCGCGGTAGCCGAACTTCCAGTTCCACTGGAAGGCGGTCACGTCGACCGTCACGTCCGGGTTGTCCACCTTTTCGTGGACGTAGTTCTGCACCACCACGGTGAAGTAGAACAGCACCGCGATGATGACGAACGGGATCGCCGTGTAGGTCAGCTCCAGCGGCACGTTGTAACCGGTCTGCCGCGGGAACTCCGGGGAGTCCTTCTTCTTGCGGTGGAACGCGACCGTCCAGAAGGTCAGACCCCAGACCAGCACACCCATCGCCAGCGCGGCGACGACCGACCAGGTCCACAGCTCCCGCATCCGGGTGGCCTGCGGCGTGATACCCGAGGGCCAGCCGAACCGCAGCCAAACATTGTCGATCGAGCAGCCCGAGACGAGCATCGCGGTGATCCCCAAGGACACCGCCAGCCCGGCCCGCCGAAGGACGCGGCCTCGGGGTTGGTTGGTCGGCGAAGCCGACGGGGCGGGTGAATACCGCCCCTTCACGGGTCGTGCCCCGATCTCTTCGCTCGCCTTGTGCGCCACGCTCACGCCTTCCTGGTCGCCACACATTCCGACAGTGCGCCGCCGGGGCCGCGATCTGCCCTGACGACACTTTCAAGCTCATGTCAGGCCGTCCCGGCGGGCATCCGACTCCGCGCACGCGTCGCCTGAGAATGGCCTGAGTACTACGCAGCGTAGACCAAACCGGCGTCCTCATTGACGTCGGGTCGCGTTCGACACTCCGCCAGCGCGGGAGCCGGTGCAGTCACCAGTGCATCCGCGCAGGACAGGACGTGCGCGGCGCGCGGATCCCCCGCGTGCGGCATACTCGGACACAACATTTCGGCCCGCGGTGTGCGTGGCGCGCGCCGCAGCACCCCAAGCCATCCGGACGCCCGTCACTCGGCGTCCCTCACCGGAGAAACGAGGTTGCCGACACCGTGTGCGGACTGCTCGGATTCCTGACATCTGACGCGGCGACATCCGACGTGGTCGACCAGGTCTACAACGCGCTGCACTGCATGCGCCACCGCGGCCCCGACGAGCGCGGCACCTGGCACGACGACCACTTGGTCTTCGGCTTCAACCGCCTGTCGATCATCGATATCGAGCACTCGCACCAGCCGCTGCGCTGGGGTCCCGCCGACAACCCGGAGCGCTACGCGCTGACCTTCAACGGCGAGATCTACAACTACATCGAGCTGCGCGAGGAGTTGGCGGCGGCGCACGGGGCCGAGTTCCCGGACGGGAAGATGTTCGCCACCAAAGGCGACAGCGAGGCCATCGTGGCGGCCTTCCACTACTGGGGCGCCGAGGCGGTGCGGCGGCTGCGCGGCATGTTCGCCTTCGCGATCTGGGACACCGAGACCAGCGAGCTGTTCCTGGCCCGCGACCCGTTCGGCATCAAGCCGCTGTTCCTGGCCACCGGCGCCGGCGGCACCGCTTTCGGCAGCGAGAAGAAGAGCCTGCTCGACCTGCTGCCCGCGCTGCGGTCGTCCGACGAGCTGGACCCGCGCGCGCTGGAGCACTACACGGTGCTGCAGTACGTGCCGGAGCCCGAGACGCTGCACAAGGGCATCCGGCGACTGGAGTCGGGCACCTACGCGACGGTCCGCCCCGGCGAGGAACCGAAGCTCACCCGCTACTTCCGGCCGGGCTTCACGGTGCGCCCCTTCACACCGGGTTCGGAATCCGCCCGCTACCGCGAGATCGCGGCGGCGCTCGAGGACTCGGTCGCCAAGCACATGCGCGCCGACGTGACCGTCGGGTCGTTCCTGTCGGGCGGCATCGACTCCACCGCGGTGGCGGCGCTGGCCATGCGGCACAACCCGAAGCTCATCACCTTCACCACCGGCTTCGAGCGCGAGGGCTACTCCGAGGTGGACGTGGCCGCCGAGAGCGCAGAGGCGATCGGCGCCCGTCACATCGTCAAGGTGGTCTCGCCCGCCGAGTTCGCCGCCGCCATCCCCGAGATCGTCTGGTACCTGGACGACCCGGTGGCCGACCCGGCGCTGGTTCCGCTGTACTTCGTGGCCAAGGAGGCGCGCAAGCACGTCAAGGTCGTCCTCTCCGGCGAGGGCGCCGACGAGCTCTTCGGCGGATACACCATCTACCGGGAACCGTTGTCGCTCGAGCCTTTCGAGTACCTGCCGAAGGGTCTGCGCAGGCTGGCGGGCAAGCTGTCCGACCGGATTCCGGACGGCACCCGCGGCAAGAGCCTGCTGCACCGCGGTTCGCTCACGCTGGAGGAGCGCTACTACGGCAATGCCCGCAGCTTCAACGACGCCCAGCTGCGCGCCGTGCTGCGCGAGTTCCGCCCGGAGTGGACCCATCGGGACGTCACCGCCTCGATCTACGCCCAGTCCCGCGGCTGGGACCCGGTGGCGCGCATGCAGCACCTCGACCTGTTCACCTGGCTGCGCGGCGACATCCTGGTCAAGGCCGACAAGATGACCATGGCCAACTCGCTCGAGCTGCGGGTGCCGTTCCTGGACGCCGAGGTGCTGAAGGTCGCCGAGCAGCTGCCCTTCGAGCAGAAGATCACCAAGGAGACCACCAAGTACGCGCTGCGCCAGGCACTGGAGGGCATCGTGCCCCCGCACGTGCTGCACCGCGCCAAGCTGGGCTTCCCGGTCCCGCTGCGGCACTGGCTGCGCGGCACCGAACTCTACGACTGGGCGCAGGCGCAGATCGCCGACTCACAGACCGACCACCTGCTGGACAAGGCGGCCATCAAGACCATGCTGGACGACCACCGCGCCGGCCGGTCCGATCACAGCAGGCGGCTGTGGACGCTGCTGGTCTTCATGGTGTGGCACGGCATCTTCGTGGAGAACCGGATCAAGCCGGAGATCCAGGAGCCGGTCTACCCGGTGTCGTTGTAAAGGCCGTCTCGTAAAAGGCCCGTGGAATCAAAAGAGCCCCGGCCGATCGTGAACTGCTCCTGGCGAGGCAGTTCGATCGGCCGGGGCTCTTTCCGCTCGGCATTCGGTCGAGGCCCTTTCGAGGTTCCGCGCGCCGCGCCGACGCGCCGGAGCCCCCGGTCGGGCGACCGAGGGCTCCGGAAAGCGCTGTGCCGAGATCAGGTCAGAGCAGCGGCTTGATGTCGTCGGCGGCCGCCGCGCCGTAGGCCTCGGTGAGGCGCTCGAGTGCTTCGTCCTTGTTGAGCGTCCACTCCTGGGTGCCCATGGTCTCCAGTACCAGCACAGCGACCAGCGATCCGAGCTGGGCGGAGCGCTCCAGGCTCAGTCCGGCGGTGTGACCGGTGAGGAAGCCGGCGCGGAAGGCGTCGCCGACACCGGTCGGCTCGACCTTGGTGCGCTCGGGGACCACGCCGACTCGGACCTCGGTGCCGTCCTTGTCGACGATCTGCACGCCGTCGGCGCTCAAGGTGGTGATCCGGATGCCGACCCGCTTGGCGATCTCGTCTTCGCTCAGGCCGGTCTTCTGCAGCAGCAGCGCCCACTCGTACTTGTTGGTGAAAAGGTATGCGGCGCCGTCGATCAGGCGCACCGCCTGGTCGCCGTCCAGGCGGGCGAGCTGCTGCGAGGGGTCGGCCGCGAACGGGATGCCGAGCTCGCGGCATTCCTCGGTGTGGCGCAGCATCGCCTCGGGGTCGTTGGCGCCGACGAGCACCAGATCCAGCTGCCTGGTCTCGGCCAGCTCGGCGACGGAGATGTCACGCGCCTCACTCATCGCGCCGGGGTAGAAGGACGCGATCTGCGCCATGTCGTCGTCGGTGGTGCAGACGAAACGAGCGGTGTGCGCGCGATCGGACACATGCACCGTGGAGCAGTCGACGCCGTGCCGCTCCAGCCACGCGCGGTAGTCGGCGAAATCGGAGCCGACCGCGCCGACCAGCAGCGGCGTGCGATTCAGCACACCCATGGCGTAGGCGATATTGCCTCCCACACCGCCGCGGCGGATCTGGAGATCGTCGACGAGGAAGCTCAGCGAAACATGATCGAGTTGATCGGCCAAGAGCACATCGGCGAACCGTCCGGGGAAACGCATGAGGTGGTCGGTCGCAATGGACGCGGACACGGCGATAGACACGAGGCTGGGCCCTTCAACGGTAGGCGGCAGGCGGTGGGGGGAGATCGAAAATCCCCGCTCCCACCGTAGCCGATCCCCGGTGTGCTCCAGCGGCATCGACGCAATCGGCGCGGTCCGCCGACAGTCCGCGCCGGCCGCAGTGCCGGCGGGCGTATGCGAGATCAGCGCGGCCGGGCGCCGTGCCCCGATAGCCCGCGCACGGCCGGAGCGGAGGCGGAGATACGCCCACTTCCCCCGACGCAGTCCGTGTGCGGGTGCGCTACCGCGGTGAAGGCGGCAGGTACCGGTGGTCGGCGCGGCCGGACGCAGGGCGTCAACAGCCGCGCGCGGCCTCAGCGGAGGCGGATGGACACCTCTTGCGAATCAGTTGAAGGAGTCGCCGCAGGCGCAGGAGCCGGTGGCGTTCGGGTTGTCGATGGTGAAACCCTGCTTCTCGATGGTGTCGACGAAGTCGATCGAGGCGCCCTGGACGTAGGGAGCGCTCATCCGGTCGACGGCCAGGGTGACGCCGCCGAAGTCGACGGTCAGATCGCCGTCGAGCGAGCGGTCGTCGAAGAAGAGCTGGTAGCGCAGGCCCGCACAACCACCCGGCTGCACCGCGATGCGCAGCGCCAGGTCGTCGCGGCCCTCCTGATCCAGCAGCGCCTTGGCCTTCGAGGCGGCGGCATCGGTCAGAGTCACACCGTGGGTGGTCGTCTCGTTCGGCACAGTCATGAACTCTCCTCAGGACAGCTGTGGGTCAACCCGTGAACAGCGCACGGCTCGTGGAGTCAACACCACTCAGCGGGCTGCTATTCCCCATCTTGCCACTCGACCCCTCGCGCGTTGACACAACCTGGGTGTTGCGTGGCCCTCCCCACGGCCGCATTTCCGGCTGGCTGGCGCATCGAATAGCCTGGTTGCTGTGAAATTGTTCCGTCGCGGCGAGTCCAGCACCACCGACGCGACCGCCGACACCACGGCGGACGCGAACGGCGGCTCCACCGCCACCACCACCAAGACGACCCCAACGGTCACCCCGGGCAAGGGCCGTCCCACCCCGAAACGCCGTGAGGCGCAAGGCAAGCGGCGCGGTCCGGTCGCGCCTGCACCGCTGACCGCCAAAGAAGCGCGAGCGCGCCGCAAGGCCACCCGCGGCACCAAGGAGGAGCGCAAGGCCGCCAGCGCCGAGCGCAGGCTCGCCGCCCAGGACCGCAGGGCCCGCATGCTCGCGGGTGAGGACAAGTACCTGCTGCCGCGCGATCAGGGCCCGGTCCGCGCCTACGTGCGCGATCTCGTCGACGCGAGGCGCAACCTGGTCGGCCTGTTCATGCCGATGGCGCTGGTGCTGATCATGTCGATGTTCGCCGCGCCCGGTCTGCAGACGATCGTGACGTTGGCCATGCTGGTGATGATGCTGTTCATGATCATCGAGGGCGTCATCCTCGGCCGGATCGTGAACAACCGGGTCAGCGAGCGGTTCCCCGAGAACACCGACACCGGCTTCCGGCTCGGCTGGTACGCCTTCGTCCGCGCCTCACAGATCCGCAAGATGCGGGCGCCGAAGCCGCGAGTCGGTCCCGGCGACGCGGTCTAGAAGTTCGAGCGGCGATCGCTCCGGGTTCGGCCGTTCGTGGCGAGTAGCCACGGGCGGCCGTTTCGCGTTTCAGCGGTGGTGCGAGAAACGCATGGCGTTCAGCTCGGCCCGCAGCCGCTGCGCGTCCCGGTCGGTCACGTGGGTGGATCCGGCGAGTCCGCGACCGCGAGCGAGGAAGAGAGACACCGCCACGATGACGGTCGCGAGGAGAAGGAAAGTCAGCATGGCAGAAATTTTGCGCTGATTGATTTTCCGCCGAAAGTGGCAGCGAAGCCATTGTTCGCAAATATCCGGCCAGGTACCCTCGGTGCATGCTGTCGAAGGTCGCGGTCGTGCTGTTCGAAAAGCTCGCCATGTTCGAGTTCGGCGTGGTCTGCGAGGTCTTCGGGCTCGACCGCACCGCCGACGGACTGCCCGGCTTCGACTTCAAGGTCTGCGGGTCGGAACCGGGCAAGCCGCTGCGCTCCACCACGCCGGGGGTGACGATCACTCCCGAGTTCGGACTGGACGAACTCCTCCATGCCGACTTGGTCGCGGTCCCCGCCGCCCCCGCCCCCGCGCTGGCGGACGGGCTCGACCCGCGGATCGTCGACGCCGTGCGCGGCGCCTCGGATGCCGGGGCGATCGTGCTGACCGTCTGCTCCGGCGCGTTCGTCGCGGGCGCGGCAGGCCTGCTCGACGGACGCAAATGCACCACGCACTGGCGCTACGTCGATCAGCTCGCCGAGCGCTATCCGTCCGCCACCGTCGACCCCGACGTGCTCTTCGTCGACGAGGGCAACCTCATCACCAGCGCGGGCACCGCCGCGGGCATCGACGCCTGCCTGCACCTGGTGCGCAGGGAGATCGGCAGCGCCGCCGCCAACGGCATCGCCCGCCGCATGGTCGTGCCGCCGCAGCGCGACGGCGGGCAACGACAGTTCATCGAACGCCCGGTCCCCGCATGCACCACCGACAGCCTCGCGACAACCCTCCAGTGGATGAGCGAGAACCTCGACCTGCCGCACACCGTCGACGACCTGGCCGCGCGCTCGATGATGTCCACGCGCACCTTCGCCCGCCGCTTTGCCGCCGAGACCGGGACGACCCCGGTGAAATGGCTCACCAACCAGCGCGTCCTCTACGCCAAGCACCTGCTCGAAGAGACCGAACATGGCCTCGAACAGATCGCCGCCCGCGCGGGCTTCGGCTCCGGCGCCCTGCTGCGCCACCACTTCCAGCGCCTGGTCGGCATCTCCCCGACCGAATACCGCCGCCGCTTCGGCGCCACGTCGCCGACGGGCTGATGAGCACACCGTCTGGCAACGGAATCAATCGGTGTAGCGTGCTCGCGTGTCGCAGGATTCCGGAACCGCGCGTCCATTGCGGACGCTTGTGCTCGGCGGGGCTCGCTCGGGGAAGTCGGCGTTCGCGGAGAACCTCGCCGCGGCGACGGGGGTGGTCCGGTACCTGGCGACCTCGGTCCCCGATCCGGACGACCACGACTTCGCCGAACGCATCGCCCGCCATCGGGAGCGTCGGCCCGCCGATTGGACCGTGGTCGAAAGCGCCGACGCCGCAGCGGTTCTCGCCGACCCCGCACCCGAGGCCGCGACACTGATCGACGACATCGGCACCTGGCTGACCGCGCGCATCGACGCGCTCGACGCCTGGGATTCCCCGCGCGGCACCGTCGCCCCCGACACCGAAGCCCTCGTCTCCGCCGTGGCCGCCTACCGGCACCGGCTGATCATCGTCAGCCCGGAGGTCGGCATGGGCGTCATCCCAGCGACCCGCTCCGGCCGGCTGTTCCGCGACGAGATCGGCACCCTCAACCAGCGCCTCGCGCAGGCCTGCGACGAAGCGTTCCTCGTCGTCGCGGGTCTTCCCGTCCGGCTGAAGTAGCGGCGCCCTCGGAAGCGGCGACGGCAAGAACGTTCGAACCGCTTCCCTCGAATCCATTCGGCTCCGCGCGATAAGGAAGTGACCCCGTCACGAAGAGAGGCAGACCCGAGGATCCGGGTAGGTGCGGTACGGGCGATGCGTTCCGGGCAAGATTGGGCGTCGGAAGCACGTGCGGCGGACGCCGCCCGACCGGAGAGGCTCGACAGTGACACACGGATTCGGACCGGTTGCGCCCCCCGACGCGCGGATTCGCGCGGCCGCCGAAGAGCGGCAGACGCAGCTGACCAAACCCGCTGGGGCGCTGGGTCGCCTGGAGACGCTGGGCAACTGGGTCGCCGCCTGCCAGGGCGTGTGCCCGCCGAAGCAGTTCGAACGGGCCAGGGTCGTCGTCTTCGCCGGTGATCACGGCGTCGCGCGGCACGGTGTGTCGGCGTACCCGAGCGAGGTGACCGCACAGATGGTCGCCAACTTCCTCGGCGGCGGCGCGGCGGTGAACGCGTTGGCCGCGGTCGCGGGCGCGAGCGTGCGGGTCGCCGACATCTCGGTCGACGCCGAGACCGATTCCGTCGTGAGCAAGCACAAGGTGCGCAGGTCGAGCGGTTCCATCGACCGCGAGGACGCGCTGAGCGAGGAGGAGGTGCGGGCAGCCCTGGCCGCGGGCCGCGCCATCGCCGACGAAGAGATCGACGGCGGCGCCGATCTGCTCGTCGCGGGCGACATGGGCATCGGCAACACCACGCCCGCCACCGTGCTCATCGCCACGCTCACCGACACCGAGCCGGTCGTCGCGGTCGGGCGCGGCACCGGCGTGGACGACGCGGGCTGGTCACGCAAGGTCGCGGCCATTCGCGACGCCATGCGCCGTGCCCGGCCGGTCGTCAAGGATCCGGTGGATCTGCTGCGGGTCGCCGCGGGCGCCGATTTCGCCGCCATGGCGGGCTTTCTCGCGCAGGCCGCGACCCGTCGCACACCGGTGATCCTGGACGGCGTCGTGGTCACCGCGGCCGCGCTGGTCGCCGAGGATCTGGCCGCGGGCGCGAGCGCCTGGTGGCTGGCCGCACACCGCTCCACCGAACCCGCGCACGATCTGGCGCTGAAGCAGCTGCGCCTGGAACCGCTCATCGACCTGAGCATGCGTCTCGGCGAAGGCTCCGGCGCGCTCGCCGCCCTGCCCATCCTGCGCGCCGCCGTCGCCGCACTGGCCGAGATGGCCACCTTCGGCGAGGCGGGCGTCAGCACCGCCGACGACGCGGCCACGGCCGCCCCGAACCTGACCAAATGACGCCGGGCGCCGGGATCCGGCTGGCCGTCTCCTGGCTGACCGTGCTTCCGGTGCGCGGCCCAGACGCGGTCGATCGAGCCGCGGCGTGCCGTGCGATCGCACTGGCGCCCGTCGTCGGTGTGCTGCTCGGCGCCGCGGCGACCGCGTTGCTGTGGGCGCTGACCGGCGCGGGCGCCAGCGCACCGCTGGCCGGACTGGTGACCGTTGCGGCGCTGGCGCTGCTCACCCGCGGCATGCACTTGGACGGACTGTCCGACGCGATGGACGGACTGGGCAGCTACGGCCCGCCCGAGCGCGCTCGGCAGATCATGAAGAGCGGCGGGGTTGGGCCGTTCGGCGTGGCCGCGCTGGTCTTCGCCATCGGCGTGCAGTCGTTCGCCTTCGCCGCACTGGCCGACGCGGGACGGTGGCTCGCGGTGGCGCTGGCGGTCGCGACCGGGCGGGTCGTCGTCGTCCTCGCCTGTCGCCGCGGAGTGCCCGCCGCGCCTGGCGCCATGTTCGGCGCGCTGGTCTCCGGCACCCAGTCTCGGCTGACCGGCGCGGCGTGGGTGGTCGTCGCGCTGTCCTGCGGAGTCCTGGCGGTGCCGGATCGCCCCTGGCTCGGGCCGGTCGCGGTCACGGTGTCCGTGGCCGTCGCGACGTTGGCGATCCAGCACATGGTGCGCAGGTTCGGGGGGTTGTCGGGCGACGTGCTGGGTGCGGGGATCGAGATTGCGGTCACTGTCGCCGCGGCCGGACTCTCGCTTACCGGATAAATCGTAAAATTGACGTAACCCTCGGTATCACGTGGCGATATATATCGAGTTTCGACGGTGTATGAACTTCGTCTCCCCGCCGCGCACCGAGAATGGGCGACGGTGTTGCGGTGCGGTTCGCCCGGCACCGATTTCGCGGGAACCCTGCGGAATCTCGGGCGCGCGGCAATGCCGGGCCGGGTACGCACGCCGCATCCCCCGAGCCAGGAAAACCATTGGCGGACAATCGAAATCGACGAACCGACGGACTCGCCTCGCGCGAATCGTGACGAACGCAACACTAGGCGCACCGCCGAAGGTGGCCACAGCACCCACTCGCCACCGGTTTGCGCGCACCGTGATCCGACCCATCGGAATCTTTTCCACACTGGCGCACGAACCGTCTGGGTCAGGATCTAATGTGGGCGGTATGTCTTCCGAGCGCCTGTATTTTCGACAACTGCTGTCCGGCCGGGACTACGCCGTCGGTGATCCGATCGCGACGCAGATGCGAAATTTCGCCTACTTGATCGGTGATCGGGAGACGGGCGAATGCGTTGTGGTCGATCCGGCCTACGCCGCGGGCGATCTGGTGGCCGTCGCCGAGGCCGACGGACTGCGCATCACCGGAGTTCTCGCCACCCACCACCACCCCGACCACGTCGGCGGCACCATGCTCGGCTTCACGCTGCGCGGCGTGCGGGAACTGCTGGAGAAGACCAGCGTGCCCGTGCACGTGAACAATCAGGAACTGTCCTGGGTCGCCAACGTCACCGGCATCGCGCCCAGCGAACTCACCGGCCACGAGCACGGCGACAAGGTCGAAGTCGGAGCCTTCGAGATCGAGCTATTACACACCCCGGGGCACACCCCGGGCAGCCAGTGCTTCCTGTTCGAGGATCGCCTCATCGCGGGCGACACCCTGTTCGTCGACGGCTGCGGCCGCACCGACTTCCCCGGCGGCGACTCCGACGAAATGTTCCGCAGCCTGCGCAGTCTCGCCGCACTCCAGGGCGACCCTGTCGTCTACCCCGGCCACTGGTACTCGCACGAACCGAGCGCGGCGCTGTCGTCCATCCGCGACAACAACTACGTCATGCGGCCGCAGACGCTGGAGCAGTGGCAGATGCTGATGCCGGGCTGAGTACCGCCCAGCAAATTCGTCGGACGTCCGCCGGGCACACCGACCGGCCTCGTGCAGCGCCTCGGCGTCCGCGCTGACCGGTGTCTGCCCAGCGCGCTTCGACCGTCACCGTGGGCAAAGACGACCGAGGTCGTTACGGCGGAGCGAACGTGCGGAGCGGTGGGTTCCGATCTCAGCGATGGAACTCCAGCGCAGGCTGGCCGTCCCGCTCGGCGAAGACGGCCACCCAGTCCGCCCCCGCACCGCCCAGGAAGCCCCGGTACCGCTGGACCTCGCGGCCGGATTCGCGGTCGAAGACGACAGTCACGTGCCCTGGGCCGGGCTCTGACCTGAGGACACCGTCGATCACCACCCGGTCACCGGCGACTATCGTGCGCAGCTGTCTCATCGGGCTCGATTCGAATCCTGGATCCGGCACCGTCCACTTCAGCGCGCCGGTCGCGAAGTCGAACAACGACAGCGCCCCCTGATCGGCGAACTCGCCGAACAGCAGCGACCGGTCGTCGCCGTCCAGCGGGCTGCCCGTGCCCGAGCCGGTCCACACCGTCGTTCCGGTGGCGAGGTCGAACAGCTGCGGCGCACCGGAAGCGGTGACCGCCGCGATGCGGGTGCCCGCGCCGATGAACTGATCGTCTCCGAAGACCGGGCCGAGCATGTTCTGACACTCGCCGGCCTTGCGGCGGCCGCTGTATACGTTGCCGCGGTAGTGTTCGGCGCCGCTGCGCGCGTCGGTCGCGGTGATCGAGACGCGGCACTCGCCGCTGTCGGACGAGGCATGATGATCGGTGGCCACCAGGAGGTCGCCCGCGGCGAGGTTGTACCAGGCGTGGTGCTCGGCGCGGCCCGGGAGAACGGTCCCCGTCGACGCCTCCACGAGCGCCCACGGACGCTCCGCTGTGGAGGACGGGTTCTCCACAGCGATGGACACCAACGCCGGTTCCACGGGAGCGCGATGATGCCAGACGCCGACAGTGTCGTCGTCGGCTCGCCCCCCCAGCCGGCGTGAGCCAAGTCGGCGCTCCGGATCGGATGTCGTGGCGCATGGAGGTGCAGTCCTCGCGGCCGCGCGCGCAGTCGGCTGTGTAGATCGCTTTGTCGAAGACCACGGCGTCATCGGCGCTCGCCTGCCACAGCGTCCGGCCGTCGGCGGCCTCGATGACCTCCACCAGCGCCGGGTCCCCCAGGTTGCCCCCGTCCTCCAGGAAGACGACGACGTCGTCGCTCGCCGTGTAGAAGTATTTCGCGTCCTTCCGCTTCGGCTCCCTGCGCCACAGCTCACGGCCGGAGGATCGATCCACCGCGACCAGCGCGTCCTCGTCCGGAACCAGGACGGCGTTGCCCGCCATCGAGATCCACGAGATCATCGAATCCTGCAAGTCCAGACCGGCTTTCGACCACACCGGCGCGGGATTGGGGGGATGCCCGGTGGTCGTCGGCGCCGCTGCCGCAGACGTAGTGGTGCGAACTGCCTTGTCTGGCAACGAGGTTCCACCACCGCAGGCCGAAACACCTATGGTTGCCAACACGATTCCGGCCGCGATCGATCGCCGCACTATGTCCTCCCCCACTTTCCCGGCTGTCCGACAGCCGAGCCTACGGCCCGCCCCCTGCAAGGGCGAGCCGTTCTCACATACCGCGCATCCAGCCGTGCTTGTCTTCGAAAGTGCCGCGCTGGATTCCGGTCAGCGTGTCGCGCAGCGCCATGGTGACCGCGCCCGGTTCGCCGCCGCCGATGGTGAATTCGCCTTCGGCGGAGCGCACCCAGCCGACGGGGGTGATGACGGCGGCGGTACCGCAGGCGAAAACCTCGCTGATCTCACCGCTTTCGGCGCCCTTGCGCCACTCCTCCACCGAAACCTTGCGCTCCTCCACGACATAACCCGAGTCGGCGGCGAGGGTGAGCAGCGAATCGCGGGTGATGCCAGGCAGCAGCGAGCCCGACAGCTCGGGGGTCACCAGCCGCGCCTCGGAACCCGAGCCGAAGACGAAGAACAGGTTGTTGGTGCCCATCTCCTCGACGTAGCGGCGCTCGCAGGCGTCCAGCCACACCACCTGATCGCAGCCCTTTTCGGAGGCCTGCGCCTGGGCGAGCAGCGACGCGGCGTAGTTGCCCGCCACCTTGGCCTCGCCGGTGCCGCCGGGCGCGGCGCGCACGTACTCGGTGGACAGCCACACCCGCACCGGCTTCACACCGCGCGGGAAGTACGCGCCCGCGGGCGAACCCAGCAGCAGGTACTTGTAGGAGGCGGCGGGCTTCACGCCCAGGCCTGCTTCGGTGGCGAACATGAAGGGCCGCAGGTAGAGCGAGTCCTCACCGCCCGCGGCGGGCACCCAGCGCTCGTCCACTTCGAGCAGCTGACGCACCGACTCGACGAACAGCTCCTCCGGCAGCTCGGCCATCGCCATGCGGCGCGCCGACTTACGGAAGCGGGTCGCGTTCGCGTCGATACGGAAACAAGAGACGCTGCCGTCGCTCTGCCGGTACGCCTTGAGGCCCTCGAAGATGGCCTGGCCGTAGTGGAAGACCATGGTGGCCGGGTCCAACGGCAGCGGGCCGTACGGCTCGACTCGCGCGTTGCTCCACCCTTCGCCCGCGGTGTAGTCGATCGACACCATGTGATCGGTGAAGAACCGGCCGAACCCCGGCGCCGCCAGAATCTCCTGTACCCGCTGCGCCGGAGCGGGCGCAGGATGCGGAACATGGGCGAACTGTGCGGCAACGGTCATGCAGGTGATCCTATCGGTGCCGGATTTCCTTCCGTCCACCTGTCGGGAAACGACTCGGCTGCCGCCTTCCCGAATTCCCCTCGCGAGGTCGGCGCGCGGCGGGCGAAGACCCGGTTCGTCACCCGAGGGACGCGAGTACCGGCCGGCGGAGTTCCGCATGGCCGAGGCTGTCGCGTCCCGACCAGCGGCTCAGGCGGTGCGCGCCTGCACGAACGGCGGCTTGACGACCTCGCAGCGCAGACGGCGGCCGCGCACGTCCACCTCGACCTCGTTGCCCGGCTCGAGGTCGGCGTCGGTGTCGAGCAGTGCGAGCGCGATGCCGACCTTGAGCGTCGGCGAGAAGGTGCCCGAGGTGGTCTCGCCGACCGGTTCGCCGTCGCGCAGCACGGACTGGCCCTGACGCAGTACGCCGCGGTCGAGCGCCTTGAGCCCCAACAGGGTTCGCCGCGGTCCGTCCGACTTCTCCTTCTCCAGTGCGGCTTTGCCCCAGAATTCCGGCTTCTTCCAGCCGACCGCCCAACCGGCCCGCGCCTGCACCGGCGAGATCTCCGGCGACAGTTCGTGTCCGTGCAGCGGGTAACCCATCTCGGTGCGCAGGGTGTCGCGCGCGCCGAGACCGGCGGGCTGACCGCCCGCGGCCCGGACCTGCTCGGCGAGCGCGCGGAACACCGCCGCGGCGTCGGCCCAGCGCGGCAGCAGCTCGTAGCCGTGCTCACCGGTGTAGCCGGTGCGGCAGACCCGGACCGGACGCCCGTCCCATTCGGCGTCGGCGTAGGCCATGTACTCCATGTCGGAGGGCAAACCGAGCGCGGTGAGCACCTCGGTCGAGCGCGGGCCCTGCACCGCGAACACCGCGTACTCCCGGTGCTCGTCGGTGACCGTGATGCCCTCGGGGGCCGCCGCGCGCAGAGCCGCGACCACCGCCGCGGTGTTCGCCGCGTTCGGCACGAGGAAGATCTCGTCGTCACTGACGTAATAGGCGATCAGGTCGTCGATCACGCCGCCCTCGGGCGTGCAGCACAGCGTGTACTGCGCCTTGCCCGGACGGATCCGGCCGAGATCGTTGGTGAGCGCGGAATTCACGAACGCCGCCGCGCCCGGCCCGGCGACCGTCGCTTTGCCGAGATGACTCACGTCGAACAGACCGACGGCGGTGCGCACCGCCTGGTGCTCGCCGACCGTCCCCGCGTACGAGACCGGCATCTCCCACCCGCCGAACGGCGCGAACGTCGCGCCCAGCTCGACGTGGACATCGTGAATCGGGCCTTGCAGCAGGTTCTTCTCGGTCACCCGGCGAGCTTAACCGCTGGACCGGGCGGTCGGGCCGCGCGCCGGATGCCGTCGTTGCCCGACGTCCGGCGCACAGCCGCTCGTCCGGATCGATCTGTTCCGGTGCGTCAATCGCGGAATCACATCCGGACGAGGCGGGCCCGCCATCGGACAACACGGTCCGCGGCAGCGCCCGACGCACCGCCACGCGTCCCAACCGGTCCATCCGGCACGTCAGCCGCGGAACCACATTCGGATGAGGGCGGGACCGTCATCAGACAACATCCGCCGCGGCAGCCGCCCGCCGCACCGCCACCCGTCCGGACCGATCCGTCCGGCACATCGGCCGCGGAACCACATCCGGATGAGGGCGGGCCCACCATCGGACCACTTATGCCGCGGCGGCCCGCTGCACCGCCGCTCGTCCCAACCGGTCAGTCCGGCGCGTCAGCCGCGAAACCACATCGGGATCAGGGTGGGCCCGTCGTCGGGCAACGCGTGCGTGACGCCGGTGCGGACGAACCCGTTGCGGGCGTAGAGGCGGGAGGAGCGTTCGGTGCTCGCCTCGAGGAACGCGGTCTCGGACGCGTCGGAGAACGCCTTCAACCGGTCGGCGAGGATGGCGCCGCCCGCACCTCTGCCGCGGTGTTCCGGCACGGTGACGATCGCCTGGAGATAGCGGTGCGGGAACTCGCGCGGATGGTGTTCGGCGAGCAGCGCGGTAACGGCGACCAGCCTGGCCAGCGGACGCAAGCCAGGCGCGGCCTCGGCCATGGCGCGCATCTCGGCAGCCTCGGCGATGACTCGATCGGGCGAGGTCACCTGCTGCCAGAGCGAGACCGCCCAGATCTCGTCGTCGGTTCCAGCCAACCAGACCTCGTCGTCGCGGATCGCGCGTTCGACGAGGCGCGGCGCGTGTTCGGTGCGGAAGGCCTCCGCGACCTCGGGATGATCGGCGACCACCCAGGCCGTCACCGCCTCGTCGGCGGACCCCCTCGCGAAGGCGGCCGCGACCGCGTCGATCTCGTGCAATCCCGCCCGGCGAACTGTGGGCTGCATGGTGAACCTCCCGTTGTGAACGATGTCAACGTTCGCCAATTTATGGAGCCCAGTGCGGTACAGCCATCATTTCGTCACACTTGTTGGTGTGTCGAAATCACCGGCCTGCGCCACCTGCGGGCAGGCGCTGACCCAACCGAGCCGCGGCCGATCACGCCGCTACTGCTCGCGCTCGTGCCAGGCCCGCGCCTACCGCGCCCGCCGCGACCGGCGCGTGCCCGCCGCCCGTCCGCGTCCCGCCCGGCTCACCGCGGTCGGAATCGCCCGGACCGCGGTTGAGCTGACCGACCGCGAGGGCATCGACGGTCTCACCATGCGCCGTCTCGCCAGCGAGCTCGGCGTCGCGACGGCCGCCCTCTACCGCCACTTCCCCGACCGGGAGGCGCTGCTGACCGCGATGACCGAACTCGTCCTCGCCGAAAGCCCGCCGCCCCCGGTCACCCCGACCGACTGGCGTGCCACGCTCACCCATGAGGCCGAGCAGGAGTGGCTGCTCTACCAGCGCCATCCGTGGGTGTTGCCGGTGCTGGCACGTACCAAGCCGCCGATCGGTCCCGCCCTGTTCGACGTCCTCGAGCGCGCGTTCACCGCGCTGGACGCCAGCGGCCTCACCCGCGACGAGGTGATCACGGTCTATCTCGCCTACTCCGGCCTTGTTCAAGGCTTGGCGCTGCTGCGTTCCGACCGCGGGGAGCAGTTCGAGACACTGCCGGAGTCGCTGCACGCCGAATTCGCCGAACTGGTCGACACCCGGCCGACCATGCGCAAACTGTTCGCCGCCGGACCGCCCGGCCCCGAGCTGGACCTCGACGAGCTGGTCGCCGCCGGCGTCGAGCTGCTACTGGACGGCGTCGCCATGCGGCTGTCGAAGCAGAGCGAATAGCCTGTGCCAATGACCGCTGTTGCAGATCGCTCACTCGGACCGGAATTGGCGCGCACCGAAACCATCGGACCGGACACCGACGTGCTGGTGATCGGATTGACGTCTTCGGAGAACGGTCCGTCGATCGCGCCCGACGACCTGTTCGGCGATGTGCTCACCGCCGAGGTCCGTGCGGAGCTGCTCGACCAGCTGGGCGCGGTCGGCGCCAAGGGCAAGGCCGAGGAACTGACCCGGGTGCCCGCGCCCGCCGGACTGGACAACGTCACCAGCGTGCTCGCCGTCGGGCTCGGCGCCGCCGACAAGGTGGACGCGGAGCAGATCCGCCGCTCCGCCGGCGTCGCGGGCCGCTCGCTCAACGGCACCGAGCTGGTGGCGACCACGCTGTCCGGCCTCGATCTGGGCGCGGCGGCCGAAGGCTTCTACCTCGGCGCCTACTCGTTCACTCCGTTCCGGTCGGAGAAGTCCGCCCCCAAGCCGGACGAGCTGCCGGTCGCCCGGATCGAATTCCTCGTCCCCGAAGCGGAATTCGGTGAAGAGGCGCTGTTCCGCGCGCAGCTGGTCGCCGAGGCTGTCGCCACCGCACGCGATTTCGTCAACACCCCGCCCAGCCACCTGTTCCCCGCCGAATTCGCCGCGCGCGCCGAGGTTTTGGCCGAAGCCGCAGGCCTCGAGGTCGAGGTGCTCGACGAAAAGGCTTTGGAGGCGGGCGGTTACGGCGGCGTGCTCGGCGTCGGCAAGGGCTCCTCGCGCCCGCCGCGGCTGGTGCGGCTCACCTACTCCGGCGGCCCCAAGAAGATCGCGCTGGTCGGCAAGGGCATCACCTTCGACACCGGCGGCATCTCCATCAAGCCCGCGCAGAACATGGAGAACATGACCTCGGACATGGCGGGCGCCGCCGCGGTCATCGCCACCACCCTGCTCGCGGCCCGGCTGAGCCTGCCGGTCACGGTGAGCGCCACCGTCCCGATGGCCGAGAACATGCCCTCGGCCACCGCGCAGCGCCCCGGCGACGTGCTCACCCAATACGGCGGCACCACCGTCGAGGTGCTCAACACCGACGCCGAAGGTCGCCTGATCCTCGCCGACGCCATCGTCCGCGCCAGTGAGGACTCCCCCGACTACCTGATCGACGTCGCCACCCTCACCGGCGCCCAGATGGTCGCCCTCGGCACCCGCACCCCCGGTGTGATGGGCACCGACGACTTCCGCGACCGCGTCGCCCGCCTCTCCCGCGAAGTCGGCGAAAACGGCTGGGCCATGCCCCTTCCCGCCGAACTCCGCGCCGACCTCAATTCCAAGATCGCCGACCTCGCCAACGTCGCCCAGCACCGCTGGGGCGGAATGCTCTCGGCCGCACTGTTCCTGAAGGAGTTCGTGCCGGAAGGCGTGCAGTGGGCTCATCTCGACGTCGCGGGCCCCGCGTACAACACGGGTGGGCCGTTCGGGTACATCGGGAAGGGCGGCACCGGTGTTCCGGTGCGGACGTTGATCGCGGTGATCGAGGACATCGCGGCGGAGTGAGGTGGGGTGCGCCGTTCGGGTTCGATCGGGCGGCGCACTTCCAGTGGTTGGTTGCTTCCGCATGTGCAGCGCCCGGATGGTCGGCGGCGGCGATGGGATCGGCTGTCAGCACACTCGGCCGAGCCGGACTGTGTCATGATTGCCCGATGAGTTTGGGGGATGCCCTCGGGTTGTCGAAATCGCCTAATTTTCTGCCGAAATACCATGGGGAAGAAGGGGATACGCGGTATCCGTCGCCACGCAAGTTGCGGTCGCTGGGGGCCACGTTGATCGACTTCGTCCTGCAGTTCGGCTCGATCGTTGCGATGGGATTGCCACTGGTGATGGTGGAAATCCCGAGGCCGTACAGCTATTCGGTGTTGCTGATACCAGTGGTCGTCCTCGGCGGGAACAGGATTCTCTTGCCGAAGTGGGTGCACGCGAGTGTCGGGGAGTTGATCTTCGGGCTGGTGGAGATTCGTGGTAGCGACGGTGCGTGGCCCGGTTGGCGCGACCTGCGGCGGGGACATGGGAATGGGCGCGATGGATTGCCCAACCTCGTGAATGTCCGCCGCTGCGATGTCTGAGTGCTGACCAAGCCGATGCCTTGCTCACCCCGACCCAGCCCGCACCACCCTCGACCTGCTCGCATGCACTCGACTGCCGGATTGCGGTCTCTGGGCGCAACCACCGGCCGAACACGCTGAAAGGCGAACGTCCTTGCCCTGCGCCCTGCTCAGCCGACTCTGATATGCACTCGGCAATCAAAGCAGCCTGAAACAACGAATTCTCGACTGCAGCACATATCGACACAGAACGGTCTCATCAGAATTGACAGGTTCCAACACTCGACGTAGGGTGCCGAAAGCGATTTGTGCTCAATGCCTTTCGTGGGCAGATCGGTCGAGCTGGAACGTTTGACTATAGGGGGAAGGTATCGATGGCCGCCGACATGGATTTGGGCCGCGCAATAGAGGGGTTCGCGCAGATGGCCGCAGATATGGAACGAAAGGCTCAGCGGTTTGCCGAGTTACAGGGGCGAATGACAGCCCTGACGGCTACCGAAACGGGAGCCGGTGGACGAGTCAGCGTCACCGTGGATAGCAGCGGGGTCCCGACAGCGATCGATCTGACACCGACTGTGCGGGACATGGATTCGCGTGCACTTGCCGCGGAGATCTTGTCGTGTATGCGGCGGGCGCAGGGAAAGCTCCGGCCAGGCATTGCCGAGCTGGTGCAGGATGTCGTCGGCGATGATCCTGCAGGTGCCGCACTCGTCGACGGGTTCAACCGGCGCTTCCCAGAACCGGAGACGAGTGCGCCGACAGCGCAAAATTTCACTCCGTCGCAGGCTGACCATTTTCCGCCGTCGGCAGCCAATCCACCTTCTGCTCAGCAGTATTCGACGCCACCCGCGTATGTGTCCGCGGCGCCCCCGGAGCCGCGGACACGCAAACCCGACCGCAATCAGATCGTCATCCCGGATGAACCGGACGAGGATGATGAGTACTTCCGGCGGAAATCTTGGCTGGTGTAATCGATGACGACCAATCCGGACGCCGTCTCGGTCGATCCCCAAGAAGTACGAACGCACGCGGACAAACTCGAGGTGCTCATGGGCAGCGTGGACGAATGCCTTGAAGCCGCAACCTATCTCGCGTCGGCAGACGATGGGTACGGCAACATGCTTCGATCACTGATGACATGGATCTTCGAGGACAACCATCGAACGACGATCGAGGTGATCCGCAAGGCCGGCGAGAGTACCGCCCAACTACCTGAGAACCTGAAGACGGTGGCAACAACCTTCGAAGACGCGGACGGATCGTTCGCCAGGAAACTGCAAGAACTGCAGGCGACGATCGGGGAATCCAAATGAGCTTCGACGACGCCGCGCCGCCCGCGAACGATCTCATCGACAAGGGTTCCGATTACCGCAATGCCTACTACCAGGAGGACGTCTCCTGGTTGTCCAATGTCGGGCTCGAGGGAGACGAAAAGACCGGCGGCCTAGGCGTACTCAAAGGCACCGTCGCAGGCGACACGTGGGATATCTACGGACACCTGAGAAACGAAAGCTACGGTGAGGCCCTCTTTGGTGTAGCCGCTGTCGGGGCGGCCGCTGTCGAGGCGATCAAAGATCCCTTCGGTTTCGCGGGAACTCAGGTCGCCAAATGGATGCTGGAGCACATCGAGCCGCTCAAACAGAGTTACGAGGAGCTGTCCGGCAACCCGACGATCGTGGAGGCGTATTCGAAATCATGGAAGTCGATTTCGGACGAACTCTCCAAGATGAGCAATAGCTGGCTGGAAAGTATCGACAAGGACATCAACACTTGGACCGGCAGTGCGGGCGACGCGTACCGCAGCCGTGCCAAAGACATCATCACCGCGATCGAAACCGCCGCAGCCGCAGCCGCTTCACTCAGCAAGCAAATGGAGCTGGCCTCGAAAATCATTGCCATCGTTCGAGATCTGGTGCGCGACATCATCGCGAGCCTGCTTGGTGCGGCCATCGGATACACGGTCGAACTGGCGGTTACCGCAGGCGCCGCAGCCGGGCACGTCATCTCCGCGTTTCTGGCGAAGTTCTCGAAAAGCTGCCTGGATACGATGAATTACCTAAAAAAGCTCTATGACGTGCTGACCACGTTCGGAACGTATCGCGAACCCATTTTCAAGGCGCTCCAAACCGCCATGAGCATGCTCAATTCCGATAACAAAGAGGGCGACAAGCAGCCCGCGGCGGCAACATAGGCGGGTCAGCCTGCTCATGGTGACCGGTGTCGCGCACCTGGATCCGGTCACCTTGGTCCCCCTGCGGGAACCGTTGCCGGAACCACTCGGACGGCCGATGACGAGATTTGCACCACGCAACGACGCCGGTCGCACCTCGAGGTCGGTCGTGTGAATGACCCGACTCAGGGGCGTTGCAGGCGACTGCTCTCGCGCGCGGCAATCTGTTGCAGCCTGGTTTGCCAGCCTGGGAATCATGGAACACGGCCGACTGCCGGGTGTTCACCGAGTGCAGTGTGGCCACGGTGGCGACAGGCGCAGCCAGGCCGGGCCTGGCCCACGGTGCGATATGCAGACAGTGATGGCCGTGGCGCATGGTTTGCCGTAGGTATTGCCCTACAAATCCCGCAACTCGTCCTCGAACGCCCGCTGACGCTCGATCCTCTTCCTGGCGTCGTAATCCCGCATCCGCTGCGGATACCCCGTCTTGCGGACCTCGTACACCGGAATGCTCAGATCGTCGGCCAGCCGCCGAGCCCCGCGCTCGCCGACGATCCGCCGCGTCCACTCACCGTCCGCGGCGACCAACACCACGGTGACATCCGTCATAGTGGTCTTCGGCTCCAGGTAGCCTTCGACGCCGATGTGGGTGCGCACCCAGTCGGCGAGGTAGCGGGCATCCTCGTTGCGCGAGGTCGCCGCACGTGCGGCGGGCCCTCCCCGGTTCAGGGCGCCACGGAAACGATCGAGCAAACCCATTGACGCCGACCTCCTTCGTACACCGGATAAATGCTCACACCCGGTCCTCCCATACTGCCAGCTTCCCGGTAGAGACCTGCCCTGTGCTACACGCCACGCGGACGAGTGCAAGGATGGACCGCGGTACAAGAACCGCACAGATCTCCGGTGCCACTCAGAATGATGGTGGCTTCCGGGTTTTCACCGCGACCAGCGGTGGGCGACCCGCCAGAGATCAACTGTTGTAGAACCCGTCGAGCAGTCAGAGGAGTCAACGGACATGGCCTTCTCCGTCCAGATGCCGGCTCTTGGTGAGAGCGTCACCGAGGGAACGGTGACCAGGTGGCTGAAGCAGGAAGGAGACACGGTCGAGGTCGACGAGCCGCTGCTCGAGGTCTCCACCGACAAGGTCGACACCGAGATCCCGTCCCCGGCGGCGGGTGTGCTGTCGAAGATCGTCGCCCAGGAAGACGATGTGGTCGAGGTCGGCGGCGAGCTCGGCGTGATCAGCGATGCCGGTGAGGCGCCCGCCGCCGCACCCGCGCCCGCACCGGAGGCAGCGGCTCCCGCGCCCGCCGCGGAAGAGCCCGCCCCGGCTCCCGAACCGGAACCCGCTCCCGCCGCGCAGGCACCGGCCGCGCAGCCCGCCGCCGCGCAGGCAGGCGCCGCCGAAGGCACCTCGGTGAAGATGCCCGAGCTGGGCGAGTCGGTCACCGAGGGCACCGTCACCCGCTGGCTGAAGTCGGTCGGCGACCAGGTCGAGGTCGACGAGCCGCTGCTCGAGGTCTCCACCGACAAGGTCGACACCGAGATCCCCTCGCCCGTCGCGGGCACCCTGCTGGAGATCACCGCGCAGGAAGACGACGTGGTCTCCGTAGGCGGTCAGCTCGGCGTGATCGGCAGCGGCGCCCCCGCGGCCGCGGCCCCCGCGCCCGCCCCGGCTCCGGCTCCCGCCCCCGCACCGGCCCCTGCTCCGGCGCCCGCGCCCAAGCCCGCTCCGGCCCCCGCGGCCGCCGCTCCGGCCCCCGCGCCCGCCCCGGCCCCTAAGCCGGCTCCGGCCAAGGCTCCCGCCCCGGCCGCCGACGGCAACGGCGCGACCCCGTACG
This sequence comes from Nocardia sp. NPDC050793, assembly GCF_040654065.1. Taxonomy (NCBI): domain Bacteria; kingdom Bacillati; phylum Actinomycetota; class Actinomycetes; order Mycobacteriales; family Nocardiaceae; genus Nocardia; species Nocardia sp. NPDC050793. The sequence goes on from NZ_JBFAHG010000005.1 coordinate 121,228, forward strand.
TCACCCCGCTGGTGCGCAAGCTCGCCGAGGAGAACAACGTCGACCTGGCCACCGTGCAGGGTTCCGGCGTCGGCGGCCGCATCCGCAAGCAGGACGTGCTCGCCGCGGTCGAGGCCAAGAAGGCGCCCGCCCCCGCGGCCGCTCCGGCTCCTGCTGCCGCCGCGCCCGCCAAGGCTCCGGCCGCCGCTTCGCAGCTGGCGCACCTGCGCGGAACCACGCAGAAGGCCAACCGGATCCGGCAGATCACCGCCACCAAGACCCGCGAATCGCTGCAGACCACCGCGCAGCTGACCCAGGTCCACGAGGCCGACGTCACCAAGATCGCGGCGCTGCGTGCGCAGGCCAAGCGCGCGTTCAAGGACCGCGAGGGCGTCAACCTGACGTTCCTGCCGTTCTTCGCGAAGGCGGTCGTCGAGGCGCTCGGCGTGCACCCGAACGTCAACGCCTCCTACGACGAGAGCACCAAGGAGATCACCTACCACGCCTCGGTGCACCTCGGCATCGCCGTCGACACCGAGCAGGGCTTGCTCTCCCCGGTCATCCACAACGCCAGCGACCTGTCGCTCGCCGGTCTGGCCCGCGCCATCGCCGACATCGCCAACCGGGCCCGCAACGGCGGCCTGAAGCCGGACGAGCTGGCGGGCGGCACCTTCACCATCACCAACATCGGCAGCCAGGGCGCGCTGTTCGACACCCCGATCCTGGTCCCGCCGCAGGCGGGCATGCTCGGCACCGGCGCGATCGTCAAGCGCCCGGTGGTGGTGACCGACGAGACCGGCAACGAGTCGATCGGCGTGCGCTCCATGTGCTACCTGCCGCTCACCTACGATCACCGCCTCATCGACGGCGCGGACGCCGGTCGCTTCCTGACCACGATCCGCCACCGCCTCGAAGAGGCCGCGTTCGAGGCCGATCTGGGTCTGTAGCCCGGGAAGGTTCGTCCCGCAATGAAGGTCGTGATCGCCGGTTCGTCCGGGCTGATCGGGACGGCGCTCGTCGCGGCCCTGCGCCGCGACGGGCACGAGGTGGCCCGGCTGGTGCGCCGTCCCGCGGCCGCACCGGACGAGTTCGTCTGGAATCCCGCCCGCGCCGAGCTCGACGAGCGGGCGTTGCGCGGGGCCGACGCGGTGGTCAACCTGTGCGGGGCGAGCCTCGGCAGGCGTCGCTGGAACGGCAGCTTCAAACAGGAGCTGCGCGACAGCCGCATCACCCCGACCGACGTCCTAGCCAACAAGGTGGCCGCCGCGGGCGTGCCGGTGCTGGTCAACGCCAGCGGCGTGCACTACTACGGCGGCGCGACCGGCGACCGCGTCGTGGACGAATCCTCCCCCGCCGGTTCGGGTTTCCTCGCCACGCTGTGCCGTGACTGGGAAGCCGCGACCGGTCCCGCCTGCGCCGCGGGCGTGCGCACCGTGCTGTTGCGCAGTGCTGTCGTCCTGTCCAAGCACGGCGGGATGCTCGGCATGCTGCACCCGCTGTACTCCCTCGGGCTCGGCGGTCGGCTCGGCACGGGCCGCCAGTACACGCCGTGGATCTCGCTGGACGACGAGATCGGCGCGATCGTCTTCGCGCTCACCAACGACACCGTGTCCGGGCCGATCAACGCGGTCGGCCCGGCACCGGTCACCAACGCCGAATTCAACCGCGCGCTGGGTCGCGCACTGAATCGCCCCACTCCGCTGGTGATGCCCGCGTTCGCCCTGCGCGCGCTCGTCGGCGAGTTCGCCGACGAGGCCATCCTGCGCGGGCCGAGGGCCATCCCGACGGCGCTCGAAGAGGCGGGTTATCCGTTCCGTCATCCCACGATCGGCTCCGCCCTGGCCGCGACCATCGGTCGCGACGCCGACGACAGGTGAGCCATTCCGCAGCTCCACGTGACGTTCCAGATCTCTACATCACGTCCCCGGCGCCGTGAGCAAAGCCCATCCGTTGACGCCGACCGTGGGCAGGGCGCCCAACCATTGCAGCGCCCCGACCATCAGCAGCCCACGAACAACAACCACCGCTAACCGGCCCGAATAGATGGCACCCCTGAAAGCGCTGCACCGCCGCAGCCACCATCGGCCCCGTCGCGCGGCCCACAGGTGACCGATCCCGCATTGCCGCGTCTCCCGCGACGCGCGATGATCGAATTTCGAACACCGACCGAAGGCCGCGTCGGCAAACACCCCGCATAACGCGCAGAGCCCTGCCGACCTCCCTCGCCGACCCACGGAGAACATCGTTGACCGCCATGGACACCCGCCACGCCACCGTCATCCGCGACGCGCGCGAAGGTGACCTGACCGCGATCCTCGACATCCACAACGCCAACATCGCCACCTCCACCGCCATCTGGGACATCGACGAGGTCGGCATCGATGAGCGCCAGACCTGGTTCCGCACCCGCACCGCCGCGGGCATGCCCGTCCTCGTCGCCGAGGTGGACGGCGAGGTCGCCGGGTACGCCAGCTACGGCCAGTGGCGGCCGAAGGTGGGATACCGCTTCTCCGTCGAGAACTCCGTCTACATCGCCGACCGCTTCCAGCGCCGCGGCCTGGCCAGCGCCCTGCTCACCGAATTGATCGACCGCGCCGCGCAATCCGGCAGCGTGCACGCCATGATCGCCGCCATCGAATCGAGCAACACCGGTTCGATCGCGCTGCACGAGCGGTTCGGATTCGTGGTGGTCGGCCAATTGCCGGAGGTGGGCCACAAATTCGGCCGCTGGATGGATCTGACGTTGATGCAGCTGACGCTGCCGGTCGAGGTGGACTGACGCCGCCGTTCCGGCGGCTCGGGGCAAGCCCGATCGCAGAAGTGCGCAAGTCATCTGCTCGGCGTAACTCGCGACATGCTTACCGGTTGGAGCGCAGCCGCTCCGACAAGCCACCTCCTGTGGCCGGAGGTTCTGGGAGCACGGCCGAGCCACCTCCTGTAACCGGAAGTTCTGGGAGCACGGCCGAGCCACCCGTTCCTCGAATCGCCCGGCAGCCCCGCAGCGCTAAGAGCGTCCCGCGACGCCCTGGAGATCCCGTCCCCCACCATTTCTCTACCGACCGTAGTACCACCCGCAACGACCGCACCGGACCCTGCTGAACCACGCAACACCTCGGCTCCCGTCAGTTGTTGCATCGATCCCTTGAACCCGCCCCGCGTTGGAACCACCCATTTCTCTCCGACGGATGAGCCCGAACCTCGGCGGCCGACGGACGCACGGGGGCCCCGCAAGCATGTGGCATACCGCACACCGAGTCCTTGACCCTGCCGAAACCGCGGGGCGTACCGTCAACGGCGTGAACGACACGCGCACCACCTGGTCGGCCCGCTTCGATCGCACCCCGATCGTCGTCGAGGACCTGGGTCTCATCGACTACCACTCCGCCTGGGACCTGCAACGCACCATCGCCGCCGAACGCGCCGAAGGCCTCGGCTCCGACCACCTGCTGCTGCTCGAACACCCCTCCGTCTACACGGCGGGCCGCCGCACCGAGGACGCGGACCTGCCCATCGACGGAAGCCCCGTGGTGCAGGTCGACCGCGGCGGAAAGATCACCTGGCACGGCCCCGGACAGCTCGTCGGCTACCCGATCGTCCGGCTCGCCGAACCCGTCGACGTCGTCCAGTACGTACGCCGCCTCGAAGAGGCGCTGATCTCGGTGTGCACCGAACTGGGCCTCATCTGCGGCCGCGTCGAGGGCCGATCCGGTGTCTGGCTGCCCGCCAATGACTGGTCTCCCGAACGCAAGATCGCCGCCATCGGCGTGCGCGTGCAGCGCGGCGTTGCCCTGCACGGCCTCTCGTTGAACTGCAACTCCATGGACGGCTTCGGGGCCATCATCCCGTGCGGTATCCGCGACGCGGGCGTCACCACGTTGACCCGCGAACTCGGCAGGGAAGTCACGGTCGCCGAGATCAAGCCGATGGTCGCCGCCGCGATCGTGCGCGCGCTGGACGGTGAGCTGCCGGTGAGCGAGCGCAACATCTCCCGCACCGCAGGCCCGCTGAGCGACACAACGGCTGCGTCGAGCACCGCCGACGCCAAGGCCACCGACGGAACTACCGCCTCCGCCGAGGCCAAGGCGGCCGAAGGCACCTCGGCGGCGCCCGACACCCGAGGCGTAAGGTCGATCAAGTGACCTCAGTCGACACCCCGACACCGCACAGCGCGTCCGCACCCAACGGCCGCAAACTCCTGCGCATCGAAGCCCGCAACGCGGAAACCCCCATCGAGCGCAAACCCAAGTGGATCCGCACCCGCGCCACCATAGGCCCCGAGTACACCGAACTCAAGGGCCTGGTGAAGCGCGAGGGTCTGCACACCGTGTGCGAAGAAGCGGGCTGCCCCAACATCTTCGAATGCTGGGAAGACCGCGAGGCCACCTTCCTCATCGGCGGCGAACAGTGCACCCGCCGCTGCGACTTCTGCCAGATCGACACCGGCAAACCCGCCGCCCTAGACCGCGACGAACCCCGCCGAGTCGCCGAAAGCGTCCAGGCCATGGGCCTGCGCTACTCCACCATCACCGGCGTCGCCCGCGACGACCTGGAAGACGGCGGCGCCTGGCTCTACGCCGAAACCGTCCGCGCCATCAAGGCTTCGAACCCCAACACCGGCGTCGAACTCCTCATCCCCGACTTCAACGCCGACCCCGACCAACTAGCCGAGGTCTTCTCCTCCCGCCCGGAAGTCCTGGCCCACAACCTCGAGACAGTCCCGCGCATCTTCAAGCGCATTCGGCCGGCGTTCCGCTACGAGCGTTCCCTCGCGGTCCTCACCGCAGCCCGCGAAGCCGGTCTGGTCACCAAGTCCAACCTCATCCTCGGCATGGGTGAAGCGCCGGAGGAAGTCACCCAAGCCATGCGCGACCTCCACGAGGCAGGCTGCGACATCCTCACCATCACCCAATACCTCCGCCCCTCCCCCCGCCACCATCCTGTGGACCGGTGGGTCAAGCCGGAGGAATTCGTCGAACACTCCAAGGTCGCCGAAGAAATCGGCTTCGCGGGTGTCATGGCAGGTCCGCTGGTCCGCTCCTCCTACCGAGCGGGCCGCCTCTACGCCCAAGCGATGACCCACCACGGCCGCGAAATCCCTTCGGCCATGGCCCATCTCGCCGAGGAAGGTACGGCCTCGCAGGAAGCCTCCTCCGTCCTCGCCCGCTTCGGGAGTTGATCTGGTCGTCCGCAGCGCGTACGCGGATATTCCCGACCGTCACGCTGACGCATAGCACGGATGCGCAGACCACGCGGCGGCCAGAACATCACACAGTTCCTGGGTAATCGCGGAAAGCGTCATCGCCGGGTGGGAGCTGTCGCTTGCCCACGGTCAGAATGGCCGAACTTGGTTGTCGACAACACCGACCCAGATGTAGTCGCGCGCTCTGGTCAGCGCGACCATCGTCTGTCGGGCGGCCAGTTCGGCTCTGTCGCGTTCCGCCCCCGTCAGTTCTGCGACCGGTGCGGCGGAGCGAGTGGTGATGTGGAAGACCGCGGCGAAATCCATTCCTTTCGCCCGGTGCACGGTGCCCGTCTTCACCGCTCCATGCTGTGTGCCGTCGTAACGGGTGAGCGGCAGGGTCGGTATGCCGGCCTTGGTGAGCCGGTCGGCCAGCCGTGCCGCTTCACTCTTCGTGTTCGTCAACACGGCGATGTCGGTGATCGTCGCGGCCGCGTTCTTGACCGCCTCGATCAATCGCGTCTCGACATCCGAGCGTCGCCCCGTGTATCCATCGGCGCGGCCGCCGGGTAGGACCACCTCGGTGTCGCGCAGGACGAATCCCGGCCCACCATCGAGATCGTCGACGACGTTGGTGGCGTCGACGGACTTCGCATAGTCGTGTACGGCAACACGGTTGCGGTAGTTGACCCGCAGAACAGCACCGCGGCCGACGATCGGGATGCTGGCGTCCGACAATGTCCAGCCACCGGGATACACCTGCTGCTGACCATCCCCCACCAGCAAAAGCTGAGAATCGTCGCGCCCACCCGCGATCTGGTGCACGAGCTGGAGCTCCAGGAGGGTGAAGTCCTGGACCTCATCGACAACGACCAGCCCGTACGGCTCCTCGAGCGGACGACGCCGCAGTTCCGCCACAGCGGCGCTGACCACGTCGTTCAAATCGCAGACTCCGCGCTGCTCCAAAATGGCCTGGTAGGGCTCGTAGATGGCCTTCCACACCATTTCGCGCCGACTGTCGGTGAGAATGACACGATTACGGCCGGTGCGCTGGATCCCCTGATACTCCTTCAGCGAGGTGATACCGCGTCCCTTGATGACGCGTTCGAGTTCGTCCTTCCAGTACTCGACGCCGGTGCCTTTGATATCGGTTAGGAGATCGCGCGCCTTCAACCAGGTATGGGAGTAGGCGTTGTCGCATACCTCGGTGTTCAGCTGGGGCATGGCTTCGCGTTCACGGAGAACGCGAACCGCCCACGCGTGCAGATTGGTGAACTCCGCACGATCGCCGACGTGCGGCGCGATCCTTTCGAATCCCGACCGGTGGTAGGTAGGCAGCGTCTTGACGAAGCTGGTGAACAGCAGGCGCCCGGAATTGTGTTTGGCGAACCGGGCCATTCGATGCAGCGCGACTACGGTCTTTCCGGTACCGGCGGGCCCGCTGAACCTTGCCGGGCCGTTGAATTTGCGGTTGACGAGGGAGAGTTGTTCGGGATCCAGGAAGGTCATCCACTCGGCGAACGGGCGTCCAAGCATGCGGTCACGCTCATGCTCGCGCACCTCGACATCGGTGAAAAGACCCTCTGCTTCGACGGTTTCAGCGATCGGCGCCTCGTCGGTGGTAATCAGTTCGTACCCACTCAGCCGAGCGGCGACCGTCTTGACAAGGTGGCGAGCAGAATTCGAGTTCAGCGCCGCGTCGTTTCCGAGCAGGATCGAGCGCAGAGTCGGCGCGGTCGCCACCCGAAATCGGCCGTCGCCCGACATCGGTGTGCCGGCCGAAGACATCACAACCACCTGTATCATGTGCGGAACATACTGGCTGCGGCCGGAATAGAGATTCGCGAACGTCTCCTCCGCATGCCGTCGCACCGAACGCAGTTCCGATTCACTCGGCACCTCGTCGGCGAAGACCAAGGCGAACACCCCGGTCCGTCCCACCGCGAATGCCGCCGCACGATCGGCAGGCGGATACTCCGCTTCCCGCGCCACAAGCACATGCCACCCGGATTCCATCAGCGCAACCGACAGAATCCGACGATGCCATGGCCCCAACCCGGTGAGCGCGGCGAGCTTTCCCTCGACCCAATGCCTGCGACGTTCCCGTGCGATCGAGACCATCACACCCCTCCCGTTCGAATCAACCCCTACCGAGCCAGGGTAAACCGCGAACTTGCACGCTGTCCGAGTTATGCCTAGCTTCAACACATTTCGTACCGTCGAGGGGTTCACTTGGCGACGCTTCAGCGGCTGAACCCGCTCAGCTCCGACAGCGTCCGCCGCCGAGTTCAGGACAACATGCTTCGCAGCGCCGCGCGGGCAAGCAGAACACCACCCGATTCGAGGCGCGGCGGTGTCCGCCACGAGCGATGCAGCAGGCCCAGTTGTTCGAGCACCACCGTGATGTGCTGGGTGATCCATCCGATATCGGTGGCGGTGATCGGACGGTAGTCGGCGTCACGCCAGCCCAGCGCCGTGAGCGTCCCCGCTGCGATGTCGCCCGCGCGATCCGCCGCGCCGCCTGCCAGCGCCAGCAGATACAGAACCCCCGCTTCGCGGTCCGGACTGCGGGTGACCGAGCGGGGCAGGCGTTCGGCGATGTGCCACCACAGCGCGACCGGATCGTCGTGCAAACTCCTGGCTTTCGTTGTCGGCACGATCCGCCCCTTGTACTTGCGCAGTAATCCCAACCGTTGGGCGGACTCTCGCAACGCCAGCACTGGAACCGTCAAATCCTCACGATTCCCCTTGCCGATCCACTCCGCGGACATGTCGAGTTCATCGAAGATCCGCTTGACCACTACCGGCGGCAAATATCCGGCCGCGGTGAGCGTGATTCCTCGCCGACAATGTCGATCAAACGGACGAACTCATGGACCGCGGCCGCAGCCGCGTCCATGTCGATAGCTGGAATTTCGGTCAGCGCCGCGCGTGCGGCGACGGCGTGCATCTTCCGCCGCTGGGGGCCTGCGGGTAACCGATCCACAATGTCACGCAAGGGCGCGGGAAGTTCGACTGGCGCGGTCGCGGCCAGTCCCGAACCGAAATCGGCGAGCGCAGCGTTGACGGCCTCCCGATCGAACGGCGTCGGGGCGTAGTCCCGTGGGTCGGCGAAATCACCCACCAGCTTCCGGTACTCAGCCGCCGCCGGCGCCAGGGCAACGCTACCCAGACGGCGTACCTGCGCTTTCCACGCCTTGGCGGTTGATGCTCAGCCAGCGAACCAATGGGCAACAGGAACTTGACAGTCGCTCCGTGTCGGGAGTCGGACGACCGAGCCTGCGGCCCGGCCCGCTTACTGGGCCGCGCGCCACGCCGCGACGATCTCCGCCCGGGTCGGTCCCCGATCGGATACCGAAACCCCTGCGCCCGCGCCCATTCCCGCAGTTCCGTGTTCGCGGGCAGCGGCGCGCCGGTGTTCTCGGCGAACGCATCGCCGACCCGGTCGGCCACCGACGATTCCGCCCGCACCCACTCCGAACTCGCGGCCAGAAACCGATAAGTCCACTCCTCGGCGAGCTGACGCGACTCGGCGAAGACGATTGGCACCGTCGGCCACCGCACCTGAGCTTCGGCCAAACCGTCGGCCACCACCGCGGGACGCACCCGGTCCAACTTGAACACTTCCGAATACCGGTCCTCCACTACCAGTGCGGCACGGGGCAGCGCCGAGAGGTCGGCCAGCAAGAAGCCCAGCTTCCCTCTGGTCAGCGTCGCCACCAGGTCCGGCAGCGACTTGCGTTCCACCGAGGCGATCAGCCGGCCGTCGACCGCCACACCGTAGTCACCGGCCTGCAACGCACGGCGCACCGTTCGCACCTGCTGCCGGCCGAACTTGTACGCGTACCGCTCATGCGAATCGACGATGATCTCCAACTCCGCGATACCCGCCGCCCGCGCCGTCGGTGTGCGCACCCCGGGACGGGCCTTCTTCCGCACCCGAGCGGTCTGCCAGAACACCGCGTCACGACCGCGTGCGGTGGTGAACACGATCTGCGAGCGATTCTCCCGCGCCCGATCCAGTACCAGATCGATGGCGGCGCCGCGCCGCACACACGACCGGATCGCGGCCCGTTCGACAATTTCTGGCTCGTCTGGCCACTCGTCGGCCGAGACCGGGTGGCAGTACAGGGCATTCGTCCGTGGCCAGGTTCCCGAGGTTCGAAGTACTGTCCCGCCCGCCAACGGCAGGCGCAGCAGGTATCGCAGCCTCGACTCCGGATCGGGGTTCCGCGCGATCAGCATCTCCACAGGATCAGATTCTGCGCTGTCCACGCGACGGGCATCGCACGGAGTACCGGAGGGAGCACCAGCCCGACATTTATCGGGATTCGTTCAGCTCGCCAGACGTCGGTCCGAGCCCGCAGGGCCGGGATGTGCCCAGCGATCTGCTCGAGTGTTCGTACGCCGAGGGCTTCCGGTGGACTGATCCCGCGTGCATCGACGATCCTCGCAAATGCTCGAAAGCGAGGGCGTACGATTCTCTGCGCCAGGCCGAGCCGTCTCGGCCCAAAGATTGACCCCCGCGGAACTGGCGCAGCTACGGACCGGACAATTCCCCTGAAGGATCATCGTCGATGAACCGCTCTAGCGCTTCCGCCACTTCCTGGGTCAGCGGGTCCTCGATCCCGCGCACGAGCAGTAGATCGTCATACAACTCGCTCAGCGTGGTGCGCGCCTCCACGCGATGACCGATGAGCGCGAGCAACCGCCCGAGAGCCAGCCTCAACTCGAGCGCCATTTCGCTGCCGTCGCTCTGCGTGGCGCGCACGTCGTCCAGCACCGCGCGCATCCCGGACAGGGCTTCAGTGAGTTCGCCGAGCTCGATGCGACAGTCCGCGGCGAACTTGCGGCATTGGATCGTCAGGTCGTCGGCGAAACCCTTCACCCGGGTGGATACGGCGGCAAGAGCGTCGAACTCCGTTCTCGCCTTTCTGTATTCGCCACCGAGGAAGCGAGCGAGCGCGATGTCGAACCGTAGGTCCAGTACCCGCGGGCTATCGAAGCCGAACGCACGGCCCGCCGGTTCGAGGATGCTGCTGAGGACATCAGCTGCCTGCAGCGAGCGTCCCGCAGCGACCAAGTCGCGGTACTCGGCCAGCTGATGTCGCAGCCGATCCTCGACCACCTCATCGCTGATCGGAGCGGTGGCGGGCAGCGCGCCCTCGAACCGGGTAGCGGGCACTACCTGCTCCGGACGTAGGGGGGCGTTAGGGCGTCGAAAAATTACAGTCGGGTCAGGCACATTCGACAGGCACCCATCGCTTGGTCCGACAGTCGACCCTGGTGGGGGCAGCAACGGAAGGAGTCGCTCGTACACATCCGCGGCGTCACCTGGACGCTGTTCAGGCTCCTTGGCGAGAAGGTCCAAGACCAGCCGGTCCAATTCGGCCGGTACGTCGGCACGCAGTTCGCGGGGCGGAACGGGCGCCGTGATGGCGTGGTGGTGCAGCACGATCGGCGCCGAGCCGTCGAACACCGGGTAGCCGCACAACATTTCGTAGAGGATGCAGCCGAGCGCATACAGGTCGGTGCGTGGTGTCGCCTTGGCGCCGATGGCCTGCTCCGGCGACATGTAGGCCACCGAACCGAGAACCGCACCCGTGATGGTCAGCTTCGGGGCACCGGCCGTGAGCAGCGCGGCGATGCCGAAGTCGATGATCTTCACGGTGCCACTCGGCGTGACAAGGATATTGTCGGGCTTGAGATCGCGGTGGACCACCGGCAGCGCGTGCGCGTACGAGAGCGCGGTGGCGATCTGCGCGGTTACCGCGACTGCCCATTCGACCGGCAGCGGGGCGTCGGGGTCGAGATAGTGCCGCAATGTGTGAGCGCCCTCGACGAGTTCCATTACGAGGTAGACCTCGCTCAGGTCCGCGTCGAGGACCGCGTCGTACACCTGTGGCACGCCATGGTGCCGGATCTGCGCGGTGATCCGGGCTTCACGACGAAACCGTTCGGCGAACTCGGCGGCATCGGTCTGTGAGTGGATCTGGGTGAACCGGATCATTTTCACCGCGATCTCGCGGTCGAGCACGGTGTCGTACCCGCGCCAGACCGATCCCATCCCACCGAACCCGATCTCTTCGATCAGGTCGTACCGCATACCGATACGCCGAGCCGGCACCGTCTACCCCCTGCTGTTCCGCGACAGCCGCACCACCGTCGCGCTACATCTCGGGCAGTCCATGTCGCCGCCCGAGCAGCCGGAACGCCGCGGTGCGCGCCTGCCGATCCAGGTCCTTCTTGAACTCGTTGTCCCGGGCGAAGTACCGCTCGCCCAGGTCATTGAGAGTATCGAAGTGTTCGACCATCTTCTCGGCGAACACCTTGTCGAAAACGACGCCGAAGTCGTCGACATTCTTGTTCGCCAAGCGCGCCTGCTCCACCTGCGGTTCATTCATGGCGGCGTTGAACGGCACCGCGAGGTGTTCCTCGGAGAACTCGGTGCCGAACCGCTCGTTGAACCGCTCGATCAGCGCGGACAACAGCGACTTCTCGGGCTCCTTGGCCGGCCCGGTGCCATCACCGAACCCCCGCAATTCCTGTGCGCCTTCCGGAGCGAGTCCGAGGTCGTATTCCCCGGTCTGCTCGAGCCGGAGGTGGCTCAAGTCGACCTCGCCGATGTCGATGCCGCCATCGGCGCGTCGCGGCAACCGGTTCAGCAGGTGGCGTCCGTACAGGTGCAGCAGTTCGAGATCAGGGTCCTGGTAGGGCACGATCTGCGCGAGGAACCCGTATTTGCGGACGTAGTCGTTGAGGTCGGCGCGGAACGACTCAGCGAGTGCGACATCATCTTCCTCCTCGCTGTTGAGAAACACCGTGAACCGGTCGACAGCCGGTGCCAGGTGCCGATACAGCTCGGCATGCAGCTTGGCCCACTTCGCGGCCGATCCGGCTGCTTTCTGCTCGGCGACGAGATAAGCCGCGGCGAAATCCTTCATCTCCTGCGTGATCAGGATCGGCGCGGCCAGCGCCCGGTCGCGGGCGACATAGAGCAGGTTCGGATCGGTCGGCAGGGTGAACGCGTCTTCGTAATAGGGCGCGAACGATTCCTGGATCTTCTCGGCGTCGTTGACGAAGTCGAGGACCACCAGATCCTGCTGCGATTTTCCTTCGCGGGTGCGGTTGAGTCGCGACAGCGTCTGCACCGCGGCGATACCCGTGAGCGTCTTGTTCACGTACATCGTGGTCAACAGCGGCTCGTCGAACCCGGTCTGATACTTCTCGGCGACCACCAGGATCCGGTACTCCTTCTGCCCCTTGCCGCCCGCTTGGGTCGCCGGGTCGTCGGCCCGCGTGTACCGGAATGCCTTGGGCAGTGCGGACTCGGCGAGCCCACCGTTCTCCGACGGCTCGGTGACTTCCTCGCCGTCGACCTCCAGGGTGCCGGAGAACGCCACCAGCACACCGACATCCGGGTACTTGATGTCGTACTCCCGAACCTTCAGGTACTCCTTGATCGCCCGCGCCATCGCGACCGCGCTCTGCCGAGACGCGGTCACCACCATCGACTTCGCCCGGCCACCGAGCCGCCCACGGGTGTGCGCGATGAAGTGTTCGACGATCACCTGCGCGTGCTGTTCCACGGCATAGGGATGCATGAACGCGAACCGTGCGAGCAAACTAGAGGCTTTGGCCTCGGGCACTTCGACATCGTCGGGGTTCTGGTTCACCAAGCGGTAGTAGGCCTTGTAGGTGACATAGTTGCGCAGGGGGTCGAGGATGAACCCTTCCTCGATCGCCTGCCGCATCGAATAGGTATGGAACGGGCGGTATTCGGCGCCGTCGGCGGTACCGAAGTTCTCGAGCGTCTTCGCCTTCGGCGTTGCGGTGAACGCGAAGTAGGAGATGTTGGAGGCCTTCGCCCGCGCCTCTGCTTTACGCCGCAGGCGTTCGTCGACGGTCACCTCGACCGCGCCCTGTTCCTCGTCGTCCGCGTCGAGCCCCATGTCGCGCAGCGCGGTCCGAACTGCCGCTGCGGCGTCACCGGACTGCGACGAGTGCGCCTCATCGATGACGACGGCGTAGCGCCCACCAGCAAGCTTGGTCTGTTCGCGCCGCAGATAGTCCAACAGCGCCGGGAAGGTGTGCAACGTGACGGTGATGATCTTGCCGCTCTGCGAGCTCAACGCCCGCGCCAGTTGCTCGGACTTCGAACCGACCTTGTCGTCGATCTTCACCACCAGCCCGGACACCTGCTCGAACCCACCGACGGTGTCGCGAAGCTGCGAGTCCAGGTTGCGCCGGTCGGTGATGATGATGACCTTGTCGAAAACCGGTACACCCGGCTGCAATCCGGCCGCCCGCGCCTCCGCGTCGAGGTTCTCCAGCCGCTCGGTGTGCAGGTCACTGAGCCGGTGCGCGAGCCAGCCGATGGTGTTCGACTTGCCGGAGCCTGCCGAGGCCATCACGAGGTAGTCGTGCCCGGAACCGTGCGTCGCGGCGTGCGCGGCGAGCTTCTTGACCACATCCCACTGGTGGAACCGCGGGAAGATCGTCGAGCGAGTCGTTTTTCCGCCCGGCCCCTTCTTCTCGGTGGTGTGCACGAACCGTTCCAGCAGGTCCAGCCAGTTGTCCGGCTGCCACACCTGCTCCCACAGGTACGAGGTCGCGTACTTGCCTTCCGTGGTGGCCGATGGATTCCCCTTGCCGCCAGCATTACCCGGCCCCTCCGAACCGGTGTTGAACGGGAGGAACACCGTCTTCGCCGCCCTCAGCTGGGTGGTGACGAACACCAGATCGGGGTCGACAGCGAAGTTGGCGATCACCCGATGCTTGAAAATCAGCTCAGTGGGATCACGGTCCTCGCGATACTGCCTCTTCGCTTTCTCGACACCCTGCCCGGTCAGCGGATTCTTCAACTCGGCCGTCGCCACCGGAATTCCGTTGAGCAGCAACGCTAGATCCAGACGCGGCCGCGTGGCACCAGGCTTCGTGGCATATGGCAGTTCGCGAACCACCGTGAGCCGATTGGCCTTATAAGCATTCAGCACGTCCTCGGAGCCGACGAGGTTCGGCTTGAAGTAGGCAACCCGGATCAGAACACCCCGATCCTTCACCCCCTCCCGAAGAACCTTCACTAGCCCCTTGGCAGCCAGCTCCTGCCCCAGCCGCTTCGCGAACCCTTGCTGTGCCTCGTCCTGATCGTCCCCATAGGTAGCGACCAGCTCGTTCCACTCCGTCTGCTGAGTCTGCGAGATGAAGATCAGCAACTCCCCCATATCCAGCCCGAGCTCCGCGCGGTACTCGTGCGGATTCCCCTCCCGCCAGCCGTTCTCCACCATCGCCGTGACGATGGCCTCCCCGAACACCTGCTCGCTGTGCACGGACATAGTTCGCTATACCCCCTGGGTGAGATTGCGCCCGGAGGCGGTGGTGACATCGAATTGGCCGGTCAGCGCGGCGGTGATGAGAGATTGGCGACGTTCGGCGAGGAGGTCCGACATGCGCTGCCGACTACGAACGAGGTTGCGAATCCGAGTGACTTGCACATCAATTTTCCTGACAGTCAGCGCTTGTGAAGCCACGTCGCACATTCTCACGGGGATTGATCCGATGTCACTCATATTAAGATGAGGATGAAGCGACCCCTGCGTAACCAATCCAAAGAATTCTCGCGTTCTGGCGGACATCAGGGACCATAAGAGATACTCACCGTGCACCTGACTGTGAATTGGCGAGATGACGACCATACGTTGTCCAATCGCGATGGCTGGGTCCGTCTCACGGTATAGGGCCACTTCCCCGACAGGCGCCTCACGACTAAGCAGAATGTCTCCCGGGATGGGCCGCCTCCGCCGAGTCCACTCACCATAGACTGCCTCGTTGGTCTCGTACAGCGCCTCAACCACGATGCTCCCGCCGCGAACCGCCGAGGTACCCGCGATCCAGTATCCACCTCCAGGCACGGCGGGCGCCGTCTTGTGCTCGGTGTCGACAACCGAAGCGAGGAACTTCATCCGAACAACCGCCTGACCAGCCGTCGACAGCTCAGAGTCGATTACCGATTCCTCCGCTAAGCGAAGCGCCCCGATCGATCGACGGCATGTATCGATCAATTTGTCGATGCGAGAGGTTTCGGCGTCGAGAAAGTCGGCGATGCGGCGCTGCTCCTCCAGAGGCGGAACGGGAAGAACGACATCTGCAAGCGTTGCCGCATCAAAGGCCGTTGAGCGTTCCCTGATGCCCTTCGCCAACGTGGATATGTAACCACTACTCGCAAGAATTCGAAGACAATATGCAACGTATCGAACATCAACTACACCACGCGCACGGTAGGCATGCACTACGGGCGAGGATTTTCCGTCGGAATCCGACACTCCTATTGCACCAGCGAAGCCGTCCATGCCGTGTACGACTAGGTCGCCGCGACGGATACCCTGGTAGCCGATCTCCCGAATTGCATTAGTAAATCCCTCGGTTCGACGATTCTCACGTAACGTCACTTGCCCATCGCGAAATGCAGTGACAATACCGTCTCCAGAACGAGGATCCCTCCGCTGCCGATCAAGTAGCCACTTCGCACGGTCATTACTCCACCCCAACGGGAGGTCGCCGAATACTGTCGATGACATTAGTTCGTCACTTCTCCCAGCAGCTTCTGAATCTCCAATTCTAGCGCTTCCAATTCGGCGTCTATCTCTGCGAGCGGACGAGGCGGTGTATAGACGTAAAAGTGGCGGGTGAGCGGGATCTCATAACCGACTTTGGTTTTGGTATCGTCGATCCATGCATCAGGAACGTGCGGCAGGACCTCGCGGATCAGGTATTCATTGACGTCCTCGGTCAACGGAACGTTCTCGAAGTCGCGCAGGTCGGGGTCCGGTTCGGGGGCACCCTTCACCAGCTGAACCTCCCCCTCTACATCGCGCACGCCGACCGCTTCACGGAAGGCTTTAGCGAAAGGTGCTCCACTGGGCCATGTTTCACCCGCCCCGGCAACGGCGTCACGCATGGCGGACACAGCCTCAGCCTTCGTCGTCCAGGAAGTCCCGACCAACGGGGCGAGGAGGGCTCGGAACGCGTCGGAGTCGCCGTACGGCTTTCGGACCGGCGCAGAGGAGGCCAGCTTGTCCAAACCTTCGCTTGTGAGCTCGAATCGCAGCTTCAGCGGTCGCTCCACGGTGACGCGGCGGTATCCGAAGTCCTCGTTGCTGAAGACCTTCACCTTGCCGTGCAGCGGGTGGGTCGGGTCCTTCGCGACCGTCAACGCATCCCCGTACAGTTGGGTGATTTCCCGAATCTGTTCTTCGCTGATCTGTTTACGCTTGTCACCCAACGACTTCCGCATCTTCACCCAGTAGTCCCGCGCATCCAGCAGCACCACCTTGCCCAAATGATCAGGCTTCTTGCGATTGGTGAGAATCCAGAAGTAGGTGGAGATGCCGGTGTTGTAGAACAGCTGATCTGGAAGCGCGACAACAGCTTCCAGCCAGTCATTCTCGATGATCCACCGGCGAATCTCGGACTCGCCGGACCCGGCAGCACCGGTGAACAACGGGGAACCATTGAAGACGATGGCGATCCGGCTGCCGCCATCGCCGGAGGCGTTCACCGGCTTCATCTTCGAGAGCATGTGCTGCAAGAACAGCAGGGAGCCGTCGTTGATGCGAGGCAGTCCGGCACCGTAGCGACCCGCTTCACCGAGGTTGGCCGCCTCCCACTCGACGTCGTCCTTGATCTTCTTCCACTCCACGCCGAACGGCGGGTTGGCGAGCATGTAGTCGAACTTGGTCTTCGGGTGACCGTCGTTGTCGTCGAGGGAGTTACCGAGCACGATGTTCTCGGAGTCCTCCCCCTTGATCATGAGGTCGGACCGGCAGATCGCCCACGACTCCGGGTTCAGTTCCTGCCCGTACAGGTCCACCGTCGCCTGCGGGTTCAACGCGGTGATGTGGGCTTCCGCGGAGCTGAGCATGCCGCCGGTGCCGCAGGCCGGGTCGAGTACGCGGCGGACGACGCCGGGCACACCGAGCAGTTCGGCGTCCGGCGCGATCAGCAGGTTCACCATCAGTTCGATGACTTCGCGCGGGGTGAAGTGTTCACCGGCGGTCTCGTTGGACTGTTCAGCGAAACGCCGGATCAGTTCCTCGAACACGTAACCCATCTGGTGGTTGGACACCACCTCGGGCCGCAGGTCCAGGTCCGCGAACTTGCCGACCACCTGGTACAGCAGACCTGCCGCGTCGAGTTTGCGGATCTGCTGGGCGAATTCGTACTTCTCCAGCACCTCCCGCGCGTTCTGGGAGAAGGCACCGATATAGGTGATCAGGTTCTTCGAGGCGTAGGTCGGATCGGCGGCGATCTTCTTCAAGGTGAGATCGCTGGTGTTGTAGAACACCGCGCCTGCCGCCATGGTCAAGAACTTGTGCTTGTCGAGGTCTTTCCCCGCCAGCGCCTTGTCCTTGGCGATGACCGCGTCCCGCGTCGGCTCCAGCACGCACTCCAAGCGTCGCAGCACCGTGAACGGCAGGATCACCTTGCCGTAGTCGGATTGCTTGTAGTCGCCGCGCAGCAGGTCCGCGACCGACCACGCGTGGTTGGCCAGCTCGCTGTGCTTGCCGGTGTTCACTCACTGCCTCCTCGAGGATTTCTGATGTCTTTGTTTGTCGCGCTGCTCGCGGTCGGTTCCAGCGCACCGGCGACGAGACCGGTGGTCACCACCTCGGCGATCCGATCTACTGCTTCACCGGCCTGAGCCAATGCCGCCCGCAACTGGTGCACGGCGCGAAACGCTTCGCCGTAGCGCTGTTGCTGGGTTAACGGCAGCAACGGTATTCGCATTCTGTGCAGGGCGGAGTGAATCGCGGTCGTGCCAAGAGAAGCAGCTTCGTCGATGCCGCCAATGAATCCGGCGACGAACCACGGGTCCAGGCGTTGCGGGTCTGTGCGCACGAGTTGAACGTTCGGGCCGAGCGCGATCCCCACCTCTTCGGGGCCCGCGATCCGGAAGGCTTGGCCACGGGGTGCGCGCACGGTCGGCACCAGGACGTCGCCGACCTCGACTTCGACCGTGGGGCTGCCGGGTTCCACCTTCACCTGGCCGGACGCTGGACTGCCGGTGGCGATGTCGCGACCGGTAATAGCCGGCCGGAGATCTTCGCCGTTGGATGCGGTCGATCTCGATGGTTGAGCACGCAGGATACGGACCGCTCCTCCCGAAGCCAGGTCGGAAATGGTCGCAGTCCGCCATGTCGGACCCGAGAGCGGCGCGACCTGACCGACAGCCTTCGACGCGTGATCCAGCTCCGCGACGCGAGCGCGGAGTAGAGCGAGCACCGTATCGGCCTCGCCGGCAACGATTCCGGGGTCGATCGCCAACTTCACCCGCGGTCCAGGCGTGAGATCGACCTCCTCGTCGAGCAGGTCGACAACCCGGACGACGGTCGAGACGTTGGCTTCTTCGGCCTCTGCGAATCGACCCTCGACGAAGGCAGACCACACCCGCCGGACCGTGTCGGCGACCGGTGGCCAATCGACAGCATCGCCGGCACCGCTCTGCGCGGCCTCGCCTGCAGCCGACGCGGTATCGACCAGCAGAACGCTGTCAGGCACCGCGGCTTTGGGGTCAGGCTTCTCCAGGACCCAGATCTGCAGATTCAGTCGCGTCCAAAGAAGCTGAGGGAGTCTTGGTGGCAGGTTGACAACGGCGCGAAGCGCTCCCGCCCGTAGCAGCGAACTACGGATTCGCCTGCCGGACGCCTTCGACGCGACAGGTGCGGGAAGCAGTAGAACAGCGAGTCCACCAGGACGAAGGTGCGCGAGAGCGTGTTGGACCCATGCAAGGTCTGAGTCCATTCGCCCCGGCGTGCCATACCCCCACCGCGGGTCGTCGATATGAACCCGATCCGCGGACCAGTCCCGAAGGCTGGGTGGACTGCTCAGTACCGCGTCCACTTCCAGGCCGGAGAACGCATCGTCGTGCAAACTGTCGCCCGTGGCGATGTCCGCGTCGATCTCGGTTTCGGCCTGCACCACCAGACGAGCCAGGGCCGCTTGGGTTTCCGAAATGTCCTGTCCGTAAAGCTCCGTAGCACCGCGCTCCGCCGCCGCGACGAGCAGCGAACCACCACCACAAGCAGGGTCCAGCACCCGCACCAGCCCAGCCCCGAGCGGCTGCAGCAGTTCCGCCATGAGTCTGGCGACCAGCTCTGGAGTCCGGTAGAGGCCGACGTTCTGCTCACCACCGTGCGCATGGTCGGCCAACGCCTGGAGTGCCAGACGCGGCCCCTCGACTTCGGCAGTCTGCGCCAATGTTTTCAGGACGCGAGACACGGCATCTGTTGTCTCAAAGCCCGACGACACCCAACCGGATCCGGACGGCTTCAGCCCGGCAAGCAGAACCTGCGCATCGGCGCTCGATAACGACGAACGCAACAGTGTCTGCAACGACAGGATCGGCGCCTCGGTCGCATCTTGGCCGCGATCGGCCAACCATGCCTGCACCGCGTTCCAGTCGAACACCGGCCGGAACTCGGTGCCGCCCACGGGCTTCGGGAAGTCCTCATGACGCTTACGCCAGTTGCTCACGGTCGCGCGGGTCACGCCGACCAGCTTGGAGATTTCCGTGGCGGTCACGGGTGGAACCAGGTTCGACATGTCACCCCTCTCGTGTACATCACGATCGTGGCGCATGCTCGTGTGAAAATCAAGTCCGACTGAACTTCTTGACAACATTTACATCAAGGCTGATGATGTGTACATCGTTGAACGGCGCTCGTCGCGCCGGCTCCATCTGGCTCCACCCGAATCACCTACACGAAAAGGGTTCTCCGCCATGACCGATCCGCTTCTGGACAACGCACGCCTCGCACCATGGATTGCCGAACAGATCGACAGATCGGACCTCCCCGACGAGGTGGGACTCCTGATCCTGGCGGCATTCGAAGGCGACCAGGCGCTGGATGACTACCTCGGAGGGGGCACACCGGCCCAGTACGCCGAGGAACCATCTGTTACCGGAACACCATCAGATGCTCGCGGCACTTTCCTCACTTCGGTTCAAGTCGAGGGTTTTCGGGGGATCGGACCGGCCACCACCTTGGATCTGCGACCAGAACCGGGGCTGACGATTGTGGCGGGACGCAACGGATCTGGTAAATCCAGCATCTCCGAGGCGCTGGAACTCACGCTCACCGACAGCACATTTCGCTGGACCGGCAAGAAGTCCACACAGTGGCGTGACCAGTGGCGCAATCTGCACCATCCCACCGCGCGCATTGCGGTGAGCTTGGTGGAGGAGGACAACAAGCCGGTCGTGGTAACCCTCGACTGGCCCGACGACGAGACCGACGTCAACCGGCACACCACCCGCGCGCAACGACGCGGTGGCAGGCAGCAGATCGGTCGCGGCGACCTGGGATGGGACGGACCGCTGCAGCGATTCCGCCCGATCCTGTCCTATGACGAGCTCGGCGCGATGCTCAACGGCACCCCCAGCGATCTGCACGATGCGATCTCGCGAGTCCTGGGAGTCGAACAGCTGGCACAGGTGATCAATCGAATCTCGGTGCGGCACAAAGACCGCAAGGCACCCGGTGACGAACTCACGAGACGGCGCAAAGCACTTGCCGACGCGGTCACGGAGCTCGACGACGAGAGAGCCGCCGCAGTCGCGCCGCTCCTGAAGAAGACGGCGCCCGACCTGCTTCGGCTGCGCACGCTACTGCACGAGACCGAAGCCGGTGCGGGCGGACCGGTTCCGCAGCTGCGTGAGCTCGCGAACCTGACGGCGCCGGTCACACCAGACGGCGCCGTGGCGATCGCGAAGCGGTTGCGCGACAGCGAAGCCGAATTGGCCGCGCTCAGTGAGGTGGTCAGTGACCGCAAGCTGTCCACCTTGCGATTGCTCGAACAGGCTCTGCAGGTACACGAAGAGCACGGCGACATGGCGTGCCCTGTATGTCACGACGGCACACTCGACGCGACCTGGGCTCGTGAAAGCCGTGCGGCGGTGAGCGCGGACCGTCAACACCTGGCTGCGCTCAACGACGCCCGGAAACTGATGGAACTGGCACACTTCGAGGCTCTTCGTGCGCTGCAGTGTGCGCCCGCCATCCTCGACCACTCCCCTGTTCATGAGCTCGACGAGACGGTGGCCGACGCCCGCATCGCGTGGCAACAGTGGACCGTGATCGCGCGCGACCGTGTCGCACCGACGATGACACAGCTCGCCGACCATCTGGAGACCAATGCCGCTGCACTCAGCGACGCGGTCGACGCGGTTACCAAGGCCGCGGCGGCGTGTCTCGCGGAGCGCGAGGACCGGTGGCAGCCGGTGAACGCCGAGATCCATGCCTGGTGCGCGGCTTGGCAGGCATGGCTCGCGGACAAACCCGTGGTCGATCAGCTCAACGAGGCAAAGAAGTGGCTTCAGGACAACGATCGCCGGCTGCGCAACGAACGCCTCGCACCGATACGTGTCGGCGTCCAGCACGCGTGGTCGATGCTGCGGCAGGAAAGCAACGTCGAAATCGGTGACCTCTGTCTGGAAGGGACCGCGACCCGGCGCAAGCTGCGCATCGACTCACTGGTCGATGGTGTGGCCGCGGATGGGCTCACCGTCCTGAGCCAGGGCGAACTCCACGCACTGGCACTCGCCCTGTTCCTGCCTCGCGCCACGATGGCCGAGTCACCGTTCCGATTCCTGGTTCTCGACGACCCTGTGCAAGCCATGGATCCCGCCAAGGTGGACGGGCTCGTGACGTTGCTGAGCGAACTCGCCCAAACCCGGCAAGTCGTGGTCTTCTCCCACGACGACCGCCTGCCCGCCGCGGTGCGGCGGGGGAACTTCGCGGCCACGATCGTGGAGGTCAGCCGCGGCAAGGACTCTCAGGTGTCGATCGCTACGCTCACCGACCCCGCTCGACGGTATATCAAAGACGCGTTCGGGCTGGTGCTCGAATATGAGAATGGCAGACTCCCCGAGGAGGCGATGCGCCGGACGCTGCCCGGCATGCTCCGGTTCGCAGTGGAAACAGCCGCCCGCCATTCGTACTTCACGCGCAACATCCGGGCCGGACAGTCACTCGAAACACTCGAAAGCGAATGGGGTGCGACAGCCACTACACGATCCAAGGTGATCCTCGGAGTGTTCGGCGAAAAACGGGAACACCATGTGCTCGAACAGTGGGCACGAGCGTCGTATCAGAAGTCCGCGCTGAACATCACGGGACCCAAGATGCACGACGGACTCGCTCCGAGCGCCGATCCACGCCAGGCGGCCAAGGTTGTCCAGCTTCTGGTCGATGACATCGAGAAGGCTGGAAAGTGACCAACCTGCTAACCATGGCGGCGGCACAGGTCGCCCGGCAATCTCCGCATAGCAATAGGATTGCGGCCTGGCTGACTCGCACTGCGCTGGAACAAATCGTCGACGAACTCCTGCGCGCAAAAGGGATCGAAGCGGGCAGAGCCAGCGGCCGCGCCCGCCTGGCCTGCCTCGAGGTCGCCTACCGCGATGAGCGTGACGTCCCGTCCCGATCCCAGTACGCGTGGACGCGATTGTCCGAGGCGTGCCACCAGCACGCGTACCAGCTGTCGCCGACATACCAGGAAGTGCAGCACCTGCTCGAGATCGTGCGCAGTCTGCAGGCGAGTCCGCCGCCTGTCGAGCCCTCAGGTAGAAAGGCAACCACCGATGAGCACTGACCGAGATTCGATGTACCGCCGCCACGATCCGGCCCTCGGTGGGGCGCCAGACCGAACGATCACCGACCACGACCGCGGTGTCACAGTCTCTCTTCGAAAGCGGGCACCGCGGCAGTGGCGTTTCGTGGTTCGGCTCACAGAGTTCGAGCGGCACGGCGGCGTACGCATCGGCGAAATTGTCTGCGAGGGAGAGCGATCGACGACTCGGCGAGCCGAATCGCTGGCATTGGAGCTCGCTAGAGAAGCCGAACAACAGGCACGCGCGATGGTTACGGCCAAGGTGGCCGAGCGCGACGAACGAGATGCGGAATGGCGTCGCCGGGAAGACGAGCAGTTCGAGCGAGACAAACGCAATGCCCCTGTAGTAGCCGCCACGCTGCAGCGACTGCTCAACCTCGGGAACCCACTACGCAAAGGCGGAGAGTGGCGGCGCCGCGACGTCATCGAAACCGCCCCGTTCCGCCCGGGCGCAGGGAAGCCAGTGTCCGCGGGAGACCTCGCCGCATTCACCGTCATCGCCGCTGACCGCACCGACCCGGATGTCTTCGCGGTGTGCACCACTCACAGGGCAATTTATGGAACATACAGCCAGGGCCACGCACGCGAACTGCTCTCGAAGCGCGACCGATGGTGCCCGGGTTGCAACACCATGGACGGCATCTTCCGATATCCGGAATGAAGGGATGCGTTCAGGTCAGGCGGCACTCGAGATCGCCGACGTCTGCGATGATCTTCAACTTGCCGCCGCGGAGATACGCTCGGAGCGTCGACAGTCACGCCATCGAGCTCACCGCGCTCCGACGCACAGGCTCGCGGCTGGCTCACTCCCGTCGCGACAGCCAGATCCGTCTGTGATAGATCCTGATCCGTTCGACTGAGTTTCGTTACAATGCACCATGATTCGAGTCGTTGCACAACCGATCGGAGTTCGTGCGATCTGCTCCGGCTCCACAGCATCCGAGGGGGAAGAATGCTCAACTTTACGACGATCGATTTCGAAACTGCCAACTCGTACCGCGGATCACCGTGCTCGGTCGGCCTGGTACGGGTCCGCGACGGCAAACCCGTCGAAGATCGCCATTGGCTCATCCGCCCGCCGGAACGAGCGGGCCATTTCGATCATTTCAACGTCGATCTGCACAGGATCACGGCCGACCAAGTTTCCAACGCGCCTGCGTGGAAGGAGATTCTGCCGGAAATCGTCGACTTCATCAGTGGTGATGTCGTGGTCGCCCACAATGCGGGTTTCGACTTGGGTGTCATCCGCGACGCGTGTGTTGCCGATCAGCTCCCCTGGCCGGAGCTGCGTTTCCTGTGCTCACTGGTCATTTCTCGACGCGCGCTCTCGCTGCCGTCTTACCGGCTTCCATACGTCGTCGAATCGCTCGGCGGAATCCACCCCGATCAACACGATGCGCTCGCCGATGCTCGGGCCGTCGCAGATGTGGTTCTGCGGCTGGCCACCGACCGCAAAGCCAGCGACCTCGCAGAGCTTGCCGGTTCGGTGGATGTTCGATTCGGACGAATGGTAGGCGGTGAATACCGCGGCAGCGTCGCCATTTCGAGCGGAGGTGGCGGTGCCCGCCGCCTCGTGCAAGGGGAGCTCAACCCCGACGCCGATCCAAACGGTTACCTCTACGGCCGGGTGGTGGTCTTCACCGGAACCCTGTTCTCGATGGGCCGTAACGCTGCCTGGCAAGAATGCGCACAACTCGGCGCGACAGCCGAGAAGGACGTCACGCGCAGGACCAATGTCTTGGTCGTCGGCGACATCAACCCCGCGGTCCTTCGCCCAGGTGCAGAGCTAACTGGAAAAGCCCGACGAGCAGTCGATTTGCAGCGGGCCGGTCAAAAGATCGAGCTGATGACCGAGGACGATTTTCTGCGCTGCCTCGCCGACAAGCCGCTGGACGAGCTGCGCCCGACTATGTCCGGTCGCTGATCGCCCCGACTCGATACGACGCCTACATCCCTGTGCGATCCGCCCGAACGGCGGATTGCCCGTATCCGTACCCCGATCACCTGATGAAGAAAGCTGAACTCGTCGTGAATTCGCCATCCCTGCCCCTCCCGCCTCGACGTAGAAACATTCAGGCGCTGAAGGCATCGCTTACTGCGCTCGGTCCTGGCGCGCCTGCGACTGCGATCTTCCGATCTGAGCTCTACGGCACCTTTGCCGTCCGCGGAACGGTAGTTCGTTCCGTTGCGACCGGTGGCCTGCTCATCGGCGGCCATGCACTCGACACTGCGTCATCGACTGTCAACCCCGTACCGGACCTATTGGATCTGACCGTCGGCACCGTCGAAATTGCCGATCCTCCAACCGGACTGGCTACTGCACTCGCCGAGTTGAGTCACGGCAATGCCGTGGTCGGATACTTCGAGCAGAAGCCATACGGACTATTTACGGTGACCGGCTTCGCTGTCGAAGCCTCGGTGGGCCTGATGTACCTGGTAGGTGGTCTGCTCCTGACATCGAAGGGCAGCCGGATGCCTGGCGCTCTGCTCATCGCCCTCCACCGGTTCACCGACACGAACGCCGGTCCCAATCCAGCCCGAATCACGCGCTGGCCTGACGCAGACATCGACTGATCCCAATTCACCCACTTCACTTGGAGCAAGGAGAATCATGCTGGGGTTCGCAACCGTCGATCGGCAACCGCTTGCCGAATCCACCGCCGTGTGGCTGACCAGCCGCACCGGCAACAACTTCGTCCGCAATACGAACGCTGTCGTCATCCGGCACGACGATCCCGATTACATCAAGAAGGTCCGATCACTCACTGCCGAACGCTCGGTGGTCCTCACCGACGGGACCGAGCCTCCAGTTACATTCGCCCACGCGGTCCGGATCGGCGCTTTCGACGCTCTGATCGAGCAGACATCTCAGTACCAGGAACGTATCTGTACCGCGATCTCGGATTACGCCAGCCGCAAGCGCACCGAACTCGTCGTTCCCCGGTTCCTGCCGGTTCCGAGCCTCACCACTCCTGAGCAAGACGAACCCCAGTTCCGCGCCCTGTCCGTCGCCAATTACATCGGGTCGGTATGGGCGGCCTGGCTGTTCACCGAGGAGCAGCGCCTACGGCGCACCGTCAGCCCCAGGACCCAGGAGACGCCGTGGATCATGCCAGCCGATCTGAACAGCCCAACCATCGCCGTCCTTCCAGCAGAGTTCGCGGACCGAGTGAAACCCGAGCCATTGTCATGACAAATCGACCGCCCTCGACCACGGATCGCTCCCCCACTCTCACTCTCACACCGGAATTCGCCGAGGGGCTCGAGCGCTTGGAACGTGGTGAAAACCTGTTCCTCACAGGACGTGCGGGTACTGGCAAGTCGACCTTGATCCGCCAGTTCCTTGCCACGACGAACCGCAACGTTGTCGTGGCCGCACCTACCGGGATCGCCGCTCTCCATGTCGAGGGCTACACGATCCACCGACTGTTCTCCTTCTGGGCGGGCATCACGGTCGAGGACGTCCGATCGGAGCGCTACTTTCCTTCCAGGTTCGGGAGGACCCTCGCTCGACTCGATACCCTGATCCTCGATGAGGCGTCGATGGTTCGCGCCGACCTGTTCGACTGCTTGGTCATCGCGCTGGAAAGGTTCGGCCCCAGGCGCGGAGCTCCTCTCGGCGGAGTGCAGCTGGTGCTGGTCGGAGATCTGTTCCAGCTTCCACCTGTCGTCACCGAAGGCGAGAAGGAGTACTTCACTCAGCGATACGCTTCGCCATACTTCTTCTCATCGGATCACTACGACCGCGAGAAGTTCCCACTCGTCGAGCTGACCACCGTCTTCCGGCAGATCGGAGACGCTCGTCTGGTCGAGATCTTGAACGACGTCCGCGACGGCACGCTACGGGAAACCGCTCGAGCCGAGCTGAATACGCGAATCAAACCCAACTTCCAGCCACCGATCGACGAGTTCTGGCTCACGCTGGCCACTACCAACCGGATTGCCGACTCGCGGAACAAAGAGATGCTCGGTCGCGTTCCCGGTCCGGAACTTACTCATCTCGCAGTCACGACCGGCGATGTGGACGGCTTCGACCGCCCAGCCGCGCACATCCTTACCTACAAAGTCGGCGCCCAAGTCATGCTGCTGACCAACGACCCGTCAGACCGCTGGGTGAACGGGACCATCGGTCGTATCACCGGCTGCAGGGTCGACCAGGAAAAACCGATCGTAACCGTCGTTGTTCCCGACGGCCGGCAGGTCGACGTCGGCCCTCACACCTGGGAAATCACGCGTCCGGTAATCGAGAACGGCACACTGCGACACGAAGTCGTCGGCACCTACAGTCAGCTGCCCTTCCAGCTCGCCTGGTCTATCACCATTCACAAAAGTCAGGGCCAGACCTTGGACCGGCTTGTCGTCGACCTCAGTGGCGGCACATTCGCCGACGGGCAGCTCTATGTGGCGCTCAGCCGGTGCACGTCGATGGATGGGCTCGTCCTGAAGCGCAACGTCGAACCCAAGGACCTGAAAACCGATATTCGCGTCCGGCGTTTCCTCTCCACCAGTCGGCCGCACGCCCCACAACTTGGAAAGGTCTACCTCGGCGTCTGCACAGTCGGCGACGAGGGCCGTATGTGGAGACCGCGCCCGGTAGAGATTGCACTGGTCACCGACGACGGAATCGAACTCAGTACCCTCGTAAACCCTCTCCGTGACCTCGGCGACGCCCGCCTCACCTACGGCATCGCGGCCGACGATGTCCTGTTGGCCCCTACCTTGGACCAAGCCTGGGCGGCGTTCGCACCGTACCTCGCCGGGCGAACCCCTGTCGGCATAGACATCGACAACCAGCTGCGCAATATCGACTTCGAGCTCAAACGCCAAGGCTATGTCGTGCAGATGCCATTAGGCGTTTCCGTCGATACCGACGTGCTGCAAAACGGCGACCTCACTCGGATCGAGGCGTCGAATGCTCTCGACCGTGCGCGGGCAGTTCGCGACCTCGCAGCGCGAACGCACTCGGCCACCCTCACCGCCGTCGACACATTTCCTGCGCAGGACAACCACTTCGGATACACACTTGTACGCGGTGGGACACCGGACTGTTTCCGGGCAGGAGGAAAGGTGCCGACCTCGTCCACACCGGAAGCGGAACTCGCAGAAGTTCTCCGTCGTAACCTTCAACGTATCCAAAGGGACGAGCGCATCCACGCGTTGCTGCACAAGCTTGGGCTGGCCCTGGGACACACCATCGTGGATGACATAGACGTTTGTCTGCGAACTGACATCGCCACCACCCTCGCACCCGGTGCACGGGTTTGCTTCACTGGCTCCGTTGTCGACGACTCCGGGACGGAGTGGACCCGCAGCGACATGGAAGGACTGGCAGCGAAATGCGGCCTCACCCCAGTTGACAGCGTCACGAAGAAGCGATGCGACGCCCTGATTGCCGCCGAATCCGGGACAATGTCGGGCAAAGGCCGCAAGGCCGCCGAGTACGGCAAGCCGATCTTCACGGCACAGGAGTTCATCACCTGGGCGAGCGCTACCGCACCCAGTCCTTGACCAACCCACTACGAGTTGCTGTCAAATTCGGCGGTTCAGTCATGAGACCTATTGACTTGCCGGTTGTTTCGCCGTGGCAGCGCTATAGACCACGGACAATCGTCCTGGTCAGCAACTGCGACGTGATCACCGTCGATGGAGAACATTTGCGCAAGATCGTACGATCTGACCGAGACACGCCGTTAGCCGGAAAGGCTTAGGAGCTAAAAGCTCAGTGATGCTGGAGTAATCGTCGAGGCAGGCCGCTGGAACAAGTGGCCGGACGCCACACCCGCAGTGGGCGTCCGGCCGTCATGTCACATCCGTTACGGTGCGGCAATCCCCAACTGCCCCAAACCGAGTTCGAGAGTTCGAGCAGTCAACTGGCACAGGGCGATTCGATTCGAACGAATCGGCTCGTCGGCCGCGATGACTGGGCACGAGTCGTAGAAGCTGGTGTAGGCGCGGGCAAGATCGTAGAGATAGCCGGCCAGCCGGTGCGGCTCCAAGGCTTCGGCGACCTCGTCGAGGACGGCTCCGTAGCCGTCGAGGGCCAACGCAAGCTCCCGCTCTGCCGGTTCGAGCGGACCGGAAGTGTCGACCGTAGCCAGGGTCGTGGCGTCGGCCTTACGCAGGATCGAGCACACCCGGGCGTGGGCATACTGCAGGTAGACGCCGGTATTGCCGTTGAGCGAGGTCATCCGGCCGGGGTCGAAGGTGTAGTCCTTGACCCTGGAAGTCGACAGATCCGCGTACTTGACCGCACCGATGCCCGCTTGCTCAGCGATGGTGTCGAGTTCGTCCGAAGTCAGGTCAGGGTTCTTCTCGGCGACAACCGCACGAACACGCGCGACGGCTTCGTCCAGCAGGTCCATCAACCGAACCGTTCCTCCAGTGCGGGTTTTGAACGGTTTGCCGTCCGGCCCCAGGATGGTTCCGTAGGCGACGTGGTCGACACCGATCGCGTCGGTGAGCCACCCCACTTGCCGTGCCGCTTCGAAGACCAGCTGAAAGTGCAGTGCCTGACGTGAGTCGGTGACATACAGCAGCCGGTCGGCGTGCAGGGAGGCGATGCGGTATCGGATGGTGGCCAGGTCAGTGCTGTCGTAGCCGTAGCCGCCGTCGCGTTTGCGGGCCATCAGCACGGCAGGCTGGTCGTCGGGGCCTTTGACCTGTTCGGACAGCACGACGATCGCGCCGTCGCTGTTGACCGCCACGCCCTTGTCCACGAGTTCGGTGACTGTGTCGGCCAACTGGTCGTTGTAGAACGACTCGCCGATGTAGTCATCGGGTGTCAGCAAGACACCGAGCCGGTCATAGATCGCACCGAACGCTTTCTCGGACTCGGCAACGATCTCCCGCCATCGTGCGACAGTTTCGGGGTCACCGGTTTGCAGGGCAACCACGCGGTTCCGCGCCCGGTCGGCGAAGGAGGGATCGGAGTCGAACTGCGCGCGGGCAGCCTTGTACAGGCTGTCCAGTGCCGACACCGAGCTGATGCCGGTGTCGAGTTCCTCTGTGTGCCAGGGCGATTCGGGATGTTCGCCAATGTATTGGATGAGCATGCCGAACTGGGTGCCCCAGTCGCCCAGGTGGTTCGCGCGGACGACATCAGCGCCGAGGAAGCCGAGCACCCGGGCCAGGCTGTCACCGATGATGGTGGTTCGCAGGTGGCCGACATGCATCTCTTTCGCCACGTTCGGGGCCGAGTAGTCGATGACCACCCGACGCCCGTCCTCCGTGGCCGGGACGCCGAGCCGAACGTCGGCCAGTCGCGCCGCAACGCTCTCCCACACAGCCGAGTCCGTCAGGGTGATGTTCAAGAACCCTGGGCCAGACACCTGCACATCAGCGATCACCCCATCGGTGACATCAACGTGGGTGGCGAGTTCGCCGCCGAGCTGGGCCAGCGGCATACCGACCCGCTTCGCCAACGGCAACGCGGCATTGGACTGAAGTCGGCACGATCGGATCGTCGCACTACCGGGTCCGCATCCGCCGTTTCCGGACGGACTCGGGCGATCGCCTCCGACACAGCGGCAGCAACACGTCCGAGCAGCGGCACAACACCGGCAGAGCTCACCTTGAATTCCTTTCGATGGGGATGGTGAACCGATTGTCGCAGTTGAGTTATGCGGCATGGCCGGGGCCGGGGCTGTACATGGGCCCGCCGCCACAGCGAGGCAGCTGTCACACTCCATCAGCCCGCCGCGATAACCACACGCCGTAGAAAACTTTCGGCCAACGCAACCGCCTCCGTCGCCGATGAGCCATCGATACGAAAGCAAGCACAGCGATTTCCTCGGCATTCAGGAGTGAATTACCGTCCGGTACTGCGTGATTCATGGGCAGATACGTGGAAAACTCTCGACCGCAACACCACTGAATGGAGCACAATGAAGTACATCGTCACCCTCGCCTCCGCCACGATCGCCGCCTTCGGCTTCGCTCTCGCAACCCCGCAGGGCGCTAACGCCGAACCCTCCAACTGCCACGCCTCCTACGTCCCCTGCCTGCCCAACGTCAGCGACGTGGACTGCGAGGGCGGCAGTGGCAACGGCCCCGTTTACACCGGTCGCGTCCAGGTCATCGGACCCGACGAGTACGGACTCGACCGCGACGGCAACGGCATCGGCTGCGAGTGAACAAAAGGGGTGCCCGCCCCGGCGCAGGCACCCCGCACACCCGTGACGGCGATCTTCGCGCACACCAGAGGAACCAATTTGTCGGCCCCGGTGGATACGGTGCGGGCAGCACTACCGCCTTCGCCGACCGCCACCCCTGGGCAATACTGGAAGATGCTGGACTTCACTGGAATGTATGGATACGCTCGCGCCGTGACCGACACCGCCGAGCAACTCGAAGCGCGCATCGCCGAGCTGCGTGCCGAGGTGCGGCGTGCGGTGACCGCCGGGGATCGGGTGAGTGCCCGGCAACTTCGGGCCGAGTTGCGGCGCACCGAGGACGCTTGGGATTCGGCCGTACTCGGGGGCGAGGCGCCGCAGGCCGAGGTGCCCGCGGAGCGAACGGAAGCGGACGCGATGCCGATCCGCGAGCACGTCCATCGCGCACTCACACTGATCGGTGTGCCCGCGTCACCGAAACTGGTTCTGGCGGTCCATGAATCGTTCTTTTCCGGCGCGATCGCTCCCGCTCGCCTGACCAGCCTGCGCCGCGACGAGGAGCGGTCGTTTCGCGCTTCGCCCTTCACGCGCCCGTACTATCTCTGCGCTGCCCTCACCGCCGATCACCTCGCCCCGGCACGTGGGCTGATGGCGGTGAGCACCTGGCCGTTGGCGGAGCGGATGATCGGGCCGCTCAGTCCGCGCGTGGATCTGCTCACGGCGACCATCCGACTCGCGGAAAACATTGCCGCTCAGCCCGGCTGCGGACCCGGTGCGCGGCGGGTGTTGTGGAAGCTCTCGGTTTCCGTTCCCGGCGTGCAAGGTTCGCCGGACGCGATCGATGCTGTCGCGGTGATCGACGCTGCCACAAGGGAGCTCGCGGTCCACCGCGATGAGGACGTCCGACGCCGCGCCGAGGCCGCGCGGCGCGCAGATCAGCAGCTCGACGAGGCCTCCCGGTTATTCGGTGTCCGGCTCGGTGTGGCCGGAAGACGACGAAACGAGGTGGGATGAACACACTTTCGGCACGGCTGGATGAGCTGCGTGGTGCAGCGCCGGCGTGCCGCCACAATGCCCGCACCATCGCGGCGTTGACGGCGAACCCCGGCTGCGCGCGGCGCGCACTGCTGGACGCAGCGGCGGCCGATAAGGCCGCCATTGCCAGGGAGCTGGGTTTTCCACCCCGGTTCGGTCAGTCGCAGTTCGCGATCACGCGCGGTAATGCGTTCGAGGCGATGGTGAAGGAGAACGGCTGCGCCGAGCTGCTCGCGTTGTTGCGCGACAAGCTGGACCTCTCCCTTCCCGAGGCCGGCTATCACGACCTGAATTCGGTCGGTGACAACGCGGGTAATGCCGTGCGCTACAAACGGACCCGTCAGCTGCTCGCGCACGCGATCAGCTCCGGCGAGGGCACCCTGTTCGACCATCCGATGCTGCGGCTCGACATCGCAGGCGCCACCGCCTATCTGGAGCCGGACGTGGTCGCGTTGCAGATCGGCGGTCGCTTCCATGTGGTGGAGATCAAGTCGTTCCCCGTGATCGACGGACAGGCCGACCCCGAGCAGGTCGCCGCCGCGGCGCGGCAGTCCGCCGTTTACGTCATCGCGCTGCGCGAACTCATTGCCGAGATAGGCGAATCACCGGACCTGGTGTCGCACAATGTGATCCTGGTCTGCACGAGGGATTTCACCAACCGGCCCACCGCCGAGCTGGTCGACCTTCGCAAGCAGATCGCGGTCGTGTCGCGTCAGTTGTCGCGGCTGACGGCCATCAGCGAGCTGATCGAAACCCTGCCGGAGGGTGCGTCGTTCGCGCCCGGCGAGCACTTGGCGAAGACGATCGCCGATATCCCCGCCCGCTACGCCCCCGAATGCATGTCGTCGTGCGAGCTGGCTTTCGCCTGCCGCGACGCCGCGCGCACGAACGGCTCCGTGGACGCGCTCGGCCGCGGTGTCTGCGACGACCTCGGCGGCCTCGATGACATCGACACCGTGCTCGCCGTCGCCGCCGGTTCCCGCGACCTCGGGCCCGAGTTCGCCGACATCACCCGGATGCTGCGGGAAGCCGATCGGCTTCGGCTGGAGGTCGCGGGATGAGCGAACGGAGTGAGCGAATCATGTGCCAGCGCGCTTCGCGCATGCCGGAGCCGAGCGTCGGCGAGGCTCGAGCATGAGCGAACCGATCAACAAGCGGAGCAAGTGCATCGCTCGCTGGTGTGCGACACGCGTACCGACGCTCAGCGACGGCGAGCCTCGGACATGAGTGCCCTGAACGCCCTCGCCCGCCTGCACGCCGCGCGCGCGGGCCACGCCCAGCCGATCGCCGACGTCCGCCACACCCACCTCTCGGACAATCCGCTAGTCCTGGTACCGCTGAAACTGGCAGGTGAGGCCGCCGCACCACTGGCAATCATGGTCGGAACCGATCCCGCGGCACCGACACTGCTGACCGTGCCGCAGCCGCGAGACCGGGTGCTGCGCCTGCGTTTCCTCGTCGAACTCGCCGAGATCGTGCTCCCCTACCTCGTGGCCTACGCCGAGAACACCGAGGAGATCACCACCAAGTCGGGCGAAACCTACGAGCGGTGTCTCGACGCACCTCAACTGTGGGTGCCGAACGCGGGCGGTGCAGGGTTCCTGAAATTACTCGGTCGCTCAGTGCGTTTTCATCGAGCCGAAGGCGAAAACGCTGTCCCCGAGTCGATTCCGCTGCTCGGCCGATGGCTCACCTGGTTCTGCGAGCGCGCCGAGTATCCCGGCTCCAGCGCGCTGGTACCCCTCACGAAGGCGCTGTCGGCGCACTGGGCTACCGGCCAATCCTCGCTCGAGGACGCCAATCTCGCGGCCTTGCTCGGGTGGATCGCTCCTCCGCCCGGCAGCACCGGTCCCGAGGCCGCCAAGCGCGCCGAAGACCCGCTGTCGGTGCCGCCCGCCGGCCCCGCCACCGACCCCGGCTTCGACAACGAGGAGCTCGCCCCGCTCATCGCCGCCTACGACACGGCCGAGGACGATGCGGCGAAATCCCTTGCCGCACGACGCATCGAGCGCGCACTGCACGCGCAGATCGAGCCGACCTGGCAGCTCATGTGGCAGGGACTCGCCCTGCTGCGCGAACTCGCCGCAGGCGCTCGCGTCGCCCGGCGGTGGAACGAGGACGTCGGGTCGTTCTCCTACTTCGCCGGATCGATTTCCGAAGGGGTGCCGCAGGCGCGGCGAGATTCGGCGGTGTCGGCCGTTCGCAAGCTGCTCGATCGCGAACGGGCGCTCGAGAAGTACGAGGCGGAAAGAGCTTTCGATGATCCGCGAGTCATGCTCGAACATCGGCTGGCTGGAACGGCGTTCGTGGGCACCGTGGTCGGCGTCGATCCGACCCGCGTGGTGATGAGCGAGAAGAACCGTCCCATACTGCGACCGATTCTGCGGGTGCGCACGGCCGATCTGCTCATCGCGACCGAGGGCGACGAGTTCTGCAACGTCGGCAATCCCACTCAGACGGGAAAGGTCTTACCGGTGGAGGGCGATGACGACTACATCGAGCTGGAGTTGTCCGGCGGGATGGGCACCGGGAAGGTCGCCCGTGCCGGCTCGATCCCCGACCTCGGCGCCACCGTCTGCTTCGCCGGTTTCAAGATCGGTAGTGGCGGGCCGCCCGCGAAACTTCCTGCCCGCGAGGACACTCCGTGGACGCACGGGGGTCCGCCGCCGGAGTGGACGCCGGAGTCCGAACCCGTCGAGGAACTGTGATGCGAACAGCGGACGCCGCCGTCGACGGCATCCTCACCGACCTCGCCGACACCTCGCACCGCGCCGTTGTGGTCGATTCTCCGCCCGGCGCGGGCAAATCCACGCTCGTGGTGCGGGCTGCGCGGCAGCTCGCCGCGTCCGGTGGACAGCACATCGTCGTCGCCCAGACCAACGAACAGGTCGACGACCTCATCCAGCGGCTCGCCACCGCCGATACCGCGCTGCGCATCGGAAGGCTCTCCCGCGCCGGGTATGCCAAGCCAGAACGCATCGACAAACCCTCCGTAACCATCGGCCAGAAAGTCGCGGACCTCGCCGAGAGCACCATACTCATCGGCACCGCCGCCAAATGGGCGACGATCGACGACGGACGCTGGCCGCACGCCATCGTCGACGAGGCGTATCAGATGCGGTCGGACATGTTGCTGCGCATCGCGAATCGATTCGTCCACGGACTGTTCGTCGGTGACCCCGGTCAGCTCGATCCGTTCGCGACCGTCGAGGTCGATCGGTGGGCGGGTCTGGACTGGGATCCCACGATGAGCGCGGTAAGCGTGATGCTCGCGAACAACGACGACATCCCCGTGCACAGTCTTCCCGTGTCTTGGCGGCTTTCCGCAACGGCGGCACCGGTGGTCTCGAAAGCGTTCTACCCCTTCAACGAATTTCGTGCAGGCACCGGAATCCACGACCGTCGAATGGAATTCGCGGCACGCGGGCTGCGCAGCCCGGTCGACGACGTGCTCGACGAAGCGGCCGAACACGGTTGGGGCTGGTACGAACTGCCGGCCCGCCACACCCTGCGCACCGACAGCGAAGCCGTCCGCGCGATCGCCGAAATCACCTGCCGCGTGCTCGAACGCGGCGCGACTGCCCATTCCGAACAAGGCTCCCGTCCGGTGACGGCCGAACGTGTCGCCGTCGGCACCGCCCACCGCGACCAAGCGGATGCCGTGCGCGCCGCTCTGCGCGGCACCCCGGCCGAGACGGTCACCGTCGACACCGCCAACCGCCTCCAAGGCCGCGAGTACGACGTCACGGTCGTCCTGCACCCCCTCTCTGGCCGCCGCGACGCCAGCGCCTTCCACCTCGAAGCGGGACGCCTCTGCGTCCTCGCCTCCCGCCACCGCCACGCCTGCATCCTCGTCGGCCGCGCCGGCATCCCCGAGCTCCTCGACGCCCACCCCTCCGCCGAACCCGTGCACTTGGGCGTTCCCGTGAAGTTTCCCGACGGGTGGGAGGCCAACCAGGCCATCCTCACCCATCTGGCCCACCACCGTGTCGCGGCAAAGGTCTGACGCCTCTATTTCCAGCAAGGACACAATGACCACCGATCTCCGGACCGCCATCGGCGAGTTCGACCGTTCCACTGTCGCCGCCCAGGTCGCCGCCGCTGCCGACCAACGCAAGCTTGTCGCCGAGATGTTCCCCCTGGCCGATTGGCCCACGCTGCCCGTGGAGCGGTACGCGCTCGGACTCGGATCGGACGATTCGGCAGGCGTGCCCTATTGCCGCCTCATAGAGTTCGGTACGCGTGAGCTCGGCAGTATCAGCGGCGGTAGCGCCGGAAAGCACATGCTCTACCGGCACAACTCGGGCGAATGGAAGCTCGCGCCCGCACTGTTGGGTCTCCCGGTCGAGCAAGCGTGGGATCGCCTGCGCGGCCAGTTCGTCGCGGCACTCGACGCCGCCGAGCGGGCGGCGTTCGCCGAACTCGACGAACTCGAGGTGCTTCTGTCAGGACAGGCGCTGGTCACGAAGACGCTCGCCACCTATTTCCCCCAGCATTTCCTGCCGATCTACTCCTCATCGCATCTGCGGGCGTTCATCTCCGAGCTCGGCGGCACGCCCGAGAAGAACGTCCCGGCCTGGAGAGCCAACCGTCAGCTGCGTGATCTCGTCATGCGAGATCCTGAGCTGTCTACCTGGAACCCGCAGGAAGTCATGCGGTTTCTCTACGACTACTACAACCCGCGCGGACGCAGTCGCGCCATCTGGAAGATCGCGCCGGGCGAGGGCGCGAAGTTCTGGGAGGACTGTCTCGCAGGCGGATTCATCTGCGTCGGATGGGACGAGGTCGGAGATCTCACCCAGTACACAAGCGATGCGGAGCTCAAGGAAGTTTTCGACGCTACTTATACCGAGCACCCTGGCCGCAATGGCGACAAGGCCGGCAAGTTGATTGCCTACCGCGACCTTCAGGCGGGCGATCGCATCGTCGCCAATCACGGATTGCGGCGGGTGCTGGCGATCGGCACGGTGACCGATGGGTACCGATTCGACGACAGCCGTGAGGAATCGAAACACCTCGTGTCGGTCGCGTGGAACACCGACTTCGCGCAGGAACTGCCCAAACCGAAAGGCGCGTGGCGCAACACCTTCGCAAAGGTTTCCGAGAACCTCCTCGCTCAGCTCACCGCCGGCCACAACAGCAATGGCGAACCTCATACTGAAAACACTCTGCCGGAGGAGATCTCGCAAGCCATCTCGGTCCTGGACCACAAGCGCCAGCTGATTCTGCACGGACCTCCCGGAACCGGAAAGACGCGTCTGGCCCTGAATATCGCACTCGCGTCGCAGGGCAACCACGAGGTGATCGACGGCCCGCGCCGCAACGAGTCGATTGTTGAACTGCTCGAGACCGGCCATGTCCAGCTCGTCACCTTTCACCCATCCTACGGCTACGAGGATTTCGTCGAGGGCTTCAAGCCTGACCATGACGCCACCGGCCAGGGGCTGCGTCTCGTCCTGGCAGACGGGGTGTTCCACACGCTCTGCACCGCCGCAGCAGCCGAGCCGAACACAACGTTTCTGCTGATCATCGATGAGATCAATCGTGGTGACCTGCCGCGCATCTTCGGAGAGCTGGTGACTCTGCTCGAGTCCGACAAGCGGGGCGTCCCGCTCACGCTGCCGATCAGCAAGCGCAGATTCGCGGTCCCGCCCAACATCCGGATCATCGGCACCATGAACACCGCCGATCGCAGCGTCAGCCACCTGGACGCCGCGATCCGGCGCCGATTCGCGTTCCTGTCCGTCGATCCCGACCCCGAGGCCGTGTCGGGACAGGTCGGCCCGCTGGACCTGTCGTCATTCCTGGTGTCCTTGAACGAACGGATCGATCGCATCCTCGACGCCGATCATCGCATCGGACACGCATACCTCCTCCGCAACGACGAACCGGTCGCGACCGAGGACGAGCTCTGGTCCGCCTTCTACCACGACATCGTCCCGCTGCTCGTGGACTACTGCGTCGGCCGCGCCGATCTGCTCCAGCGGATTCTGGGCGTGCTGGTCGACCCGGGCACCGGCCGGCCCGCCCAGATCGCCGTGGCCGATCTGCCCGCGGCGCTCGCTGCCGAGTTCACTGCGGGCGCCCACGACGGCGATGAGTAGCAGATCGCAGCTGGAAGTCGCGGAGTACGAATCGGTTTCGCTGCTTCATGACCAACTGACAGACGATGATCTGCGTCGGCTCGCGCTGCTGAGGGACCGTCGCCGATGCACTCTCGTGGAAACGCGCACCGGATGGCGGTTCCGTCCGGAAGCGACGGCCGGAGTACTGAATCTAGACCGGGTCCGCCTGATCATCACCCCGAAAACAGCGTTCACGGGCAAATCCCTGATCCAGTGGCTCTGCTACGCCCTGCGAACACCCGTGCCGCATGAGACCACCACCCGCGCCTGGACGGTGGCGTCGGACGGTTTCGCGGATGTGGTCGCCGCCGCACTGCTTGCCGAATGCCGCACCCTGCTCCGCGACGGCCTGCGCCGCGACTACGTGCGGAGCGAGCCCATCGGGCCGGTGCTGCGCGGCAGGCTCGACGTCGCGGCGCAAGCGACCAGACGATTCGGGATGCTCGACCGACTTCATATGCGCACGTTCGACCGTGACATCGACATCTGGGAGAACCAGCTGTGTGGCCACGCACTGCGCAGGGCGGTCGGGACAGCAACCGACTCTCGTCTCGCACGTGAGATCAGCTCGGTGGCCAGAGAATTCCCGGTCACCGGTTCGCTGTCCGGTGCTCTGCGCGCGCTGGACCGGAGCCGGTACACCCACCTGAACCGTCGCTACCAACCTGCTCATGTGTGGTCGGAATTGCTGTTGCGCGGCGGTGGTGTGGCCGATCTGCTCACCGACGTCGGGTACGACGCCGACAGCCTGCTGCTGGACCTGCCCGGCTTGTGGGAGGCGGTGGTCCGTCGCCTGTCCGGCGAATCCTCCCCCGCCCGGGCGATTCTCGTTCCGTCATCGGGGCGCAACGGCATCACCGTCCACGGCGATCTGTCAACCCGGCCTCCGTTCCGGCCCGACGTTCTCGTCCAGCTGGGCACCACCGAGGGAAGCCTGGTACCCATCGATGCGAAATACAAGGCTTACCACGCGGATTCGGTGTCCGCTTCCGATGTGCATCAACTGCTGACCTACATCGCCGGTCACTCCCCGGTCACCGCGCCGGTGGCCGCCATCGTCTATCCCGACCCACACCACCACTCCCACCGTGTCCTAAGAGTCAGCGGGACCGGCCGCCGCCTCGGGGCGATCCACGTTCTCGGTGTGCACGCGTCCGCCAGTCCCGCCGCGGCGACAGCGTGGATGCGATCCGCGCTGTGGCGCCGCGTGACCGAGTGACCCGCTCGTCCACCCACAACCGAGCGGTCCGGGCGGCCCGCGCGCCTGTCGTTGAGTGCGGCGACCACAGCCAGGGCGAGCGAGTAGCGGTTGACCAATCCAGAACTGAAAGGAACCGAATCGCCGGTCGGCACGTCCAACCTTGCTATGGGGAACGACAACGGAAAGAAGAGGAAAGAACTCCATACCAGCGACCCACAGCGGCGGGTCAGACGACAGAATCACCGGTGTGACGGTTGCCGCGTGCGAGTCGACCGTAGGAAGGAGCCGATGTGATGGGACGCCACCTTTCGCGGCGTCCACTACCGACAAGCTCGATCCCTGCCGCGGTTCAGCATTCCGGCGGGAACGGTAAGCACACGGGCGGCATGGACATCGGCCCCGCTTCGGACTGCTCGGCGACCTGCGCCGGCGGCGGGACGACTTCCGACTGCGTGACGGGCCGGGGTGATTCGTTCGCACGGTCAGGCCGCGCCGAGCAGGTGGAGGCCATGAGCCAGATCGCGCAGAGGGTGATGGCGACGACGGCGCAGGCAGCCAGTTGCTGGACGCGATGGTTGTCGCGCAATGCCGAAACGCCGGTGCCCTCCAACTTCTGCGGAAGAGAAACCGTCCGTCCGAGAATTTCGACGCTGGGCCGAGGAGCCGCGGTGGGTACCGGCCGGAGGCGACGCAGCGGTCGCGGCTCGATGTCCGGTGTGAGCCAGACTGGTTCGCGAACGGCCGTCGAAGTGGCACGCGGGCGGGGACTTTCGGCTTCCCGCAGTATCCAGGACGACCAACGGTCGGTGAACTGCGACTCCGAGGTGCTGTCCGAGGGCGTGGACGACGGATACTCGGAGCGTGCGGGGCGGGGGTCTTCCTTGATCAGCACCACGCGTCCCGACGGCTGCGTCTCGGCCTGCTCGGAGCGCGATGGGTTGGTGTCTTCCTCGACCAGAACCGAGCCCTCCGGCGATGGCTGTGAGTCGGCCTCGTCCGAGTGCGAGGAGCGCTGGGTTTCCAGGGCCACCGCGGAGTGTCCGGCTTCCCCACCGGCCTCCGGAGCGGGCGCTTCTGCCGATCGCGGGAATGCGGCTTCCGCCTTCTCCGCATCCTCCGGTTCGATCAAAGGTGCGTGTCCGCCACCCTCGGACCTGCGTGGTGTCCGGATCGGTTCGACGTCGGGGTCGGGCTCGATCCAGGGCGGTTGCTGTTCACGGGGCCGTCGGTCGGGCACCTTGTCGAGAAGTGGCTTGCGATCCCGCGGAAAACCCTCGGCCACGAGCTCTTCGACCGATACCTTGTCGCCCAAGTTCAGCTCCTCCAGCAGCGCGTGGACGTCCTCGGCGGTCCACACGAACCGTCGGCCCGCGGTGCGGTGGAACCAGGCACGCAGCTCGCCCGGTGTGGAGCCGAGCACGACGCCGCATCCGTGTCGCCGCGATTCGACGTTCAACGTCACGGTCGATTCCCACGGCGGCACGACGACGACCAAGCCGTCGACGAACGCGTCGGGATGACGCGGGCTCACCAGCGCCTTCAGGTTGAAGACGTTGTTCGTGACCTGGTCGAACGGGCTCGTGTCCTGTTCTCGGACATGGATCGGATCGCCCTCGAACCCCGACAGCCGCCAGCGGCCGTTGGCCTGGACGGTGAGGGTTCCCGCGCTCGCGTCGGGTGCCATGCCCTTGACCTCCAGGACCACCACCGCTCGGGGCGTGATCACCACCAGGTCCGCTTCCTGCGCTCGACCCTTGCGATCGCGCTCGGGGATGTAGCAGCCCGAAATGGCCAAGCCCACAATGACGTACTGGCCCGTCCAGGTCCGCATCCACTCGAGCACTCGCTGCTCGGATCTCGGTATCGCCGTTCGTTCGTTGATGACCAGCATCGGCGGCCACCTCCATCGCGTCCACGCCAATCGACGCTCCAACGTTATTCGCCGCCACCCCAACCCGCGAATCGAAAGGCACTGTAAGAGCAGGGGATTGGCGACACTAGGGCTGGCGTGTCTGGCGTGGCGGCAGGGCCTTGGCCGCTATGTCCGAAGCTCCCAGCTGAAACGAATACCTTCCCGAGTTCGACAGACCGAGTGACCTGTTCGGCCCATCGAGTCCGAGGAGTACCTATGGAACACATCGTGAGGAAGATCGCCGGGCTTGCGGCGGCGGTCGCGGTGGCGCCGGTGATGTTGGCGGCGACCGCGCAGGCGGA
The DNA here is from genome assembly GCF_040654065.1 of Nocardia sp. NPDC050793. Lineage (NCBI taxonomy): Bacteria > Bacillati > Actinomycetota > Actinomycetes > Mycobacteriales > Nocardiaceae > Nocardia > Nocardia sp. NPDC050793. The sequence continues at coordinate 162,742 of NZ_JBFAHG010000005.1, forward strand.
ATCGGGGCCGGTGTTCTTCAGCGCGGGCAGCACCAACTGCGCGATCTACGACAACGGCACCGTCGGTTGTGATCTCGGATCACCGACGCGCTTGCAGTACAGCTCCCTGCCCTTCCTGCTGACGGTGAACGAGATCGTCATCGACCAGCCGTGGCTGCCCGCCCACCCGACCTTCGACCCGGGAACGCCGTACACGCTGCCCGGCGGCAACCCGCCGCTCAGCGAGGTGAAGACCGGGGACGGGCAGTGGGGCTCCTATATCGAGTACGCGGGGGCGCGGTGTTCGGTCGGATTCCACGGGAGCTTCGGCTGCCAGTCGAAGGGACGGTCTTTCACGTCTTGGAGCGGGACGATCTCGGCGTGATGGACATGTTCACGGTTTCGTTGGGCACGAACGCCATCCCGTGGCGACCGCGCCCCGACTGAGGAGGGTGCGGGCGATCTAGCGACGCGCCCCGAAGCGGTGCAGCGCCGGATAGCTCGGCACCCCGAGCAGCAGGTAGCCGAGGAATGCCGGAGGCGAACCCCGAACCCGGTCTCGGTGGGGCCGAGATCGGCCTTCATACCGCTCGGGCCCGCGAACCCGTTATTGACGCGGTCCAGGTAGTCGACGAAGTACAGCAGGCCCAGGAAGGGCGCCAGCCGAAGGGTGATCTCGCGCAACGTCGTTCGGGACACATCGGTCGTGACAGCCACTCGCGCACTCTCGCCGTGAAGACCTGGCGCGTCAAGCTTCGGCTCCACGCCGGCACTCGACTCACGCCGCCGGGCTGCCGCCAAGCGGCTGGGGCCTGTCCAATGGGTCCGCAGGACATGCTGTGTGACTCCTACGCTGTGGTGCCATGGAGAACACACTTACGCACGAAGCCAGCGCCTTCATCAACTTCCGGGACTACAAGTTCCAGGATTCGAGGGCGCACGCCTCCAGGTGGGTCGACATCAAGCACCTGCGACTGTCCCCGGAGTCCTTCGGCGATAGGGAACTGCTCGCGGCACTCATCGGGCATGAACAGTTCCGGGATGACTATGCGGGCGGTGGAGTACAGCCGGAGGGACCCAGGCACGGCCCGTATTGGCTGAGGCTGGTCACTCCCGACGTGTACGAAGACATCAGCAGGGAGAAGAGCGCGGAGATCCTCCGGGACTGGATAGACCCGCTCCGGGAGGTGCCTGCCGAGCTGGAGGCAGATCTGCAGCGGGAGGTGTTCAACCGCTTGACCGCAGCCGACCACATCTACTATCTGAGCGGGCTGGGGGACGAGGCCATCCACGACTGGGGACGTGTGCACGAGTACTTCCACGAGCTCGTGCTCATCGACCGCTCTGCTGGGCGGATCACACTCCTCGTCGCGGCCGACGACTGAGTCGATCGGCAGACGGCAGAATCGCCAGTGGGCGGCGGCTGCCATCACTGGCCAGGTGAAACTTCGTAGTGAGACCACCCCGCGAACGGCCGACGGCCTCGTCAGAGCGATGCTCGGCGGGGCGACGACGCCACCCCGGCGCTCGAGCCGGCCTGCGACGAGCGCCAGCGGCACGGAAAGCGGAGTCCTTGTCATCGAATGTCTCCGCGACGATCTTCAGTTTGTCTGGCAGCTGTGCGACGTCCTCGCCGAGCTTGCGGATCACCCCGATGGTGTTGCGATGATTGTCGTCCAACACCATCTGGACGAATGGCCTTGGGATGGAGCCGAATCCGTCGTCCGCCGCGCCGAGATAGGAGGCGGCTTCCAGACACATGGTCAGGCTCTCCATGAGCTGCTTCACTTTTCCCGCGTGGTTGCGGACTTCGTCCGGATCTACCGAGATCCCATCCGGGGTTTCCCATGGTCACACCAGCCAGGACTTGCGGTTGTGTACTCGTCGTTCTCGTCCGGCCGCACTACCTGATCGCGGTCCGGTTTCCGGCTACGCGGCTGCTTCCCATGGGGCGGGCGCGGCGCTCGCGGGTGGCTGTGGGGATGCCGAAGTCGGCGACATGTAAGTCGGTGGCTCGGGCGGCGCGAAGTGCGTGACGTCGTCGGAGGGTACGTCGGGAAATCTCTTCGTGTACTGATCGGCGATGGCCGCACCCGCCGGATCTTCGCCCACGGAGTCCTGCACGATCTCCGCGACCTGTGCGCGCAGTGTCGCCTGGGCCCTCCGCAGGCACGCCATGATCTCGGCCGATACCGCCGCGGGATCCATGCCCCTGGTACCCGCCGCGAGCGCGATGTCGGTGGGGACGCCGTTGCTGTCCACCGAGACAGCGATGCGCCCGTCGCCGCTGGACTCCGTGGCGGTGAGCGCCGCCATGCGCTCGCGTAACTGCTCGAATCGCTCGGCCTGACGCTCGAAATCCGCTGCCATGTGCGCGATGTCCTCCGCGGCGCGGCTCGGATCCAATACGGCCATCAACCCCTCCTTGTCGAACTCCTACATCCCTGCGGGCGACGTGCAGCTCACGATGTTGTGGGTATCGCCTTCTTCCTCTGACGCGAGCGCCGTCGAATCGGTTCCATCGAGACCTGCCGAGACGATCTTGTTCGACCATTGCGCGCCCGCGGCCCGTCGGCCCAGCTCCTCCCCCTTCTCCCCCGATTCGTGGACGCACAGCTACCGATGGTGGGAAGCTCGATATGACCGCGGTGTCGAGGCGAGGAAGCGTGACACATGGTGGACAAAGCGAGTGGACCTGCCGGGGGCAACGGCAGAGCAGTGACGGTGGATCGGCCGGAACGCATTCGGAACGTGGTCCTGGTCGGTCACAGCGGGGCGGGGAAAACGACGCTGGTCGAGGCAATGGCGCTGACGACGGGCGCGGTGAATCGCGCGGGGCGGGTGGAGGACGGCACGTCGCTGTCGGACTACGACGAGATCGAACATCGGCAGCACCGATCGGTGCAGGTGTCGGTGGTGCCGCTGGCCTGGCAGGAGATGAAGGTCAATCTGGTCGATACGCCGGGATACGCGGATTTCGTCGGCGAGCTGCGGGCGGGGTTGCGCGCGGCGGACGCGGCGCTGTTCGTCATCTCGGCGGCCGAGGGCGCGGAGGGGGTGAGCGGGGCGACGCGTGCGCTGTGGGAGGAGTGCGCTGCTGTCGGCATGCCGCGCGCGATCGTCGTCACGCACCTGGACACCGCGCGGGCGGACTTCGAGGAGATGGTGCAGACGTGCCGGGAAGTGCTCGGCGGCGGGGCGTCGGAGAACATCCTGCCGCTGCATCTGCCGGTGTACGGGCCGCGCGGCGTGGACGGTCATCGGCCGGTCACGGGGCTGATCGAGCTGCTGCCCCACTGCGTGGTCGACTACGCCTCAGGTGAAGGAGTGCGCGGCGAGCCGTCGGCGGAGCAGGCCGCGGAGCTGGACGAGGCGCGCAATCGGCTCATCGAGGGCATCATCGCCGAGAGCGAGGACGAGTCGCTCATGGAGCGCTATCTCGGCGGCGAGAACATCGAGCTCGACACGTTGGTCTCCGATCTGGAGCGCGCGGTGGCGCGTGGCAGTTTCCATCCGGTGCTGTTCGGCGCACCCGCGCCGGAGGGCGCGCGGCAGGGTCTGGGCACGATGGAGTTGCTCGACCTGATCACGGGCGGTTTTCCCGCCCCGACCGAACATGTCGTCTCGGCGGCGCCCGCGACGAACGGCGCCGCACCGACCCCGCTCGCGTGTGACCCGAACGGCGCACTGGCCGCGGAGGTCATTCGCACCGCCTCGGACCCGTACGTGGGCCGGGTGTCGCTGGTTCGCGTCTTCTCCGGCACCCTGCACGCCGACGACACTGTGCACGTCTGCGGACACGGCCTGGCCGATCGCGGGCACCCCGACCACGACGTGGACGAGCGCGTCGGTTCGGTGACGGCGCCGTTCGGCAAGCAGCAGCGCCCGCTGGGCGAGGCCATCGCGGGCGACATCGCCTACGTCACCAAGCTCGGCCACGCCGAGACCGGCGACACCCTGTCGGGTACCGGCAAGCCGTTGGTCATCGAGCCGTGGCCGATGCCGGATCCCTTGCTGCCCATCGCGATTCGCGCGCACAGCAAGACCGACGAGGACAAGCTCTCGCAAGGCCTGTCGCGACTGGCGGCGGAGGATCCCGCTTTGCGCGTGGAAAACAACAGCCAGACACACCAATTGGTGCTGTGGTGCCTCGGCGAAGCGCATCGCGATGTCGCGCTGGAGCGGCTGCGCACCCGGTTCGGGGTGCAGGTGGACACTGTCGACCACAAGGTCGCGCTGCAAGAGACGTTCGCGGGCACTGCGAAAGCGCGCGGCAGGCACGTGAAGCAGTCGGGTGGGCACGGGCAGTACGCGGTGTGCGAGATCGAGGTGGAACCGCTGCCGGGCGGTTCGGGAATCGAGTTCGTGGACAAGGTCGTCGGCGGTGTGGTGCCGCGCCAGTTCATCCCCTCGGTGGAGAAGGGCGTGCGTGCGCAGGCAGCGCGCGGGGTCGCCGCGGGGTATCCGCTGGTGGACGTGCGGGTCACGCTGTTCGACGGGAAGGCGCATTCGGTCGACTCGTCCGATGCGGCGTTCCAGACCGCGGGCGCGCTGGCGCTACGCGAGGCGGCGGCCACGGCGGGCATCGATCTGCTGGAGCCGTTCGCCGAGGTCTGGGTCGTGGTCTCCGATGACTACCTCGGTCCGGTGCTGAGCGACCTGTCGAGCCGTCGCGGACGTGTGCTCGGCACGGAACCGCACGGGACCGGGCGCACGCGGATCCGCGCCGAAGTGCCCGAATTGGAACTCAGCCGCTACGCGATCGACTTGCGCTCGCTCTCGCACGGGACCGGGGATTTCAGCAGGACCTACGCGCGCCACGAGCCGATGCCGTCGCAGCTCGCCGGTGCGCTGCGGGAAAACGGCAAGAGCTGATCAACCCTTCGAAACCGTCGCCCGTCCCGGCGCAAATGCTGAGCTCGGCGGCCACTATTCTGAAACACATGGCAGCAGGCAAGGGCGGGAACCCGTCGAAGGAAGCGAAGGCCGCGGCGAAGGCGGCGCGCAAGCAGGCGTCGAAGGAGCGGCGCCAGCAGCTCTGGCAGGCGTTCCAGATGCAGCGCAAGGAAGACAAGCTCCTGCTGCCCCTGATGATCGGCGCGGTGTTCGGCATCACCCTGCTGTTCCTGGTGATCGGGCTGATCTTCGATCTGCAGTGGTTCCTGCTTCCGATCGGCATCCTGCTGGGCGTGCTGGTGGCGTTCATCGTCTTCGGACGCCGCGTGCAGAAGAACGTCTACGCCAAGGCCGAGGGTCAGGCGGGCGCGGCCGCGTGGGTGCTGGACAACCTGCAGGGCAAGTGGCGGGTCAGCAACGGCGTCGCGGCGACCACCCAGCTGGACGCGGTGCACCGGGTGATCGGCCTGCCCGGCGTGATCTTCGTCGGCGAGGGTTCGCCGCAGCGGCTCAAGGGGCTGCTCGCCCAGGAGAAGAAGCGGACCGCGCGGCTCATCGGTGACACCCCGATCTACGACGTCATCATCGGCAACGAGGAGGGCCAGGTCCCGCTGAAGGAACTTCAGCGCTACCTGACCAAGCTGCCGCGCAACATCGACACCAAGCGCATAGACAACATCGAGGGCAGGCTCGCCGCCCTCAGCTCGCGCAGTGGGCCCGCGCTGCCCAAGGGTCCGATGCCCGCGGGCGCCAAGATGCGCGGCGTGCAGCGCACGATTCGCAGGCGCTGAGAACGGCTTTTCGAGAGGCCCGCGTCCCACATTCCGGGACGCGGGCCTTCGTCTTTTCAGGGATGCACCTGGTCAGGCGGGCGGTCGCCGAGCACGTCGAAATTCCTCTCCGAGACGGGAACAGTCGACACCTACCTAACTGTTCAAACTGATTTGAATGGTTAAAGCATCGGCCCTTAGGAGAGAGTCATGACCGTCGTGCACCACCGGACCGCCCAGATCCAGGACCTCACCGTCTTCTACCGCGAGGCGGGCGACCCCGCGAACCCCACCCTGGTCCTGCTGCACGGATTCCCCACCAGCTCCGCCATGTTCCGCAATCTCCTGCGCGACCTCGGCGACGCCTACCACCTGATCGCGCCCGACCACATCGGCTTCGGCCGGTCGTCCATGCCGCGCGTCGACGAATTCGACTACAGCTTCGACAAACTCACCGAGGTCACCGCCGAACTCCTCGACACCCTCGGCGTCGACCGCTTCGCCCTCTACATCCAGGACTACGGCGCCCCGATCGGACTGCGCATCGCGAGCCGCCAGCCGGAGCGGGTCACCGCGATCATCACGCAGAGCGGCAACGCCTACCTCGACGGATTCACGCCGTTCTGGGAGATCCTCTTCGCGCACGCGAAGGACCGTGCCGCCAACGAAGCCGAGGTGCGCAAGCTGCTCGAACTCGAGGCCACCGAATGGCAGTACCTGCACGGCGTCCCCGAGGACCGTCGCGACCGCGTCAGCCCCGACACCTGGATCCTGGACCAGACCTACCTCGACCGTCCCGGCAACAAGGAGATCCAGCTCCAGCTCTTCGCCGACTACCAGTTCAACCTGGACTCCTACCCGGCCTTCCAGAAGTACTTCGCCGACCACCGGCCGCCGGTGCTGATCGCGTGGGGCGAGCACGACGAGATCTTCGGAGCCGACGGCGCCCGCGCCTACCTCCGCGACCTGCCGGACGCGGAACTGCACCTCCTCGACGCCGGGCACTTCGCCCTGGAAACCCACGGAGACGAGATCGCGGCGCTGATTCGCGACTTCCTCAGGCGCACGGTCCGGTAGCCCTCACCCGACCCTCACGCCGCTACAGCACATCGAGCGGAGAGAAATGGTGGTCGACACGCCGCGTCGAACCACCATTTCTCTCCGCTCGATCGCGACCGGGGCGGCGCATTCCCCGAGGGACAGCCCAGAGTTGCTCCCAGCCCTACCGCGACTTGACCAGCGCGGTCCCCGTCGCCCGGTCGTGCATGCCGCGGCCGTCACCGTCGGTGAACAGCGCGGGCACCACGAAAATCAGCAGTACCTGACGGGCCAGCGCCCGCACGAAACCGACCGGCGCGGCGGCATCGACCCGGATGACCCGCAACCGGAGGAAATACTGCCCCGGTGTGAAGCCGAACAGCGAGACCGCGGCGACGCCGATGACGAACCAGATGAGCAACGGAAGGTTCGCGTTCACGCCGCGCACGATCAGCGCGGAGATGCCGACCGCGATCATCCAGTCCACGAACAGCGCCGCAATGCGGCGGCCCATCCCGGCCAGCGAGCCCGCTCCCTCGCGGGGCAGGCCGAGGAGTTCGCCCGGAAACTCGGACGTAGCCGAGTCACCGGGGTCCGCAGAAGGTCCGGAAAGCCAGGATCCGGTGATACGCGCCATGGCCTCCAGAATAGGCGGCCGCCTCGCCTCCGCTCGGCCCGGCGCAGGTTTGACGACAGAGCGCGTCCGACAGCGCCTGATCAGCGGCTACCGTCTCACACCCGGCACCGCGTAAGGGGAGTTCGATGTCACGCGGCACGCGGCGGATGACAGGATTACCATGCTTGGCGAGACAGGGTGGCCATCGCCACCCGGCCAGCCGCACGTGTAACACTGGCGAAACACAGCCTTGACTGTAGGGAAACACCGCATCCATAGCGTCTGGTCGCGACGAACCCATGCAATCGACACTGGCTGGGAACCGATCCGTAAGGAGAACAAGTGACGTTCAGCACGGCCGATGAGGTCATCCAGTACATCAAGGAAGAGGACATCGAGTACGTCGATATCCGCTTCAGCGATCTTCCCGGTGTGCAGCAGCACTTCTCGATCCCGGCCAAGGCCTTCACGGCTGACCTCGCCGAAGAGGGTCTAGCGTTCGACGGTTCGTCCGTCCGCGGCTTCCAGTCGATCGACGAGTCGGACATGCTCCTGCTCCCCGACTACACCACCGCGCGTATCGACCCGTTCCGCGCCGCCAAGACGCTGAACCTGAACTTCTTCGTCCACGACCCGTTCACCCGCGAGGCCTACTCGCGTGACCCGCGCAACATCGCGCGCAAGGCGGAGGAGTACCTGCGGTCGACCGGCATCGCCGACACCGCGTACTTCGGCCCCGAGGCCGAGTTCTACATCTTCGACTCGATCCGTTACGAGTCGAACATGAACGGCGCCTTCTACGAGATCGACTCGATCTCCGGCTCCTGGAACACCGGCGCCGAGTTCAACCTCGACGGCACCCCGAACCGCGGCTACAAGGTTCGCAACAAGGGTGGTTACTTCCCGGTCGCGCCGTACGACCACTACGTCGACCTGCGCGACAAGATCTCGACCAACCTGCAGGACGCGGGCTTCGAGCTCGAGCGCGGCCACCACGAGGTCGGCACCGCGGGCCAGGCGGAGATCAACTACCGCTTCAACACCCTGCTGCACGCTGCCGACGACCTGCAGCTGTTCAAGTACATCGTGAAGAACACGGCGTGGAAGGAAGGCAAGACCGTCACCTTCATGCCGAAGCCGCTCTTCGGTGACAACGGCTCGGGCATGCACGTGCACCAGTCGCTGTGGAAGGACGGCAAGCCGCTGTTCCACGACGAGGCCGGCTACGGCGGTCTGTCGGACATGGCGCGTCACTACATCGGCGGCATCCTGCACCACGCGCCGTCGCTGCTGGCGTTCACCAACCCGACCGTGAACTCCTACCATCGTCTGGTTCCGGGCTACGAGGCCCCGATCAACCTGGTGTACTCGCAGCGCAACCGCTCCGCCGCGGTCCGCATCCCGGTCACCGGCAACAACCCGAAGGCCAAGCGCATCGAGTTCCGCGCGCCGGACTCCTCGGGCAACCCGTACCTGGCCTTCGCCGCCATGCTGATGGCCGGCCTGGACGGCATCAAGAAGAAGATCGAGCCGCTGGCCCCGGTCGACAAGGACCTCTACGAGCTCCCGCCGGAGGAGGCCAAGAACATCCCGCAGGCCCCCACCAGCCTGGCGTCGGTCATCGACCGCCTCGAGCAGGACCACGACTACCTCACCGAGGGCAACGTCTTCACCCCGGACCTGATCGAGACCTGGATCGACATCAAGCGCACCCAGGAGATCGCGCCGGTGAACCTGCGTCCGCACCCGTACGAGTTCGAGCTCTACTTCGACGTGTAAGTCGTCGTACGGCAAGGCGTTTCGAGCCCTTCCGCACTTCGGTGCGGGAGGGCTCGTCCCGTTTCGGACAGTCCAACTCCGACTCGCCGTTCTTCCGCGCGGCCCGGCCTCCGGTGTCGCGTTGTATCGAATGAACACGTGTCGATGAGCACCCCCCGGCTCGGCGCAGCTAAAACGGTGGGCATGACCGATGTAGCCAACTGGGCGCCGCAGACCTCCGAACCGCTTCAGTTCGTCACCGACCTGCTCGGTGACACGATCAGGCAGCCGAACCCGGCGGCGCGAGTCGTCACCGATCCAGAGGAAGCCGCGAATATTGTTGCCGCTGAGACTCGCTCACGCATCGCGGCGGTTTTGGACAGGTTCACCGGCGACCCGGATGTTCTGCTGAGCGGTGGCGTCGATTCGATATATGTTGCGGCTGTCGCGGTTTCGCTCGGAGTGCGGCCGAATGCGATCACCGTGGTGACCGAAGAGCAGTCCGACGAGGGTAATGCGGCCGTCGCGGCGAAGGCGCTGGGTCTTCGCCACGATGTCATCCGGCTTTCGGCGGCCGAGGTCGTCGATCTCGCGCGGGATGTGATGGCCCTACTCGGTACCTCAGAACTGTGGGAAGTCACCGCTGGGATACCGATTCTCGCTGCCCGTCGCCGCCTCGACATCATCGGCAATCCGGGGGCGATCCTCACCGGCAGTGGCGCGGACGCGATCTTCGGTGGCGGGCGGAAGCTGCCGTACGCGGTGCACTCCGCAGAGGCGCGTGTCGAGCTCGATCGGCTCATCCGCGCTGAAACAGCGGCGAATTTCCGGGAGGCGCGTTTGGTTCCACACTTCTATCCGGCGCTCCTCGATGGCCATGCCGCCCGGCTCGTTCACATCTTCCAGACGGTTCGCTGGTGGCAGGTGGCCGAACGATTCGCACCGCCAGTGCTTTTCGGCGCACACGATGGCCGCCCGGTGGACAAACTCGCACTCCGGATCACTGCCGAGCGTGAGTTACCCGCCGAGGTCGAATCTCTTGCCTGGGCCGCGAAGTCACCCATTCAGCGGTCCTCCGGTCTCATGTCCGTCCTCGCCGACGCTGCCCGCACCTACGCCGCGAATCTGCCGGGGGCCCAGACCTACAGCGACCCGCGCACCGAGGACGCCGAGGCCGTCGCGACCCGCCTGTACCTCTCCATCCTCGAGAAACGCCAGGGCTGCGAATCGGCGCGAGTGGCCGTGCTGAGCACCCGGTGAACGGGAGAGCGCCGTGTCGGCAGTGCGACCTCGCTCGGACGCGGGGCTCGTTCCGTTGTTCGACCGATGCGGCGCGCAATTCGATGGATGACACGAAAACACCGGATCCCGTTGGGCGGATTGGAAATCCCGCTGACCGGGTGGACTGAGACGAACCTGAGAACTCCCTTAGAACACGTTCTAGTGTCGCCCGGCATGAAGATTTCATTCATTGCTCTCATCGGTGCGGCGCTCAGTGCGCTGGCCTTGGTTTCGACCCCTGCTCCGCCGAGTGCGGTGGCCGAGCCGACGGTGGAGGCGTCGGCGGCTCGGATCGAATTGCAGGGGGCCGTCAATGTCAGGGATATCGGTGGGTATTGGACGTATGACGGGGCTCGGGTCAAGTCCGGCAAGGCATTTCGGGCCGATTCGCTGGAGAAGCTGACCGATGCGGACGTGCAGAAGCTCGGGACGCTGAATCTGCGGGCGGCGGTGGATCTCCGGACGCCCGCCGAGGTGCAGTTCGCCGGACAGGACAAGCTGCCCGCGGGTGTTTCGGCGGTCGCGCGGCCCATCGACGACACCGGTCTGTTCCAGCAGATGTTGCAGGCGATCCAGTCGCGGGATCCGCAGAAGCAGGAGGAGCTGCTCGGCAACGGGCGGGCCGAGCAGATCATGGCCGGGGTGTATCGCAGCTTCCTGAGCGAGGCCTCGCGCAACGCGTTCGGGCAGACGATCCGCGACCTGGCGAACTCCGACCGCGCCACGCTCTACCACTGCACGGCGGGCAAGGACCGCACCGGTTGGCTCACCTACATAGCGCTGCGCGCCGTGGGCGTGCCGGAACACACCGCGCGGCAGGACTATCTGCTGTCCAATCAGTACCGCGCCGCCGCGGACGCCAAGCTCCGCGAGGACGTGAAACGCGCAGGGCTGATGCAGAATCCGGACCTGCTGATCCCGCTGCAGGAGGTGCGCGACGCCTACCTGGACACCGCCATCCAGCAGATGGAACAGAGCTACGGCGATTTCGGCAAGTTCCTCACCCAGGGCCTCGGCCTGGATCCGGGCACGATCCTGAAATTGCGCAAGAACCTCGTCAGCTGACACCTCCGACCCCGAGCCCTCGCCACACGGGTGGCGGGGGCTCGGTGCGTGGACGAAGCCGCGCCCATCGCGACTTCGCCGCCGTTAAAGCTGCGATGACAACGATTAGCCTCTCAATACCTCGGCATCGTGCGGGTATACCTGCTATCGTTGACATCGCACCGTTAAGGTCTACCGAGACGGAAGATGTCGGTATTCTTGCTGCAACTCGCGGCACTAGCATTGCGATAGCAACGATAGGAGGCAAGTGACCAGGCCACGGCCCCGACGACGAGAACGCAATGTCTCCGGCCCCCTCGCCGACTTCGGAGCCTTCGTTGCGTCGCGCCGACGCACACTCGAGCTGACGCAACTCGATGTCGCCGACCTCGCGGATGTCGGCGTGTCATCGGTCCGCAACCTGGAAGCCGGACGGACATCGCCGACGCTCGCGGTTGCCTTGCGAATCCTGGACGCTCTCGGACTGACCCTCGTAGGCATGCCGCATATGGATGCCAGGACTCTGACCGGCAGCACCGTCGAACTCCGCTCCTCGGAAACCGGTCGACGATGACCGAAGCCCTAGATCCCGAACGTCTTCGAACCATCGATGCGGCGGATGTCTACAAGGCCGGCCACCTTGCCGGCCAATTGCGCCGCGAGCACGACGACGTCGAGTTCACCTACGCCGAGTCCTACCTCACCGATCCGACGGCACCGGCGATCGCATTCACGCTGCCGAAGCAGAAGGGCTCTTTTCGGTCTACCGGAGGATCGGTTCCCGCATTCTTCGCGGGTTTGTTACCCGAAGGCCTGCGGCTCACCGCGATTACCACGGCAACGCGGACCAGTGAGGACGACCACTTCAGCGTCCTGCTTGCGGTGGGCGCCGACACGATCGGCGACGTTCAAGTGATGCCCGCCGGAACAGTTCCCACCGACCCGCCTCCACTGTTCAGCGAGACGGACACTGCGTATTCCGATTTCACGATGCTCTTCACCCGCGCGACGTCGCCCGATGTCGATGATCTCGACAGAACCGCCCTTCCCGGTGTCCAGATCAAGGTATCAGCACAGATGATCTCGACTCCGGTCTCCACCGCTAACGGCCCAGCCATTCTCAAACTCAACCCGCCCGAGTATCCATTCCTGGTCGAGAACGAGAACTTCTTTCTCGACATGGCACGCACATGCGGGATACGAGTTCCGAACCACCAACTCGCTGCTGACAAGAACGGTCGAACGGCACTCTTCATAGACAGATTCGACCGAGTCGCCGAAGACAGGCGAATCCGGCGTTTGGCACAGGAGGACGCCTGCCAGATCCTCGGAAGATATCCGGCCGCGAAATACCGGATCACCTTGCAGGAGGCGATCAGGGGCCTTTCCGAGGCGGTCACCGAAGGAGGGGGCTCGCGACCCTTGGCGATCTTGCAGCTGCTCGAAATCGCCGCGTTCAGCTACCTCATCGGAAACGGCGATCTACACGGAAAGAATCTTTCGATTCGACAAACCCCTGACGGCATCTGGGAAGTGACTCCGGCGTACGACCTACTCAGCACCCAACCGTACCTGAGCTGGAACGATCCAATGGCACTGCCGCTGTATGGGCGAGCTGGAAAGCTCGGCCACCGCTGGTGGATGGACGCTGCCACCCGCCTCGGCGTCCCGCAACGGGCAATCACCCGAAGCCTGGCGCGCATCACCGACACGGCAGAGCCCTGGATCGATCGTCTATCGGAAATCGGGTTCGAGGACAAAACAACCCGCCGTCTGGCAACGCTGATCTCGGAACGACGTAAGGAACTTCGGAAGCCCACACCGTAATCCACGGGTGACGCGGGCTCGGTGGCGTTCAGTTGTTGGTGCTGGGTTTCGAAACGAGGCCGAGAATGGTGAGGTCGAGATCGCCGGAGGCCTCCGTCCATCCCATGGCTCGCAGCTCGCTGGGCGCGCCAACGCCGAGCGCGTGTCGCAGCCCGAGGGCGACGGACCGAGCGAACTCGACCAGGACCTGCTCGGTCAGCGGCCAGAACAGGCTGCGCTGCCAGTTGTCGATCTCGAGCCGGGAAACCGGTGCCCGCCAACCGAGTTCGCGCAACATCCGCTCGGCATCGGCGGACATCGGCTGGGCCAGACAGCGATTGCTCGCGAGCTCGGCGGACAGCTTGATGTCGAACTGCACGAACTGGACGTAGCGGTTCCCTGGTGCGGCGATGATCAGCGTTGCGCGCGAGGGCAGTCGAGCCAAGCAGCGGGCCAGCGCCTGCACGAATCGGTCCCACTCCGTGGTCACCGAATCGGTCATCTTTCCCCCGGGTCGATCGCGCTTGCCCGATCATACGCCGACCTGCCTGAGACACCGGGTGCATCCTCGTGGCGACTCGAGGGGCTCGCGAAAGTGACGCCTTTCGCAAGAACAGCCTGCGGAGTCGTCCGCAGACGCCCGAGTCCTGGCCCTTCGGTGAGGGTCGCGGCACGAATTTCCGCCCCCTGCGATTCGAGATCCGTATGCCCGAGGGTGTCCCGAGGCGACCGGCATCACACCCCAGATTCCGGGGCTGGACGGCAGCCCAGGTGACACACCATAGTCCTCTGGTGCGAGTGGGTTCTGTGGTGGCGCGGGTGGCGGCCGGAGTGGCATTGATGCTGGGGATGGCGACGCCGGCGGCGGCCGAACCGCCGAGCGTGCCGTTCACCTGGTGGCAGACCTACCTGACCGCACCGGACGGCACCCGCCTGCACGCTGACGTGCTGCGCCCGCCGGGTCTCGCCGACGACGCCAGGACGCCGGTGCTGCTCACCGTGAGCCCGTATCGCTCGCACCTGGCCTACCTGACCCACCCGCTGCCGGAGGGCGGCCCGTCCGTCGAGAACCTGCCGGTCGATGACGCGTTGCGGGCGGGCTACACCTACGTGCTGGTGGATCTGCGCGGGTTCGGCGGCTCGAACGGCTGCCCCGACTACGGCGGGCCGGGCGAACGGTCGGATGTGGTCACCGCGGTGGAATGGGCCGCTTCCCAGCCCTGGTCGACCGGACGGGTCGGTATGACAGGCACCTCCTACGAGGCGTGGACGGGCATGCTCGCGCTCGCGGCGAAACCCAAGGGCCTGGCGGCGGTGGCCGCGTTCGCGCCGGTGGTCGACCCGTACTCGTACCTGTACATGCGCGGCGTCTCGTGGAAGTTCTCCGGAAAACCGGTGACGGACAACGGCATCCGGCCCGCCGACCAGGTCGGGCTGGAACATCTCGCCATCGCCTCCACCCCGGCGCACTGGGACGACTCCCCGGAGTATCGGGCGAACGCGGTGAGCATGCCGCCCGGCTGCGCGGAGCGCTACGTCGACCTGACCACCGATCACGACGCCGCCAACCCCGGGTGGCGCGAGCGCGATCTCGTGGACGACCTGCGCGGCAACACCATTCCGCTGTTCGTCGGCCAGGGCTTTCTCGACGCCAACACCCGGCCGGACCGCGTCTTCGAGATGTGGCAGGGCCTCGGCCCCGGCGAACACCGCGCCTGGTTCGGCCAGTGGGGGCACACCGATTGCCACACCAAATGCGGCACATCGTTTTTCGACGCCGAACTGATGACGTTCTTCGATCGGCACGTGGCGGGCAAGGACGTCGAGGTGCCGGGCCCCCGGGTCAGGGTCGGCCAGTTCGACGGCGGCTGGCGCTCCGAGACCGCTTGGCCGCCCACGGATTCGACGCGTATCGCGGTGCAACTGCGGACCGGCTCCTACACCGATCGCGGCCTGCTTCCCGGCCGGGATCGCGAGATCTGGTCGGTGTCACAGCCATTGGCGGAGCCGACGCATCTGTCAGGCATGGCGACGGCCTCGCTGCGCCTCACTGGTCCCGAATCGGCCACGGTGACCGTCGAGCTCTACGACATCGCGCCGGACGGACGCGCCACCATCGTCACCCGCGGTATCGCCCCGGTGCGTCCCGAGGTCGATCTTCGGCTGCTGGCCCAGGACTGGCCGCTGGCCGCTGGCCATCGGCTCGGTGCGAAGATCACCGATGTGATCGACGACGTCTGGTCGCACGCGCCGAGCAATGCCGCCGTCACGGTGCACGCCGCCCGCCTGGAGCTGCCCGTGCTCACCGCCCCGCGCAGCCCCGACCTCACCGGCGGCACACCCAACATGCACGCCAGGTGGCGCGTCGAGAAAAGCTGCCAGCTGGGTCCCGACATCCTGAACGACCCGGCGACCTCCGTCGACCTTCCCAGCGCACAGTGACGAAGCTGTCCAGGGTGGGTCGCACCGACCAACCGGTCCCGTTCACCGCCGCGCGTGTTGAAGAATGCAGTGATGCTCACGAAAACGCCGCCCCCGACCGGTGCCCGATGACGCCCGAGACCACCCCCGCCGGGGTCGACGACCGCGTCGCCGAGCGGCTCGCGGCGGCGCTGCGCTGCGCCACGGTGTCCACCGAGGACTCGACCGGGGCCGCCGACGCCGCCTTCGAGCAGCTCGCCGCGCACCTGGAGCAGTCCTTCCCGCTGGTGCACGCCGAACTCGAGCTCGAGCTGTTCGGTCACAGCAGGCTCTATCGCTGGCCCGGCGCCGAACCGGGACCTGCGTGCGCGATCCTGCTCGCCCACCAGGACGTGGTGCCGGTCGACGACACACGGCGCTGGACCCATCCGCCTTTCGGCGGCGTTGTGGACGACGAGTTCGTGTGGGGTCGCGGCGCCATCGACGACAAGAGCAGGCTGATCGCCATCCTGGAGGCGGTGGAGTCCGCGCTGGCCGAAGGCGTGCGCCCCCGGCGCACCCTCTACCTCGCCTTCGGGCACGACGAGGAGATCTTCGGCGACGAAGGCGCCGTCCGGATGGCGGACCATCTGCGGCGACACGGCGTGCGCGCCGAGCTGCTGCTGGACGAAGGCGGCGTGATCACCGAGGGCGTCGCCGACGGCGTCGACCGACCGGTGGCCTCGATCATGCTGGGCGAGAAGGGATATGCCACCGTGCGGCTCCGGGTGCAGGAGACCGGCGGGCATTCCTCGATGCCGGGCAGGCAGACCGCGGTCGGCCGGATCGCCAGGGCGGTGGGGCGGATCCAGGATCATCCGATGCCGTTGCGGCTGACGCCGGTGATCGCCGACATGCTGACCCGGCTGCGCGCGGTGATGCCGGAGACCCGCAGGCGAGTGCTCGGGATCGCCGGTCTCGCCGGGCCTATGATCACCCGGATCATGGCCGCCCGTCCCCAGACCGAGGCGCTGGTGCGCACCACCACCGCCCCCACCGTGATCAGCGGCGGCGTGAAGGCGAACGTGCTGCCCCAGCGCGCCGAGGCGCTGGTCAACTTCCGCATCCTGCCAGGCGATTCGGTGGCCGGCGTGCTCGCGCACTGCCGCAAGGTGATTCGCGATCCCGGCGTACAGCTCGAGCTGGTGGGCATGTCGTCGGAACCGTCGCGGACCACCGCGCCCGGCCCCGCGTTCGAGCTGGTCGCCCGGCTGGCCGAGACCGTCGTCCCCGGCATCGCGGTCACCACCGGCCTCGTGCCCGGCGCCACCGACTCGCGCCACTACGACGATCTCGCGGCCACCCGGTGCAACTTCGCGCCGATCGTGCTGACCGAGGACGACCTGGCGACAATCCACGGAACCGACGAGCGCATCTCCCGGGTGAACTACGCTCGGCTCATCGAGTTCAATCGGCGGTTGATCGAGGAACTCGCGCATGGTTCGACCCGAGAGGAGCGCAGGTGACCCGCATCGAGGACGGTCATTTCGAGGGCACGGGAAGCCGGATCGCCTGGCGTGCATGGCTTCCCGAGACCGAGGCAAAGGCCGCGGTCGTGCTGGTGCACGGCATCGCCGAGCATTCCGGCCGGTACGGCCACGTCGGAAAGCGGCTGGCCGACGCCGGGTTCGCGGTCTACGCGCTCGATCACCTCGGCCACGGCAAGTCGGCGGGCAGCAAGGCGAACATCGGCTCCATGGCGGGCTCCGCCGACAATGTCGAGGGCATGCTCGACATTGCCGCCCGCGAACAGCCCGGCGTGCCGAAGTTCCTGCTCGCGCACTCGATGGGCAGCTTGATCACGCTGTATCTGGCCACCCGCGCGCCGATCGACGTGGCGGGCATCGTGCTCTCCGCCCCGCCGCTGGACATCCCGGTCGGCAACCCGGTGCAGCGACTACTGGCGCCGGTGCTGTCCCGGCTGACGCCGAATCTCGGTGTGCTGACACTGGATTCGTCGATGATCAGCCGCGACCCCGCGGTGGTCGCCGCTTACGACGCCGACCCGCTGGTCTACCGCGGCAAGCTCCCGGCCCGCACCGGCACCGAGATCCTCAACGCCACCGAGACGGTCAAGCGGCGGCTGGACAAGCTCACCGTTCCGCTGCTGGTGCTGCACGGCACCGCGGACGCGCTCGCCGCACCGTCCAGCACGGACCTGATCGAGCGCGGCGCGGCTTCGAAGGATCTGACCGTCATCCGCTACGAGGGCCTCTACCACGAGATCTTCAACGAGCCGGAGCAGGACAGGGTGCTCACCGACGTGGTCACATGGCTGGAGGCGCACCTCACCGAGCCGTAGGATCCGATCATGGGAACCACATCGACCGGATCCGTCGCGTTCATCCGCGCCACCTGGCACAGCTCGATCGTCGGCAAGGCGCTGGAGGGCTTCACCGCCGAATACACCGACCTCGGCTTCGACCCGGCCACCATCGACGTCTTCGAGGTACCCGGCGCGTTCGAGATTCCGCTGCACGCCAAGCGGCTCGCCCAGACCGGCAGGTACTCCGCGATCGTGGCGGCCGCGCTGGTCGTCGACGGCGGCATCTACCGGCACGATTTCGTCGCCTCGGCTGTGATCGACGGGCTGATGCGCGTGCAGCTGGACACCGACGTGCCGGTCTTCTCCGTCGTGCTCACCCCGCACCACTTCCACGAGCACAGCGAGCACGTCGACTACTTCACCGGGCACTTCGTGACCAAGGGCGCCGAGGCCGCCCGCGCGCTGGCGACCACGCTCAGCTCGCTGCGCGCGCTGCCCGCCGCGGCCGAATAGCTCCCGCCACGGCGGAGCCGCTCACTTGAACTTGGTGATGCAGGCCTGCTCGCCGTCGAGCACGCCGGTGCGGAACGCCTCGAGCCGCTGGTAGCCGCTCTTCACGACCTTGCCGTCCACGTCGGCGGCGGCCAGCCCGTCGGCGAGCAGCCCGGAGACGGCCTCGTCGAGGTCGTTCGCCGAGAGGCGCGGGTCGCTGGTCGGCTCGCTCAGCTTGGTGGTGAAGGCGCCGCTGAGACAGGCGGTGCGCAGGCCCGCGGTCTCCGCACCGGTCAACGAGAGCTTGCGCTCCTGCTGCACGGCGAGCATGTAGCGGGAGACGAACACGACGAACGCGTTGTAGTCGCCCTGCACGACCGCGGACAGCGGCTCGTCGTCGCCATCGAGCGGGCCGCCGCGCTCGGCCAGTTCCGGTATGTCGGTGCCGAGCGTGTTCGTGCTGGGGCAGTACGAGACCGGCTCGGTGGTGGTGACTTTCGCGCAGTTGCGCACCACGCCGGAGTAGTCGAACTTCGGTGCGGCGGCGAGCGGGAAGTTCTTGGCCAGCGCCTGGCTCACGCTGGTCAGCGAGGCCTGGTCCACCGGGAGCTGCTGGTTCTCCTCGTCGTCCACCTCGAAGGTCACCGGCAGGTCGCCGCGACGCTGCTTGATCTCCTTCTTGTCGATTCTCTTGCAGGCCTCGGCGCCCTCGGTGTAGCCGAGCTGCACGGCGGTCACCCGCTCGAACGCCGAGCCGTGCACGTTGTCGGGGTCGCTGGGATCGGTGTCGCGCACCGCGATGGTGGCGCCGAGCACGCCGTCCAACCCGTCGGTCATGTTCATGGTGAAGTGCGCCGCGTCGCCCTCGGCGACGTGCCGCAGGAACACGCCCGCCAGGCAGTCGGCCTGCTGCTCCTTGACCAGCGCGCCGGTGAACAGCCCGGCGATCTTGGCCTGCCCCTGGATGGCGTGCCCGTACTCGTGCGCGAGCACCATCACCACCGACATCGGCCCGTACTTGTCCTCCAGCAGCGGCAGCAACACCCTGCGGTCCCAGCCGATGGTGTGGTCGAGCCCGCAGTAGGCCGCGTTGACCAGCTTGTAGGTGTCGGCCTTGCAGAACTTCACCGACTGCTCCTTGGGGGCGCGCGCGTCCCAGGAGATGTACTTGTTCGCCGGCTTGAAGGCGCCGGGAAAGGTCTTGGCGTACTCAGCCTTCCAGAATTCTTCGATGTCGGCGATGGCGTTCAGGGCGAGCCGGTCGACCCGTCCCCCGTCGCCGTTCTCCGCCGTCAGCGACGCGTCCGGCGCGCCGGGACGCGGGCCGCTCGGGCCGGTGCTGGTCGCCGCGCCCGCCACCATCCACGGATTGTTCGGATCGACGGCGGTGACGCCCTCCGAGCTCGTCGTGGTCTGCGAACTTCCGCAGCCTGCGAGCGTCGCGCCGACCGCCGTCAGCACCGCGATCGCGGCGAACCGCAGCCGTTTGGTCCTCATCAGGTCTTCCTCCCCGGTCCTGCGGGTCCTCGCCCGCACCGCCGCCGGACGGTGGTCTACCCACACCGCCGGTCGAGCGTTCACATGGTAATCGCTGATGCGCCGACGCGCGTATCGCGTTGCGCGACCGACGTTCAGCAGCCGAGCCCACTGCCGCCCAAGCACCCAGGCGCGCAACCACCTGCGCACCACTGAAAGCCACATACCCTCCGCACGGCTCACACAGGCATCGCCTATGTGAGGCGTGGAACCGATGTGTGCGAACGACAGCAGGACAGTAACGCCTGGGTGCGTGCGAGTTCGGCGAGCGATCCGCAACACGTTCGCGGTGCGTGGCCGCTCGAGTGTGGCAGCGAGCCGGTCGGCCGCGACGTCGGTGATCGGCACGTTCAGCCGGACCGCCGCGTCCTCGATCAAGGCCGCCAGTTCCGCGGTCGACAAGACGATCGGCCGTCGAACGGCGCGCCGTTCAGGCGTCGAGTCGCAGCACGGCGAACACGGCGCGGTGATCCGATCCCGGGATGGACAGGCTCTCCATCTGTTCGGCGGTGCCGCCCGCGATCAGGATGTGGTCGATCCCGATCACCGGTCCCCATGCCCGGTCGGTGGGATAGGTGGGCAGCGGCCCCGCGCCCGCGAGGTCGGCGGCGGAATCGAACCGCCCGCGCACCAGGTCGCGGAAGGCCGAATGATCCCGTGTCGCATTGAAATCCGCTCCGACAACGGCCGGACCGGTCTGGGCGTCGAGGATTTCGCGGACGCGACGCATCTCCGCGCTCCACGCCGCGAAGTCCAGCGGCGGCGGCATCGGATGGAAGGCGTAGACCGCGACGGGGCCGCGCTGCGGGTGCTCCATGGTCGCCGAGAGGTTGGCCATCACGAAGCCGTCGTATTTCTTGGTGTCGCGCAACGGGTATCGGCTGAAGATGCCGCTGCCCGCGCCCCATTTCCCGGGTTCCAGGTAGTGGTACGGGAGATCACCGGCCAGCTCGGTGGTCAGCCGGGCGGCCGATTCGGGCGTCAGCTCCTCGACAGTGAGCACATCGACGCGGCGTTCGCGCACCTCCCGCACCACCACGGGCAGATCGGCGCCGCCGAACAACAGATTCGACTGGAGCAGCCGAAGCTCCGGCCCGCTTGCCGCACGCCCGTCCGGCACGAACAGCGGCAGTTGCGTCCATAGCACCGCGAACGCGACGACACCCGCGGCCGCCGCGCTGCGCCACCCTCGCGCGACGACGAACAGCAGCAGCCCGACCATCGCACCCAGCATCAGGTACGACGCCCCCGAGGCGACGAGCACCGGCAGTCGCCGCTGCCAAGAACTGAAATACAGCACGACACCGGCGACTCCGACGACGAGGGCGCACCAGCCCAGACCGAGCAGCACCCGATTCAACCGAACACGCATGCGATCGACCCTAGGCGGGTTTCCCTGGAGAAAGCTTTCGCGCGGCATAACGCCACAGCATCCGCACAATTCCTACACTGGCGGCATCAATGTGCGGAAGGGGTTGGAGATGTACGTCGAAGAATTCACGGCCGTCGGGCCACTGTCCGCCGCCGAAGCCCAGGAACTCGCGGACGTCGCGGGCCGCTACACCTCACGCATCACCATCAGCTGCGGCGGGCGCGACGTGCACGCGCTGGTCCTGCCGGTGGCGTGGAACGAGCTGCCGATGACCACGGGCAGCCGAGTGACGGTGACGGTGGAGGGCGGACGGCACGGAGCGGAGGAGGATCGAAAGGCACTGCGCGATTTCGTCTGCCGCATGCAACACGTCGACGACTGACGGTCACCGATCCCGGCCGGCCCCGCCTTGCTGCCACCCGACCTTCGGCGAGGGCGCCGAGCAGCACCGCACCCGATGCCCACGGTGCAGCCGTCGTCGCGCGAAATCCGGTGCGAAATGCTCGCGGCCGCGGGTCTCAGCCCCCGAAGACGCGCTCGACCACCGCTTTCGCGCGCCGCGTGACGCGCATGTAGTTGTCGAGGAATTCGCTGCCGTCGTTGCGCCAACCCGCCACTCGCGCGACCGCCGAGAGCAGGCGGCCGGGGCCTGGCAGCTGGTCGGTGGCCTTGCCACGCACCAGGACCAGGGCGTTGCGCGCCTTGGTCGCGGTGAGCCAGGCGTCGCGCAGCAGCGCGACGTCCTCGGCGTCCAGCAGCTTCGTGTCTTCGATGACGTCGAGCGTTTCCAGGGTGGAGGTGTTGTGCAGCGCGGGCACCTCGTGGGCGTGACGCAGCTGCATGAGCTGCACGGTCCATTCGACGTCGGCAAGGCCGCCGCGGCCGAGCTTGGTGTGCGTCGCGGGGTTCGCGCCGCGGGGCAGGCGTTCGGCGTCGACCCTGGCCTTGATGCGGCGGATCTCACGCACCGCCTCCGCCGAGACACCGCCCACCGGGTAGCGCACCTTGTCGATGACGTGCAGGAAGCGCAGTCCAAGCGCCTGATCGCCCGCGATCTGGTGGGCGCGCAGCAGCGCCTGCACCTCCCACGGCTGCGCCCACTGCTCGTAGTAGGCGCGGTACGCCGCGAGGGTGCGCACCAGCGCGCCATTACGCCCTTCCGGCCGCAAACCCGCGTCGACGTGCAGTGGCGGGTCGGTGCTCGGCGCGCCGAGCATCCGCTGCACCTTCTCGGCGACGCCGATGGACCATTTCACGGCCTTGGTCTCGTCCTCGCCGGGACGCGGATCGCAGACGAACAGCACGTCGGCGTCGGACCCGTAGCCGAGCTCCATCCCGCCGAGCCTGCCCATGCCGATCACCGCGAAGTCGGCGGGCGCGGGCGCCCCGGTCTCCGCCTCGGACGCCCGGATCACCGCGGAGAGCGCGGCTTCCAGCACCGCGACCCACACCGACGACAGCGCCCGGCACACTTCCGGCACCTCGAACATGCCGAGCAGATCGGCCGAGGCCACCCTGGCGAGTTCGTGCCTGCGCAGCGAACGGGCCGCCGCCACAGCGCGTTTCGGATCCTCGTAGCGGGCCGCCGCGGTGAGGATGCCGCGCGCGACGTCCTCCGGTTGCGGGACGAGCAGCAGCGAGCCGCCCGGACCGTCGGCGTACATGCGGATCGTTTCCGGCGCGTTGATCAGCAGATCGGGCAGGTATTCCGAGGAACCGAGCACGATCATCAGCCGCTGCGCGATCGCGCCCTCGTCGCGCAGTTCGCGCAGGAACCAGATCTGATCGTCCAGCCCCTCCGACACCCGGCGGTAGGCGAGCAGACCTGCGTCGGGATTCGGTGTGTCACCGAGCCATTCGAGCAGGGTGGGTAGCAGCAGTGCCTGGATGCGGCCCTTGCGCGAGACCCCGCCGGTGAGCGCCTTGAGGTGGCCGAGCGCGTTCTCCGGCGCCGCGTAGCCGAGCGCGGCCAGCTGCCGGACAGCGGCGTCCGGGCTCAGCCGCAGCGCGTCGGAATCCATCCGCGCCACCGCGTCCAGCAGCGGCCGGTAGAACAGCTTCGCGTGTAATCGCCGCACCCGCACCGCGTTTCGGCGGATCTCGGAGCCGAGCACGCCGACCGCGTCCTGCCTGCCGTCGGGACGGATGTGGGCGGCGCGGGCCAGCCAGCGCATGCCCTCCTCGTCGTCGCCTGCGGGCAGCGTGTGGGTGCGCTTGAGCCGTTGCAGCTGCAACCGATGTTCGAGCAGCCGCAGGAATTCATAGGAGGCGGTGAGATTCGCGGCGTCGTCCCTGCCGACGTAGCCGCCCGTGGCGAGCGCCGTCAACGCCTCGACGGTGCCCTGCACGTGCAGCGATTCGTCCACCCTGCCGTGCACCAATTGCAGTAGCTGCACGGCGAATTCGACATCGCGCAGGCTGCCGTGCCCGAGCTTGAGTTCGCGTTCCCGCAGGTCGGCGGGCACCAGGTCTTCCACGCGGCGGCGCATGGCCTGCACGTCGGCGACGAAATCGGGGCGTTCCGAGGCGGTCCAGACCATCGGCATCACCGCGTCGCGGTACTCACGCCCGAGCTCGAGATCACCCGTCATCGGACGGTTCTTCAGCAGCGCCTGGAACTCCCAGGTGCGCGCCCACCGCTTGTAGTAGGCGAGGTGCGACTCCAGGGTGCGCACCAGCGCACCCTGCTTGCCCTCCGGCCGCAGCGCCGCGTCCACCTCGAAGAAGGCCAGGCTGCCCACGCTCATCATCTCGGCGGCCAATCGGGTCGCGATCGCGTCGGCGGGTTCGGCGACGAACACCACGTCCACGTCGCTGACGTAATTCAGTTCGCACGCACCGCTTTTGCCCATCGCGATCACCGCGAGCCGGACGGGGACCGGTCCGTCCTTGCAGACCCGCGCGACGGCGACCGCGAGCGCGGCGGTGAGCGCGGCGTCGGCAAGATCGGTGAGATGCATGCCCACCACCTGATACGGCAGCACCGGCTCGTTCTCGACGGTGGCCGCCAGGTCCAGCGCGGCGAGCACCATCAGCTGATCGCGATAGCGCCTGCGCAGTAGCGGCACCGCTTCGGGCCCCGCGATCCCGGCTCGAAACAGGCTGCTCTTCTCCCGACGGCCACGCCCCGTGGAGTCGCGGTGCGACGTGGCGTCCGATGGGTGCGGTCCTGCTTCCGGCACCGCGTCGACGGCGTCGAGCAGATCGGCGAGCACGTCCTCGCGCGTCGGTAGCTCGGCGCGGTGCAGAAGCTGCCACGAGGCGGGCTCGGCCACCAGGTGGTCGCCGAAGGCGCTCGACGAGCCGAGCAGCGCGAAAAGCCTGCCGCGCAAGGACTTATCGGCGCGCAGAGCGGAATCCACTGCGGCCCAGTCGCTTCCGAGCGCCTCACGGAGGCGCATCAGGGTGCTCAGCGCCAGGTCGGCGTCGGGCGCCCTGGACAGCGACCAGAGAACCGGGATGCTTTCGACGTTGTCCCAGCCCAATTCGCGCAGCGAAGCCGCTGCCGTCGGCTCGAGCAATCCGAGCCGACCGACACCGGGGACAGCGGAGCGCGCAGACGGTGGCCGGACCATAGTCTTAAAACTACATGCCCGCGCCGCGCGCCCAGGTCACAGTCCGAGGTACTCCTTAAGCTCGAACGGGGTCACCTGGCTGCGGTAATCGGCCCACTCCCGGCGCTTGTTGCGCAGGAAGAAGTCGAACACGTGCTCGCCCAGGGTCTCGGCGACCAGCTCGGAGCGCTCCATCGCCTGCAACGCCTCGTCGAGCGTGCCCGGCAGCTCGCGGAAGCCCATCGCGCGCCGCTCGGCGGTGGTCAGCGACCACACGTCGTCCTCGGCCTCCGGCGGCAGCGTGTAGCCCTTCTCGATGCCGCGCATGCCCGCCGCGAGCAGCACCGCGAACGCCAGGTAGGGGTTGCAGGCGGAATCTGGGCTGCGGATCTCGACGCGACGCGAGGACGACTTGTTCGGCGTGTACATCGGCACGCGCACCAGCGCGGAGCGGTTGGACCGGCCCCAGGAGGCCGCGGTCGGGGCCTCGCCGCCGTGGATGAGCCGCTTGTAGGAGTTCACCCACTGGTTGGTGATCGCGCTGATCTCCGGCGCGTGCTCCAGGATGCCCGCGATGAACGCGCGGGCGGTCTCGGAGAGATTGATCGGGTCGTCGGGGTCGGCGAACGCGTTGTTCTCGCCCTCGAACAGGCTCATGTGCGTGTGCATCGCCGAGCCCGGGTACTGGGCGAACGGCTTGGGCATGAAGGTGGCCCGCACGCCCTCGTCGATGGCCACTTCCTTGATCAGGTAGCGGAAGGTCATCACGTTGTCGGCCATGGACAGCGCGTCGGCGTAGCGCAGGTCGATCTCCTGCTGGCCGGGCGCGCCCTCGTGGTGGCTGAACTCCACCGAGATGCCCATCGACTCGAGCGCGTCGATGGCGTGGCGCCGGAAGTTCGGGGCCGAGTCGTGCACAGCCTGGTCGAAGAAGCCGCCGGCATCGGCGGGCTGCGGCGGGGTGCCGTCCTGCGGGCCGTTCTTCAGCAGGAAGAACTCGATCTCCGGGTGCACATAGCAGCTGAACCCGACGTCGCCCGCCTTGTTCAGCTGCCGCCGCAGCACGTGGCGCGGGTCGGCCCAGGACGGCGAGCCGTCGGGCATGGTGATGTCGCAGAACATGCGCGCGGAGTGCTGATGGCCCTTGCTGGTGGCCCAGGGCAGCACCTGGAAAGTGGAAGGATCCGGGCGGGCGACCATATCGGCCTCCGACACCCGGGCGAAGCCCTCGATGGCCGAGCCGTCGAAGCCGATGCCCTCCTCGAAGGCGCCCTCGAGTTCGGCGGGGGCGATGGCGACGGACTTCAGGTAGCCCAAGACATCGGTGAACCAGAGACGCACGAAGCGGATGTCCCGCTCTTCGAGCGTCCGCAGCACGAATTCCTTCTGGCGATCCATGACCGCGAGCGTAAGCATCCGGCGTTAAATCCGTGTTACATCCGTGCTCGGGATTGCGTTTCGGGTGCGCGAGGAGCTATTTGGAACGAAGTTCACCGTCGCCGGGGTGCGACGGTGAGCACTTCCGGCAAAGCCGTCAGCAGAGCAATTCCGGCTCGGGGACCTTCAGGTCGACCAGGTAGGCGATCACCGCGGAGTCCAGGCACTCGTCGCCAGCCACCAGCGCGGCGGTGTGCCGGTTGCCGTCGAAGGTGATCAGCGCGGCGTCCAGCTGGGCGGCCAGGTCGACGCCCGCCTGGTACGGCGTGGCCGGGTCGTCGGTCGTCGACACCACGACGACCTTCGGCAGGCCTTCCACGGAGATCCGGTGCGGGTTGCCGCTGTGCGGCACCGGCCAGTTCGCGCACACTTCCAGCGGGGCTCGGCCGGTGCCGCGGCCGTCGTCCAGGAACGGCGCGGCCTTCCGGTACTCGGTGTCCTGGCGGCCCGCCACCGCGGGATCGGTGACCCGAGGGTCGTCGACGCAGCGGATGGCGTTGAAGGCGTCCTGGGTGTTGTTGTAGGTGCCGTCGTCGCGGCGGCCGTCGTACATGTCGGCCAATTGCAGCAGCGTGTCGCCGCGGCCGTCGCGCAGTTCGTCCAGGCCGAGGGTGAGCACCTGCCACAGGTCGTCGGAGTAGAGCGTCTGGGTGACGCCGGTCATGGCGTCGCTGTAGCTGAGGCCGCGCGGGTCGGTGGTCTCGGCGGGCTTGTCCCACAGCGGGTTCACCAGCTCGCGGAAACGCGCGACGGCCTGGGCCGGATCGGTGCCGAGCGGGCAGTCCGGCTCCTGCGTGCAGTGCTGGACGTAGGCGTCGAAGGCGGCCTGGAAGCCCGCCGCCTGACGCAGCGACTCCTGCACCGGATCCTTCGAGGAGTCGACCGCGCCGTCCAGCACCAGCGCGCGCACCCGGTCCGGGAACTGCTCCGCGTACAGCGAGCCGAGCTTGGTGCCGTACGAGTAGCCGAGATAGCTGAGCTTCGGGTCACCGAGCACCGCCCTGATGACGTCCATGTCCCGCACCACCTCGCGGGTGCCGACGTGCGCGAGCAGCGCGTCACCGCTGCGCTCGACGCATTTGCCGGCGTATTCCTTGTTCTCGGCCTCGGCGGCCGCGATCCCCTCGGGGGTGTTCTCTTCCGGACGCTCGGCGCGCTCCGCGTCGGTCTCCTGCGGTGTCAGGCAGGCGATCGACGGCGTCGACGCGCCGACACCGCGCGGATCGAACCCGACCCGATCGAAGCGCTCCGACAGCGGCGTGCGATTGGCGATCCCGGACATCGACAGCCCCGACACCCCCGGCCCGCCTGGATTCAACAGCAGCGACCCGATCTTCGCCCCCGAGGCGGGAATCCTGCTCAACGCGATCTGCGCTGTCGGACCGTCCGGGTTCGCGTAATCGATCGGCACCGTGATCTTCGTGCACTGCGCGTTCGGCGGGAACCGATCGTTCGGATCCCCGAACCCCGCGCACTCCCCCCACTGCGGCGTCTGCTCGTAGAACCGCTCCAACCCCTGCTCCGGCGCAGGCATAGGCCCCTTCGGCTCCGCCCGCTCGACGGCGCACCCGCCCGCAACCACGGCCAGCACCGCCGCCACCAGCACACCACGCCCACGCCGCCATCGCATGCTTCGATCCTGCCAGGCGAAGTCCGCTGGACGACGCGTCGCCCATCCACCACCTGCCCCGCGACGGTGGATCCTCGCAGACCTTCCGCACGCTTCGCAGAGGGCACAGCCGCTGCGAACCGTGCAGAACCCGTGCGAAGACAACTCGGGCGCGCTATCGCTCGGGCGATCCGTCCCCGGCTGTGATCAATCGCACCGCCGAGCGCCCTTAAGTCACGGTCGAGGCGGGTGGCAAACTGGAGGCGTCAGACAACCCGGGGACCCGGCAAGGGCCTCGAGGCGACAACTCCGAAAGGGACGATGATGTCCGTATCCGATGCGGAAACCCCTGCCTACGGCGCGGCTCAGGCCGAGACCAAGAAGGCACGGCGCAAGACGCGGGTCCCCCACCTTCAGCAGATGAAGGCCGAGGGTGAGCGCTGGGCGATGCTCACCGCCTACGACTACTCCTCGGCCCGCCTGTTCGAAGAGGCGGGTATTCCGGTGCTGTTGGTCGGCGACTCCGCCGCCAACGTGGTGTACGGGTACGACACGACGGTGCCGATCACCGTCGACGAGCTGATCCCGCTGGTGCGCGGCGTGGTGCGCGGTGCGCCGCACGCGCTGGTGGTGGCCGACCTGCCGTTCGGCACCTACGAGTCCTCTCCGCAGCAGGCGCTGGCGACGGCGACCCGCTTCATGAAGGAGGGCGGCGCGCACGCGGTGAAGCTGGAGGGCGGCGAGCGGGTCGCCGAGCAGATCGCGATGATCACCGCGGCCGGCATCCCGGTGATGGCGCACATCGGCTTCACCCCGCAGAGCGTCAACACCCTCGGTGGTTTCCGGGTGCAGGGCCGCGGCGACGGCGCCGAGCAACTCATCGCCGACGCCATCGCGGTGCAGGAGGCCGGCGCGTTCTCGGTGGTGATGGAGATGGTTCCCGCCGAGCTGGCCGGGCAGGTCACCCGCAAGCTGACCATCCCGACCGTCGGCATCGGCGCGGGCGTCGACTGCGACGCCCAGGTGCTGGTCTGGCAGGACATGGCGGGCTACACCAGCGGCAAGACCGCCAAGTTCGTCAAGCGGTTCGCCGAGGTCGGCGACCAATTGCGCACGGCGGCAGCGGCTTACGCCGACGAGGTGCGTCGCGGCACCTTCCCCGGCCCCGAGCACAGCTTCTGATCGAGCGCAGATGAACCGGTCGAGTGGCGCCGGCAATCCCTGGCGCCGCTCGACCAGCCGCCGACCCCGCTGTGGACTGTTCGGCACGGGCCGCCCCGGGCAAACAATGGCAGACTCGAAGCCGACATTTCCCGACCCGATCAGAGGTACCGATGCCGCACCGCCGTTGGATTTCCCGCAGCACCTCGCTGGTGGCCGCCGCGTTCGCCGCCGCGACACTGGCCGCGTGCGGCACGACCGGAGAACCCGAGCCCACCGGCAGCACGGGAACGACCACGTCGGCGCCCGCGGCCACCACGACCCCCGCCCAAGGCACCGGCACCCAGAAGCCGACAACCGAGGTCACCGACGCCGCCGCCAAGCAGCTGTGCGACGCCATCCGGCCCGAGCTGTCCAACTTCCGGGTGCAGGGTCCGACGCTGGGGCGGGTCGGCCTCAACCTGATCGTGCACCCGTGGGGGCTGCAGAACGGCATCGACGTGCTCGGCAACAAGGCCGTCGTCGACACCGTCACCGTCAAGAGCTGCCCGGACGTACGCCAGCAGGCCATCGAGGCGCTGGAGACGCCCGACCTGGCCGCGATCATCGTCGGCCTGTGATGCGCACCCTGTACCCCCCGATCGAGCCGTACGATTCGGGCCTGCTGGAGGTGAGCGACGGCCAGTCGGTGTACTGGGAGGTCAGCGGCAACCCCGAGGGCAAGCCGGTGGTGTTCCTGCACGGCGGCCCCGGCGGCGGCACCGCGCCGTTCCACCGGCAGTTCTTCGATCCCTCGGCGTATCGCATCGTGCTTTTCGACCAGCGCGGCTGCGGGGGGTCCACCCCGCACATCGCCGACGGCGCCGATCTCGCGCACAACACCACCTGGCACCTGGTCGCCGACATCGAGGCGCTGCGCGAGCATCTCGGCGTCGATCGCTGGCAGGTGTTCGGCGGTTCGTGGGGCTCCACGCTGGCCCTTGCGTACGCGCAGAAACACCCGGAGCGCGTCACCGAACTGGTGCTGCGCGGCGTCTTCTTGTTACGGCGCAAGGAAATCGACTGGTACTACAACGGCGCGGCAGGCTACGTCTACCCGGACGAATGGGAGAAGTTCCTGGCCCCGGTGCCGGAATCCGAACGCGACGGCGACCTGGTCGAGGCGTACCACCGGCTGCTGCACTCCGCCGATCCCGAGGTCGCCACGGCGGCCGCGGTCGCGTGGTCGGTGTGGGAGGGCTCCACCAGTTCGCTGCTGCCGCAGCCGGATCGGGTCGCCGAGACCGGTGAGCCGCGGTTCGCGCTGGCGTTCGCGCGCATCGAGAACCACTACTTCCGGCACGGCGGTTTCCTGGCGGAAGGGCAGCTGCTGCGGGACGTCGGCGTCATCTCGCACCTGCCGGTCGTCATCGTGCAGGGTCGGCACGACATCGTCTGCCCGGCGGTGAGTGCCTGGGATCTGCATCGCGCCTGGCCCGGTTCGCAACTGCACATCGTCGACGACGCGGGCCACGCGGCCAACGAGCCCGGCATCGTCGACCGGTTGATCCGAGCCACCGACAGTTTCGCGAAGGTGGGCTGAGCCATGGTGGTCGCTGCCGGGGACGCCCTGATCGCCGCGCTGCGCGACGATGTCGACCGACTGTTGTCCGCCGAGCCCGACGTGCGCGCGGACGAACCGGATTCGGTCCATCAGATGCGGGTCGCCACCCGGCGGCTGCGCAGCGTGCTGCGCTCGTATCGCAGTCTGTTCCAGAAGAATCCCGCGGCCGAGATCGGCGCCGAGCTGAAATGGCTGGCCGGTCTGCTCGGTGTCGCCCGCGACGCGGAGGTCCGCGCCGATCGCTTCGCCGACCTGCTGCACGAGCACGCCGACGCGCCGGACGCCGAGGCGGTGACCGACCGGCTGGTCGCGGCCGAACGCGCGCGCTACGACGCCGCGCACGCCGAGGTGCTCGCCGCGCTCGACACCGACCGCTACCGCACGCTGCGCGAGCGCCTGACCCAGTGGCGCACCGACCCGCCGCTACGCCACGCCCGCGCCGCGGCGCCCGCCACGGATTTCTTCGGCGTGGTCTTGCTGAGCGACCACGAGCGGCTAACGGCACTCATCCGGCACGAGCCAGCGGTGCCCGGCACGGAACGCATCGATACGCTGCACGATATTCGCAAGAGCGCCAAGCGTTTACGGTATTCCTGTGAAGCCGCCGAGCAGGTCATCGGCGACTCCGCCGCCGACCTCGGCGCGCGCGCCAAGCGTCTGCAAACCGTGCTCGGCGACCACCGCGACGCGATCGAGTCCACCGATGCCATCATCGAACGGGCGGCGCAAGCCGAAGCGGCGCGCGAGGACACCGCCACCTACCGCCGCCTGATCACGGCGGAAACCGACGCCGCCAACCACGCCATCGCCCGCTACCCCAAAGCCGCCGAAGCCCTCTCCACCAGCCTCTGGTGACTTCGCAGACCGTCCACACGCCTCGCAGCGGACACAACCGCTGCGCACTGCAGCAGCGGTCTGCAAGGACTCAGGCGACGAACGCGAAGCCGATCTTGCGGGTGACCGGGTCGGCGCGGGTCAGGCGGACGCGGACGGCCGCGCCTTCGGGCGGGGTTCCGGTGCAGGGGCCGAGCACCGGCGGGTCGGCGATGAAGACCTCCGCGGGCCGGTTGCCGATGGCCTCGCGCACGACGACCGCGTCGAACTCGGCGTCGGGGCGTTGCGCGAGCAGGCTGGCCTCGGTGAGGTCGATGCAGGCCCGATCCACCTTGCCCGCGACGCCGTCGGTGCGCCGCATGGTGTCGACGGTCGGATCCAGCCCGTCCCGAACCCATTGCGGCACCGGTGCGCCCGCGCAGTAGGCAAGGCAGATCTCGGTGGCGAAGCGATCGGCGAGGCGGCGCAGCGGAGCCGTGACGTGCGCGTATGGTGCGCCGATCGCGCTGTGCGCCAGACTCTCCCGCGCCGATCCGTTGACCACGGTGTATGCCGCACCGCGCAGCAAACCGGTGGCCTCCGACATGAGTACCAGGGCGGCGGGGGTGTTGGGGTCGAGCCCGGCCAACATGCGGCCCACGGTCTGATCCGCGGGCCATGCCACGCCGAGCGCGGCGGCCGTTCGGCGCAGCGAGGCGATGGCGGATTCGGCGGGCGGCGGCATGGTGCGCAGCAGGCCGACCCGCTGCCCGTCGGCGTCGGCGCCGTCGAGCATGATGCGCGCCGCGCACATGCCGGTCAGCAGGGAGACCTGCTCGTTCCAGTCGTCGGCCGCGGTGCGCGGCTCCAGGACGAGCCGCCAATGTCCGTCGTTCGCGTCATCGCGGATGACGCTCTGGGCAGGCAGTCGCAGCCCGATCGCGCCGCGGGCCAACCCGGCCTCGATGCGCCGCGTGCCGAATTCCGGCAGGGCCGCGATCGAGGGGTGCAGCTTGCCCGCGTCGGCGTCGGCTTGGACGCCCGCGTAGTCGAGTCGCGCGCGGGAGCGGACGGTCGCGCGCACCACCGAGTAATTCCGTGGTTCGGCGTTCTCGTCGAGTTCGATGGTCCACAGGGCCGCGGGCCTGGTCTGCTCGGGCAGCAGGCTCGCCGCGCCCTCGGAGAGCACGGGCGGGTGCAGCGGCACCGTGCCGTCCGGGAGGTAGAAGGTCTGGCCCCTGGCGCTCGATTCTCTGGCGAGCGCACCATCGGGGGCGACGACGGCGCCGACGTCGGCGATCGCGTAGTGCAGGGTGAAGCCGGAGCCGCTGCGCTCCAGGTGCAGGGCCTGGTCGAGATCCATGGCCCCGGGCGGGTCGATCGTCACGAGCTCGATGTCGGTGCGATCGATCCGGTCGCCCGCGAACACGTCCACCGCGTCGCGGGCTTCCACGGAGGCCTCGGCGGGGTACGCCGAGGCCAAACCGAATTCGGATCGGATGGCGCCGAAATCCACCGGCGCCGAGATGATCCGCTGGTGCAGTTCCACGTGGAAATACGTTACTGCAATGCCAGCATCGTGCCGTTCAGCTCGTTGAACGGACCGAACACCGTGAACGTCACCCGACCGGTGGGATAGGTCGACGACAGATCGGCCGCGGCGTCGAGCGCCTCACCGAACGACGCCGCGGACGGGTGCGGAAGACCGGCGATCGCCAGGCCGAAATTGTTCTCGGCCACCCACTTGGTGTCGGCGGGACTGAGGTCGACCTGCACCCCGCCGGGTAGCGGAGTCAGCGCGACCGCATTGGCGGACCCGGCGCCAAGCGCGGCGAAAACCGATGCGGCCCCGGCGATGAGCGCGCCGGCGACCAGTGAACGAACTACCCGCATAGAGTTGAGACCTGCTTCCGCAATCGAAGTATGAATCGGCCCGGTGCTGCCCGGCACCGCGCCTTGCCAACGGCGGCTACTTTATGACGTCGGTCACGATCTGGCCAGCTCCGTACGAATCGCCCGGCCCGGCTCGTCGTGTCGCGGCGAACTGCTACTGTTCGGGGCCGGTGCGGGCGCCGATCCGGCCGCCCATTCCGAAGTGACACCGTACGTCGACAATTGGGAGTTGTGCACTGATGTCATCGATCATCTTCGACTACCTGATGCCCCTGCTCGGCCCCGAGCAGGCCGCATACTGGGCGCAGGTTTTCATGGTCGATCCCACCTGACCTCACAGAGAACGCCACACGCCGGTCGCCTTCCGTTAACCTCACGGAAGGCGACTTTCGTCAGGTGCCACTAGCATCCGGCACCGTGAGAAGAACTTCCGCCGCCATCGCGGTCAGCACCACCCTCTTCGCCCTGCTCGTGGCAGGTTGCGGCAGCGACGACAAGGACAGCGCCGCGCCGGCCGCCACGTCCGCGGCCGCCTCCCCCGCCACCCAGCCCAATAGCGCCGCCGTGCCCGACAACGCGAAAGCGGGCATGTTCGTGGTGAGCTACCGCAGCGCCTTCCCCAAACTGGCCGACGGCCGCAGCGACGCGCAGGTCGCCGACATCTTCACCGCCACCTGCAAGGACATCAAGGACGGCAAGGCCGAGGACGCCGTCGTGCAGAACATCGTCGACCGCACCAAGTCCGGCCAGACCGCCGCGACCAAGGAAGAAGCGCAGGCCATCTACACCACGGCCAAGTACCTCTGCTGAACACCGCCGAAGCGGGCCGCACGCCAGGGCGCGCGGTCCGCTCAGCGGACCGACGGATAGTCAGCGACCCTCCTGTCGTGCTTAATCGAAACGCCGCTTCGCTCCGCGAGTGATATTCCTGCCCGCGGCGTAGCGGCAGACCCGGTTGATCTGACAGTCGAGGGAGAATATGAAGCGCACCAGCCTAGGCGCCGCTTTCGCGGCAGCGGCCGTCACCACGTCTCTGATCTTCGGTTCCGGCGGGGCGATCGCGGCCCCCGATCCCGCGCCCGTCGCGCCGGTGAGCCAGTTGGCTCCCGGACTGCCGGTTCAGCCCGCCGGATTGGGGCTGGCCTTAGCGTGGCTCGGCCCGCTCGCGCCGGTCGTCGCCGGCTTCCTCTGCGTGCCCACGGTCTTGGCCCCGCCTGTTTTCCCGGTCTGCTTGGTCTGATTCACCCAGCTCTCCGAGTGCGTTCGGCGCCCGCGATCACGCGAATCGCGGGCGCCGAGTGCGGCGGACGAGTTGGTCTGTAAGCCGGATCCTGTTCCCGGTTCGCACCGGGCGGCGACCATCCATCTGGGCACACCGTTGCCGGGTGCCTCGAGCGGCCCACCCGCAGGCTCGGGCGAGCAGCCCTCGAACGCCTGCGCAGCCGCACTCCGGGGAGTGCGACCTTCGACCTTGCTCCGGGCGGGGTTTACCGAGCCGCCCCGGTCACCCGGGGCGCTGGTGCGCTCTTACCGCACCGTTTCACCCTCACCGCACGTCCCCGAAAGGACGCGGGCGGTCTGTTTTCTGTGGCACTGTCCCGCGGGTCACCCCGGGTTGCCGTTAGCAACCGCCCTGCTCTGTGGAGTCCGGACTTTCCTCGGCGACGGGCGGCGGCACCGCGTGCCCGTTCCCATCGCCGCGGCCGCCCGACCAACTCGTCCGCGCGTGTCAGGATACTCCCCCGTCCGGTGGACGGGCACTCGCGCCAGTACGGTTAGACGTCATGGAACGTCTCGAGGTCAGTTTTCCCTCAGGTGGCCAGCAGTGCGCCGCCTGGCTGTATCCTCCCGCAGGCGTCCCCAAGCCCCGGCCGCTCGTGGTGATGGGGCACGGTCTGGGGGGCACGCGGGATATGGGATTGGACAGGTACGCAAGGCGATTCGCCGCGGCGGGCATGGCGGTGCTGGTGTTCGACTACCGACATTTCGGTGCGAGCCAAGGCGATCCGCGCCAGCTGCTGCATATCGCGCGGCAGCGCGAGGACTGGCGCTCGGCCATCTCCTACGCGCGCACCCTGCGCGGCATCGACAAGACCCGAATCGCGCTGTGGGGCACGTCCTTCGGTGGCGGGCATGTGCTGACCGTGGCGCCGGAGGACGATTACCTCGCCGCCGTGGTCGCCCAGGTGCCGTTCACCAGCGGATGGGCTTCGGCGTGGGCGAAGGGCCCGATCAGCATGACCAAGGTCGCCACCATCGCCGCCACCGACCTGCTGATCGGCCCGTTGCGGCGCAAGCCGGTTCGCATCCGGCTGGCCGGGCGCAAACGGTCCGCGGCGCTGATGAGCGCGGCGGACGTGCCGGAAGGTTACGGACGACTGGCCGAGGAGAGCGAGACCTACGAGCCGAAAGTGGCCGCGCGCATCGCTTTTCCGGCAATGTTCGACTCCCCCGGCAGGCACGCCAAGGCGCTGAAGGTGCCGGTGTTCTACGCGGTGGCCGACAACGATTCGATCGCGCCGGCCAAGCCGACGCTCAAGGCGGCCGAACGCACCAAGCACGCGGTCGTGAAGCGTTATCCCGTCGGGCATTTCGACGTGTACTTCGATGACGTCTTCGAGCAGGCGGTCTACGACCAGACCGAATTCCTGGTCTCGGTACTGCGGCCGTGAGCACCGTCCCCGGCGCACTTCCGGTGCGCCGGGGACGGGTATCGTATCGGGTACCGGATTCCTTCTGCGATGGCCCCGATGCGCCGCGAAGCATCGTCTCGATGAAACTCCTTGTCTCCCTTGGGAAGGGTCTTCCCGTCCAGCGATGAGCACCGCGCGGTTGCGAAGCCGCCCGGAACTACGCAAGCAGCGGCGGCAACGCGCGCACGGCTGCTGGAATCATCTGATCGCCGCGCCGCTGTGGCCCAAGCACAGCGCCAATCTCGGCACGCTGCTGCGCACCTGCGACGCCGTCGGCGCGTGCCTGGCCGTGCCCCGCCGCCCGTGGGTGCCGGACGCGCTCGATCAGGGAAACACGTTGCGCCATCGGCAATGTGTGCACTGGGTTGACGGCCGCGTCGACCGCTGGCTTGCGCGGCAGCGGGCGGGCGGTTCGGCCGTGGTTGGCGTCGAGCTCACCGACGAATCCATCCGGCTGGCCGATCTGCCGACGGCGCGCAAGCGCACGGTCATGGTGCTCGGGCACGAGACCGACGGGATTCCCCCGGAAGGACTCGAGCTGCTCGACATGGCGGTGGAGATCCCGATGGTCGGCACCGGGCACAGTCTCAACGTGGCGGTGGCGGGATCTCTTGTGTTGTACAAGCTCGCCGGGCTTTGTTGACCGGACAGGCGTCAGCAGGAGCGGCGCAGAGCGCGCCACAGGACCAGGAACCCGACGAGCGCACCGAGGGCGAAAGGCAGCGGCTGCTCGCGGATCGCCGCGGCGAGACGACGACCGCGCGCGGCGACCGGGCCGGGCAGCGTCTGCTCGCCGCGTTCGACCGCGTCGATGACGTGGGTCCTCGCCCGGTCCACCAGATCCGTCGCGGCGAGCGCGGCCTCCGCGCTGCGGTCCTCGGCGGTGTGTTTGGCCTCGGCGGCCTTGTCCCGGGCAGCGTCGGCGAGTTCGTGCAGCTTGTCGGTGTCCGGGTCGATCGGGCGTCGCGGGTCCATGGGTACCTCCTCGTCACGAGTGTCCGGAGTCGCGTACCCGGGACGATCCGGAACAAACGCCCGGGCGAGTTCGTCGGTGCCCGGGGCGTTGGAGGCGGTCCTCGGGAACTTACTTCTCCCCGACCACCAGTAGAAACGGCGGCGTATTCCGCTCGGCCGTCCACTCCCGCCTGCTTACCGCCGCCGCGCCCAGCAGGCGTCGCGCGTCGTCCAGCCTCGGCTCCTCCTGCCACACCCGGGTGAAGTTCGCGTCGTGCAGTAGCTCGTGATACGTCTCGCCGGGCCAGTAGGTGTCCACGATGTCCATCCACTCGTCGTCGGTCCGGCGCAGCCGGACGGGCATCGGATCGCCCGGCTGGTAGTCGACGCCCGGTCGGCCGATCCGGAAGCTGTCGAAGGTCACCCCGGTGTGTCCTGGGTGCGCGTTGAGCACGGCGAAGCGACCACCCGGCCGCAGCACCCGACGCACTTCGCCCACCAGGTCCTGGAGTTGCCGTCGTTCGGGCACACAGACGAAGACGAAGCAGGACATAGCGGCGTCCACCGAGGCGTCAGGCAGAAAAGCCAGCTTCGAGCCGGTCATGAGGTGACAGGTCACCCGGGGGTGGCGGTAATGCGTGCGGGCGATGGCCAGCATCGACGGCGAAATGTCGGCTGCGTGGACGTCGACATCGTGCTCCTCGGCCGCGCGGCGCGCGACGTGCCCGGGTCCGCAACCGAGATCCAGCAGGGCGGTCACGTCCGGTTGCTCCAGACGCAGCGCGGCGAAGACGAAAGGGTAGCCGAGCAGCCACCCGACGGTGTCGTCCCACCGGGCGAAATCGTCGGCGACCTCGCTCGACGTCCAAGCCGTTGGCTCACGCGAAGCGTCCACGACGGTAGCTAACCAGAGCGGGTTCGGCCTCACCCCGACCGGCCTGCAACACCGACGAGCCGCTGCGGCTCCACCTGGTCTCCGTCTGACGTGAGTCCACCGTGTCGACCGGGGCCGTCCTGGCCGCATCATCGAATTGTTCTACCCCTCAGACGAATTCACCGCCGCGACCCTGCGCAACCTGGAAGGGCGGCGCGGGCTCGCGACGGTGAACGGTTCGTCCGAAACCGGATCAGACCGGACGGAATCCGGCGCCGACGCCGCCGATGGCGTTGACGGCGCCGAGGATCACGTCGATCGGCGCGAAGAACGCCGGTGAGTGGATCGGGTTGGCCGCGGTGGAGCACGGCACGTCGAAGCCGATGCCCGCCAGGCCGGTCAGCCTGCCCTGGTTCATGCCGACCAGCCGGTCGCCGACGGTCACCGGGCCGCCGGAGTCACCGGGCTTCGAACACGCCTGGTTCAGGGTGATGGTCTCGTCCAGGTTGCCCCAGACGACGCCGCAGCCGGGGCCGCTGGTGCGGCCGTTGGAGCACACCGTGGTGCCTGGGCCCGGTGTCGGACCGATCCCGTTGATGGTGGTGGCGCCGACCGTGCGGACCGGCGTAACCTTCGCCGGATCGAACTGCAGCACAGCGAAATCCAGCCCCTCTCCGTTGTCGGAGTAGGCCACCACACCCACCGCGCCCGCGTCCAGCGCGGTCTCCGACGCCAGCCGCGCACCGGCGGGCGCGCAGTGGCCCGCGGTCAGACCCACCAGACGATTGGCGTTGTCGTAGCCGATCGCGGTGAGCGAGCACGCGGAGTTGTTCTCGAAGACGAGGCCGGAGCTGCCACCCAGCACCACATTCCCCGGAGCGGCCTGCGCGGCACCCGCGACAGCTGCGCCCACACCCGCGATGACGGCCGTCGCGGCCGCCATCCACCTGAATCTCACAGCAGTAACTCTCCTTCTCGAAAGACACGGGCCGACACTCGCTTTCGACCGAGGAATCGACCCACCCCACACATCGTGCGACAACGCACCGACAGAAACGTCGCCGATGCTCGTTCCGGCCCTTTCCGCGCCGAGGCGGAGCGAACCGAGTACGCAGCCTCGGTCGTGTCGGCTACCTCGACATTGGGGTAGCGGCCGGTGCGCGCGATGCGATGTGCGTCGCGCCACAGTACCCGGAAACGGGCGCCGGGTCGTGGCGAGGGTCCGGCCCGACCGGCGCTCGGGCGCGCGGTCGAAGCCGGTTCAGGACAGATAGGAGGTGTCGTTGACCAGCCGCACCGAGGAACCGCCGTCCGGGTAGAACTCCGCCACGCACAGCGACGCCAGATCCAGATGCAGGCGGTACAGCAGCGACGGCCCCACCCCGAGCGCCAGCTGCACCAGCGTCTTGATCGGCGTCACATGGCTGACCACCAGCACGTTCTGGCCCGGATACAGCGCGACCAGGTCGCGGCGCACCGCTTCGACGCGTTCGCGCACCTCGTCGAAGCTCTCGCCGCCCGGCGCGGCCACCGACGGGTCGCCGAGCCAGCGCGCGTGCAACTCCGGATCGCGTTGCGCCGCTTCGAGAAACGTCAGTCCCTCCCAGGCGCCGAAATCGGTCTCGATGAGTCCGTCGTGGGTGCGCACCGGAAGGTTCAGCGCCGCGCCCGCCGCCTCGGCCGTCTCCCGCGCACGCCCCAGCGGCGAGCTCAGGATGGCGGCGATATCGCCTTTGGCCGCAAGCATTTTCGCGGCGCGCGCGGCCTGTTCGCGGCCCAGCCGGGTCAGCGCGGGGTTGCCGCGGCCCGAATAGCGCCGCTCCAAGGAGAGTTCGGTCTGGCCGTGGCGCAGCAGCAGCAGGCGGGTCGGGCGGCCGAGCGTGCCGGTCCAGCCCGGTCCGGTGGAGACGGCCTCGGTGTTCGCGGGGTCGACCTGGGCTGCGCGAGCATCGTCGATCCAGCTGGGCGCGGCGCGTTCTGCATCACGGGAGCCGGGCTCGGCGACTCGAGCGCTGGGCGCGGTGTCTCGGGTGCTTGGCTCGGCGACTCGGGCGCCCGTCGCGGTGTCTCGGGTGCTTGGCTCGGCGACTCGGTTGCCGGGCTCGGCGACTCCGGCGGACGGCTCTGAGACGGTCACCGTCTCGGCCTCCCTGGCCGCGCGCACCTCGCCGACCAGCGTGGCATCGTCCATCGCCTCGTTGGCCAGGCGATCGGCGTGCGAGTTCTGCGCGCGCGGAATCCAGGTGAAGCTCACCCGGTCGAAATCCGCGACCAGGCGCCTGGCTCGGTCGGCCAGCGGGATCATCGCCGCATGCTTGACCTTCCACCGGCCCGACATCTGCTCGACGACCAGCTTGGAGTCCATCCGCACGTCCACCGTGCGCGCGCCCAGCTCGGAGGCCGCCTCGAGGCCAGCGATCAGCCCGCGGTACTCGGCGACGTTGTTGGTGGCGATGCCCAGGCTCTCGCGCCGTTCGGCCAGTACCGCGACGTGGCTCGCGTCGAAGACCACCGCGCCGAAGCCCGCGGGGCCGGGGTTGCCCCGCGAACCGCCGTCCGCTTCGACGATCACGTGCTCGTAGCTCACCGGACCTCCTCGGCATCCGGCCGATAGAACCCGCAGGTCACAGACCGGATTCCTTGGTGCGCACCAGGACAGCGCCGCATTCGGGGCAGCGCACGACCACCTCGGGCGCCGTCTTCGCGATGCGCGCGATCTCGCCGCGGTCCAGTTCGATGCGGCACGCGCCGCACTTGCGTGCCTGTAGCAGCGCCGCGCCGACGCCGCGCTCGGCGCGCTGCTTGTCGTAGACGCCGAGCAGCTCCGCGGGGAACAACCCGAGCAGTTTGGACCGATCGTCGGCGCAGCGGCCCTGCGCCACATCCAGATCCGCCAGCGCCTCGTCGCGCACCCGCTGCGCGTCGGCCAGCTCCTCCTCGGTCTTGCTCAGCCGCGCGCCCGCGTGATCGTGGTCGGAAGCGGACGCCTCGCGGCGCTCCATCACCTCGAGCAGTTCGTCCTCCAGCACGCCGCGCCGCCGCTCCAGGCTGCCGAGTTCGTGCTGGATCTCCGAAAGCTGCTTGGCGCCAACGGAACCGGCCGTCAGCATGCCGCGGTCGCGCTCCTCACGCTTGCGGACCGCGTCGATCTCGCCCTCCAGCTTGCGGATGTCGCGATCCAGATCGTCCAGCACGATCTCCACCGCGACCGCGGCGTCCTTGTGCTTGTTGCGCTCCCCCTCCAGCCGCGCCACCTCCTGCTGCTCGGGCAGCACGGTGCGCCGATGCGCGATCCGCGTCAGTTCGGCGTCGACAGCCGCGAGCTGGAGCAGCTTGGCCTGGATCGGTGGTTCGACATTCAACGCGGACAGACTCCTGAACACTGTGGACGACGGGTCGGGTATCCGCCGGAGACGGCGAACGCCAGTGCTCAACCGTACCCCGGCTGCGGGCCGGTTGGTTCCGAGACCGGGCCGAGGGATGTGCGGGTCGCGCGGTGTGGGCGCCCGGCCGCCTGATCAGGCCCGACGCACGCGTTGCCGCGGCGAGCCGGGGAGTAGCGATGTCGCGTATCGCTCGACGCGACCCCACCCGCCGTCACCACATTCCCGACTCGCGCCCAGCTCCGGACAAGGGCACCCGCGAGCCGGGTCGATGACCGGAATCAGATGGAACCGGCGACCCATTCCGCGCGTCTTATAGTTACGACGGGGGAGATCACCCGACGCCGACGACAGGGAGAGCTATGCGAACCGCCGACGTCCTACGCACCGCGCTCGCGGGGGTCGCTGTGATCGGGTTGGCCGGGGGGTGCGGGTCGACGGTCGGTGGCACGGCCGCGACGCCCACGACTACGGTCCGGAATTTGGACGAGATCGAGGTCTATAACCCATGTACCGAATTGGGCGACGAGGCACTTCGGGCTACCGGGATAGATCCAGCGACGAAGCGAGTGATCACAGATCCTCCTCAAGGACCCGCCTCCTGGCGAATGTGTGGTTGGCGCGCCCCTGACCTGCCTTACACGCTGCAAGTTGGTTCATCGAGTCACACCCCGGAGGAAACACGCTCAAATCCGAAGGTCACAGTCCTCAACGACGTTCAGATAGGGTCGCGTCCTGGATTGATATCGCAGGACAAATCGGACTCGAAGGGCTTGATCTGCTATGTCACCTTCCCTGCCGAGCAGGGCATGTTTGAAATCTCCGTCGGCTGGATGTCCTCGCAACCCATTACCCGCGATCGGTGTGAACTAGCCGTTGAACATGCCCGCGATCTCGAACCGATCTTGCCGAAATAGTCAATACCGCTGAAGTGATGGCGTTTCAATACCACCGTTTACATCCGAGGGGAGTACATCGTGGCGGATGACATAGCTGGGCAGGTACATCGCTGGCAGCAGCTGAAGCAGCAAGCAGTCAACGGTGAGTTCAAAATGGAAGAAGGTATCGGTGAGGCTCTACGGAAGCGCTGCGAAACCTTTATGGCAGAGCTCGACATTATGCGGACCGATGCCCAAGCGCTCGACCGTCTGATGGGATACGG
Organism: Nocardia sp. NPDC050793; assembly: GCF_040654065.1. NCBI lineage: Bacteria > Bacillati > Actinomycetota > Actinomycetes > Mycobacteriales > Nocardiaceae > Nocardia > Nocardia sp. NPDC050793. The sequence goes on from NZ_JBFAHG010000005.1 coordinate 205,192, forward strand.
CACGCTGCCTTCCGCGCAGCAGTTACAGAAGAAATTCGAGCAAAAGGCCGGTGGCGGCTCCGCCCACGACTCAGACGATTCGGCGGTTAAGCGGATTGAACAGCACATCGAGGTCGTCCAACTCATGCGCGACACCTACGCCGCCGCGATCGGCAAACTCCAAGCCACAGACCAAGCCGCAGGCAACCAACTGAACGCCCACACCGAAGGGATGAACTGATGCCCTTCTTCGTCGCCGCGGCAGCCATCATCGGCGTCATCGCAGGCGGTGCGGGAATCGCCCGCGCGCAGAACGACTCCCACGAGAACAAGGTCAACGAGACCAACCTCAGGAATTCCGGCGAGGACAAGTGGAAGAACGACCGGAGCCACATCCAGAATGAGTGGAACACCCTCAACGGTCAATACGGCGATCGCGCCCCCGCTGTGCTGACGGAAATGGAGGGATTCGCCACCTGGTCGCATGAGCGAATCTGGAAGGCGCTCAACGATCACGAGGGTGGGAAAGGCGTCTCGCAGGCCGACATCAACAGTGGCGCGGATGGTTGGCGGCGGCTGCGTGATCGAGCCGACGAGGCGGTGCGCACCTTCCGCACCGGCGTCGACCAGGACATCGAACAACTCTGGAAGGGCCGCGCCGCGAACGCCGCGATGGAGGCTACCCGCGCCTACACCGACGAGTTCAAGAAGCTTCCGGTCAGTTTCCAGCAAGTCGCCAATGGCATCGACCTGCTGCAGGGCTACCTCGACCAGGTCAAGATCTCGATCCCGCCGCCGCCCCATGTTTCCGGGTTCGACGAATTCATGGGGCACATACCGGGCAACGGCGTCCTGAAGCTGGCACAGCACCGGGCGAACGAGGCCGAGGCGAACGCTCGCGAGCGGATGATCCAGGTCTATGTACCGGGCGCCACGGAGGTCGACAGTCACACTCCCAAGCTGCCCGAACCGTTCAACCCGGTCAGCAACCCTGGCGACAAGCCGAAGGACGGCAACGAGGGCTGGCCGCCGGGCGGTCGACCGGTGAATCCGCGCGGTACAGATGATCCCAGGGACCCCGGTGACGATCCGACGAAGGGGAACGACCCGAATCAGCTGAAATCGGATGACCCGGGCACGGACCCGCAGAACACGAATCCGGCCGCGACGAATCCCGCGAGCACCGATCCGCAGAGCACGGTTCCGCAGAGCAGCGTGCCGACACCGAAGTCGTATCTGGAGGACCCGCTCAGCAGACCCGATCCGAATCGACCGGGCTCGCCCGGGTCGCCAGGCTTCCCAGGCGGTCCCGGCCCGGGATCGAATCCCGGCCCAGGAAAGAGCATCCCGGGCGGCAAACCAGCGCAGCCTGGCGCGCCCGGAGGAATGCCGGGCGGACGAGCCGCGTCTCCAGCTGCGGGGCGTCCCGGTATGCCGGGGATGGGCGCGCCGGGTGCGGGACGCCGCGGCGACGACAACGAGAACGAGCACAAGACGCCGGACTACCTCGTGCAGGATCGCACCACCGAATTGCTGGGCGTGCAGCCGCGGGTGCTGCCGCCGGGCGGGGTTATCGGCGGATGAGCGAACGCAGTGAGCGAATCGTGTGCCAGCGCGCTTTGCGCATGACGGTGCCGAGCGCCAGCGAGGCGTCGGCATGAGCGAACGCAGTGAGCGAATCATGTGCCAGCGCGCCTCGCGCATGCCAGAGCCGAGCGCCAGCGAGGCGTCGGCATGAGCGAATGGCGTTGGCAGCTGGACGGTCTCGCGTTCGGCATCGCGATGGAAGCGATGGGCCGGGATCGGCTGCCGTATCCGTTGAGTTTCCGGCCGGAATTCATGGAGTACCAGTCGGATTTCGAGCGGCTTCGAATGCAGACGGCGCAGCGGCTGCAGCCGATCTTCGACGAGCGGCTGCACCGTGCGCTCACCGTCCTGCTGGAACCGCAGGTGCGCATCGAAATTCACGGCTTCTACGGTCCGGAGTTGAAGCAGGTCGTGCGGATTCACGCGGGTCTGCTGGATCAGGTCGCGACGATCGCGGTGCAGCAACCGGGTCCGGATCGTGAGCACGGCCGCGATGTCGTGCTCACCATGTGTTACTCGAACATGGTGGTTTCGGAGATCGCGGCACGCTTGCCTCGCTGCCGGGGTGGCGCCCACCAGCCGTTCAGCGCTCGTCGCACGGATCTGGACCAACCGCTGTACTCGCGGCATCCGACGCGTCTCTCCCACGCCGAGGAGGTGAAACGGTTCTTCCGGCGACCGCGTTCCGGCGCGGGCGAGATCACCGTCTACCCAGGTATCGCCTACGACGCCCGGCCGACGTTGGACGGGCACGCGTTCATCTGGCTGGATTACCCGGACGACGGGCGATATCTACTGGTCAACCACAGCAGGAACGACTCCAGCATCGCGCCAGGACCGGCCGATGAGGTCATGCGCCAGCTACAGCAACGGATCGACGTGGTGAACCGGGAGCGTACGACCGCGTGGTGACGCCCGGTGAACACAGCTGGATGTATCCGTCGACAGCCCGCGCACGGCCGATGCGAGGGCGGAGGTACACCTAGCTGCCGGGTGCGCGGGCTTTGATCGCGTCGTGGGAGATGTAGACGTCGTATTCGCCGGGGGTGCCGATGACGGCGTTGCCGTAGGCGGAGCGGACGAACGGGCTGGTCCACCAAACGCCATCGCTCATGTCGGCGAAGAAGTCGGTGTCGTCGCCGTTCAGGAAGATCTGGTTCTGCGTGGTGGCGACGCCGTCGAGGCGCTGACCGTAGAGGCGGGTGACTTTGTAGCCGGAGTGGAAGCCGAGGGCGTTCACCCACGGCTCCAGTTCGACGATGTTGGCCTGCAACACCCACAGATCGCCTTGGACGCGAAACTTCTCGCGGCGCTCGGAGTGGTCGTCGTCTCCGTAGAGCGTGAGGTCGACCTCGAGCTGATGGTCTTCGCCCGCGACCTCGCGCACCACCACGTGCGCGGCTTTGATCTCGCCGCTCAGTCCCAGGTACGTCTGCATGAGGGTCGCCACCCACAGCAGCAGCACCGCGACGACGAGCAGCGCGACCCCGCCCGCGCCACGGCCGAGCAGCACCCGCGGCCCGACCCTGCGCACCTTCACCAGCGCCGAAACGAGCAGCGCGACCGCGATCAGGATCAGCAGGATCAAACCGATCTGCACGATCCCGAAATCCACCGGGAAACTCATGGGGTAGTTGTACCCGGTTGCGGCCCTTCGATTCCGGCTAACGCCGGGGAACCTCGCCGAACGGCAACCCATTTCGGCGGCGGAGGACCCGCGAACCGGTGTCAGTCCGCCGCGCCCACGGTCCACGGATCGGTGCGGAGCGTCGAGACACGGGTCTCCAGCTCGGGCAGAGCCGCGGCGACGATGCCTTCCGCCTGTGCGCACCAAGGGAATTCGGTGGCCCAATGGGCGGCGTCGAGCAGGGCAGGGCCGCCTGTGCGGAGATGTTCGTCGACGGGGTGGTGGCGCAGATCGGAGGTGAGATAGGCGTCCACGCCGAGCCGGGCCGCGGTGGACAGGTAGGAGTCGCCCGCGCCGCCGCACACCGCGACGCGCTCGATCACGCGATCCGGATCGCCCGCGGCGCGAACGCCCCACACGGTGGCGGGCAGAGCGGCGGCAACTCGAGCGGTGAACTCGCGCAACGGTTCCGGTTCCGGGAGGACGCCGACGCGGCCGATGCCGAGGCCGGAGGGCATGGCGGCCCGTTCGGTGACGTGATAGGCCGGGTCCTCGTACGGGTGAGCGGCGCGCAGCGCGGCCAGCACGGCGGAGCGGGCCGTGGGCGGCGCGATGACCTCGATCCGATCCTCCTCGACGCGCTGCAATTCGCCGATGGCGCCGATCGCCGGATTCGCGCCGGGCATGGGCCGGAACTGGCCGACGCCGGGCACTCGCAGCGCGCACTCGTGGTAGCTGCCGACGCCGCCCGCACCCGCGCCGAACAGTGCGGCGAGCACGGCGTCGGTGTGGGTGCGCGGCACCTGGACGACCCAGTTGTCCACGGCGGCCGTCGGTTTCGGATCCAGCGGGCACGTCACCGTCAGCCCGATGGCCGCGGCGAGCGCGTCGGAGACGCCGGGGTCGGCGGAGTCGGCGTTGGTGTGGGCGGTGAACAGGGCGCATCCGGAGCGGATGAGGCGGTGCAGCAGGGCGCCTTTCGCGGTGTCGGCGGCCACGGTGTCGACGCCGCGCAGCAGCAGCGGGTGGTGCACGACCAAGGCTTGGGCGCGCCAGTCGACGGCTTCCTCGACGACGGCGGCGGTCGCGTCCACCGCGAACAACACCCTGGTGACCTCGTCGTCCGGATCACCGCACACCAACCCGACCGAGTCCCACGACTCCGCCAGCTTCGGCGGGTACGCCGCGTCCAACACCTCGATGAGTTCCGCCAGTGTCGTCACCATCCGCCTACCTCGCTCCTCCCACGCTCCCTGTCCCGGCACATACCGGCCGCCCCATCATCCCGCCGCGGCTCTCGGCGCTCGACATCGCACCCGGTCGAACGAGACGGCGCCGACGGGATGCGCGATCCCTCGAGCACAGGCTTCGGCTGCCGCCATTCTCTCCGGTCGATTGCGCCGAATCACCCTTCTCTACCGACAGGAAAGCGATCGGCCGCGTTGACCCGCACGCACCACACCAACGGAGACCGGGAGCAGCGACGGAAGAACCTGACGCATAGCGTGATGCCCTTCCCGGATATGCCGCGTCGGCGCACAAGCTGGCCGAGGATCTCACGGACAGCTCTCCGGTCGATCGCTTGGAATCTCGCCGCCGTCGATTGCCCGGCGTTCATCCCAAGGCATGCCGAAGTCAGGACCGCGCGTCAGGCGCGACCGGGCGCGGTGCGGATGCCTGCGCACAGTCGGTCGACCGCGGCCTCGTTCCGCACCGCCACGCGTAGGTGATCGGGCCCGAGCCCCGGAAAGGTATCCGCACGGCGCACCGCGATGCCCAGCGCAGCCAGGTGCCTGCGCAGCAGTTCGCCGCCGGGGACATGCAGGAGGAGGAAAGGCCCGCGGGCAGGTGTGTGCACGTGCAGACCGAGGGCGGTGAGGCGTTCGATCATCGCGGTGCGGGCGGCGGCGAGGGCGGTCGCGTTGCGCTGGGATTCGGCGACCGCGGCGGGTTCGGCGGTGGCGGCGATCGCCTCGAGCTGAAGTGCGCCGAGCGGCCAGTGCGGGCGGCCGTGCTCGAGGCGGGCGAGCAGGTCGGGTGCGCCGAGACCGTAGCCGCAGCGCAAGCCCGCGAGCGCCCAGGTCTTGGTGAGGCTGCGCAGGACGAGGATGTCGGGCGTGGCGGCGGTCGCCAAGGATTCCGGTTCGCCGGGCACGGCGTCGGCGAACGCCTCGTCGACGACGATCACCCGGCCGGGGCGGCGCAACGCGCGGATCACCTCGGCAGGGTGCAGGACCGACGTCGGGTTGGTGGGGTTGCCGAGGACGACGAGGTCGGCCGCGTCGGGCACGGCGGACGGGTCGAGGGTGTAGGGCGGTTCGAGCAGTACCCGCGCGACCGGCACGCCGGCCTGGCGCAGCGCCACTTCCGGTTCGGTGAACGACGGGTGCACCACCGCCGCGAGACGCGGGGCGAGCTTCGGCAGCAACGCGAATCCCTCGGCCGCGCCCGCGAGCAGCAACACCTCCTCCGGGCGGCGGCCGTGTCGTGCGGCCACGGCGGCGCGAGCGGCCAGGTCCTCGCCAGCGCTGGGGTAGCGGCCGAGGTCGGCGAGCCGGGCTGCGAGGCGTTCGCGCAGCCACGGCGGCGGCGCGCTGCCCTGCACGTTGACCGCGAAATCGAGCATGCCCGGGCGCGCGTCGACGTCGCCGTGGTGGCGAAGCAGCGCGTGATCGACTGTGTCGGAGGGCACGAGATCACACCCTACGTGGCGGGCGAGCAGGGCGACCGGCCAGAATGGCTGTCGTGGGTGACCTGCACGTGTCGTTCGTCTGTACCGGCAATATCTGCCGATCGCCGATGGCGGAGAAGATGTTCGCGCACCACCTGCGCCTGGCGGGCCTGGCCGACCGGGTGCGGGTGAGCAGCGCGGGCACCGGCTCCTGGCACATCGGCGACGACGCCGACCCGCGCACCACCGAGACGTTGCGGAAGAACGGCTACCCGACGGGGCACGTGGCCGCGGTCGTCGGCGACGATCACCGCGACGCCGACCTGCTCGTCGCCCTGGACACCGGACACGAGCGCGCGCTGGCGATGCTCGGCGTCCCATCCGATCGCCGCAGGCTGCTGCGCAGTTTCGATCCCGACGCCGACGGCCAGGACGTGCCGGACCCGTACTACGGCGACGACGCCGATTTCGAACTCGTCCGCGCACAGATCGAGGCGGCGATACCCGGCCTGCTGGACTGGGTGCGCACGGCCCTGGCCCTGGCGCCCGTCGCCGATGGACTGCCGTGATGCGCCGCCTGACCTTTCTGCTTCGCCCCAGCTGGCTGATCCTCGCCGCGCTGGTGGCCGCCTTCGCCTACCTGTGCATCACCGTGCTCGCGCCGTGGCAGCTCGGCAAGAACACCGCCACCGAGCACCGCAACCAGTTGATCGCCGATTCGGTGCGCGCCGACCCGGTCGACGTGACCACGGTGCTCGACGACACCGCGAGCGACGAGCACAGCGAATGGCGACGCGTCACCGCCACCGGCAGCTACCTGCCCGATTCGACGGTGCTGGTGCGCCTGCGTCACCTGGACGGCGCGCCCGGCTACGCGGTGCTCGCCGCCTTCCGTCTGGCGGACGGGCGCACGCTGCTGGTCGATCGCGGTCTGGTCGCCGGCGTCGACGGCACGTCGCGGCCGCCGCAGATCCAGCAGGCGCCCGCGGGCGAGCAGCGCCTCGAGGGCCGAATTCGCATGTCGGAGGGCGTGAGCGCGGACAAGACGCCGCTCACCCAGGACGGCTACCACCAGGTGTATTCGATCGACACCGCGCAGGAATCCGAGGTGCTCGGCCAGCAGCTGACCCCGATTCCCGCCGGCGAGCGCGGCGGCTATCTCCAGCTCTCGGAGAATCAACCGGGCGCGTTCACGCCGACCCCGCTCCCCCAGCTCGACGCGGGACCGTACCTCTCCTACGGGCTGCAATGGCTGGCCTTCGGTGTCATGGCGCCGCTGGGCCTCGGCTATTTCGTCTACGCCGAACTGCGGGAACGCCGCAAGGAAAAAGCCGCAGCCCAACCCGCGCCGACGGAACCGGCGCCGACCGAACCCGCCACCAGCCCGGCACAGCCGACGACCGAGGCCAGGCTCGCCGACCGATACGGACGCAACCGCTCCTGAGCCCGCGCGGGGCTGCGGAGCAGGGCCACACCGATCATCGACGACGACCGAAGCCAGCCTCGCCGACCGATACGGCGCACCGCTCGTGAACCGTGCCCGGTGCCGAGCAGGGTCACGCCGATCACCGTCGACAGCAGCAAGAGTGCGTTGACCGATCGTGACCGAACCATCACGCGGCGGGCGCCCACCCCCGCCCGCGAAAACAGGTGCCCGAACCGAACCCGCCAACTCGATGGCGATGTTCTTCGTGAGCCCGTAGCCCCCCGGGGTTCGAAGGTGCCGAACAGCCTGTCCCAGACGATCGAGATGCCGCCGTAGTTCTTGTCGAGATACGCGTCGTTGGTTCCGTGGTGCACGCGGTGGTGCGAGGGCGACACCACCGCATACGAGAACGCACGCTCGCGCAACAGCGGCCGACACCGACCGGAGCCGAGGCCGCGAACGGACGCGTATCAGCTCGAGACCGACAGCCTTCGACGCAGCGACGGCAGAGCCAAAGCCGCACTCGCCGCGAGAACCGCCGCCCCCAGCTGAACCGCCTCCGACATCCGCACGGCCCGCCGCAGGTCGGGCACCGTCGGCGCGGGCCCGTCGCCGAGCGTCGGCCGCAGTTCGGTCCCGTACCGGTACTGTGTCCGGCCGCCCAGCCGAACACCGAGCGCGCCCGCCATCGACGCCTCGGCGACCCCGGCGTTCGGGCTGGGATGTTTGGCCGCGTCGCGCCGCCAGGCACGCAGCACCGCAACTGGCCGCCCGCCGACCAGCGGCGCGAAGGCCGCGGTGAGCAGTCCGGTGACGCGGGCGGGCGCCAGGTTCGCGACATCGTCGAGCCGGGCGGCCGCCCAGCCGAAGCGGTGGTAGCGGTCGTTCCGATAACCGACCATCGCGTCGAGAGTGTTGATCGCACGATAGCCGAGCAGACCGGGGACGCCCGCCGTCGCACCCCAGAACAGCGGCGCGACGGTGGCGTCGGAGGTGTTCTCGGCGATGGATTCCAGTGCGGCGCGGGCCAATCCGTCGGCGTCGAGCACCGAGGGATCCCGCCCGCACAGCGAGGGCAGCAGCGCACGGGCCCCGGCCAAATCGCCCGACTCCAGGTGATCGGCCATGGCGCGACCGGCCAGGGCCAGGCTGCGCCCGCCGAGCACGGTCCAGGTGGCCAGCGCCGTGACCGCAAGACCGCCGCGGCGCGCCGCGAGGCCGAGACCGAGCACGGCACCGACCGCGACCGCCTCGTGCACGACTCCCGCCACCCGCCGGTCGGCGTAGGTCAGCGACTCGAGCGAGCTTGCCGCCGAACCGAATCCGGCCACCGGATGCCACCGGCGCGGATCGCCGAACGCGCGATCCAGCGCGAAACCGAGCAGCAGCCCGCCGCCCGCCGAGATCCCCGTGTGCACCGGGCGAGAGTATCGGGCGCTCGGCCGCCGTGAACGCCCGGATGTCACACTCTGTGGTCCTGCCTCGTCATACCGACGACACACGCTTCGCCCCCGCAGCGGGGGCCCGCACGACCGAACGGTGGTTTCAGTGACATCCGAGAAGCCGGGACCGGCGCCACTGGACGCCGCCGAGCTGGCGCGCCGTTTCGAGGAGCACCGGCCGTACCTGCGCAGGCTCGCCTACAGCACGCTGGGCAGCCTCACCGACGCGGACGACGTGGTGCAAGAGGCCTGGCTCCGGTTGCAGCGGCAGCACGAGGCGGGCACCGCGGGCGAGATCGAGAACCTGCGCGCCTGGCTGACCACCGTCACCGGCCGGTTGGCGCTCGACCAGCTCGGCTCGGCCCGCGCTCGCCGCGAACAGTACGTCGGCGACTGGCTACCCGAGCCGGAGGTCACCACCGCGGACGATCCGGCCGACCGCATCACCCAGGACGAGCGGGTCACCACCGCGTTGCTGATCGTGCTGGAATCCCTCTCCCCCGCCGAGCGCACCGCGTTCGTGCTACAAGACGTGTTCGGCATGAGCGGACCCGAGGTCGCCGAGGTGGTCGGACGGACGCCTGCGGCGGTCCGCCAGCTCGCCTCGCGCGCCCGCAAACGGGTCGAGGACGGCACGCCCCGGTTCCCGGCGTCGCCCGACGAGCAGGAGAAGGTGGTGTCGGCGTTCGCGGTGGCGTGGCGGTCGGGAGATCTCAGCGCGCTGCTCGGCGTGCTCGACGCGAACGTCACCCTGACCGCCGACGGCGGCGGCAAGGTGCCCGCCATCCGCCAGAGCGTCAGCGGCGCCGAGCTGGTGGCGAAGCTGCTGCTCGGTTGGTACAGCGCGCCGTCGTCCAGCGGGGCGTGGGGCCGCTCGGTGCTGGTCAACGGACAGCCCGGCCTTGTCGTCTTCGACGGCAACCACACCGGTGTCTTCTCCTTCACCGTCGACGCGGGCCGCATCGTCGCGATGCAAATCGTCCGCAACCCGGACAAGCTGCGTGAACTGCCGGAGACCGATGCCCCGGACTGGTTCTTGAACGACAACCAGGCCGACACATAACCCACCCCGGCAACCGGAGTGCCGGTCTCACATGCGCCGTTGCGCGGCGCGCTGAACGACTGCGGTGGCGCTTCCGGCGATCGCACCGCCGCGCCGATCAACCGGCGAGCCCGACCGATTCGGCAAGCGGATACCCGTGGGCGGCGGCGACTTCGGCGGAGAGCAGCCGTCCGCCGTCCGCGGTGAGCCCGTGCGCGAGGTCCGGGTGGGTGAGGCAGGCGTCGCGCCACCCGTGGCCTGCGATGGCGCACACGTACGGGAGGGTGGCGTTGGTGAGGGCGACGGTGGCGGTGTGCGGGACCGCGCCCGGCATGTTCGCCACGCAGTAGTACAGCGAATTCGCCACGCGGAAGGTCGGATTCGCGTGCGTGGTCGGCCGTGAACCGGCGAAACAGCCGCCCTGGTCGATGGCGATGTCGACCAGCACCGAGCCGGGCCGCATCGCCGCGACCATCTCCTCGGTGACCAGCTCCGGCGCCCGCGCGCCAGGCACCAGCACCGACCCGATGACCAGGTCGGCCGCGAGCACCGCGCGCTCGACCTCGGCGGCATTGGACGCCACGGTGGTGACGCGCCCCTGGAACCGCGCGTCCAGTTCGCGCAGCTTCGCGAGGTTGGTGTCGAGCACGCTGACCCGCGCGCCCATCCCCGCCGCCATGGTCGCGGCGTTCGTTCCCGCCACACCGCCGCCGAGCACCACCACATCGGCGGGCCGCACACCGGGCACCCCGCCGAGCAGCACGCCGCACCCGCCGAGCGGCGCCATCAGGTGGTACGCGCCGACCTGCGGACCGAGCCTGCCCGCGACCTCGCTCATCGGCGCGAGCAACGGGAGCGAGCCGTCGGCCGCGCGCACCGTCTCGTAGGCGAGGGCGGTGATCCCGGATTTCAGCACGGCCTCTGTGCACTCCCGCGAGGCGGCCAGGTGCAGGTAAGTGAACAACACCTGGTCCCGGCGCATCCGCGGGTATTCCTGCGCGATCGGCTCTTTCACTTTCAGAATCAGCTCGGCGTCCGCCCACACCCCGTCGGGACCGTCCACCAGGACGACCCCCGCGTCGGCGTAGTGGCGATCGGCGAATCCCGACCCGTCGCCCGCGCCCGACTCGATCAGCACCCGGTGCCCCTGACGCACCAGTTCCCCGGCGCCCGCGGGGGTCAGCGCGACGCGGAATTCCTGCTCCTTGACCTCCCGTGGCACTCCGATCCTCATATCGCCATCGTGGCCCACCCGCCGACGGTTCGCCACGACGGCGCGCGCACCCCCGCAAACTTCAGATGGCGACGACCTGCCCCGCGGGCGGAACGCGCAGCCGATCGGCCAGCCCCGCGTAGCCGAAGACACGGACCAGGTGATCCAGCGTCTCGGTGAAGTGCGCCCACCCCTCCGCGTGCACCGGCACGATGATCGCCTCGCCGAGCGATTCAGCGGCCTGCACCGCGGTCCTGGCGTTGAACGTCACGTCGACGTCCCCGAACCGACCCACGTTTCCCGCGCCGACGTTCAGCAGCGCGATATCGATCCGCTCGAACCGCCCGGCGATCTCATGGACCAACTCCACCGACGCGTTGTCACCGGAGACGTACACCGTCGGCTCCCCCGCGGCCTCCAGTACGAAACCCGTGACCGCTCCGCTGAACGGCTCGCACCCTTCCGGCCCGTGCAGCGCGGGCACCGCGGTGACGGTGACCGCGCCGACCTGCACGCGCTCCCACGCGGCCATTCCACGCACGCCGCTGGAACGCTCGGCGGCCTCGGTCGTGGACAACACCGTGTCGACGGTGGCGAGTAAGGCGCGGCCCTTGGTGTCCAGGTTGTCGGCGTGCTGATCGTGCGAGAGCAGCACCACGTCGATCGCGCCGATCTCCTCGACCGGCACCGCGGGGCCGGTCAGCTTGTGCAGGGTGATCGGGCCCGGGTAGTCGCCGGGTTCATCGAAGGTGGGGTCGGTCAGCCAGGTGCTGCCGCCGTAGCGGAAGCGGACGGTGGGGCCGCCGATGTGCAGGACTTCCAGGGCGGTGCGTTCGATCGTTTCGGTCATGACGTCGATCGTCGCCGTCGCGCGATCGCGCGACTAGTGGCCCGCGAGCCGCGTATCGATAATATCGGGCCATGCATACGGTGACCGTGCTCGCCTACGACGGGATCAGCCCGTTCCACCTCTCCGTGCCCGGCCTGGTCTTCGGCCGGGTCGGCGCGGGCGGGAACGCGCCGTACACGGTGCGGGTCTGCGCCGAACATCCCGGAACCCTGCGCACCCCAGCCGGTTTCGACATCCACGTCGCCGACGACCTCGCCGCCTTCGAGCATGCCGACACCGTCGTTGTGCCCAGCTGGACGCGCGGAGCCGGGATCTCCGACGACCTGCGCGACGCGCTCCGGCAGGCGCACGCGCGCGGCGCGCGGATCGTCGGCCTGTGCCTCGGCGCATGGGCCATCGCGGCCAGCGGTCTCGTCGACGGCAGGGAGATCACCACGCACTGGTCGACGGCCGGCGACCTGGCCCGCGCCTATCCGTCGGTGCGGGTGCGCGCCGACACGCTGTGGTCCGATCTCGGCGACGTCATCACCTCCGCGGGCGTCGCGGCGGCGCTGGACTGCTGCCTGCACCTGTTCCGCGAGGACCACGGCAGCCGCGCGGCGACCGAGCTGGCCAGGGCGCTGGTCACCGCCCCGCACCGCAGCGGGTCACAGGCGCAGTACATCCCGGTGGCCGTGCCCGACCACGCCGAGGACGATCCGATCGAGCGCGCCATGGTCTGGGCGCGTACGCATCTCGGCGATCCGATCGACCTGGACGCGTGGGCCGCGGTCGCGGTGATGGCCAGGCGGACGTTCACCCGCCGCTTCAGGGAACGCACCGGAAGCAGTCCGCAGCAGTGGTTGCTGCACCAGCGCGCCGACCGCGCCCGGCTGCTGCTCGAGTCCACCGACGACACCGTGGACCGGATCGCCGCCGAGACCGGTTTCGGCACCGCGGTGAGCCTGCGCCACCACTTCCGGCGTCTGCTCGGCACCAGTCCCGCCGCCCATCGCGCGCTCTTCCGCGCGGTGAGCTGACGCCCCCGCGCGCGCCTACCGGCGCGACGCGGCTACGTTGCCTGCATGAGGATTGAGGTCGGCGGTTTCGCGCCGGAGATCGATGAGAGCGCGTGGCTCGCCCCGAACGCGACGGTGATCGGACGCGTGACGCTGAGCGCCGAGGTGAGCGTGTGGTACAGCGCGGTGCTGCGCGGCGACCTGGAACAGATCACCGTCGGCGCGCGCACCAACATCCAGGACGGCTGCGTGCTGCACGCCGACCCCGGTTTCCCGCTGACCGTCGGCAGCGGAGTGTCCGTGGGGCACAACGCGATTCTGCACGGATGCAGCATCGGTGACGACGTGCTCGTCGGCATGGGCGCCACGGTGCTCAACGGCGCGGTGATCGGCGCGGGCAGCCTGATCGCGGCCAACGCCCTGATTCCCGAGGGCGCGCAGATCCCGCCCGGCTCGCTGGTGGCCGGGGTTCCTGGCAAGGTCCGGCGCGAACTGAGCGAGGCCGAGCAGGACGGAATCCGGCTCAACGGCGCCGTCTATTTACACAACATGGCCAATCACCGCAGCGCGAAAGTGGTGTGATACGTAGCACACTGATCAAAGGTCCAGCACTAACGGCTGATAGCATTTCGCCTGCATGACCGGCGTCCGGCGGCTCGGAGAGACCGCGAGGACGGCGAGCATGATGCGTCACAGGCAGGAGGTACTACGGTGTCGTACCGGGATTCGAGTATGCACCGGCCGAAGCGGCGGGTCAGCGTGGCCGATATCGCGGCCCAACCGGGCGGGATCGAGGCGCTCCAGCGTCGCGTTCACGAATTGCGCTCCCGCGGCGTCGATTTCGCCGCGAACGCGATCGAAAAGGAAATGGCGGATCTGGACCTGCCCCGGCAGTGATCCTGTCGATCGGTCTCAGCGCATGACCAGGTCGAGCACGCGTTCGTGATACGACCCGGCGTACCGGGTCACCAGGTCGACCAGCAGCGCATCGAGTCCGACGAGCACCTTTGCGTCCCCGCGCGCCGCACCGCGCAGGATGGTGCGCGCCGCGGCCTCGGGGCTGGTGCGCGCGACCTGATCCTCGAATCGCCTGGCCACCGCCGCGCCGTCGATACCGGGCGCGAATTGCGCCGTGCGCGCGATGGTGGTGAGCACGCCGCCGGGATAGACGCCGGTCACCCGGACCCGCCCGCCCGCGGCGCGCATGTCCTGACGTAGCGATTCGGTGAAGCCGCGCACCGCGAACTTGGCCGAGTTGTACGGTCCGTGCCCGGCCACCGCGACCAAGCCGAACGCCGAGGACACGTTGACCACGTTGGCGCGCTCGGCCGCCCGCAGGTACGGCAGAAAGGCCTTGGTGCCGTTGACGACTCCCCAGAAGTCGACGTCCATGACCTGCTCGAAGTGCTCGAACGGAGATTCCGCGACGCCGCCGAAGTGCAGGATCCCCGCATTGTTGAACAGCGCCTCCACCCGCCCGTAGCGCGCGGCGGTCCGTTCGGCGTGGGCCAGCACCGCGTCCCGATCGGTGACGTCGAGGACGGTCACCGTCGGTGTGAAGCCGACCGCGGCGCAGAGCTTTCCCGTCGTCGCCACGGCGTGGTCGGATTTGTCCGAGAGCGCGAGCCGCGCGCCGCGGTGGGCCAGCGCCAGGGCCAGTTCGCGCCCGATCCCCGAACCCGCTCCGGTGACGACCACCACCCGATCGGCGAAATACCCCACGGTCCAACCCCTCTCACCCCAAGCCCCACTCGGGCACCTGACCAGGTTAGCCACAACGGAGCCGCCCCGGAAAGATCGGTTACCGGTTACGCCCCACCTCGTCACCGGGAGCCGGACCGCACCACCCGAGGGTGACGAGATGGTGAGAGTTTTCATGCTGCGCTATTCCAGAGCTTCCGAGATCTCCGACCGCGTGCCCGCGCGCAGGTGAAATAATGAACGCCCATCACCCGCACCGTCGCGGCGCCGCTGCGCACCGGCTTCCGCGCCAACGACTGGAGATCCGATGCCCACCGTCCCGTCCATGCTCCAGCGCATTCTCGACAAGCCCGTCTCCGACGGCGAGAAACTCCTGGAAAGCGCCCTCTCGGCGTTCCTGGACTTCGGGATCAAGCGCACCAGCATGGGCGAGATCGCGCGCCGGGCAGGCATCAGTCCCGCGACCCTCTATCGGCGCTTCGAATCCAAGAACGACCTGGTCGAGGCGGTGAGCGTGCGGGAGGCGCAGCGCTTCGTCGCCGAGATCGACAAGCGGGTGCAGACCGTCGATGGCACCGAGAACCAGCTGGTGGAGATCTTCGTCGCCTTCATCACGGCCATCGCGGGCAACGAACTGCTGCGCAGGCTGCTGCGCACCGAGCCCGACCTGATCCTGCCCCGGCTCACCACCGAGGGCGGTCCGATCCTCGCGGTCGGCCGCGGCTACCTGGCGGACAAGCTGCGCGAACTACGGGGCGGGGACGCCGACTTCGATGCCGATCTGGTCGCCGAGATCATGGCCCGGCTCGCGCTCTCCCTGGCGCTCACTCCCGACGGGCTCATCCCGCTCGGCGACGCCGAGGCCGGTCGCGTGTTCGCCCGACGCACCCTGCTGCCCATGGTCGGTGTCCGCGCTTCCGCGTGAGCCCAGCCCGAACGCCGCGTCCACCAGCTCGTCGAGGCGGTGCCGCGCGGCGTCCTCGGGCGCGCGGTCGCCGTCGACCAGCTCGGCGACCAGAGTCGCGATCTCCGCGGACGCCGGGAGGTCCGGGTCGGGCAACGGCAGCCGGGACACGTACTGGGTGATCCACCGCCGCCGCCCCGAGTACAGGCGGTTGCCGCACACCGCGTCGTAGTAGCGCAGACCAAGGGCCGAATTGGCCACGCCCATCAACAGATACGCCAGCAGCTGCGCCCGCTCGTCGCCGCCGAGATCGTCCAGCGAGATCCAGTAGCAGTCGCCGTTCACCACCGCACCCGATCGGTCCAGTGCGAAACGCGGCCGTTCGCTGATATCGGGGAACACCAGTTTCGGCACCCGCCACAGGTTCGGCCGCTGCGGCACCCAGATCTCGAACCATTCGCGTCCGCTCTCGGTGAGGTACTTGCGCCCGGCGAGCGTCGTCCGATGGCGGCGCAGATACGCTGCGGCGCGGGGAAATTCGCGCAGATCCACCGGAACCCGGCGCGGCGCGGCGGTGTCGTAGGGGTAGAGCACCCTGGTGTCGGCGGTCCGCTCGATCCGCCACGGCGCCAGATCGTGGTGGGTGATCAGCTCCAACAGCAACTCCGGCTCCGGGCGCGGGCGCACCTGGGCCCAGCGGTCGGAGATGAACACCCGGTCGGCGGTCGTCTTGATGCCCACCCTGATGCGGGCCACCTCGCCGAAACTCCGCCAGGTGCCCGCGCCGATGCGGTCGAGCCAGGCGTCAACGCCCGGTCGCGACATCCGCCACGCGGTGTGCGTATCCACGCCTCGGCTCCCGCCATGCTCGGGCTCGCCGGTGCTTACCTGGGACGGGGCGGGGTTTGCCGGCGCACCGGTCGACAGGGTGCCGACCTCCACGGCGAAGGTGCGTCCCTTGTGCCGGACAAAAGATCCGGACTCGGCGAGCAATGCATCGAAAAGATCTGCGGCAGGGGAGATCTCACCAGACGGCACCTCATAGGCCGAGACGTGACGGCACACCGCACCGTGGCCGCCCCTGGTGGCGATGGTGACAGCGGGCAGCACCGCGGCCGCGAAGAGCTTGGTGTCGCCGAGGTCGTACAGCTCGACCGGGGACAGCTCGCCGAGCAGCACCGCCCGAATGTTCGCCCCCGCCTTGGTGGTCAGGAACCGATTGGCACACAACAGGCCGAGAGCCCCGCCCGAACAGAGCAGTCGCGGCGCGGCGGCGACGAACGGGTGGGTGAGATCGATGCGGCCACGCAGCCCGTACTGCCTGCTGAGCAGCCGCGCGGTGTCGCCGCCGAGCTGCTGGGTGCGCACGTAGGGCGGGTTGGTGATGATCGCGTCGAAGGACCCGTCCTCGAGGTCCGCGGCATCGGCGAGGAAGTCGCCCGCGTGCCAGTCGACCTCGACGTGCTCGGCCGCCGCCCGTGTCCGCGCCGCGGCGAGCCCGGACTCGTCCAGGTCGTACCCGGTCAGCCGGAGGCGGACGCCGGGCAGCAGGGTCGCGGCTTCCAGGTGCAGGGCGAGCAGGAGTTCTCCGTCGCCGCATGCCGGGTCGAGCAGACGCAACTCACCGTTCGGCCCGGGACGCGGGGCGTGCGCGAGCAGCCGCCGCGCGAGGAACCGCGCCAGCGCAGGCGGGGTGTAGTGCCGCCCATGCCGTTTGCGCTCCCTTGGGTGCGGACCCATGGGTGGGATTGTGCCTCGTCAGGACGCCGCGGGCGCGCCGGTTCTAAAAAGAGACCATAGCGACTAGCATTCAGTCTCGAAATGGAACCAACCTGGAGGAGGCCGTCCATGAGCCCAACCACTGCGCCCACCGACGCGTTCGCGACCCTGACCCGAATCCTCGACGAGCGATGGACCTGCCGGTTGTTCCGCTCCGACCAGGTACCGCGACCGACCATCGAGGCGCTGCTGCGCGCGGCCCAGCGGACCCCCTCCTGGTGCAACACCCAGCCGTGGCAGGTTGCCATCACCGAAGGCGCGGCCACCGATCGGTTCCGCAAGGAACTGCTCGAACATGTCCAAAGTGCCGCGCCCGCACCGGATTTCGCATTCCCCGCGCAATACACCGGGATCTACCGGGACCGCAGACGCGAGTGCGGGCTGCAACTGTACGACAGTGTCGGAATCGTCAAGGGCGACCAGGCGGGCACCATGCGCCAAGCGCTGCGCAATTTCGAACTCTTCGACGCACCGCACGTCGCGATCATCAGCACCGAGGCCGATCTCGGCGTCTACGGCGCCGTCGACTGCGGCCTCTACATCGGCACGTTCTTGCTCGCCGCCCAGAGCCTCGGGCTCGGCGCGGCCCCGCAGGCCGCCCTCGCCTCCTA
Organism: Nocardia sp. NPDC050793; assembly: GCF_040654065.1. NCBI lineage: Bacteria > Bacillati > Actinomycetota > Actinomycetes > Mycobacteriales > Nocardiaceae > Nocardia > Nocardia sp. NPDC050793. The sequence continues at coordinate 223,022 of NZ_JBFAHG010000005.1, forward strand.
TTCGCCTTTCCTCCGTGAGTATTTCGGACTCACCGAGAACCGCCGCGTCGTGGCGGCCATCTCCTTCGGCTACCCCGACACCGACCACCCGGTGAACGGCTTCCGCACCAGCCGCGACCAGACCGACCAGGTCGCCGCCTGGTTCACCGACTGATCAACGGGATCGGCACCGCACCAACACTTCTCACGAATCAGCCGACCTGGCGGTCCGCCCCCGTCAGGCCCGGCCCCGGTTCGGGGCTGACATCGCGGGCGGTCAGCTCGCCTGCGCAGACGTCGCATTCGAGCCGGACGTGCGCCTCGCCGGTGCATTCGCGATGACGGTAGTGCACCGGCGGACCGTCCGGCGCCATGTAGGCATCGCCCCAATCCCGGATGGCCATCAGGATCGGGTAGATGTCGTGCCCCTTCTGGGTGAGCCGATACTCCTCGTGCGCGCCGACCGCCGCCGGTCGCTTCACCAGGATGCCGTGCTCGATCAACCGGTCCAGCCGGTCCTGCAGCCTGCTGCGGGAAATGCCGAGCGCGCTCTGGAAGCCGTTGAACCGGCGAATCCCGGAGAACGCGTACTTGAGGATGACCAGCGTCCACCGGTCACCGAGAACCACCAGCGGCCGCGTGATGGAACACGGCTCGTCGGCAAGATCCTCGTAACGCACCCCTCGATGCTACTCAGCACCGCAATCCACGCGATCGCCTCTCACGCGTCTTCGCGGCGATGGATGACGTACTCGAACTGCCCGTCCTCCGGATCGGCATGCAACGGCCACGGCTCCGCTTCGAGCACAGGGCGCCACTCCAGTGTCCGGCGCGCGTCCTGTTCGGCGAGCGACCGCGCGTCCGCCACCTCGGCGCAGGAACCGAGCATCTGCTCCTCGGTGCCGCAGAACTCGCAGCTGTGCACCTTGCTGACCTCGTAGCGCTCCGGCACGGCGGATCTCCTTCGGGACGGAAAAAGCGTGGGCCCCGGGACGATTCCCGGGGCCCACGCGGAGTCCTCACATCACAGCGGGATGTTCTTGTGGTGACTCTTGCGCGCGGGCGCGGCGGCCAGCGCGGCGGCGATGACGCTGCGGGTCTTGGCCGGGTCGATGACCTCGTCCACGACGCCGATCGCGATGGCGCGCTCGACGCCGCCCGCGATCTTCTCGTGCTCGGCGGTGAGCCGCTCGTGCAGCGCCTCGCGCTCCTCCTCGGGAGCGGCGGCGAGTGCCTTCTTGTGCAGGATGCCGACCGCGGCCTTGGCACCCATCACGGCCACCTCGGAACCCGGCCAGGCGTACACCGCGGTCGCGCCGAGCGAGCGGGCGTTCATGGCGATGTAGGCGCCGCCGTAGATCTTGCGGGTGACCAAGGTGACGCGCGGGACGCGGGCCTCGGCGAAGGCGTGCAGCAGCTTCGCGCCGCGACGCACCACGCCCTCCCACTCCTGACCGACACCGGGCAGGTAACCGGGCACGTCGGTGACGACGATCAGCGGAATGCCGAACGCGTCGCACAGCCGCACGAACCGAGCCGCCTTCTCGGCGCTCTCGGAGTTCAGGCAGCCGCCGAGGCGCAGCGGGTTGTTGGCCAGCACGCCGACGGTGCGTCCGCCGAGGCGGCCGAGACCGACCACCATGCTGCGCGCGTATCCGGCCTGCAGTTCCTCGAACGAGGACTCGCCGTCGACGTTGTCGAGCAGTTCGTGCACGATCGGTTTGACGTCGTAGGCACGCTTGGCCGACTCCGGCAGCATCGCCTTCAGGTCGACGTCGCCGTGCGCGGCGGCACCCAGGTCGAACTCGCCTTGCTCGGCGAACATCGACACCAGGCGGCGGGCGCGGTGCATGGCATCGGCCTCGTCGTCGGCGACGATGTGGCACACGCCGGACTTCTTGCCGTGCGTCTCCGGGCCGCCGAGGGTGGCCATGTCGACCTGCTCGCCGGTCACGCTGCGCACCACGTCGGGGCCGGTGACGAAGACCCGGCCCTCGGGGGCCATGATCACGATGTCGGTGAGGGCGGGACCGTAGGCGGCGCCGCCCGCGGCGAAGCCGAGCACCACGGAAATCTGCGGAACCAGGCCGGACGCGCGGACCATGGCCTCGAAGACCAGGCCGACCGCGTGCAGCGCCTCGACACCCTCGGCGAGCCGGGCGCCGCCGGAGTGCCAGAGGCCGACGACCGGAACACCGGAGTCGATGGCGGTGTCGATCGCGTCGACGATGTGCTTGCAGCCCTCGACGCCCATCGCGCCGCCCATGACGGTGGCGTCGGAGCAGTAGGCCACGGTGCGGACACCGTCCACCTCGCCGATGGCGGCGAGGACACCGGACTTGTCACGCGGATGTAGCGGAAGAACGGTGCCGGGATCGAAGAAACGCTGGAGCCGGCCCAGCGGGTCACGCGGATCGGTCGCAGTTTCTGGTTGAAACGCGGAAGCCATGATTGTCATCGCGTTTACTCCTCAATCAAGAGATGCCGCTACCGCGGCTGCGTATGTCGAACTCCGGTGGGGTCGGGCCAGTTCTGTTGGCCGACCCCACCGGGGATCGTTGTTGCAGTCAGTCGTGCGGCTATGCGCGACCGAAGGCGAGCGCGACATTGTGCCCACCGAAACCGAAGGAGTTGTTGATCGCGTACTCGATCTCCTGGCGGCGGGCTTCACCCTTCACCACGTCGAGGTCGACCTCCGGGTCCTGGTTCTCCAGGTTCAGCGTCGGCGGGACAATTCCGTCCCGGATGCTGAGCACGGTCAGCACGGACTCGAGCGCGCCGACGGCGCCGATCGAGTGACCCAGCGCCGACTTGGGCGCGTACACCGACGGGTGGTTGCCGACGGCCTTGTTGATCGCGTTCGCTTCCGCGGTGTCGCCGATCGGCGTCGCGGTGGCGTGCGCGTTGATGTGGGTGATGTCCTGCTTGGACAGGCCTGCGGTCTGCATCGCGCGGGTCATCGCGCGGGCGGCGCCGGTGCCCTCGGGGTCGGGGGCGACCAGGTGGAAGCCGTCCGAGGTGATGCCTGCGCCGAGCAGACGGGCGTGGATGGTGGCACCGCGCGCCTTGGCGTGCTCCTCGGTCTCGAGGGTCATCAGCGCACCGGCCTCGCCGAAGACGAAGCCGTCGCGGTCCTTGTCGAACGGACGCGACGCACCCTTGGGGTCGTCGTTGCGCGTACTCATCGCGCGCATCATGGAGAACGCCGCGATCGGCACCGAGTCGATGAAGCCCTCGACGCCGCCGGTAACGACCATGTCGGCGTCACCCATCACGATCATCCGCCACGCGTTGGCGATGGCTTCCGATCCGGACGAGCACGCCGAGACCGGAGTGACCACTCCTGCCCGGGCCTTCAGCTCGAGTCCGACGCAGGCCGACGGTCCGTTCGGCATGACCATCTGAACAGCGAGCGGCGAAATCTTGCGATAGCCGCCGTTCTTCAGCTTGTCGACCGAGTCGATGAGCGCGTCGCCGCCACCGAGACCGGTGCCGATCGCCACACCCAGACGGTCGAGGTCGACCTCCGGGCTGCCCGCGTTCTTCCACACCTCGCGACCGAGGACGGTCGCGAGGCGCTCGACGTAGGCCATGCGACGGATCTCGACCCTGCTCAGCAGGGTGTCGGGGTTGACCTTCAGGTGGCCGCCGATGCGGACCGGGAGGTCGTATTCCTCGACGAAGGAATCCTCGAGAACGTCGATGCCGCTCTCGCCGTTGAGGAGTCCCTTCCACGTCGCATCGACGTCGCCAGCGATCGACGTGGTCGCCGCCAGGCTCGTTACGACGACGTTGGGGAAATTCCCGTTCAGGGTGGAAGGAGTGGTCACTTTTTCGGCCCTACTCGGCGTCGAACTTGGCCTTGAGCTCCGCGGCCGCGTCAGCGTTCTCGGCCTCGAGCTTCTGAATGTAGGCGACAGCGTCGCCGACCGTCTTCAAGCTGGCCAGATCCTCGTCCGGGATCTTCACACCGTACTTGTCCTCGGTCTGCACAGCGATTTCGACCATGGACAGCGAGTCGATGTCCAGGTCATCGACGAAGGACTTCTCGATCGTCACTTCGGAGGGCTCGATACCCGTGACCTCTTCGATGATCTTGCCGAGTTCCTCGACGATTTGTTCCTGGGTCAGAGCGGCCACTTGGTGGCTCCCTTCTTGTTACTTTGTAGGGCTTTTCTTTTTGTTTTTCGGACCGAGCACGCCGGTAGTTACCGTCGGTTCGGTCACGACCTCGCATTATTTCGATGCACGGTCGCGGAGAAAGCTAGCCGGAGGTCGTCAGTTCGGCCAACGCGGGGAGGTCCTCGGGGGTTTTCAGCGCCAGGTTCGGCGTGCCCTTCAGCTCTCGTTTCGCAATGCCGACCAGCGTTCCGGCCGGTGGCAGCTCCGCCACCGCCGAGACGCCCGCCTGCCGGACGGTCTCGGTGCACAGATCCCAGCGCACGGGTCGGGTGACCTGTGCGGCGAGCTTGTCGATCGCGTCCTGACCCGAGGCCACCGGCTGCCCGTCGAAGTTCGACAGCAGCACCCGGGTCGGATCGTTGGGCGTGATCTTGGCGATGGCCTCCGCGACCGCGTCCTGGGCCGGAGCCATGAACGCGGTGTGGAAGGCGCCCGCCACGGGCAGCGCCCGAACCCGCGCCTTTTCCGGCGGATTCGCGGCGAGCTCCGCGAGGGCATCCAGCTTGCCCGCGGCCACGATCTGGCCCACCGCGTTGCGGTTGGCCGGAACGAGGTCCAGTTCAGCGAGTCGCTCCAGTACGGCGGCTTCGTCGCCGCCAAGCACCGCGGACATTCCGGTCGGCTCCAGCGCGCATGCCTTGGCCATCTCCGCACCGCGGAGAGCGGCCAAGCCGACGGCCTCATCGGGACTGATCACGCCGGCGACAGCGGCGGCGGCGAACTCACCGACCGAATGTCCGCCGATGATCGTAGCGGCCGGAAGCGAATCCTGGTCGATTTCGGTGTAGGCCAGCAGCGCTGCCGCGACCACCAGCGGCTGGGTCACCGCGGTGTCGACGATCTCCTCGGCCGTCGCGGTGGTGCCGAGACGAACCAAGTCGAGGCCGGAGGCCTTGGACCACTGGGCGAGGCGATCATTCGCGCCGGGAAGGTCGAGCCAAGGCGCGAGCATGCCGGGTGTCTGGGACCCCTGTCCAGGGGCGAACAACGCGATCACGCCTCTAAGAAAACACTGTGAGCCCCGCCGCACGAGATGTCGGCGCGAATGAAGCTTCCGGATCGGTTTTGTGGGGGTCCCACAAAATCCCACGTGGGTCGACCCGATCGATCGACTCGCCTTCCGCGTTACAGCCCTTCGTGACCGATCGGGATCGGAGTTGCCTCTGGGGCTGATGTTGGCGTTTCGTTACGTGTTCGTGTCAAACGACCCACTGTTGCCGCGATACGGAGTACGTATGCGTCCCTCGGATTCATAGGATCACGGCCGGTGATCTCAGCGATTCGTTTGAGTCGGTAGCGAACCGTATTTGGATGGACGTACAGCTGACGGGCACACGTCTCGACCGCTCCCCCGCAATCCAGATAGGCGTCGAGGGTGTCGGCAAGCGCCGATCCAGCGGCGGCCAACGGGAGGACAACATACTCGTTCAGCGCGTCGATCGCACCTCGATCACCCAACAACGCGCGTTCGGGTAACAACTCGGCCGCGTGCACCGGCCGCGGCGCCCCACGCCAGCCCACAACGGCCTCCATGCCCGCCAGCGCCTCCACGGCGCTCGCGTGCGCCGCGCCGAGCGTCCGGGTGGTCGGTCCGATGACCACAGGACCGTCGGAGAACACCTCGGCGAGCAGGTCGGCCAGGAACGGCGAGACGTATCCGGCGTCGCCGAGATGCCCGCTCACCACCATGACCAACCGGGTGCCCTGCACGACCGCGAGCGCCGCCCGCCCGTGCCGCGCCGCGATGGCGTGCACCGAACCCACGGACGAGACGCCCTGTTCCCCCGGCGGCGTGCCGACGAGCACGGTGGCGGGCGCGGTGGCGTCCCAGTTCAGCGTGGCGGCCCTGGACAGCATGTCCGGACCGGTGTCGCCGCGCACCACCGCGTCCACCACGAGCGCCTCGAGGCGGGTGTCCCACGCGCCGCGTGATTCCGCCGCGCTGGCGTACACCGAGGCGGCCGCGAAACCGAGCTCACGCCCGTATCGCAGCACCGCCTCGGTGAGCGCGACAAGCTGCCGGTCGTTGCGCGCCAGCGCGGGCAGCCACTGTTCGAAGAACTCCATGGCCACGCGGACCATGTCGACCGTCTGGCGCAGCGTCAACCGCCGCGCCAGATCCTGCGGAATCACTTGGAAGGCGTCCAGGCTGAACCGGATGTCGCTGTCCGGATCCTGCAGCCACTCCAGGAAGTTCACCACCGCGGTCTGCACCAGCATCTGGACGCCCGCACGCTGCGCGGCGTCCAGATCGGCGAAGAACGGCAACCGATCCTGCATCGACCCGACCGCCTCGGTGGACAGTCGTCCCGAGAACTGCTTCACCCGTTTGAGCAGTGTGTCCGGGAGCGGGTCGCGATTCTGCCGGTTCGGAGAGAGCGCGCCGGTCGGCAGATACACCTCGTGCTCGGAGGAGCCTTCGGAGACCCGGCGGGGCCGCGGCGGTTTACGTTCCACAATCCAATATTCCGCTATGCGAGGTCTTCGTCCGAACCCACCGCCGCCTTCGGCGCGGCGTCCACGTCGTCGATCCGATACTTCGCGGCGGCCTCGACGGCCTTGGCCGGGTCGATCTTGCCGGTTCGGCCGAGCCCGGCAAGTACCGCGACCGCGATCGACTGCGCGTCGACATTGAAGACGCGCCGCGCGGCGGGCCGGGTGTCGGAGAAGCCGAACCCGTCCGTGCCGAGCGTGGTGAAGTCGCCGGGCACCCACTTGCGCACCTGATCGGGCACGGCGCGCATCCAGTCGGTCGCGGCGACGTACGGGCCATCGACCCGCGAAAGCGCCTCGGTGACGTACGGGACGCCAGGATCCTCGCCCGGCTTGCGCAGCGCCGCGATCTCCTTGGCCAGCGCCTCCTTGCGGAGCTCGCCCCACGAGGTCACCGACCAGACATCGGCCTGCACACCCCACTCCTCGGCGAGCAGCGCCTGCGCGCGCAAGCCGTCGGGCACCGTGACGCCGGAGACCAGAATCTGGGCGCGCACGTCGCCCTCGCCGCCGCGCCGGTACAGGTACAGGCCCCTGAGCAGGCCCGCGACGTCCAGGTCGTCCGGCTCGGCCGGCTGTTGGTACGGCTCGTTGTAGAGGGTGATGTAGTAGAAGATGTCCTCGCCGCCGAAGGTGTCGGTGTCGGGCCGCTCCATGGGCTCGGTGCCCGGCAGCGCGGCCTGATGCGACGGCGTGACGCCGCCGCCGTACATCCGGCGCAGACCGTCGCGCACGATGTGGGCGATCTCGAAGGCGAAGGCCGGATCGTAGGTCACCACCGCGGGATTGGTGGAGGCGAGCAGCAGCGAATGGCCGTCGTTGTGCTGCAGGCCCTCACCGGTCAGCGTGGTTCGCCCGGCGGTCGCTCCGAGCACGAATCCGCGCGCGAGCTGATCCGCGGCCGCCCACAGTCCGTCGCCGGTGCGCTGGAAGCCGAACATCGAGTAGAAGATGTACAACGGGATCATCGGCTCGCCGTGCGTGGCGTAAGAGGTGCCCGCCGCGGTGAACGACGCCGTCGAACCGGCCTCGTTGATGCCCTCGTGCAGGATCTGTCCGATCGCGCTCTCTTTGTAGGCAAGCATCAATTCCGCGTCGACCGATGTGTACAACTGGCCGTTGCGGTTGTAGATCTTCAACGAAGGGAACCACGAGTCCATACCGAAGGTACGGGCCTCGTCGGGGATGATCGGCACGATCCGCTTGCCGATCTCCTTGTCCCGCAACAGTTCCTTCATCAGGCGCACCAGCGCCATCGTGGTGGCCACATTCTGCTTGCCCGAGCCCTTGCGCACCGAGCGATATGCCTCGTCGCCCGGCAGTTGCAGAGGCTTCGCCAGGCTGCGCCGCTCGGGCAGGAAGCCGCCGAGCGCCTGGCGCCGGTCCAGCATGTATTGGATCTCGCGGGCCTCCATGCCGGGGTGGTAGTACGGCGGCAGGTACGGATCCTTCTCCAGCTCGGCGTCGGAGATCGGGATGCGCTGCAGGTCGCGGAAGTCCTTGAGATCCTGCAACGTCAGCTTCTTCATCTGGTGCGTGGCGTTGCGGCCCTCGAAGTGCTTGCCGAGGGTGTAGCCCTTGATGGTCTTGGCCAGGATCACCGTCGGCTGACCCTTGTGCGCCATCGCGGCGGCGTAGGCGGCATACACCTTGCGGTAGTCGTGACCGCCGCGCTTGAGATTCCAGATGTCCTGATCGGACATGTTCTGCACGAGCGCCTTGGTGCGCGGATCGCGGCCGAAGAAGTGGTCGCGGACGTAGGCGCCGTCGTTGGCCTTGTAGGTCTGGTAATCACCGTCGGGGGTGGAGTTCATCAAGTTCACCAGCGCGCCGTCGCGATCGGCGCCGAGCAGCGCGTCCCACTCGCGGCCCCAGATCACCTTGATGACGTTCCAGCCCGCGCCGCGGAAGAACGACTCCAGCTCCTGGATGATCTTGCCATTGCCGCGCACCGGACCGTCCAGGCGCTGCAGGTTGCAGTTCACCACGAAGGTCAGGTTGTCCAGGCCCTCCATGGCGGCCACGTGCGCGAGGCCGCGCGACTCCGGCTCGTCCATCTCGCCGTCGCCGAGGAACGCCCAGACGTGCTGGTCGGAGGTGTCCTTGATGCCACGGTCGTGCAGGTAGTGGTTGAACCGCGCCTGGTAGATGGCGTTCATCGGGCCGAGACCCATGGACACCGTCGGGAATTCCCAGAAATTGTTCAGCAGCCGCGGGTGCGGGTAGGACGGCAGCCCGTGGCCGAGGCCGCCGTGGCTGTACTCCTGCCGGAAGCCGTCGAGCTGGTCGGTGCTGAGCCTGCCTTCCAGGAAGGCGCGCGCGTAGATGCCGGGCGAGGCGTGACCCTGGATGAAGATCTGGTCGCCGCCGCCGGTGTGGTTCTTGCCGCGGAAGAAGTGGTTGAAGCCCACCTCGTAGAGCGCCGCGGAGGAGGCGTAGGTCGAGATGTGGCCGCCGACGCCGATGCCGGGCCGCTGCGCGCGGTGCACCATGATCGCCGCGTTCCAGCGGATCCAGGCCCGGTAGCGCCGCTCCACCTCCTCGTCGCCGGGGAACCACGGCTCGTTCTCGGTGGGAATCGTGTTGACGTAGTCGGTGGAGGTCAGCGACGGGATGGCAATCCGGCGTTCACCGGCCCGCTCCAGCAGGCGCAACATCAGGTAGCGGGCCCGGCCGGGGCCCTCGCGATCGAGCATCTCGTCGAAGGATTCGAGCCACTCGCTCGTCTCCTCCGGGTCGATGTCAGGCAGGTAGGACGCCACCCCTTCGCGGATCACCCGCACACGTCCACCCGACTGCGGCTGCGAACCGTTCGATTCGCGTCCGGCGGCGGTGGCGGGGGCGGCGGCGTTCGCAGCGGATTTCGCTGGAACGGAAGAGTCGATCAGGTCGGTCAAATCTGCTCCTCGTACAGGGGTGGACATGCTGTGGCGTCTGTTTCCCCGGGCGGGCGCGCTGGTGGGCGGACCACCCGTTACGTAAGGTTCGGGCGCACCCTCCATCCTTGCCGAGGATGCGTCCCAGGTCATCATGTCAGCAGGAAATCCAGTACCGTTTGCAGGAAACTGGTTACTCCCCAGTTGCCCCGGCAAGCGCCGGGAACTTGGCGTCGCTCAGCCGCCTGAACACCTGTTTTTCGATGACCGCCGATGGACCACCGAGAGTGGAGAGGACGATGAAGCTGCTGAACCCACGCGGGTTCGGACTGGTGTGCGCGACCGCCGCCGTCGCGGCCGGATTGACGGTCGCAGGCTGCGCCGATCGGGTGGCGGGGAACGCCTATCCGAACACGTCGGAGCTGGCCGCGTACAAGACAGAAGCGGCGGCATCGTCGGCCGCCGCCACCTCCTCACGGCGGGCGGCGGCGCAAGCCCAGGCGATCAGCGACAACTGCGCGCAGTTCCCCGCCATCACCGGCGCGGGCGTGACGAGCTACAACGCCTTCGTCGACGCGCATGATTCCAACGCACCCGACTACGCCGCGAAGCGCGACGCGGCAGTGCAAACCCTCGAAGACGCCGCAACGAAGGTCGAAACCGGAGTGAACACCGCCGCGGAGCCTCTGCCGCCGGATCTGGTCGCGAACCTCACCGAATATGTCGCCGCCGCACGCGCGTTGGCCGCGGAGACCCGCACCATGACCTACACCGCGCCCGTCGGCGCGCTCAACGAGGCGAGCAAGCGGGTGAACGACGCGCGCAACGCCGTCCGCACCGCGTGCCCGTAACGCGGACGACACGGCGTCCGACGCGACATTCGTGATCATTTCGGCCGATCGGCTTGCGCTCGAGCCGATAACCATGTTCGCTTGCAACTATCTACTGTCTGGAGTTGAGGAGGACACCACCGTGGTCGCCGCGGCGGACGCGCAGAACTACGCTCAGAAGCTTGGCATTACACACGGCATGGTTGTCCAGGAGCTGGGCTGGGACGAGGATACCGACGACGACCTGAGGGCCGATGTCGAGGACGCCAGCGGTGGTGAAATGGTCGACGAGGACTCCGACGAGGTCGTCGACGCCGTACTGCTGTGGTGGCGAGACGGGGACGGCGATCTGGCCGACGAGCTGATGGAGGTCATCAGCCCACTGGCCGACGACGGTTTCATTTGGGTCCTCACTCCCAAGACCGGCCAGCCTGGCCATGTCGATCCGAGCGAGATCGCCGAAGCAGCGCCGACCGCCGGTCTGACCCAGACCTCGGCGATCAGCCTCGGCGCCTGGACCGGCAGCAGACTGGTACAGCCGAAGGCTCCGTCGAAGCAGCGCTGAGCCTTTCGCTATGGTTTCGCCGGGCGGTGTTACCGCCGCCCGGTGGAGACCCGAACCGATGGAGGATCGCGTATGCCGCTCGAGGTGGGCACCCTCGCGCCGGATTTCACGCTGCGGGACCAGAACAACCAGGACGTCACGCTGTCGGACTACCGCGGCAAGAAGAACGTGCTGATCGTGTTCTATCCGCTCGCGTTCACCGGCATCTGCCAGGGCGAGCTGTGCAAGGTGCGCGACGAGCTGCCCAAGTTCCAGAATGACAACGCCGACATCCTCGCCATCTCCGTCGGCCCGCCGCCAACCCACAAGATCTGGGCCGCCGAGCAGGGCTACACCTTCCCCCTGCTCTCCGACTTCTGGCCGCACGGCGCCATCGCCCAGGCCTACGGCGTCTTCAACGAGAAGTCCGGCTATCCCAACCGCGGCACCTTCGTCGTCGACCGCGACGGATACATCCGCTTCTCCGAGATGAACGGCCCCGGAGAGCCCCGTGACCAGGCGGCTTGGGAGAAAGCGCTCTCCGCGCTAGATTCATAGACCGTTGCCCGTCGGCCCCACCGACGGGACACGGGCGTATAGCTCAGCGGTAGAGCACTGGTTTTACACACCAGCGGTCGGGGGTTCGATCCCCTCTGCGCCCACTTCACTCGATGCGAGACCCATGCCCACGGAGGGCGCGGGCCTTGTCTCGTTTCGTCGTGTTTTGCGGGGGCGGAGCCCCCACCCCCCACCCGGCGGGCTCCGCCCCCGGACCCCCGCCTCTGGCTCACCTACCCAAAGCCGCTCCCCCCGGACCCTCATGCTTGTGGTTGCGTCGGGTGGTCAGTGTCCGGTGGGTGTTCGCTCGGCGGGCGCTGCTCTAACCCGGACCGCAGCAAGCCGTGACCACTGCTTTCCTGACTGCTGATCGGATGCGCACGGGCCTCAAAGGAAGCGCTCGGAGGGTGGTCGACGGCGGACCTCGACGGCGCACGTCATCGGCCTTTGCCATCTCGCCGACAGTGCTGTCGAATACCGTTCGAGGCAGCAGACACGGCGGCCGCTTTGCTGGACGCCGCTGACCCCGGGGTTCCCAAGTTGTCACCCTCGGCACCGGGCGGGAGCGAAAGCACTGTTCGGAACGCTCCAACTTGAAATTTAGGTACGCCGAACTTTACTATTCGGCCTGTGAAGGTTTGGCTCCATCCGTTGTTCCGCACCCCCGCTCGTGCGCTCGCCGCCCTGCTCGGCACGGTCGCGATGACCGCTACCCTCGCCGCCTGTGGCGAGTCCGCGAACCGGAACGAGAAGCCGGTGGTGCTGACCACGTTCACCGTGCTCGCCGATATCGCTCGTCAGGTCGCGGGTGAGCATCTCGCCGTCGAATCGATTACGAAGGTGGGCGCGGAGATTCACGGCTACGAGCCGACTCCGGGCGATGTGCGCCGGGCCTCGACCGCCGATCTCATCCTCGACAACGGCATGAACCTCGAGGCTTGGTTCGCGCAGTTCGTCGAGGATGTCGACGTGAAGCACGTCGTCGTCAGCGATGGCGTGACGCCGATGTCGATCACCGAAGACGCATACCAGGGCAAGCCGAATCCGCACGCGTGGATGTCGCCGCTGAACGTGAAGGTCTACGTGGACAACATGATTCGCGCGTTCAGCGAACTCGATCCGGAACATTCCGCCGACTTCGAAGCCGCAGGCGCGGCTTACCAGGCCGAACTTCAGAAGATCCACGACGAACTGGTATCCACCCTCGCCACGCTGCCACCCAACGAGCGCGCTCTGGTGACCTGTGAGGGCGCGTTCTCCTACCTGGCTCGCGACGCCGGGCTCACCGAGAAGTACATCTGGGCCGTCAATGCCGAACAGCAGGCCACACCGCAGCAGATCACCTCGGCCATCGATTTCGTCCGTGCGAACCGGGTGCCCGCCGTGTTCTGCGAATCGACGGTCTCGGATGCGCCCATGCAGCGCGTGGTCGAGGCGACCGGGGCACGGTTCGGCGGCGTGCTCTACGTGGACTCGCTGTCGGAGGCGAACGGCCCGGTGCCCACCTACCTGGATCTCATCAGGCACGACGCCAAGACCATCAGTGCGGCGTTGACGGGAGCCCGGCCATGACGCCCAGCATCGAAATCCGTGATGTCACAGTCCACTACGGCGAGGTGCTTGCGCTCGACGGCGTCGATCTGACCCTGCAACCAGGACGCGTGTGCGGACTCGTCGGCATGAACGGCTCCGGCAAGTCGACGCTGTTCAAGACGATCATGGGTCTGGTGCGACCCGATCGGGGCACGGCGCGCATCGACGGAGCCGATCCCGCGGCCGCGCGGCGCGCCGGAAAGCTCGGCTATGTGCCACAGAGCGAGGCTGTCGACTGGAGTTTCCCGCTCTCGGTGCGCGATGTGGTGATGACCGGACGCTACGGCCATATGGGTTTCACCCGCCGCCCCCGTCGCGCGGATCGCGAGGCCGTGGCACACGCTCTCGAGCGTGTGGAACTGACCGACCTGGCCGACCGCCAGATCGGTCAATTGTCCGGCGGACAACGCAAACGCGCCTTCGTGGCGCGCGGAATCGCCCAGGGCGCAACGATTCTGCTGCTCGACGAACCGTTCGCCGGAGTCGACAAGCGCTCCGAAGCCACCATCACCACGCTGCTGCGTGAACTCGCCGCCGACGGCGCCACCATCCTGGTGTCCACCCACGACCTGCACGCACTTCCCGATCTCGCCGACGAATCGGTACTGCTCATGCGAAAGGTCCTCGCGCACGGCGACACCCACGAGATCCTGCGCCCGGAGAAACTGGCCCTGACCTTCGGACTCGATGTGCTGGAACGCGATTCACTTCCGAAGGCGGGTTGAGATGTCCCTGGTCGAGTTCTTCGTCGATCCGCTGCGCTACGAGTTCATGGTCCGGGCGCTGACCACCACCCTCGTCACCGCCGTGGTGTGCGCGACGCTGTCGTGCTGGCTGGTGCTGATCGGCTGGTCCCTGATGGGCGATGCGGTGTCGCACGCGGTGCTACCCGGTGTCGTCCTCGCGTACATCGTCGGCGCGCCGTTCGCGGTGGGCGCGGTCGTCTTCGGCTTCCTCGCCGTCGGACTCATCGGCGTCGTCCGCAATACCAGCCGGGTCAAGGAAGACGCGGCGATCGGCATCGTGTTCACCACGCTGTTCGCCTTCGGCCTGGTCCTGGTCTCGGTGACACCGAGCCAAACCGACTTGAACCACATCATCTTCGGCAACCTGCTCGGCGTGAGCCGTGACGAACTCGTCCAGATCGCCATCCTCGCCGTCATCGTCCTCACCGCCCTCGTCCTGAAGCGACGCGACTTCACCCTCTACGCCTTCGACGCCACCCACGCGCACGCCATCGGCCTGCGCCCTCGCATTCTCGGCACCGCGCTCCTCGCGCTGCTCGCCTTGACCGCGGTCCTCGCGCTCCAGGCGGTCGGGGTCATCCTGGTGGTGGCCATGCTGATCATTCCCGGAGCCACGGCGTACCTGCTCACCGATCGCTTCGGCCGCATGCTGCTGATCGCCCCTGCGGTGTCCGCGCTCTGCTCGGTGATCGGCCTGTACGTCAGCTACCACCTCGACACCGCACCGGGCGGGATGGTGGTCGTGGTCCAGGGTGTTGCGTTCACGCTGGTGTACCTGTTCGCCCCACGCCAGGGCGTCATCGGCCGCCGCATCACCGCGGCGCGCCGCCGCACCGCGGTCGCGGCCTGACCACGCGATCGCGGACCGGCTGACCTGCCCCCAGTTCCACGCCCTGGCGAATGCTCGACGTGGAGTTGTGCACGCCGGGTGGTCGGACTGAACGCAGACAGACCAGCCGACGCCATCGATGCGCTGCTCGGGGACTCGCCCCGCACCGCGTCCACAAAATCCACGCCACGGCACCACTAAACTGGCTAGGTGGACGCACCCACGGCGCAGCGGGATTTCTCCGCATACGGGCTGTCGCACTGGATCGTGCTGGCCTTGTTCGCGGTGGGCGCGGTGCTGGTCGTCGTGATCGGACGAAAGCACCGAAACGACACCGCCGCACGCCGTTTCAGCCGGACGTTCGGGGTGGTGACGCTGGGGCTCTATCTGGCGATCTATCTCTCCACCCTGTTCCCGCCAGCCCTCAGCCGCTCGGTGCCGCTGCGCCTGACCGATCTCGCGACCATCGTCGCCGGCTACGCGCTGCTGACACACGAGCGCTGGGCATACGCGCTGACCTACTACTGGTGCCTCACCCTGAGCACACAGGCGCTCATATCACCGGCGCTGCAGAGCCCCGACTTCCCGAACTACGAGTTCCTGGCTTTCTGGGCGATCCACCTGGCCGTCGTCTGGGCCGCGATCTACTTGACCTGGGGCATCGGCATGCATCCGACCTGGCGCAGCTACTGGTTCGCCGTGGCGGTCACCGTGGCGTGGGTCGCGGTCACGTTCGTCTTCAACTCCCTCGCCGACACCAACTACGGTTTCGTCAACCGGAAGCCCTCGACCCTGTCGCTGCTCGACGTGCTCGGACCGTGGCCTTGGTACCTGGCGACCGTGGCCGGTTTGCTGCTCGCCGCGTGGGCTTTGATGACGTGGCCGTGGGTGCGGTCCGCGTCGAGGTCGGGGGCGCTTGCTCCGAGCCATCGGGTGAGTTCGCAGCGGACCGAAGACAGCTGATCCTCATGGGCTTTCGCGGCTGGCATGTGAGGCCACCCGGAAGCTAGCCGGTTGGTGTTACCCAGGCTGAGGCGGTGAGGGCTTGGCGTGGCATGTCCGGTTCGTCGACGGTTCCCAGTGCTGGGGCTCGACCGGGTGCG
The DNA here is from genome assembly GCF_040654065.1 of Nocardia sp. NPDC050793. Lineage (NCBI taxonomy): Bacteria > Bacillati > Actinomycetota > Actinomycetes > Mycobacteriales > Nocardiaceae > Nocardia > Nocardia sp. NPDC050793. Next base: position 238,755 of record NZ_JBFAHG010000005.1, read on the forward strand.
CCTACCGTCGGGTCCTTGGGTTTCGTTTGGGCGGAGGATTGCGTCGGGTTGACGGGCCCAGCGTTGGGGGTTCCCAGAGGGTGGGCCTGCCCGGGTTTCGGACCCAATGTTGCCGGTGCTCAGTAGGTCTACCTACCCAGGTTTGCCTCGGAGCAGTGCTGGGCACGTCGTGTGCCGTACCCGGCTTACCTCCCGCAGTTGTGGTGCGCGATCCGGGCTTCCGGCGTGGTCGACGGGCTGTGGTTGCGTCCAGAGAGTGCAAATGTGAAGAGCTCGTCGGTCTGTCAAGGCCCCAACCACCATTTGACTACGGTCGATAGAGAAATGGATTCGACGGTAGTCATATGGTGGCCGTTCAAGATCGAATAGCCACCATATGACTACCGTCGATTTTCCGAACCGGCACGTGCTCACCCGCGACGCGCGCCACCGTCGCACCGACTGCCTCACACGCACTTACCCGTCACAGCGCCAGTGCGAGTGTCAGGAGTGCGAACTCCGTGTGCGATCACCGCACCCACCGCACTCCGACGCCGGAACCCCGCCCGCTCCCGACCAGAACGGGACCGCAGCCAGATGACTACGCCGGAACTCGAGCCCACGCCCACCGACTGCGGGAGGTAAGCCGGGTACGGCTCCCGACGCGCCCAGCACCGTTCGAGGCAAACCTGAAACAACCGCGCGTGAACTAGCAGGCCAAGCCCCCGGAACCACGTTCCCCAACGCAACGACCAACCCCAACGCAACCCATGAACGCCAAAGCCAACGAAACCCCACACCGCACCACCGGAAACCCAAGCGGCGGAACCCAATTCGCGCGGGTCTAACCGAAGACCTACCCCACGTCCCGCCGCAACCACGTCACTTCCGCACCCGCACCACACTCCCCGGAGCGGAAGACCTCCAGATCCTCATCCCACGCGGTCCCCAACGCGCGATCGATCTCTGAAGCCAGGTCGTACGCCGAGTACTTCCCCAGCTCCCGCGCCGCCTGAAGCATCGCCCGCAACCGCATCTCGCCAAGGGTGACATCACCATTGGCACTGGTGGACCCGTGCCACAACCCCAGCCCGGGCACGAAGCTGTAGCGCTCCCCGTCCACCCCGTCGCTGGGGTCCTCGGTGATCTCGAATCGAAGCACCGGCCAAGAGCGCAACGACTGGGCGATCCTGGCGGCGGTGCCGACGGGTCCGATCCAGTCGCTGGTGGCGCGCAGTTGACCGTCGGCGGGTTGGGTGGTCCAGCGCAGTTTCGCGGGGGAACCGAGTGCCGAGGTGAGTGCCCACTCGACGTGCGGGCACAACGCGGCGGGCGACGAGTGGATCCACACCACACCCGCCGTCGCGTCCGCGAACTGACTCGATGCGCGCACCACTACCTCCAGCTCAGACGAGGGACGTCTTCCCCAACGACCCGTCCAGCTGGCGTTGCCTGAGTGTACTGGAGTGCCCGAAGTTACGTATGTTACTTCGCGAGCGTGTTGCCCGCGAGTCTCGCTTCGGCGATCACCGCGTCACTCAGGACCGGCCACACCTCCCGTGCCCAGTCGCCGAAATTCTCGTCCGCCAACGCGACACACGCCACCCCAATTGCCGGATCGACCCACAGGAAGGTGCCCGACTGGCCGAAATGGCCGTAGGTGCGCGGGGAGTTCGCGCCGCCGGTCCAGTGCGGGGATTTCCCATCGCGGATTTCGAAACCGAGTCCCCAGTCGTTGGGCCGCTTCGAGCCGTAGCCCGGCAAGATGCCGTTCACGCCGGGGAATTGCACGGTGGTCGCCTCGGCGTGGGTCTGCGTGGAGATCAGCCGCGGGTTCAGCAGTTCGGCGGCGAACAGCAGCAGGTCGGCAACGGTGGACCGGCAAGCGTGTCCGGCGGATCCGGTGAGCACCGAGGATTCCATGCCGAGCGGTTCGAACACCGCGTCCCGCAGGTACTCGTCGAACGCGATACCGGTTTGCTCGGTGACGAATTCGGCGAGCACCTCGAAACCGGAACTCGAGTAGATGCGGCGGGCGCCTGGTTCGGCGAGCACGTCGGTGGTGTCGAAGGCTAGGCCGGAGGTGTGCGCGAGCAGATGGCGGACGGTCGCGCCCGGCGGTCCCGCGGGTTGGTCGAGCTCGATCGCGCCCTCTTCCACCGCGACGAGCACGCCGTAGGCGACCAGCGGCTTGGTGACCGAGGCCAGCGGGAAGACGCGCTCGGCGTCGCCCTGCGAGACCGCGCCCGCGCCGGTGACCACACCGGCGGCCGCGTGTCGAACCGGCCAGTCCTTGATCTGCTCGAGTGCACGCACGAAACGAGCCTAACGAGACCGCGCCGGCGCCGTGCCACCGCGACCGGAAATCGGTCCGGTGTGCACAGCCCCGGGGGAAGATCTCGGTACCGCCGGTACCATCGACGCACCATGACTGCACCCACGATCCACGGCGAGGTGGCCCCCGGCTTCGGCCCGGTCGCCGACGCGTTCCGTCGCAATTTCTCCCGGCACGGCGAAATCGGCGCGGCCGTAGCCGTTTTCGCGGGCGACCAGCCCGTGGTGGACCTGTGGGCCGGGTACCGCGACCGGCATCGCACGCAGCCGTGGGAGCGGGACACGATCGTGCCGGTCTTCTCCTCGACGAAGGGCATGGCGGCGTTCGTGGTCGCGTCCGCCGTGTCGAAGGGCGTCCTGGACTACGAGAAGCCGGTCGCCGACTACTGGCCGGAGTTCGCCGCGCACGGCAAGGGCGCGATCACGGTACGCCAGCTCATCGATCACCAGGCCGGACTGTCGGGACTCGACACCATCGTGAAACTGTCGCAGATCGCCGATCTCGACGGCCTCGCGAAGATCCTCGCCGCGCAGAAGCCCGCGTGGCGGCCCGGCACCCGGCACGGCTATCACGCGATCACCCTCGGGCTCTACCAGGGCGAGCTGGTGCGCCGCGTCGATCCTCGTGGCCGGACGCTCGGACGCGTCTTCGCCGAGGACATCGCCGAGCCGCTCGGCGCGGACTTCTTCATCGGCCTGCCCGCCGACGAGCCGATCGAGCGCGTCGCCGTGCTCTCGGCCACCAAGGGCATGGACATCCTGCGCTACGAGCGCGACGTGCCGCTGCGCATCGGCGTCGAGGTCTTCCTGGAGCGCGGGTATTCCCATGCGGCACTGACCAACCCGCGCTGCGGCGCGCCCGCGCGAGCGACTCGCCGCGAGTTCCTCGGCGTGGAATTGCCCGGCCACGGCGGCGTGGGCAATGCCCGCTCGCTGGCCAAGATCTACGGTGCGGCCGCGGCACGCACCGGCGCGCTGCCCATCGCCGACGACTTGCTCGGCCTGCTCGCCGCGGCCGACACCGCCGACGACGTGCCCGCCGAGGATCTGGTGTTGCACACCAAGAGCCGCTATCACCTGGGCTTCCGGAAGTCGCGCGGTTCGTTCCGGTTCGGCTCCGACAAACGTGCCTACGGCACCACCGGCCTCGGCGGCTCGTTCGGCTTCGCCGATCCGAGCACCGGTCTCGGCTTCGGCTACACCATGAATCGCCTCGGCATGGCCGTCCTCGACGACGTGCGCAGCCGCAACCTGCGCGAGGCACTGCTGCGCTGCAAGGTCTGATCGCACGCAGCGCTACTGATCGGTCCCACACTGCTGATCGCACGCGGCCACGTACCGGCGACGCCACGCCGCCTCGGCATCGCCGTCCTCGACCATGCGCAACCGCACCGCGCGCGAAGCACTGCTGCGCTGCAGAGTCCGATCGCCGCAGCGCTACTGATCGGCCCAGCGCTGCTGATCGCATGCAGCACGCGGCCACGTACCAGCGGCGGCGATGTCGCCTCGGTATGGCCGTCCTCGACCATGCGCAATCGCACCGCGCGCGAAGCACTGCTGGGCAGCAGAGTCCGATCGCCGCGGCGCTGCTGATCGCACGCAGCACGCAGTCGACCGGCGGTGTGGACGCCGATCCGACATACAGGACCGGGCGATTCCCGCGACATGGCCGTTCCGTGACACGGTCCGGATCGGCAGCGATCGTGCGTCGCCGAGATCACCTCGACCGGTGACTGCGACACGACCGACGCGACCACGGCCGATTCCGCCTGGATGAGCCGGGTAACCCGCCCATGGCTGCGTACACTGACGACGCTCGACCTACTCGTCGGATCGATCACCCGATCGGAGGACCTCGTGGCAGGGCGTCCCGCGACCATCGACGCCTACATCTCGGGCTTTCCGGAAGAAGTGCGCGCCGCCCTGGCCGAGCTGCGCAGGACGATCCACACCGCCCTGCCCGGCGCCGTCGAGTCGATCAGCTACGACATCCCGACCTTCAAGCTGCACGGCCGTAACATCGTGCACTTCGCGGGATGGAAGGAGCACGTCAGCCTCTACCCGATCCCGGAGGGCGACATGGCTTTCGAGCGCGCGATCGAGCCCTACCGCGCGGGCAAGGGGACGTTGCGGTTCCCGCTCGGCGCGCCGATGCCGCACGATCTGATCACCCAGGTCGCGGTCCGGCTCGCCGAGCGGGTCGGCCGCTGATCTACCAGTCGGCTTCGGTGTAGCGGATGATGCCGCGAATATTCTTGCCGTCCAACATGTCCTGGTAGCCCTGATTGATCTCCTCCAGCTTGTAGCTGCGAGTCACCATGTCGTCCAGGTTGAGCTGGCCGGACTTGTACAGCGACAGCAGGCGCGGCGCGTCCTGGCGGGCGTTGCCGCCGCCGAAGATGCAGCCCTTCACCGTCTTCTGCAGCATGGACAGCAGGAAGCTGTTCATCTTCACGTCGCCGGCGTCCATGCGGCCCATGGAGGTGACCACCAGGGTGCCCGCCTTGGCGGTGAGGATCAGGCCCTCTTCGATGTAGTCGCCGTGCATCTCGCCCATGGTGAGGATGACCTTCTCGGCCATCCGTCCCTCGGTGGCGTCCATCAGCGGCATGATGGCCTCGGCCATGCTGGCGTAGGTGTGGGTGGCGCCGAACTTCTGCGCCTGCTCCCGCTTCCACGGGTTGGGGTCGATGGCGACGACCTTGGACGCGCCGGAGAGCACCGCGCCCTGCAGCGCGCTCATGCCGACGCCGCCGATGCCCGCGATCACCACGGTCTCACCTGGCATCACGTTGGCCACGTGCGTCGAGGAGCCGAACCCGGTCGGCACGCCGCACCCGACCAGGCAGGCCACCTCGAACGGGATGGTCGGGTCGATCTTCACCACCGAGGTGTGGTGCACCGTCATGTACGGCGCGAAGGTGCCGAGCAGGCACATCGGGATGACGTTCTGGCCGCGCGCCTGGATGCGGTAGGTGCCGTCGCTGATCGCCTGGCCGAGCAGCAGACCCGCGCCGAGGTCGCACAGCGCCATGTTGCCCGAAACGCAAGCCGGACAGCGGCCGCACGCCGGGATGAACGACAGGATGACGTGGTCACCGACCTGGAGATCGCTCGGCACGTTCGGCCCGAGTTTGGTGATCACGCCCGCGCCTTCGTGGCCACCCATCACGGGGAACGCGGGCATCGGTGTCGCACCGGTGACGATGTGGTGATCCGAGTGGCACATACCGGCGGTTTCCATCCGGATCTGCACCTCGCCGGCGACCGGATCGCCGACCTCGATCTCTTCCACCGACCACGGCTCGTCGATCCCCCACAGGATCGCGCCCTTCGTCTTCATTCCTGTCGACCTCTCGCGTGCACAGTGCTTCAATGTGACTGCACCCACAGTACGAGAAAAGTGGAACGCGTTCTAGTACCGGCCGTAAAAATCATCGGTGCGAAAGGACGCGATGCCCGAACACGTTCTAGAATTGGCCCCCGTTCAGCCGCGAACGTCGTGGACGTGATGGACGAGGTCGTGCACGAAGTACTTCGCCAGCGAGTCGACGGTGAAGAACGACCCGTCGCCGCGCCGCACCCGCAAACCGCGGTCCGCTATCGGCACCGCTTCGAACGCCCGGGCCGCCGTCTCGGCCGCCAGCGCCAGCTCACCCGAGACCGCAGCAGGCTCCTGCGTGTCGTAGCGGTCGGCGATCGCGGTCGCGTCCTGATCCCAATTCGAAAAGACCGGAACGCCGTCCGGCGTCTCGTCCGCGGCGAGCCCGCGAGCGTCGAAGGCGGGCACCCGCGGATCCACCGCGGCGGTGCGCGTGGCCACCGCGGCCCGGTACGCGAAGATCCGGCACACATCGCGCACGTGGGCCGCGTACTCCAGTGGCGCCCAGGTCGACTCGTCCGGCCGATGCCGCGCATCGGGGCGTTCGAGTACTGCGCGCAACCGGTCGGCGCTCTCCCGCGCCAGCGCGGGCACCCGCTCGTATACGGTCGCGGCGGCGTCGAATCCGCATTCGGGGCAGGCGCGCTCCAGCACCCAGGTCCAGTTCTTCACATCGGGAACGATCGGCATGCGTCGAAAATAGAACTGGCCGTATATGAATCGCCATCCATATACGGCCAGACTTCGTCGAGATACGGTCCGTCACTCCATCAGACGATGCGCCCGCTCGAACAGCTCCAGGGTGATGGCGTGCAGAAAGTCGCCGACCTGCTTGGGCGCCTTCCCCGCGAAGGCGCGCGCGTGCGTGCCCTCCAGCACGATGCCCAGCTTGAAGCAGGCCAGCACGGTGTACCAGGTGACGTGGCTCAGATCGCGATCGGAGAACCGGCCGTAGTGCTCGACCATCTCCTCGGGGGTCGGCAGACCGCCGACCGCGCCGAGCTTGCCGACCAGCGCCGCTCCGGTGGTGCCCGGCTCGGGCCGGGTCGCGATCTGCCAGCCCAGATCGAGCAGCGGATCGCCGATGGTGGACATCTCCCAGTCCACCATCGCCGCGACCTCCGGCCCCTCGTAGGAGAACATCATGTTGGCCAGGTGACAGTCGCCGTGCAGGATGCCCGGCGTCCAGTTCGCGGGCCGGTTGCGGTCCAGCCACTCCCCGACCTGCCGCACGCCGGGAATCTCCGGACCCGGGTAACCCTCGTTGACCGAATACGATTCGAGCTCGCCGAGCCAGCGCGGCACCTGACGCTCCAGGAATCCCTCCGGCTTGCCGTAGTCCTCCAGGCCGAGCGACCGGTAGTCGAGCGCACCGAGCCGGGCGATCGCCTCGACCGCGGACAGGCCCATCTGCCGCCGGATCTCGGGATCGTTCGCGTGCAGCTCGGGCAGCTCGTTCTGCGGGTTGAAGCCGATGATCGGCTCCATCAGGTAGAAGACCGCGCCGATGACCGACTCGTCGGTGCAGGCTGCGACGACCTCGGGCGCGCGAACGCCGGTCCCGCTGAGCGCGCCGAGCAGTCGCGCCTCACGACGGATGACCTCGTTGCTCTTGGCCCGCAGATGCTTCGGCCCGCGCCGCAGCACATAGTCCCGGCCGCCGCGCTGGAACCGCAGCATGATGTTCTGCGTGCCGCCGCCCAGCGAGGTCACCCCCTCGAACGCGCCGCCGGGCAGGCCCTGTTCTTCCATCCATTTCCCGACGATCGCGAAATCGACGACCTCGCGATCCACTTCGACCGGTTGCGCAACAGACATGCCCCACATTCTGCACCACTCGCCCACAGCAACTGAAGGCATGTGACAACAGTTCGCGCCGCCGGGCCAGGCGTAGGGTTTGGCACACCATGCACACGCTGTTGATCGACAACTACGACTCGTTCACCTACAACCTGTATCAGCTGATCAGCGAGGTGAACGGCGTCGAGCCGACGGTCGTGCGCAACGACGAGGTCGACGACCCGGCCCGGCTGGATCTGCATCGCTTCGCCAATGTCGTCGTCTCCCCCGGCCCCGGCCGTCCCGACATCGCGCGTGACGTCGGCATCTCCGCCGCCGTCATCGCCACCACCGAGCTCCCGTTGCTCGGGGTGTGCCTCGGCCACCAGGGCATCGTCGTGGCGGCGGGCGGTCTCGTCGCGCCCGCCCCGATCGCGCGACACGGTTACCTCGACCAGGTCCGCCACGACAACAGCGAGCTGTTCACCGGTCTCCCGCAGAACTTCACCGCCGTCCGGTACCACTCGCTGTGCGCGATCCGGCCGTTGCCCGGCGACCTGGAGATCACCGCGAGCACCCGGGACGGCGTGATCATGGGCGTGCGCCACCGGATCAGACCCCAGTGGGGCGTGCAGTTCCATCCCGAGTCCATCGCCAGCGAGCACGGCGCCACGCTGCTGCGCAATTTCGCCGAACTCACCGCGGCGCACCACGAACGCTCGAGCACCGGCACTCGACGCAGACCCGTCGGCGTGACGGCCGGCCGAACGGTGACCGTCGAACTCCAGCGACCAGCCGAAGCGGCGAACATCACCACGGCTCGACAACTCCCGGCGGTGTCCCTTTCGGCCGCGGCGACCCGCCACCGACCGGCCCGCGCGGCCGATGCTCCCGAACCCGCCTGGCCGGCCGACAGCTCCGGCTTCGCCACCGAGCGCACGGTGATCGACCTCGGCCCCGGCGCGGTCAAGACGCCGCCCCGAATGTCGCCGGAGTCCGACATCGAAAGTCCTTATCGCAGCGGCGAACCCGAGCGGCCCTGGCAGCTGCGCCACGAGATCATCGATCGGGCCGTCGACACCGAGGCCGCGTTCCTGCGCCTCTATCGTGATTCGCCGACCGCGTTCTGGCTGGACAGCGAGCACGTCGAACCCGGCCTCGACCGCTTCTCCTTCCTCGGCGACGCGAGCGGGCCGCTGGCCGAGGTGGTCCGGTATCGCGTCGGCGACGGTTCCGTTGTCGTGGAGACCGCCGACGGCGAGCGCCGCACCGTCGCGGGCGACGTGCTCGACTACCTCGCCGCCGAATTGCGCTGGCGCACCGTCGAAATCCCCGATCTGCCGTTCGACTTCGCGTGCGGGTACGTCGGCTATCTCGGCTACGAGGTGAAGGCCGACTGCGGTGCGAACGCGGCGCACCGCGCCCCGACACCCGACGCGCAGTGGATCTTCGCGGACCGGCTGGTCGTGGTCGACCACGTCGCCGGACGTACTCATCTGCTGGCCCTCACCGATCCCGCAGGCGACACCGCGCGGGCGGCGGCGGACTGGCTGCGCGATACCGCCGAGGCGCTCGCCGCCCTGCCGACCTGGTCCAATCCGCCTACGCTCGAGGTCGATTCGGATATCGCGGCGGTCGAAGGGCTGCTCACCCGTGGCCGCGCGCGGTATCTCGCCGACATCGACGTCTGCCTGGACCGGCTGCACGCGGGCGAGTCCTACGAGATCTGCCTGACCGACAATCTCACCGTCGCCGCCGACACCACCGGCCTCGATTTCTACCGCACCCTGCGCCGCTGCAACCCGGCGCCGTACGCGGCGTTCCTGCGCTTCGACGACCTGGAGATCGCCTGTTCGTCGCCGGAACGCTTCCTCAAGGTCGACCGGGCGCGCACCGTGGAGAGCAAGCCGATCAAGGGCACCGCGCCGCGGGGTGGGAACCCGGCCGAGGACGAGCGCCTGCGCCGCGAACTCGCCGACAGCCCCAAGACCAGGGCAGAGAACCTGATGATCGTCGACCTGTTGCGCAACGATCTCGGACGCGTCTGCCAGATCGGCAGCGTGCACGTGCCGAAACTGATGGCCACCGAGACGTACACGACGCTGCACCAACTGGTTTCGACGGTGCGCGGGACACTGCGCCCCGACGTCGACGTCATCGACTGCGTGCGCGCCTGCTTCCCCGGCGGCTCCATGACCGGCGCGCCGAAGCTGCGCACCATGGAGATCATCGACGAACTGGAGACCGAGGCACGCGGCGTCTATTCCGGCACCATCGGGTTCCTCGGTCTCGGCGGCACCGCGGACCTGAACATCGTCATCCGCACCGCGGTGCGGCACGGCGGCGAGTGGCGCATCGGTGCGGGCGGCGCGATCGTCTTGGACTCCGACCCGGAGGAGGAGTACCGCGAGGTGCTGCTGAAGGCGGCGGCCACCTATCGCGCCGCCTGCTGAATCCGGTCAGCGCCGCCGTTTCGGCGGCTTGGGCGGCGGTTCCTCCTCGCCGGGCCGCCTGCCGCCCAGTCCCGTCACCTTGCCGAGCATCGAAATGCCGGGCAGCCTGGCGAGTTTGCCGAGCACGTCCTCGCCGAGGGCGATCATCGCCTCCAGTCGCGGCAGCAGCCGGTCGTAGGCCGCGAAGGCCGGGTCGGCCAGCGCCAGCGTCCGGTCCAGCCGGTCGATGGTCGAGTTGAGCCTGTCGATGGCCACCGAGAGGCTCTCGATCAGATCGGGCAGCTGCGCGGCCAGCTGGGCCGAGGCCGGTGGCAGCCGGACCGCGGCGTCGAAGGCGTGTTCCGCGGTCAGCTGCGCCGATTCCAGCGCCTGACCCGCCACCGACTGGGCCGCCTCCACCGCCGACTGCGCGGCCGCCAGAATCTCCGCGGGGCCGGGGACGCGCGGTCCCGCTGTCTTCGGGGTCTGCTTCTTGCGGCCCGACCCCCTCGGGGTAGTCATGGCACTACTGTGCCCGACCGGACGCCTGAACACCGGTAATTCCCCGACCGCCCGGTCTGTGTCGCCTCGGCGCGCCCGCGCGCGGACCCGACGAATTCGGCGTGTCGGAGGGGCGTGGCAATATTCGAGCACGATGAAACTGAGCAAGGGCGCGCACGCGCCGGTACCGACATCCCTTCTAGCCGTTGTCGTTTCATGGCGGTCGGAGCATGTCGTCGACGCGAACGCGCTGTTGCTGGACGACACCGGCACGGTGCGCACGGACCGGGATCTGGTGTTCTACAACGCGCCTCGGCACGTGTCGCAGGCGGTGACCCTGGACCAGGAGCCCGAGCCGGGGACCGCGCGGCTGAGCGTCTCGCTGCCCCGCACCGAGAGCGACGTGGACCGGATCGTGGTCAGCGGCTCGCTCGACCACGGAACATTCGGCGAGATAGCGGGTTTGACGGTGACCGTCTTCGCCGCCGACGGCCCGGTCGCCCGCTTCGACATCGAGGACGCCGACGCGGTGGCCGCCATGATGTTCGGCGAGTTCTACCGCCGGGAGGGGCGCTGGCGGTTCCGCGCCATCGGTCAGGGGTGGAGCAGCGGCCTGGCCGGGCTGGTCACCGAGTTCGGCGTCGCGGTGGACGATTCGCCGCGTCGGGCCCGCACACCGCGGCCCGCGGATCCGTTCTCGGACCGGCATCTCCCTTCGGGCGCCCCTTATCCGGCGCGGCCGGTCCAGGAGACCGTGCCGCACCGAGCCGAGCACGGCGATGCCGCGGGAACCTCCGCGCGCCACGCGGGCGCCGCGCAACCTGTCGACTCACAGGCGACATCGAGGCGAGCGCTGTCGCCAGGACACGAATCCGCCGGAGCGGCGGGCCCTGCGTCCTCCGCGCCCTCCCAACCCTCCGTCGCGGGCGGACCGCCGCGCATCCCGCAGCACGTCGACCTGACCCGGCGCACCAGCCAACCGGCTCCGCCACCGCCACCGCCGAATCCCGAACGCGCCGACTGGCATTCGGACCCCGAGGACCCGACGCGCCTGCGCTGGTGGGACGGAGCCGAATGGACCTCGGCGACCTTCCGCCGTATCCCATCCGGCCCACGTGCCTGCGCACGCTGTGGAAACGCACTGCGACGCAAACTGTTCGGCGGCGCAGCGCCCTGTCAGTTCTGCGAGGCCGAGATCGAGGAGTTCCTCACCCATTGGCACACCAGAGCCTGGCGGGTGCTGATCGCGTCGGGCCCGCAGGGCGAGCCGTGGGAGGCGCTGTGGGCGTCGCTGCGGTACCAGCGCATCGACGAGAACATCGGCCGCACGGCGCTGCGCGAGGTCGGCCTCAGCTATGTGGAGCGGCTGGTCACCTTCGCGTTCGCGGACGGTGCGATCCAGCAGGACGAATACGACACCTTCGAACGCGCCATCGGCGAGCTGCTGCTGACCGGCCCGCTCGTCGAGGATCTGCGCAGGCGGATGCACCGCGGGCGCACGCTGTGCAGGCTGCGCGAAGGCGATCTGCCGGTGGTCCGCACGCCCGGCCTGCACCTGGACTCGGAGGAGAAGGTGCATCTCGACCTGGTCGCCACGCACGTGCGCCAGCTGGCCCGCGGACCGAAGCTCACCGAGGGCAGGCTGATCGCCAGCAACAAGAAGCTCCGCTTCGTCGGCAGCGGCGCGGGCGTGGAGATGCCGTGGTCGCGGGTCGTCTCGGTGCACGTCGAGGCAGGTGTCGTGATGATCGCGGCGACCTCGGCGCGCGGCGGCGCGAGCTTCGAAGTCGCCGACCCCGATTACGTCGCGGCCGCGTTGGAAGGCGCGCTGCGGGTCGCGAAGCGCCTGGTGCTCACGCCGGGGCAGCGCGACACGCGCAGCATCTCGCAGGAGGTGAAAGCCGAAGTGTGGCAACGTGACGGCGGCAAGTGCGTCGAGTGCGGCAGCGGTCACTACCTCGAGTTCGACCACGTCATTCCGCTCAGCCGCGGCGGCGCGACCAGCGCGAGCAATTTGCAGATCCTCTGCCGCGCTTGCAATCGCGCCAAGGGCGCGCGTATCTGAAGGCGGGAGCGCGGACCCGCGGCAACGGAGGGCGGATTTCGGGTCCGCTCTGCGCGAAACCACACGCGAACTCCGGCGCGCGGGCCTCTAATGGTTGGCACAGCCGTACGAAGGGGAGAGGTCACCCATGACGAGCATGTACGAACACGCCGGAGGCGAGGAGGCGCTGCGCCGAGTGGAGTCCGCCTTCTACGACAAGGTGCTCGCCGATCCGGTGCTGAAATCGCTGTTCCCCGAGCGCCGCCCGACCCACGTCGACCACCTCACCTGGTTCACCTCGGAATCGTTCGGCGGCCCGGATCGATTCAGTCGCGAACTGGGGTTCGATTACCTCATCGAGGTGCACCGGCACCTGAAGATCACCGACGAACAGCGCGAGCGCTTCGCCGAGTTGTACCTGGCGTCGTTCGAGGAGGCGGGCCTGCTGGAGTCGGAGGCGTTCCGCGACGCGGTGCGCTCGCACGTGGAGTTCGGTGCGCAAGTGGCGCAGCAGAACTCACACGCGAGCACCGACGAGGAATTGCACCCGATCCGCGCGGTGCCGCTCTGGACCTGGGAGAGCTGAACCGGCCCATTGCGCTGAACGGCCAGTTGCCCAGAGAACGCACGCGAGCGCACTCCGGGGCAGCCGGTCTCCGTCAGCTGCCGACGACGGCGTTCATGATGGTGCCCGCGCTGGTCGCGACGACACCGCCGAGCATCGCGCCTGCCACCATCTTCGGCGACTGCAACGCCCCGCCGGACCATTTCTCCCAGGCGAATCGGCCGCCCGCGTAGATGATGCTCGTGACGCCGGACAGCATCGCGAACCAGGTCCCGTAGCGGACGAACTGCATCAGCTTGTCCGACAACGGCGGCGCCTCGGGAGTCGGGTTACCGATCTGCGCCAGGATGGAATACGTGTCCCCGACCGACATCAAGATCATGCTCATTGTTGGTTACCTCGGGATTCACCGGTTCGTGGCGACCGGGTCGACCACCACGTTCCCACCCATGATCCGGACGGACCCGGTCGCTCGCAAGACGCTGAGGGACAACGGCGTCCGCACGACGTCACGAGGTTTCTGCGTCACGCCGAAGAACCGGATACCATCCATTCAGCGATTCTTCTTGTCCCGAACCCGGAATGAGCAGCACACGATGATCCTGGCCATCGCACACGACACCCTGGCGCAGATCGGCAATCCGACGCCCGAGGCGCCGCCGGTGTCCGACAAGATCCTCCAGCTCGTCCGCTACCTGACCTGGTTCGTTCTGCTGTCGGGTGTCTGCGGCATCATCTACGCGGGCGGCCGGTTCGCCTGGGAGAAGTGGTCCGGCGGCGGCCTCGAGTCGCCGAAGATGGTGGCAGGCGCGATGATCGGCGGCGTGGTCGCCACCAGCGCGGGCACCATCATGAACGCCGTCATCGGCTGAGCTTCATCAGCGGGTGAATTCGTCATCGGCTGAACTCGAGAGGCGCAGCGGCGCGGGTCAGCTCGCCACGCCCGCGGCCCGCGCGGCGCGCAACCACTGCGGGAACTCGCCTAGCAACCTGGCGTAGAGCTGCGCGTCGTCGACGCGGTCGATGTCATCGAGCGCGAAGAACCCGGCGTTGTCGATTAGCCTGCCGTCCATCTCGTCGATGCTGCGCAGCAGTCCGTAGTTGGCCTGACCGAGCCCGACGAACTGCCAGAACGCGGGCAGCCGAGAGGCTTCCCGCATCAGGGCGGTGATCTCCTGCTTCTTTGCGAAGCCGCCGTCGGTGAAGAACAGCACCAGCGTCGGACGGCCGCCGGGCCGCAGCGTATCGATGACCGCGCGCATGATCGGCAACTCGTCGTTGCGGCCGCCGAGCCCGCTGTAGTCGATGCCCGCGTGCGTGCCGCTGAGATGCAGGTAGGTCTCCGACCAGCGATCGCCCTCGGCCACCGCGATATCGGGCAGCCTGGTGTACGACAGCGCGTACAGGTAGGCCTCGAGCGTTCCGTCGTCGTCGAGCTGGGTGGCGATCGGAATCATCCGCTCCACCACGCGGTGCACCACCTTCTTCCGGTACTGCTTGACCATGCTGCCGGTCTTGTCGATGACCAGCACCACCCGCGCCCGAACGCCAAGCGCGTCCTCGTCGATCAGCACCTTGGCCACCTCGCGCTTGCGCAGATCCAGCACGGTGCGCTTCTCGAAGGAGAGCATCGCCTCGCCGGGCACGGTGCGCACGTCCGGCTCGCGCGTCCGGTTCGCCTGAGCCGGGACGGTTTCGGGATGCTGCGCGGCCGCGGGGATCGGGACGAACTCGGACGCCGACGACGGCAGCGCTCCGGCCTGGGGGTGCGGTGCCTGCCGTGCGGCCGGGTCGGCCGCAGCCTCGCGGGACGGTGTCGCGGGCGACAACCGCGACGCGGGGTCGGCGGGTTCGTCGTCCACGACGACACCGTGATCGGTCACGAGCGCCGCGAACCCGCCCGCGTACCCTTGCCCGACCGCGCGCACCTTCCACTGCGCACCGCGCCGGTACAGCTCGAGCGCGATGACCACCGATTCGGTTCCGAGCCCCTCGATGACGTACTCGTACAGCACGTTTCCCCGGTCGTCCGCGACGGTGGCGATCGGCGGCGCGAAGCGTCCGAAGGTGTCGGCGGAATCGTCCAAGGTGAGCACCGCGCGCACCTGCGCGATCTCATCCGGCAGCGCCCCGGGGGATATCGCCAGCGCGGCGGGCACGCCCGAGGTCAGCTCGACGCCGGGCGCGACAGGCTGGTTGAAGAACACGAAGTCCGCGTCGGAGCGCACCGCGCCGGATTCGGTGACCAGCAGCGCCGACAGGTCGACCGCCGCCTCGGTACGCACCGACACCACGACCCGCGCCGCCGCCACGGGCCCGTTCTGCCCCTTGACCAAGGATGTAACCACCGAAACTCCTGTGCTCGCGACCGGCTCAGCCTACGACAGGCAGCGCGGCGTCCGGATGGTTCTCACGGCGGCGGTTGAGTCGGCGCTCGCGTCGGTCTCAGCGCTCGGATCGTCTCCGGGCACGGTCGTCCTCGACGCCAGCGTCGTACTCAACGCCCGGATTGTCGAGCGCTCGGTTGTCTCAGTGCTCGGTTGTCTCAGTGCTCCGGTGTTCTGTCGAGAGACTCCCGGTATGCGGCCAGCACCTGCTCGCGCAGGCTGTTCTCGGTGTGCCGGATGGCCGGACCGACGAACGCCTGGATGATCTTGTCCAGTGCCCGTCCGGCCAACCCGCCCGGCACCCGGTAGTCGACCACAACGCCGATCTTGGTGCTCCGCTCGCCGACGGCCTCGAAGCTCCACCGGACGGTGCCCTCGATGCCTTTGATCGCGTGCAGCGAAAGTTTCGCGCCGTCTTCCCATTCGATGATCTCGGCGCGCAGCTTCAGCGTCGTCGGGCCAAGATGCACCGCCGTGTCGAACACCGCGCCGACACCGGAGGTCTGCGCGCCGACGGGCGTGAAATGCCGAACACCGAACATCCACTTCGGCACAGTGCGATAGTCGGCCACGTAGTCGAACGCGAAATCCACCGGCGCTTCGCCGATCCCCGAATGCTCGACACGACCCATGATTACTCCCCTTCCACGGTTCTCCGCCGATGTCGAGAGTAAGCGGAACCGACGACAAGCGCTCGACATCGGAACGCACACGTTTGCTCGCCACGGTCCCGGGTAGCGCCACGAGTGGTGGCGGGATCCGGCGCCATCGCAACCGCCGACCTTCCGAGGGAGGATGAGCATGGCAGGCAACCAACGAGGTTTCGCGGCAATGGATTCCGAGCAGCAGCGCAGGATCGCCAGTCAGGGCGGCAAGGCCGGCGGCGGCAGCTTCGACAACGACCCGAGGCGGGCCGCCGAAGCGGGTAAGAAGGGCGCCGCGGCCCAGCCGACCGAGGCCAAGCGGCTCGGCGGGCTGAACAGCCACCAGGGCCGCTAGCGAGCCGTGCCGGGAGAGCGGGACGGCCTGTCCCGTTCTCCTTTCCGAATCACTCGACGTACCAACGGAAGTGGTCGGACCCCTGTGCATGGGCATCGATGGTGTCGCGCAGATAGTTGGCCGACTCGACCAGCACTCCGCCGGATTCCAGGGTGCCGATCACGATGCCGAGAAAGGCCGCGCGGCCCTGCGGCGTCGGGAAGTAGACGATGCCGCCCGAATCTCCCTTGTCGGCCGCGAAATCCGCGACGAAGAAGGTATCGCCGGCCTCGCTGACCCGGCCGCAGGTCCAGTTGGTAGCCCAGCCGACGTGGCAGACCTCCTGTCCCACTTGGGCATCGGTGTAGGTGGACTCGATGCCGAAGTTGCCGAGCGAGGCCGAGACCCCTACCCCTGCGGCCAGCCGGATGAGCGCGAAACCGATCCCGCCGATGGTGGCGTCGTCGCCGTGGCTCTGCTCGTACCGGCCGATCAGCCTGCCGTTCTCGTCGTAGACGCGCCGCCCTTCTTGGAAACAGTGCGCGGCGGTCACCGCGTATTTCGCTTCGCCCATGTGCCCGGTCGCACCGACCGAGCAGATGCTCTCGCCGGTCGTGATCGTCATGCCGGGATAGGCGACTCCCTGTGCGTGCGCGGTCGCGGGGAACACCGCGCCGAGACCCGTCGCCAAGACCGTCGCCAGCAGGAGCTGCGTCAGTTTGTTGCGATAGATCATGTTCAGGCACTCCCCC
Source organism: Nocardia sp. NPDC050793 (assembly GCF_040654065.1). Taxonomy (NCBI): domain Bacteria; kingdom Bacillati; phylum Actinomycetota; class Actinomycetes; order Mycobacteriales; family Nocardiaceae; genus Nocardia; species Nocardia sp. NPDC050793. Next base: position 255,888 of record NZ_JBFAHG010000005.1, read on the forward strand.
TCACCCGTACGGACGACCTTTCGCCGTCCGCGCCGTACCGTATCACGCACCCCCGACGGATCCGCTCAGCTGTCGAATCGTCAGCGCCCCTTGCGAAATCACGCTCCGCGCACACACTCGGGCGTCGGCTCGCCGGGCTTCGCCTCGACGGTCGGCACGTACGACCGAGCGCCGGAAATGTCCACCGGACACAGCCGGACAACCGCCGGGACGGAATCGACGCGGTTACCGCTTTTGTCGAAGACAACGCGGTTACCGCTGTTGTCGAAGAAGATGGGGCCACCCGCGCCTGCCACGGCCAGCTCGGGCGAGGTGAACCCACCGATGGTGATGTTGACCTGACTGCGCTGCACCGTTGACGCGGCCGGGAGCGCGCGCACCGCCGTGACGACGGTGCTCAGCGCGTCGTAGGCGTTGACCGCCCAGCCGTCGCCGGTGTGCGCGAGATCGAATCCCGCTGCGGCATAGGCCTCTTCGAATGCGAACCACTGCGGGTTGTCTTGCTCGGGCCCGTCGGCGCCCGCCACGAGGGTGAACAGCAGACGTACCCGTCCGCCGGTGAAGCTCGGCGAGCTCAGCGCCTTGCTGCGCAGGTCTTCCAGCGCGGCATCGGATTCCACGGTGCGCAGCCGGTTTCCGTCGGAGGTACTCAGCACCGTGATCGAGGTGGCCGCGCACTGGCCGTTGGCATAGGCCTCGTCCAGGCTGTAGAGCAGGCGGCCGAGGTCGCGTCCGCGAGCCAGATAGGCGATCGTCACATCCTTGGCTGTCGCGCAGACCCGCCGGGCGGTCTGCGACACGGTGGTCGGCTCCTCGGCGTCGAATTTCACCTCCAGCAAATCGCCGCCGTACTGTCGATGCAGGAACGGCAGCGTCGTGCAGGTGTAGGGGTCCGATCCACCGGTGGGGACCATCACGAAATCCGGCCTGATCGGCGCCACCGCGCCGAGCGCGCGGACCTGCACCGCGACACGGAAGGCGACCCGGTAGAAGTAGTCCTTGCCGATGCCCTGCGGGTAGGTGATGTCCTTGTCGCACCGGGTGAAATCGGGATCGTCGCCCGCGGAGCCGGACTGGTCGAAGCCCTCGGCGGTGACCACGTCCGACACCATCGGAATCTTCTCGGCGGCAAGCAGATCGGCAACCTCCGCCGTGGTCTGGTCGCTCAAACCGATGCCAGCTACGGCGACCACGTCGCCGCGCTGCGCCAGCTTTCGCGCCACTGCCGTCGCCGCGCTGTCGCCGTAGTCGCCGAGATTGCCGACGACGAGCCGCATCGGATGCACGCATCCGGTGTCGTTGGCCCGCCGCTGGCCGACGGCCATCCCTTCCAGTTCGTGCACCGCGCGGCTGCCCGCCAGCTCGTCGGTCATGGTCAGCAACACACCCACGGTCACCGGTGTGCCGGGACATCCGTCGGGCGCGGTGCGGTTCTGCTCGTCGATCACCCGCATCACGTGTTCGAAGGCGGGCAGCCCGAAAGAGTAAGGCCCCTCGGACAATCCGACGCACTCGTCGCCCGCCGCCCACGCCGCCGTGCTCGGCCACCCGTCGTTGCAGGTGGCCAGGCGCCGCAGCGGGTCGCGGGCCGCGAACCCGCTGAGCGTGCCGACCACCAGAATCACCACCGCGCCCAGCCGCACCCAGTCCGTCCACGGGCGCGGCATCGACCTGCGTCGCTTCGGGAATATGCCTGCCCAGTAACGCGACTCCACAACGGGCTCCTCATCGAGGTCGGGTCAACGGGATCGGCGCGCACGATCGTGATAGTCGTTGGCGCGCAGAAGGATCGGAGTTCGGTCCGTGGCGTGGTCGGCGAGCCGGTCGAAGCTGTGCGCCGCCCGCGCGCACAGGATCTCCCTGCGCCGCACGGTCGTGATCCGCAGGTCCGACTCGATCGCGGGCACGACGGCGAGCAGCACCGCGATGTGCTCGGCGGGGCTGGTGGCGTGGTCGCTGCCGTCGATGAGCGCCGCATCCGGTCTGCGCGGATCCGAGATCTCCACGATCTCGTCGAACAGCGACAACCACTTGCTCGTGTCGGAGGCCGACAGCAGTTCGGCGAGTTCGTCCACGATGGCGCCGCCGCCGTGCAGCAACCGGGTGTAATGCAGCCTGCTCGCGCGATCGCCCGAGCCCACCGTGTCGAGCAGCATGCCGAACACACGGTCCCAGCCGGGCGGCGTGTCGAGTCTCCGCACGCCGAGCTCGCGCAGTCCCATGCGCCGCGCGAAGGCCGGCAGTACCCCGTCTTCGGTGGGTGCGCTCCACAGCGTCGGCGATCGGAACAGCGGTGAGCGGTCCCCGAATTCGGCAGGCAACAGGGTGAGCAGCCGAAGCGCATGGCCTTTGGTGCGCGCCGCGGACACCGTGACGAGCGCGTCGATGCTGCTTTCGTCGAGTTGCTTGCGCGGATGCAGATCCCTGGCGAAGAGCCCGAGCAGATGGCGTTGGACGCTGGTCGCCGGCCCTGCGTGGTTGTCCCGTAACAGCGATTCCAGGTCGTCGGCCCGATGACGCGCCTGCTTGATCCGGTTCAGCACGTAGCCGGTCGCGGCGGGGTGGCCCTCGGTGAGCCGATAGACCTGCGCGCCGATGCGATCCGCCTCGATCGTGGTGACGTCCTTGGCGAGGGTCTTCACCTCGAATTCGGAAAGATCGCTCAGCGGCAACCGCGCCCACGCGTCGCGGGCGGCGGGGTCGGCGCGTTGCCGCGGCGTCCATGCCGCGGCGGCCGGAACCTGTCCGTCGAGTTCCTCGGCCAGGACGCCGGAGCTCGTGGTGATCAGCGTCAGCGGATCCATCAGCGGTGATCCGGCGGCGGCCATCGCCTTGCGCGAGCGCAGCAGCGCGCTGGTGAACGCGACCGCGGCAGGGGCGTCGCCGTCATCGAGCAGCACGACGACGTTCGACGGGCGTCCCGCGACTCGCGCCCCGCTGTTGCGCAGGTCGGCGAGGAAGGCGCTGATCAGCAGGTCGTCCACGCCGCGCCGGATCTCCAAATCCTCGCTGGCCGCTTTGATGGCGAGTTCGATGAGCTCGGTCTCGGCGTCGGCCCGCAGCCCGAGATCCTGGTGTCCGTACCACGAGACCGCCGAACCCCAGGTGATCTTGGTGATCAGCCTGCCGCGGGTGAGCCTGCCGACCACGAGGTTCGACAGGTGCTGGCTCAGCGTCGGCGCGATCACCGCGGCGCCGGGCAGCTTGATGTTGGCGGCCTGCGCACCGACCAGCCCGACCAGATCGCCGATGAAGCCGACCAGCGCCGCGCGGTCCCGGTACCGATTCAGCACCGTGCGCAACCGCTCCCGATGCTCGGTCGCCGGAACATCCGTGAAGTTCTCGTTGATCGCGAGCTGCGCCACCAAGATGCGCGGAAACGCGATCGGAAAGCCGGGCAGATCCATGCTCAGGCCGAGCATGGCCGCGGCGAGTACCGGACGGGCCGGATTGTGTTGGTCGTAGGGACGTTCCAGCGGCCGGACCAACACGGTCGGCGTCCGTCGCTGCCACCGGTCCAGTACCTGTTCGAGCACGGTGGTGCGCCCCGCGCCGCCGTACCCTTCCAGCACCAGCACAGGGTTCCCGGCCGTCTCGGTATTCCCCCTCGGAACCCGCACCAGGGTGTCGATCAGTTCGAGCAGCTCGGCGCGCCCCACGATCACCAAGCCTCACCTCCCTCAGGCTTGCGCGCGACTCTAGCAGCGCGACGCCGATCCCGCTGTGAGACAACTCGATCCGTGACAACCCGCCACTCGCGACGACCAACGACGCCTACTCCCGGCCTCGCAGAGGTTTCCTACGCTTCGCACAGGCTGCAACCTCTGCGAGGCGTACGAACAGCCTGCGAGGTCAGCCGGCTACGGCGAGGTGGTCGGTGTAGCCGACGCCATGAATGTGAGCCGCAGGCTCCGTCGCCGCGCTTTCCGATTGATCGGCCCAGGTCACGGTGGTCGCGCGGGGCGCAGGAGGCGGGGACGAACGCGAGTTGTCCGCGAGTCCGCCGGGCCCGAGGCTGAAGGCATGGAATACCTGCGATACGCCGAGTTCCTGCCCGCTGAGTACCGGCGCGAACCGCTCGTCGAACCGGTCTCCACCTGGTGGCCGTGGCGGGGTCGGCGCGTGCACGTCGCCAGGGCGGCGCGCCCCGACGCGACGGTGCGGGTGCTGGTCGTCCACGGCGCGGGTGGGCATGCCGGACTTCTCTGGCCGTTCGCGGCGCTCGCCGCGGCCGAGGGCGTCGACGCGATGGCCATCGACCTGCCGCTCTACGGCGACACCACCGAACCAGCCCCGAGCTCGGTGCGCTACTCCGACTGGGTGCGGTTGCTCACCGAATTCGTCCGTGCCGAACGGGAATCCGATGAACGACCGCTGATCGTGTTCGGCGCGAGCATGGGCGGGATGCTCGCCTACGAGATCGCCGCGCGCACCGGGGCCGTCGCCCACGTAGTCACCACCTGCCTGCTCGATCCGGCCGATCCCGCGGCCCGGCGCGCGGCGGCGCGCTGGTCGTGGACCGGCGGCTTCGCTCCCCGGCTGCTCCGCTCGCTTCCGCCGCGGGCTCGGCGACTGCGGGTACCGATCCGGTGGTTGGCCGATATGCGGAACATGAGTCTCGATCCCGCGCTGTCCGCCCTGTGCGGCAGCGATCCCCGGGGCGGCGGGGTCCACGTCCCGTTGGGATTCCTCGCCGACTTCATGAATTACCGGCACACGCCGCCGGAGGAGTTCACCTCGACTCCGGTCACGCTGGTGCACCCGGCCGAAGACCGGTGGACTCCACCGGCGCTGAGCCTGCGGTTCCTGGCCCGGATCCCCGCGCCGACGAGAACCGTCCTGTTGGAAGGCTGCGGACATTTCCCGATCGAAGAACCCGGCCTTGGCCAGCTGGCCGCCGCACTGCGCGACGTGCTCGCAGGCACGGCGACCGTCACGCCGCCGGATCGGCGGTGATTCGAGAGACCAACTCCAGCAACGGCTCGGTGTCGAGCCGATGCGGGATCAGCACGCGGTGCACCTGGACGTCGACGGCGTGCACGACGGTGCGCGCCAGGTACACCGGATCGTCGCCGCCCCGGCCGCACCGCACGAGCTGACCGGCGATCTCCTCCACCAGCCGGTCCTCGAACGCCCGCAGCGCGGCCAACTCCCCCACCGACCGCGGCGCCACCCGATGCAGCAACGCGTGCAGCGTGGGCCGATCCCGATGCAGATCCACGACGACGTCCAGAATCGCCCGCATCGTCTGGTCGAAACCGGGCTCGGTTTCGCGCACCTCGGCGAACACCGCCTCCAGCCGCACCATCCCCTCGGCCACGTGTCGTTCCGCCAGCGAGTGCAACAGCGCGTGCTTGTTCGGAAAGTATTGGTAGAGCGACCCGATCGACACGCCGGCCCGCTCGGCGATCCGGTTCGTCGTCGTCGCCAAACCCTCGCGCCCGAACATCTGCGCGGCCGCCTCGAGCAGCGTGTCCACGGTCTCCCTGGACCGCCGCTGCCGCGGCGCCTTACGCGGTGAATCGGTCATGATTCCTTCACGCTAGCCCAAACGCGTACTCGACACCTGACCTCCGACCCCTCCGAGCCCGTTCGCACCCCACTCCGGCCTCGCAGAGGTTTCGTACGCCTCGCACAGGCTGCAACCTCTGTGAGGCGTACGAACAGCCTGCGAGGTCAGCCGACAACGGCGAGGTATTCGCCATAGAAGAGCATGAGGCCGAGGGCGGCGGCTATGCCGGCGAGCAGCCAGAAGCGGATGATCACCGCGGTTTCGGCCCAGTCGCTGAGTTCGAAATGGTGATGGAACGGCGCCATTTTGAAGAAGCGACGGCCCGTTGTGCGGAAGACGGCGATCTGCAACAGCACCGAGAGGATCTCGGCGCAGAACAGTGCGCCGACCACCGCCATCAGCACCTCGGTGCGGGTGGTGATCGAGAGCCCCGCGAGCAGGCCGCCCAACGCCAGCGAACCGGTGTCACCCATGAAGATCTTCGCCGGCGCGGCATTCCACCAGAGGAATCCGATGCACGCGCCAACGCCCGAGGCGCACACCATCGCCAGATCGAGCGGGTCGCGGACCTCGTAGCAGCCGACCGCGGGCCCGGTCGAGCACGCGTTGGTGTACTGCCAGAACGTGACGATCACGTAGGCGCCGAGCGCGAAGCTCATCGATCCGGCCGCCAGCCCGTCGAGGCCGTCGGTGATGTTCACGGCGTTGGACCAGGCCACCACGAGGAAACAGACCACGAGCAGAAAGGCGATCAGCCCCAACGACACCGCGGTGATATCCCGGACATAGGACACGTGCCGACTGGCAGGCGTCAGCCCGGTGCTGTCGGGGAAGCGCAATGCCAGCACGCCGAAGAGCACGGCGGCGGCGAGCTGGCCGACGTACTTGCCGGTGGCGGTCAGACCGAGATTGCGCTGTTTGCGCAGCTTGATGGAGTCGTCCAGGAAGCCGACGACGCCGAGCGCCGTCGCCAACCCGAGGACGAGCAGCGCGGAAGCCGACAGACCTTCCACGCCGTCGTCCCCGACCAGCAGGTGTGCGCCGAGGTACCCGGCCCATAGACCGGCGATGATGGCGATGCCGCCCATCGTCGGTGTGCCGCGCTTGGCCTGATGGCTCGCCGGTCCGTCGACCCGGATCTCCTGGCCGAAGTTCCTGGTGGCGAATGCCTGAATCAAGAAGGGCGTCACCATGATCGAGACCGCCAACGCGATCATCGCCGAGAACAAAATCTGTTTCATGGGCCCCCGTGCCGCCGCTGAGCTTCCGCCCATTCCGCCAAAACCCGTACGTTTCGGTCAGATGCTAGCCAAAGCGCGCCTCGCACGCGCGAATCGGGCAAGTCCGCTATCGATCGACCCACTGCGCACGACTCGATCTGCGCGGCTCCGCGTACCGGTCCGATGTCCAGCCGGACAACGCATTCCGTCATACTCTGAGATTGCAAGGGGCACACGGTGATACAGGGGAGGACGCGCGATGCGCAGTCTGGAAGACCGGTTCGGCGACGCCATCGATGAGCTCGAGCAGTTGGGCGAGCAGCCGTCTTTGGCAAGGATCGAGGAACTACTCCGCCAGGTCGACGATCTCGACTACGAGCTGCAGACCACCACGAGCCTGGGAGCTCGCCGCTACGAGCTGACCAAGCGCAGCAGGCACTCCCACGCTCTCCTCGCCGCAGCCCGACGCCGCGCCGAGAACGCCCTCGCCATCACCGACGAATGGGAGATCCAGGAAACCGTCGACCGGCGCTACTGACCGGCGGCGGTGTCGGCCATAGGACGCGAGAGCGCCGGCCTGTTCGAGATCGTGGCCGCCTCACTCGCGGCCGCGCGCCGGCCGACCGCGTTGCACCTCGACCACCGGTCCACTGAGTACATCGGACCCGGACCAATGGCTCAGTCCCCGGCGGAATCGGTGACGGCGCGGACGACCGATTCGAGGGCGTCCGCGGTCTTGTCGAGCGCGTCGATGCTGCGCTGAGCCCGGCACATCGCGACGGTTCCCTCGATCGCGGCGACGATCAGCGTGGCGGTCTGCTGCGCGGCGGCCTCGGTCGCGCCGTGCGCGCGGAGTGAATCGGTCAACAAGGCCGTCCACCGATCGAAGGCTTCGGCCGCCGCGCGGCGCGGTTCGTCGTCCTCGTCGGGCTGATCCTCCACCGAGACCGCGAGGACCGGGCATCCGGCCCGGAACTCGCTGTCCAGCACGACCTTTCGCCACATGTCCACGAATGCCCGCAGCCCGGCGATCGGCCCGGCGTGCAGTTCCTCGGCCAGTTTGCGCGCGGCAAGGGCGTCGGCGAAGCGGACCGCCTCGGCGGCCAGCTGCGCCTTGCCGCCGGGGAAGTAGTGATAGGTCGAGCCGAGCGGGGCGCCGGAGTGCTTGGCCAGCTCCCGCACGCTGGTCGCGTTCAGGCCACGCCGCCGCAGCATGTCGGCCGCACCCGCCACCATCCGATCCCGCGCCTCCGACTGCGCCATCACACACCTCTCTTGCCCATAACGACTGTCATAGCGTACCGTCCGCACTTATAACGGTCGTTATAACGGAGGTGTTGTCATGCCGATGATCCAGCTCACCCTGCCCAGCGGCATCCTGTCCGCCGAGGTCCGCAGCGGGTTGCAGAAGACCCTCGCGGCGACGCTGCTGCACTGGGAGGGCGCGCCCGACACGGCGTCCTTCCGCGCGCAGGCCTGGTGCCGGATCGACGAGACCCCCGAGGGCGCGTTCGTCAACGCGGAGGACGACTTGCCGCGCTTCCGGGTGGACGTCACCGTGCCGGAGGGCGCGCTGTCCGATCGCCGCAAACAGGGCCTGGTCGAGCAGGTGACCGCAGAGGTGCTTGCCGCCGCCGGTCTCGACCAGACCGCGGCGTTGCGGGTGTGGGTGCTCATCCACGAACAGCCCGAAGGCACCTGGGGCGCGGCGGGAAACATCGTGCGCTTCGCCGAACTGAAGGCCATGGCGCAGGGACAGCGCGGCTGATGCGGGAATTGCAATTCATCCGCGCAAACCACCTCGAGTGGCGGGAACGGCCCGACCCGGTGCTGCAAGGACCGCGGGACGCGATCGTTCGCCCATTCGTCGCGGGCCGCTGCGACGGGGACATCATGCCCATCCACCGGCATGTCTCACGGGCCATGCAGATCGGTATCCGCGTCGGCATGATCGACCCGGTGGTCGCGACCATCTGCGGACCGGTCCCGTTCCAGGGGCCGTTCGGCATCGGGCACGAATGCATCGCCGAGGTGCTCGAGGTCGGCCCGGAGGTCACCGGCCTCACCCGCGGCGATTTCGTCGTCGTGCCGTGGGCGGTCTCGTGCGGGGACTGCCTCGAATGCCTGCGCGGACTCACCGCCAAGTGCGCCACCACCCGCACCGGCACTCTCGCCGCGTTCGGATTCGGATCGGCCAGCGGACCCTGGGGCGGCATGGTCGCCGATCGCTTGCGCATCCCGTACGCCGACCACATGCTCGTGCGCCTGCCCGAACGTCTCGACCCGCTGCGCGTGGCCGCCGCCAGCGACAACCTCGCCGACGCCTGGCGCTGCGTCGTCCCGGCGCTGGCCACACGGCCGGGAGGCTCGGTGCTCATCCTCGGCGGCGCGGCACAGAGCATCGGGCTCTACGCCGCCGGGCTGGCCGCCGCGCACGGCGCCGAGGTCGTCGATTACGTCGACCACCGCCCAGAGCGTCTATCGATCGCCGAAAGGCTCGGCGCCCGAGCGCATCCGGTCAGCAAAGGCAAACTCCGCCGCAAGGATCTGCCCGCGCGCCGCTACGACGTCGTCGTGGAAGGCACCTCCACCGCCGCCGGCGTCGACCTCGCGCTGCGCGCACTGCAACCGGGCGGAATCTGCGCACCGGTCGGCTACTACCTGCCGCCCGGGACGAAGGTGCCGCTGATGCACATGTACGCCAATGACGCGACACTGAAAATCGGTGTCTCGCATGTACGTCCGGTTCTGCCGGACCTGCTCGACTTCGTCGCCAGCACCGGCTTCTCCGCCGAGGACGTCACCACCCTGCTCGCCGACTGGGAAGACGCACCCGAGGCGTATCGAGCGCACACCACCAAACTCGTGCTGCACCGGGCTCCGCTCGGCGCCTGACCTTCTCGGCTCTCCCGGCCCTCGATGACGCGCCCGCCGAGGGCGGGGACAGCACCAGTCCGCTCGTCTCCGTGCGCTATCAGGACAGGTCGCCGACCAAGTCCGCCGGACGCTCTCGACCGAGAGTCGAACCACTCCGCCTCTGCGGACCGGCCGGGACACGTGGCGATAATGGTGACCGTGACGAACGAGGCTGCGGCGAGCGGCGACGACGCTGACCTGGGTGATATCCAGCGTCAGCACTGGCAGTCGACCTATCTGGCCAACCCCGGTATGTACGGCGAGAAGCCCTCGACATCCGCGATACAGGCCGCGCAGATCTTCGGCGCGGCCGGCGCCCGCACGATTCTCGAGCTGGGGGCGGGCCACGGCCGGGACGCACTGCACTTCGCGCGGGCTGGGTTCACCGTGCACGCCACCGATTTCAGCGACGTCGGACTCCGCCAGCTGCGCGAACGCGCCGACAGCGAATCCGTCGAGGGGCTCACCACCGAGATCGTCGACGTCCGCGCGCCGCTGCCGCTCCCCGACGCATCGTTCGACGCGGTGTACGCCCACATGCTGCTGTGCATGGCACTGTCGAGCGAAGAGATCGTCACCCTGGTCCGTGAGATACACCGTGTGCTGCGCCCGGGCGGCACCCTCTTCTACACGGTGCGCCACACCGGCGACGCGCACTACGGCAGCGGTATCGACCACGGTGACGACATCTTCGAACAGGGCGGATTCGCGGTGCACTTCTTCGCACGCGCCTTCGTCGACGAACTCGCCGAGGGCTGGGAACTGCGGCGGATCGATGACTTCGAAGAAGGAGCCTTGCCGCGACGGCTGTGGAGCGTGGTTCAGACGCGGCGTTGAGCCTTCGATTCCGCCGCCGAGGACAGCTCGATCACCGACACGCCCGACCAGAATTGTCGAATCATCCGCACTAGCAGTCGTATTCAGTCGAGCCGACCGCACAGCGCCACCGAAGCCAGGACGGCCGGAGACCGTGCTCGGGGAGTCAACTGGTGCCCGCCCCGCCACTCCCGGTAGCATCCCTGAGGTCGCGGTTCCACCGCGAAAGCGGGGCGGTAGCTCAGTCGGTTAGAGCCGTGGACTCATAATCCATTGGTCGCGGGTTCGAGCCCCGCCCGCCCCACAAATTATCTTCTACCAGCGGAAACGTTCGAGATTGCCCCGGAGTCGGCGCCTCGCCTGCCGCGCATTCGGATGGTGCGGTCGATCGCCGGTGTTGCCGGATGCTGTTCCACGTCCGCGGTGTAGAGCGCCCGGTTGTCGCTGCCTCGACGGTGGCAATCCAGCTGCGGACGCTTCTGAGTGGCTGACCTCTTCTCACTTCCGGCGGACGGGCGCAGCGGCGGTCACGCGCGGGGTTTCGTACGGCGTTCGGCCGCCAGAGTCCACTAGGGTGGGCCGAAACCGAAACTTACTGGAGGGTCAGATATGGCCAGTGTGTTCGCGAATGTGCTGTGGGTTCATCAGTGGGTGTACGAGAACAGCGGTGGGCTGGTCGGCCACAAGCTGTTGTTCGGGAATCCGACCCTGTTGTTGCGGACGGTGGGGCGGAAGACGGGTCAGCAGCGAACGTCGGCGTTGACGTACGGGCGCGACGGCGAGGCGTACTTGGTGACCGCGTCGAACGGCGGCTCACCGCGCCCGCCCGGGTGGCTGGCGAATGTGAAGGCGACGCCCGAGTGTGAGATACAGGTCGGGCGTCGCCGAGTGAAAGTGGTTGCAAGAGCGACGTATCCGGATGATCCGGACTATGCACGACGGTGGGCGATCGTCGACAAGGTGAACAAGGGCCGCTACAGCGCCTATCAGCAGATGACCAAGCGGCCTATCGCGCTGGTGGTGTTGACGCAGGCGAGGTGACCGGTCAGTCGCCGCCCTCCCCCCACTGCCCCTTGTCCACCGGCACGCTGTCATCCCATCGGCTCTTCATTCTCGGTGGGCGGCTTGCGAATTGGACGACGGCGAAAACGAGAAAGAGGACAGCGGCGACAACACCGATAACGATCAGAGTTTGCACGGCAGGCACATTAGCGCTGTCTCAGACCGAGTGCACAGAATGCCTGGACATGTCACAAAATGAGCAGCGTTCGTCCGAGAGATTTCCTGAATTCGATTGCGGCATGGGCACTGTGGGCGTCTTCGAGCGGGAAGGTCTGACCGATCACGACCTCGACGTCACCGGCGAGAACGGTCGCTTGGATGCGGCGCGAGAGCGCGTTCCAGTCGATGTCGGCGCCGGTGAGGTCGAACAGGCCGAGGACGGCGACATCGCGGGCGGTCAGCGCGTCGCGATCCAACTCGGCGAATTCGCCTGCTGCGGCACCATATCCGAGGAATCGGCCGTGGTCGGCGATGGTTTCCGCGGCCGCCGTGCCGAGCTCGCCACCCGCGCCGTCGAGCACGATGTCCACCCCGGCTCCTCCGGTCGCGGCGCGCGCCTTGGCGGTCCAGTCCGGTTCGGAGTAGTCGACGACGGCGTGCGCGCCGAGCCGCTCTGCGAGCTCGAGCTTGGCGTGGCCGCGGGCCGCCGCGACGACGTATGCCCCTGCGGTGCGGGCCAATTGGATGAGAAGCGTGCCGAGCCCACCGCCCGCCGCGGTGATGAGGACTCGCTCCCCCGGCTGGATCGCGGCGCGATCGAACACGGCGAGTGCGGTCTTGCCGTCGTGAGTGAGCGCGACGGCCTGGGTCAGCGAAAGTCCTTCGGGCACTTCGATGAGAGTCTCGGCCTTGGCGAGCGCCTTCTCCGCGTAGCCGCCGATGGGCTGTCCGCCGCCGATTCCGCTCGCGGCGGTGCTGGTGGCGACGCGCTTGCCGAGCCACGCGGGGTCGACGTCCGCGCCGACCTCGACGACCACCCCGGAGATCGCTCCGCCAGGCACGTAAGGGGTTTCGATCTTGAAGTATTCGCTTCCCCAACCCGCGCGCAGCCGGGTGTCGAGGAACATCACGTCGGCCGCCGCGACCTGGACGACCACCTGCCCCGGACCTGGGGCGGGATCGGGTACTTCGCGGACCACGAGTACCTCCGGTCCACCGAATTCCATTGCCTGCACTGCTCGCATCACTGATCTCCTGACGACATCCGGTCGAACAGGACCCAGCATGAAACCTGAAGTTTGGTCGAGGTCAAGCGCCGGGAGCGAGATCACTCGAGCGCGCGGGAGGGCATGACGCCGCGGTTCAGGAACCCCCGCCGCAACTACTGCCTCCACCGCAACTGCTACCACCGCCGCCACAGCTACTGCTGCCCCCTCCGCCACAGCTGCTGCTACCCCCGCCGCACCCGCTGCCGCCGCCGCTGCCGCCCGAACAGCCGCTCCCCGAGTCCCCGGCGCCGCACCCGCTGCCGTGGCTGCGGTGTCCCATCCCGGCGCCGCCCGCGAACCAGGGACCCTGGCCGTGATTCGGCGGCCACCCGGGGTGCCGCGGCGTGCTGGCCGCCTTGACCAAACCCACCACGAGCGCCACGACAGCACACACGAACAGCAGGGTCAGGATGAGAGTCAGGACGATGAGCGCAGCCGCCATGACGGAATGGTAGCGGCGCGCCGCCGTACAGTGAATCGTGCAGTTCTTCCGTTCCCGACAGCGCCTCCGCCGCCAGGCGGACCTGCGCGACGTCGAGCAGGCCGTGGCCGCGCTGGAACTTTCCGAGGCCGTCTTCAAGACGTGCCCGTGGCAGCCGCGCGAGCTGGTGGAGACCGGGCTGCGCCAGTGGCTGCGCTGCTGCGGCGCGGCGATGCGCGACGGCCAGGTCATCGGCATGCCCTCGCACGCGGTGGACGAGGCCTGGCACGGCCTGATTCTGTGCACCGAGCGGTACGCCGCGTTCTGCACGGCCGCTTACGGCCGCTTCCTGCACCACTATCCGGACGAGGACGCGCCGCGTGAACCCGCCGCGCACGGCTCGATGGCCGAGCAGCTGGGCCGCACGGTGGTGGCGTGGTCGATGGTCGCGCGACCGGACGAGACCTGCGTGCTGTGGGATCTCGACAGCAAGGTCGGGGTCGACCACCCGTGGGGCATCGACGCCCGGCGCGTCGCGGCGATCGAGGCCGAACTGCACCGGGCGTCGACGGACCCTAGGTGAGCTTCACCCGCGCCGCGAGGAACCGCACCACCGCGGGAGCGAAGCGGTTGAACTGGTACTGCAACCGCGCCTCCGGGGTGACCGGCACGATGCTGCGGTCGCGCCGGACGGCCCGCACGATCTGATCAGCGACCTTGTCCGGCGTGTAGCGGCGCATCCGGTACAGGTTGTCGTACTTGGCCTGCTTACGCTTCTCCTCCTCGGCGCTGACGCCCGAAAAGGTCGTGGTGGCAACGATATTGGTGTGCACGATGCCCGGGCATATGGTGTGCACCGAGATACCGCGGCCCGCCAGCTCGGCGCGCAGGCAGTCGGAGAACATGAACACCGCCGACTTGCTGGTCGAGTACGCGCTGAACCCCTGCTGCGGGCTGAAGGCGGCCATGCTGGACAGATTGACGATGTGCCCGCCGAGGCCCCGCTCGGCCATGGCGGCGCCGAAGGCGCGGCAGCCGTTCACCACGCCGCCGAGGTTGATCCGCAGTACGCGATCGAACTCCGCCGAGGGCGTGTCGAAGAACCCGCCCGCCTGGCCGATGCCCGCGTTGTTGACCAGGATGTCGGGCACGCCGTGCGCGGCGATCACCTCGGCCGCGTGCGCGGTCACCGCGGCCTCGTCCGAGACGTCGAGCCGATAGGCGTGCGCCACACCGCTTTCCGCGGCGATCAGCTCCGCGGTCTGCTTCGCCGCGTCCAGATTGATGTCGGAGAGCACGATTTCGGCGCCGAGCCGGGCGAACGCCAGCGCGGTCTCGCGGCCGATGCCGCTGCCGCCGCCGGTGATCACCACCAGCTGGTCGTCGAACTCCTTTCGGGTCCCGTCGGTTTCGGCGCGGCGCAAACCCCGGGGCGCCGCACCGCCGTCGAGGGTGTCGATCAGCTCCGTGGTGGCGGTGGCAAGCAGTTCGGGATGCGAGAACGGCATCCAGTGCCCGGCGGGCACATCGCGCCGCCAGAGCCGCGAGACCCACTTTCGCTCGTCGTCGAAACCCGCGGGGCGCACCGCCACGTCGCGTCCGGCGACGATCAGTTGAACCGGCACCTCGGTGTGCCGATCGCGCGGAGCGAGCATCCGCTGCACGATATTCGCGCGGTAGATGAGCAGACCGTCGACGATGTCGCGCCGGAAGGTCGGAGCTAGGGTGACCGTCGACGTCGGCGTGTCGTTCATCAGGGAAACCGCACGCCGCCAACGCTCTTCGGTGCCGAACGCGCCGAAGGCGGCCCGCGGCAGTCCGGGCGACATGAAGAAGGCCATGTACGCCGAGGACAGCAGCTGGGTGAACGGCTGCCACACGTTGCGCGGTGTCGGCCGGGACAACCTGGCGCGCACCCACTTTCCGATGTGATCGAGATTCGGGCCGGACACGGAGGTGAACGACGCGATCCGAGCGGCGCCGCGCGGGTCGCAGACCGCCTCCCACACCTGGATCGAACCCCAGTCGTGTGCGAGCACGTGCACCGGCGCGTCCGGGCTCACCGCGTCGGCGACGGCGAAGAAGTCGTCGGCGAGCGCGTCCAGCCGGAAGTCGGCGGTGCGCCGGGTGCGAGTGGACCGGCCGTGCCCGCGGGTGTCGTAGATGACGACATGGAACCGCCGCGCCAGCAGCGGCACCACGGCGTTCCAGAGGTGGTGGGTGTCCGGCCAGCCGTGCACGAGCACCACGGTCGGGGCCGCCGGATCGCCGTATTCGTAGACAGCGAGCTCGAATTCACCGTTCCGTACGATCCGTTCGATCGCTTCCGAGTCGATATCCGTCGTCATCGATCATCTCCTTGTTCTCCTGGTCGGAGGGGTCCCGCTACAGGTCGAGCACGAGACGCCCACCGTCACAGCGCGATACGCAGGCCAGCATGTCGCCGTCCGCGCGTTCGTCCTCGGTGAGCACAGTGTCGCGATGGTCCGGATCGCCGGCCAGTACGCGCACCTTGCAGGTCCGGCAGAAGCCCTGCCGACACGAATATGGTTGATTCGGACGGGATTTCAAGAGGGTGGCCAGCGCCGACTCGTCGGCGGGCACCTGGAGCACCTCCCCGGTGGAGGCGAGCTGGATCTCGAACGGCCGCCCGTTCACGACGGGCGGCGGCGAGAAGCGCTCGGAATGCAGTTCCACGCCGCGCATCCGGCGCACCGCGCCCGCGACGGTTTCGGTCATCGGCACCGGGCCGCAGCAGTAAACCGCGGTGCCCGTGGTGACGCCGGGCAGCAGCGCGGCCGCGTCCGGCAGTCCGTGTTCGTCGTCGGTGCGCACGGTGACGCGGTCGCCGAACGTCTCGATCTCATCGAGGAACGGGATGGTCTCGCGGCTGCGGCCGACGTAGACCATGGACCAGTCGAGGCCGAGCCGCACCGCCAGCCGCGCCATCGGCAGGATCGGGGTGATTCCGATGCCACCCGCTACGAAATGCAGGTGCACCGAGGGCGAGCCGTAACCGGGCACCGCGAACGGGAAGGCGTTGCGCGGACCACGCACCACGATCGGCGTGCCGACCGGCAGAGCGTCGTGCACCTCCACCGAACCGCCGCCACCCTCCGGGATGCGGCGCACCGCGACCCGATACGCGCGGGTGTCGGCCGGGTCGCCGCACAGCGAGTACTGCCGCAGCTTGCCGGAAGGCAACTCCAGATCAAGGTGCGCGCCAGGCCGCCACGCGGGCAGTTCACGCCCGTCCGGCGACTCGAGCCGCAGACTCACCACGTCCTGGTCGTGCGCTTCGACCCGGCGCTCGGTGACGACGAGCGCAAGCCTCCGGTCGTCGACCTTCGGTCGCAGATCCCGCCGGTTGACCAGCGTGGCCCAGCGCAACCGGGCCGAGGCGACCGCGTCGAACACCCGCACCGCCCGGTCCCGATCGCGCTTGCCGAACAGATCGGCGGGCAGTTGCTCGGGGACGGCCCGCGGGCTCACGAGGCGACCGCGCGCGCCGCGGGCGACGTCGCCAGGTACGCCACCGCCTGCGCGGTGGAGCCGACCGTCTCCGGGTTGTAGCCGGGCTCGAACGTGGACAGCGCACTCCACAGCAGCGAGGGTACGCCGGGCAGGGAGCCGCGCCACATGGCTCCGAAAACACGCTTGATCAGCCGCGGGTAGCCCAGATCGGGCAGCGCGGGGTCCTGCTGGACCATGAACTTGGTGCCGCGAACCACCAGCGAGATGAAGATCGGGAACACCAGCACCATCAGCGCCGACCTGCGGACGTATCCCGCGCCGAAATACACCGCCACGTCGTGGGCGACATGCCGGTGCTCCACTTCCTCCGCACCGTGCCAGCGGAACAGGTCGGCCACCCGTGGATCCGCGCCGAACTTCTCCAGGTCGGCGTTGAGCACCCAGTCGCCGAGAAAGGCGAAGAAGTGCTCGAGGCAGGCGATGAACGCCAGCCGCTCGACCATGATCTGGCGCTGCGCGATGCCCTCGGCGCCCTTGGCCCCGAGCGTCTTGCGGAACAGGTATTCGGCCTGCCGCACATAGGGCGTCGGGTCGATGCCATTGGCCGCGAGCACCTCGTGCAGCACTTTGTCGTGAGTCTCGGCGTGCATCGATTCCTGGCCGATGAAACCGAGCATCGCCTCGCGGAGCTTCTCGTCTTTGACGTAGGGCAGCGCCTCGGCATACGCGGCGCAGAACATGCGCTCGCCTTCGGGGAGCAGCAGGTTCAGCGAATTGATCAGATGCGAGGCGATCGGCTCGTCCGGCATCCAGTGCAGCGGAGTGCCTGCCCAGTCGAACTGGACATTGCGTGCGTGGAGGGCCACCTCGCCCGGGTCGGTGTCCGAGCGCTGGTGAGCCCTGCGAAGTAGCTTCATCGGTACTCCTCGATCCTCATACATGCACCTCAGCGGCAAATCGGCACGGCGGCGCGCCGGTTCCTGCGCTGGTGTAGAAATGATCATACACATATATGCAACTAGCGGTAACATACATGCGCGTCACCGAACGGGCTCGAGAGCGCTACAACGGGCTATCGCCGGGCATTCGTCCGATGAATTTCGTTATCCAAGTTGACAATAGAGTTCGCCACTGTGACCGATCTCCCGCCGTTCCGGCCCGAAATTAGAACACGTTCTAGTAGTCTTTCGCTATGGAACGTTTAACCGGATTGGACGCCAGTTTCCTCTATCTCGAGACCGGGACACAGCATTTGCATGTGTGCGCGCTGCTCATCCTCGACCCGACGGCGGACGGCGTGCGGTACTCCTTCGACTCCTTCAAGGCCGAGCTGGGCCGCCGGGTGCCCTTGATTCCACAGATGCGGCGGCGGTTGCACGAGGTGCCGTTCAACCTGGACCATCCGGTCTGGGTGGAGGACCCCGACTTCGATCTCGACTACCACATCCGCCGCATCGGCATCCCGAGTCCGGGCGGCAGGAGCGAACTGGCCGAACTGGTCGGCGACATCGCCAGCAGGCCGATGGACCGCGACCGGCCGCTGTGGCAGATGAATGTCGTCGAAGGCATCGACGGCGACAAGGTCGCGGTGATCTGCAAGTACCACCACGCCGCCGTGGACGGCATCACCGGCACGAACATGATGATGCATCTGTGCGACATGGAACCGGGCATGACGCGACCGGAGCCGACCGAGGAATGGCGGCCCGAGTCCGCGCCGAACGACTGGAAACTCTTGGCGGAGGCGGCCGTTCGGCTGCCCGGCAAGGCGGGCATCGTCGGCATGCTGCCCAAGACCGTGGGCATGCTTGCCGGTTTCGCGCAGCGACGGCGAAACAACCAGGCGGGCATGGCGATTCCGCTCACCGCGCCGCGCACCCCGTTCAACAAGGCCATCACACCGCATCGCACGATCGCCTTCGCCGAGGCGGATCTGGCCGCCATCAAGGAGATCAAGACAGCGTTCGACGTGAAGGTCAACGACGTGGTGCTGACCGTCGTCGGCGGCGTACTGCGCGCCTATCTCGACAAGCACGACGAGCTGCCCGATCGCTCGCTCATCGCTTCGGTGCCGGTCTCGGTACACGAATCATCCAGGCACAAGGCCGGAATCAACAAGGTCTCCTCGCTGTTCTCCGAACTCGGCACCGACATCGCCGACCCGGTCGAGCGGCTGCGCACGGTGGCCGCGGCGAACCGCAACGCCAAGGACGAACACGACCTCATCGGCGCCGACTTCCTCCAGGACTGGTCGCAGTACGCCCCGCCCAACACTTTTCAGCTCGCCGCGCGGGTCTACTCGTCGCTGAAGCTGGCCGAGCACCATCCGGTGGTGCACAACCTCGTCGTCTCGAACGTGCCGGGACCGCCGATGCCGCTGTACTTCCTCGGCGTGAAGGTGAACGCGATGTATCCGTTCGGGCCGGTCTTCCACGGGGCCGGACTCACCGTCACGGTGCTGTCCAACAACGGCGATCTGGACTTCGGGTTCATCGCCTGCAAAGAGCTCGTGCCCGATCTCGCTGCGATGGCCGATGCGGTGCCTGGCATCATCGACGAATTGCTTTCCGCGGCACGCGAAGCGCAGTGATGACGAATTGCACACTGCGGCAGGCGGATCGATACCTGCTCAGGTGATCCGGTGCCGCCCTGTTCGCCACCGGAGTCGAACAGGGTGCTCCCGCTATAGGTTTCGCGGCTTCAACGTCGCGAGGCTACCGACGCGCAGCCGTCCAGCAGTGCGGGAACGAAGCGCTCCGCGCCGAAGACGCAGCCCGTATGTCCCGTACCGGCCAGGTGGATGGTCGCGCTGGGAATCATGGTCGCCATCTCCAGCTGCCGATACACCGGAATCGCCCGATCGCGGGTCGTGATGACCACCGCCGTCGGCGCCGTGATCGTGTCGAGCCAAGCGGACGAGTCGAAGCGACCGACCTCCGCGATCACCTGGGCCAGCGCCCAAGCGCTCGTGCTGCGGAATTCACCGAGTGCCCACTTCTCGAAGCCACCCGGCGGCCACGAATGTTCCGGCAGCTCGGACAGTTTGGTCGCGAATCTCTCGATGCGCCGCAGCGAATACGGTCCGATGGCGTCGGCGAACGCACCGAACGCCTGGTGAAATGCCTGCTCGCGCCACTTCTCCCGGAACCGGTACGGCGTCGCGCACAGCACCAGCCCGCCGACACGGTCCGGGTGCCGGTGCGCGGCGGTCAACGTGACGACGCCGCCGAGCGAATAGCCCGCGCAGATCGGGCGCTCGACCCGCATGGCATCGGCGACCGCGATGACGTCGTCGGCGCAGTCGTCCACCGAGAAGCGCGGGGATCGGATGCCGCGGCCGTGCCAGCGCTGGTCGAACAGGATCACCCGGTACCGCTCGGCGAGTGCTTCCAGCGCGGGAAACCAGGTGAGGCAGGCGGTGCTCGCGGTGCCGTGCAGCAGGATCAGGGTTTCCGCGCCCTGGGGGCCCGGCATGTCGACGACGTAGGTGCGTCCCCGGCCGGGCAGGTCGACCAGTCGGCCGCCTGGCACCTCCGCGATGTCGGGGACGCCCGCGTGCCGGATCAAGCGTCGGACCCGGTCGGGATTCACCATCCTCGGTCTCCTCCGGACGAGCCAATATTGAAACACGTTCTATTCGATGATGCCATACGGTTGACACCGGTCGTTGCTGTGCCATCGACTCTTCGGGGTGCAAATACCCGGACGTTATGTAACGTGTTCACGTCGGCTTCCGCCGGCAACTGTTCCGCGACGGACGGAGGTATCGCGATGGGGCGACTTACCGGCAAGGTGGCGTTGATCAGCGGCGGAGCTCGCGGCATGGGCGCCGCACACGCCAAGAAGTTCGTGGCCGAGGACGCGCACGTCGTGCTCGGCGACATCCTCGACGACGAGGGCATGGCGCTGGCCGAGGAACTCGGCGGCCACGCCGCCTACGTGCACCTCGACGTACGAGAAAAGGCCGACTGGCAGGCTGCCGCCGCCGAAGCCGTGCAGCGGTTCGGCGCGCTGAACGTTCTGGTGAACAATGCCGGGATCGTCAACGGGAACCTGCTGATGGATTTCGCGCTCGAGGAGTGGCAGCGCATTATCGACATCAACCTGACCGGAACCTTCCTCGGCATGCAGGCGGCGACCCCCGCGATGATCGAGGCGGGCGGCGGCTCGATCGTCAACATCTCCTCCGTGGAGGGCATGCGTGGCAGCCCCGGCCTGCACGGGTACACCGCGACCAAGTTCGCCGTCCGAGGGCTCACGAAATCGACCGCGCTCGAGCTGGCGCAGTACGGGATTCGGGTGAATTCGGTGCATCCTGGTCTCATCAGCACGCCGATGACCGAGGGGATTCCGGCGGATTTCCTGCAGATTCCACTGGGGCGGGCGGCGGATCCGGAAGAGGTGTCGAATTTGGTGACGTATCTGGCGAGTGATGAGTCGTCGTATTCGACGGGGGCCGAGTTCGTCATCGACGGCGGGCTGACGGTAGGGGTGCCGCACAAGACGTTCTAGAGGTCTGGCCAGTCGGTCGCGGCTGATTGCTCACAGCCCTTTCACACGCTTCGCAGAGGCTTTGACCTCTGCGAGGCGTTGAAACGGTCTGCGAAGGCTTGCGTGGCCTGCAGCGTGAGCGCGATCGTGGGGCCGACGGGCTCGGTCGTCAGCCGGCGAGCAGCAGACTTCCCGCTAGCGCGAACATCACCAGCGCGATCGCCGAATCCAGTACCCGCCAGGCCGTCGGGCGCGCGAAGAGCGGACCGAGGAGGCGGGCGCCGAAACCGAGCCCGACGAACCACAGGATGCTGGCCAGCATCGCGCCCGCGCCGAGGAACCAGCGGTCGGGCGGGGCGTAGGTGTTGGCGAAGGAGCCGAGCAGCAGGACCGTGTCCAGGTAGACGTGCGGGTTCAGCCAAGTCAGTGCGAGGCAGGTGAGGATTGTCGCGCCGAGTGCCACCGACGCACCCGCGCCGTCGGCGGTGAGTGTGCCGCCGGACAGCGCGCGCCGCGCGGCGAGCACGCCGTAGCCGATGAGAAACGCCGCACCCGCGTAGCGCACCGCCGTCACCACCGAGGGCAGTGATTCCACCAGCGCCCCGAAGCCGGCGATGCCCGCGGCGATCAGCACGATGTCCGACAGCGCGCACACCGCGACCACCGCGGCGACATGCTGACCGCGCACGCCTTGACGCAGCACGAAGGCGTTCTGCGCGCCGATCGCGACGATCAGCGACAGCCCGAAGCCCAAACCGGAGAGTGCGGCGAAGCCCGCCGAGGAAACCGTCACGTGCATCGACGCTAAGGCCGGGCCATCTAGTCAGACAAGCTAAAGATTCTGAAGCATCATTAGACTTTCTTAACATGGATCTGCAGTTCGAACAGCTCAGGGCGCTCAACGCGGCGGTCACCGAAGGAACCTTCGAAGCCGCGGCCCGCAGTCTCCGGGTCACCCCGTCGGCGGTCAGCCAGCGCATCAAGGCGCTCGAGGACGCCGCGGGTCGCATTCTGCTGCAACGCACGAAACCGGTGCGCGCCACCGAATCCGGGCTCGCCGTGCTGCGCCTCGCCCGCCAGATCGACCTGCTCACCGGAGACACCGCTCGCGAACTCGGCGACGCCGACCACCCGGTCGATCGCCCGATCCGTCTCCCCATCGCGGTCAACGCCGACTCACTGGAGACCTGGGTCATGCCGGCCCTCAGCGAGGCGCCGCCCGGCGTGTGCTTCGAAATCCATCGCGAAGACGAGGAACACACCACCGCACTGTTACGCGACGGCACCGTCATGGCAGCCATCACCGCCACCGCGAAGCCGGTGCAGGGCTGCAAAGTCGACAAGCTCGGCGCCATGCGATACCGCCCGATGGCCAGCCCGGCGTTCGCCCGCAGCTGGTTCGCCGACGGGCCCACCGCCAAGGCTTACGCCGCCGCACCCGTCGTCCTGTTCGACCGCAAGGACGACCTGCAGGACCGTCATCTCCGTCGCCGAACTCGGCAGCCGATCGATCCGCCCCGTCACTACGTCCCCTCGTCCACCGCCTTCGGCACCGCCGTTCGCCTCGGTCTCGGCTGGGGCATGATGCCCGATTTGCAGACCGCCGACGACCCGGTGGCGAGTTTGGTTCCGATAGACGGGGATTCGTCTATCGACGTGCCGCTGTACTGGCAGCAGTGGAAGTTGCACTCCCCCGCGTTGAGCGCGATTGCGGAGGCAATTGCAGAGGCGGCGGCAGCGGCGCTGCGGTGAGTTGCCGGGCGTGCTGAGCCGATCCTGGCCCGCGGTATGGCAAGCTGCTCGGCGCGCGGCGGAACGTCACGATGCGGGCTCCACAGTCAGCCGCGCGCTGCGGTGAGCTACCGAGAGTGCTTGCGCACGTATAGTTCCTGGCTCGTGCGAGCGACCAGCTCGCCATCGGCGCTGACGAGATCGGCGGAATGGTTGGTGCGAGAGACGCCGTCCACCTCGAGGTTTCCGCGGATCTTCGCCATGTCCTCCGGCGGCATCAGCATCGTCACGCGCACCAGCCCACGGCCCGGGCGGACGAAATCCGTTGTGGCCGTGGTGTTCCAGACCCGATGTCCGTCACCCAGCTGCCACAGGGCCATCAGACCGAAGAACGGGTCGGTCATCATGGACAGGATGCCGCCGAACGCCACGCCTGCGTGGTTCTTGTTCCAACCGCTCACCTTGTGCCGCACGGTGATGCTGGACCAGTCGTCGGCCACGTGCTCGATGCGGATGCCACCCATCAGGAAAACCGGGTAAGCGTTCGTCATGAGCCGGAACTGCCCGGCCGACAACTTCCGCAGAGTATTCGCCATGACCATGGGTCCCCCTCGGCTGTTCGATACCGATCGAGACAGTACCCACACCCCAGGGCCGCGTAAACCTCTTGCGGCACACCGGCTTTTGCTCCGAGCCGCAGGGAGGATGGAATCGACGGGAGAGAAATGGTGGTCCCAACCGGGGGCTGAACCACCATTCGACTACGGTCGGGACCATTTCTCTATCGACGGTAGTCGAATGGTGGTTTGCGGCGGTTCGGGCGCCGCTGACTCACCGTGCCCGTTGCCGAGGACACGGGCTTCCCTACCACCGTCGGCTCGATTGCTCGCGCGGATGTTCAGCGTCAGGCGCTGCGGCCGCCCTCTAGAGCTCAGCCGAAGTGGCAGACGTAGTGCACCGTGTCGAAAACCTCGATCTGGAACGAGCTGTCGCCGGGCACGCTGAACGACTCGCCGCCCTTGTAGGTGACGGCCTCGGTCGCACCGGCGAGGGTGACCTTGCACTCCCCCTCGATGAGTTCCATGGTCTCCGGCGCGCCGGTGGTGAAGGTCAGAGTCGAGGGCAGGATGACGCCCACCGACTTGGCGGTGCCGTCGGCCAGCTCGATGCTGTGGCTGACGCATTTCCCGTCGAAGTAGACGTTGGCCTTCTTCGTGACGCTGACGTTCTCGAACTGCGACATGGTCTCTTTCCCGTGCTGAAGTGGAGCCGTCAGCCTACTGCAGTGGCGCGGCGGCGCCCGCGCCTACCTGGGAGAACCCGAGCCGCCAGGCCGGTCGTTGCACGCTCGCTCTCCCGGCTCAGCCAACCGCGTCCTCGGTCCACGGCGCGGGATCACGGGGGTGCGGATCGTCACCCGATAGGCCACCATGTACCGACCGCAGGCATTCCGGAGCCGGCGGGGCCGCACAGCGCCGTGAACAGCAGCCGCATCACGGCTACGGCGAAGGCGCCGCTCAGCGGGTCCGGAGCTCCTTCGGTGACCGATACCGTCACGCGCGCGCGGCCGTCGTCGGTGCCGTACATCTTGGAGGTATAGCCGGGCATGCGGCCGTCGTGCCCCTGCGCGACGCACTCGGGACGGAACGCGTACTGCGCCATCCCCAGGCCGTAACCCACGATGGACTCCACCGGGTGAAAATCGCGCATCGCGGCGACCAGGGCGGGCGGAAGGAGCCGACCTCCCTGCAGCGCCGCCAGGAAGACATCGAGATCTTGTGTGGTGGAGATGATTTCGCCGGAAGCGCTGACAAAGGATGGATTCAAGCGAGTGACGTCCACGAGCGTCGCATCCTCGCCAGGGGACGCCAGGTACCCATGGGCGTGGGGCCCGAGGATCTCCCTGCCGGTGCCGGGCAGCTCGGTACGCCACATGCCGAGCGGCGCGACGATTCGCAGGTACACCTGCCACGCATACGGGGTTCCGGTGAGTCTCTCGATGAGCAGTCCCGCCAGCACGTAGTTCGTATTCGAATACGCCCAGCTCGTGCCGGGCTCGAATTTCAACGGTTTTGCCGCCACGAATCGCACCGTGTCCGCGGGGAGGTAAGTGCGTTCGAGATCGTCGACCAGCCCCGGTTCGTATGACCCGTCCGGGTTCAGCTCCGTCGTATGGGTGCGCAGGCCGCTGGTGTGCTGCAGGATCATCCGCACGGTGATGCGCGGATCCAGTCCGAACTCGGGTAGATACCGATGCACCGGATCGTCGAGCTGGAACCTGCCCTCGGCGACCAGCTGCAACACTACGGTCGCGATGAACGTCTTCGTGATGCTGCCGACCCGGAACCGTCCGTCCGTCGGAACACCCTCGGTACGGCCCCTTTCCGCGACGCCGGCACTGCTTGTCCAGTCACCCGATTCGTCGTGGATTCGAATCTGGACACCGGTCGCACCGGCCGCGATGACCTCCTGCATCGCCTGCCGCACCGCGCCTCGATCGGTACCGGGCGCGGCAGCGGCGCTCGTCGCGACCGAGCCGGTCAGCGCGACGACGGCAACAATGGCCGCAGCACATCCTCGTATTCTCAATGTCCCCCCTCGACGTACACCGCTTCGACGAGAATACCGATATAGCAATGTGGTTCGCGTTCGAGTGCCTGCGCCCCGTGCCGCGCCAGGGTCGCTGTTCGCGGGCGATCGGCGGCGCTACACCACCCGCCCGCTCAGTCGACCACCTCAGGGAACGACGACGCCCACCGCCGCGACCACTCCCACACCGGACGCAGCGACTCGCCGAGTTCCCTTCCGGCCGTGGTCAACTCGTACGACTTGTCGGGCTTCTTGACGATCAACCCCGCGGCCTGAAGGTGCTGCAACCGCACCGACAGCATGCTCGACGAACACTGCCCCATGCGGCGCCGCAGTTCGAGAAAGCCCAGCGTGCCGGGCTCCAGCTCCCACACGATGCGCAGCATCCACCGCTGGCCGAGCAGTTCCATGGCGGCCAGCATCGGTTCGTTCGCGGGGTCGGCCTCGCCCCGCGACGGCTTCGCACCGCTTGCGCTTCTCATTTCGAACTACCATAGTGATTCTGATTTAGAAGCAACGGAGCGGGCGGTGGTCCGCGGAGGAAAGGAACGTGGTGCACGAACGGGACAGCTCGACCGACCGGCGAATCGCCCTCATCACCGGCGCCTCCCGCGGCATCGGCGCCGACGCCGCCCGCATCCTGGCGGCTCGCGGCGACCACGTGATCGTCAACTATCGCGAGAAGCGCCGCCGCGCCCAGACCATCGCCGACGAGATCGCGGCAATCGGCGGAAGCGCATCGATCGCGGGCGCGGACGTCTCCGACGAAGCCGCTGCCCGCACCATGATCACCGACATCGCCGAGCGCTTCGGCCGTCTGGATGTCTTGGTGCTCAACGCATCCGGCGGCCTCGAGCGCGACGCGGCACCGGACTACGCCATGTCCATCAACCGCGACGCGCAACTACGCCTGACCCGGCTTGCCTTGGCGCTCATGCCATCCGGGTCCCGCATCGTCTTCGTCACCAGCCACCAGGCCCACTTCCACGGCCGCAAACCCGTCCCCGCCGACTACGAACCCATCGCCGCCAGCAAACGCGCAGGCGAGGACGCCCTCCGCGCCCTCATCCCCGAACTCGCCACCCGCGGCATCACCCTCACCGTCGTCTCGGGCGACATGATCGACGGCACCATCATCGTCCGCCTCCTCGAACGCCGAGATCCCCACGCCGTCACCACCCGCCGCGACCACGGTCCTCTTCCCACCATCGAAGAATTCGCCACCGCCATCGCCGACGCCACCACGGCCCCAACCGAATCCGGCCACACCGTCTACATCGGCGGACAGGATTACCTGGCGATGCCCGAGCCGACCGGCCGCGGCGACCAGCAGTTCGGCAACGACCGGGGGCGGATGCTTCGCGATTAAGCTCTTCCGCCGCAATCAGCTGACGCTGGCACGGCTCGGTCTGTGCCTCGACGATCCACACCCGCAGCGTTTGTCGACCTGCCCGGATCCGCGCATCTCGCCTTGCCCGAAGGGCGTCGCGCTCGGTTGTCAGTGGCCACTAGCCGACCGATGGACGGGCTCATGGGGGCGGCATTGGTTGGCCTCCTGAGCTGGGAGAGGTTGGCCTGAGGGTGGCGGACTGCCGCCGCTCAGGCGACTCTCCCGAGGTGGCCAGCGATAACCGCTGACTGTGTTCGACCTTGTTGGGTGGGAGGTGATGTGTGCCCGGCCTCGACTGTGATTTATCCCGTATCTCCGGTTCAATGACGCGTTCGGCGTCGATACCGCTTAACGTCGCGACGGCACAACAGTTGGTTTGGAAGGTGGCAGCGAGCGTGGCAGGTACTCAGGCGAAGATCGATGAACTGGTCAAGATCCTGACGATCGCTGAGGAACCGGCGGGTGAGGCCGGCGTCGCCAAGCGGGAGAAGAAGGGCGTTCCGAGCGTTCGCCAGCGTGTGGACATGCTGCTCGACCGCGGGACGTTCATCGAGACCGGTGCGTTGGCTCGTCAGCCCGGCCAACCGGATGCTCTCTACGGTGACGGGCTGGTCACTGGTCGCGGGCTGATCGGGGCCCGTCCGGTCGTCGTGATCGCCCACGATCAGACCGTGTACGGCGGGTCGGTCGGTATCACGTCCGCCCGCAAGTTCATGCGGGCGCTGCAACTCGCGTTCGACAACGCGTGCCCGGTGGTGACGATCAATGATTCCGGCGGTGCGCGAATCCAGGACGCGGTGGGTTCGATCGCTTCGTTCGGTGATATTTCCCGGGTGTTGGAGAAACTGTCCGGGTATGTGCCGCAGGTGTCGATCATTCTCGGCAAGTGCGCCGCGGGTTCGGTGTACGGGCCGATCAACACCGACGTGCTCATCGGCACCAAGGATTCCTACATGTTCGTCACCGGGCCGGAGGTGATCAAAGCCGTCAACGGTGAGGACATCACCGCCGAGGAGCTCGGCGGCGCCAAGGTACAGGCCGAACGCGGCACCCTGCATCACGTCGCCGACACCGAGCAGGAAGCCTATGACTGGGCCCGCAACTACCTGAGCTACATGCCGACGAGCTGCCTGGAGCAACCGCCGATCGTGAATCCCGGACTGGAGCCGGAGATCACCGCTTCCGATCGGGAGCTCGACAAGATCATCCCGGATTCCGATCGCTCCGGTTACGACATGCACGAGATCCTGCTCCGGATCTTCGACGACGGTGAGTTCCACGAGGTCCGCGAGGCGTTCGCCCCGAATCTGATCACCGGGTTCGCCAGGGTCGACGGATATCCGGTCGGCGTGATCGCCAACCAGCCGTTGGTGCTGGGTGGTTCCATCGACGCCGCCTGCTCGGACAAGTCGACCTACTTCATCCGGCTCTGCGACGCGTTCAACATCCCGCTGGTGTTCGTCGCCGACACCCCGGGCGTGCTGCCGGGGCTCGAGCAGGAAGCCAATGGTGTGATCATCCGCGGCGGCCGGGTTCCGCGCGCGATCATCGAGGCGACGGTCCCGATCATCAACCTGGTCGTACGCAAGTCCTACGGTGGCGCCTACGGCATGATGGCGGCCCGGCAGGTGGGTGCCGATATCAGTTTCGCCTGGCCGACGGCCCGGATCGCGGTGATCGGCGCCGACAGCGCGGTCGACCTCATCGGCAGGCGGCAATTGGCGGCGGTGCCGGAGGAGCATCGGGCAGCGGCGCGCGAGTTCATGGTCAACCAGTACAACGAGACGATCGCCACCCCGTGGATCGCGGCCGAGCGCGGCTACATCGACGCGGTCATCGAACCGGCGACCACCCGTCTGGAGATCCGGCGCGCGCTGCGCCTGTTGCGCGACAAGCCGCCGGTCAAGCCGGAGTTCAACCCGCGCAAACACCCGGTGTACCCGATGTGATCTTCCCGGACCACTCATCGGTCCGGGCAGTGACAGGATGATCCATCGTGGCTATGGATTCCGCCGTTTGCATTCAACAGGTTTCGGTCCCCGTGCCGCGCACGACCGCGGGCGGGAATGGGCAGGGCGCCCGCCGCTGAGCAAGCACAAGTCAGTGGCGGGTAGCCGGATTCCCTTGGGGCTGTACGGGATCAGCGGGCATGGTGGCAGCGGGTCATCCAGTCGGAGATGAGCATGGCCTGTCCGCCACGACGCCATCGACCGCAACCCGGTCCGCAATATTCGGTTCGGAGTCGGCGCTGTGCGACGGCGACGGACAGGTCGCGGGTTCTGGCGACTTTCTGGCCGCTTTTCGCGGTCTGGAAACGAATCCGGCCCCTGACCATGTACGCTAAGCGCTGGTCAGGGGCCGTTCTCGGCTCCCCCATCTGGACTCGAACCAGAAACCTGCCGATAACAAGCTCCGGAAACGCACTGGTCACGCCAAGCATTGAAGGCATTGCGCGCTTACGGGGTCGAGTTGAAACGCACGAAACGCCCCGCGTACCCAGGAGGTTTCGCACAAGGAACCCCCAGGATCGACTCGAATCTTTGGCGAATATTTGGGCAGGGGTCGAATCCGAACGCGCGCCGATCACACCGAAACAATGGACGAGCGGCACGTGATCGACATCCGCACCCCCATACGGCCAGCCCGAGTGTGAGGCAGGCATGGGTGATCTTGCCGACGTTCCCGAACTTGGTGGGCACCAGGTGGATTGGTGGGCCTGCGGTGCGGATGACGGATACATCGGGTGGGCGGGTGCCGGTCCGGGTTGTGGCCGCGAGGCCACGTGCCGGTCAGTACTGAGCAGTTCAGGCCGGTGGTACTCGCCGTGGCCGCATCGCAGTTCGCGATGCGGCTGAGCGGACGCCTCGTAACGCGTGGATGGACCACAACGGACGGGTTCGAAGGCAGACGAACAGCGGCGACCATGGCATGCAAGTAGTGACTGGCCAGCTCCGCCGCGGTGAGCCGAGACCACCCCCGCGCGCCGACCGACCGCTGAATCGCCCCCGCAACGCGATAGCGCAAGACGGCTGTCGACCCGGGCCGCCTGACCGCTTCTCCACGAGCCGCCGCAGCACGCCCAGCAGCTTTCCGCAACGCGCGGGCGATCTGTGCGACCAGCACTATCTGGGCATACTGAGGCCATTCGCCCAGGAGATAAAAGCGCTTTCTTCATCAGACCTAGGGGTCAGTGGACGCTGGCAGTAGGTGAGGATATTAACCGCTGGGCCCAGCGTTGCGCCCAGCATCGCCTTGAAAGTGGCATTCTGGGACGAGGAGTACTCATTGAAGACGACCAACGTCGCGCGTTCAAAGACCTCGATATCTATCTCGTACATATCGCTGGCGATCGCTGTCAAGCCGGTTGCAGTACCCAACACTGAGCAAGTGTCGGTATGCATGCGTACGAACAGGTCGCCTACCCGCAACGACGGACTCCATACCGTCTGATCACCAACCTCGAATGCGTAGCTCATCATGCCCACTCTACTAGAATCTGGACGCCGGGATTTTCGGCACGCATCTTCTCAACTGCAGCCTCTACCTGCGCCCGGAAATTCGGATCGGCGCCAGGGGTCGTGAACCGGAGTCCGATGGGAGCCTGCTCATAGCCATCGATATACTGTCGAGCCTCGATGTAGGACCCCAACTTCTTTTCCACCTGTTTCGCAATCCATTTGTCAACATCGGCGGCATTCGTGGCCGACTTCTCCTCCCATAGGACTCCATTCTTGACCTCATCAATATCGGTGATTGTCTTGGACGTATCATTCGGATTGTCGATCTGTACTTCTCGATCCCCATCCTTCACATGATATTTTCCGTCGCTACCCAGGTGTGGTCGGCGTGGATCAGTGAACGTGACATCCGTTTTCGGGTCCGATGTAGTGAGGAGTATCGGTAGCTCGACAATGGTGGGCAGCCCGCCCGTCGTCAGAACAGCCACGGAAAAGGTGAAGCCGCCGAGCGCGGTGAGGAATGTGTTGGCAGGACCAGCCAAAGCTCCGGCAGCCTGGTTCAGGAAGTCAATCTCTTCTTGGCGATCGCTGGGTGTTTTTTGCCCATTCGGTGTCTTTTGCTTCGTTGGTGGCTCTTTTACCTGCACCATCGAACGCCCGATCTGAATGGCGGTGACGACCACCACCATGGTGAACTGGGTGTTCATGTCCGAGCGCATTGTCGTCAAAGCGACCTTGTGAGTGTCGACCGCGGCTGCGATGTCTTGGGCTGCGGTGAAGATGTCGCGGAGGCTGTGGGCGAGTGTACGAAGGTTGGCTACGTGGTTCGGAATGTCTTTCGGTGCGTTGGAACCGTAGCCACGCTCAAGCCCGGAGGCGACCGTCAGTAGTCGTGATGTGCCGTAGTAGACAGGGTCCGACTGGGCGAAGGTCTTCCATGCGGTTGCGGCGCGCGCCAGCTTGTCGGTGTCCCCGTCGGGGACTTCGCCGCCAGAGACAAGCGCGGTAACCTTGTCCTGCAGTTCGGTCCAGTCCGTCTCGAGTCCGCGACTGTAAGCCCCCGACGACGCGACACCAGTAACTATGCCCGCGCCGTAGGGTAGTTCCGAGGGGAAACCGCTGGGCAACGATGGTGGAGCACCCTTGTTGGGGTCGCGGTTGGCCTTGTACTCTCCACACTTCCAGTTGTAGCCAGACGCGGTCAATACGTCGCCGAAGTGCTGCAATGCCCGCGCGAAGCTGGTCGCCACCAGCGTCACTGCGGCGGCGCGGTCGTCGTAGGCTTTCGACCACGTCTTGACCGCCTGGTAGCCACCGGCCATCGCGCCGGTTTCCAAAAGGACGCCTTGCAGCGCGTTGTAGACGGTTTGGAATTTCTCCGAGAGGTCATAGCATTCTTTGGCCGCGCTCTCATAGGACTGCAGGGAGATCGAGCCCACCGAGCTCAGCCACCACTCATTCTCAAATTGATTTCCTCTGCCGCACTATAGGCGTCTCGGGCGGTGACGGCGGCGGTGTACATCTCAGTGATTCCTTCAACCACTGCGGCAGCTCCGATCGCCCATTCTCGGTAGGCTTCCTCCTGGGCGGTGGCAGCGGCTCCCTGCCAGTTATTTTGAATGGTGGCGATTCGACGGTTGAGTCCGTCGAGACTTTCGGTGAGGAACCCGACGAATCCATTGACGCGGGTCACGAGCTGGTCCAACTCGTCGATATCGAACGTGAAGTCCCGGAAGTCGTCGACCATTACAGGTTCAGTTTTGGCAGGTCCAGCGACGACAAGTTCGTGGCACTGGATATATCTTGGTCAGCGATGGCCTTGCTCGCCACGCCGAGAAGTTCGCCCATGGCCGCGAGTGCATCCAACACCGTGGCGGCACCATCCTTGGCGCCTGTCCAGCCGTCACCGAATGCGTCTGCGGCCGCACCTTTCCAATTATCAAGGACACTCGTGACCTCGCGGTCGAGCGAATTGAGTCCGTTGATCAGTGAGGTGGCGACTTGCTCGACGTAGACGCCCGCGTCGGTCACCTCGGCTGGAACAATCGCGAAATCTGTTCCCGGCGTATCCTGTTCGGTTGACACCCGTGCCCCCTCCTCACGACAACATCGCAAAGCCTAGCCACAACAGAGCCGAGGAGGCAACGGCGTCGATCTCGCGGCTCCTACAGTACGCCACGGGAAGGGCGATCCAACCAGCGGTCGGGCACAGCGCACCGATGTGCGCGGCCGATATTTTTGGGCCACCGAGCCGATACGCCGTCAAACCTGGAGTAGTGGCCGAGGACCCGAGAGGAAGACCTCATCGGGGCTCAGCCCAAGGCGAGATCTTTCGACTACCAGTCGACCAGAGCAGATTCCCAGGTCGCTTGCGTTCCCATCTTCGATGTGCCCCGCCGGGGCGCCAACCTGCGCATCATTTGCGCAGGTCAGGGCGATGCATGGAGAGACCAGTTATACGAACCTCACAAGAAACCCCAGGTCACGCGTCGCAGGTTCGCGCTAGGCACGCATGACACACCGACCACACTGCCATGACACGCCGATAACCAGATCGGCTGCCTGGCCAGCACCGTCCGGATTCAGCTCACACCGTCGCCATCTCCATGATCGCGGAGCCGGACCAACAGCTCGGCAATCGCCTTGGCCTGCACCGCAGCGAGGCGCTCTCCTTCCGCGCCGTCGACGTGGCGAACATCTAACGACGCCGAGAAGCCACCGCGCACACCAGGTCGCTCGCCCAGACAATCACGACGGGCATCCTGGCCTTCCGCACTTGTGGCACCAGCCAACCCCTCACTCGGCGATATCTCCAACCCCGATGCCGTCGAGTCGGCGGGATCGCCCTGTTCCTCGCCAGCCATACCGACGATTATCGGCGATCCATGCACCGAGCGAGGGCAACTACGCGACCATTCTCGCCGACAAGCTCACACAACGCGGTCGACTACCCACATTTCGCAACGGCAGCCGACGACCGTCGTGAACCTGGCTCCATGCGAGTACCCGAACTCGAAGCTGTGCTGAATGCCTGGAGTGGACCAGGCTTTCGACGCTCGCAGCCGTCCACCGAAGGCCCTACGATCAACGGAACGGGTCGCGTGCCACTTCGCCTGTGGCGGGCGAACCATGGACGCGCGAGGGAGCCCGCTGTGGAGAACATCGACATCGAAACCCTGCGCGCGGCATTCCGGAGCACCGTCGGTGACGAGGCAGATCCGGTGCTATTTGCCGCAGCAGCGATCGCTCAACGGGCGTGGCGCAACTCCGAGGTCGAGCTCGCTCACGCCGGTGACGGACTCAACCGGATCAGCGGCGAGATGTTCGCGGCGAACGTCGTGATGTTTCGGATCGTGCGTGATCATCTGCGCATGGCCGGGAGTGAGTGGTCAGAGCTGGAATCGGAATTGATTCGGGTAGACAGAATGATCGCTGGCCGCACGGTCGCCGACCTCCTCGGCACCCTCCACGAGCCCTGGACCCACACCGTCACAAGCGTGTTCGACACCTGTTCGCAGATAGAAGGCCAGCACGGACGCGGCTACTTGATCGCGATGAACGCTGCGCTGGCGTTGGTAAACGTCCGTGACACGGCCTGGGGGATGCCGCGATGGCCCGCCGTCGTCGAGGCTTTCATCAACGACCTCGACAGTACGCCACCGGTGAACGCCGAGGATCTCCGTCGCGGGTTGCTGACGGCTCCTGACACGCTTGGAGGGAAGGTTCTCCAGTGGTGCATCGACAAAGGAATCGGATTCATCTCTCCCTGAGACCCGCGGGACTCCCACATCTTCGGCGCAGCAGACCCGCGCACCGCAACGTTCATGTTGCAGGCCAGCGGATTCGGCGACGAGTCGCTGAACTCGGCGATCTCGTTGGCTAGGTTTCCTGCGCGAGATAGATTGCGCGTGACCTCGCAACCTTCGATGGATGTGAACTGCTGTAGCCCAGCAAGCCCAGCAATAGTCCCGGAACGCCGCGAGTGCAGTGATCCGCACCACCGATTTCAGCGTCAATGCTCGATGAGCATTACTCTGGTTGAGCGAGGACAGCCATCGGCCGGATTCGGGGGGTTCAATGGGCATCAGGTCACCGCGCGCGGGCGACGTGACAGCAACGGTGATGATCACGGTCAAGACCTACCCGAATCCCAGCGACACCTATGGCGAGACCGTCTGTGTCGCGGGGGTGCGGCTCGATCGCGGGCGGCCGGAGTGGATCCGGCTGTATCCGGTCAAGTTTCGTAACGAGGACTTCGACAAGCGGTTCAGGAAGTACGAAATCCTACGGTTGAACGGAACATACGAGACGAGGAACGACAATCGGCCCGAATCGTTCCGTCCACGGCAGGACGAGTTGGAACACGTCGACCAACTGGGCACTCGGGGTAACTGGCAGCAGCGACGGATGAACCTCGACGGCCTTCTCGGTGCCACCACGATGTGCGAGCTCCTCGAAGCCAACCCTGCGGGCGGTATGGGCACCCCCTCACCGTCGCTCGGACTGATCAAACCCACCAACGTTCAGGTGAGCGTAGTCGCCGGGGACCCGTGGAGCGCAGCGGAACAGGCCAAGGTCGAGGCAGCATCCGCGCCGGATCTGTTCGGTACTTCGCTCAAACCGCTAGAACCGGCTCCCTACGCAGTGCGCTACAAGTACCGCTGCCAGTCACCGACCTGCGGCGGCCATGATCAGAAAGTGCTCGACTGGGAGACCGGGCAGGCTGGTCGGCGGTGGCTCCGAGACAACGGTGACCGCCGGGCGCGAGAGATGCTGATCGCGAAATGGGGTGACGAGATGCTGTCTCCCGACCGCGACGTCCACTTCTATGTCGGCAATCAGAATATGCGCCGCCGGTCGTTCTCCGTCCTGGGCGTCTGGTATCCGAAGACCGAGTTTGCCTTGTTCTAGACGTGCACCACCGCAGCGTTAGGCCGGGCCTCCAGGAGTCGATGCACAACGATCTCTCGGTGGCACTCGGCATGATCATGCTCGAAGCACAGCAACGCCACTACCCCACCGTCGAGAAGCTCCGTCACATGCGCGAGCGCGTCGGTCGCGGCGGCGGTGTCGAGCACATCACGGTACCGGGCACGCGACTCCGGCTCACCGGCACGGAACCCCTCCCGGTTGCTCTTCGGATTGCCGAGTGCACGATGGTGAACGTAGGCGATGCCCACTGCGGCAAGCGCCTCAGCCAACCTCGTTTTCGACAATCCAGGCTTGCGACTCAGCGGAGTCAGACGTACATCCACGAGCACCTGCACGTCCTGTGCGATGAGCTGGGCAACGAGATCCGCGGCGGTCTTGCCCTCGTAGCCGATGCTGACCAGTGTTGCTCCTCCGGCGGCATCGTGCTCGTCGGCGGTATCAGAGGCTCCCATGGCTACCTATCGTGCACCAAACACCGCAACACGACGTTGCGGGACCCGCAAAAGGCCGCGACCCATCGAGCATTTGTCGACCGCTGCCCGCTCGCCCGAGCACGATCACTACTACAGGGTGTAATCGCGGTAGCCGTGGGTGCCGCGTGGAGCGACGTGCACCTTGAGGATCAACCCGGTCAGCCACTGGCACCTCAGCTGGGCGGGTGTGGTCTGGAGCCGGTTGTGTTTGTAGGAGGTCCGGCGGGTGATCCCAAGGATTCGGCAGCATCGGTCCACAGCTGCACCGGCAACCACGAGAGCGTCGATTACCGGGTAGCGCCGTTTGGGCGCGGCTTG
This sequence comes from Nocardia sp. NPDC050793, assembly GCF_040654065.1. Taxonomy (NCBI): domain Bacteria; kingdom Bacillati; phylum Actinomycetota; class Actinomycetes; order Mycobacteriales; family Nocardiaceae; genus Nocardia; species Nocardia sp. NPDC050793. The sequence goes on from NZ_JBFAHG010000005.1 coordinate 291,899, forward strand.
CCCTCACCGAGGAACTTCGCGGCCTGGCGATCCAGGCCTGGGCTAAAACCGCTTGACACATTCCGGAACGGCACAGCAGGAGGCGGGGCGCATCCGGGCCGTATCCGACCGACGAAGTTGCTCATTCGCGCAGATCTGGCTACTCATCCTTCGCGTCTCGCGTCTGCTGATACTGCCGGTATTCCGCTCGGAGCTTGTCGAACCGTTCGTCGGAGATCGAACTCAGATAACTGACCGCGTCGCCGGACCAGACGTGGGTCGCGGCATTGCTGTGTTTCCACGCGTACCGTCGGTTGTCGCGCAGCGATTCCTTCCAGCAGACCACCAGGAGGTCATGGCCGTTCAGTGCACGGCCCGACCGCTTACCGTTTACTCGCCGCATCAGCTCGGTCGCGCTGAACGGATGCGTTTGATTCGGGTCGGTCTTCTGGATCGCGATCTGGCCGTCGGCGGTCGTAGACACTGCGACGACGAGATCAGCGCTGGTCATCTTCTTCTGAGACTGTAGGTGGATGTCGTAGACCACCGCCAACCGTCCCATGTCCGCGCCACCGGCCTCCGCGTCATCCATGAGCTTGCGCAGTTCGTTGATGAAGTCCTCGACCTCGGCGACCATCGTCGAGCTCTTGTCCGCCCTCATGAACTGCACGGCGTCGGCCGGCGCGGTCGCCCCGAGCGGCAGCAGTTGCCTGGTCATCGAATCGGCCAGGTCCTTCTTGAACTTCGCCAGCACAAAATCGCGGTAATTGAGAACGTTCTGTTGCAGGAACGGGTGAATCAGCGCACCCAGACCCTGTGCGTTGTACAGGTGAATCGCGCGGTCCCGGTACTCCGTGAGCGCCTTGATGTTGACCATCGTCGCGGTGCCGTCGACTCCATCCGGCCATAGGTTCTGTGCGTTCATCCGCCCGAGCGCGTCATCAATCGAAACCGACAGGTACCGCTGTCCCGGCTTCTTGGGGTAGAAGATCGACTGCCTCTGCTGCCGCAGCGCCGCCTTCAGGGCGAGTTCCCACGCGTTGACCACGAGCATCACGGTCACCTCGTCGCGGTAGGTCATTCGCGGCTTGTTGTAGACCTCAATGGCCGCAAGCATCGCGGCAAGTGAGTTGTCAGCCAGCCGGTTGATCGAGACATAGGGCGCTCCCACGTCATCCTCCGATTTCCTCGAGAAGAGACTACCGTCGGCCTGCATAGACGAGCGCATTACTTTGCCGTACTGATGTCGGTCGGCTCTGGATCGCTCAGCGTCCAAACGCCCTGCGCACGGTGTAGCCACCATCGGTGTCCTCGGCACCGTACGCGACCGAATGGCTCGCACCCAGATCAACGCCCACCACTTGCTGATGACTGTGAAGAGTCACCGACCCCGGTACACGCAAGCTGGTATCGGCTGGCCGAGCTGGTCGACGGCTGCACCGATCTCGCCGAGACGCTGATACAGCGAGCGGCCCGGCCGCCCGCGGTCAGCATCGTTTCATCCGCGCCTCCGGACCGATCCAGCGAAGTCCCGGACGGCGGGAAGCCAGGCCGCGCACCATAGTCAGATGACGCGGCGAAGCGATCAACTCAATGACCGGCAAGGCGATCTCCTGGAACGGATTGCAGACGGCGACGACCTGAGCAGCCCGGAGAGTGCACCCCTGCGGGTCTCGGCTCACGCACTACATTCGCGCGGCCTGATCGCGATCTCGAAGCGCAAGGGGCTCTTCGCGGCCAGCATCACCGACGTCGGCAGATACTACCTCAGACATGGCTACCATCCCGAGAACGATCGACCATCAGGCTGGCACGCCCCCGGCGATTCGGAGAACGCGGAGGAACTGATCAGTCGGCTTGGCAAGACATCGAACGGGACCGTGCGGGTTGTGGAACCGGACGAGAAGACGCGAGCCGCCTATCGTGGTGCCGTAGACGCCGCTCGGCGAAGAGGACTCGTCCCGGAAGGTCAGGCGATCCGATACACCGGTCGATCAGAGGGTGACATCGTCGTGCGCCTGCTCAATACCGACGAGGACACCGACACCGACTGGTACCGGATACGACAACAGGCTCGAAAGTCGAAGGCGGAGAACAAGAAGATTACACCGCAGGATCTGCGCCAACTGCTGATCGACAATCCGGCAGCGCTGCAAGTCAGCAACGGACAGCGGGAGCGGGCGATGCAGTTCCTGATCGATCTCAATGTCGCAGCAGCCAAACATGATCAAGAAGTTCGGCTGACTCGTCGCGGTGAGCACGCCAAACTGGGCTATCGCATCGGCACCGAAAAATGGGAGCTGACTTTCGACGAGGAGCATCTCAACTCCCACGGCCGCCCTGCCGACTACTGGGAGATCAAGTCCTCGTACAGCAAGACGACGCCGACAGGAAAGCTCCGACTGAAGATCGGCGCGTACCAAGGGTCTACGAATACCCACACTTGGCAAGACCAGAAGCGTTCACCACTCGAACGACGAATCCGCTCGATCATCACCGACATCAAAGCCAGCCACGAGGAAGCGGCACGCAAGGCAGAGGACAACTATCCGAAGCACCAAGCGTACTTGGCTGAGGCGAATCGCAAACGGATGGAGGAGCGTCGACAATGGGAACAGATCACGGCTTCCGCGCGGCCGCAGGCACAAGCAATGCTGCAGCGCAGAACCATGGTCGCAGCGCTGGATGCATGGCGCAATGCCCAGGACCTGCGCGAAATCTGCACCATCCTCGACGACGCCGCCGCTGCCGCGGAGCAAACGAACGCCCCGCACTCGGCGACGAACCTGCGCAACTGGTGCATCGTTGGCCGCGAACTGGCCAACCGCCTCGACCCCACGACAGGCCCGGCCTCTCTGGCCAACATAGCGTTCGATATCGAGCCCGGCGTCGACGACTTGCGGCCGTATCTCGAAGGGTGGAGCCCAGACGGCCCGCACCAGGACTACCAACGAAAACCGGTCGAGCAGCTGACATTGAGCAAGCCGTGGCCCTCAGACTGGGAGCTCGGAACGCTTCCGTAGATCATCGGGCACAGAGGTGAAGGCGCTGTTCATTGAAAGTCAACAGCGGCGCTCCGCTCACACTGAGTGGCGTCGGCGACAAACCCAATACGCCATTGAGGCCCCGGGGCTGACGAGGAGGCATACTGCTGGTACCCGATGGCTGACGCTACTCGGCGCCCGGACGGCGCCGCGCGGCCGCCAGGCCTTCCCTGGCCGCGCAAGAGGCCGAGCCGTCCTCAGCTCTACTCACCCGAGAGCGAAATCGGCCTCGACAATCAGCTGACCGGAGCAGATCCCCAGGTCGACCGCGTTCCCTTCTTCGATGTGCCCCGCCGAGGGCACGAACCTGCGACGGACGATCGCCAGGCCGTACAACTGAATGGAAGTCTGGCGCGGAAACTTTGGTGTATTCCTGGTTAAATACCGAGAAAAAAAGCAGGTCAAGCCGAGCTATCGGGCTTGACCTGCTGTTTCTGCTCCCCCATCTGGACTCGAACCAGAAACCTGCCGATTAACAGTCGGCTGCTCTGCCAATTGAGCTATAGGGGACTATCCTGGGTGGCTCTCCCGTACTGGGCGGGCCGAGGAGAAACTTTAGCGTATTGCTGGGCGGGTTCCCAAATCGCGCGTCTACCTGGGGTGATGGCGGGGTGCGCGTGGGGTTGGTGGGGTACCTGGTGTCTCAGGGGTAACTCGGTGCCGGATCGACAGGTGGACCGAGCGTCGGGCAGGATAGTAGCCGCGCACAGGCGATTGGGAGGAGCTCGAGGAATGCTGCGGTTGATCATCGGCATCGCGGCCGGTTACGTGCTCGGCAGTAAGGCCGGGCGGGCTCGCTACGAACAGATCAGCGCGGCGACGCGCGCGGTCACCTCGAGTCCGGTGACCCGCACGCTGATGCAGGCGGGGCGGCAGAAGCTGTCGGACAAGTTGAGCACCCGCCCGAAGCTGGAGCCGATGGTGCCGTTGGACGAGCGCACCACCGTACTGGTGCCGCACGATCAGCTGCGCCGCTGAGCTGCTACATCGCCGAGCTGCTACATCGCCGAGCTGCGCCGCTGAGCTATCCCGATCGGGGCACAGCTGCGCCGCTCGGTGATCTCGACCGGGAACAGTGCTCAGTGAATCGAACAGGGCTCAGTTACGCTGCCGAAAGATCCTGAGCGTGAACTGCTGCGCCACAATCGATCCGAACCGAATCGACCCAAGCAGCGCCGCCTAGGGGCCGAAATGCGCGAACCCCGGCCAACCAGGACGATGTAACCAGTAGCCGACACCGCTGACCAGCCAGCGCCGCTCAAGCAGGCGCGAAATCGTCGGAGTTGCCCATCGCCTGAGCTTCCAGGCTCTTCCGGTACTGCTCCAGCGCGACGAGATCGCCGAACAGCGCCATGTAGGCGTCGGTCTGTTCGGTGGCGGACAGCCGTTGCAGCTTGGATTTCAGCGTCGCGATCTGACGGCCGACCCACGCCTCCTGCGCGCGGGCGAGCACGCCGGTGATGAAGCGCGGGATGTCGTCGACGGATTTCACCGGCAGCGGCTCGTTGGCGAGTTCGGAGACCAAGGCGCGCAGGGTGAGGTCGTCGGTGGCGTCGGCGACCGCGTTGACCCATTCCGCGCCGCTCAGTCCGGCGGACGCGCCGCCCGCCTCGGCGACCATGGTGCGGACCGCGACGTAAGCGGGGTGGGTGAACGCCTCGGTTTCCAGCGCGTCGAACACCGTGCCCGCGATCGCCGGGTATTGCAAAGCGGCGCACAGGACTTGGCGTTGCGGCAGCAGCACCGGATCGTTCGGGCTGGGGCGGGCGGCGGGGTGCTCGGTGACCTTGGTGGCCGGGGTCGGTGCTTCGGCGCGGCGGGGGCCGCCGAGGCGGACGCGCTTGGCTTCCTCGCCGACGCGGCGCACCACGGTCTGGATGTCGTCCCAGCCGACCCAGCCCGCGAGGCGAGTGGCGTAGGCCTTGCGGGTGGCGTTGTCCTTGATCTGCGCGACCACAGGGACGGCGCGGCGCAGCGCCTCCACCTGACCTTCGACCGTGTCCAGGTTGTGTTCGGCGAGCAGGCCGCGAATCACGAACTCGTACAGCGGGGTTCGCCGCGCGATCAGGTCGCGGACCGCGCCGTCGCCGGAGCGCTGGCGCAGCTCGCACGGGTCCTGCCCGTCGGGCGCGACGGCGATGTAGGTCTGGCCCGCGAGCTTCTGATCGCCCGCGAAGGCCTTCAGCGCCGCCGCCTGACCGGCCGCGTCGCCGTCGAAGGTGTAGATGATCTCGCCGCGCCAGAAGTTGTCGTCCATCAGCAGGCGGCGCAGGATCGCCATGTGCTCGTCACCGAATGCGGTGCCGCAGGACGCGACGGCGGTCTTCACGCCGGCGAGGTGCATGGCCATCACGTCGGTGTAGCCCTCGACCACGACGGCCTGGCGGCCCTTGGCGATCTCGCGCTTGGCGTGATCGAGTCCGAACAGCACCTGGGACTTCTTGTACAGCAACGTTTCCGGCGTGTTCACGTACTTGCCGGGCATGGTGTCGTCGTCGAAGAGCTTGCGGGCTCCGAAACCGATGACCTCGCCGCCGAGATTGCGGATCGGCCACAGCAGGCGGCGATGGAACCGGTCGATGGGGCCGCGTTTGCCCTGCTTGGACAGGCCGGCCGCCTCCAACTCCTTGAAGTCGAAGCCCTTGCGGAGCAGGTACTTGGTGAGCGCGTCCCAGCCGTCCGGTGCGTAGCCGCAGCCGAACTGGAGGGCCGCGTTGCCGTCGAAGTTGCGGTCGGTGAGGAATTTGCGCGCCGCCTCGGCCTCCGGCTCGCGCAGCCGCGCCATGTAGAACTCGTGCGCGGCGGCGTTGGCGGCGACCAGGCGGGTGCGGGTACCTCGGTCGCGCTGCACCGAGGTGCCGCCGCCCTCGTAGTTGATCTGGTAGCCGATTCGGTCGGCCATCTGCTCGACGGCCTCGACGAAGCCGATGTGCTCGATCTTCTGCAGGAACTTGTAGACGTCCCCGCCCTCGCCGCACCCGAAGCAGTGGAAAAGGCCGTGGTTCGGCCGCACGTGGAACGACGGCGACTTCTCGTCGTGGAACGGGCACAACCCCTTCATGGAGTCCGCGCCGGCACGCTTCAGCGCGACGTACTCCCCCACCACGTCTTCGATCCGGACGCGTTCGCGTATTGCCGCGATATCGCGATCAGGGAGTCGTCCGGCCACCCGACGAGTCTAGCCAGTCCGGGCGGAGTCGTCGGACGCACTCCATCGAAAGCTCGCGCGCTGCCGGTTATCGGTGCAGCGCGCGGTATGGCTCAGTCAGGGACATCGGCGTACGAGCGATCTCGAGCACTGATTCGGGGAAGCGCGACCCCGCGACGTAATAGCGTGCGCGCGTCCGACCGACCGGTTCGAGCACACCGGCGTTGGTCAGATCGCGCAGATCCCGCTGCGCTTGCTGAAGGTTCAATCCCTCGGCCTGCTCGTAGCGGGAGCGCCGGACACGTCCGGACAGCGCGACATCGTGCAGGGCGCTGACCACACGGTCGTCCATCCGCAGACCGCCGGCGAACTCGGCGAGCTCTGCCCAGACTCGACCGGACCGCTCGAACCGCTTGTGCACCGTTTGCGCCTGCTGGTGATACGCGGTGAGGTTGAATCGGATCCAGTCGGCCACGTCCTGGTCGGGCTGATACTCGCTGCCGCACGATGAGAGTTCGCGGTAGTACTCCCAGGTGTTGCCGGGACGGCCGAGCCACGCTTCGATCGAGGAGAACTCCGGAGCGAGCACGCCGTCGCGGGCGATCATGAGCGTCTGCAAGGAGCGCGACATCCGGCCGTTGCCGTCGGCCCACGGGTGGATCGAGACCAAGTGCAGGTGCGCCATCGCGGCGCGGACTAGCGGGTGCGAATCGTCATCGGTGTTGAGCCAATCCACGAGTTCGGAGATCAGCGCGGGCACGTCCTCGGCGTCGGGCGCCGTGTACGCCGCAATGCTCGGGTCCCGAGCGTCGGTGACGTAGACCGGCCCGCGCCGCCATTGCCCGGCGGGCTTCCGTGCCGTATGCCGATGCCCTTGCAACATCCAATGCAACCCGTTGAGCAGACCCTTGCTGTAGGAGAAGTCGCCGACGTCGTGCAACGTCTGGATATAGGTCATCATCTGCTGATAGGCCAGCGTCTCCGCGCGGTTCTCGTCGGAGACATCGACATCGCGCTCACCCGCCATCAGGTCTTCCACATCGACCGTGGAGACCCGGAATCCTTCGATCGAATTCGAGGCGGCGACCGCGTCGGCGGTGAGAAATTTCCGGAGTCCCCCTGTCCATTTGGTCAGGGCGCCGTACAGCTGATGCCGTAGTTCCTCGCGCATGCGATCGACCTGGCCCAGAACCTCCAGGTCGTCACTCGTCAACGTAGGCGTGGGGAACAGCACGCATTCAATGATGCAATGACGTAATGATTACGTCAAACGCCGAAGTAGTCGGCGAGGCGTTCGAGGCGGCTTTCGGTGTAGGAGGCGATCTGGTCGACGATGACGCGGATCTCGGCGGTGGGGGTGGTGGCGGCGTGCCACCACGGGAGGAGTTGGGGGTCGAGGTGGCGGGGGGCTTCGGCGTGCAGGCGGGCGGCGACGGCGAGGAGGCGTTCGCGCTGGGCGGCCTGGCGGCGGCGGTGGTCCGGGTCGGACATGACGTAGCGCAGGGCGACGGTTTTGAGCATGGCCACTTCGGCGGCGGCGACCGGCGGGATCTCGAGGTCGGCGGCGTAGCGGGACAGCGGCCTGCCGCCCGCGACGGTGCGGGTGGCCATGATGGCGGCCGTGGCGAAGCGGCCGACGAGCTCGCTGGTGAGGCGTTTCAGGGCGACCGAGGCGGTGAGGGTGCCGTCGTAGCGGAAGACCGCGGCGACCACCGGCAGTTCCGACAGGCGCTGGGCGGCCTGGATCAGTTCGTCCGTGGTGAGACTGCCGTGCTGGGCGTGGCCCATCCGAGCGAGCTCGCACCGTTCGGAGGGGTCGGCGAGGGCGCGCAGATCGATGCGGCCCGCGATGATGCCGTCTTCGACGTCGTGCACCGAGTAGGCGACGTCGTCGGACCAGTCCATGATCTGGCATTCCAGGCTGCGCCTGCGGTCCGGCGCGCCTTTGCGTATCCACGCCAGCCGATCGAGGTCGATGTCGTAGGCGCCGAACTTGGTGCCGGATCCCGTTCTGCCCCACGGGTATTTGATCGCCGCGTCGAGGGCGGCGCGGGTCAGGTTGAGCCCGGCGCTCGCGCCGTCGGGGGTGAGCACTTTGGGTTCCAGGCGGGTGAGGATGCGCAGGTTCTGCGCGTTGCCCTCGAATCCGCCGTGCGCGTCGGCGAATTGATCGAGTGCCATCTCGCCGTTGTGGCCGTAGGGCGGGTGGCCGATGTCGTGGGCGAGCCCGGCCAGGTCGACCAGGTCGGGATCGCAGCGCAGACCGTCGGCGATGCTGCGGCCGATCTGGGCGACCTCCAGCGAGTGGGTGAGCCTGGTGCGCGGGGTGTCGCCGTCCCGCGGGCCCATCACCTGGGTCTTGTCCGCGAGCCTGCGCAGCGCCGCCGAGTGCAGAACGCGGGCGCGGTCGCGGGCGAACTCGGTGCGGTGGCCGTTCTCGAACTCGCTGCGGGGCGGGGCGAGGCCTGCGGTCTTGGTGCTCTCGGCGGCCATCCGTTCCCGGTCGTGGTCGGTGTAGCTGTCCATCGAGTCACTGACCCGCGGTATAGGGGAAATCGGCGGAGAAATGCGTCAGCTGATACCACAGCAGCGCGAAGGTTTCCCTGGCGATGCCGTGTGCCTGGGATTCGCGGGTGTAGACGGCGGGACCGGTGCGGGTGGGCGCGGTCCACGCGTGCAGCCCGGCATCGCGCGCCATGGTGCGAGTGCGCAGTGAATGCCACGGGTCGCTGACCAGCACGGCGGAGGACATGTCGCGCGCCTTCATGGCCAGGGCGACGGCCTCGACGCTGCGCAGCGTGTCCGAGCCGGTCTCGACGGCCAGGATGCGCTCGGCCGGTACGCCGCGCTGCTGGAGGTAGTTCTTGCCGGAGGCGGCCTCGGTGTAGAGATCGCCCTCCTGCTTACCGCCGACGGTGATCACCTGCGGCGCGACGCCTGCTTCGAACAGCTCATACGCCTGGTCGAGGCGAGCCTCGAACACCGAGGACGGTGTGCCCGAATACTGCGCGGCGCCGAGCACCACGATCGCGTCGGCCTTGGTGTAGTCGTCGATCCGCGCGACCTGCCAGACCCGGAAAGCCGTGCCGCCGACCAACACCAGGCCCATCAGCACCGCACCGATCAGGATCCGCCGTGCCCAGCGCAGCACCCCGGCTCCGGCCCCGCGCGCGAGGCCGGATTCGTGCGCCGAGGCCGGCGTGCTGCGCGGGGGTGCCGAAATCACGCCACCAAGTTTGCCAGGTCACCCCGACACCCGGCGGGGCTGCGCCGCGGGCGTGGCCGCATCGGTACGCGGCGGAATCCGTTCCGCAGCGCGCAGCCACCGCCGGGAAATGCATCGGCCCGGCCCGGCCGTCGCGAATCGCACTGTCGCCCCGGCGAATCCGCCCTCGCCTAGCGATACGAGGCGGAGGCGCGACGTTAGGGTCCTTATTTCGTCCGTTCGACGAGATCGATGAGATCAGCCCGCTCGGCAGGCTCGAGCAGCTCGCCGATGGCATGCAGCGTGCGCCGTGCCGCCGGCGTGGTCGCCTGGTCGAGCAGCGCACCGACCACCGCGCCGTCGCCTCGGCTCAGCTGTTCGGCGATGGCCCGCAGATGGCGTCCGTCCACCTCGGACAACACGGTGAGCAGCTCGACCGCCGCTTCGTCTCGGGTGGCCACGGTGAGCAGCCGGTCCAGCCCCGCGTCGTCGAGGTCGTCGAGGAGTTCGTCGCCGAGTTCGCGGCGCAGCTCCGGCTCCAGCCGGGACAGCACCGAGATGCCCGCGATCAACGTCTCGTCCGAGCTCGCCGAGGCGGCTCGGACGATAGCACCGCGACGCGCCGGGGGCAGCACCCGGACGACGTCGTTGAGCCGATCCGCCGACGGTGTCAGTGCGGCGGTGCGCAGGAGCCCTTCGTCGTCGGCGATGCCGCGCTCGAAGCCGCGGACCAGCTCGTCGGTGGCGTGCTCGAGGAACCGCGACGCGGTGACGTAATCGCGCCTGCGCAGCAGCTCGTTGGCGGTGGGAACGAGTACCTCCGCGGGCACCCGAGGGGCGAGCACCGGGATGACCCGCGGATCCAGATAGGGCGCGGCGTCGGCCAGGTACTCCGGGGTGAGCTCGCCGAGCATTCCCGCCGCCCGCTCGGGGTGGTCGAGGCCGAGCGCTCCCCCGGCCCGTCCGCCGACCTCGGCGGGCACCGCTTGGAGCGTCACCTTGGCGGCCAGAGCGTTCGGCATCAGCGGTGCGAGCTTGCTCACCCTGGCGAAGGTGGCCGCGTGCGCATCGAAGAGCCGGTCGGAGATGCGCTCCCGCAATTCGCACAGATTCTGCGCGCCGAGGCGGGTCAGTCCGGCGAGGTCGGCGGGGTCGGCGTTCAGCGTCTGGGCCAGCATCTCCAGCTGGCCGCGCGTCAGCAGATCGGTCATCGTCTCGTCTACCTTCCGAACAGGATCTTGCGGGCCGGGATGCGCACGAGCCGGGGCAGCACGTCGAAGGCCGCGTCGATGGCGGCGTCGAGGCTCTGCCGTTGCTGTTCTTCGGCGCGGCGCAGCAGGGTCAGCAGGGTCGTGGCCTCCTCGTCGGTGAGCTGGTCGAGGATCTCGCGCGGCTCGGTCAGTTCGGCGAGCAACTCGCTTTTCGGGTCGGTCATCCCGGTGGGATCTCCTGAGTGTCGAAATACAGTGGGCTGAAGTGGTATTCGGAATCAGGCGCTGCGGCGTTCGGAGCGCTGCCACAGCGTGCGATCGAGGAACCCGCCGATCTCCGCGACGGCTTGCGCGGCTTCCGGCACGATCGAGGCCGCCGCCTGGAACACGTGCACCTGTCCCGGCCAGATGTGCAGTTCGCACGGCACGCCGTGCTCGGCGAGGCGGGCCGCCATGAGTTCGGCGTCGGGATAGACGAATTCGCTGGAACTGGCCTGAATCAGGGTGGGCGGCAGCCCGGTCAGGTCGGCGTGCACGGGGGAAACCAAAGGCGTTGTCCCACAGTTGCGCTCGGCGAGCATGCCGAACATCGGCACCGCTCGGACCGGGAAGACCGCACAGACGCCGCCGGTGGGCGCCGCGAGCTTCGCGGTGGGATCCCAGTCGGTGAGCGGCGCCATGGCGACGATCGCGGCGGGCATCGGCAGGCCCTGATCGCGAATCTCCAGAGCGGTGACGAAAACCAGGTAGCCGCCCGCGGAATCGCCCATCAACGTGATGTTCTCCGGTGCGACGCCCATCTCGAGCGCGTGCCGGTATCCGTCGACGCAGTCCGAAACCGCGTCGGCAATACCGTGTTTGGGCAGCTTGCGGTAGCCGGGCGCGAGGATGCGCGCCGAGAGCAGGTCGGCGAAGCGGCCGATCATCTGGTGGTGCAGTGCCCGGTTCCCGATGAGGAACGCGCCGCCGTGCAGGTAGAGCACGAACCGGGTGTCGTCGACGACGCGCGGCGTGGTGAGTTCGGCTGCGCAGTGCGGCAGGGCGATACGTTGCCTGACCAGCCCTGGCGAGGTGCGCAGCGCGCGCCCGAGATGGTCGACCGCGTCGTACGGCCACGGCAGATCGGGATAGCGCGACCAGAGCGCGATGAGCGGACGCACGGAGTACCGGATCGCCGCGTCGAGCAGCCGGGAGCGGCGACTGCCGCCCGGGAAGTCGGTGCGCAGCGGATTCGGTTGGGGGTGTTGGGCGGAACGGTCCACGTCGACCGAGTTCATGGTGGCGACCCTTCTCGTACATTGTGATCGTGTCACAAGTATTGGCAACCGTCTGAGTCGGTGTCACTGCACTGATACGAGAATACGGCCCGCCGTATTCGTCACGCGGAACGAACCGCCGTCAATTCGAGTCGATGTTCGCACTCGCGGCGGGCGGGTAGAGCCGGTAGACCATCAATGCCGCGGACAGCAGCCGGGATTCGCCGGGGTCGGAGGGATCGAAGCCGGTCAGCGTTGCGATGCGGCGCAGGCGATAACTGAAGCTGTTGGGGTGCAGGTGCACTTCGGCCGCCGCCGCCTTGCGATCGGAACCGTGCCTGATGTGCGCGACGAGCGCCTCGAGCAGATGGGGATACGGTTCGAGCGGGACGATGCGTTGCGCCAGTCGATCTCGCGACCGTCCCGGACGGGTCAGCTGGTATTCCAGCATCAGGTCGTCGAGCACGTAGGTGCCCGTCGGGAGATCGAGGGCCCCGGCGAGATCGTTGAGTTCGGCGGCTTCGCTCGCGGCCGCCGCCAGCTCGCTGCGCGGCACCGATCCGGCGTCGATCACGACGACGGAGTCGCCGAGCCTGGTCGCCAGCGCCGCGCCCAGCTCCGTGTACGGCGCATCGGCCGAGGGGGCGGCGGCCGTTGGGAGCAGTGCGATGCCGGTCGTGCCGTCGAAGGTGTTCAGCGCGGTGGTTCCGGCGAGCGCGTCGAGCGCCTGCTGCACCAGCCGGATTCGGCGGCGGGCCACCACGGCATCCACCATCGGACCCGCCTGGTTGAACGGGACGACCTGGATCGCGAGGATGTCGTAGCGATCGGCCAGCGTGATATCGGCGCGTGCGGCCAGTTCGGCCGTCTCGACGCCGCGCAGCAAGGCGGCGCACAGCAGCCTGCGGGCCTCCCGTTCGCTGCCGTAGATGGACTGCTCTACGTCGCTGTGCGTCTCGGTGATCGACACGGCCACGTTGGCCAGCAGGTCCAGCAGCAGGTCGGAGAAGGCCAGCAGGTCCGGCAGGTCGTCCGGCTCGGCGAGCGACCCGGCCTCCGCCCACAGCCGCCGCACGGATCCGAACAACGCCAAGATCAAGACCCGCAACGGAATTCGGTCTTCGGCGTGCCGCTGGACCACCGGAACCATGAGTTCGGCGACTTCCTCGGGAGTGCAGGCCCGCCCCTCGTCGAGCGCTTCGAGGAACAGCGCGGCGCCCGCCACGATCGCGGGGATCACCTCGTCGGTGAAATGCCCGTCGGGCAACCCCTCGGCCTCCGGGATCGCCGCGATCCCGGCGTCGAGCAATTCGGTCATCAGATCGGCGAGGCGAGGGACGAGCCGGTTGATGATCGGAGCATCGACCGACAGGCGTGGCTGCACGGCGGACATGGCGGCATTGTGACCGCCTGTGCGCCGCCGCGCTAGAGCGCCGCGTAAACCGCCGCGATGAGGTCGTAGGCGCGACGGTCGCCCGCGAGGCCGTCGCGGCGCAGGTTCGGGATGAATGCCAGTGCGAGGTCGTGTTCCAGGTCGCCGAGGCCGACGGAGCCACCCGCGCCGGGATGACCGAACGCGGTCGTCCGTGCGCTCTTCGGGAGCAGGAAGTTCATCGAGGGCCGCATGTAGCCGAGGGCGAAAGCGCTTTCCAGGGAGAGGACTTCGTCCGGGCCGCGCACTCGTTCACGCACCGCGTCGCGCAGCGTCCCGTGGCGCAGCAGATCGCCATGGATCAGGTCGCGGTAGAAACGGGCCAGCGCGCGCGGCGTGGTGACCAGCCCGGATCCGGGCCAGCCGCCTGCCAGCACGGTCGGATCATTGTACGAGCCCGCGGGATTCGTCGTTCCGCGCATCAGCAGCGAGTCGGGGTCACGATACGACTCGGCGAGTCGTCGCACGGCGTTGCCCTCGGGCAGCTCCTCTATCCGCCAATCCAATTGGGCGGCAGGGGGAAAGCCGAGCCGAGCTGCGCGCGAAATCTCGTTCGGGCCCGCCCAGAGTTCCGCGCCGAAATGCTCCCTGACGAATTCCGGGACGGTGCGCCCGGTGCGTCTGCGCACCAGCTCGCCGACCAGCCAGCCGAAGGTGAGCGCGTGATAGCCGTGCTTGGAGCCGGGCTCCCAGACCGGCGTCTGAGCGGCGAGCTCGGCCGCCATGGCGGCCGGATCGGCCGCGTCGAACTCGGTCAGCGCCCGGTCGAAGGCGGGCAGGCCCGCGCGGTGGGTCAGCAGGTCCTCTACGGTGACCGCATACTTGCCGTGCGCCACGAATTCCGGCCACCAGCGACGCACCGGCTCTTCCGGCCCGGTCCCTTCACGCTCCATGACCAGCAACGCGGCGGTGGCGGTGACGGCCTTGGCGCAGGAGAACGCGACGCACGGCGTATCCGACAGCCATGGCCGCCCGGTCCGCGCGTCGGCCACCCCGCCCCACAGATCGACCACCGGCCGTCCGCCCGCGAACACCGCCACCGCCGCGCCGCGGTTCTGCCCGTCGGCGAAGCTCGCCGCGAACACCTCCCGCACCTCACGGAAGGCGGGATCGCAGGTACCGGCGATGGCATCCGTCACCCAGAAATTAGAACACGTTTCAGTTCCGCTGTCACCAGCCGCGCTCGCGCCACTCCCCCAGGTGCGGGCGCTCCGCGCCGAGGGTGGTGTCGTCGCCGTGACCGGGGTAGACGACGGTGTCGTCGTCGTAGCGGTCGAAGAGCTTGGTGGTGACGTCGGTGTAGAGGGAGGTGAAATCTTCGGGGCTGTGGGTCTTTCCGACGCCGCCGGGGAAGAGGCTGTCGCCGGTGAAGAGGTGGATGCGGCCGGGTTCTTCGGGGAGGGCGAGGGCGATCGAGCCCGGGGTGTGGCCGCTGAGGTGGATGGCGGTGAGGGTGAGGTCGCCGATCTCGACGGTGTCGCCGTCGGCGAGGAGGCGGTCGGGGGTGACGGGCAGCGAGCCGGCGTCGAGCCGGTGGGCCGCGGTGGGGACGTCGAGCTCGGCGGCGACCTCCTTCAGCGCCCACCAGTGGTCCGGGTGCTGATGGGTGGTGACGATCAGGCGGACCTTGCCGGGCGCTTCCTGGGCGATGAGCTCGAGGATACGGTCGGGTTCGTTGGCGGCGTCGATGAGCAGCGCGGCGCCGGTGGCCGCGCATTGCACGAGGTAGACGTTGTTGTCCATCGCGCCGACGGACATCTTGACGATGCGCGCGCCGTCGAGATCGCGCTGCTGCGGGTTCGATCCCGCGGACACGTGGCCTGTGTAAGGGCGCTCGATCGTGATCACGCCATGATGCTATCCACTGATTCGGCGGGAACCGGGGATAGATTCGTGGGATGCCGTCGCAGCCGAAACGTCGCGCCCGCCGGACCGCCCCGGTGGTGGCTTGTCTCCTGCTGCTGGTCACGGCGCTGCTCGGCGCGCCGACCGCCGCGGCGGAGCCGCCGAGCCGGATGGACAACTATGTCGTCGACAGCGCGGGCGCGTTGGACGGCGGTCAGCTGGACAGCGTGCATGCCGCGGTGGACCGTCTCTACGACGACCGGCAGATCCGGCTGTGGATCTGCTACGTGCGCGATTTCGACGGGCTCGGTCCCGAGGTGTGGGCCGAACGCACCGCAGCCGCATCAGGTTTCGGCACCCGCGATCTGCTGCTTGCGGTCGCCACCGGTTCGCGCGACTACTGGTTCTACGGCGAGCTGCCGGACGGAGTCAGCGATAGCGAACTGGAGGAACTGCTGACCCGCAGGGTCGAGCCCGCGCTGCGCGACGGCGACTGGGCCACCGCGGGCATCGCGACCGCCGACGGCCTGAACTCGGCGATGAGCGCGGGCGGGGTGAGCTTCCGCACGCTGCTGGTCCCGGCCCTCGTGGTCGCGGTGGCGGTCGGCGCGCTGCTGCTGTACACGCGCAAACGCCGCCGCGATCGGCAGCGGGCCGAGCTGGACGCCGCGCGGCGCGTGGACCCGGGCGACAGCGCCGCCCTCGCCGCGCTTCCGTTGGAGGCGCTGCACGCGCGCTCGCGGGAGGTGCTCGTCGAGCTCGACAACGCGGTGCGCACCAGCGGCGAGGAATTGGAGCTGGCCGTCGGCGAATTCGGCGCGACGGCCGCGACACCGTTCACCATCGCGCTGAACGACGCGAAGGCCGCGGCCGCCAGGGCGTTCGCCATTCGCCAGCGGCTCGACGACGACATTCCCGAGACCGCCGACGAGCAGCGCGGTCTGCTGATCGAGCTGATCGGCACGGTTGGTCGCGCGGATCGCGAACTCGATGGGCGGGTCGCCGAATTCGACGCGATGCGCGACCTGCTGGTCGACGCGCCGAGCCGATTGGACGCGCTGACCAGGGATCTGGTCGACCTCACCGGCCGGGTGCCCGCGTCGGAGGCGGAGTTGGCCAGGCTGACCGCCGCGCATCCGGCGAGCGTTCTCGCCTCGATTCGGGACAACCCGGCGATGGCCCGCGAACGGATCGTCTTCGCCGAACAGAACATCGATGCCGGACGCGAGGCCATGGCGCTGCCGGTCGGCAAGCAGGGCGGCGCCGTCGGCGCGATCCGGGCCGCGGAGGGAGCCATCGGCCAGGCGCGCACACTGCTGGACGCGGTCGACAACGCGGCGACCGACATCGAGCAGGCCCGCGACGGCCTGCCCGCGGTGCTGGACGAACTGCGCAAGGACATCGCCGCCGCCACCGAACTCGCCGCGTTCGGCGGCCAGGAACTTGCCAACGCCACCGCCTCGGCACGGCAGGCACTCGACGAAGCGTCCGCCAAGGCCGACGCCGATCCGCTGGACGCCTTCCACGACGCGGTGGCCGCCGACGGCGATCTGGATCGGACCCTCGCCGCCGCCACCGATCGCAAACTCGCCGCCGAGGATCTGCGCCGCCGCCTCGACCAAGCGCTCACCGACGCGGGCGCCAGGGTGCGTGCGGCGGGCGAATTCGTCACCACGCGCCGCGGCGGCATCGACGCCACCGCGCGCACCCGGCTCTCCGAGGCGCAGCGGAATCTCGATGCGGCGCAACGGCTCTTGGCCACCGACCCCGGTGCGGCGCTGCGGCACGCGCAAGCGGCGGCCGAACTGGCGGGTCACGCGCTCCAGGAGGCGCAGGCCAACGTGCGCGCCTGGGAGACGAGCAGGCCGCCCTCGGGCGGTGCGCAGGCCGGTGCGGTGCTCGGCGGCATCCTGCTGGAGGGCCTGCTGCGCGGCGCGGCGGGCGGGATGCGGCACGGCTCGGGTGGCGGATACCGGCCCGGCTCCTACGGTGGTTCCAGCGGGTCGCGGCGGGTCAGCCGGGGCGGGCGGTTCTGAGCACGCCCGCGACGCTTGACCCTGACACCGTGTGAGGCCGTAAACCGGAGGCGTCATGTTCAGTATCGGAGATTTCGCCAGACACGGACGGGTGTCGGTGCGCATGCTGCGCCACTACGACGGCATCGGGCTGCTGCGGCCCGACGTGGTCGACCCGGCCACCGGCTATCGGTCCTATGCGGCGGGCCAGCTGGCCCGGCTCAACCGGATCGTCGCGCTGAAAGAGCTCGGCTTCACCTTGGAGCAGGTGCGCCGGATCCTCGACGACGAGGTGAGCGGCGCGGAACTGCGCGGCATGCTGATCCTGCGCCGCGCGGAACTCGAGCAGCGCATCGCGGCGGACCGGGACCGGCTCGTCCAGGTCGAGACGAGACTCCGGATCATCGAGAAGGAGGGCGCCATGCCCGTGCACGATGTGGTCGTCAAGTCAGTCCCTGCCGTCCGGGTCGCCGAATTGACCGGCGAGGCGGGCGATTTCGAACCGCGGTCGATCGGTCCCGTGGTGGGTCCGCTGTTCGAGGAGTTGTGCGCGCGGCTGGAGCGCGCCGGGGTCGAACCCGTCGGGCCCGCCATCGCCTACTACGACGAGCGCCCCGACGGCTCGGTGCTGGTGCACGCCGCCCTGCCGGTCGCCGCGGAACCCGAAGCGGGACAAGACTTCTCGATCGTCGACCTGCCCGCGGTCGAGCAGGCCGCGACCGTGGTGCACCGCGGCAGCATGGACGAGGTGCTGGAACCGTGGCAGTCGCTCGGCCGGTGGATCGACGCCAACGGCTACCGCTCGCACGGCCCGGCGCGCGAGGTGACCCTGGAGTTCACCGAGGACCCGAGCGGGTGGGTCACGGAGTTGCAGGAGCCGATCGCGCGCCGGTGAGCGGAGCGCGGATTCGCACAGTCGCTCAGACCTGCACGGTTACGGTGTGAATTCCGGTGGGCCCCACCGGGAACGGGGCGCGGGTGGCGCTTTCCTGGACCTGCCCGGAGCGGCTGATGGCGCGGGCGCGCAGCGTGTGTGTGCCGGGTGGGAGCTCGAGGGTGGTGCGCCACCGACGCCAGGCGGCGGGTGCCAGTTCGGTACCGAGATCGACCGGGCGCCAAGCGCCGTCGTCGACGCTGAGCTCCACCTCCGCCACGCCGTGCGGTGGGGCCCAGGCGACGCCCGCGACGGTGAGCGTGCCCGCGATCGTGCGTCCCGGGGCGGTGGTGTCGATGCGGGCGTGCGGCTCGACCCACAGCAGATCCGTCGGCCACCCGCGGCGCACCCAGTAGTCGGTGTGGCTGTCGTCGGTGAGTTCCAGTTCGGACAGCCATTTCGCGCCGGTGTACTGACCGTAGAGTCCGGGCACGAAGACGCGGGCCGGGAACCCGTGCTCGGGCGGCAGCGGCGCGCCGTTCATGCCGATCACCAGGTAGCCGGGCAGTTCTCCGGTGCGCAGCGGCTCGACCGGCAGCGAGATGGTGTAGCCGTCCACGGCGCGGGTCATCAGGCGGGTGGCGGCGGGCTCCGGAATGGCGTGCTTCAGCAGGTGGGCCAGCGGCACGCCGAACCAGCGCGCGTTGCCCGCCCTGCCCTGACCGGCCCGGTTGTGCACGCAGACCATGACCGCGTCGAATTCCACCGCGTCGGCGGCCAATTCGGCCAGCGAAAGCCGCAGCGGGTGGGCGACCATGCCGGTGACGGCCAGCCGCCAGCGGTCCGGATCGATGCGCGGCGGACGCAGGTTCACGTCGGCGACGTAGAACCGGCCCGCCGTGGTGATCAGCGGGGAGAGACCGGGCTCGTCGAGGCCGTCGTCCGGTACCAGGCCGATGCCGCCCAGCGGGCCGAGGTTGCGAATCGCACTGTTGCGCACGCGATCCCGATCACGGTGCATGGTCAACGCCGCGGCGAGCAATCCCGCGCCCGCGGCCGTCCATGCCAGCGCGCCGAGCAAGCCGCGCGGTCGCTTGCGCAATCCCGCCGCGAGCACCGCGCCCGCCGCCGACGCGCCCGCGACCGTGGACGCGGACCGGGTCGGTGTGCGCAGCGCCAGCGCCGCCGCTCCCGCCCCGAACGCCGCCGCGGCCGGTGCGCGCAACCGCGGCGGCAGCGCGCCCAGCGCGGTGGTCGCGGCGATCGCGCCCGCACCGACACCGAGCCGGACGATCTCTTTGTCGTGCCTACCCGACAGCGCGACAGTTGCCTCGACGACTGGCACCGGTGCGGTGTCGATCATGCCCCGGCCCAGGGTGTCGATCAGCGATCCGTCCCCGGCGGCGGCGATCGCCTCCCCCAACCCGAGCGCGGCCACTCCGACCGCGGCCGCTCCGAGGCCGCCGCTCTTTCCGTTCGTCCGCACTGCCGAAACACCCGCTTCCGCCGCATCGCCTTCGATGTTCTCTCCAGCATTGTCCACGAATCGGCGAACTCGGCCAGCCGTCAGCCCGTCACGCGTCGATCGACACGGCCGCCAGGTGAGCGAGTTCGCGGGTGACCGCGTCCGGGAGTCGCGGGGCGAGCCGTCCGCCACCGAGCACGCCGATACTGAGGCGGTCGGCGAAGGTGTAGACGAGGAACGTGACGGCCGCCGACGGTCCGGCCGACGGGCGCGGGTGGGCGGAGAGGTAGACGATCTCGTAATCGGTGAGTGCGAGTTCCGGCGGGGTGCGGAAGCGTGGCACCCTGCCGGTGTTGGTCACCGCGATGTGCCCGGCCAGCGAATGAATCGCGGTGGACCCGAAGAACTCCGGGAAGTGCAGCACCGACTGCTGCACGATGCCCTCGGCCAGGTCGTGGCGCAGCCGCGCCGAAATGCGCTGCGCCAGTTCGACTACGTCGGTCGCGGTGGTGACGTCGGCGGCGAAGGCGGCGAGCCCGGCCATGTTGGTGCCGTCGGCGGCGGGCACCGGTGGATTCAGCCGGGCGCGCATGTCCACCGGGTACACGCACCCCAGCGACACGGAATCGCCCGGCCCCGCATCACGCGAGTGCGTATCGACCCGCCCGGAATCGGCGCGCTCCGAAACTCCCGGCTCCGAGGCGATTTCGCCCGCGCATGCCCGCAGCAGCGCGGCGGTGAGCAGCGCGTTGACGGTGACGCCGTGCCGACGCCCCAGTTCCACGATCCGCGCCGTCGCCTCCGGCTCGAGGATGGTCCGCTCCGGCCGCGCCAGCGCGGCGGGCGCGGGAGCCGGCGGATCGGGCGGCAGGACCGGCGGATGCGCCAGCGGCCGCGACGCGGACTCGAGCCCGGACACCGCCGACCGGGGAATGCCGTGCCGGGCGGCGTACCACTCCAGCGGACGCGGATAGTCCTGCGGCGCAACGTCCTTTGCGACCCCGGACACCTCGTCGGTGTAGCGGTCCCACAGCCCGGCGAGCAGTGCCACACAGTGGCCGGCGTCCGCGACGGCGTGGTGCGCGTACAGCGTCACGCGCGCGCGGGCGTCCTCGGTCACCACGTCGAGGTAGGCGAGCTGAACAGCCGGATCGAGCGTCTCGTCCGGCAGCCGGATCGTCGCGGCGTCACCGGCGCGGATCCACGCCCCCACCGCGTCGCCGGCTGGACGCAGGAGATGACCGGTACCGGCGGCATCCTCGCCGATGCGGCAGGCGAGGATCGGATGGGTGCGCAGCAGCGCGCCGAATGCGCTTCGCAGCACGGCGATGTCGAGGTCGCCCTCGACCAGAACGGAGCGACCGGTGTAGGTCGCGTGCCGCACGAAACGCTGCTCGGACGGCGCGAGCACCCGCACCGTATCGTCCACTGTCCACCGCACACGCCCAGCGTGCGGCACCGCCGGGGTTCCGCGCAAACCGAACAGTACGGAAGACTGACGGGCATGAGTCTCGCCGCACATCTGGAGGACATCGGCGGCCCGCTGGTCGCCGCGCAGCGCGCGCACCCGACCGTGGCGGGCATCGCCGCGGGCGACCTGCCCGAGCCGGTGTTCCGGTCGTGGCTGGAGCAGGACTACCTGTTCCTGCTCGACTACGTGCGGGTGTTCAGCAGGCTGGCCTGGCAGGCGCCCGCCGCGCATCTCGGCGACCTGGTCGACTTGGCGCACGCCACCTTCCACGACGAGCTAACCCTGCACCGCTCGCTGGCCGCCGAGTTCGGCGCCGATCTCGACGGCGCGGTCAAAGGCGGCCCGTGCGCGGACTACACCGCCTTCCTGTTGGACTCGGCCGCGAACTACGGCGAAGGTCTGGCCGCGCTCTACCCGTGCATGTGGGGGTACGCCACGCTCGGTGGCCAGCTTGCCGCCGACCCGCCCGCCGAGCCACGCTTTCGGCGCTGGGTGGACACCTACGCCGACCCCGGCTTCGCCGCGCTGACCGGCCGCTGCGCCCAGATGCTCGACGAGTCCGGCGTCGATCCCGGGCGCGCCGAGCTCCTCTTCCGCGAAGGCATGCGCCACGAACTGGCGTTCTGGGACGTTCCGCTCGGCTGACGGCCGACCGATGAATTCCGCGCGCCGATCCTGTCTACCCAGGTGAACAAGTGCGCCGAATTCGAGGAGGACCGTCATGACCCGTCCGGCCGAAGCGTCGAGGCAAGAATGGCTGAGCGCGCGCAAGCGACTGCTCGCCGAGGAGAAAGAGCTCACCCGCAGGCAGGACGCGCTGGCCGCGGCGCGGCGCGAACTGCCGATGGTCCGTATCGAGAAGGACTACGTCTTCGAGGGCGAGTCGGGCAAGGCGAGCCTGGCCGACCTGTTCGACGGCAGGCGCCAGCTGATCGTCTACCACATGATGTGGCGCTGGGATCTCGACGCGGGATGCCCGAGCTGCGCGATGGTGCTCGACAACGTGGGCCACCTGGCCCACCTGCACGCGCAGGACACGACCTTCGCATCCGTCTCGCGCGGACCGTGGGAATCGTTGCGGCTCTACCGGGAGCGGATGGGCTGGGCGTTCCCGATGTACTCCTCGTTCGGCGGCGACTTCAACTACGACTTCCACGTCACGCTGGACGAGTCGATCGCGCCCGTCGAGTACAACTACCTGAGCAAGGCCGAGCTGGAGCAGAAGGGCCAGACCTGGCACGCGGAGGGCGAGCAGCCGGGGACCAGCGTCTTCTGGCGCGATGACGACGACGCGGTGTTCCACACCTATTCGTCCTACAGCCGCGGCGGCGACATCCTCATCGGCACGCACAACTACCTGGACCTGACGCCGCTCGGCAGGCAGCGGCACGTGGGCGAGGCGATGCATCACGACCGCTACGGGATCGACCAGACCCCTTGCCACTGAACGCGATTCGATCATCGCGCGGTCGAGTCGAACACCGCGGAAACGCGACGACCCGCGACCGGTGCACCGGTCGCGGGTCGTCGCGCGGAAAACTCAGACGCCGATGAGGTGCTGGGCCAGGTAGCCCTCGACCTTGTCCAGCGCGATCCGCTCCTGCGCCATCGAGTCGCGCTCGCGGATGGTCACGGCCTGGTCGTCCAGGGTGTCGAAATCGACGGTGATGCAGAACGGGGTGCCGATCTCGTCCTGGCGACGGTAGCGGCGGCCGATCGCGCCCGCGTCGTCGAACTCCACGTTCCAGTGCTTGCGCAGCTGGGCGGCGAGGTCCTTGGCCTTCGGGGTCAGGTCGGCGTTGCGGGACAGCGGCAGCACGGCAGCCTTCACGGGCGCGAGCCTGCGGTCGAGGCGCAGGCTGATCCGCTCTTCCATCACGCCCTTGGCATTCGGCGCTTGGTCGACGGTGTAGGCGTCCACCAGGAACGCCATCAGCGAACGGGTCAGACCGGCCGCGGGCTCGATGACGTACGGGATGTAGCGCTCGTTGCTCGCCTGGTCGAAGTAGCTGAGCTCGGTGCCGGAGTGCTCCGAGTGCGTCTTGAGGTCGAAGTCGGTGCGGTTGGCGACGCCCTCCAGCTCACCCCATTCGCTGCCCTGGAAGCGGAAGCGGTACTCGATGTCGACGGTGCGCGTCGAGTAGTGCGACAGCTTGTCCTTCGGGTGCTCGTAGAGCCGCAGGTTCTCCGGGTCGATGCCGAGCTCGGTGTACCAGGCCATGCGGGTGTCGATCCAGTACTGGTGCCACTGCTCGTCCTCGCCCGGCTTGACGAAGAACTCCATCTCCATCTGCTCGAACTCGCGAGTGCGGAAGATGAAGTTGCCCGGCGTGATCTCGTTGCGGAAGCTCTTGCCGATCTGGGCGATGCCGAACGGCGGCTTCTTGCGCGCGGTGGTCTCGACGTTCTTGTAGTTGACGAAGATGCCCTGCGCCGTCTCCGGGCGGAGGTAGTGCAGGCCCTCCTCGTCGTCCACCGGGCCGAGGAAGGTCTTGAGCAGGCCGGAGAAGTTGCGCGGCTCGGTCCACTGGCCAGGGTCGCCGGTCTCGGGGTCGCGAATGTCGGCGAGGCCGTTGGCGGGCGGGTGGCCGTGCTTCTCCTCGTAGGCTTCCAGCAGGTGGTCGGCCCGGTAGCGCTTGTGCGTGATGAGCGACTCGACCAGCGGGTCGGTGAAGGTTTCGACGTGGCCGGAGGCCTGCCACACCTGGCGCGGCAGGATCACCGACGAGTCGAGGCCGACGACATCCTCGCGGCTGGTGACCATGGCCCGCCACCACTGCCGCTTGATGTTCTCCTTCAGCTCGACGCCGAGCGGACCGTAGTCCCATGCCGATTTGGTGCCTCCGTAGATCTCACCGCACGGGTACACCAGACCCCGGCGCTTGGCGAGGTTGGCAACGGTGTCCACCTTCGACTTGGGTGCCACGCGAGATTTCTCCATCCACTGTGAGTTGGATTAGCTTTCACACAATCCAATAGCCTTCGGACAAGACTAGGGATTGCGTCCAAGCCTATCGGCACCACGCAACCGACTTTGCACCGCCAGTCGTCTGAGCCGGATCGTGTCGGCGGTCCCGCCCGGACGAGTTTCCACCGCGCACACCTCGGCCCCGGGACGCGCACCCGTCCACCAGGTGCGATCATGTTTCGACGGATTGCCGGGAATGCCCCGGCGCCAACGTTTTTGCCGAAAACGGCCGGGGCGGGGTGGGGTGCTGAACCCCGAACGATTCGGCATGGAGCACTGGGGGTGGGCTCGTGGCCGATTTGCCACCGGATCTGTTCGACGCCGACTGGGCGCGCGAGGCCGAGCGCCGCGCGCTGCGCGACCACCGGCGCGCGACCAGGGCGCGCAAGGCGCGCGGGCTGACCCTGCCGAGCCGCGGCGCGCTGCTCTCGGCGCTCTCGTTCAGCGCCGCGGTGGCACTGGTGTGGGCGGGCTTCGCCTTCCTGGACGGAACCGCGCCGAGCACGAGCGCACCGACGACGAGCGCGACGACCACCTCGACCGCGCCGCTGCGGACGCGCGCGGAGGTCGACCTGACCCGGCCGTTCGCCGACACGCCCGCCGCCATGTGGCGCGAGGGCGCGGGCGGCATCGAAGCGCCGCCCGCGCATCCCGTCGGCCCGTACTCCGCCGAGCAGGTCGGGCAGTTCATGGAGCGCGTGCGCAGGCTGATCATCACCGCGCGACTGGATCGCACGGTGCTGGAGACCCGCGATCCGAGCCCGATACTCGACCAGCTCGCGCCCGCGCTGGTCGAGAAACTCCGGCCGGATCTGGCGCCCGGCAACGAGAAGGAATCGTGGTACGTGGCCGAGCGGATCGCGGAGGGGGCGCGGCTGCTTCCGGTGCAGCCGCGCGTCACCGGGTGGATGACTCCAACCGTCAACGAGCATGGCGAGCTGGCGATCCGGACCAACTACCTGGTCGCCTACGCCTTCGACGTTCCCGATCCGAAGAAGATCGACGGCCCGATGGACATCGTGGCGGTGGTGCGGCAGGAGATCGAGTACCGATGGATCGATGATCCGAAGTACGCTGCCGACGCACGGGGCGTCTGGTTCGGCGAGGCGCGCGGTTTCAGCTACTCGGTCGACTGCGCGCAATCCGAACGGGGTTTCCTCGCGCCGGGTTACAACAACCCTCGGGAGACCGGCGCCACGGTCGCGCATACGCGCCGAAGCGAGGAGTACTTCGACCCGACGATCCCGCTGCCGACCGAGGACGGTTGCCGGTGATCCGCGGCCTACCCCCGCACCCGGCGCGCCGCGTTTGACATGCGCAACTATGCATATCAAAATGGGATCGCTTTCCAATAAGGAGTTGGTTCCGATGACCGCCGAGACGGCCGCAGCGCACGCGCACACACCCTATCGATCCCCCGGGCCCGCGCCGGTACCCGCGCGCACCGTCTTGGAGGACGCCGGTGAGCTGCTGCGCGCGCTCGCCGCTCCCGTCCGCATCGCCATCGTGCTCCAGCTTCGGGAATCGCCGCGCTGCGTACACGAGCTGGTGGACGCGCTCGGGGTGACCCAGCCGTTGGTCAGCCAGCATCTGCGCATCTTGAAGTCCGCGGGCGTCGTGCACGGCGAGCGGTCCGGCCGCGAGGTCCTCTACGAACTCGTCGACGACCACCTGGCACACATCGTCGTCGACGCCGTCGCGCACGCCGAGGAAGGATGATCCGTGCAGGAGAAGACGTTGGATCCACAGAAGCCGGTCGGGATACGCAGCACGCGCCAGCGCAGTGCGATCGCCGCGCTGCTCGGTGACATCGACGAATTCCGCTCCGCGCAGGAACTGCACGACGAACTGCGCAAACGCGGCGAGGGCATCGGGCTCACCACGGTCTACCGCACCTTGCAGTCGCTGGCCGACGCGGGCTTCGTCGACGTGCTGCGCACCGACTCCGGCGAGTCGGTCTACCGGCAGTGCTCCACCGGCCACCACCACCATCTGGTCTGCAGGCGCTGCGGCAGCACCGTCGAGGTCGAGGGCCCGACGGTGGAGGCGTGGGCCGAGGCGATCGCGAGCGAACACGGCTTCACCGACGTGAGCCACACCATCGAGGTCTTCGGTACCTGCCGGACCTGCGCCGAGACCCCCTGCGACTGATCGATTCACGACCGAAGGCCACCCGCTCCCCGATCCGGGAAGTGGGTGGCCTTCGGTGTTGCCGGATCAGGTCGCCGGAACGGGTTCGGCCGTCGGCGCGGCCTCCCGCTGAGCGTCGGCGCCGCGACCGCGCAGCGCGGCCACACCGAGCAGAGCGAGTGCGACGGCGGCCCAGACCGCCAGCACCACAAGCGGTTTCGCGGCTCCGGCGCCGTCGAAGAAGGCGACCGAGCGGAACAGCGAGGCCGCAGCGCCCGGGGGCAGCAACTGGCCGATCGCACCCCACGGCTGCGGCAGCAGCTCCGGCGCGGAGGTGGCGGCCGAGAACGGATTGCCGACCAGCAGCATGGTCAGCGCCGCCACGCCGATACCGGGCGGACCGATGACCGCGGCCAGCCCTGCCACCGTGCCCGCGACCGCGAAGGACACCAGCCCTGCGACGGCGGCCAGCGCGAGGTAGTTGCCCGGCAGCACCGACATCCAGCCCTGGACGATCGCCACGCTCAGCAGTCCGCCGACCAGACCGAAGCTGACGAGTCCGGCCGCCTTCGCCCCCGCCGTCGGGATCAGCAGGCTGAGCAGGACGCCCGCCGCGAGGCCCGACATCACCAGCGGCAGCACCATCGCGCCGAACGCGGCGCCGCGCGGGTCGTCCGGATCGGCGGCGACCACGTCCTCGACCGCTGCCCCGGGCACGCCGGAGAGCTGCTGGGCGATGGCGGTGAGCTGCTGGGCCACCGCGGGGCTGGCTCCGGAGGCGACGAGCACCGTCGGCGCTCCCCCTCCGGTGACGATCGCGCCGTAGACCTCGCGGTTCTCGATGGCGGCACGCGCGGCCGCGGCGTCGGAAGCCGTGGTGATCTCGAAGGCGTCGGGGTCGTGCTGCCCGAGCCGCTCGGCGACCGCGGCCCCTTGCGGACCGGCGACGGCGATGGGCAGGTCACGCGGGGCGATATTGGCCGCGGGCCATGCGAAGGCGATCAGCATCAGCGCCTGGAGCAAAGCCGCGCCCAGGCCGAGGGCGACCGCTCGCTGCATGGTTTTCATGACGTTCTCCCAATAAATCGAATGCTCGTTCTCTTTCGATGTCACCACCGTCGCACGGGGGGATCATGTTGTCAAGAACGGATATTCGTTTTACTTTGGGTTCATGCCACGAGTCAGCGAAGAGCACCTGGAACGCCGCAGACAGCAGATCCTCGACGCCGCGCAGCTGTGCTTCGCTCGCAAGGGCTTCTTCGAGACTTCGATGCAGGACGTGTTCGCCGAATCGGGGCTTTCCGCCGGTGCGGTCTACCGGTACTTCAAGAGCAAGAACGAGATCATCGCGGCGCTGGCCACCCAGACCACCGTCGACCTGCGCAGGGCGATGGCCGAGGCGGTGCGCTCCGAGCCGCTGCCGACGCCCGCTGAGCTGGTACGCGGCATCGCTGAGGAAGTCGTGCGCCGCAGTGGGCCCGACGGCCCGGTGCGCTTGGCGCCGCAGGCGTGGGCGCTGGCCTTGGTGCACGACGGGGCAGCCGAGCCGGTGCGCGAAACCATGTACGCGATGCGCGACGTCTGGCGCGACTACGCCGTGCGCATGCGCGAGAACGGCTGGCTACCGCCCGACGCCGACACCGACGCCGTGGCCAAGGCGATCATCGGCTTCCTGCCCGGTTTCATCCTGCAACACCTGATCTTGGGCGACCTCGACCCCGAGACCCTCGCCCGCGGCGTCGACCTGCTCATCCCGACGAGCAAACCCGCCGCCCGCTGAGGGTGAACGTCCGCACTCGGCGGGACCGCTCAGGGCAGCAAGCCCTGGCGCGCGCGGCCCGCGCCGGAGAGGACGAGCAGCAGCATCGTGGTGAGCGCCTGGTCGTTCAGCCCAGCGGCCGGGAAGGTGTAGCGCAGGATGACGTCGGCGAGCTTGCCGTGACCGATCACGGTGAGCAAGCCGAACTGTAAGTTGTTGTTGCGCTCCGCAACTCGCTTGTGCAGCTGCGGTTTCAGCGGCCGGTCCCAGGCCAGCACGCAGGTCATGGACACCACGTCGAGGCCGGGCGCCAGATTCACCGCGCGCAGTGAGCACAGGGCGCCCTCGTACTCGAAACCGAGCGAACCATCCGAGTCGACACGCACGTCGACGTCGTACTGGGAAAGGCAGGCACCCGCCCGCGCTTGAAGCTCCTGGTCGGGGGTGACCGCTGCGTCCATCGTCGTGCCGCCGTTCACTTCGTGCCGCCGAAGCGGCGGTCACGCGAAGCGTACTGGAGACAGGCCTCCCACAGGTTGCGCCTGTCGAAATCGGGAAACAGCGTGTCCTGGTAGACGTATTCGGCGTAGGCCGACTGCCAGATGAGGAAGTTCGAGCTGCGGAATTCGCCCGAGGGACGCAGGAACAGGTCGACGTCGGGCATGTCCGGCTCGTCGAGGAACCGCGCGACGGTCGCCTCGGTGACCTTCTCCGGATCGATCTCGCCCGCCGCCACCCGCCGCGCGATCTCCCGTGCCGCGTCGGCGATTTCGGCGCGGCCGCCGTAGTTGACGCACATGGTCAGCGTCATCACGGTGTTGTCCTGGGTGAGCTCCTCGGCGATCTCCAGTTCGTTGATCACGCTGCGCCACAGGCGCGGTCGTCGTCCGGCCCAGCGCACCCGCACACCCATCTCGTGCATCTCGTCGCGGCGGCGGCGGATCACATCGCGGTTGAAGCCCATCAGGAAGCGCACCTCGTCCGGGCTGCGCCGCCAGTTCTCGGTGGAGAAGGCGTAGGCCGAGAGCCACTTCACGCCGATCTCGATGCAGCCTTCGACGGTGTCCATCAGCACCGCCTCGCCGCGCTCGTGTCCCGCGGTGCGCGGCAGCCCGCGCTCCTGGGCCCACCGGCCGTTGCCGTCCATGACCAGCGCCACGTGGTTGGGCACCAGTTCCGGCGGCAGCTGCGGCGGTCGCGCGCCCGAGGGATGCGGCGACGGCGGGCGGACGGTGCGGCCCGCGCGGCTCGACCTGGTCGCGGTGGAGGAGTCTCGACGGAGGATCACGGCCTCTATCCTGCCTGATCGGGCTCGCGGGGTGAGACGACCTCCGCGGATCTCCCCGCCGACCGGGCGGTCGTGCCATCGCCGTGCCTGCGAACAGGCCGCCGACCTGCCCGAAGTCTCAGCTTGCGTGGCCCGCGGGCGCCGGCGTCCTGGTGCGCTCGACGAGCGGCAACGTCCGCAGCTGACGTTCCAGATGCCATTGCAGGTGAGCGGCGACCAATCCGCTCGCCTGGCGGCGGACCGAATCGGGCACCGTCTCGATGTAGTCCCACTCCCCCTTCAGCAGGGCGACGAGCAGATCCAGAACGCCCGGTGCGGGAGTGGCCGCTCCTGGCGGACGGCAGTGCACGCACACCGCCCCGCCCGCCGCCACATGGAACGCGCGGTGCGGACCTGGGGTCGCGCACTTGGCGCATTCGTCCAGGGCGGGCGCCCATCCCGCGAAACCCATGGCGCGCAACAGGAATGCGTCGAGGATCAGTTCGTGCGGGCGCTGCTTGGCGGCGATGGCCCGCAGCGCGCTCGCGGTCAGCGCGTGCAGCCGGGGCGCGGGCGCGCGTTCCTCGCCCGCGAGGCGTTCGGCGGTCTCCAGCACCGCGCAGGCGGTGGTGTAGCGGCCGTAGTCGTCGATGATGTCGGCCGCGAAGGATTCGACGGTGTGCACCTGGGTGACGGTGTCCAGCGTGCGGCCCGGGTGCAGTTGCACGTCGATGTAGGAGAACGGCTCCAGCCGGGCGCCGAACCTGGACTTGGTCCGCCTCACCCCCTTGGCCACCGCCCTGACCAGCCCGTTCCTGCGCGTCAGCAGCGTGACGATACGGTCCGCCTCACCCAGCTTGTGCTGGCGCACCACGACCGCCTCATCCCGATACAAACGCACACGGTCATCCTCCCACGAACCGGCGACAGGAGGAGGTCGCCTCGCCTAGGTGCGCAGCAGGCCCGCGACCAGCAGCAGCAGTGATTGCTGCGCCTGGGCCCGCGCGGTGTCCTTGTCCGCGGCGTGCGCGACGATCAGTCCCGCTTCGGTCACCGCGCTGAGCAGCAACCTGGCCAGGATCTCGACAGGTGCGTCGGCGATCAGCTCGGCGGCGCGCGCCCGTTCGAGCGCGGCGGTGATCAGGCCGAGTCCGTGCCTGGCTTCGAAGGCTCGCCACTCCTCCCAGCCGAGCACGGCCGGTGCGTCGTAGAGCGTGATGCGGATCATCTCGGGGCGCTGGCAGATGTCGAGGAAGGCGTTCAGGCCGACGGCCATCGAGGCCAGGATGTCGTCGGGTCCGACGGCGGCGATGGCACGTCCGATCTCCGCGGTGCTGTCCGATTCGACCCGCTCCAGCACCGCGAGGAACAGCCCGCGCTTGTCGCCGTAGTGGTGGTGCAGGGCGCCTCGGGTGACGCCCGCCTCGGTCACCAGCTGCTCGGCGGAGGTGGCCGCGAAGCCGCGTTCGCCGAACAGCCGGCGCCCCGCGTCTTCCAGGGCGGCCCTTGTCGTACGGGAACGGTCCTCCTGGCTACGGCGCGGCATGCAGCCGAGTGAACTCCAGAATCCGCTGCGCGAGCAACTCGGGCTGATCCTCGGGCAGGAAGGTGTAGGAGTCGTCGATCAGTTCCAGCGTCGCGTTGGGGAACTCGCGGGCCAGCCGCTCGGCGTAGGCGACGGGGAACAGCTTGTCCTCGCGCGCCCAGACCAGCAGCACCGGGAGGCGGACCGCGCCGAACCGGGTCGCGGCGTCCAGCGTGTAGCGGCGGTGCGCGGATTTCAGGAAGCGCCGCAGGTCTTTTCGGATGGCGCCGGACCGGCGGCTCGGCAGCAGGTACGAGTCGACGTACTCGTCCGGCACCGGCCGCTTGCTCACCCAGCCGAATGCCAGCGGCAGCCGGTGCAGCGCGCGCAGGCGCAGCGTCTCGGTGAGCGGGCGGACCGATCCCGGGATGCGAGCGAGCAGCGGCAACAGCGTGAACGGCTGCGGCAGGAACTTCTCGTGGCTGTCGACGGAGGCGAGCACCACGCGGCCGATGCGGTCGGTGTTGCGGGCCAGCAGTACCTGGGTGATCGCGCCGCCGGTGTCGTTGGCGACCAGGGTGACGTCGGTCAGGTCGAGTCGTTCCAGGAAGGCGGCGATGAGGTCCGCTACGCCGGTCGGCGTCAGGTCCGCGTCCGGCACCGGTATCGAGTGCGAGCCGAGCGGCCAGTCCGGCGTCAGGCAGCGGTAGCCCGCGGCGGCGACGGCGGGCACCACCCCGCGCCAGAGATCGGCGTTGACGAGCAGGCCGTGCACGAAGACGACCGGCGCTCCGGTCCCCGTCTCGTGGTAGCGGATGCGGCCGCCGGGCAGGGCGATCTCGTGCGCGGGACCGAGTGAGGGGCTGATTCCCATGGCTTCCTCCAGATGTCGGGCGTCCTATCCACCTTTACATACATTCCGTATGTATGTCTAGAGTCGCCCGGCGCACCAGCGGAATTCGCGACGTGCGGGCATAACGAACGGTCATCGAAAGCCAGGCGCCGATGCGCTTCGGCGCAGCTCGGCGATAACCCATGTGGACGGTCGTCCAGGACAGCGCTACCGTTCACATCGAACGATCCAAGAGAGGGAGATCACATGACCGTGCCGAACCCAGCGCTCAGGTCAGACCCCGCCGACGGCGCGCCGCCCGCGGGCGATCCCGGCCTCGCCGGGCTGGCCGACGCGCTCGCGGCGGGCACGATCAGCTCCACCGCGGCGGTCACGGCGGCGCTCGATCGGATCGAGGCGAGCCAGCCGACGCTCAACGCCTTCCGTGTCGTCCGCCGGGACCGGGCGCTGGCCGAGGCCGCCGAGTCCGACCGGCGACTAGCCGCGGGCGAGCGCCTGCCGCTGCTCGGCGTGCCGATCGCCGTCAAGGACGACACCGACATCGCGGGCGAGCCGACGGCCTTCGGCTGCGGTGGCGACTTCGCACCGAAAACCGAAGACGCCGAAGCGGTTCGGCGGCTGCGCGCGGCGGGCGCGGTGATCGTCGGCAAGACCAACACCTGCGAACTCGGGCAGCTGCCGTTCACCAGCGGCCCGGCCTTCGGCCACACCCGCAATCCGTGGCATCGCGAGCACACGCCGGGCGGCTCCTCCGGCGGCTCCTCGGCCGCCGTTGCCGCCGGATTGGTGCCCGCCGCACTGGGTTCCGACGGCGCGGGCTCGGTCCGGATCCCCGCGGCATGGACCAACCTCGTCGGCATCAAGCCGCAGCGCGGACGCATCTCCACCTGGCCGGAAGCCGAGGCGTTCCAAGGCCTCACGGTGAACGGGCCGCTGGCCCGTACCGTTGCCGACGCTGCTCTGCTGCTGGACACGGCCGCGGGCCCGCACCCCGGCGACCGGCACACCCCCGAGCCGATCCGCGTCTCCGATGCTGTCGGGCGTGATCCCGGACGCCTGAAGATCGCTCTCTCCCTGCGTATTCCGTTCACCGCGACCAAGACGACGCTGCACCCTGAGGTCAGGGCCGCGGTGCGCGGGATCGCCTCGACGCTGCGCAAGCTCGGCCACTCGGTCACCGTCGCCGACCTGCACTACGGATTGCTCATCGGCGCCTCGTTCCTGCCGCGCTCGATGGCGGGCATCCGCGCCGTGCACGACCGGATGCCCGGCGCCGAGGTGGACCCGCGCACCCGCGCCAACGTTCGCTTCGGCCGGGTGCTCGGCGGACCCGCGCTCTTCGCCGCGCGCCAAGCGGAACCGTTGCTGCACAAGCGCATCGGCACCTTCTTCAGCGACTACGACTTGGTGCTCGCGCCCACCACCGCCACTCCCCCGCCGCGCGCCGAAGAGATCGACGGCATCGGCGTCAACGCCACCAACAACCTCATCACCGCCGCCTGCCCGTACACCTGGCCGTGGAACGTGCTCGGCTGGCCGAGCGTGAACGTCCCCGCCGGTTTCACCGACGCGGGCCTGCCCGTCGGCGCGCAGTTGATGGGCGCCGCGTCGTCCGAATCGCTGCTGGTTTCCGTTGCGGCGCAACTGGAGTCCGAGCTGCACTGGGAGCGGCACCGCCCCGAACCGTGGTGGTGATTCGGCGCCGCGGAGGCGTATCGACTCGGCGCCGCGGAGGCGTATCGACTCAGCGCCGCGGAGGCGACCAGTCCTCCACCGCGCTCTTGGTGCCCGAGGGACAGCCGTCCCCGTCGTCGGGGCGCGGCGACATCACCAGGCACTGCTGCGGGCCCGGCTGACCGACGCCCGCGGTGACCAGCACCGCGATCGACGAGCCGTCGGCGACCCGGCTGGTCGAGAAGCCCAGGGTGCCGGTGACGCCGCTATAGTTGGACTCCCGCAGCTGTATCGCGATGGCGGTGCGGTTCAGCGAGCCGTCGGTCTGCTGCGGCCTGGTTCGCACCGCGTCCAGGAACAGCCCGACCACGTCGTAGGCCAGTCCGGTGCGGTCGCCTGGCCAGGACGGCTGGTAGTCGGCCATCTGCGAGTAGGCGCGCAGATCGCCGATCAGGGCCGCCAGTTCGGCGCACAGCTGCTCGTAGTCCAAGGAGACCTGCTCGTTGCCGAGTTCGCCGTTGCCGCGGACGCATTCGGCGCCGCCGAGCATCACCGGGGCGGCCTTGGCGATATAGCGCACCGACAGATTGGCGGGCAGCGCCGCCATCGCCTTCTGATCGGTGATCAGCCGGGTCACCGTGTCGTTGCCGAGGATGGCGGGCGACTCCCCCGTCAGGCAGCCGCGGCTGACCGATTTGGCGAAGGTCGCGAAATCGTCGTTGCGGCCCGCGAAGAACAGCAGCGTGCCGCGGTCGAAACCCGTTGTCTCGCAAGGGGCGGGAAAGCGATTCAGCTCGTGCTGCGCGGCCCATTCCATGCGGCGGTACGGCACGCCGCGGCCTTCCAGTTCGGCGCGCAGATCCGCGACCAGGGTCTCGACGTAGATGTCGTTGTCGGTCTTCGGGTGGTAGATGGTGACCTGGTTGTAGCGCGGCTGCC
Source organism: Nocardia sp. NPDC050793 (assembly GCF_040654065.1). Taxonomy (NCBI): domain Bacteria; kingdom Bacillati; phylum Actinomycetota; class Actinomycetes; order Mycobacteriales; family Nocardiaceae; genus Nocardia; species Nocardia sp. NPDC050793. Next base: position 325,959 of record NZ_JBFAHG010000005.1, read on the forward strand.
CCGCCCGCGGCGAGCCCGCGGGATGGCGGGCGCCCTGCACGTAGTCGGCGACCAGCTTCGCCTGTGTCTTGTTGCTCGGCGCCGCTTGGAAGTACAGCGGCGACGCCTTCTCCAGGCCGTCGGCCGAGAGCGTCGTCGCCACGACCGGCACGCCGAGTTCGCCGAGTCGTCCGATGGCGCTGCGGGTTTCGGCGTTACTGCGGTCCATGCCGACCACGCCGAGAATGCTCGGCTCGTCGGCGAGCAGGCCGCGCAGCTGGTGTTCCACCACCCAGGTCGCGTGCCGCATGTCGGAGCCGCCGTTGGCGACGACGACGCGCAGCAGCGGTTCGGACTCGTCGGAGGCCAGCAGCGCGCGGCGCTGCTGCACCGCGAGTCCCGCGAGCTCCTCGACCTGGGCGTGCGGGTATCGCACGTTGGCGTCGACGTAGCTGAGCCCGGAGAAGTAGATCAGCGTGACGACCGGGCGGCGCGGGTTGCCGCGGCGTGCGTCGGCGGCGGCGACGTTGAGCCGGAAGACTTCCCGCTGCATCGCCGAGAGCTCGGGATCGTCGGCGAAGACCTGATCGGCGTTGTCGCTGTAACCGACGCACTCGCCGTCCCGCTGCTGCACCGAGATGCCCGCGGTCCACGGCCAGTGCGCGCACGACGCGCCGCGCAGCGGCGGAATATAGACCAGCGCGGCGGCCACCAGCAGCGCGATCGGAATCAGCACGCACATCGCGACGAACCACGTGCGGGCGGCCAGCGGCGGCGCGGGCGGCACCGCGAGGTGAGCCAGGCTGGGGTCGCGGACGCGCCCGTTCAGCGGATCGGGCAGCCGCACGCGCAACGGCAGGAACCAGGCGTCGCTCGCCCGGTTGGTGCGCATGTTGTCGATATCGCGCAGCCAGCGTTGCAGCGGATCCGGCTGCTGCCCGGAATACGGGCGGTCGACCAGGCTTTCGAGGGTGTCGAGGTGCTGGAGGTCGCCGATCCTGGCCAGCTCGTCCGTCGACGACACGCCGGTCTCGTCGTTCGGGCCTGGATCGTAGTCGAGGCAGGCGAGCACCACGAGGGGATCGAAATGCCCTGTCTCGTTGCGGATGTCGTTGATCCAGCCGATCAGGCGCTTCGCGGCGCCGTCGCGCTCGACACCGCCGAGCAGCGCCACCGGATACGCGGTGCGCCGCCAGCTCGACGGCCGCCACAGCCGTTGGCGGTAGGCGTCGCGCAGGTCCTCGAGGAAGGCGTGCACCAACAGCTTGGCGACCTGCTCCTCGTTCTCGTCGCCGCGCCGTGATGCGGTCAGCCGGGTCGCGAAACCCAGGAAACTGTCGGAGTATTCGGGCGCCAGGTAGCGCTGGCGCATGAACCAGCGGGTGACCTTGGACATGCCGGGGATGCGCCCGCTGATCCACAGCCACAGCCGCAGCACCGGCCACAGTGCGAGCACACCGAACACCAGCCGGGAGATGGTGTCGCCGCTGACGCCTTCTGCGGTGTCGGAGCGGTCGGCGGGGGAACCGCTGCGCAGCAGGCGCGGCAGCCGCGACCGCAACTCCACCGTGGCCTCGGTCTCGTCGCTCGTGACGCGCTGGCGGGTCAGCCAATCGGCGGTGCGGTAGCGCGGGAACTTGATCGGCCCCATCGCCGTGTCGTCGGTCGAGAAGCCCTCGACCAGCCGCTGCACGATGGGCAGGCAGTGGCCCTGGATCTCCTCGCCCGTCGCGTTCGGATCGGGCGTCAGCGCGTCGGGCGGCAGGTCCGCCGCCTGCAGATCCACCCGCGCCCGCGGCGTCGCCCGCCTGCCGCCGGATTCGCCGAGCCAGCGGTAGATTTCGACGAGCAGCGCACCGCCAGCGCCCGCGCCGACCAGACCGACGATCGGGCGCGGCAGTGGACGCCTACGCCGCAGCAGCGTGCGGAACACACGCGGCTTCGCGTCGGGCACCTCCAGCGCGCGCAGCAGCTCCAGCAGTTTGGGGACATCGTTGGCGGTATCGGGCAATTCGACGGCCTCCCCGTGCGAAGCGTGGCTGCGACGCACACGGGCGTCATCGGGGACTGTACCGGTACAAATCCGGCTCAGGCACCTTGTTCGCTCGAGTTGGCGACCCGCGAACGGGCCGATCGGTCAGAAGCCCAGCTTGCCAAGCTGTTTCGGATCGCGCTGCCAGTCCTTGGCGACCTTGACGTGCAGATGCAGATAGATCCGCACACCGAGAATGTGCTCGATCTGCTTGCGCGCGTTGGTGCCGACCTCCTTGAGGCGGCTGCCGCCCTTGCCGATGACGATGGCCTTCTGGCTGGGGCGTTCGACGTAGAGCAGCGCGTGCACGTCGAGCATCTCCTCGTTCTCCTCGCGCGGGAGAACCTCCTCGATCACCACGGCCAGCGAGTGCGGCAGCTCGTCGCGCACGCCCTCCAGCGCGGCCTCGCGGATGAGCTCGGCCATCAGGGTTTCCTCGGGCTCGTCGGTGAGCTCGCCGTCGGGGTAGAAGGCCGGGCCCTCAGGCATTTTCGAGGCGATCACGTCGACGAGCACCTCGACCTGCTCGCCCTTGACCGCCGACACCGGCACCACGTCGGCGTCGGGGCCGAGCAGTTCGGAGACGGCGAGCAGCTGGGCGGCGACCTGGTCGCGACTCACCTTGTCGATCTTGGTGACTACGCCGAGCACCGTGGTCTTGGGCGCCATCTGCTTGATCTGCTGCACGATCCAGCGGTCGCCGGGCCCGATCTTCTCGTCAACCGGGATGCAGATCGCGATCACGTCGACCTCGGAATAGGTGTCCCGCACAAGGTCGTTGAGCCGCTGGCCGAGCAGCGTCCGCGGGCGGTGCAGACCCGGCGTGTCGACCAGGATCAGCTGCGCGTGGTCGCGGTGCACGATACCGCGGATGGTGTGGCGGGTGGTCTGCGGCCGCGAGGAGGTGATCGCGATCTTCGCGCCGACAAGCGCGTTGGTCAGCGTCGACTTGCCGGTGTTCGGCCTGCCGACGAAACAGACGAAACCGGAACGGAATTCGGCGGAACCGGAGTTGTCAGCCACCCTGCACCTCGGTTCCCGCCGCGTCGTCGACGATGTCGAACACCGCGCCCGCGCGGTCGGTGAAGATGATCCGCGCCGCGCCTGCCACCTCGCGCACCGCGGCGACGCCGGCGTCGGAGAACCGGCCGCCGACCACCACGGCCGCCTCGAAACCCTCCGCGCCGCTGGAGATCGCGGCCGCGACGGCGGCCTGCAACGCGGTGAGCCGCAGCGCCTGCAGGTCCACCTCGCCCGCCGCGTAGGTGCGGCCGTCGGTGTCGCGGATCGCCGCGCCGCCCGTGCCGCCGGTGCGGCCCATCGCGCCGCGCGCCAGGGTCAGCAGCTTGGTGTCCTCGGCGTCCAGTTCAGTCATCGGTTGCTCCGTCCTCGTCCTCGTTGTCATTGCGCTTGCCGCCGTTGGATTTTGCGCCGTCGGCAAGCACGGCGCCCGCTTTCCCGGATTTCTCCGGCGCCTTGCGCACCAAGACCGTGTTGACCCGCATCCGGCCGCGCTGATCCGGACCGCCTTCGGCGCGCAGCACCAGCCCGTGCACCACGATCTTCGATCCGGGCAACGGCACCCTGCCGAGCTCGTGGGCGAGCAGACCGCCCACCGTGTCCACGTCCTCGTCCTCGATGTCCATGCCGTAGAGCTCGCCGAGATCCTCCACCGACAGCCGGGCCGATACCCGGAAGCGGCCCTCGCCGAGCTCCTCCACCGGTGGGGTCTCGCCGATGTCGTACTCGTCGGCGATCTCGCCGACGATCTCCTCGAGCACGTCCTCGATGGTCACCAGACCCGCGATGCCGCCGTATTCGTCGACCAGCAGTGCCATGTGATTGCGGCGGCGCTGCATCTCGTCGAGCAGGTCGTCCAGCGGCTTGGAGTCGGGCATGAACACCGCGGGGCGCATCACGTCGCGCACCCGCACCTTGCGGCTGCGATCCGCGTACGGCACAAGGTCTTTCAGGTAGACCACGCCGAGGATGTCGTCGACGTTCTCACCCACCACCGGGATGCGGGAGTGGCCGCTGCGCACCGCGAGCGACATGGCCTGCGCGGCGGTCTTGTCCGCCTCGATCCACACCATCTCGGTGCGCGGCACCATCACCGCGCGGGCCGCGGTGTCGCCGAGCTCGAACACCGACTGGATCATGCGGCGCTCGTCGTCGGCCACCACGCCGCGCTCGCCCGCCATCTCGACGACCTCGCGCAGCTCGATCTCCGAGGCGAACGGACCGTTACGGAACCCCTTACCCGGGGTGATGGCGTTACCGATCAAGATCAGCAGCCTGCTCACCGGGCCGAGCAGCGCGCCGATGAACTGCAACGGCAGCGCGGCGGCCAAGGCGAGCGAATAGGCGTGCTGGCGGCCCAGAGTGCGCGGACCGACACCGATCACCACGTAGTCGACGAGCACCATCACCGCGGCGGTGAGCAGCAGCGCCCAGTTGTCGTCCCAGATCTCGATGAGCGCGGCGGCGAGCAGCACGGTCGCGCCGATCTCGCACAGGACGCGCAGCAGCACCATCAGGTTCACATAGCGGGCGCGGTCGGCCACGATGCGGCTCAATCGCGCGGCGCCAGGGCGATCGACGCGCACCATGTCGCCGAGGCGCGCCGGGGAGATCGTGTTCAGCGCCGCGTCGACACCGGCGAACAAGCCACCCGCGGGCACGAGCAGGACGGCCAGCAGGATCAGGTTCAGCGAGCTCACGCCGGGCCCAGCGCGTCACCGGGTCCGGTGAAGCCCGCCTTGCCGAGCAGGCGGGCGTCGCGCTCGGCGAGTTCGGCGCGCCGCCTGGCCTCGCGCAGGCTCTCGTACCACTCCTCGAGCAGCCGGGCCTGCAGGGCGAACATCTCCTTCTCCTCCTCCGGCTCGGCGTGGTCGTAGCCGAGCAGGTGCAGCACGCCGTGCACGGTGAGCAACGCGAGCTCGTGCTCCAGCGAATGCCCCGCTTTGCGCGCCTGCGCCCCGGCGAATTCCGGGCACAGCACGATGTCGCCGAGCATGGAGGGACCGGGCTCGGGGCTGTCCGGCCTGCCGCCCGGCTCGAGCTCGTCCATCGGGAAGGACATCACGTCGGTGGGGCCGGGCAGGTCCATCCAGCGCATGTGCAGGTCGGCCATGGTGTCGAGATCGACGAGCACCATCGACAGCTCGGCCGCCGGATGCACATCCATCCGGGCGATCACGAACCGCGCAACACTGACCAGGTCTTCTTCGGGTACGTCGATACCCGACTCGTTGGCGATCTCGATGCTCACCTGAACAGCGTATTAGACGCAGCCGGACGCAGTCCGCCCGCAGCCCCGCGCCGGGCCGAGCGAAGGCGAAGCAGCCGTCAATCCGGTAACGCCGACCGGCCGCCGATGGAAAGGCGGCGGCCGGTGGATTCGCTGTGTACCGGACGCAATCCGCCCGCGCGGGTACGCCTAACGACGGTCGCGGCCCGCGGCGCGGCGCTGGGCGCGGTTACCCGGGTAGTGCGGTGGGCCGACCTGAGGCCGGGTGGCTTCGAAGCGGTCGTAGGCGTCCACGATGTCCGAGACCAGCCGGTGGCGGACGACGTCGCTGCTGGTGAGCTCCGCGAAGTGGATGTCCTCGATCTCGGTGAGGATCTCCGCGGCCGCGCGCAGGCCGGAGCGCGCACCGGTGGGCAGGTCGACCTGGGTGATGTCGCCGGTGACCACGATCTTGGAGCCGAAGCCGAGACGCGTCAGGAACATCTTCATCTGCTCGGCCGTGGTGTTCTGCGCCTCGTCGAGAATGATGAAGGAGTCGTTGAGGGTTCTACCGCGCATGTATGCCAGCGGCGCGACCTCGATGACGCCGGCGGCCATCAGCTTCGGGATCGCCTCCGGGTCCATCATGTCGTGCAGCGCGTCGTAGAGCGGACGCAGGTACGGGTCGATCTTCTCGTTGAGCGTGCCGGGCAGGAAGCCGAGTCGCTCGCCCGCCTCGACGGCGGGACGGGTGAGGATGATCCGGTTGACCTGCTTGGTCTGCAGCGCCTGCACGGCCTTGGCCATGGCCAGGTAGGTCTTGCCGGTGCCCGCGGGTCCGATGCCGAACACGATCGTGTTGGCGTCGATCGCGTCGACGTAGCGCTTCTGGTTCAGCGTCTTGGGGCGAATGGTCTTGCCGCGCCGGGACAGGATGTCCAGGCTCAGCACCTCCGCCGGGGAATCCGAGGAACCTTCGGTCAGCATCGACACCGTGTGCCGCACCGCTTCCGGCGTCACCACCCTGTTGCGGCCGGTCAGCGCGATGAGCTGCTCGATGACCCGCTCGGCCAGGGCGACGTCGGCGGCCTTGCCGGTGAGGGTCACGGAATTGCCGCGGACGTGGATGTCCGCGTCGAGCAACTGCTCGAGCTGACGCAGATTCTGGTCGGCCGAACCGAGGAAGGGGAACACGGATTCGGGAGCGAGTTCGATGCTGGAGCGCACGGTCCGTGCTGCGGGGCCCGAGCCGTTGTCGCGGGCGCCAATGCCTGCTGTGGGGTTGGTCGGGTCGCCGATCTCGCCTTGTGTTCGCAAAAGTGGTTACAGCCTGCTTTCCGGTCTCGACAGCCGTGGTGAATGACCAAAGTTTAACGCGCCCCACCGACACCGCACAGTGAATAAACGGCTACCGATGCGGCGGCCATTCCCGCCGTGTGCTGGATATTCCCCCGTGCCGGTCGGACCAATCCTCGGCGAAGTCACGGAACCGTTTCACCGCGTCCGACGGCGCGGTGGCGGCCGACCAGATCAGTCCCACCTCCCGCGCCGCGCCGTCGTCCGCCAACGGCACCAGCACCGGCCCGGAGCGCGCGGCGGCCGGGGCAGGATCCTCCAGTGGGAGCACCGCAACCCCGAGTCCCGCCGCCACCAGCCCGGTGCTGGTGACCAGGTCGGTGGCCTCGAAGGCGACGTGCGGGCGGATGTCCGCGGCCGCGCAGAGTTCGTCGAAGATCCGCCGCATGCCGAACCCGGGCGGCATGGAGACGAATTCGTCGCCGCCCAATTCGGCCATGCGCACCTGTCTGCGCCCGGCCAGCCGGTGCTCCGCGGGCACGGCGAGTACCAGCGGCTGCCGCAGCAGACCGCGCCACCCGACGCCGGGTGCCGCCGGACGCGGGGAGACGACGGCGAGATCGGCCGTACCGTCGAGCACCTGCCCGGTGATCTTCTCGGCGCCGCCCTGGCGCAACGTCACGGTGACCCGGCCCGCATTGCGCCGGAAGCCGGCGATCAGCTGCGGCACCAGCCAGCCGCCGAAAGAATGCAGGAACGACAGCCGCACCACTCCGCGCGCGGGATTGGCGAGATCGGCGACGGCTTGACCCGCCGCGTCGAGTTCGGCCTGCGCGCGGCGCGCGTGTTCGTAATAGACGCGACCGAATTCGTTGAGCGCGATGCGCTTTCCCTTCCGATCGAACAATTCCGCGCCGAGCTTGCGTTCCAGCCGGGCGAGCATTCGCGACAGCGTCGGCTGCGCGATGTGCAGGCGCTCGGCGGCCGCGCTCATCCGCTCGAGTTCGGCGAGTGTCGTGAACCACCGGAGATCTTCGCCCAGCAACTCGCTACCTCCCTATATGTCATAGAGGCATCAACTCGGTAATTATTATTCATTTCCTTTCGGAACGCGCGGCGACAATCCTCGAAATCAGGAGGTAGCCATGACCAGCACAACGGCACAACCGTCGACCAACGCCAGCGCGCAGAGCCTGTCCGCCGATGTGGCGCGTAACCGCAGGATCACCCTCGCGCTGTTCGCGGCAGGCCTCACCACCTTCGCCTCCATGTACAACGCGCAGGCGCTGCTGCCGAGCCTGTCCGAGGCGTTCGGCGCTACGCCCGCCCGCGCCGCGCTTGCGGTCTCGCTCACCACCGGCTGCCTCGCGCTGGCCATCGTGCCGGTGAGCGCGCTGTCCAGCCGGATCGGCAGGACCAAGGTGATGATCGGATCGGCGGTGGCCGCCGCGGTCATCGGTCTGCTGCTGCCGTTCAGCCCGTCGCTCGACGCGCTGCTCGCGGGCCGGGCGCTGCAGGGCATCGCGCTGGCGGGTGTGCCCGCGGTGGCGATGGCGTATCTGGCGGAGGAGATCGGTACCGAAGGTCTCGGCGCGGCGATGGGCGTGTACGTCGCAGGCACCACGATCGGCGGTCTCGCGGGACGTCTGATCCCCTCGTTCACCCTCGACGTGGCGTCTTGGCGCTGGGCCACGGCGGCGGTCGGCGTGGCCGCGGCAGCCTGCACAGTGTGGTTCGTCCAGCTGCTGCCGCCCTCGCGGGGATTCGTGGCCCGGCCCGCCGGATTGCGCACGGTCCTCGGCGACCTCGGTACGCAGCTGCGCCACCGTCAGTTGCTGGCGCTGTTCGGCCTTGCCTTCGTCTTGATGGGCGGTTTCGTCTCGATCTACAACTTCCTCGGCTACCGGCTCACCCAGCGCCCCTTCGAATTGCCCGCGGCGGTGGCGGGTTCGGTGTTCCTGCTGTATCTGGCGGGCACCGTGGCCTCGGCGTGGGGCGGCAGGCTCGCCGACCGCGTCGGCAGACACCGGATGCTCACCGCGTCGATGGCGCTGATGGGTGTCGGGTTGGCGTTGAGCCTGCCGGACCGGTTGGGCTGCGTCGCCGTCGGTGTCTTGCTCTACACCGCGGGCTTCTTCGCGGCGCACACGGTGGCGAGCGCCTGGGTCGGCACGCTCGCCCGCGACAATCGCGGGGCGGCATCCTCGCTGTACCTGTTCTTCTACTACCTCGGCAGCGCGGTCGTAGGCGGCCTGTCGGGCTTGGCCTTCGCGCACGCGGGCTGGCTCGGGCTGACCGGCACCGTCGCCGCGCTGCTCGCCGCGGGAGCGATCCTGTTCACGGTCGCGACGATCGGTTCGCGGGCCGCGCGATCGGCGTGACGGCCGCTCACCAGCGCGGGGTCAACGCGCCCAACGCACCGAGCGCGACCGCGGCCGCCGTGGAGGTGCGCAGCACGGTCGGCCCGAGCAGCACGACGTCCGCTCCGGCCGCGGCAACTTCGGTGAGCTCGCCCTCGTCCAGTCCGCCTTCGGGGCCCACGATCAGCACCACCTCCGGCGCCTCCGCGAACGGCAGCTCGGTGAAACGACCGCGGCCGGATTCGTGTAGCGCGGCCACGATCGCGCCCTCGGCCTTGGCCTTTCGGATCAGCTCGAGCAGGTCGCGGGTGCGGTGCAGGTCGGCGACCTCGGGGATGTAGGCGCGCCGCGATTGGCGGGCGGCAGAGCGCGCCGCGGCCCGCCACTTGTCGACGGCCTTGGCGGCCTTACCCTCCCAGTTGGCGACGCAGCGCGCCGCCTGCCACGGCACGATCGTGTCCGCACCCGCCTCGGTCATCAGCTCGACGGCCAGCTCCGAACGGTCCGATTTCGGCAGCGCCTGCACCACGGTGACGCGCGGCGAAACCGGCTGCGCCACGGTCTTGTTCAGCACCCTCAGATCGAGCCGGTCGCGCTGGGCGGCGACGACTTCCGATTCGGCGAGCACACCGCGTCCGTCGGACAGGGTGATCGGCTCGCCGACCCGGATACGCCGCACGGTCGCGGCGTGCCGCCCCTCCGGGCCGTCGAGCACCGCGACCGCGCCGGGCTCGGGAATGTCGTCGAGGTAGAAGACCGTGGCGGCCAACGGCTCAGCGCCCGCTGAACGAGGCGCGCAACCGGGCGAACAGCCCGCTGTTGTGCTCGGACTGCGCCGACATCACCTCGGCGCGGTCGCGCTCGCGCATGCCCTTGTACTTGCGCAGCAGATCGGTCTGCTTGCCGTCCAGCTTGGTCGGCACCACGATGTCCAGGTGCGCGATCAGGTCGCCGCGCGCGCCGGAGCGCAGCTTCGGCATGCCGTGCCCGCGCAGCACCGACACCTCGTTGGGCTGGGTGCCCGGCGCGATGGTCAGTTCGGTCGGGCCGTCCAGGATCGTGTCGATGACGACGGTGGTGCCGAGCGCGGCGTCCACCATCGGGACCCGGATGGTGCAGTGCAGGTCGTCGCCGTCGCGGACGAATACGTCGTGCGGCTGCTCCACGATCTCCACGTACAGATCGCCCGCGTGACCGCCGCCGTGGCCGACCTCGCCCTGGGCGGCCAGCCGGACGCGCATGCCGTTGGCGACACCTGCCGGAATGGGCGCCGCGATCTCGCGACGGGCGCGAACCCGGCCGTCGCCGCCGCACTTGTGGCAGGGATCGGGGATGGTCTCGCCCGCGCCGCGGCAGGTCGGGCAGGGCCGCGAGGTGAGCACCTGGCCGAGGAACGACCGCTGCACGGACTGGACTTCGCCTGCGCCGCCGCAGGTTTCGCAGCGCACCGGCTTGGAGTTGCCGTTGGTGCCTGCACCGTGGCAGCTGTCGCAGAGGATGGCGGTGTCGACGGTCAGGTGTTTGGTGACGCCGACCGCGCATTCGGCGAGGCTGAGGCGGGTGCGCAGCAGCGAGTCGGCGCCCGGCTGTACCCGGCCGCGCGGCTTGCGCTGACCGCCGCCCGCGCCGCTCATGCCGCCGAAGAACGCCTCGAACACGTCGCCGAGACCGCCGAAGCCCGCGCCGGAGAAGCCTGCGCCGCCCCCGCCGGACTCGAGCGGGTCACCGCCCATGTCGACGATCCGGCGCTTCTCCGGATCGGAGAGCACCTCGTAGGCCGCCGACACGTCCTTGAACTTGGCCTGGGCGGCCTCGTCGGGGTTGACGTCCGGGTGGAGTTCGCGCGCCAGCTTGCGGTAGGCGCGCTTGATCTCCTGGTCGGTCGCGTTCTTCGCGACGCCGAGCAGTCCGTAGTAGTCCCGTGCCACTTGAGTTCTCTAGTCCTTGGTCGCTGTGACTCGCCTGTGCCGCTCCAACCGAATGCCGACCTCGTCGACATTAGTCGGATGCACTCAACTTTATCCGGCCAGAGGTTCGAGGGTAGCAGCGCCGTGGGCACGGTTCGGCGTCAGCGCTCGGCCAGCACCTCGCCGATATAGCGCGCTACGGCCGCGACCGAGGCGATGGTGCCCGGGTAATCCATCCGGGTGGGGCCGAGCACGCCCATGCCGCCGAGCACCGCGCCCTCGACGCCGTACCCCGTCGACACCACCGACGTGCCGCGCATCTGCTCGACCTGAGTCTCCTCGCCGATGCGCACGGTCACCGTGCCAGGATGCTGGGCGGCGGCAAGCAGCTTGAGCACGATCACCTGCTCCTCCAGCGCCTCCAGCACCTGACGCAGCGAACCCGGCAGGCCGAAATCGGCCGCGTTGCGGGTGAGGTTCGCGGTGCCGCCGAGCACCAACCGCTCCTCGGGGTGTTCGACCAGGGTCTCCACCAGCACCGTGGACACCCGGATCAGCACGTCGCGCAGCTGGCGCGGGGCGCGCTCGGGGAGTTCGGCGACCGCGGCCGAGGCGGAGGCCAGGCGCTTGCCGTCCATCGCGCCGCCGAGCATCGCGCGCAGCGCGGCCAAGTCCTCGTCGTCGATCACCGCGCCTAGTTCCACGAGACGCTGATCGACCCGGCCGGTGTCGGTGATGACCACGAGCAACAGGCGCGCCGGATTCAACGCGACCACCTCGATGTGGCGCACCGTCGACGCCGAGACGGTCGGGTACTGCACTACCGCGACCTGCCTGGTCAGCTGGGCCAGCAGCCGCACGCCGCGGCGCAGCACGTCGTCGAGATCGACGCCGGATTCCAGGAACTCCATGATCGCGCGCCTTTCGGCGGGCGAGAGCGGCTTGACCTCGGAGATCCGGTCGACGAACTGCCGGTAGCCCTTGTCGGTGGGGATGCGGCCGGAACTGGTGTGCGGCTGGGCGATGTAGCCCTCGGCCTCCAGCACCGCCATGTCGTTGCGGACCGTCGCGCTGGAAACGCCCAGATTGTGGCGCTCCACCAGGGTTTTCGACCCGATGGGCTCCTTGGTGGCGACATAGTCCGCGACGATCGCGCGCAGGACCTCGAAGCGCCGATCCTCGGTGCTCGACATCGGCCCCACCTCCTCGCTTTCTCGATACGCCGCGGGCCCGCCGACGCATGCGGGGAGCGCGCGAAACACCGCGGCCTCCCGGTCGTCTGAGTATCCAGTTTAGTTGCCGACCCGCCAATTGCCCGGCCCCGCGTAGCGCGTGACCGGGCGATCGTGGCATTGTCGGCGACGAGATCGCGAACCGCAATTGGGGAGGGGACGGCTGTGCACGACCGGGTTATGCCGCTGTTCGTGTGGGCTGACTCTCAGCGACTGTCGAAACCCTTGGCGTGCTTGCCTGCTTGCGCGTCGAGGCCGAGCATGGCGAGCAGGGATTGGCAGTCGGCGGCGTCGTGGGCGTAGCCGGCGACCGTCCGGGCCGCGATCGCGCTCTTGCGTGCGTTTTCCGCCTTCTCGGCAGCTCTTGCCTCAGCGAATTCGCCAGGGCTCGGAACGAGATCGATGGGTCGGTCCTGGGGCATGGGACTCCTCCGTGTCGAGCCGGAGCCTACGCGGGTTCCCTCGCCTGCGATAGAGCTCACACCAGGACGTTCGTGGACACTTGTCACACCTCGGGCCGCCGCGTCGTCCTCCGGACGTAGGTATCGACTCGAAGGAGTACCGAATGCGAATCGCAGTGGTGGGCGCCAGCGGACGGATCGGCCGCGAAGTGATCGACGTGCTGAAGAACCAGGGCCACGAGATCGTGGCGATCACCCGGGCCTCGGGTGTCGACGTCTACACCGGTGCGGGATTGGCGGACGCGCTGGCCGGGGTGGACGTCGTGGTGGACGCGGTCAACGCGGCAACCACCGACACCGCCGCGGTGACGGACTATTTCGGCACCATCGCGCGCACCGTGCAGCGGGAAGCGGCCGCGGCGGGCGTGCGGCGCATCGCGGTCGTCTCGATCATCGGCATCGATCCGTTCACCGCGGGGCACTACGCGGGCAAGCTGGCGCACGAGGCGGGCTACCGCGAAGGCCCGGTGCCGGTGCGGGTGCTGCGGGCGGCCCAATTCCACGAGTTCACCGAGATGATGCTCGAATGGACGACCCGCGACGACACGGCCTACGTCCCGAAATTCCGCACCCAGCTCGTCGCCGCCCGCACCACCGCCGAAGAACTCGCGGCACTCGCCCTCGCCGACAACGCGGCCGACATGGTCGAGATCGCGGGCCCGGAGGAGCTGAACCTCGCCGCCGCCGTGGCGAAACTCGCTGCGCGCCGGGGTACTCCGGCACGGGTCGAGGAGATCGTCGACAACACGGACCCGAACCAGGAACTCCAAGCCGCTGGCGCACTGTTGCCCGGACCCGACGCGATCCTGGCGGGGCCGACCTTCGACGAATGGCTGAACCTGAAGTACCCCGCGCGGTAGTCGCCGCGAAAGTAGTTGCGGCCGTGCGGATCAGTCGAGCAGGCGGCGTACCACACCGTCGGCGAGGAGGCGGCCGCGGTCGGTGAGGACGAGGTGGTCGTGGGCGCGAATTGCCAAGCCGTCGGCGATGATTCGGTCCACGGACGGGGTGGCGGTGGGGGCGAGGTCGGTGAGGGGGAGGCCGGTGCGCAGGCGGACGGTCAGCATGACGCGTTCGAGGTAACGCTCGTCGTCGGTGAGCGATTCCCAGCCCGCGGCGGGCAGACCGCCGCGGGCGACGCGCTCGGCGTACCGCGCGGGATGTTTGACGTTCCACCAGCGCACCCCGCCGAGGTGGCTGTGCGCGCCGGGGCCCGCACCGAGCCAGTCGCCGCCGTCCCAATAGCCGAGGTTGTGCCTGCACCGGGCGGAATCGTTTGCCGCCCAATTGGATACCTCGTACCAGGTGAGCCCGGCGGCGGCGAGGCGGGTGTCGATGCGTTCGTAGCGGGCGGCGAGCACGTCGTCGTCGGGGGCGGGCAGTTCGCCGCGACGCACCTTGCGCGCCAACGCGGTTCCGTCCTCGACGATGAGCGAATACGCGGAGACGTGGTCAACGCCTGCGTCGAGCACGGCGTCCAGGCTGGCGTCGAGATCGGTGTCGCGCTCGCCCGGCGTGCCGTAGATCAGATCCAGGTTCACGTGCTCGAATCCCGCGGCCCGCGCTTCGCGGGCGGCGGCGACCGCGCGACCGGGCGTGTGGGTGCGGTCGAGCACCGCGAGCACGTGCCGGGCGGCCGACTGCATACCGAGCGAGACGCGGGTGTACCCCGCCGCCCTGATGCGGTCGAAGAACTCCGGCGAGGTGGATTCCGGATTCGACTCGGTGGTCACCTCGGCATCCGGCGCGAGGGCGAACGCCGACCGGACGGCGTCGAGCACGTCGGCGAGACCGTCCCCGCCGAGCAGCGACGGCGTGCCGCCGCCGACGAAGACGGTCGAGACCTCGGGCGTGGCCGACGGCAGACCGGCGAAGCGATCGGCGGCCGCGGCCAGTTCACCGCGCAACGCCGCGAGCCACGACTGCGGCGACGCCGAACTGCCGAGCTCGCCGGCGGTGTAGGTGTTGAAGTCGCAGTACCCGCAGCGCGTCGCGCAGAAGGGCACGTGCACGTACACGCCGAACGGCCCGCCGCCGAAGTCGCGCAGCACGGGCGCGTCGGCGTCGGTCTCCGAGAGGGGTACGGCGGAACTCACCTGTCCAGTGTGCCCGCCGAACCGCAACTCCCTCCGCCCGGGGACCACGCCGACACCGGTGGTGTGCCAACCGTCACCTCTATTCGCGAACCTGTGCCCCGACTCGGGCCGCTATCGAGGTCGGGATCGGTACCCGCGCGGTAACCGACTGACAAAAAAGTGCGGTCTTCCCAGCTCAGCGCTGGTGACCGAAGATCATCTCGGTTACCAGAAGTAACCGAGATGCTCATCAGGAACCAACGGGAAGGTGTCGGCAATGCACGAAGACAAGAAGGCAGTGGTCACGGGCGGCACGCACGGAATGGGCTTGGCGATCGCCGAGGCCCTGCTCGACCGGGGCGCGGAAGTAGTGCTGACCGGCCGCAATCGGCAGACGATCGAGCAGGCGCGCGAGCGGCTGGCCGGAAGGAACGCGCACGTGGTCGCCTCCGACGCGGCCGACATGGACGCGATCGAGGCACTCGGCGGCCTGGTCGAGGAGCGGCTCGGCCGCGTCGACGCGCTGTTCGTCAATCACGGGACCGCCGAGTTCCAGACCCTCGAAGAGGCCACCGAGGAATCGTTCGACCGGCAGTTCGCCATCAACACCAAAGGCGCGTTCTTCACCGTCCGCAAACTGGCCCCGCTCCTCGCCGATGGCGGGTCGATCGTCTTCACCACGGTGGCCAACGACGTGATCTTCCCCGGCCTCAGCGCGTACTCCGGCTCGAAGGAGGCGCTGCGCGCGATCTCCCAGGTGCTGGCCGCCGAACTGCTGCCGCGCCGGATCCGCGTCAACGCCGTGGCGCCGGGCTTCATCGAGACACCGACGATGGGCGTGGTCGGGCTGACCGCCGAACAGCGCGCCGATTTCCTGCGGCAAGGTGAGCGGAGCACGCCCCTGCGCCGCAACGGGACCGTCGAAGAAGTCGCGAAGGCGGCCCTCTTCCTCGCCTTCGACGCCACTTTCACCACCGGCATCGAATTGCCGGTCGACGGCGGCTGGGGACAGGGGCTCGGCGGCGCACACCAGGACGAGCAGGCCGCCTGACCAACTGGAACCGAAAGACGTTGCGGCACTGCGGATCCGAGGACGGGCGCGAGCCCCGAACCGGAGCCGCTGCCGCCTCGGACCTCGACGACGTCGCGGCGGTCGCCGAGCCGGACTGCACTGACGACCGACGACCGGGCCCAACCCGCCCGCGGCCGCGAGTGCGCAACATTCAGTCCGCGAGGATCGGCGTGTTCTGATTCGCCGTGAGCAGCCAGCGGCCGTCCTCCTTGGCCATCACGTACATCGGAGTGCCCTCGCTCGCCAGAACGCCCTCGTTGGTGAAGTACCGCTGGCGGACCTTGACCGCGGCCACGTCGGGACGGATGAACAGCACGTGCTCGAGCTCGTAGGTCGCCTTGCCGTGGATGGTCGCGCCGGGCAGCACGGCGGCGGTGAACTCGGCGATGGCGTCGCGGCCGAACAGGCGCTTGCCGTGGCCCGTGGTCCAGATGGCGTCGGCGCGGAACAGCGCGACGAATTCGTCGACGAGTTCGTGCTGCTGGACGTGCTCGACGGTGGCGACGATCTGGCGGATAGCGTCTACTTCGACTTCGGTGTCGACGGGTGCGGTACTCATGAGGAAGATACTCACACCTCGAGCGAACTCGAGGTCAACGGGCGGTGCCGCGGTTCACAACGGACACTTCGGGCGAATCACCGGCCCCGTTCGCGCCGGGAAATATGACGACCATCACAAATAGACCTCGCGGTCCAGGGAATTTCCCCCTATTTCGCGGGAAATACCGGCATGACGGTCGGAACGCCCGTTCTGACATGGCACAATGGGCCGCATGCGCGCATCGGGAGTACGACTTGTGGCACGTCGCCACGTCGACTACAAGCGCGTCTGTAGCGCCTGCTGTCTGCCCGGTTCTCACCGGTAGCTCAGCGGCGCCTTTCTTCCGGGTCTCCCGGCGACTCCCATCGCATCGGTCCGCTGACACCGCGGGCGTGAGCCAGCCCCTCACGCCCTCAGCACGGATGTACCACCCACCCAGCAGGAGCGACCTCATGACGTCGAGCACCGACGCCGGTCCCAGCGATCAGCCGACACCCAGGCAGGCGCGTCCCGAACGCCCGGCCACCGAGCGCCGCGTGCGGCCGGACCGCCCGCGGCCCGAGGCTTCGACGGCCCCGCGCGCCCGCACCGGCAAGCCGGTGCGGCGCAAGTCCGAGGGCCAGTGGGCGCTCGGCTACCGGGAACCGCTCAACCCGAACGAGCAGAGCAAGAAGGACGACAACCCGCTCAACGTCCGCGCCCGCATCGAGAACATCTACGCGCGGGGCGGATTCGACAGCATCGACAAGGCCGACCTGCGCGGCCGGTTCCGCTGGTGGGGCCTCTACACCCAGCGCGAGCAGGGCTACGACGGCACCTTCACCGGCGACGAGAACATCGATCTGCTCGAGGCCAAGTACTTCATGATGCGGGTGCGCTGCGACGGCGGCGCGCTGAACGTCGCGCAGCTGCGCACGCTCGGTCAGATCTCCACCGAGTTCGGCCGCGACACCGCGGACCTGTCCGACCGCGAGAACGTCCAGTACCACTGGATCGAGATCGAGAACGTGCCGGAGATCTGGCGGCGGCTCGAGGAGGTCGGCCTGCAGACCACCGAGGCGTGCGGCGACTGCCCCCGCGTGGTGCTCGGCTCGCCGCTGGCCGGTGAATCGCTGGACGAGGTCATCGACACCACCCCGGCGATCGAGGAGATCGTGCGCCGCTACATCGGCGACAAGCGGTACTCGAACCTGCCGCGCAAGTTCAAGACCGCGATCTCGGGTCAGCAGGACGTGGTGCACGAGATCAACGACGTCGCGTTCATCGGCGTGGAGCACCCCGAGCATGGGCCCGGCCTGGACCTGTGGGTCGGCGGCGGTCTGTCCACCAACCCGATGCTCGCGCAGCGCGTCGGCGCCTGGGTTCCGCTGGACGAGGTACCCGACGTGTGGGAGGCCGTGGTCTCCCTCTACCGCGACTACGGCTACCGCCGCCTGCGCACCAAGGCGCGGCTGAAGTTCCTGATCAAGGACTGGGGCATCGAGAAGTTCCGCGAGGTGCTCGAGGAGAAGTACCTGAAGCGCAAGCTGATCGACGGTCCCGCGCCGGAGCAGCCCGCCAAGCCGATCGACCACGTCGGCGTGCAGCGGCTCCGCAACGGCCTCAATGCGGTCGGCTTCTCCCCCATCGCCGGTCGCGTCTCGGGCACCATCCTGACCCAGGTGGCCGACGCGGTCGAGAAGATCGGCGCCGACCGTATCCGCTTCACCCCGTACCAGAAGCTGATCGTGCTCGACGTCGCCGACGACAAGGTCGAGCAGCTGATCGCCGAACTGGAACCGCTCGGGCTGCAGGCCCGCCCGTCCATCTGGCGGCGAAACCTGCTGGCCTGCAGCGGCATCGAGTTCTGCAAGCTCTCCTTCGTCGAGACACGCAAGCGCTCCCAGGTACTCGCGCCGGAGCTCGAGCAGCGGCTCGCCGACGTCAACGCCCAGCTGGACGTGCCGATCACGGTGAACATCAACGGCTGCCCGAACTCGTGCGGCCGGTCCCAGATCGCCGACATCGGCTTCAAGGGCCAGCTGGTGGACGACGGCGAGGGGAATCAAGTCGAGGGCTTCCAGGTTCACCTCGGTGGCAGCCTCGGACTCGACAGCGGCTTCGGCCGAAAGCTGCGCCAGCACAAGGTGACCAGCGCCGAACTCGGCGACTACATCGAGCGCGTGGTGCGCAACTTCGTCAAGAACCGGAACGCGGACGAGCGGTTCGCCCAGTGGGCGGTCCGCGCCGACGAGGCCGACCTGCGATGAGCACGATCGTGACTCGGCTGACGGGAGATCAACTGTGACAACGAAACTCGCGAACAAGCTCGCCGAAGACGAGCTGCGGGCGATCGCCGAACGCGGCGCGGCCGAACTCGGCCCCGACGCCTCGGCGCTCGACCTGCTGCGCTGGACCGAGGAGACCTTCGGCTCCGGGTACATCGTCGCCTCCAACATGCAGGACGGCGTGCTGGTCCACCTCGCGGCGCAGGTCCGCTCCGGTGTCGACGTGCTGTTCCTGGACACGGGCTATCACTTCGCCGAGACCATCGGCACCCGGGACGCGGTCGAGGCCGTGTACGGGGTCAACGTGATCGACGTCCGCCCGGAGCACACCGTTGCCGAGCAGGACGAACTGCTCGGCAAGGACCTGTTCGCGCGCGACGCGGGCGAGTGCTGCCGCCTGCGCAAGGTGGTGCCGCTGAAGAAGTCGCTGACGGGCTACAACGCCTGGGTCACCGGCATCCGCCGGGTGGAGGCCCCCACCCGCGCCAACGCGCCGCTGATCTCCTACGACGAAGCCTTCGGCCTGGTGAAGATCAATCCGATCGCACCGTGGTCCGACGACGAGATGCATGCCTACATCGAACAGCACGGCATCCTCGTCAATCCCCTGGTGGAGGAGGGATATCCGTCCATCGGCTGCGCTCCGTGCACACGGAAGCCGGAGCCGGGATCCGATCCGCGAAGCGGCCGATGGGCCGGCCTCGCCAAGACCGAATGCGGGTTGCATCAATCATGACCGAGACCATCAGTGAACGCTCCCTAGGCATCTCCGACTTCGACACCCTCGCGGCGCTCGAGTCGGAGGCCATCCACATCTTCCGCGAGGTAGCGGGCGAGTTCGAGCGGCCGGTGATCCTGTTCTCCGGCGGCAAGGACTCCACCGTGCTGCTGCACTTGGCGCTCAAGGCCTTCTGGCCCGCGCCGCTGCCCTTCGCGCTGCTGCACGTGGACACCGGCCACAACCTGCCCGAGGTGCTGGAGTTCCGCGACAAAGTGGTCGAGAAGTACGGGCTGCGCTTGCATGTCGCCAGCGTCGAGGACTACCTGGCCGACGGCAGGCTCACCGAGCGCCCGGACGGCATCCGCAACCCGCTGCAGACCGTGCCGCTGCTGGACGCCATCTCCGAGAACCGCTTCGACGCGGTGTTCGGCGGCGGCCGCCGCGACGAGGAGCGCTCCCGCGCCAAGGAGCGAATCTTCTCGCTGCGCAACGCCTTCGGCCAGTGGGACCCGAAGCGGCAGCGCCCCGAGCTGTGGAACCTGTACAACGGGCGGCACGCGCCGGGCGAGCACGTGCGGGTGTTCCCGCTGAGCAACTGGACCGAGCTCGACATCTGGCGCTACATCGCCAGGGAGAACGTCGAACTCGCGACCATCTACTACGCGCACGAGCGCCCGGTGTACCAGCGCGACGGCATGTGGATGACGCCGGGCGTGTGGGGCGGCCCGCGCGAGGGCGAGGTGCTGGAGACCCGTTCGGTGCGCTACCGCACCGTCGGCGACGGATCGACCACCGGCGCCATCATTTCCGACGCGGCCGACAACGAGGCGATCCTCGCCGAGGTGGCCGCGTCTCGACTGACCGAACGTGGTGCGACCCGTGGCGACGACCGGGTTTCCGAGGCCGCGATGGAAGACCGCAAGCGAGAGGGTTATTTCTGATATGTCCGACCTATTGAGGCTGGCCACCGCCGGTTCTGTCGACGACGGTAAGTCCACCCTGGTCGGACGGCTGCTCTACGACACGAAGTCCGTGCTCGCCGACCAGATCGACGCCGTCACCCGCGCGTCGGTGGACAAGGGTCTGGCCACCCCGGATCTCTCACTGCTCGTGGACGGGCTGCGCGCGGAGCGGGAGCAGGGCATCACCATCGATGTCGCCTACCGTTACTTCGCAACGCCCAAGCGGTCTTTCGTGCTCGCGGACACCCCCGGGCACGTGCAGTACACCCGCAACACCGTTTCCGGCGCGTCCACCGCGCAGCTGGTGATCCTGCTGGTCGACGCGCGCAAGGGCGTCATCGAGCAGACCCGCAGGCACGCGGCGGTGCTCGCGCTGCTCGGCGTGCCGAAGCTGGTGCTCGCGGTGAACAAGATCGACCTCGTCGACGACGCCGCGAGCGTGTTCGCCGAGATCTCCGCCGAGTTCAACAAGCTCACCAGCACCCTGGGCTGGACGGCCGAGGACGTGCTGGAGATCCCGGTCTCGGCGCTGCACGGCGACAACATCGCCAGCCGCTCCGAGAACACCCCGTACTACGACGGGCCGTCGCTCATCGAGCACCTGGAGTCGGTGCCGGTCGACGCCGACAACTCCGGCGCGCACTCGCTGGGTCTGCGCTTCCCGGTGCAGTACGTGATCCGCCCGCGCACCGCCGAATACCCGGACTACCGCGGCTACGCGGGTCAGATCGCGGCCGGTTCGGTGGCGCCAGGTGACGAGATCGTGGTGCTGCCCTCGGGCGTGCGCACGACCGTGGAGCGCATCGACACCCCGGACGGCGAGCTCGCCGTCGCGCAGGCCGGGCGCAGCGTGACGCTGATCCTGGCCGACGAGGTCGACATCTCCCGCGGCGACATCATCGCCGCCGTCGCCGACGCGCCGGAACCGATCGACAGCTTCGACGCGACGGTCTGCTGGCTGGGCGACAAGCCGCTGCGCCCCGGCGCGCGGCTGCTGCTCAAGCACGGCACCCGCACCACCCAGGCCATCGTCGGCGCGCTCATCGAGCGATTCGACGAGCAGCGGCTCGCCGCTGACCCGAACCCGGAAGCGTTGGAGCTCAACGACATCGGGCGCATCTCGGTGCGCGTCGCCGAGCCGATCGCGGCCGACGACTACCGGGCGAACCGGCAGACCGGCAGCTTCCTGCTGATCGATCCCGCGGGCGGAAACACGCTCGGCGCGGGCCTGGTCGGCGATGTGCTGACCGCGGTCGAGGTCGGCACCGAGGCCTGAGATGACCGACGTGTTCGCCCCGCGCGGCATCGGCGCGCAGCCGGTGCCGCCGCGCGGCGACCGTCGATTCACCGCACCCGCGCTGATCGCGGTCGCGCACGGCAGCCGCGATCCGCGGTCGGCGGCCACCATGTCGGCGGTGGTCGCCGAGATCGCCGCCGCAAGGCCCGATCTCGACGTCCGCCTCGCCTTCCTCGATCTGAGCGCGCCCTCGGTCGAGCAAGTGGTGGAAGCCATTGCGGGGCAAGGTCATACGCATGCCATCGTGGCGCCCCTCTTGCTGGGCAGCGCCTTTCACGCCCGCGTCGACCTGCCGGGGCTGCTGGACGCATGCCGCGCCCGGCACCCGCGCCTGCGGCTCACGCAAGCGGACGTGCTCGGCCCCGATCCGCGCCTGATCGACGCGCTGCGGGACCGCGTGCTCGACGCCATCGGGACTTCCACGACCCTCCCTGCGGACCGTGTCGGCGTCGCGGTGGCCGCGGTCGGCTCGTCGTCTTCCGCGGCGAACGCCCGCACCGCCGCGGTGGCGCGCCGCTTGGCCGCGATCACCGGCTGGCACACCGAGATCTGCTTCGCCACCACGGAACCCACGGTGCACGAAGCGGTTTCCCGCCTGCGCGCACGCGGCGTCGATCGCGTCCTCGTCGCGCCGTGGTTCCTCGCCCCCGGCCTGCTCACCGACCGATTGGCTGCCGCGGCCCCGAACCTCACGCACGCCGGCGTCCTCGGCGTGCATCGCGCCATGGCCGAGATCGTCTGGGATCGCTACGCCGCCGCGCGGGCGACCGCCCTACCGCTGTCCGCCTGAGTTCACGGCACTGCCACACGACTCGCACGCGTATTACCGATGCGCGGAATGTCAGACACCGGTGCGCAGAAGGTGCTCGCCGGGCACGCTCGGGCGGGCCGTTGTCGGCTTGCTCAGTGGCCACCGCCGCTCAGCCGACCCAATGACCAGCAGGAATATTGCCGCATCCTCCGAGTTTCCCTATACTGAATCACATCGAAGAAACTTGATTCAGGAGGTCAGCTCGTGCCTGCGACGTCGATCGGTCAGCGAATCGAGCGAGCGCTCGCCGCCGCGAAACTCAGTCAACGCGAGCTGGCCGCCGAGACGGGAATTTCGCAGTCGACATTGTCGCGCACCATTTCCGGCGAGCGAGTGGCCAAGATGAACGAACTGGTCGCGATCGCCCACGCCACCGGTGTCACGCTGGCCGCACTCACCGGAACCTCCCGGGTGCCCGGGCAGGTGCAGTGCGCCGCACGTTCGGCGAACGGTGCCTCGATGGACTCGATGTACGAGCAGATGCTGCACTTCCTCGAGCTCGATGCCTATCTCGATGACCAGGCCATCGCGGCGGTCGTATGAGCGCGGAATCCGAAGGCCGGGAGGCCGCAGAGCGCTTCCGAAAGCAACATCGCCTCGGCGTCCAACCCCTTGGGGATCTGGTCACCTTGATCGAACAGACCGTCGGCGCCGATGTCGCGGTACTCGACACCGACGTCGATCAGCATGGCGTGACGATGCGCCGGGGGGATATGGGACGGGTGTACATCGCTGTGGCCCGAACTACGCGGCCGATGCGGCAGCGGAGCACGCTCGCGCACGAACTGGCGCATGTCGTCTTCGATGACTGGTCCAGTGAACCCGAGGTCGACTCGACCAGCCCGACGGAGAGCCGGGCGAATTCGTTCGCCCGCCATCTGCTGCTCCCGCTGCAAGGAGTGAGTGATCTGGTGGCGGAAGGTGGACGAGGCGGCGAGCTCGTGATGCTGTCGACGGTGGTTCAACGGTTCCTTGTCTCGCCACAGATCGCCGCGATTGCCTTGGCGCAAATCGGATTCATCGATGAGGTCACCAAGAGGCAGTTCATGTCCGAGACCACACCCCGGCTGGCTGCGCGGTTCGGCTGGTCGGATCAGTACCAGGCGATGCAGCTCGAATCGAATCGCCGGAGGGCACCTCAGCGCCTGCTGGCCCGAGCGATCTCCGGCTGGCTGCAGAACGCCGTTTCGATCCAGACAATTGCGCTGCTTAGAGGTCTCGATCCAGCCACTGTCGAGAAGGAGCTGACCGAGGCCGGTCTCGCACCTGCCGAACTCACTCCAGCCTGGAACGACCCGGCCGACCTACCCGAGGCCGGCATCGACCTCGCAGAACTCGACTTCGACTTGGGCGACGGCGGCACGGAATGAGCGCCGAGCCGGTGCTCGACGCCGGGCCCGCGCTGAACTTCCTGGCCGCCAACCAACAACGACTGTTGATCAGCGTGCTTGGAAAGATAAGCACACCCGAGACCGTCGAAAGCGAAGTGCTGCGAAAGTCGAGGACCAATCCCAGGTTCAAGGGCGTCGGATTGACGTGGTCCAAACTGACACCCAAATGGATCGAAATCCTCTGCGATGACGTGACCGATGAGCTGAGTGCGGTGTGCCAACGCGTCGGTGAAACGGGCTTGACCGACCGTAAGAAGCGGGCGAAGGACCTCGGCGAGCTGCTGGTCGTCGCGCATGCGGTTGTTGCGGCCGAACAAGGCCTCGACGTCACCGTGGTCATCGACGACCAGTCCGGCGCGACGATGGCGACTTCTGAAGCGCAGCGTCTCAATCGGTTTCGCGAACAGGGGAAGCCATTCGGCCGGATTGTTCTCGTCAACACCGTAAGCATCCTGGCGCGGGCAGCCGGCGGTTCATACGTACCCAATCGAGCAGCGATGAAGACGATCTACGCCAAGCTGCGTGAGTACGACGACGGTCTGCCCCCGATCACACAGACCACACTGCTATCTCCGCAGCTGTGGCCCCGTGTCGGCGCGCAGACCCTCGGGTCGAACTGATGCGGTCCTGGCATGTCATCGACCGGCTGTCATGCTCGACCTGGGCCAATGCTCGCTCAAAATCCCCGCACCGGCGACAGCCGTCCGCTCGAGGCCCCATACAGGCGGTTCCGCCCGCCACCGCCCGAGTCACCGCCAGCATCGGAACCACGGGCATCACTGGCCAGCCGACATCCACTCGCTGCAGTTACGCCGAAATCGCACGCCCCGAGAGCTTTTCACGACAGTAGCCCGTCGACGATGCGCCGTGCCGTGTGCACCTTGGTCTCGTCGCCGAGTTGGCGCGCCGTGCTGACCGCACTGAGGAGCGCGTCCAATTCGAAGGCGAGGGCGTCCGCGTCCCGGCCGGCCAGGTCGCCCTGATCCTGGGCCTTGCGAATCTCTTTGGTCAGGAAGGCGAGCCAGTCCTCGCGGTCGGCGGCGATCGCGTCGTGCACCGGGCCCGGTCTGCTGTCGAATTCGACCAGGGTGGCGGTGCGGAAACAGCCGCCGGGAAAGACAGGCTCGGTGACGTGGGCGAACCAGCGATCGAGCAGTGCGCGCAGTCGCGGTAGACCGCGCGGCACGCCGAGGGTCGGCTCGATCACCTGCGCCACGAACACCTCCTTCGCCGCCTGCACCGCCGCGAGCTGGAGGGATTCCTTCGAACCGAAGAGCGTGGCGATCCCGCTCTTGCTGATCCCGAGGTCGGCGGCCAAGCGCCCGATGCTCACACCGTTCAGCCCTTCGACCGACGCCACATCGGCGGCGTGCCGGGCGATCGATGCCCGGGAGCGGGCGCCCTTGACCAGGCGCTGATCGGTTGTCGTCTCGGCCATGACCCCATTCTTCCACCGAGCGCTTGCAAATACGAACGGTCGGTCGTACTTTTATTGCACGAACGGTCGTACGTTTTGTTATCGCTTCCCGAAGGAATCTCCATGACCGAGGTGTCCGCACGGACCACCGCCAGTCCTCCCGCGATGAGCGCCACCGCCACGTTGCTGATCGCGTGCGGCGCGGCGTTCATCGCCTTCCTCGACCTCTCCGTGGTCAACATCGCCTTCCCGGCCATCTCCCGCGACTACTCCGACACCGCGGCAACCACGCTGACCTGGGTGGTCAGCGGTTACGCCGTCGCGTTCGCCGCCCTGCTCACCCCCGGCGGCCGGTTCGCCGACGCGCTCGGGCGACGCAGGCTGTTCCTCGTCGCGCTGGCCGGTTTCGCGCTCACCTCATTGCTGTGCGGGCTCGCGCCGAACGCGGCCTTGCTCATCGCGGGCCGGGTGCTGCAAGGCGCGACCGCCGCGCTCATGGTGCCCGCGGCGCTGGGCTTGGTGCTCAGCGTCACCCCGCGCGAAAAGATCGGCGCTGCCATCGGCGCCTGGTCGGCCTCGGGCGGATTCGCCGCGGTCGTCGGACCGGCGATCGGCGGCGGCCTGGTGGAGGCGTTCGGCTGGCGGTCGGTCTTCGTGATCAACGTGCCGGTCGCGCTCGCGCTCATCCTGCCCGCCTTGCGGATTCCGGTATCCGACCCGCGGCCCGTCGGCAACGCGCTACCGGACCCGCTGGGCACGGCGGCCGTCGCACTCGGGTTCGGCGCGGTAGTCGCCGGGGTCACCGAGGGGCAGCGGTGGGGCTGGACCTCGCCGGGAACCCTGGCCGCCCTCGGCGTCGGCGCCGCCCTGTTGGTCACGGCGCTGGTGCGTTCGGCGCGGCACCACAATCCGGCCATCGCGGTGGAGCTGTGGCAGAGCAGGCCGTACGCGCTGGCCAATGCCGCCTCGTTCGTCTTCGGCGCGGCGATGTTCGCCTGGCTGCTGTCCGGACCGCTGTTCCTGGACGCGATCTGGGGCTATTCGGTGCTCGGCTCGGCCGCCGCGCTCACCGTCGGCGCGGTGGTGTCGATGGTGACCGCCACGTTGGCGGGACGGGCGACTTCGCCCGTCGCTCGCCGCTGGATCGGGGTGCTCGGCGCGGTGATGTTCACCGCGACCCTCGCCTGGATGAGCACCGACGCGTTCGGGCCGACGCCCGCGCTGTGGTCGGCCTGGATCCCCGCCGGGGTGCTCGGCGGCGGCGGTGTCGGCATCGTGGTGACGGTGCTCGGCACGGCGGCCGCGAGTTCGCTTCCCCCGCAACAGTTCGCGGCGGGCATCGGGATGAACCTCACGGCGCGACAGGTCGGCGGCGCGCTGGGCGTCGCCGTGCTGGCCGCGGTGTTCGCCGCCCACCCCGGTGACGCGCTCGCCGGCTTCCACACCCTGTTCGCGGTCTGCGCGGGCATCGCCGCGGTGGCGGCCTGCCTGTGCGCCATACCGACGCGGCAGCTCGACCCGGCCGCGGCCACCGTCACCGACTAGGAGTCACCATGACGCACAACGACATTCACACCGAAGCCGACGACCCGATGCTGCTGGCGCCCGACGCGGCCCGCGAACTGCTGGCGGGCGCGCCGTGGCGGCGCTTCGCCGTGCTCGGCGATTCCATCGCCCGTGGCGTCGGCGACCCGAGCCCCGGATACGAGACGACCGGGTGGGCCGATCGCCTCGCCGCCCTGCTGACCTCGGTACGGCCTGGTCTGGCCTACCTCAACACCGGACGCGTCGGGGCGACGACCGCGCAGGTCCGTGACGAACAACTCCAGCGGGTGCTGGAGTTCGAGCCCGACCTGGTGCATGTGACCTGCGGCGGCAACGATCTGTTCCTGCCCGGCGGCGACGTCGACCAGGTGCGTACGAACCTCGACGGGCTGTTCGCCGCGGTGAGCCGCGGTGGCGCACAGGTCATGACATTCACGATGGCCGATGTCTGGGAGGTCGAGCGCATGGCGCCGATGCGGCCGATGCGCGACCGCATGGCGGTACTCAACGACATCATCCGGGACCTGGCCCACCGCTATGATGCGGTGCTTGTCGATTTCTGGGACCACCCGTTGCGGTTGCGGACGCAGGTCATGAGCGCCGATCTCATCCACTTCACGACCAGTGGCCACGCGGTGGTAGCCACGGAAGTGGTCCGGGCGCTGAGCGCACGAATCCTCGCCGACACTGCCGCCAACTGAACTTCGCGACCGAGAACAAACGGATTCGTCGCGATCCGCTCGAGCGGTAGGTCGCCGAGCCGACCGGGACGACCCGCTCCGGCTCGGCGGCCTACCGCACGATCGACGTGGACGCCTGCGCCGGGGCGGCGATTCCGACGAACGCCGCAGCGGCCGCCAACAGCAGCGCCCCCGCGATCAGTTTGCGACCTGCGTTCTCGAAGGTCCTCCAGATCATGGTGGTTCTCGCCTCTCACCGATCGTCGAATGTGCGTGCAGTACACGGCCACTCACCCTGTCCCCAAGGCGAACGGTCGGCCGGTCGTCGCCTTCGCCCCCGACGCACGATCGGGCGTCGCGGCTCAGAACACGAATTGCTGCCCATAACCCGTCGTCTGCACGATGCCGTTGGCGGCGTCGGCGCGGACGGTGATGAACGGCATCGCCGATGCCGGGGTGAGGCATCCGTTGATGTTCAGCGCGGTGTTGGAGTGCGCGAAGGTGAAGGGGAACGAGGAATCCTCGTCCAGGTTCGCCTCGGCGATCACGGCCGCTGTCACGCTGCCCGGGTTGATGGCCACGGTGATCTCCCCACCGATTTCGCTGAAGACGCCGAAGGTGACGTCTCCGCCGAGATCGATGCCGAACTCCCCGGCGAAATCGACGATGACCTCCTCGCCGACATTGATACCGAACGGAACATTCAGGCTCAGCCCGAGAAGTCCGGTGGTGACAGAGACGTTGCCGCCCGCGGCGGCCGCGATGCTGACGTCGATACCATCGGAGATGTCCACCGCGCAGCCGACCAGATATCCGGCGATGATCTTCCCCCTGCGCAGCGGCGAGGCTCCATCGAGGGAGGTCGAGAAGTTCCCGGACACCTTGGCCGAGTGGCCGAACGGGACCCCCAATACGAGATCACCGGTGGACTTGACAAAGTTGGCGTCCACTGACGCGACCAGGTGCATCCCGCCGGAGTCGACCTCCCCCGGCTCGGCGCGAGCCACGTTCTGAACACCGGCAGCGCCTGCGACGACTACCAACACTGCGGTGATCGCAGCCAGGACAGGTGAATGCTTGCGGTTCATAACGCTCCAGTCGAATCTGATCGAAACGGAACTTTCACAAACGAACTCGCACGCCGACCGTCGTCGCGGATACTCCTCGGCGGGTGCGGACGGGCATTCCAAATCTCGCTGTAGCCCAGCGCTGGTAACCGTACAGCAACGGCGAGTCGCCGAGGAAACCGGCGCGCGGTGGGTCGGGAAAGGGTATAGGTGGCGAGCTCGCGCGTCCGCGCCGAGACCGTGACAATTCAGGCGAACCGGCGAATCGTCTGCGCAGGATGGTTTTCGGTCACTCGGCGCTCCCGTACCGTCGCACCAGTTCCGCGCCAAGCCGCGCGAGTTCCTCGCACACCTCCGGCGGGCCGAGCACTTCGATTTCCGCGCCCCACCCCGCCAGCTGCTGGGCGATCATCCGCGGCGTCGGGGCGGTGATCCGAACCTGGACCCGGCCGTCGGCGACCGGGCCGTCCACCTCGCAGTGCCTGCCCTGCTGATCGCGCAGCACCGGGAGCAACGCGGGAGCGATCAGGGCGGTGGCCGATGTGGCCGCGCGGCGCCGCTCCATCGCGCCGACCACCTCGTCCCAGGCCGCCGACAAAGCGAAATCATCCGGCCGGCGAAAGGTTTCGTCGGTCAGCTGCGCATCGACGATCCGGTCCACCCGGAAGGTCCTGCTTCCCTTCTCGGTGCCCGCGATCAGATACCAGATGGCGTCCTTGTCGACCAATCCCCACGGGTCGGCCATCCGTGTCGTCCGGGCGCCCGCCCGCTCGTACGCCAGCCGAACCCGTCGCCGCTGCACGACCGCGCGCTGCAACAGATCCACCACGCCGGGCCGGTTGCGATCCCGCTGACCCCAGCGCGCCGGATCGATGATCACCGCGTCGGCGGCCGCCTCGGCGTCGGCGCGGAAGGTCTGCGGCAGCGCCCGAACCAGTTTGCGCAGCGCCGATTTCACCTCCGGGTTCGCGCTCGCGGACGCGCCGGCCAACAGGAACAGCGCCCTGGCCTCGGGTTCGGACAAACCGCTCAGATCCGTGCGCGCCCCGCCCACCAGCGACCAGCCGCCACCGCGGCCCTGCTGCGGATACACCGGAATGCCCGCCGCGGAGAGCGCCTCCAAATCGCGCCGCGCCGTCGCCACGGAGACTTCCAGTTCCGCGGCGACCTCCGCGGCGGTCACCCTGCCTCGGGCCTGCATCAGCAGCAATGTGGCCACCAGACGATCCGCTCGCATACCGGAAATTCTGCCGCATAAAGTGCTCAATTGGTGAGCACTTTATGCGCGAGGATGGTTCCACCAGCACGAACCGATCATCGAAGGAGCACCGACATGCTGCGCGGAATGGCCACCATCACCTACTACGCCGACGATCTCGAAGCCGCCAAGGACTGGTACGCCGGGTTCCTCGGCATCGCGCCCTACTACCACGTGCCGAACGGGTACTACGAGTTCCGCATCGGCGACTACCAGCACGAACTCGGCATCGTGAACCGCGCCTACGCACCGCGCGGCGCGCGCAACGAGCCGGGCGGGGGCGGCGTCCTGTTCTGGCACGTCGACGACCTAGCGGCCACCTTCCAGCGACTGCTCGATCTCGGCGCCACCGAGTACGAACCGATCACCCCGCGCGGCAACGGCGGAGGTTTCGTCACGGCCGCGGTGGTGGACCCGTTCGGCAATGTTCTCGGGATCATGTCCAACCCGCACTACCTGGAGGTCGTCGGCAAGACCGGCGGCGTGTAGTTCAGCGGCCGAACCAGCGCTCCAGCACCGTGGCGACACCGTCGGCGTCGACGTCGCCGGTCACCTCGTCGGCCAACCCGCGGACGTCGTCGGGCGCGTTGGCCATGGCCACCGAATATCCAGCCCAGCGCAACATTTCGCGGTCGTTGTAGCCGTCGCCGATGGCCAGGGTCGCGGCGCGGGAAATGCCGAGCGACAGGCGCAGACGTTCGAGCGCCCAGCCCTTGGACACCCCGCGGCGCGACACCGTCAGCCACGGACCGAATTCGCCGTGCACCCAGCTCGCGCCGGGCACGGTGAAGGTCCGCAACAGTGTGAGCATCTCGTCCAGCGACCCGTCCGGCCACCAGCCGTTGAGGCGTGGCGTCGGCTCGCTGCTCAGCGCACCGTGATCGACGAGAAGGTAATCGCCGATGGGGAATTCGCCGGGGCTGCCGCCCGTCGCCCAGGTGCCGACGCCGACCTTCTCCACCGCGAAGATCATCTCCGGGAACAGAGCGCGCAGCGCGGCGACGGCGGGCGCGGGGTCGAACGCCTGCACCGCCACGGGCACGCCCCTGGCCACGTCGATGTGCACCGCGCCGTTGGAACACAGCGCATGCCCCTCGACCAGCCCGAGCTCCGCGAGCACCGGACGCGTCGTCAGCAGCGTTCGCCCGGTCGTCACCACCACGTGCGCTCCGGCCGCTACGGCCGCCGCCACCGCGGCGGCGACCCGCGCACTGACCGGCGATCCCGTCTCGAGCAGCGTGCCGTCCACATCCAAAGCGATCAGCCGCGGCGCTCCCCCAAGCACTTTCACCAATCCATTGTGCCCCGCGGCTCGATGACTCGTCTTCGATTCAGCGCCGGGCGCCACCGACTCCGCCGCCACCCCCACCGGCCGAGCCGCCGCCGGACTTGCCCGCACCACCCATACCGCCGGAGCCGCCCGCGCCGCCGCCGAACTTCGAGCCCGACCTGCCGCTGCCGCCGGAAGACGCACCACCGGAAGAGGTTCCGCCGGAAGATGATCGGCCCGACGAGGATGCTCCGCCGCCGGAGGACGCGCCTCCACCCGATGAGGTTCCGCCGCCGGAAGACCCACCGCCGTGTGATGAGGCTCCGCCGCCGGAGGATGCACCACCACCGCCACCGGAAGACGTTCCGCCACCCGACGAATGACCGCCGGAGGCAGCGCCACCGCCCGAAGCCGCACCGCCGCCGGAAGACGTTCCGCCGCCGGAGGAATCACCGGACGAAGCAGCACCACCACCCGAGGACGCACCGCCGCCGGAGGACGATCCGTCGCTCGAAGAATCACCACCGGACGAAGCACCACCACCGGAAGACGATCCACCATCCGAAGAATCACCACCGGACGACGTACTGCCGCCCGACGAGACACCACCGCCTGTCGAACCACCGTCCGCGTCCGGCCCGGACGCCGCACCGGAGCCATCCCCGCCCGTACCGCCGGAAGTCGTTCCCCCCGAGGACGTCCCCTCTGTGCCGCTCACAGCGCCGCCGCGCGCCGGATCTCCGGCCGTACCACCGGAAGCAGCGCCGCCGGTGGACGTGTCGGTAGTGCTCCCCGGCGAGGTCGCTCCCCCGCTAGCCGGTGATCCGGGAGAAGTCGGCGTGCCCGGCTCGGGTTGAGTGTTGCCGGGGACCGAGGGATTCGGGGCCGGTTGGGTGTTCGGCCAGGAGGGCAGGCTGACGCTCGGGATCGTCGGGCGCTCCCACCCGGGCGGGGTCCCCCGCGGTGTCCGCTGGCTGAAGGGCAGCGGATTCACGAACTGGGCCGGGTTGGCGTATTGCTGTCCCGCGTATCGGCCGTTGCCGCAGCAGGTTCGAGGATCGCTGTGGGTCCCGGGGCGGGACTCGCCGACCGAGGGCCCGAACGTGGTGCTGCGCGCGGCCGCCGAGACGCGCCGGTCGTAGCCGCTCCCGTCGAAGTAGGCGTACTGCGCCGGCGTCGCGGGGATGCCCTGCCGGACGGCGCGGTCGAAGACGGTGTCGCCGTTGGGTTCGTAGAGCAGCGTGTCGCCCGGGATCGGTGCGGCGGCCGGGAATCGGTCGAGCACCGGGAGCGATCCGCCGGAGCCGCCGAAGACCGTGGCCGCCGACATGGCCAGCGCCGAAGCGACTGCGGCACTGGAGAACACGGCGACGCGCGGCGCGGGCCGTTCCTCGGTGCTCGCGGGCGCGAAGGTCCGGGCCGCGAACCGCGCGGCGCCGACGGCCACGATATGACCGGGATCGGCCGAAACCACCACCGGGCGGCCGAGTTCGGCCAGCGCGCCTGCCACCTCGGCGGGCCGGGACGCGCCGCCGACGAGCAGCACGCGACCGATGGCGGAGAGGCTGAGCCCGGTGGAGCGCAGGCAGGCGCGCACCACGCCGAAGGAGTCCCTGATGTGCTCGGCGCGCAGAGCGTCGACGTCGACGATGGAGGTCATCGACACCGTGGTCGCGGACGCGCCGGGCCGCGAGTAGCGCGCGATCATGTCCCCCAGCGGGCGACCGCCGAAATCGTAGGAGCGCTGCGGCTTTCCGACGATCGGGTGGTTCTCCCAGTCCGGCCCGACGCGCACGATGGAGACGTCGAGGCTGGTGCCGCCGAGGTCGTAGACGAGGACGAAGCCGGTCTCCAGCGGACCATGTTCGTAGTCCAGCCATTCGGCGGCGGCCACCGGCTCCGGCACCAGCATGACTTGCCGCGCGCCGTTCAGGTCGAGCGCCTGGCGTAGTCGGACGAGTTGTTTGTCGGTGTAGACCGCCGGGTAGGTCGCCACCGCGCCCACGCTCGGCTCGGCCGCCTCCAGCAAGCCGGTGACCACCGCGGCGACGAGGTTGGCCGGGGAGTACAACCGCCCGCCGACGACCAGCGATTCCGGGTCACGCGCCAGATCGGCGAAATCGGTGGCGGCCGAGTTGTATTGGGGAATACCGCCGATGCGGGCCGTGCCCGCCGGGTCGAAGCCGATTGCCGTGCGCTTGGTGCGCACCGTGGGTCGGATCAGACCATCGGTCACCGAAGCCGCTACGGAGTTCACTGAACCGATGCTGAAACCCAGACATGTAGTCATTCGCTATCCCGTCAACGCACCGTGACCACGTCCAGCACACAGTCGAGCCGTGTGGCCGCGGTCGTCTTCCAAACAGCCCCCACAGGTTAGCTGTTCGCGAACTTTCCGGATGCCGAATTGATATGAAACGTTTGGCTTCCGGCAACAATCTGTCGAATACCCAGGTAAACAGTGCCGCACGAAAGGTTCAGCCCCCGCGACACATCGCAAAAGGGCCGCGGCCGACCCGATTCCGCTATCACGCAGCGACTGCTCGTCGCGATCGACGGCGGCCGAAACGGACCATGGGGCGCCCGTGGCAAACGGGGCCACACACACCGACCGGTCGGTAACCGATACTTAGCCAGAACTAATTCCTCGACCACTCGGGCGTGTCGCCCCTGATAGATGACACATCAAATGCGGCGTCCGTTTGCCGCCAGCGATGCCGTCCCACGCTCGGTTGACTGATTACGGCGGCACCGACCGCCGCAACGAAAGAGCAAGCACGGGAAGGAAAGTGAACTCGAATGTCGACACGGTTCGCGGAGCAGGTCGCGGTCATCACCGGCGCCACCTCGGGCATCGGCAAGGCGGTGGCGCTGCGGCTGGCCGCCGAGGGCGCGGCGGTGGTGCTCGGCGCGCGCGGCAAGGACGCCGGTGATCAGGTCGCCGCGGAGATTCGCGCGGCGGGTGGCCGGGCCCTGTTCGTCCCGACGGATGTGACGGTGGAGGCCGACGTGGCCCGGCTGACCGAGACCGCCGTCAGCGAGTTCGGCCGTCTGGACGTGGCATTCAACAACGCGGGCGCGGTGCGGGCGTTCGGACCGGTGGCCGAGATCGATGAGGCCGGCTGGCGCGCCGATCTCGAACTCAACCTGACGGCCGTGTTCTACGGCCTCCGCCACCAGGTGCCCGCAATGGTCGCGTCGGGCGGCGGCGCGATCCTGAACAACGCGTCGAACCTGGGCGTGGTCGGCATGGGCTCGGTCGCGCCGTACGTGGCCGCCAAGCACGGCGTCGTCGGGCTGACCAAGGCCGTCGCGCTGGAATCCGCCGATCAGGGTGTGCGTGTCAACGCGCTGGTGTCGGGCGCGGTGGACACGCCCGCGTTTCGCGACTCGATGGGCGCGACGCCCGAGGGCGAGGCGGCCATCGCGGCGCTGCACCCGCTCGGCCGGATCGCCGCGCCGGACGAGATCGCCTCGTTCTGCGCCTATCTGCTGAGCCGCGAGGCCAGCTTCGTCACCGGCGCTGCTCTCGCCATCGACGGCGGATTCACCGCGCGCTGAACGCCGAACGCCGAACGCCACGACGTTACGTACCGTCGTGGCGTTCGGCAGTCAGTGGCTCGGCAGACCTCATCGCGCAACCGAGCCCGCAGGTACGCCCCGCCTTCAGACCCGGGCGAGCAGCCTGCGCAGCGGCTTCACCAACGGTGCCGCCGCCGCGCCGCCCACGACGACCTCGGGCCTGCGGCCGCGCACCAACCGCTCGAAATCGGCCGCACCGCGCGCGGGTTCGGGCAGACGGCCCGCGTTGTAGTCGTCGGCGAGCTGCCGCACGGTCTGCTGCGCGCAGGACTTGTTGGTGCCGATGAAGCCGGTCGGACCGCGCTTGATCCAGCCGGTGACATAGGCGCCGGGCAGCACCGCGCCCGCCTCGCCGAGCACCCTGCCGTCCGCGTTCGGAATCACACCCGCCTGATCGTCGAAGGGCAGACCCCGCAGCGGCACACCGCGGTAGCCGACCGAGGTGAGCACGAGCCCGGCCTCGATCCGCTCGGTCTCGCCGGTGGCGACGGCCTTGGTGCGTCCGTCGGCCTCGGTGACGAGCTCGTTGCGGCCGATCTCCACACCGGTCACGCGGTCATCGCCGAGCACGGCGGTCGGCGCGGCCAGGTAGCGGAAGACGATCCGCTTGCGCTGCCCGGACGGGCGCTCGGCGACCCGGTTCAGCAAGCGCAGCTTCTGCTCGATCCGGTACGGCAGGTCGGCGGTGATCTCCGGCAGCTCGCCCTCGACCGCGATATCCACGTCGGAGCCGAGCAGACCCACGAATTCGGGCACGGTGAAGGCGGATTCGGCCGGACCGCGGCGGCCGAGCACGACCACCTCTTCGATCTTGCTCTCGCGCAGCGCTTTCAGCGCGTACGGCGCGATATCGGTGCCGACGAGGGTGGCCGGATCGCTCGCCAGGATGCGCGCCACGTCCAGCGCGACATTGCCGTTGCCGACGATCACCGCGCGCCGCTGCGACAGATCGAATCGCGCGTCCGCGTGGTCGGGGTGCCCGTTGTACCAGGCAACGAAGTCGGTGGCCGAGACATTGCCGGGCAGGCCCTCACCCGGGATGCCGAGCTTGCGGTCCGAGGACGCGCCGACGGCGTAGATCACCGCGTGGAAGTGGTCGAGCAGCTCCTCGTGCGAAACGTGCGTGCCGACCTCGATGTTCAGGTACGAACCGAAGCCGGGCTGACCCGAGATCACGTCGAACAGCTCGCTGACCTGCCTGGTCTTGGCGTGGTCCGGCGCGACGCCGTGCCTGGCCAGACCGTAGGGCACCGGCAGCCGGTCGAACACGGTGACCGAGACGTTCGGCTGGGTCAGCAGCTCGTCGGCGGCGTACATCGCCGACGGACCGGAGCCCACGATCGCCACCCGCAGCGGCGCCCGCTCGGCGCGGATCTCCGCCGCAGGCACCGGCCGGGCCAGCAGCGGACGCGGCCGGGACTGCCGGTAGAAGTCGGCGTTGATCTCGATGAAGGGCTTCTGCTCCTCGGTCAGCCGCTTCGACGAGGTGATGGCGTCGACGGGGCAGGCCGTGGCGCACGCGCCGCAGTCCACGCAGGCCTTCGGGTCGACGTACAGCATCTCCGCCGTGCGGAAGTCCGGTTCGTCCGGCGTGGGATGGATGCAGTTGACCGGGCAGGCGTACACGCAAGACGCGTCGCTGCAACAGGATTGGGTGACGACGTAGGGCATGGTCGACCGCCGCTCAGCCCGCGTGCACGACGCGCAGCGGCTCCGAGCGGTAGCGGCTCATCGGACCGTCGATGCCGAGCAGCTTCCACACCCGCTTGGAGATCGGGTTGATCAGGCCGAGCTCCTTGGCGAGCGCCCGCACGTCGACGAAGTAGTCGGCGAAGACCTGCTCGGCTTCCTTGGAGCCGTAGAACAGTTCCTTGCGCACCTTCGCCGGAATGTCGAACTCCTCGAAGAACTTCTTCGGTGGGGTCGCGATGGAACGGCCGAGGATCCACATGACGATCGGCATCGCGATCGACAGCACGAACCGGTTGGCGGCGCTCTGCTCGGGCACGTGGTTCTTCAGGAACTCGTGCGCAAAGGAGATGTGGCGGGCCTCCTCGGCGACGTGGATCGCCATCACGCCGAGCATGATCGGGTGGACCTCTTCGCCGGAGCGCAGGATCTCCTTCTGGATGTGGTCGATCGGCTCCTCGCCCGCGAGCACGGCCATGAAGAACAGGTTCGGGAACTTGGCGGCGACCGGCGCGGCCAGGTACTTGAACTTGCTCACCAGTGGGCCCATGCCTGGCACGTCCAAGCCGATCCGGTTCACCATCTCCTGGAACATCAGGGTGTGGTTGTGCTCCTCGATCATCTCGTGGGAGCAGTAGCGGAACTCGGGCGAACCGTTGGGCAGGCCGAAGTTGTGAATCACCATGCCGCTGATGAGGATCGACTCGAACTGCAGACCGACCTTGGCGACGTTGGCCTGGCGGTACTTGCCGAGCTCGATCTGCTTGCCCTTGGGCAGGGCCAGGTACCAGGGGTGGCGGCCGAGCGGGTCGGCCGACCGCGGCAGGATCCAGCGCTCCTCGCCCGCGTCGGCGGCGTAGTCCGGGTTGTCCCAGTCGATGTCCTCGAACGGGTCGAAGTGCTTGTTCACCGAGCCCTCGGACAGCAGCAGCAGCTTGGCGGCGTATTTCTGCGCCTGCTCGAGATCTGGATCGATAGCGTGCTTCTCGGCTGTCGACATCGTCGTCACTGCCTTCCTCGGGGGACGTTTACCTGTACCTTATAGTTACACTTACGGTCGGTGACGTCAACTCGCCCGCACTGCGGAGGCGGGCCGGGCCCGTGCGGTGCGCGGAAGACTCCGCGAACGAGTCGGCGGCGGCCGGGTGTGTTCACCCGACCGCCGCCGTTGTGACCAGGGTCAGAACAGTCCGAACGGTGCCGATCCCGCGACCGCACCGTCTGCGGGCAGCGCGAAAGCGAGCACGACACCGCACGCGGACGCGGCCGATGTCACCCTGATCAGCTTGCGCCGCGCGCGCAGCAGGCCCTTTCCCCTGCGAGGCGCGCCCGCGGCCGTCTCTTCGGCGGACGCCGCCGTCTGCCGCGCGACCAGCGCCGCGCCGTCCGCGATCGTGCGTTCCGGATCCGGCGCGATGTACACAGGTCGCGCCAGCGCCTCGGCGAGCACGCCGGACACCTCCGACGGGCGGGCCGCGCCGCCGACCGCGAGGACGTAGTCGACGTCGGCCATGGTCAGGTCGGCCCGCCGGAGGCAGCGGTAGACCAGTTCCAGCGAAGCGCGCACGTGCTCGGCGCGCAGGGCGTCGGCGGCCGAACCGTCCAGTGCGCCTACCGCCGAGGATCCACCGCCCCGCGCCGCGACCAGCGCGCCGAACGCGCGCGCGCCGAATTCCGCCGAACGCAGCGGGACGCCGACGATCGGATCGTGCGGATTGCCCGCGCCGACACGAACCAGCGCGACGTCCAGGCTCGCGCCGCCAAGGTCGTAGACCAGGGCGAGGCCGGGCCTCAACGGACCGTGCACCGCCTCCAGCCAAGCCGCCGCCGCGACCGGTTCGGCGACCAGCGCGACATGATTCAGGCCGATCGCGTCCAGCGCGCCGCGTAGCTCGGTCAGTTCGTCGGCGCCGTAGCCCGCCGGATGAGTCAGCGTGACTTCCGCGCCCACCGCCCTCTGGTCGTTCATCACCTCGGTGATGAGGCAGTCGGTGACCACCGCGACGAGCTCCGCGGGCCCGAGCGTGCGGTGGCCGACCCTGGCCGTCGCACCGCCGCGCCTGCCGAGATCGGCGAATTCGGTGATCGCCCTGCCGTGCCGGGGAATCAGGCCGACGCGTGCCAGCCCGGTGCTGTCGAAGGTCAAGGTGGTGCGCCGGGTGACGGACGGTGCGGGTCTGGCGTGCCGTCGGTGGCCGAGCCGACGCGGCGGTGTTTTGGCCGATGCGGTGTCCGCCAACGCGATCACCGAATAGACCGTACCGATGCTCAAACCAAGACCAACTGCCATCGCGTTTCACCCGATCGACGAGCCGATGTGCTTCGAACACCACACAGGCAACCACTCGGCGACCGCCGTGCCAACCACCGGACAGCCGGTTGTCCGCACCCCGCCGGTCACCGTGGGCCCCGGCCCGACCACCGGCGCGCCATCCGACCTGCCCAATCACCCCTGGGACACGCCAGTCGCACGCGATGCCACACGGCGCGTCGCGGATCACCGATCGCCGGTGTGCATTTGCCGGGCGACGCCGCGCCGACGGCACCACACCGCAAGCCAGCTCCGTCAGCAATGCTCCAGCAGCCCACCGGCATTCGACGGCACACCTACGAAACCGTTCTGGAACAGCGCATTCCGCGCCACCGACCGGCGACCACGCATGCCTTCCACACGCTTCACAGCAGTTACAACCTCTGCGAAGGGTGTGAAACCTCTGCGAGGGCCGAATACTCAGCCCGCGGGGAGCTCCGGGATCCGGGTCGCGCGGACGTAGACCGTCTCGCCGTCGGAGAGCCGCAGCGCCTCGGCGTCACCGCGGGTTACCTGGGCGGCGAAGTGGTCGCCGGTGGCGGCGTTGCGCAGTTCGACGCGCACCTCGAAGCCGAGGTGCACGACCCGCTCCACGGTCGCGCGGGTGACGCCCGCCGATTCCGCGGTGCCCTCGTCGGCGGCGCGCGCCATGCTCGCGTCGCGGCCGACGCGAATGTCGTGCGGGCGCACCAGATGTCCGTTCAGCCGCGCGACATCGCCGAGGAAGGACATGACGAATTCGTTGGACGGCCGATCGTAGACGTCCTCGGGGGTGCCGATCTGTTCGATCCGGCCCTTGTTCATCACCGCGATGCGGTCGGCGACGTCGAGCGCCTCCTCTTGGTCGTGGGTCACCAGCACGGTGGTCACGTGGACCTCCTCGTGCAGGCGGCGCAGCCAGGTGCGCAGGTCGGCGCGGACCTTGGCGTCCAGCGCGCCGAACGGCTCGTCCAGCAACAGCACCTGCGGGTCCACCGCGAGCGCGCGGGCCAGTGCCATGCGCTGGCGCTGGCCGCCGGACAGCTGGGCCGGGTAGCGGTGCTGGAAGCCGTCCAGGCCGACGATGCCGAGCAGCTCGTCGACCCGCTTCGCGATCTCGTTCTTGGGCCGCTTGCGGATCTTCAGACCGAAGGCCACGTTGTCGCGCACGGTCATGTGCTTGAACGCGGCGTAGTGCTGGAAGACGAAGCCGATGTCGCGCTTCTGCGGCGGCACCCTGGTCACATCGTTGCCCGCGATGGTGACGATGCCGGAGTCCAGCGACTCCAGCCCGGCGATCGACCGCAGCAGCGTCGACTTTCCGGAACCGGAGGGACCGAGCAGCGCGGTCAGCTCGCCGGACGGGATGTCGATGGTGACATCGTCGAGCGCGGCGAAGGTGCCGTAGTTCTTCCTTGCGTTGGTCACGGTGATCATTTGGCGTCCCGCTTGCGTTCGAGAAGAGTCATGAGAAGAAGAGTCACGAGGGCGATGCCCATCAGCAGGGTCGCGGCACAGTAGGCGCCGAACGTGTTGTGGTCGTTGATGTAGCGGCCGTGCACCAGCAGCGTCAGCGTGAGCGACTGGCCTGGCAGCGCCGAGGACACCATGATCACCGCGCCGAACTCGCCGAGCGCACGCGCGACGGTGAGCACCACGCCATAGGTCAGGCCCCAGCGGATCGCGGGCAGGGTGATCTGCCAGAACGTCTGCCACCGCGACGCGCCGAGGGTGGCCGCGGCCTGCTCCTGGTCGTCGCCGATCTCGTGTAGCACCGGCTCCACTTCGCGCACCACGAACGGCAGTGTGACGAAGATGGTGGCGATCACCATGCCGGGCAGGTTGAAGATCACCTTCAGACCCGTGTTCTCCAGGCCGCCGAGCCAGCCGCCCGCGCCCCAGAACAGGATCAGCGCGACACCGACGACGACCGGCGAGACCGCGAACGGCAGGTCGACGATGCCCTGCACCAGGCTGCGACCCGGGAAGCGCCCGCGCACCAGCGCGATGGCGGTCACCACGCCGAAGACGACGTTCACCGGCACCACGATCGCCACGATGAGCAGCGACAGCTGGAACGCCGAGATGGCCGCCGGCGTGGTGATCGAGTCGATGAACGCGCCGACGCCGTTCTCGAAGGTGCGCCACAGGATGATGAGCAGCGGAAGCAGCAAGAGCACGAACAGGTAGCCAAGTGCCACCGTCCGCAGCGAAATGCGAGTCAGGACGGACGGTTTCATCGGCTCGCCTGCTCCTTACGCGCGCTGCGGTCCGCGAGCAGACGCAGCACGAGCAGCGTCACGAACGAGATCGCCAGCAGC
Source organism: Nocardia sp. NPDC050793 (assembly GCF_040654065.1). Classification (NCBI taxonomy): domain Bacteria; kingdom Bacillati; phylum Actinomycetota; class Actinomycetes; order Mycobacteriales; family Nocardiaceae; genus Nocardia; species Nocardia sp. NPDC050793. The sequence goes on from NZ_JBFAHG010000005.1 coordinate 366,711, forward strand.
GCCACCGATACGGCCGCCGCGTTGACCGGCCGATCGATCTCGATCTGCTTCTGGATGTATTGCGAGGCCATCTCCGTCTTGCGCGGGATGGCGCCGCCGATCAGCACGACCGAACCGTATTCGCCGATCGCGCGGGCGAAGGCGAGGCCGCCGCCGCTGATGATCGCGGGCGCCAGCGTGGGCAGCACGATCCGGCGGAAGGTGGTCCAGTTGTCCGCGCCGAGCGAGAGCGCGGCCTGCTCGACCTCACGGTCGGCCTCCATGAGCACCGGCTGTACCGAGCGCACCACGAACGGCAGCGTGACGAAGGCCAGCGCCACCACCAGACCGGGCTGGGTGGCGTTGAGGTGGATGTCGATCGGGCTCTGCGGGCCGTAGAGCGACAGCAGCACGATGCTGGCGACGATGGTGGGCAGCGCGAACGGCAGGTCGATCAGCGCGTTGACGACCCCCTTGCCGGGGAAGTCGTCGCGTACCAGCACCCAGGCGATGAGGGTGCCCATCACCACGTTGATCAGCGCGACGACCACCGACACGAGGACCGTGATGCGCAGCGAGTCGAGCGCGGCCGGGGCGGTGATCGCCTCCCAGAAGCCGGACCAGCCGTCCTCGAAGGAGGTCACGGTCAGCGCAGCCAGCGGCAGCAGCACGATGATGCTGAGCCACAGCACCGTGGTCGCGATGCCGAGCGGGCCGACCGAGCCGCTCACCCGCAGCCACGACCAGCGCGAGCGCGCCGGGCGTGCTGTTTCCTTGGTTACGCCGGGACCGGGGGCGGCCCCGGTCTCGGCGGTACTGCTGTCAGTCACAATCGTCCAGTATCCCGTGTGCTGTGGGTCACCCGGCTACTTGGTGGCGTTGTCGTAGATGACCGCGACACTGCCGGTGTTGGGGGCGAACAGTTCCTTGTCCACGACCTTCCAGCCGCCGAGGTCGGCGATCGTCCACAGCTTCTGCGGGGTCGGGAAGTCCTTGGCGAAGTCACTGGCGACCTTCGGGTCGACCGGACGGAAACCTGCCTCGGCCCAGGCCTGCTGACCGGCCGGAGTGAACAGGAAGTCGCGGAAGGCGACGGCCTTCTCCGGGTTCTTGCTGTTCTTCAGCACCGCGACCGGGTTCTCGATCTTGAACGTGGTCGGCGGGATGACGTGCTCGATCGGGTCGCCCTTGCGCTCGGAGAAGATGGCCTCGTTCTCGTAGCTGAGCAGCACGTCACCGGTGCCTTGCAGGAAGGTCTCGGTGGCTTCCCTGCCCGACTTGGGCTGCACCTTGATGTGCTCCGGGGAGACCAGCCTGCTCAGGTAGTCCAGACCGGCCTGCGGGTTCTTGCCGCCGTCGGACTTGGCCGCGTACGGCGCGAGCAGGTTCCACTTGGCCGAGCCGGAGCTGAACGGGTTGGGCGTGACGACCTCGACGCCCGGCTTCAGTAGGTCGTCCCAGTCCTTGATGCCCTTGGGATTGCCGGGACGCACCACGATCGCGACCACCGAGCCGAACGGAATTCCCTTGGTGGCGTCGGCATTCCAGTTCGCGTCGACCAGGCCCGCGTCGACCAGGCGGGTGATGTCGGGCTCCACCGAGAAGTTCACGACGTCGGCCTCGGCGCCGTCCTTGACCTTGCGGGACTGATCGCCGGAGGCGCCGTAGGACGGCTGGATCTGCACGCCCTTACCCGCCTCGGTCTTGTTGAACTCGGGAACGACCTTGTCGAATCCCGGCTTGGGGACGGCGTAGGCGTACAGGTTCAGGGTGCCGCCGCTGCCGTCGGCCCCACCCCCGCCCACCACGTCGCTGGCTCCGCCGCCGCAGGCGGTGAGCACGACCGCCGCTACCGCGGTGAGCGCGGCGGCGGCATAGCGTCGGCGCGGGGCGAGCCAAGTGTTGCGAGACATCCGGGTGGGACCTTTCCTGCGGACCGCCACACGGATCTAAAAGACCGTGGCGGCAAGATATTCGGGTCGATCGGGGAGACCTGCCGCCGATGACGCGGCAGTGGCGCGACTACCGGCCGGAAGCGGCCGACGCGGGGGTCGGGAACGTCTGCGAAAAAGTGCACGCCAGTCTACGGGGCAGGGACGCGCAGACGTGCCCGGTCACCGATCAACGACAGAGAATGTCCGCGACCGCGAGATTGCCGACAGCGATCAACGCCAATTCATGGCGGACCTGCGGGACGGCACTCGAAGACACGGGCAGACTGTAGCAGAGCACAGCTCACGAGTTCGAATCGAAGAGTTCCTGAACAAGGGGGGTTTCATCCCATGACGATCAGTCCGGATCGGGTCCGCACGCGTTTGCCCGGCATCAGCACTCGCGCGTGGGAACATCCCGCCGACCGCACCGCCCTGGTGGCGCTGCGCTCGCTGACCGGATTCGACACGGTATTGCGCACTCTCTCCGGTTTGCTGCAAGAACGCCAGCACCGGCTGCTCTACCTGGCCACCGCCGTCCGCGTGGACGAACGCCAGTTCCGCACGCTGCACGACTTGCGCGCGGACTGCGTGCAGATCCTGGACGCGCCGATCACACCGGAGATGTTCGTGTTGCAGAGCCCGCACGTGAACGCCTTCACCATCGGCATGGACCGGCCGTTCATCGTGCTGACCACCGCGCTGGTCGAGCTCATGGACACCGAGGAGCTGAGGTTCGTGGTCGGCCACGAGCTCGGGCACGCGCTGTCCGGGCACGCGGTCTACCGCACGATGCTCATGCACCTGCTGCGGCTCACGGCGAGCGTCGGCTGGATGCCGGTGGGCGGCTGGGCGCTGCGCGCCATCGTGGCCGCGCTCATGGAGTGGAGCCGCAAATCGGAGCTGTCAGGCGACCGGGCGGGACTGCTCTGCGGCCAGGACGTGGAGGCGTCGGTGCGGGTGCACATGAAGACCGCGGGCGGCGCGTGCGTGCACGAGATGAACCACGGGGCGTTCCTGGCGCAGGCGGACGACTACCAGCGCGCGGGCGACCTGCGCGACGGCGTCCTCAAGCTGCTGAACCTGGAGTTGCAGTCGCACCCGTTCTCGGTGCTGCGCGCTGCCGAACTGCGTCGCTGGATCCAGAGCGGCGAGTACGACCGCGTGCTCACCGGCGACTACCCGCGCCGCGCGCACGACAAGAACACCAGCATCAGCGAGGAGATCAAGGAGGCGGCGCGCACCTACCGGCAGAACTTCGACCAGTCCGAGGACCCGCTGGTCCGCACGGTGCGCAACCTCGGCCGCGACGTCGGCGCGACGATCGGCACGGTCGGCCATGAGGTCGGCGAAACCATCTCCACTCTCGGCAAGCGCCTCGCCGACTGGCGCAACGGCGACGGAGCGAACTGAGCGCGCGGACTGTGCGCAGGCCTCGCAGGCATCGGAAGACCTGCGAGGCGTCGCAAGCCGCTGATTCAGCGGGTGAAGAACCAGGCGATGACGACGAGGACGAGCAGGGCGAGCAGGGCCAGTTGGACCCGGGAGCGTGGCATCAACGCGCTCCGCTCTGGACGGGGCTGCGATCGGCCGTGCGGTCGTCGACCAGGACCGGGGACGGCTCGGCGAGGACCGCGGCGACGGTGACTTCGGCGGCGCGGTCGCGACCGAGCAGCTGCAGCGCGGCGCGCAGCGCGCGGTCGAGCAGGTACGCGATGGCGAAACTCACCGGGACCATACCGACAAGGACAACGAGGAACTGTGGGATGAACGGCAATCCCGCGACCCACAGCTCGAAACCGTCCCACCAACCTGCAACGCGATGCACGGATACCAGCCTACTGGCCCAACCTGAGCAACCGACCGGCGCATTCGGGTGGACGGCGGGCATGGGCGGCACCCATGATGGGGTATGGCGTCAACGGATGATCTGACAATTCGACAGCCCGACGACCTGCCTGTGCTCAGCGCGCTCACCCAGTCCAGGCATCGCGGCGCCCATCCCCCGATCGACGACTACGCCTTCCTGTCCGACTGCGAGACCAGCTGCCTGATCTCGAGCAACGGCGCGGTCGAGTGGATGTGCGTGCCGCGACCGGACTCTCCCAGTGTTTTCGGCGCGATGCTGGATCGCAGCGCCGGGCATTTCCGGATCGGCCCATACGGCGTCAACGTGCCCGCCGCGCGCCGCTACCTGCCCGGCGGCATGATCCTGGAGACCACCTGGCAGACCGACACCGGCTGGCTCATCGTGCGCGACGCGCTGGTGCTCGGACCGTGGCACAACAATATCCAGCGCAGCAAGACGCATCGGCGCACCCCGATGGACTGGGACGCCGAGCACGTGCTGCTGCGCACCGTGAAATGCGTCAACGGCACGGTCGAGCTGGAGATGAGCTGCGAACCGGCCTTCGACTACCACCGCTCCACCGCGCGCTGGGAGTACACCGGCAAGGTCTACGAGGAGGCGACCGCGGTGTGCAGCGCCGATCCGAGCGCGGGCCCGACCCTGGTGCTCACCACCGATCTGCGCCTGGGTCTGGAGGGGCGCGAGGCTCGGGCGCGCACCAGGATGCGCGAGGGCGACCAGGTCTTCGTCGCGCTCACCTGGTCGGATCTGCCCGCCCCCAAGACATTCGAGGACGCCGCGGAGAAGATGTGGATGACCACCGAGTGCTGGCGGCAGTGGATCACCCTCGGTAAATTCCCGGATCACCCGTGGCGCAACTACTTACAACGCAGCGCGTTGACGCTCAAGGGCCTGACCTACGCGCCGACCGGCGCGCTGATGGCGGCGGCCACCACCTCGCTGCCGGAAACCCCCGGCGGCGAACGCAATTGGGACTACCGCTTCAGCTGGGTGCGCGACTCCAGCTTCGCCCTGTGGGGCCTGTACACGCTTGGACTCGACCGCGAGGCCGACGACTTCTTCTGCTTCCTCAACGACGCGACGACCGGCGACAACGGCGAACCCGTTCCGCTGCAAGTGCTCTACGGCATCGGCGGGGAACGCGACCTGGTCGAGAGCGAGCTGGAACACCTGAAGGGCTACGACGGCGCCCAGCCGGTGCGCATCGGCAACGGCGCCTACAACCAGAACCAGCACGACATCTGGGGCACCATGCTCGACGCGGTGTACCTGCACGTGAAGTCGCGCCAGCAGGTCCCCGAGACGCTGTGGCCGCTGCTGGAGCGGCAGGTGAACGCCGCCATCACGCACTGGCGCGAGCCCGATCGCGGCATCTGGGAGGTGCGCGGCGAACCGCAGCACTTCACCTCCTCGAAGGTGATGTGCTGGGTCGCGCTGGATCGCGGCGCCAAACTGGCCGAATTGCACGGCCAGTTCCAGCGCGCCACCGAGTGGTACACGATCGCCGAGGAAATCAGGGACGACGTGCTCGCCAACGGCGTGTCCAGCGAGGGCGTTCTCACCCAGGTCTACGGCGGGGACACCCTGGACGCCTCGCTGCTGCTCGTGGTGCTGACCCGCTTCCTGCCGCCCGACGACCATCGGGTGCGCGCCACCGTGCTCGCGATCGCCGACCGGCTCACCGAGAACGGACTGGTGCTTCGCTACCGCACCGAGACCACCGACGACGGACTCACCGGCGAGGAGGGCACCTTCACCATCTGCTCGTTCTGGCTGGTCTCCGCGCTGGTCGAGATCGGCGAGGTACAGCGGGCCAGGCACCTGTGCGAGCGGCTGCTCGGCTTCGCCAGCCCGTTGCGGCTCTACGCCGAGGAGATCGACCCACGCAGCGGACGGCACCTGGGCAACTACCCGCAGGCCTTCACCCATCTGGCGCTGATCAACGCGGTCACCCACGTGATCAGGGCCGAGGCCCAGCGCGAGGCCGGACAGTTCCAGCCCGCGCACTCCCCGCCGATCAGCCCAGCCTGAGGCGTCCCTGCCGGTTACGCGGCGAGCGAGTCGGCCCGGTCGCGGACGGCCCGCAGCTTGCCCAGGTTGGTGTCGAGTTCGGCGATCCGGTCCTCGCGCCGGTCGCCGTACTTGCCGTAGGCGTCCTCCGCGACGCGCAGCGCCTCGTCGGTGGTGCGCAGCGCGTCGGTGACGATGTCGGTGAAGTGATCGCGCAACGTCCGCTGCATGGCGCGCAACCGGTTTCGCGATTCCTTGCTCACCTGGAAGATCACGTCGTCCATCAGCCTCGCCACCGCCACCTTGGCCTCGGCGCGGCGGCGCAGCTGCCGGTTCTTGCGGTCGTCCCAGATCGCGTTGACGCCCAGCAGCACACCCGCGCCCGCCGAATACCAGTTCACCAGCGACATGCCGAGCAGACTGGTGGCGAGACCGACCATCAGGATGCCGCCGTAGGAACCCCGGAGGCCGGACAGAACCTGTTGGGTCACACTGGCTTTCGCGCTCTCCAGCGACTCCAGCGGCGCTACCTGCTCCAGCACCTCGCCAGGGTTGGTCAGGCGCAGGTCGGGCAGCGGCGGGGTGCGGTTGTCGGCGGGGAACTTCGCCGCCACCTGCTCGCACAGCTCCACCGCGCGGTAGTGCGCCATCACGAAGTTCTCCTCGACGGCCTCGCAAATGCGGGCGTCCAGGTCGGCGCCGAACTCCTTCCAGCCGCGCGCCGGATCGGCCTGGGCGATCTCGGCCTCGGCGTCGCGCACCAGGCTGCGTAGTCGATGGCGTAGGTCGTGCTCGATGTCGGCCATCAGTTCGGTCGCACCGTCGACCAGGGTGACCTGCCAGTTGGCGGTGCGCTGACGCAGCTGATCGGCCTCCTCGCGGGCCGCGAGCAGCTGCTGGGTGATCTGGGCGCGGCGGCGCGGGTCGCGCAGCGCCTCGGCCTCGGTGTACAGGGTGACCGCGAGATGGTCTGCCACCAAACGGATGTCGCGCAGGGCAGCGTCACGGGCCACCGCGTCGGCGCGCGCCACCACGTAGTCGCGCAGGTGGTCGATCAGCTGCGGCACCCCGGACTCGATATCGCGCTGGTAGTTGCCCGCCTGCCGGTGCAGCAGCGCCGAGACCGGCGCCACCGCGAACCCGAGACCGGCCGCGTCCAGCAGATCGCGGTTGCGCTGCTGCACGTGCGACCAGTGTGGGTGGATATCGATCTTGTTGAGGACGCAGACGACCGTCGGACAGAGCTGCTGCACCCGCTGCAGGTACTCCAGCTGCAGCGGGGTCAGCTCGGCCGAGGCCTCGGCGACGTAGAGCACCGCGTCGGCGGCGGCGATCATCGACCACCGGGTGTGCTCGTCGCCCGCACCCGGCGCGTCCATCAGGACGATGCCGTCGGCGAGCAGCGAGCTCGGCTCGGTGAACTCGGCTCGGATCACGCCGTGCGCGGCCAGGGCGGGACCTGGATTCAGCGGATCCACCGGCTGGCGTTCGGTGCGGCCCTGGCCGGTCGACTTGACCAGCGTGGCGCTCGACTCCGGGCCGTACTCCACGATCACCGGTGCGCTCAGCGCGGAATCGGTGGCGCTCACCTGCGCCCCGACCAAGCTGTTCACCAGCGTGCTCATGCCGTTCTTCGGGTCGCCGACGACGACGAGACGGACCCTGGGATCACCGACCCTGGCGCGCACCATGCTCAGCCGGCCGCCGAGATCGTCGCGGCCCGCGGATCTGGCCATCTCCCGCAGTTCGTCCAGTACCCGGATGAGCGGCGCCATCGCGTCCGGATGTTTCACCGTCGCGGACTCCAGTCCGGCTGCGGCAGACAAGCCTCCTCCTAATTTCTCGTGTTCGCGCTCGACCGTGCGACGTGCGTGCTCCCCCGGCGATCCGGGTCAGACCAGTGTCATATCCGGTCCGGCAACAGGATGGTGCGTCTCGGTCATGATGGTGGCCCCCGGCAACAGCCCCGCGTCGAGCCCGCCGTGGTCGATCGGCATCGCCGCGACCGTCTGGTGGTAGCTGACGTGGTCCAGCTCGTCGCTGATCGGGCGGGTCTTCGGCGGTTCGACCACGACCGGCGGTTTGACCGGCGCGACCTGGGTCGGCACGACCGGAACCGACGCGGTCGGCACGTCGATGTCGACCGAAGGAACGGTAGGCGCCTGCGTCGGGATGTCGTACGTCGGGGGTTGTGTGGGCACCGAAACCGTGGGGACGTCGGGCGTCGTCTGACCGCCGGTCGGGTACGTGGTGTCCACGCCGGAACCGGGGTATGTGGTGCCGCCGGTGTTTCCGCCGGTCGTGCCGGTGCTGCCACCGGTGGTGCCCGTACCGCCACCCGTGGTACCGGTGCCGCCGCCCGGGAGGGTGACGTCGTCGTCCGGAGTGGATGGCCGCGGCGTGACGGTCACACCGGGCACCTTGGTGGTCACGTCCGTGCCTGCGCCTGGCGTAGGCACGATCGTCACGGCCGGCGCCTTGGTGACGCCGGGTTCCAGGGTCGGCAGGGTGCCGATGTCGGGCTTGGTCGGCGTCGGGATGCTCGGGGTCGGCACCGTCTTGGTGATCGTGGTCGGCACGCCCGGCGCCGTGGTCCCCGGGTAGATGTCGGTCGGCTTCGGGGTGTCGGTCACCGACGTCGGGCCCGGGGTCGGCCGCGGGGGCGGGTCGAACAGCGCGGGAGCCACGGCCGCGGGGGCGGTCAGCGGGGACGGGCCCGCCGGGGTGCCGATGACGTTCGCGATGGGCGTGGTCGCGGCCTCCGGCTGGATGGTGGTCTGCAACGGGGTGGCCACCACCGGCGCCGCGACGGCGGCCGGCGCGACCGCGGCGGGAACCACGGGAGCGGGCGGCGGCGCGACGGGAGCCACCGGCGCGGGCGCTGCGGCGATCGCGGGAGCGATCGGCTGCGGCGCGGCGACCGCGGGCGCCACATGCGAGACAGGGGCACTCGCGGCGGGCGTCGAGAGGCCGCTCGCGACACCCGTGCCGCCCGCGTTCGGGCTGTGCTGCTCGGCGGCGGCGCGTGCGGAGCCGTTCTCCGGCCGCGGGCTCTCGAGCCAGTCCGAGAAGTCGTCGAGCTGGTCACCGATGTTGGTGCCCGCGGCCGTCTTCACGGTCAGGCCGGCGGACGCCTCGACCCGCAGATCGGTGGTCAGGTACGCGCCGTCGGGCCCGATGCCGAAATCGACGTCGAGATGGGTCCAGACCTCGGCACTCGCGTCGACGCCCAGGTACACGCCGAAATCCCCTGGCGTCCCCACCCCGTCGAACATGTCGCCGGCGCGCAGCGAATTGTCCAGCGGCTGAGTGCTTTCGGCGGCCGACTCACTGTCGCCCGCGGTTCTGGCGGCGGGCAGCTTCGGCGCGAACGGATTGGAGCCCGGCGCGAGGAAGCCCTCGTTACCAGGCATGCCGAAACCGTGTCCGGCCGGGCCGAGCCCGTGGCCGGGCAGGCCGAAACCCTGCTGCTGCTCCCACCATTCGTACGGGGAACCGGCGCCCGGCGCGGACTCGGCCGGCGCGTGCTGGGTCTGCTCCCACGGCCCGGAGTCCGGCGTCGGGGCGAACCCTGGCGTCTCGGCGAAGCCGGGCGTCTGGGCACCTTGGCTGTCCCACCAGTCGTAGGGCGACTCGGTCTCCGTCTCGCCGGGCCGGTTGCCGGTCCAGTACTCCGACGGCGCGGGCACGGGCGCGGGTTCGAGATGGAACTCGGGCACGGGCTGAGGCGCGGCGACGGTGTGCGGCGGCCCCGCCGTGAGCGGCGGCGGCGTCCAATCGGGCTCCGGATCCGGGAAGGTGACCACCGGGCTCGGCAGGTCGGGGTCCGGATCGGTGTTGTGCGTCCAGCCCGCGTTCCAGCTGTCCAATCGCTGGCCGCCGGCAGCCGGGACGCCGCCGCCGTTGGAGGCGATCAGTGCGCCGCCGGTCACATACGCCCCGGCCCTCGCGACACGGGCGACGCCGGTCGCCACACGGTACGCGGTGTCGCCCGAGGGCTCGGCAAGCTCGGTGTCGTCGTCGAAAGGCAGGTCACGCGTCATGCAAGCTCCACATCTCGGGTTTCCGAAGATCCTCATCTCGCCGGGAAGACCGAGTGAAGATCATCTAACGATATCCGGAAAACCCAGCTGTCACATTCTCCAAGACAGGAAAGAGCGTGACGGTAACGAGCACAACAACCTTGCCACCCTGCCAACCGGAACGGAAGCCCCCTTTTCGCGGGCCATTCGGACTGGACGACACCTCAATTGGAGGCGACGGCCTACTTCTTCTCCTTCGGCTTGTCGGCCTGCGCGTCGGAGGACAGCGCGGCGACGAAGGCTTCCTGCGGCACGTCGACGCGACCGATGGTCTTCATGCGCTTCTTGCCCTCCTTCTGCTTCTCCAGCAGCTTGCGCTTACGGCTGATGTCACCGCCGTAGCACTTGGCGAGCACGTCCTTGCGGATGGCGCGGATGTTCTCGCGGGCAATGATCTTCGACCCGATCGCGGCCTGGATGGGCACCTCGAACTGCTGGCGCGGAATCAGCTCGCGCAGCTTGGTGGTCATCTTGTGGCCGTAGGCCTGGGCCGCGTCCTTGTGCACGATCGCCGAGAACGCGTCGACCGCCTCGCCCTGCAACAGGATGTCCACCTTGACCAGCTGCGATTCCTGCTCGCCCGACTCCTCGTAGTCCAGCGAGGCGTAACCGCGGGTGCGCGACTTCAGCGAGTCGAAGAAGTCGAAGATGATCTCGGCCATCGGAAGCGTGTAGCGCAGCTCGACGCGGGTCTCCGACAGGTAGTCCATGCCACCCAGCTCGCCGCGCCGGGACTGACACAGCTCCATGATCGAGCCGATGAACTCGCTCGGCGAGATGATCGTGCACTTCACGATGGGCTCGAAGACCGTGCGCACCTTGCCTTCCGGCCAGTACGAGGGGTTCGTCACGATGTGCTCCGCGCCGTCCTCCATCTCCACCCGGTACACCACGTTGGGCGCGGTGGAGATGAGGTCGAGGTCGAACTCGCGCTGGAGCCGCTCCCTGGTGATCTCCATGTGCAGCAGGCCGAGGAAGCCGCAGCGGAACCCGAAGCCGAGCGCCACCGAGGTCTCCGGCGTGTAGCTGAGCGCGGCGTCGTTGAGCTGGAGCTTCTCCAGCGCGTCGCGCAGATCCGGGTAGTCCGAGCCGTCCACCGGGTAGAGGCCGGAGTAGACCATCGGCCGCGGCTCGCGGTAGCCGGTGAGCGCTTCGGTCGCGCCGTTGCGCGCGGCAGTGACGGTGTCGCCGACCTTGGACTGGCGCACGTCCTTCACGCCGGTGATCAGGTAGCCCACCTCGCCGACGCCGAGCCCGTCGGTCGGCTTCGGCTCCGGCGAGACGATGCCGATCTCCAGCAACTCGTGGGTCGCGCCGGTGGACATCATCTTGATCTTCTCGCGCGGGGTGAGCTTGCCGTCCACCACGCGCACGTAGGTGACCACGCCACGGTATGTGTCGTAGACCGAGTCGAAGATCATCGCGCGGGCGGGCGCGTCGGCGTCGCCGACCGGCGGCGGCACCTGCTTGATCACCTCGTCGAGCAGCTCGGGCACGCCGACGCCGGTCTTACCGGAGACGCGCAGCACGTCCGAGGGCTCGCAGCCGACGATGTGCGCCAGCTCGGCGGCGTAGCGGTCCGGGTCGGCGGCGGGCAGGTCGATCTTGTTGAGCACCGGAATGACGGTGAGGTCTTTGTCCAGGGCCAGATACAGATTGGCCAGGGTCTGCGCCTCGATGCCCTGGGCGGCGTCCACCAGCAGGATCGCGCCCTCACAGGCCTCGAGCGCGCGGGAGACCTCGTAGGTGAAGTCGACGTGGCCCGGCGTGTCGATGAGGTGCATCACGTAGTCGGTGCCGTCGACCTGCCACGGTAACCGGACGTTCTGCGCCTTGATGGTGATGCCGCGCTCGCGCTCGATGTCCATTCGGTCCAGGTACTGGGCGCGCATCGCCCGCTCCTCGACCACACCGGTGAGCTGCAACATCCGGTCGGCCAGCGTCGACTTGCCGTGGTCGATGTGCGCGATGATGCAGAAGTTCCGGATCCGGGACGGATCGGTGAACGTCTTGTCGGCGAAGCTGGCGGGCACTCCACTCCTCAGCTGGGTATCGGCAAACTGTGGTCTATCGTCCCATGGGCGCGGGTGGACGCGGTCCACTGGTCCGTCCCGGACGCTGCACTGTCCCGGTCCGCACCGCCACACCCGGTTTTCCGGGGTGTCCCCCGCGGCGACGGGTCGTTCGAGCGCCCGCGATCCTCTACCGCAAATCTTCAGCTGTGCCAAGCGGATTGCGTGCCGGATGAGAAGTCGTCATCACACCGTTATCCTCCAACGATGGCCCGAAGTTGGAACTCTCTCGGCAAGCAGTTGAGCCTGATCGCGAAGGAGCAGGGTCCCAAGATCGTCCGGCAGCAGGGACCTCGGCTGGTGGAGCGGCTGGTCGGCTCGCTCGCGCAGCGTCGCAACGGCAGCGTGTCCGTGCGTCCCGCCGCGTCAACGCCGGTCCCCACGGCGCAGCGAGCCAGGCAGATCGTCTACTGCCCGCACCTGGACGGACGCGCGGACCCCGGCGAGATCGTGTGGACCTGGGTGCCGTACGAGGAGGACCCGAGCAACGGCAAGGACCGCCCGGTGCTCGTCGTCGGCCGCGATCGCCGCACCCTGCTCGGGCTGATGCTCTCGTCGAATCCCGAACGCGCGCACGACCGCAACTGGATCGGCATCGGCAGCGGCAGCTGGGACCACGACGACAGGCCGAGCTGGGTGCGACTGGACCGGGTGCTGGACGTTCCCGAGGCGAGCATCCGCCGCGAGGGCGCCATCCTGGCCCGCAAGACCTTCGACCTGGTCGCGCACCGACTGGTCGTCGAGTACCACTGGAGCTGAACGCGACGGCCCGATTCCAGCCGTGCCGGAACCGGGCCGTAGCGCGAACCGCTCTCAGCTGATCATTTCCCGGCTCCGCCCGTACAGCAGGCCGTAGATCAGCGCGCCGAGCACGCCGCCGATGAGCGGGAAGACCACGAACGCCCACACCTGGCCTGCCGCGCCCTCCTGGTAGAACGCGACGGCGAGGCTGCGCGCCGGGTTCACCGAGGTGTAGTCGACCGGGATGGAGACCAGGTGGATCGCCGCGAGCGTGACGCCGATGGACAGACCCGCCAGCGGCACGTCCGAGATCTGGTCGGTGGAGGCGAGCACCACGAAGATCAGCAGCGCCGTCAGCATCACCTCGATGATGATCATCGCGGCCATGCCGTAGCCGTTCTGGACGACGACCTCGCCGAGCGGTCCGGTCTTCGCGGACGGGCTGTGCTTGCCCCAGCCGTTGGCGGCGAGGCCGTCGACCCTGCGGTCGTAGGAGGGCAGGTTCTTCGCGATCGCGAACAGCACGAGCCCGGCCAGGAACGCGCCGATCAGCTGCGCGATCGCATAGCCCGCCGCGCTGATCGTGGTCAGCCTGCCCATGATGAGCTGACCTAGCGTGACCGCCGGGTTGACGTGGCAGCCCGAGATCGGCCCGATCGTGTAGACCAGAAATATCAGCGTGAGACCGAAGGCGAGCGCAATCCCGAGCGCGCCGACCCGTTCACCGGCCAGCACCGCGGTACCGACACCGCCCATCACCAGAACGAACGTGCCGAGCGCCTCGGCCGCCCATTTCTTCCAGTCGGGAATCGGCTTGTCCTCGGCCAGTTCCTCGACAACTTCCTGCGCCGTGGGAGACATACAGACACACCTTCCGCCATCTCGAACCCGGTAGACGAGGTACTGCTGCGAAAACGAGATCATTCAAGATCAAACGGTGCTGCAGTGGGGACGCTACGCCAGACGGGTGATCTCTACAACGACTTCGAGATCCGTCGAGCCACCGCCGGAGAAGAGTCCGTTCAGCGGCGGCACGTCCGCGTAATCGCACCCGAAGCCCGCCGAGCCGCGCCCTTCCGGTAGCGCGTCTGGGGGCAGGAATTCGAGTTCGCCGCGCGCCCGGCCGCGCAGGCGCTGCGTCTCACGTCCGGGGCCCGCCCGCTGCTCGAACTCGGCGAGACAGGGCTCGGCGGCCCGCATCGAATGGAACACCGAGGACTGTTCCAGCAGACGAATTCGATGACCGGGCCCGCCTCCAGCGCGCCGCGATGGGTGCGCAGGGAGGTGGCGCGCGCCCGCCGGTCGCGACAGCGTCAACAGGCGGGCGAGGACGTGCGGTCACTTGCCGTGAGAGCAGCCGGCGCACAATCCGGTTTCGATGGGGCGGCCCGAGCGGCAGGAAGCGGTAACTCGTCGTCGTGGCTGAGCGTGGAATCCGATCACCGTGGGACCGGGTCGAGCGGGAAGGCGCGGGCGAGTGCGTCCGAGCGGCGCGCCAGATCCGCGACGTCGATGGGTGCGGGGGCGGCGAGGATTCCCTCGTACGGCTGACGCACGCGGCCGGCGCGGTCGAACATCTGTCGAAGGCCGCCGCGAACCAGCCCGCCCTGCACCCCTGGGCAGCTCCGTCGAGGTTGCCCGCCCGTTGCCCTTCCCCGCCCCTGGAGTCTGCTCGAGTTCGGCGCCCTGGACCGGCCCGAACGCGGGCGGGGAGGCGGAAGTCATGCGAAATCGCGCCACACGCAGCGGTAATGCCGTGTGAGACGCGGGTAGATTTCTTGCATCGCCCGGCCGCCGCCGAGCCGGGTGTCGGCTTCGAACCGGCCGGTCGAACCGGCCCGAGCGCGGCGATTTCGTGTGCCGCGCGGCGGCTGGTACCCTCGATCTTCGGCGTTGCGATACCCGTTTACTTCGGGCGTGTCGCACGCGCAAGACTTCTCAGCACATACCACTCAGCGACAAGGAACACGAGGGAAACAGGCGTGGCCAACATCAAGTCCCAGATGAAGCGGATCCGTACCAACGAGGCGGCGCGCAAGCGTAACCAGTCGGTCAAGTCCGCGCTGCGCACCGCGATCCGCAACTTCCGGGAAGCCGCTGCCGCCGGTGACAAGGAGCAGGCAGGCGAGCGTCTCCAGTTCGCCAGCCGCAAGCTGGACAAGGCCGCCTCGAAGGGCGTCATCCACGCCAACCAGGCTGCCAACAAGAAGTCGGCGCTCGCGCTGGCCTACAACAAGCTCGGCTGATTCGCCGGTCCCGGGCATCCGGGATCCATTCTTCTGACGCCAGCCGCCGTGGCCTCGACGACCACGGCGGCTTTTGTCGTGTCCGACTCGAATCCGAGCCTCGTCGACGAGTTCACCGGACCGTAGCCGAGATGTCGGTGTCGGGGGCTACGATTCCGCGCATGGTAACCGTGTACGCGAATCAGACCGTGGTCAGAGGCGAGGACCTGCCGGAGGTCATCCGCGCCGCCGAGGTGCTCGGGCTCGGCCTGAAGATCGAGAACGTCATGGTCCCCGACGACGACGGTGGTTACTCGCTGGAGTGGATCGTGACCCGGGAAGACGAAGTGCCCGTGTACGACGAATGGGAAGGCCGGTTCGAGGAATCGGACGAGGACGACGACGAGCTGCTGCTCAGTTCGGCGGACTGAGCGTTCAGCTCCACGGACTGAGCGTTCAGCTCGATGGACTGAGCGTTCAGCTCGATGGACTGAGCGTTCAGCTCGATGGACCGAGCGTTCGGCTCCACGGACGCCGTCCCGCGGCCGCGATTCCGGCCGACAGGCGGTTCAGCGTCATCCGTGAGCCGGAGTCCGCGGCTCGATAGATGATCCGCTGGTCGGGATCCTGCACGGGCATCAGCACCTCGCAGGTCACGACCAGCGGACCGACCTCCAGATGCGGCTTGTTCCCGCGCCCCTGCCCCTTCACGTCGTGCCGGTCCCAGGCGCACCGCTGCGCGGAGCACCCGGTCCTCGCAGACCTTTCACACGCCTCGCAGCACCTGCAACCCCTGCGAGGCGTGGAAACGGTCTGTGAAGACCCTCAGTTCACACAGGGGATCTGGTCGCCGGAGATGGTTGTCTCGACGGGTTTGCCGACGTCGGGCACAGGCAGGGTGGTCGGTGTGTACGAGGTAGTGGCCGATGCGCGGGCGAGGGCAGTGGGCATGGTGAAGTCCGAGCCGATGATGACCCTGAGGCGGTCCGTCGGCACGGTCGCGGACCGGATGGCCGGCAGGCCGCCGAGGGTCTGGGCTAAGCGGGCGGCGTCGGCGTCGTTGCCGGATTCGTAGTACACGGCCGAGGTCGAGCCCTCCGAGGATGTCGCGTAGCCGACCGTGCCCGTCTGGTAGCCGTGCGCGGCGAGGGCGGCGGAAACCCGTGCGGCGTAACCGTCTTCACCGCCGGCGTCGAGCACGTCGACGGTGCTGGACAGCAGCGGCGTTGTTTGCGTCGGCGATGTGGTCGGCGCGGTGACGCCGAACGCGGCGCGCACCTCGCGGCGGATGGCGGCCGGGTCGACGATGTTCACGTCTTGGCCGTTGATCACGTCGTACCGCAGCACCGGCAGCGTACGGAACTCCACGGTGGGTCTGGCTGCGGAACCGACGGTGCGCAGGAAGTCGGTGACGTTCCAGCCGTCGGAGAGCACGATATTGCGGTGCGCGACGTCCATCAGGGCGGAGAGCTTGCCGACGTCGGTGAACGTGCCCGCGTTGCGCAACTCTTTGGCGACCGAGGTGAGGAAGGCCTGCTGGCGGTGGGTGCGGTCCAGGTCGCCGTTCTCCAGGCCGTGGCGCTGGCGGACGAAGGCCAGCGCCTGGGCCGGATCGAGGCGCTGGCGTCCGGCCGGGAAATCGGCGCCGGAATAGTCGAGATCGCGCACCGGCTTGCGCAGGCACACCTCGACGCCGTCGAGCGCCTTGGCCAGATCGTAGAAACCGGCGAGGGTGATCTCGGCGAACCGGTCGATCGGCACGCCCGTCAGATTGCGCACCGCCTGCACGATGGAGGCGCGGCCCGCTTCCCGCCCTGCACGCTCCAGCTTCGTGCGATTGGTCTCGCCTCGCGCTTCCAGTTGTTCCTGCACCAACGCTTTCTTCAGGCCGTACGCCTCCTTGATCTTCATGTGGGTGTAGCCCGGGATGCCGGAGACGGCCACATAGTCGTCGCGCGGGATGGAGACCGCGGTGATCTTCTTCATGTCGGCGGGGATGTGCACCAGGATCAGCGTGTTGGCGTTGTAGCCGCCCTGGTCGCTGTCGCCCGCGTGCAGCTGATCGAGGATCTCCTGCGGAAGGTCGTTGCCGTTCTGGTCTTTTCGTGTATCGAGGCCGATCAGCAGGATGTTCATCGCGCCGTCCAGTGATCGCGGCGCGTCATCGCCGAGCGCGCGGGAACGGCCGAAGCCGCCGTCGAAGCCGTTCTCGGCGGCCCAGCCCACGGCGGCGCCGGCCAGCACGAGCGCCGACAAACCGCCCGCCACCACCTTCGCCACCGTGCGGCCGACGCCGCGGCGCTGTATTGAATCAGTCGCGCCACGGCGCGGTGTCGAATCCATCGCGCCACGGCGCGGTGTCGAATCGGACGCACCGCGGCGCTGTGGTTCATCGGTCGCGCCACGGCGCGGTGGTTCATCGGTCGCGGCGCGGCGCGGGGCGAGCAGCCGACGCACGCCGCGAGACGCCCGACGCCGCCCGATGCGGTCGGAAGCATCGATGCGGGAAGCCCGCGCTCGTCGCTTGTCCATCCCAATCCAGTTTGACACGAATTGGGTAACCGATCATTTGCCGCTTCGGTACTCTTTGGGGTTCATCCCGCGCCGTACAGGTCGAGAATGCTCGCCAGTGCGTGTTCCAGGGCGTAACTGGAGTCCGCCGCGCCACCCTTCACGTCGGCGTTCAAGGTCGCGACGACCTGCATGGCGGTGCCGATGGTGGCCGGCGTCCAGCCGCGCGCCTGCGCCTGCGCCTTCTTCACCTTCCACGGCGGCATGCCCAGCTGCTGGGCCAGTTTGAACGGGTCGCCGCGGCCCGCCGAACCGACCCTTGCGATGGTGTGCACCGAATCGGCGAGCGCGTCGGCCAGCAGCACGTGCGGGACACCGCGATCGTTGGCCCACCGCAGCGCCTCCATCGCGCCGGGCCGGTCGCCCGCGACAGCGAGTTCCGCCACGTCGAACCCGGACACCTCCGCCTTGCCCGAGTAGTACTGCCGCACCGCGGCGACATCGATCTTGCCGCCGGTATCGGCCGCCAATTGCGAACAGGCGGCGGCCAATTCACGCAGATCCGAACCGACCGCCTCCAGCACCACCTGCACGACCTCCGCCGCCACCCGCACCCCCGCGGCTCGGAATTCCCCGCGCACGAACTCCGTCCGCTCGGCCGCCTTGGTCAGCTTGGCGCAGTTGTGCACCACCGCCCCCGACTTCTGCAGCGCGGGTGCGAGCGCCTTGGCCCGCCCGCCACCGGAATGCAGCACAACCAGGACCACGCCGTCCGGCGGATCTCCCGCGGCCTCGGTGATCACCGCGACGGCTTCCTTCCCCGCCTCGGCCGCCGACTCCAGAATGATCACCCGATCCTCGGCGAACAGCGACGGACTCAACAGCTCCGCCAGCTCCGCGGTACTCGCGTCCCCCGCCCGCAGCCGGTCCACAGGAACCGCGTCCCCGTCCGGCGCCACCGCCCTGACCTGCGCGGTGATCCCCGCCACCGCACGTTCGATCAACAGCTCTTCCTCACCGAGGACCAGATGCACCGCCGCAGACCGTTCGCTCACCCGCCCGATCCTACGGTTACCCGCCGACAGGGTTGCTCGCCCGCACCGACGCCCCGGGACCACCTGGGCGGATCCGCGACAGCTTGGGCAAGTATGCGTCGTCGGAGCCGCGGGCCACAACGATCGCTCCGGGACTGCGCCACCTCACGCCGTCGGTATAGACCGGACGCAGGCCGACGGGTGCGGTACGACCGGGCGCAGACCAACCCGGTGCAGACCGACCGGGGCACCAGGGGCGATTCCCACCGCCTGGCCGAGGCGCTGGCCGGCAAGGGAATGACGCTGCTGACCTGATTCTCGATGAAGAGAAACCCGCCAGAGTGACCGAGAATGAGCCTCATGTTCGAACTGAACATTCCGATAGAAGACCTGAGGGTCGACTCCCGCCGACCCCAGCTCTACCTCAACGGCAGAGTCTGGATCACAATCGACGGCTACGACTTTCCTGAGCACGGCTGGTTCGACAGCCCGCTGTCGTTCCTGGGGTCTCTGCGCGCCGCGCTCGGGAACGCCCGCAACGGTGAGGAAGCGGACTTCTACTTCTGGGAAGGAAGCTACTTCGTCAAGCTCGTCCCCATACCGGCTACGCCCGACGCGCGACATGTCGAGCTGTTCGCGGTGGACGACCGCGGCCGTGGTCTCGATGAGGGCGGCAGCGTGGAGACAAGTTGCGTTTGCACACTGAACGACCTGGACGACCAACTGCGGGCCACGCTCGGCCAGCTGTCCCAGTGGGCACACGACCATCAAGAATCAGAACTAATGGAATTCTTGACTCGGATGACCTCGGCACCCGACATGATCGACCTCGGCCGTTCACGTGTTCGAACCGGATCGCGTGGTGAGGATGCGTAGGTCGGACGGACCTCCGGCGACGAGTACATCCCCGTCCTGATCGGTGCGAGCGATCATGGTGCCGAGGCCATGCAATTCGGTGAGGATCTTGGGATGCGGGTGGCCGAAGGTGTTGTCCGCACCGGAGCTGATGATGGCCAGTCGAGGGCGCACGGCGTCGAGGAATTCGCTTGTCGTGGTGCGTGATCCGTGGTGTGGGACCTTCAAGATGTCGGCGCGCAGCGTGGCCGGGTCGCGGAGCAGGCGCAGCTGGGCCGGAGACTCGATGTCACCGGTGAACAGGATTCGACCGGCCGGAGTGGCGGCAGCGATGACCAGGGAGCGGTCGTTCGGTTCGTCGGCGAGGTGCGGACCGCCCGGACCAGGCGCGGCAGGCGCAAGCACGGTCAATTCCACTGCGTCGAAACGAAGTACATGTCCTGCGGCGAGTTCGAGCAGCGGTATTCCGTTGCGTCCCGCGATCTCCGCCACCTGCGCCGCGCCGGTGAGCGGCGTGCGTTCATCGGTGGCGCGTCGTCGCTCAGGTGCGGCGATCTCACCATTGTCCGGCGTGATGGCATCGGTCGCACGGACTGTCGTCGTCCTTCCTGTCGAGCGCACGGTGTGTGCGGTCGACTCGGGATAGGCCGACGCCGCGACACACGCAGCTGGCGATCCGACTTCACCGGTACGGGGGCAACCGAGCTCGGACGGGACGGCGGGAAGACCCGAAGGCACCACTTCGCCGAGCTTCGCAGGGACTGCAGGAAGTCCCGAAGGCATCGCTTCGCCAAGTTTTCCCGGCGTAGCGGAAGCGACCGGAGACATTCCGTCGTCGAGTTCCCCCGGCGCGGTGGCGATGGCGGCGACTGTGCGGCCGTGGAGTGCGCCGGTCAGGCCGCCGATGTGGTCGGCGTGGGGGTGCGTCAGGGCGAGGAGGGCGATGTGGCGGATGTGGAGGCGGTCCAGGCAGGCGCGCATGGGGCGGGGATCGGGGCCGACGTCGATGACGATGGCGGTCCCGGGGCCCGCGGCGAGGGCCAGGCCGTCGCCCTGGCCGATGTCGCAGGCCGCGAGAACCCAATCGGGCGGCGGCCAGCCGGGATGCCAGAGCCGGGCGGGCAGCAGCACGGCGCTCACGGCCAGCACCACGACGGTCGCGAGCCTGCGCACCATGGCGGCACGCAGCGCGCACACCGCCACGATGACGAGGGCGGCAGCGGTCAGGCCGCCGGTCGAACCGGCGGGCACGGTGATCGTCGCGCCGGGAAGCGCCGCGGTGCGTTCGGCGACTTCGAGCAACCACCACAACGGCGGACCCGCGCAACGCAGGACCAGCTCCGCGAGCGGTGACCACACGGATGCGCACGCGGCGGCCAGCGCGCCGACGACGGTGATCGGCGCGATCACCGGTGCGACAAGCACATTCGCCAGGATGGCGACGACGCTGACCCGCCCGGTCAGGGCGACCATGATCGGCACGGTGACCGTGAAGGCCGCGGCAGAGACCGCGACCACCTCGGCGGCCAGCCGCCACCAGCCGCGGGCCCGCAGCCAATCGGCCCACCCGGGCGCGAGCAGGATCAGTCCCGCGGTCGCCAATACCGACAGCGCGAAACCGGCGTTCACCGCGAGCTCCGGCCAGACCAGTAACAGCCCGATCACCGCCGCGCACAACGCGGGCAGCGCCTGTTTACGGCGGCCGGTGACCAGCGCGAGCAGTGTGACCGCCCCCATCGCGGCGGCCCGCAGAACGCTCGGATCAGGCCGGGCCACTACCACGAACATGAGCAGCGCCGCCGCCGCGGCCGTCGCCGCCGCACGGGGACCCACCGAGAGCGCGCGCACGACAAACAAGACGACCGACAGCAGGATCGTGAAGTTCGCGCCGCTCACAACGCAAAGATGTTGCAAGCCCGAGGTTTCGAAGTCTTTGCGGACGGGTTCGGGCAGCCCCGAAGTGTCACCCAGTACCAACGCCGGGATCAGTCCCGCGGCGTTCGAGGGCAACGCTGCGGCCGCAGCACCCGCGAAGTCGTCGCGCACCGACGCGGCAGCCCGCTGCCACCACGGCGGTGCCGCAACGGGCTTCGGAGGCCCCATGGCGTGCAGCGTGGCGACCGTCAGATCACGGTGTTTCGGCGGCTGCGGTTGCGCCCGGAATTCGATCGGTTGCCCGGGCACCAGGTCACCCCACTCCCGCCCCGAGGCAAGGATCACCACCCGGCCGCCGGACCCTACCGTCGCCTCGGCACTGTGATACTCGCGCAGCACGGCCCGGACGATCCAACGCGGTTCGCCGCCGAAACCGCTGGCCCGCATCGGTTTCGGGTCGTCCGTCGGAGTGACGGCAACCCGCATCGAAAGCCCGTAGGCCGCGCGCATCGGATGCGTCGCGACGCGATGCTCCCGCCACGCCGCCGCCATCGCGAAACCCGCCCCGAGCAGCACGGCAGCCAGCACCGTCCACGCCACTGCCCGCCGCCCCTCGGAAAACTCCCCGTTCCCTCGTATCCCCGACACGACCGCCGCCGTTGCTGAAACCCGCTGCACCAATGCCGCCAATCCGGCTGCGCTGACCAGCAATCCGAGTGCCACCGCGATCCCGATCGACCAGCCGGAGATCAGCACCGCAATCGTCGCTCCCCAGCAGCAGAGGGCGGCGGGGAGCAGCCGTGCGTCCACGATCGGCAGGGTGTCGGCTGCTTCCTGTTCCCGCGCATCGAGGGACGGCGTCATACCGTCACCAGATCGCGCAGCCGGGCCAGCCGGGCGGGGCCGATGCCGTCCACTTCGCCGAGTTGTTCGAGGGCGGTGAAGCGGCCGTTCGCCGTGCGCCACGCGACGATTGCGCCCGCGGTGACCGGACCGACGCCGGGCAAGGCATCCAACTCCGCCTCGGTGGCCCTGTTGAGATCGACCTTGCCGGATGGCCTCGAGCTCGGGCGGGAGGCCGCACTCGGGCCGGCGGCGGTGATCGTGGTGCTGCCGGGTTGGGTCGGCCCGGGCTCCGGAGCGGCGGGGCCGACGAGGATCTGGTCACCGTCTTGCACACGCCGGGCGAGGTTGATGCCGGTCAGATCTGCCCCTTGTCGAGGGCCGCCCGCCGCCGCGAGCGCATCCGCCACCCGAGCGCCTTCGGGCAAGCGCACCAATCCGCCGCGCTCGACCAGTCCGACGACACTGACAACCAGCTCGGCGGATCCGGCTGCGGGTATCGCCCCCGTTGTGGCTGGAACCGGCTGCGCCGGAACAGGGTTCGGACGCGAGCCGGGCGGAGTCGCGCTGGTACGCACCGCGGGCAACGGCGGCACCGCGTGCGCCACCGGGCGCTCACGGAAAACCACCACCGTCGCCACGAGCAGGGCGGCCAGCCCGACCATCGCCAACATCAGCACACCGCGGCGGCCGGGATCGATCCGCGCACCGTGAAAGCGCTCCGGGACGACGCGCTCCCACCAGCCCGGACCGCGCGGTGGTTCGTCCAGCCAACGCGGCGTACCGACCTGACCGACGATCTTTTCGTCCTCCGCGACCTCACGGGAATCCACGCCCTGACCGGAATCCGCGGAGCGATTGTCGGGCGCCGCCGATTTCGATGTCGATCGCGTACGGACGCGCCCGGGTGCTGCTACTCGACTTCCGGTACGAGCCCGTGCTCCCTCGGCTCGCGACGCTTCGCCATGTTCAGGGTGATCGGCCGCGCTCGATTCCCCGAACCCGTCCGATTCCCTCGGCGGCAGCCGCTCCAAGTGCCACCGGCCCGAACTGTTCTCAGACCGACTTCGGACGCGCTGCTTCTCCGGATGCGACGCAACGATAGACGCATCCCCTGCCGTTGACGGGCGCGCATTGCCAGCGGAGCCCATCGGCACGTCCTCGTCCGACGCATGCTGCGAGCCCACCCCCATCGCGGCAGATGGCATCTGCCGCATGCTGTCGTCGACACCCACGGGCTCGCACTCGTCCGACGTACGCTGCCAGCCCGCCTCGACCACCGGCGATAGCACCCCGCCACGCACCGAGCCGACACTCGACAGCGGAACACCGACATCCACGAATTCGGTCTCGCCCGCCCCAGAAGACCGACCCGCGAACGCCGAGCCAGGCGACGACGCTCCGACACGCGCCACGTCAACAGCCGCGTCCACGCCGACCGACGGCCGTGCGCTGTCATCGACGCCCACGGGCACATCCGGCGCACGCTGCCAGCCCACCCCCACGATGGCGGACGGTGACACCCCGCCCCGCACCGCACCGACACTCGACAGCCGACCACCGATATCCGCCGACCGGGAGCGACCGCCGGAGGGCACCGCCGGGGACCCAACGCCCCGGCTCGCACCTACCTGGACGGTCAGCGCGCCGAGCCGCCGTCTGATCCGCTCGCGTTCGTCATGTCGTCGCATGCCCAGGACCGTACGCAGCCTGCCGCACCGAACAGACTGTGTGACCAGGCATTTCACTAGACCTGTTGATAACCGAGAACCTGTGGACAACCCCGCCCGCGAAACCCGTCGCGGCGATCAGTGTGGTCGCCGCCAGCGGCACGCGGCATCACTTCAACTGCTTGGCAAAGCAATTCGACAGCGGCGAGCCCTCGTAGGGCGGAAAGATCGGGATGCGGTGGTACCCGCTGCGGACGTAGAACCGCACGGCTTCCGGCTGGAGGTGGCCGGTGTGCAGGATCAGCCGGGGCAGGCCCCCGGGGCGGGCGGCGTCTCCGGCTGCGGTCAGCAGCGCGTCGGCGGCGGCGAACCTCATGCGCAGCCACCCGGCACCACCAGCACGCCGACCGCGCCGAGGCCCAGGTGCACGCCGAGGACCGGCCCGAATTCCG
The DNA here is from genome assembly GCF_040654065.1 of Nocardia sp. NPDC050793. Lineage (NCBI taxonomy): Bacteria > Bacillati > Actinomycetota > Actinomycetes > Mycobacteriales > Nocardiaceae > Nocardia > Nocardia sp. NPDC050793. The sequence continues at coordinate 390,861 of NZ_JBFAHG010000005.1, forward strand.
CGACGATGAGTTCGCGGATCCCCGGAATCAGTTCGCGCAGTTGCCTGGTCACGGTTTCGGCCGCCTCGGCCGCCTCGAGGTGCTGCACCGCCACCGCCGCGCCGTCTTCCCCGGCGGCGTCCACCGCGGCGGCCACGAGCTTGGCCAACGCCTTGGAACGGGTGCGGGCCTTCTCGCGCAATTCGAGACGGCCCTCCACGATCTGCAGCAGCGGCTTGGTGACCAGCTCGCTGCCGAAGAACGCCGCCGCACTGCTCAGCCGACCGCCCCTGCGCAGTTGCTCGGTCCGGTTGACCAGGAAAAAGGTGCGGGCCCGGCTGGCGGTCGCGACCGCAGTGTCGTAGACGATGTCCAGCGGCGCACCGGCTTGCGCCCGCCGCGCGGCCGCCAGGGTCGGGAGTCCGGTGGCCAGACCCGCGCCGAGGGAATCGACGAGCCGCACCCGGTCGGCAGCGTCCATGTCGCGCACGGCCTGCCTGCCGGCCTCCCAGGTGCCGGACAGTTGACGCGAAAGATGCACCGCGACAACGCCGTCTCCCCCGCTACGCGCCAGCGCCCGCTCGTAGACCTCGCGCAGCTCGCCCGGCGACGCCGCCGAGGTGGTCACGGTGTCGGCGGCGTAGTCGATGTCGATCGGTTCGACGCCCTCGCGGATGGCGCGGTCGCCGACCAGGACGTGCAGCGGTACGACGGCGATATCCAGCTCGGCGACGTGTTCGGCAGGGAGGCTGGCGGACGAATCGGTGACGACCACGACAGCCAACTACCGAACCTCCTGCAAGGTCTTGACCATCGCGTTGGCGACCGCGGTGTGCCCGGCCCAACCCCAGTGGATGCCGTCCGGGTTGGCGTCACCGGAGAAGATGTTCTCCCGCACCGCTTCACCGAGATCCACCAGCGGCACCTTGCTGCGCTCCGACCATGCCTGCAACGCCTTCACCGCGCGCGGCCGTCCAGAGTGCACCCGTCCGTACGCCTCGCAGTTGTGCACCGAGGGCAGCACTGCGACGAACGGCAGATCCGGGCGCAGCTGCGTCAGCGCCTCGCGGGACTGCTCCAGGTAGTCGACGCTCACCCTCGGCGGCAACGCCACCGGACGACCCAGCTTCGACAGCTTGGGCTGGAGCCAGTTGTAGACCGAGCGAACGAGCCTGCGCAGGCCCGGCGGACGCACATAGCGGATCAGCTCGCGCAGCGCGGTCGGCAGCGGCGACGGCAGGGTGTCCATGCCGCCGACGGCGAAGACCACCGCCCCCGCCTTCGGCACGGCGGCCCACACCCGAGGGTCGCCGATCAGCGCCCAGTACCCGTCGCGGCAGGTCCAGCCGATCCGGCCGACCAGTTCCACATCCCAGTCGAGTTCGGCGCCCACGAGATTCGGCCAGATCCGCGGATCGTCGGCGGGCAGGCCGCCCTTCGGACCGAAGTAGGCGAGTGAGTCGGCGACCACCAAGAGGACCGGACGCTTGGCCGGATCTTCCTCGAGCGCGGGCACGACCTCGCCGACGGTCGCAGGGCTCGCGCCTTCGCCCGGGTGCTCGGCGAGAAGCTCTTCACTCGAGTGCTCGGCGGGAATCTCGGGCGCGGCCGAAAGTGGTGCGGCGGAGGGAATCAGCGCCGAAACGGAGGCAGACGCGGCTACCGAATCGGATGCCGATGCCGATGCGGTAGTGGAGGCGGCCGATGCGGCCGTCACTCCGGGAACCGACGCAGGGTCCACCGACTCGGGTTCACCGGTCGGCACGGAGGCCGCATTGTCGCCGCTCTCGGGCGTCGAAGGCGATGGGTCGGCCTCTCCGGCAGCCTCTTCCGCCGAACGTTCGATAGATTCGGATGCCGCACCGTTCGAGTCGTCCTCGGCCCCATCGGATCGCAACTCACCGACGACAGCCTCGCCGCCCTCGCGCACGGCTCCGGCTCCGGCTCCGGCTCCGGCTCCGGCTCCGGAATCATTATCCGAAACCGACGCTTCACTAACCGGAATCGATGCTTCGACCACGTCGCCCGCATCCGTAACACTTGCCCGATCGGAACCATCGCCAGATCCGGCGACGCTCGGTCCAGCCGCGCCACCGGCTTGCGCCGTCGTCTCAACCGCTGCCTGCCCACGCGAGGCCGGCTCTTGGGACGCCGCGTCGACCGTCCGGCCCGCCAGTTCGCCACCCCCGGAACTGTTTCCGGCGGCACCCGGCTCGCCATCAGCCACCGCAGCACTATCGGCCACCGCAACACCATCAGCCACCGCGACGCCGTCGGCCACCGCAACACCATCAGCCACCGCGAGACCGTCAGCCACCACAACACCATCGGCTACGACACTCGGGTCACCACCCACCCCATCGGCATCCGACTCGTCCGCGACCTCACCATCCGAACCGCCAGACCCGTCACCGACGCCAACACCGGACGGGGAATTCGCCCCCGCCCCCGCCGAATCAGCGTCCCGCTGCGGCGGCGGTCCGCCGAACAACGCATCCGGCAGATGCCGTTCCGGCTTCGCCGTCACCTGCTTGAACAATTCGTCCGGCACCGTCCGGACGGGTTCTTCGCCCTTCGCGGTCTTCTTCCCCGACGGCGCGGGCTCGGCGGCGGGGCCGCCGAACAACGCATCGGGAAGCTGGCGTTCCGGCCGGGCGGTCACCTGCTGGAACAGTTCGTCCGGCACCGATCTGATCGGCTCTTCAGAGGACATCGGGAGCTACCTTTGCCGCTGCGTTCCACACATCGAGGCGCCACCCGGGCTGTTCGATGCCTGGACCGTGGCTGCTCAGTTGCACCCAGCTGGTATTGGCCAGTCCACCGAGGATCGGCCAGTTCTGTGGCGGCAGGTCGAGCAGCGCAGCCGTCAGGGCGGCGATCAGCCCGCCGTGCGCCACCAGGATGATAGTCCGGCCCGGCCAATCCTGTCGCTCGCTGAACAGTTCCTGGACGACGGGAAGAGCGCGCGCGCCCACTTCGAGCTTGCTTTCGCCGTTGGGCGGCCGGTACGTCGCGTCCAGTCGCCAGGCGACGCGCGCGCCGGGATAGTCGGCGTCCACCTCGAGGTGGGTCAGCCCCTCCCAGTCGCCGAGGTGGGTCTCCCGCAGGCGCGGGTCGCGCACGACGGGCACCGTGGTGTGCTCCCCCAGCGCGAGCGCGGTGTCGTAGGCGCGCTTCAGATCGGAGGAGACGATCGCGATGGCGTTGCGTGAGACCAGCTCGCGCGCCGCCTCTTTGGCTTGTCTGCGGCCGAGATCGGTGAGATCGGTATCGATCTGGCCCTGCATCCGATCCGCGGCATTCCATTCGGTCTGCCCGTGCCGCAACAGGATCAGGGTACGCACACCGGCATACTTGCTCACTCGGCGCCGTTTCGCTCGTCGCCCTCCGCGGCTCGCGGATCGCCGACGCCTGCCACCGGAACCACCGGGCAGTCCTTCCACAGCCGTTCCAGCGCATAGAAATTGCGCTCGTCGTTGTGCTGGATGTGCACGACGACGTCGACGTAGTCCAGCAGCGCCCAGCGGCCCTCGCGGGTGCCCTCCCTGCGGACCGGCTTGTGACCGGCCTGCCGCAGCCGTTCCTCCACGTTGTCGACGATCGCGTTCACCTGGCGCTCGTTCGGCGCGGACGCGATCACGAAGCAGTCGGTGATCACCAACTGCTCGGAGACGTCGAGCACGACCACGTCGGCAGCCAGCTTCTCGTCCGCCGCCCGCGCGGCGACCTGCGCCATCTCGACCGCCTCGACAGATGCGCTCATGCCTCTTCAGCTACCTTCCGCTGCTCCGGGCACGTAGAGGTGCCGCTTCGATATGTACTGGACCACGCCGTCGGGGACGAGGTACCACACCGGCCGATTCTCGGCGGCGCGTCGCCTGCACTCACTCGACGAGATGGCCAGGGCCGGGACCTCGATCATCGTCACCGCATCGGCCGGAAGATCACGCAGATGTTCCTGGAGATGATCGGCGTTCAGCTCGTAGCCCGGACGGCTCACCCCGACGAACTTCGCCAGTTCGAACAGTTCCGCCCAATCCTGCCACGACAGGATGTTGGCCAGTGCGTCCGCTCCCGTGATGAAGTACAGCTCGGCGTCCGGATACTGGGCGTGCATCTCGCGCAGGGTGTCCACGGTGTAGGTGACCTTGCCGCGATCGATGTCGGCCCTGCTCACCGAGAACCGCGGGTTGGACGCCGTCGCGATGACGGTCATCAGGTACCTGTCCTCGGCCGGACTGACCTTCTTGTGTGCTTTCTGCCACGGCTGTCCGGTGGGGACGAAGATCACTTCGTCCAGGTCGAACCGGTTGGCGACTTCGCTGGCGGCGACCAGATGCCCGTGGTGGATCGGGTCGAAGGTGCCGCCCATCACCCCCAGCTTGCGTCCGGTCCGGCCTATCTCGTGCATGAGTGCCGAGCTTAACGCTCCGCCGCGAACCGCCGCCCGGACGCCCGGTCCTGGGACGAACGTCTGGTTCGGCGGAGCCTGGCCGGTCCCGGGGCGGAAGACCGCCGGCGACCGAGTCGGTCGCCGATGATTACGATACGGCCGGGGCGGATCAGGCCCCGTCCGTCGAGCCGAAACGGCGCACGAACTCGCCCGCGAGTCCCCCGCCCGCCGCGGCGACCAGCGCGCCGACGGCCGGATGGACGATCAGCCCGGTCACCGCGCCCGCGAGCTCGGGCAGCCGCCGCGCGAACCAGTTGCGGACGTACTCCATGGTGGACAGGTCCGGCTCGGCGGCGGTCACCGCCTCCTCCAGCTCGTCGACGCGCTCGGCCGCCTGCTCACGCAGCGGGCCTTCGGCGGGCAGCTGCGCGCGCAGCCGCTCGAACTCGGCGCGCAAGGCGGTGAGATCGGCGCCGACGTTCTGGGTGGAGTCACCGCCCGCCTCCACTCGGTTGACGGTGTTGTGGTGCCCGACGGCGATCTGCCCCGACACGTTGCCGCCGACGTTCAGGTGGTGGCCGGCTCCGAATGCTTCGGTCACTGGTGTTGTCCTCTCAGTTGGTGGGTATGGGCGGGACGGGGGTATCGGGTGAGCTGGATGACGGCGGAAGAGTCACCGTCGACGAGGGCGGAAGAGTCACCGTCGACGACGGTGGGATGGTCACCGTTGGCGACGGCGGGATGGTGGTCGGCGAAGTGCTTCCGGTCGGTTCGCGCACCGCGGTGCCGCGCAGTTCGAAGGTGATGGCCGAACCGCCCGAGTCGGACGGGATGACCAGCTTGGCGGCGTAGTCGCCGGGTTCGGTGGGGCTGAAGGTGAAGTCGTACACGCACTCCCCGGCCTGGGCGGGCGGACAGGGGTTGGGCGTCGCCTGGAACACCTTGTCGCCGGAGAGGGCGGCGGCTCCCTCGTTGTCGCACGACAACCAGAGAAAACTGCCCGGCCGCGTCACGGGCGCACCGCCCACCACCGCCTCGAAGGTGACCAGATAGGTCGCCGGACTGCAGTCGGTGGCCCCCGGCCCCGGATCCGTCCGCTTCGTCGCGGGCGGCAGTGGCGGGGGTTTGGCCGGACCGCTCGTCTCCTCCGGTGTGGCGGCCGGAAGCAGCGTGGTCGTCGCGGAGGGCAGCACCGTCGTCACCGGCCCCTGACCGACCGCGGGCGGAGCATCGCCGGAGGTGAGGCGAACCCCGGTGACCGTCGCGGCCATCGCCAGCACCGCGACCACGGTACCGGTCGCCATGGGATGACCGAGCGCGACCGAACGCAGCGCGCTCTGCATCGTCTGCGATCCGGCTTGCTGCGCCGCGACGACCGTGGCGCCCGCCCCGACGCCGACGGTCAGCCCGACCGCCATGCCGAGTGCCTGCTCGCGCACGCGGCTCTCCCTGGTGAAGTACGCGAGATCGGCGGCGTGGCCGACCTGGGTCGCCGCCTGCAGGCCTGCGGCGAGCACCTCTTTCCAGCATCCCCAGCGCAGCGACCTGCCGAGGGCCGGCGCAACGGCCCTGGCGAGTTCGCGCACCGAATCGTGCCGTCCGCGAACCATGCCCGCCCGCAATACCCGGACGACCACGACGTCGAGCTCGACTATCTCCGCGGCCGTGGCTGTTTGGACGGCCCAATCCCGCAGCGGGGCAACGAAATCAGCGGGGTCGGGCAGCGGACCTTGCCAGTCGGCGGTGAGCGCGGTCGGGCTCCCGGTCAGGCGATAACCCGTGGCGGTCGGCTCCGCGAGGTGAATGCGTTCCAGCGCCGCCAGTGCGCCCGCCGCATCCGGCCTGCGCAGCAAAACTCCGAGCAGCGCGGGCTGCACCGGTACACCGGCTAGCGCGCACAGCACGCCGAGCGCGTCGCGCACGTATCCCGCGAGTCCGGCGATCATCGCGCGTTGCAGTAGTCCGGGGTCGGCGAAGAGTTCGCCCGCGCCCGAGTGCGCGACCCACGCGGCGGCCCGCACCAAGGCGAGCGGGTGCCCGCGCGCCGCACGGCACAACCGCAGCGCCGCGTCCGAGTGGCCGAGACCGCGGCCGACCAGGCGCGTGAGCAGCGCCATCGCCTGCGGCTCCGGCAGGCCCTGCAATTCCAGCGAACGTCCTTGCCCCCACAGCGTTCTCGTCGCCGTCGCGACGATCAGATCACCCCCGGGCACGAGGTCGAGCACGCTGTCCAGATCGGCGGCGGAACCACCGAAATCATCGATCACGACGAGCGCGCGGATGGATCCCATCAACCGCCGCAGCACCGTCGGCTCCGGCCGGTAGTCGGCGGCGTCGTAGCAGGCCTGGAACAGCGATTGGATCAAGTCCTCGACTGCGAGTCCGGCCGCCGAAAGATAGACAACGGGATGCCCGCCGCGGGCGCGGTCCGCCGCGAACCGGCGAAGCACCGTCGATTTCCCGACACCCGGCGGACCCGAAATCTCCACCGGCACACCCCGATCGAGCGATTCGGCGACGAACCGCAATTCGCGCAGCCTGCCGATCATGTCGGTGCTCGCCCGCGGAATCGGCACCCCCACCGGCCGCGTCCGCCGCCGCACGTCGGGCGGCGGTCCGTCGCGGACGAAAACCTGTGATCCCTGCGCGTTGATCACGACGTTGTGCTCGCCGACGACAACTTGGCCCGCGACGCTCCCGCCGACAGTGACGCGGTGCAACCTGTTGTCTTCCCCATCCATGCGAATTCTCCCCGGCGACGTCAGCCGAGCGTCAGAGTAATCGATGGATTACCGTCGGGCGCAGCCATTTTCGCGATGTGAAAGCCTCGGATATTCGTTCGGATAATCAGTCAATTCTCCGCATACCGGAGAAATGCCAGGAGCGATCGGTGCGAAGAAATAGCTCAGCCGCCGACCACCGCACGCATTCCCGGCGCGAGGACCGCGTCCAGCTGGTACCACGGGACGGTGACCACGATGTCGCCGGTGGGGTCCTCGGCCGGGGCGCCGAAGTGGATCTGCATGCCCGCCGGGGTCGCCAGCCACACGCGGTAGTTGTGCTCAGCGGGCTCGAGCGCGCTGGCCGGAAGGCCGGATTGCGGCGGGAGGAGGTCGGCGGCCCGGGCTGCGAGGGTGTCAAGGCCACGGTGGGGATCGGTGAACAGGTCGGCGAGGGTGAGGGTGCGGCCGGTTCGCACGTCGGTCACGTGACTGGTGCGCAGCACGACGGTCGCGCCGCCGGTGTCGACCGAGACCGACAGCAGCCCGCCGAGCACCCGCGGCCCGAGAGAGGTGACCTGGCCGGGGCCCGGCGCGAGGGTGGTTCGCGCGTCCACTTGGTCGATCCAGAAGCGCGCCGCCGCATGCATTCCCGCGTTGAACGCCGCTGCGGCGGGATCGCCGCCCACGACCTGCGGGACGTCGAGGACGTATCCGGGTCCGGTGACGAGCTCCGAGACCCCGGCGTGCGCCACGACGCTCGGCGGGCCCGCCACGACGTCCGGCTCGATGGCGGCCGCACGGGCGGTGAGCAGCCCGGCCATCGCTACCACGATGGCAGCGGCGGCGGCGTAGATCTTCATTCCGGTCTCCGAATTCGCGACGCACCGAGACGTTCTCGATGTCTGCCGCTACCGTCCGGCACGCCGCCAAAGAACCGCTGAGCATCCGCTGAAGAACGCCGTCAGCGCTCCCGCATGTCCGCGAGCTGGTTGCGCGTGTATTCGAGTTCGAGAGTCACCTGGGCCGAGGGTTCACGCTGCGCCAGCGCCTCGAGTTCGGCGAGCACCTCACCGAGCGCGGCGATCCCGTCCTCCCGTTCGGACTCCGAGTCCGCGGACCAGTACCGCAGCCAGGCCGCCGAACGCAGGCAGCGCGAGCGCGGGCCGATGCGGCCGAGCTCGCCCCACAGCTGGGCGGCGCGCAAGTACGCGGGCCGCGCTCGGTCCTCCGCGCCGCCCGCGTCCAACGCGGAGGCGGCCGACCAGAGCAGCTCGGCCTGGAGTTCGAGGCGCGCGGGATCCGTGCGGATCAGCTGTGCGCCCTCGAGGAACTGCTCGCCTGCTTCGCGATACTTGCCGGTGAGGCGCAGCGACTTGCCGAATTGTCCGCGCAGCACCGCCATTTCGGCTGCGGGATAAGGCGCGGCGCCCGCCGCGAGTGGTGGCTCGAAGAGCTCGACGGCCTCGGCGTGCCGCCTCGCCCGGTGCAGTGCGCGCGCGGCGACCAAGGTCAGATGCACCGCGTCCGCGTCGGACACTCCGCCCCAGCGCGCGGCGGCGTGCAGGGCCGTCTCCGCCAGTTCCAGCTCCCGGCCAGGACGGCCCGCCAGCACCATGACCAGCTGCGAATGCCACCGCGCGAGCGTTTCGGCGGGCAACGCGCCCGCGCCGAGCGCCAGCGCCTTCCGCAGATACTCCTCCGCCTCGCCGGGGGCGTCGAGCAGCCGAGCCGCGGCCAGCCCGGCCAACCGCTCGGCATCCTCGCCCCGTTGATCCCCTTCCCCGTCGCCGGTCTGCCCGACGCACCCCGCCTCGACGCCTTCCGGCGCTCCGTTCCCCATGCGGGGGATGGTGATCGGGGTCGCCAAAGAAACGCTTAACGAATCCTGAACGTCGCCCGGAACTACTTGGGGCGCTTGGACTTCGGCAGCTTGCTCACGATCGCGTCGTAGGACTGATCGACGAGCTCGCGCAGCTCGTCGGGCGGGACCGCACCGTCGACCCGGATGCTGTTCCACCCGTAGCGGCCGATGTAAGCCGACGCGGTGACGTCGTCCGGGTAGATGTGCACGAGTTCGTCGGCCTCCTCCCGGGTTCGGCCACATTTGAGGCCGACCGATTCGCCGCCGAGGAACGCGAAGATCTTGTCGCCGACCTTCGCGACTACGTCGCCCTCCCACGGCTCGTCCTGCCACGCGCCCGGCTTGGCGAGGCAGTAAGCCAGCAGCTGCGCGCCGTCCATCTCAGATCGGCAGGAGCCGGGAGACCACGTCGGTCAGCTGTCTGGCCGAACGGCATTCGTGCATCTCGATCACCTCGCGGTAGCGGTCGGCGGCGGAATCGCCTGAGCCCCACTGGGTTCGCGGCTCCGGGTTGAGCCAGTGCGCGTGCTTGGCGACCCCGACCAGCGAGCGCAGCGTATCCAGCTGCGGGTCACGGTAATTCGTGCGGGCGTCGCCGAGAATCAGCAGCGAGCTACGGCTGGTGACGGCGTCGGGGAAGTCCCGGGCGAACGCGGTCAGCGCGCCGCCGTAGTCGGAATGCCCGTCGAAGCCGACGACGTCGGACTCGGTGAAGATCTTCGTCATCGACTCGTCGAGCTGGGTGTTCGGGTCGAAGAACCGGGTCACCTCGTCGGTGTTGTCGACGAACGCGAAAATCCGCACCCGCGAGAACTGTTCGCGCAACGCGCTCACCAACAGCAGGGTGAAGTTGCTGAAACCGGCGACGGATCCGGAGACGTCGCACAGCAGCACCAATTCCGGCCGCCCCGGATGCGGCTTGCGGTTCACCAAGTCGATCGGCACACCGCCGGTCGACATGGACTTGCGCAGGGTGCGCCGCAGATCGATCTCGCCGCGGCGAGCGTGCTTGCGCCGCACGGCAAGACGCGAGGCCAGGATTCTGGCCAACCGTTGGGTGCTGCGCCGCAGCTCGGCCAGCTCCCGTTCGGAGGCGCGCAGGAAGTCCACGTCCTCGGCCTGCCGCGCGACGCCGTAACTGGCGACCCGCTCGCGGCCGATGCGTTCGGCGACCCGCCTGCGGGTCTCGGCCTCCACGGCGGTGCGGAAGCCCGCGATGCGCTGCCGCGCCGCCCTGCGGGCGACCTCGGCGTCGAACGCGCTGGTGTCGGGCCCGACCGCCAGCCCGGCCAGGATCTTGGCGAGCAACGTCTGCGGCTGAACCTCCTTGAGCGCCTGGTAGGCCGAGAACGACGGACCGCGCGCGGACTGATACTGGCCGAGTTGTTCGACCAGCTGTCCCACCAACTGGTCGAGCTGCCGCCCTGGGTCGTCCATCGCGAGCAGTTCGGCCAGCAGTTCGCGCAGGGCCGGAATGTCCACCTCACCGGCGGGCGTGCGCGGAATCGCCACCTCGTCCGCGGCGGTGCCGCGCTGCCCCACCGCGACCGGGAACCACAGGTCGAACAGCCCGTCGAAGGTGGCACGGTGGGTAGTGCGGCGCAGCAGCGCGCAGGCCAAGCCCTCGCGCAGCACCTCGCGGTCCAGCAGATCCAGCACCGTCATCACCCGGCCCGCGTCAACGGTCTCCGAGGGACCGACCGGAATACCGCGCGCCCGCAGCGCCTCGACGAAGCCGACGAGATGACCCGGCAGCCCGTGCGGGGCGTCCAGCGACACCGTCTCCGCCGGGCCCGATCCCGTGACCATGGTTCAGGCCAGCTTCAGCTCGGCCAGCGCGCGCTGGTGATCGCTCCGATGCTTGAGCACCACGCCGAGGGTGGCGCGCACGGTGGAGTCGTCCAGGTCCTTCAGACCGAGCGCGAGCAGGGTGCGGCCCCAGTCGATGGATTCGGCGACCGAGGGCAGCTTCTTCAACTGCATGCCGCGCAGCACGTGCACGATGCGCACCAGCTGGGCGGACACCGCGGCGGACAGCTCGGGCACCCGGCTGGCCAGGATGCGGCGCTCCAGTTCTTCGTCCGGGAAGTCCAGGTGCAGGTACAGGCAGCGGCGCTTGAGCGCCTCCGACAGCTCCCTGGTGGCGTTGGAGGTCAGCACCACGAACGGCCTGCGGCTGGCGGTGATGGTGCCCAGTTCCGGCACGGTGACGGCGAAATCGCTCAGCACCTCCAGCAGCAGGCCCTCGATCTCGACGTCGGCCTTGTCGGTCTCGTCGATCAGCAGCACCGTCGGGTCGGCTCGGCGGATCGCGGTGAGCAGCGGACGGGAGAGCAGGAACTCCTCGGTGAAGACGTCGGCCTTCGTTTCCTGCCAATCGTTTTCGCTGGAGGCCTGGATGCGCAGGATCTGCTTGGCGTGGTTCCACTCGTACAGCGCGCGGGCCTCGTCGACGCCCTCGTAGCACTGCAAGCGCACCAGCTCCGCGCCCGCGGTCTGCGCGACGGCGCGGGCCAGCTCGGTCTTGCCGACACCGGCCGGGCCCTCGATGAGCAGCGGCTTGCCCAGCCGGTCGGCGAGGAACACCGAGGTGGCGGTGGCCTTGTCGGCCAGATAGCCGGTGGTGGCGAGCCGCTCGATCACATCATCGACCGAGGTGAAGATCGGCTCTTGCGGTGCATCGGCCACTGGTCAGTCCTTCCTTCGAAAAGCAGGAGGCGGTTGCCTCCGAAAAGCCCGCGGCGGCAGACTACGCCGGGCGGATCTGCCCGTCGCCCCACACGATCCACTTGGTGGACGTGAGCTCCGGCAGTGCCATCGGGCCGCGCGCGTGCAACTTCTGGGTCGAGATGCCGATCTCGGCGCCGAAGCCGAACTGCTCGCCGTCGGTGAACGCGGTGGACGCGTTGACCATCACCGCCGCGGCGTCGACCCGACTGGTGAACTCCCGCGCCGCCGCGAGCTCGCCGGTGACGATGGCCTCGGTGTGGCCGGTGCCCCAGGTGTTGATGTGCTCGACGGCGGCGTCGAGATCGTCGACGATCTCGAGCGCGATGTCCAGGGTGAGGTACTCCTCGCCCCAATCGGCGTCGGTGGCGGGCACCTGGCCGGGCAGGTTGCCGTGGATGGTGACGCCGTGCCGCTCCAGGGCCGCGGTGAGCTTGGGCAGCGCGATGTCGGCGATTGCCTTGTCGATGAGGACCGTCTCGGCCGCGTTGCAGACGCTCGGACGGCGGGTCTTGGCGTTGATCAGGATCTGCTCGGCCATCTCCAGATCGGCGGCCGCGTGCACGTAGACGTGGCAGTTGCCGGTGCCGGTCTCGATGGTCGGCACGGTGGCGTCGCGCACCACCGCGTTGATCAGGCCCGCGCCGCCTCGTGGGATCACCACGTCGACCAGGCCGCGCGCCTGGATCAGGTGGGTGACGCTGGAGCGGTCGTGGCTGGGCAGCAGTTGCACGGCGTCGGCCGGGATGCCCTGTGCCGTCAGCGCTTTGCGCAGGACGTCGACCAGGGCGGCGTTGGACTCGGCGGCTGAGGAGGAGCCGCGAAGCAGTGCGGCGTTGCCCGACTTCAGCGCCAGACCGAAGGCGTCGACCGTGACGTTCGGCCGCGCCTCGTAGACCATGCCGACCACGCCGAGCGGCACCCGCACCTGGCGGACCTCGAGCCCGTTGGGCAACGTCGAGCCGCGCACCACGTCGCCGACCGGGTCCGGAAGACCCGCGACCTGACGCAATCCGGACGCGATGCCGTCGATGCGCGCTTCGGTGAGCCGCAGCCGATCCAGCAGCGAGGCCTCGGTGCCTGCGGCCTCGGCCGTCGCGATGTCCTTGTCGTTGGCCGCGAGCACGGTGTCGGCCGCGGCGAGCAGCGCGTCCGCCGCGGCGTGCAGCGCCTCGTTCTTCTGCGCGGTGGTCAGCTGCGCCAGCGCCCTGGACGCGACGCGGGCCTTTCGCGCGGCGTCGTGTACCGCCTCGCGGACATCCAGCTCGGTCGTCGTTCCTGCCGTCATGGCTAACAGCCTACGCACCGGGTCGGCGGCGCTTTCCACCTGCACGAGCGGCCCGGCGCGCGGCCGGGGGGTTCGGATGCGTGCGGGCGGGGCGACCGCGGACTACGGTCCCGGGGTATGACCGCTGACGTCCCCGTGATCGCCGTGCTCGGCAGCATCAACATGGATCTCGTCACCACCACCCGGCGGCGGCCCGCACCGGGGGAGACAGTGCTCGGCAGCGGGTTCACCATGGTGCCCGGCGGCAAAGGCTCGAATCAGGCGATCGCGGCGCGACGGGCGGGCGGCGCGGTGGCTTTCCTCGGCGCGGTCGGATCCGACGTGTTCGCGGGTGACCTGCGCCGGGTGCTCACCGAATCGGGCGTCGGCGCCGACCGGCTGCGCACGCTGCCCGGTCCGAGCGGGATCGCCGCCATCGTGGTGGACAGCACGGGCGAGAACAGCATCATCGTGGTCGGCGGGGCGAACGCGGCGCTGACCGAGCTGACCGCCGACGATCTCGCGCTGATCGGCGCATCCGATGTCCTGCTGTGCCAGTTGGAGATTCCGATCCCGACCGTCGCCGCCGCGGCCAGGCACGCGCGCGCGAAAGGCACCGTCGTGATGCTCAATCCTTCCCCTGCGCAACGTCTTCCGTCCGACATGTGGGACGACGTCGATGTGGCCGTGGTGAATTCGGGCGAGGCGGCCCAGCTCGGTGGCGCGCTGCACGCCGTCCGGCACCTGGTCGTCACCCGGGGAGCGGCCGGGGCGACCTATCGCGGACCGGACGGTTCGGAACTGTCGGTTCCCGGCGTCCCGGTGGACGTCGTCGACACCACCGGAGCGGGCGACGCCTTCACCGGCGCGCTTGCCGCCGCCTGGCCTCGCGGACCGCGCGCCGCGCTCGAATGGGCGTGTGCCGCAGGCGCTCTCGCAACCACCCAGCTCGGCGCCAGCAGTGCTATTCCGGACCGGGAGCGCATCGAGGCCCTGCTGCGCGAGCGCGCGAACTAGCCGGACGTCCCCGCCTTTCCCGGCCCGCCCGCGGAACCGCGCGGGCAGCCTCGTCGGACCCCGGCGCGTCCACCCGTGTTGTCCCGCGACCGCGCTGTACAGCGCCTATCGTTGGGATTCATGCCCACCATGCCCGAGCGCATTCCGGCCGACGGTGACGCGGCGGCGCCGATCGATCGCGTCGACGCCGAGATGATCGCGCTGTCCTTCGTCGACAACGCGGGCATCACGCGGGTCAAGACGGTCCCTGCCGCGCGTTTGGCGCATGCCGCGCGGTTCGGTGTCGGCGTCTCGCCGTGTTTCGAGACCTTCGGTTTCGACGATCTGATGACGGTGGGCCGCTATCTCGGCGGACCCGACGGGGACCTGCGGCTCGTGCCCGATCTCGGCGCGCTCACCGAACTCGCCGGTCAGCACGGATGGGCGTGGGCGCCCGCCGACAAGTACACCCAGGACGGCACACGATTCGCGGCCTGTCAGCGCGGTTTCGCGGCGCGACAGGTCGAGGCGGCGCGGCGAGCGGGATTGCGGCTGTCGATGGCCTTCGAGACCGAATGGGCACTGGGCCGAGCCGAGGACCCGATCGGCTTCACCCCCGCCGTCCACGGCCCCGCCTACGGCATCATCCGGCTCGGCCAAGTGGCGGAGTACGCCCGCGAATTGGTGAGCCTGTTGATTCGGCAAGGGCTCAGGGTCGAACAGTTCCACCCGGAATACACGGCGTCGCAGCTGGAGATCTCCATCGCGCCCAGCGATCCGGTCGCCGCGGCCGACGCGGCGGTGCTGCTGCGGCACACCATCCGGGAGCTGAGCGGGAAGTACGGCTGGCGCGCGACGTTCGCGCCCTGCCTGGTACCCGGCGGCACCGGTTCCGGTGCGCACCTGCATCTTTCGGCGCACGACGAGAGCGGTTCGCTGTTCGCCGACGGACCGGGCCCCTACGGCATGAAGGAGGCGGGCGCGGCGTTCCTCGCCGGCGTGCTGCGGGAACTGCCCGCGCTGGTCGCGGTCGGCGCCGGGAATCCGGCCAGCTTCCTACGGCTGCAACCCTCCCGATGGGCGGGGATCTGGCAGTGCTGGGGACGCGAAACACGCGAAGCGGCATTGCGTTTCGTCACGGGTGTGCAGGGGACCGAGCGCTGGGCAGCCAATGCCGAGGTCAAATGCTTCGACGGGACGGGCAATCCGTATCTCATCGTCGGGTCCGTGATCGCCGCCGGGCTCGCGGGCATCGCGGAGGGACTGGCCCTGCCCAAGGAAATCACCGGTGACCCCGCGACTTTCGCACGCCGGTACCAGGTGCGCAGGCTCCCGGCCGATGCCGCGGAGGCGGCCGCGCATCTCGCCGCGTCCACCGTGCTCGCCGACGCCATGGGGCCCGAACTGCACGACGCGCTGGTCACCGTGCGGCGGGCCGAGGCCGAACGCTACCGCGCCGCCAGACCCGAAGAACTCGTCGCGTTCACGCTCTGGCGGTTCTGATGACGCTCACCGGCGACGTCACCCTCACCGATCACCACTGCCACGGCGTCACGGCGGCCGACCTCGACCGTCCCGGCTTCGAGGCGCTGCTCGGCGAGGGCAGGCGCGGTTCGTTCGACTCGGCCCTCGGGCTAGCCGTCCGGCGCTGGTGCGCCCCGGTCCTCGACCTGCCGCCGCACACCGGAGCGGACGCGTACCTGGCGCGCCGCGCCGATCTCGGCTGGCGCGACGTGAGCGCGCGACTGCTCGGCGCGGCGGGCACGGCCCGCTGGCTGGTCGACACCGGCCTGCCCGACGGGCTCACCGGCCTGACCGAGTTCGGTGAACTGGCCGGTGGGGAGATCGGCGAGATCGTGCGGCTCGAACAGGTCGCCGAAGAGGTCGTCGCCGAGGTGGGCGGCACCGCGAAGGCCTTCGACCGCATCGAGGCCGCGGTGCGCGAACGGGCCGCGGGCGCGGCAGGCCTCAAGACGGTCGTGGCCTACCGGACCGGCCTGGACTTCCCGCTGACCGATACGCCGCCGCCGACACTCGCGCCCGAACACCGGCTCAGCGATCCGGCCACGCTCGGCTGGCTCGTCGGACTCGGCGCGCGGGTCGGCGCGGAACTCGGCCTGCCGCTACAGATCCACACCGGCTTCGGCGACCCCGACCTGCGCCTCCAGCACGCGGACCCGCTGCTGCTCACCGACTTCCTGCGCGCGACCGCGCACACCGGACTCACGGTCGTGCTGTTGCACTGCTGGCCGTTCCACCGCAACGCCGCCTACCTCGCGCACGTCTTCGAGCACGTCCGGATGGACCTCGGACTCGCCATTCCGCACGTCGGCCGCGGCGCTCGCACGCTGCTCGCCGAAGCACTCGAACTCGCGCCGTTCCACTCGGTGCTCTACTCCTCCGACGGCTACGGCCTCCCCGAACTGCACTACCTCGGCGCCGTGCTGTGGCGCGACGCCCTCGGCGGGCTGCTCGACGAATGGCTGGCCGACGACGTCATCACCACCGCCGACGCCGAGAGCCTCGTCTCCGCCCTCGCCCACGGCAACGCCATGAGGGACTATCCGTTCTCCGGCACCTCCGGGAAGCCCCAGCCGCGGTAGAGCGCGATCGCCGCGACACGGAAACCTCGGTGCGCTCGATCATGCGGACATTCTGGACTTTCTGATTCGGCAGCAGCCGCATGATGGCCTGATTGTTCGCGGACCCGGGGCGACGCTGATGCCCGAGTCGAGCGTCGAATCGGCGACAACGACTCGCATCGAGGCGGCCACGGCGGAACGCGCCGGTCAGGCGGCGCCGTGCGGTGCGACGAGCCGCGGTGACGGGGCGTTTTAATCGAGTGCGCAGCGGTCAACCAGTCTTTACCGTGGAATCATCAAGAGAAAGAAAGAAGGTAGACCGATGTTTCCCGTCGAGCTGCGCGGTACCAGGGCGCAGACGCTGATGTGGGCCAATGAGCACGATATCGAGCCTGCCGCGCTGCGGCAGCTGCGAAACATCGCGCAACTCGAGTGGGTGCACGGGGTGCGCGTGATGCCGGACGTGCACCTTGGCAAAGGGGCGACGGTCGGGTCGGTCATCGCGATGAAGAACGCGGTGGCGCCCGCGGCCGTCGGTGTGGACATCGGGTGCGGTATGGAGAGCGTCCGGACGAATCTGACGGCCGCCGACCTGCCCGACAACCTGCATTCGCTGCGGTCTCGGATCGAGGCCGCCGTGCCGGTGGGTTTCCACGCGCACGACGACCCGGTGAACGTCGGCAAGATCGGCGCCGAGGCCTCGGCATTCGGGGTGGGTACCGCCACCTTGCGCTCGGGCTGGGATCGGTTCTGGGGTTCGTTCACCACGCTGGACAAGGGCGTTCGCGCGCGAGAGTCCAAGGCGCACAAGCAATTGGGCACCTTGGGCTCGGGCAATCACTTCATCGAGATCTGCCTGGACCAAGACGACACGGTGTGGATCCTGCTGCATTCCGGTAGCCGCAATATCGGCAAGGAACTCGCCGAGCGGCATATGACGGTCGCCCGTTCGCTGCCGCACAACGTGGACCTGCCGGACCGGGATCTGGCCGTATTTCTCTCCGGCACACCGGAAATGGACGCTTACCGGCACGACCTGACCTGGGCGCAGGAATACGCGGCGCGCAACCGCGCGGTGATGCTCGCCCTGGTCTGCCGTGCGGTGCGCGACGAATTCGCCGGTCGCGAGGTGCGTTTCGAAACGCCGATCTCCTGCCACCACAACTATGTGGCGGAGGAGATCATCGACGGCATACCGATGCTCGTCACCCGCAAGGGCGCCGTCCGCGCGGGCGAGGGCGATCTGGCGCTGATCCCGGGCTCGATGGGTACGCGCTCGTATGTCGTGCGAGGCAAGGGAAACCCGGACTCGTTCCAGTCCGCCGCGCACGGCGCGGGACGGCGCATGAGCCGCAACGCCGCCAAGCGGCAGTTCACCGTCGCCGACCTGATCGCCCAGACCGAGGGCGTCGAGTCCCGCAAGGACGCAGGCGTGGTGGACGAGATCCCCGCCGCCTACAAGGACATCGACGAAGTCATCGCCGCCCAGCGCGATTTGGTCGACGTGGTGGCGACGCTACGCCAGGTCCTCTGCGTCAAGGGCTGAGCTCCGCCCCGGCCGGACCCTCACGGTCCGGCCGGGTCCGCGCGGCCCAGCCGGTGCGTCGGCGCGGCGAAGGTGTTCGTCGCGCGATAACGCGAACAGGAATTAGAACGCGTTCTATAGTCTGCACATGTGGACAGCGTCGAGCGGGCAGCCGGGTGCGGGGCGGGCCAACCCTGGGCGGGCGTGGCGGAGGCGGATGGCGGCGCTCGTCCTCACCGTCTCCACGACGTGTGCGGCTTTGGTCGGGCTGGGCACCCCTGCGGCGGCGATTCCGAACACCACCGATACGTTCTATCTGCCTCCGGTCGGTTACGAGTCGACTGAGCCGGGCACTGTTCTGCGGTCGCGGCCGATCACTCCTGCCGCGCTCCAGCTGATTCCCATGCGGGTCCGCGCCTGGCAGTTGCTTTATCGGACAACCGATTCGAACGGCGATCCGTATGCCGCGGTGACCACGATCCTGATGGCGGATCACGGCAGGCCCGCGACCGCGATCCTGTCCTACGACAGCATGATCGACGCCATCGCGCCGAATTGCATGCCCTCGCAGGTTCTGCGGACCGGCGCGCCATGGTTCGAGTTCGGGGGTAGCGGCGGGCCGATCACGCTGTCGACGACAGCCAGCGAAACAGCGATGATCGCGGCGGGACTGGCCCAGGGGTGGGTAGTCTCGGTGCCGGACCTCGGTGGTGTCGAGAACCGCTTCCTGACGCCGCGGGAACCGGGATACGTTGCGCTCGACGGTGTTCGAGCCGCGGAGAACTTTTCCCCACTGGGTCCGATCGGAGCGGATACGCCCGCGCTGTTCTGGGGGTACTCCGGTGGCGGAATCGCCACGACGTGGGCCGCTCAGGTTCAGCCGAGCTATGCACCCGAATTGAACGTGGCCGGTATGGCGATCGGTGCGCCAGTTCCAGATTTCGCCGCCGCGATCTTGAACGGAAATGGTTCTCCAGTAGCTGGTTTGGTCGCGGTCGGCGTGGCAGCGTTGCAACAGGACTCCCCCGAATTCGCGGCGCTGCTCGATCGCATCGTCACCGAGGAAGGCCAGCGGCTGCTCGCGGCAGCGGCGGCGAGCTGCACACCGCAGAACCTGGTCAGCTTCGCGTTCCGTGACTTCGACAGCCTCTTGACCGAGCCATTGCAGCAGGTCATGAGCGCACCGCTCACCCAGCGCGTGCTCGCGGAACGAGCACTGGGCGACACCGCCCCCACCGCGCCGCTGTATGTCTACAACGCCGTCGACGACGAATTGAGCACCATCGCGTCCGCCGATCAGTTCGTCGACCAGTATTGCGCCGCAGGGACTTCCGTGACCTATCGGCGCGATGTCATCGCCAGCGTGGTCTCCGCGCACACTTTCGAATGGGGCCTCGGCGCGCCCGCCGCATTCGCCTGGCTGAAGGATCGAGCCGCCGAGGCGGGCCTCCCGCCGACCGGTTGCGATATCCAGACAGTGTCGACCCCGACCACACCGGCGGCGCTGGGCACCCTCGGACCGGACTACACCGGCGGACTGCTGGCCGCGATCCTCGGGCATTGGTAAACCGCGTCGTACCCGAACTGTGCGCCACCTCGAGCGCGACGGTCTGGTGCGGCGCACGGTGCCGCCAATTCAGCGGCGGCGCAATGTGCCCGCGATTCCCGCGCCCACCAGCAGCACCCCGGCGAGGAAGATGCTGCCGTTGATCACCCAGGCGTGCACCGCAAGTCGCGTCTCGGCGGACATCAGCGGGAGGTTGTCGATCAAACGGAAAGTGTCGTCCGGGAACAGGAAGTAGACGATGCCGGGGAACACGCCCCACACCAGACCGGCCAGGATCGTTCCCACGGGCGAGTAGGCCGCGAGGGCGGCGACCAAGAGCAGAAGTGCTGCGCCGCCGATGATTTGGAAGGTCGAGCCGAGGCGGTCGGCGGTGTCGCCGAGGATCACCCACTGTCTGGTGTCGGCAGCGCCGTGCGCGGCCAGCGCGATCCCGATCGGCGTCACCACCAATCCTGTCAGCACCGCGACGAGCGTGCGTCCTGCGTTCCCGCTCGTGCGGAACTGCGCGCCGGGCGGGGTCCAGTTCGGGGGCGGCTGATACTGGTACGACATCGTTCGCCTCCTGCGCTCCCACCATCGCTGTTCATCGTCACCCCGGTTCTCGCGCGACCACGGGGTACCACGATGATCCCGCGAAGCCGCCGGATCGGTGGCGGATCGGGACTTCGCGGGAATCTGCTCGGCGTGTCCACGCGGGGGCGGGCGGCGGAAGGTGTCGGTGGGGTGAGGCACCATGGAGCGCGTGACCACGGCCGAGGAGAGTTTCGCGATCGACGGCACCGCTTCCGACCTGCGGGAGCGGGCCGAATGGCTGCTGCGCGAGCTGGCAGGGGCGGGCGCGCGGCTACGGGAGGATCAGTGGACCGCGATCGAGGCGCTGGTGGTGCGGCGGCAGCGCGCCCTGGTCGTGCAGCGCACGGGGTGGGGCAAGTCGGCCGTCTATTTCATCGCGGCGAAGCTGCTGCGCGCCGAGGGGCGGGGCCCGACGGTGATCGTGTCGCCGCTGCTGGCGCTCATGCGCAACCAGGTGGCGGCGGCCGAGCGCGCGGGTGTGGTCGCGGCGACCATCAACTCGGGCAATGTCACCGAGTGGGACGAGATCCACCAGCGAGTCGCGGGCGGCGAGATCGATGTGCTGCTGGTCAGCCCGGAGCGGCTGAACAATCCGGACTTCCGTGATCAGGTGCTGCCGAAGCTGGCCGCCGACGCGGGCCTCGTGGTCATCGACGAAGCGCACTGCGTCTCCGACTGGGGCCACGATTTCCGGCCCGACTACCGCCGCATCCGCACCCTGATCGCCGATCTGGGCTCGGACGTGCCGGTCCTCGCCACCACCGCGACCGCCAACGACCGCGTGGTCACCGACGTCGCGACGCAGATCGGCACCGACACCCTGGTGCTGCGCGGCACGCTCGACCGGGAGTCGCTGCACATGTCGGTGGTGCGCTTGGACGACGCGGTCGAACGCACGGCCTGGCTGAGCGGCCACCTGCATCGGCTGCCCGGTTCCGGCATCGTCTACACGCTGACCGTTGCCGCCGCCCACGACCTGGCCGACGTGCTGAACTCGCACGGCCACACTGTGGCGGCCTACACCGGGCAGACCGATCCGGCCGAACGCGAGGCGCTGGAATCGGCGCTGCTGCGCAACGAGGTCAAGGCGCTCATCGCGACCTCCGCGCTCGGCATGGGCTTCGACAAACCCGATCTCGGTTTCGTCGTGCACGTCGGGGCGCCCTCCTCACCCATCGCCTACTACCAGCAGGTGGGCCGCGCCGGTCGCGGCACCGAGCGCGCCGAGGTGGTGCTGCTGCCCGGCCCGGAGGACACCCGGATCTGGAGCTACTTCGCCTCGGTCGCCTTCCCACGCGAGCACATCGTGCGCACCGTGCTGGACGCCCTGGATATGGACCGTCCGCTGTCCACCGCGGCGCTCGAGCCGCTGGTCGAGCTGAACCGTTCCCGGCTGGAGATGGTGCTCAAGGTGCTGGACGTGGACGGCGCGGTGCGCCGGGTCCGCGGCGGCTGGATCAGCACCGGCGAACCGTGGGTCTACGACACCGAACGCTACGAACGCCTGGCCTCGGCCCGCGAGGTCGAGCAGCAGGCGATGCTGGACTACCAGTCGACCACCGGCTGCCGGATGAACTTCCTGCGCCGCCAGCTCGACGACCCCGGCCTGCCCGCGCTGGACGCACACGCACCCGGCTGCGGCCGCTGCGACAACTGCACCGGTGCACGGCCCGACGCCACGGTCGACGCCGGCGCCGTCGCGGCCACCCGCGCCCGCCTCGATCGCCCCGGCCTCGACCTCGCGCCGCGCAAACAGTGGCCGACCGGCATGGCCAAGCTCGGAATCCCGTTGTCCGGCAAGATCGCCGATGGCGCGGAGACCGGCCGCGTGCTCGGCAGGCTCACCGATCTCGGTTGGGGCCAACGCCTGCGCGCCCTGCTGGACGCACCCGACGACCCCGTCCCCGACGTCGTCTTCGACGCCTGCATCGCGGTCCTGCGCGAATGGGATTGGTCCACCCGCCCCACCTCGGTCCTGGCCCTCGCGTCCGAGCGCCATGCCGTGCTGACCGCCACTCTCGCCGCCCGCCTCGCGGAGGTCGGCCGACTCCGCGACCTGGGCACCCTCGCGACCCGCCCCGGCCACCCACCGGTCTCCGCAGCCAACTCCGCGCACCGCGTCGCGGGGCTCCACGACTCCTGGGATGTCCCCGACCTCTCCGGTCTCGACGGCCCGGTTCTCCTGGTCGACGCCCGCACCGACACCGGCTGGACCCTCACGCTCGCCGCCCACGCCCTCCGCCGCGCGGGCGCACCCGCCGTCCTTCCCTTCGCGCTGGCCTCGGTCACCTGACCGCACGCAGGCTCATGGCGTGCGCGATGGCGCTCCGTGCCGGTAACCGGCGCTGCCCCGAGCGCTGACAGCGACACACCCTCGGCGACCAGACCAACTGGCACGTGCTTTGCCGCACTTCCGCAGATCTACAAACTCAACGTCGCCCGCAGACTCGCGTCCAGCGACTCGCTCTCCGCTGCGGTCAACTTCCCCAGCTTCTCGGTGAGCCAAGGGCGGTAGGCCCGGTGCAGTTCCAGTGCGTCCGCCCAGCCGTGTTCGGTGTACACCCCGAGCACGTGGCCGGGATCGCTGACCACCACCGGGACGACGTGCAACCAGCGATACGGCGAGGTGATGACGGCCGGATCGGAGACCAGCACCACCGTGCTGCGCCGGGGGAAGGGGGTGCCGTCGCTGAGAGTCGGTGCGTAGCCCCAGATTTCGCCGCGCCTCATGCGGCACCGCGGGAGCGGCGGCGCGCGTCGGCGGCGGCGGACTCGGTGAGGTCGAGTTCGTCTTGGGCGGCGGACAAGTCGGCGGCGTCGTCGACGGTGAGGCTGGTGAGACTGTCGTGCACCAGCGCGGAACGCAGCGACGCGTTGATCAGCGACGAAAGGCTGCGGTTCTGACGCTCGGCGGCCTGCTTGGCCCATTCGGCGACCTGCGGATCCAGCGTCACCGTGATGCGCGTCGCCTTGCTCATACCTTCATGCATACCAGAACGGTGCATCGCGCGGAACCACGATCGGACGCCGCGGGGCCCGCGTTTTCGACGGACGTCGTCCGATCTGGACCGTTAAGCTCGGACCGTGGCGAGCAAGTCCTCATCGGCCGTCGAGCTGGACGTCGGTGACCGCACGGTGCGCATCTCCAACCCGGATCGGGTGTACTTCCCCGAGACCGGCGCGACCAAGCTCGATCTCGTGCAGTACTACCTGAGCGTCGGCGACGGCATCGTCAACGCTCTGCGCGACCGTCCCTGCATGCTGCACCGCTTCCCCAAGGGCCTGTCCGGCGACAAGGTGCATCAGAAGCGCCTGCCGCAGGGCGCGCCGGAGTGGATTCCGACAGTGCGGGTCTTCTTTCCGCGCTACGGCAGGCACGCCGACGAGCTGTGCGTGCGGGAACTGGCCGACGTGATCTGGGCGGTGCAGATGTCCACCGTCGAGTTCCACCCATGGAACTCCCGCCGCGCCGACACCGAACGTCCCGACGAGTGGCGCATCGACCTCGACCCGATGCCGGACTGCCCGTGGTCGCGAGTGCAGCGCGTGGCGGGCGTTGTGCACGAGGTGCTCGACGAACTCGGCGCCGTAGGCTGGCCGAAGACCTCGGGCGGCAACGGATTGCACGTGTACGTGCGAATCGCGCCGGAGCAGGGTTTCGCCGACGTGCGAAGGGCCGCGCTGGCATTCGCGCACGAGGTGGAGCGCCGCGCCCCCGACGACGTCACCACCACCTGGTGGCGGCGCGACCGCGACCCGAAACTGCTGTTCGTCGACTACAACCAGAACGCACGCGACCACACCATCGCCGCGGCTTATTCGGTGCGCGGCGTGCCGGAGGCGACCGTCTCCACGCCGGTCCGCTGGGACGAGATCCCCGACATCGATCCGCGCGACTTCACCATGAAGACGGTGCCGCCGCGCTACGCCGAGGTCGGCGACCTGCACGCCGGAATCGATGACGCCGTCTTCGCCATCGATGAGCTGCTGGAGTGGGCCGACCGGGATCGTCTCGAGACGGATCCGCCGGAGGAGGATTCCTAGTCCCGCGTGGTGCTACCGTCGCGGTGGCGAGCAGTCGGTCCGAGCACGGGCCGTCGGTGCCGGGCGAAGGAGGTCCGCGATCATGATCGAGCGTCAGCGAGTGATCCAGTGGCTCAGCGCGTCCTCGCGCGCGACCGAGCCGAGCGTCGGCGAGGCGCGGTCGTGAACGAGACGGCAGTACCGATCGCCATCGGACCCACCCAACCCGCGCCGACGCTGCTGGAGAAGGCGGTCGCCGAGGGCGGCGCGACGCTGAGCGACCTCGCCGAGGCGAGGGCGTTGATCTGGGCGGGCGGGCCCGGCGAGTTTCCCGAGCGGCTGCCCGACTCCATCGAGTGGGTGCAGCTGCCCGCGGCCGGCGTCGAGGACTGGTTCACCGGAGGTCTGATCGCCCGTCATCCGAACGTCCGGTTCACCTCCGCCGCAGGCGCTTTCGCCGCCAGCGTGGCCGAGCACGCGCTGATGATGCTGCTCGCCGGGGTGCGCTACCTGCCCGAACACCTGCGCGCGGGCAGCTGGCGCCAGCAGGACTTCTTCCCGCACGTCGGCTCCCTGCGCGGTAAAACCGTCACCATCGTGGGCGCGGGCGGCATCGGCCGCGCACTGATCCCGATGCTGGTCCCGCTGGGCGCGCACATCATCGCGGTGAACCGGTCCGGGCGACCGGTCACCGGCCCCGGAATTCCGCCGACGGTCGAGACGATCTCGGCGGCGCAGGTGTCCAAGGTGTGGCCGCGCACCGACCACGTGGTGGTGGCCGCGCCCGCGACCGCCGACACCCAGCACTTGATCAGCGCCGAGGTGCTGGCCCGGCTCAAGCCCTCCTCGTGGGTGATCAACGTGGCCCGCGGCAGCCTGGTCGACACGGACGCGCTGGTGGCGGCGCTCGCCTCCGGCGCGATCGGCGGCGCCGGACTCGACGTCACCGACCCGGAGCCGCTTCCGGACGGACACCCGCTCTGGGTGTTGCCGAATGCCATTGTGACGCCGCATGATTCGAATCCGCCGCAGTTGCGGTTCGCCGCCTTCGCCGACCACGTCGAGGCGAACGTCGTCCGCTTCGTCACGGGGCGCGAACTGCTCGCGCCGATCGATCCCGCGCGCGGCTACTGACCGCCGCGCGGACCCGACGACCAGACCCTCCCCACACAGGCATACGAACACTCAGCCGACACCGCCTGCACGGAGCTCGCAAGGCGCCGAACAGGCTCTGCTGCCGAATACCCGCAGCGGCGCGCTTCGCAAGTTCGGCGAACCGCACACGTTCGGCGGGTCTACCACAGCTGCGCCGACACCCGTCCGCGATGACGTCGTAACGGGAGCGGCACCTATCTGCCATTGACAAATGGCACATTCACAGATGATCCTTGAATCCATGACAAGGTCAACGAGGACCTCGGTCCCCGGCGTTCCCGCCGCGCCCTCCCTGCGCGCCGGACTTGCCGCCGCGGCCGCCGAGTACGGATTGCGGCCGCTGAACTGCGCCATTCCCCTGAACACGCCGGGCATCTGGTTCGCGCGCAACCTGATCGCCGCGATCACGGCGGCCGCCGGACCGCCCCCGTCCGGCACCATCGTCGACCCGGTCCGCGCGGACGCTGTACGCGGCGAATGGGTGCGAGCCCCGGGCGTCGAATTCAGTGGGCGCGCGATCTACTACGTCCACGGCAGCGGGTACGTCCTCTGCTCGGCCCGCACCCACCGCGGGCTCGCCGCCCGGCTCTCCCGCGAGACCGGTCTCCCGGTCTTCCTCATCGACTACCGTCTGGCGCCCGAGCACCGCTTCCCCGCCGCGGCCGACGACGTGGCGGCGGGCTACCGATGGCTGCTCCAGCGCGGCTACCAGGCGAAAGACCTTGCCATCGCTTGTGATTCGGCGGGTGGGCACCTCGCCCTCGATCTGCTGGTGCAGAACGGGACCCGCGCGCTGCCGCCACCGGCCGCCGTGACGATGTTCTCGCCGCTGCTCGACCTCACCCTGAGCCTCGCCGCCGAACAGGAACGACGCAAACGCGATCCGGTCATCTCGGCGCGCGCCGCGGCGCGGCTGCCCCGCCAGTACACCCGCGGCCATCCCGCCGACGCGCCACGGCTGAGGCTCACCGTGCCCGCGGGCATCGAACTGCCGCCGATCCTGGTCCAAGCCGGTGGCGCCGAGATGCTCAGCGCGGACCCGCGGCGGCTGCGCGAACTGGTACGCGCCGCGGGCGGCGTCTGCGAGCTGGAGATCTGGCCTGGTCAGGTGCACGTCTTCCAGGCGCTGCCCCGGCTGGTTCCGGAGGCCGACCTCGCGCTGCGCCGGGCCGCGCAATTCCTCGGCGCGGCATGGGCCGCGCGCACCGATGTGGAACGGGTGAGTTGAGATGTTGGAAAGACTTGTCCCACTGAGCTTTCGATCGCGCCGCAGCCACGGGGCGCGGGCCGTGGTGACCGGCGCCGGCAGCGGCATCGGCCGCGCCTTCGCTATCGAGCTCGCCGCTCGCGGCGGTCGGGTCGTCTGCGCCGATATCGACCAGGCGCGCGCCGAGGAGACCGTCGCGATCATCGAGCGCACCCATCCCGGCGCCGCGCACGCCTTCCGCTGCGATGTGTCCCAGCGCGCGGATGTGGAGGTGCTCGCCCGCTTCGCCGAGTCGGTCTTCGACGAGCCGGTCTCGCTGGTGATCAACAACGCGGGCGTCGGCATCGGCGGAAAACCCGTGGGCGCCATCGGTTTCGCCGACTGGGAGTGGGCGCTGGGCATCAACCTGTGGGGCGTGGTGCACGGCTGCGAGATCTTCACCCCGATGCTGCGGGAGGCGGGCCGCGGCGGCATCGTCAATGTCGCCTCGGCGGCCGCCTTCGCGGCCGCGCCCTCGATGGCCGTGTACAACACATCCAAGGCCGCGGTGCTTTCGCTGTCGGAGACCATGGCCGCCGAGCTGAGCGGCAGCGGGGTCGCGGTCACGGTGCTGTGCCCGACCTTCGTCAAGACCAACGTGGCCAGGGACGGTCGCATCACCACCCAATCCATGCGACTGGCCGAAACCCTCATGCGCTGGACCGGTTTCACCCCGGAACACGTCGCCCGCGTCACGCTCGACGCCAACGACCGCGGCAGCCTCTACGTGCTGCCGCAGCTCGACGCGCAGCTGATCTGGCGCCTCAAGCGCTACTTCCCCGCGCCGTACACCTTCGCCCTCGGCCTGCTGGAACGACTGCTGCCGCAGGACGATTCGACCGCTCCGGACCGCCACGCGGTCACCGACAAGACGGGAGTCTGACATGGCCGCCATCGCTATGGACTTCGAGGACATGCTCCGCAAGATCAAGGACCGCCAGTGGGCGCTGGCCGACATCGACTGGGACGCCCCAGGCGCGGAGACCATCACCCCCGAGCTGCACGCGCGCCTGAAGCCGTTCATGGCCGACCTCATGTGGATCGAGAACGTCGGCGCCCGCGGTTTCGCGGCCATGGCCAAGAAGGCGCCCACCGAAACCCTGCGCGAGATCTACCGCTACTTCCACGCCGAGGAACAGAAGCACGCCAATGCCGAGCTGGCGCTGATGCGCCGCTGGGGCATGCTGGACGGCGACGAGATCCCGCAGCCGAACGTGAACGTCAAGCTGGTCATCGACTTCCTGGACAAGTATTCCGACGACATGTCGCTGTCGTTCCTCGGCACGGTGATCCCGATGCTCGAGGTGGCGCTGGACGGCGCACTGGTCAAGTTCATCATGGACGAGATCGAGGACCCGGTCTGCCAGGAGGCGTTCAAGCGGATCAACGCGGATGAATCCCGGCACCTCGCGGTCGATTTCGCGGTGATGGATCTGCTCGGGCACGCCGAGATGCGCAAGCTGCTCATCGAGCTGATCGGCGGTTGGGTCAAGCCGACCTTCCTGATCGGTGTGCTGAGCTACGTGCCCCTGCTGAACAAGATGCGCGACAACATCGTCGCGATGGGCGTGGACGAGGAGAAGCTCTACACGGCGCTGAAGCGCTATCGCAATGTCGGCGAGCGCAGCGATTTCGCCCGCAGGCTGCCGATGTATCAGATCGTGAAGATGCACGGCGGCTGGGTGGTGAACCGAGACCACCCGTATCACCTGCTGGCCGACGCCCTGGTCAAGATCACCGCGCGGGTGCCGAAGCGGTTGCTGCGCAGAGATCCCAGCTGGGCCGAGGAAATCACCTACGAGCCCGCGGCATGAGGAACGACGTCATGACCACTACCCAGACGCTGGACGTCGCGGTGATCGGCGGCGGCTTCGCCGGCATCGGCGCCGCGATCCGGTTGAAACAGCACGGCATCGAGAACTTCGCCATCCTGGAACGCGGCACCGCGCTGGGCGGCACCTGGCGCGACAACACCTATCCCGGTGCGGCCTGCGACATTCCGTCGCGGCTCTACTCCTACAGCTTCGCGCCCAATCCGAACTGGTCGCAGACCTATTCGGGCAGCGCGGAGATCCTCGGCTACATCGAGGCGATGGCGGCACAGTATCGGCTCGGCCCGCACGTCCGATTCGGTTGCACCGTCAAGGGAATCGTGTTCGACGAGGACGCGGGCATATGGGACATCGCGGTCGAAGGCGCCGCGCCGGTGCGGGCGCGCACCGTGGTGCTCGCCTCCGGACCGCTCGCCAACGCGAGCTTCCCTGCCCTCCGCGGCATCGAGACCTACCAAGGGCACAAGATCCACAGTGCCCGTTGGGATCACGACTACGACTTCACCGGCAAGCGGGTCGCGGTGATCGGCACCGGGGCGAGCGCGGTGCAGATCATTCCCGAGCTGGTCGACAAGGCCGCCTCGGTCAAGGTGTTCCAGCGCACGCCGGGCTGGGTGCTGCCCCGGGTGAACCGGCGCACCAGCCCGCTCACCAAGAGCCTCTACCGGCACGTGCCAGGGGCGGAATCGCTGGCCAGGCGCGCCTGGTTCTACGGGCACGAGTCGGTGGCGCTCGGCGTCGTGTGGAACACCCCGCTGACCCGCGTGGTCGAGCTGGTCGGGCGGGCCCAGCTGCGCAGGCAGGTGCGCGATCCGTGGCTGCGCCGCCAGCTGACGCCGGACTTCCGCGCCGGGTGCAAGCGCCTGCTGATGACCGACGACTACTACCCGGCATTGCAGCGCGACAACTGCAAGCTGATCACCTGGCCGATCGCGCGCCTCGCGCCGAACGGTATCCGCACCGCGGAAGGCGTTGAACACCAGGCGGATTGCATCGTGTTCGCGACCGGGTTCGACGTGTCCAAGACCGGCACGCCGATCCCGATCACCGGCCGCGACGGCCGGGTGCTCGGCGAGGAGTGGTCGCGGGGCGCGTACGCGTACAAGAGCGTCGCCGTGTCGGGCTATCCGAATCTGTTCTTCACCTTCGGGCCGAATTCCGGCCCCGGCCACAATTCGGCGCTGGTGTACATGGAGGCGCAGATCGACTACCTGGTCGAGGCGATCGGCGCCATCCTGGACCGCGACCTGCGCATGCTCGACGTCCGCAGGGACCGCCAGGACCGGTACAACGCGGCGATCCAGCGCAGGCTCACGGCGACCACGTGGAACTCCGGCTGCCACAGCTGGTACCTGACCGACGACGGTTTCAACGCCACCATGTATCCCGGTTTCGCGACGCAGTACGTGCACCAGCTGCGCGATCTGCGGCTGGAGGACTATCACGTGGTGGCCGCCGACGCGGGCGCGCGGGCGGCCAGGATCGCGGCGGTCTCCTGACGGACGCTCCGTCCGACCGGCCGCGGCGACGCGGGCCCGGCGCGCGCCCTGCCGGTGCCGCCGGGCTCGTCTCGCTAAACTCGGTCTTTTCGACGATCAAGGTCGCGGCCGCCGGGATATCCGGCCCGCCGCGGCGGGCGAGGAGGTGAGCGCGGTGGCCGAGTACCGGATCGACGATCTGGCCCGCGCGGCGGGCACCACCACCCGCAATGTGCGCGCGTACCAGGAGCGCGGCCTGCTGCCGCCGCCGATCGGCAAGGACGGCAGGGCCAGCATCTACGGCGAGGCGCACCTGGACCGGCTGCGGCTGATCGACGCGCTGTTGCAGCGCGGCTTCACCACCGCGCACATCGCCGACTTCATCACCAGCTGGGAGACCGGCAAGGATCTCACCGAGGTGCTCGGCCTGCAACACGCGGTCACGGCCTCCTGGGCGAAGACCGAGACCTTCGAGGTGCCGCGCGAGCTGATCGACACGCTGCTCGGCAGCGAGGCCACCGATCTGGTCGACCGGCTGACCGAGATGAAGCTGGTCCGGGTCGAGGGCGACACCGTCGTGTTCACCGACACCCAGCTGCTGGCCTCCTTCGCCGAGCTGCACGAATACGGCCTGGAGCTGCGCACCCTGATCGAGATCTACGCCAAGGTCGCCGACCGGATCGACGACATCACCCACATCATGATCACCGCCGCCAAGCAGCACATCATCGACGAGCACGGTCCGGGCTGGCTGCCGCAGACCAGCGGCGAGATCGCCGATACCACAACGATGTTGAACAAGATGCGGGAGCTGGCCACCGCCTCGGTGCACGCCACGCTCGCGCGGTCGCTCGATGTGACGCTGCGCCGCGAACTCGGCGAGTATCTCGCCACCGCCGCCGAGCGGGAAGCCAAGCGCACCGGCAAACGCTCCTGACGCAGGTCATCGCCGCGCGTACAGCACTGCGGCGCAGCCGTATCCGATGACGGTGAGTCCGAGGCACCACAGTACCGCCGCGACGGCCTGCCCTGCTCCGCCGGTCGCCAGGAGACTTCGCACGGTGCCGATCACCGGTGTGGCGGGCTGATGCTCGGCGAACGGGCGCAGCCAGCCCGGCATGGTGTCGATCGGGACGAACGCGCTGCTGACGTAGGGAACGAACATGACGGCGTAGGTGAACCCGCCCGCGGCCTCCGGGCTCCTGGCCAGCACGCCGAGGGCGACGGCGATCCAGGTGACGGCGTGCACGAACAGCACGATGAGCCCGAACGCCGCCATCCAGTCGAACACGCCCGCGCCGGAACGGAATCCGAGCGTGAAGGCGATCGCGAGCACGATGCCTACGGCGGCGAGGTTACGGACGACGCCCTCCCCCACGTGCCCTGCCAGCAGCGCCTGCCGGAAGGCGGGCAGCGTGCGGAACCGCTGCACGGCGCCGGAGATCATGTCCGCCGATACCGCCGTCGCGGTGATGGAAGCACCGAAACCGGTGCACAGCAGGATGATTCCCGGCAGCACGTAATCCAGGTAGGGCATGCCGACCTGAATCGCGCCGCCGAAAACGTAGACGAACAACAGCATGATGAGGATCGGCAGCAGCAGCGAGACGATCAAGGTGTCTCGGCTGCGCAGGGTGCGGCGCGTCGCGCGCCGGAACATGACCGCGGAATCCGCGATCGCCTCCCCCAGCCGCCTCATCCGCGCCCGGCGAGCGCGCGCGTCGTCCCACCAGGGCTCGGCGGGCGGGTACCGAGGGCATTGGACGCGGTCGTCGCCGCCGAGGTCGGCATGGTGCGGGAGGGCCGGTTCGGCGCCACCGGCCGCCGCGACACGGTCGGGATCACGTCGCGGCACGCTCGACGATGTCGGCCGTCCGCTGGGTCGCGTCCGAGCTCGAATTCAGCTGCGCTGCCAAGTTTTTCGCCCGCTGCCCGGTCTCAGGGGCGAGCAGGGTCCGTACGCCTTCGGTCAGCCGCTCCGCGTCCAGCCGCTGGAACGGCAGGTGTGCGCCGACCCCGAGCCGTTCGACCTGACCGCCCCACATCGGCTGATCGAACGACACCGAGCAGACAAGTGTCGGCAGGGCCGCGCGCAGGCTTTCGAAGGTGGTGCCGATCCCGCCGTGGTGCACGGCCGCGACGCACAACGGGAAGACGATGTCGTGCGCGAGCGGTCCGACGACCCGCACGTTCGGGCCGGTCTCGGCGTTCGCGGCGTCCAGATCGCTCCATCCCGCGCTCACCAGCCCGCGCTTGCCGAGCCGTGCGCAGACCTGCTCCACGATGGCCAGCACCGCGTGCGTGTCCCTGATGGGCATGCTGCCGAATCCGAAGTACACGGGCGGCTCGCCCTCCGCGATCCAGGCCAGCACCTCGCCGTGGTCGGCGGCGAGCTCACCGACCGCCTCGCGGGCCGAGCGCTCGAGCGGCAGGAAGCCGACCAGCGGCCTGCGCTCGCCCCACTCCTCGGCCAGACCCGGCACCAGCGCGCGGTCGTAGATCTGAACCTCGGGCACGCCGCGGCGATCCAGCACGGCCGCCGGGCTCGCCACCGACCTGCGCAAGCCGAGTTCGCGGCGCAATTGGTCGAGGTAGCGCAGGAACACCACCCGCCGCAAGTTCTCGGCCAGCGTCCAGGTGGCGCGGTTGACCGCGGCGGGCGGACGCCAGTGCGGCGGCAGCGCGCCGGGGAACGGATACGCCCCGTTCTTCCGGCCGGGAAATCCGTGCATGGTCACCATCGGCACCCGCATCGCCTCGGCCACCGACGCGGCCCGATCCTCGGTGAGCAGCGTGGAGACGATGATGTCGGCGTCGCGGCAGACCTCGATCACCTCCCGGTTCATCCGCTCGGCGTAGTCGGCCATTTGCTTGCCGACCAGCTGCATCAAGCGGAAGCTGCTGCCCGCGGCCAGCGCGCGCTGCCCCTCGTCGGAGGCGTACAGCTGCTGCACGTCCGGACCGCACGGAATCGCGGTCAGCCCGGCGCGTGCGGTGAAATCGGCGAGATTGGGCGGAGCGCCGACGGTCACCTCGTGGCCGCGGCGGCGCAGTTCCACACCGAGTGCCACCGCGGGTTGCACGTCCCCGCGCGTGCCGGTCAGCGGTATCGCCACCCTCATGCCGTCGCCTCCAGCCGGTCGGCGCGATTCTCCCTCATCGGACCTCCTGCGTCCGTACGGTGGTGGCCATGCACGTCGCGTTGTTCACCGACTTCCATCCCGCCACTCTCGGCGGAATCCAGACATCGGTGAACGCCCTGCGGCGCGGTCTGGCACGTGCCGGTCACCGGGTCACGGTGTTCGCCGCACCCACGCCGGAATCTACCGAACCCGACCCCGACCTGGTGGTCCTTTCGGCACTCGCGGGCGTGCGGGTGAACGGATTCGCGATGGTGCTGCCGACGTCGGAGAACACTCGCCGCATCGACGCGGCCATCACCGCCCGCGGTCCGGTCGACGTCGTGCACCTGCACACCACCTACGGCGTCGCGGTCGCCGGGCTGCGCGCCGCACGCCGCCACGGGATTCCGGTCGTGCAGACGGTGCACAGCCGCGACGACGCGTTCATCCAGCACACGTCGCCGACGCCGTACCTGTCCGCGCTCGCCGTGCGGGTTCTGCACGGCCGCTTCGTTCCGCATCGGGAATCGTTGTCGCGCAACGACGAATCGCGCGCGGCGCGGCACGCCTGGCACACGATGGTGAACCACGCGCGCGCCGCCGACCGGGTGATCGTGCCGACCGAGCACTTCGCCGACCGGTTCCGCGCGCACGGGCTGGATCGCCCGATTCGGGTGATCTCCAACGGCATCGACGACGCACTGCTCGACGAGGCCCGCGCCGCCGCCGCGACCACGCACTCGGCGGACAGCGGCGAAACGAAAAAGGCCACAGCGACTTTCACCGGCACCGTCGCGGAAGACCCGGCGCCCCTGCGGGTGCTGTGGTGCGCGCGGTTGTCGCCGGAGAAGCGGCTGCTGGAAGCCATCGAGGCCGTGCGCCGGACGCCCGGCTGCACGCTGGACGTGTACGGCACCGGAGATCTGGAGGCCACGGCCGGCGCCGCGATCGAGGAGGGCGGGCTCACGGACCGCGTCCGGCTGCACGGCGGCGTGTCCCAGCTCGAGTGCCTCACCGCGATGGCGGCGCACGACGTACTGCTGTTCCCCTCCACGGGATTCGACACCCAAGGCATGGCGCTGCTGGAGGCCGTGGCGATGGGGCTGCCGGTGGTCTACTGCGATCCCGATCTCGCGGAGACGGTGCCTGCGGGCGGCGGTGTCCGGACATCCGATCCCTCGGTCGAATCGATCGCCGCGACACTGCGCGACCTAGCCGCCGACCCGGCGCGGCTGATCCCGATGCGAAAGGTGCTGAGCGAGTTCGCCGATACGGCTCGGCAGTCGCGGCTGACCGCTCGGGTCGTCGCCGAATACACCGAGCTGACGGGCGGTGCCGACCGCGCCTCGGCGCAGGCGGCCATTCCCACCGCCCCCGGTCGTCTCCCGCTGCTCGGTCACAGCCTCGCCGCGTTGCGCGGCGGGCTGCCGTTCGTCGCCCGGCTGGCCGAGATCGGGCCGATCGTGCGTATCTACCTCGGTCCGCGCCCCGCCTACGTCCTGACGACGCCCGAGCTGATCCGCGAGGTCGGCTTCGGCGAGGCCGGGTCGTTCCACCGCGAGGAGCTGCGGGACGCGACGCGCGAGGTGATCCGCGGCGCGTCGAACGTACTCAGCGGCACACCGCACGAGCTGCGCCGCCGCATGATCGCGCCCGCGCTGCGTCAGCGCAGGCTCGCCGAGTACACCGCCGTCGCCGCGGAGCTGGCCAACGCGTGGGCGGACGGACTCCCCGCCGATCGCGAGCTGAACCTGGTGGACGAGGCGCACCGGCTGGTGCTGGACATCATCTCGGCCACCCTGTTCACCGCCGACTTCGGCGCGTCGGCGAAACGTGAAGTGCGCGACAACATTCCCTGGCTGCTCGGCCAGGTGATCCAGCGGGCCGCGCTGCCGCCGCCGGTGCGACGGCTCCGGGTGATCGCGAATCGCCGCTTCGCCGCGAAGTCCGCCGCACTGCGGGCGCAGATCGGCGCGGTGGTCGCCGAATATCGCAGGGCAGACCGGGATTTCCACGACGTGCTCTCGGCCCTGGTCCGCCACACCGACGCGGAGACAGGCGCGCGCCTGTCCGACGAGGAGATCGTCGACGAGCTGATCCTGATGCTTGCTGCGGGCGTCGGCTCGACGGCTTCGATCATGGCCTGGGTCTGGCACGAGACCATGCGCAACCGCGACGTCGGCGACGAATTGCGCAGGGAGCTGGACGATTTCGTCGGCACGGCGCCGGTCCGGCCGGATCACGTGGTCGCGCTGCCGTATCTGCGGCTTGTGGTGCTGGAGACATTGCGGTTCTGGGGGCCGTGGGTGAGCACGCAGACCGCCGACGGGCCGGTGACCGTCGGCGGCGTCACCCTGCCCGACGGCGCGATGGTGGTGTACAGCCCGTACCTCGTGCACCACACCGAGCGCTACTACCCCGCGCCCGAAACCTTCGATCCGGATCGGTGGTTCGCCGGACGGGTCGAGGAGATCGACAAGAAGGCGATCCTGCCGTTCGGCGTGGGAGCGCGGCACTGTCCCGGCAACAACTTCGCCGTCATGACCGTCACCCTCGCCACCGCGGCGCTGTTCGCGCGCTGGCGGCCGACACCCGATCCGAAGTATCGGGTGCGGCCGACCACCCTCGATTTCGTGCCCTCGCCGTCCAAGCTGCCGGTGACGCTGCACCCCAGGTGAGCCGCGGACCCGGCCGGCGACATACCGGCGCTTCCCCGCTTCGCCCCCTGCATAATCCGCCGAACGGCCGGTCGAGGGACGTACGCTGCTCGGTGAGCGTGAGTGCCGACGACCGACCGATGGAACGGACCGCCTATGGCCTACGGACGAACCACGATGCCGCCCCTTCCCCTGCTGCACGCCGTCGAACGTTTTCGCGCCGCGCTGGCCGTGCTGTATCGAAGGATGGTTCCCGGCCACATCGCGCTGATGGAGATGATGACGTCCGGCTGGCTGACGCAGGCCATCGCGGCGGCCGCCGAACTCGGCATCGCCGACGAGCTCGCCCGCGGTCCGCGGCAGGGGTCGGAGCTGGCCGCCGCGGTGGGCGCCGACGAGGACGCGCTGCATCGGCTGTTGCGCCTGCTGATCAGCCACGGCATCTTCGCGCAGCGACGCGACGGCGCCTACCGGCTGACTCCGCAGGCGCGGGCACTGTGCCGGGACAACCCGGTCTCGCTGCGCGACGCGTTCCTGTTCTTCGGGTCCGCCCGGCATCGCGACCACTGGTCGCATCTCACCGACGCGGTGCGCACCGGGATGACGGTGCGCACCGGGGTGAACGGGATGCCGTTCTTCGACTACTTGCAGACCGACCGCGAACTCGGCGAGCTGTTCGACAACGCGATGACGAGCATCAACACGCTCGCCCTCGAACCACTCTTGGCGGCACACGATTTCACGCGCTACGACACCATCGTCGACGTCGGCGGCGGACGCGGCAGCCTGCTCGCCGAGATCCTGCGCCGCGCACCGCGATCCCGCGGCATCCTGTTCGACCTGCCCGAGGTGGTCGCCGACGCGGCGCCGGATCTGACCGAGCGCGGCGTGGCCGAACGCTGCACCGTCACGGCCGGATCGTTCTTCGAGTCCGTGCCCGAGGGCGGCGACGCCTATCTGCTCAAGCACATCATCCACGACTGGCCGGAACCGGACGCGGGCCGGATTCTGCGCGCGCTGCACACCGCCATGCGCCCAGACGCGCGGCTGCTGCTCGTCGAACTGGTGCTGCCCGAGCACAATCGGCCGCATCCCGGCAAGTACATCGATATCGAGATGCTGGTGAACGCCGGTGGCCGCGAACGCACCGCCTCGGAATACCGGGACCTGTTGGCGCGCTATGGTTTCACACTGCTGCGCGTCATCCCCACCGCGTCACCCGACAACATTCTCGAAGCATGCCCGATCGATCGGTAGCATTGTGGTAGTGATCCAGAGGGGGAAGCCTTGGCACACGACGAATCTCGCGATCGATCCGAAGACCCACGCGCGCACTGGCGGCATCTCCCGGCGGAGCCCACTCGGCACATCGAGGAGATCTACGTCGGCCCCGGTGCGTCCGACTACGACCTCCCGGCCGTCGACCCCGATCAGGACTTCATCCGGCGCTACGGCGGTTGACGCTCAGGTCGTGCAGACCACCGCCTGCGCGATGAGCGCTAGGTAGAGGCCGAACACGAAAGCGACGGCGGGCAGGACCGGATGCTCGGGCTCGTCCGAACGTAGGAACCGCCATTCTCCGTACGCCGGGATCAGCAAGAGCGCCAAGGGAATCCAGGCCACGACGGCATGCGCACCGCTGCGCTCCCACGGCTGCACCAGCACCAGGTCGACCGCCACCGCGAGGCCGGCGAACCCGAGGATCGCGACCACACAACCCATGACCCCCAGTCGATTCGAGTACAGGTGCTCCCCGGGACGCCGTTCCCGTGCGGTCTTGCGGGCGAACTCGAAATGCAGGAACGCGCCCGCGAACACCGCCACGACGGCGACCGCCTGCCAGCGGGCGGCGACCTCCCCGGTCTCGATCGCCGAGATCAGCACGTAACCGGCGATCAGAATCTGAATCGGATACGTGACAACGAGATTGAGCACGATGCCGGTGCGCACTGCGGTCGACCATCGCTCCACGGCCCACAGGAACAACCCGTACGCCAAGACCGCGGCGATCGCCACGCCGGAGACCGCCGCCAGGACGAGACTCGCGCCGACCGCGCCGACCGCGAGCACGCCCATAGCCGCGCGCAGCTCGCCCGCGCTCACCTCACCCGTGACCAGTGGCCGATCCGGATTGTGTACCCGGTCGTAGTCCAGATCCTTCTGTTCGTCGACCATCCGCAGGTACAGCAGCACGAGGGCGACGACCACGATGCGCGGCACAGTAGCCCCGCTCGGCCGCCACGGCGTCTCCGGTTGGGAGACCAGGGCGGCCGTTCCCTCCAAGGCCAGCACGAAGACGACGGCGTAGAGCAGGTAGTACGGTTTGTACATCACGGCGGTGAAGCGCGCGAGGCGCCGCACCGAATCGAGTGGACTCGGATCCCGCACCTCGCTGCTCATGCCTTCGCCTCGCTGGCGCTCGGCTCCGGCATGCGCGACGCGCGCTGGCACATGATTCGCTCACTGCCTTCGCTCATGCCCCACCCCACCGCTCCCACGCGGTGACCTCACTCGCCGGCAGCCTGCGCGGGGCCCGCTTCGGCAGGCCGGGCCGCAGGTGCGCGACCGGAAGCAGCGCGACCTGCGTGACCTCGTCGAAGGGAATCGCCAGCAGCTCGGCGACCTCGCGCTCGTAGGCCAGGTGCGCGGTGGTCATGGTGCCGCCGAGACCCCGATCGTGCAGTGCAAGGAGGAAATTCCAGACGGCCGGATAGATCGAGCCGTAGAAGCTGGCCAGGTGCAGCGCCGAACCGGTCGCGGGCGGGCGGCCCAGCGAGCACGCCAGCACCAGCGCGGGCACCTCGTGCATGCGCTCGGCCAGATACCGGCCGGACGCGAGGTCGCCGAGCTGGTCCGGCCGCGGGGTCCGGGCGGACAAGTACGCCGCGAACCCCTTGCGGTAGTACTCCGCGATCTGCTGCCGGATGCGCGGATCTTGGACGACGAGGAAGCGCCACGGCTGCCGGTTGGTGCCGCTCGGCGCGTGCACGGCGGTGTCGAGGCAGTCCAGCAGCTCGGCGCGGTCGACGGGACGGGTGAGGTCGAGCCGCCTGCGGAACGCGCGGGTCGTCCGCAGCAGTTCGGCGGCGTTCACCGTGGTCCGCCGATCGACTCGGAATCCAGAGCGTCCGCGTCGAATTCGAGGTCGAGCCGAGCGGCGACGGCGCCCGCCTGCCGGATCTCGCAGTGCACGACGGTGGTGTCGAGGCCGGGCTCGGTGATCTCGGCGACGCACTCGGCGGGCAGATCCAGTTCCACGAACCGGTCGAAGGTGCTTGCCAGACAGACCAATCGGGGCTGGGCACGCAGCACCATGCTCAGCGCGGTCTGCCTGCACGCCTCGATCAGCAGGCTGCCAGGCACATGGTCGAGCTGGTGATCGAACAGAAAAGGGTGGGACAGATCGAGGACGAGGGCGGCACGGGTGATGCGGCCGTCGGCCTCCGGGGGCGCGATCACGACGTTTCGCCGGTTCTCCCGGCCGACCACAGCTGCCTCGGCGCGCTCACCGAGAGCCGACGCGCCATGAAAGGCGCCGAGTCCCAGGCTTTCTCGGAATTGATCACGCAACGCCGCCCACTGTCTCGGCGTCGTCCAGGAAAAGGAACCGTCCACGGTGAGCATCGGCTCGCCGCCGGAGAAGATCTCCAGCACCATGTCCAGGCCCTGCAACACTTCGCCGCGGTGGTGCCTGCGCGGCACCCGCACCTGCATCACCAGATCCGCGGGGGCGATGCCGATCTCCCACGCCGGCGTGTCCGAGCCTGTGCCGTTGAAGGTCCGCACGATGAATGCCATATCCGCGGGAACGCCGCAGAACTCGTGGGTCACGGCGATGGCCGCCTGCCGCGCCGCTTCCATCACCACCAGCGGGTCGTGGCGCATGCCCAGCGATCCGGCGTGGTCGCCGTAATAGGCGTGCATGCGGGGTAGTTGCGCGCCGACCAGGAAGGCGTCGGGCCCGATGGCGTCCAGCGAAGTGACGAACACCTCCGAGACCGCGCAGCGGTGCGCCAGTTGCCTGGGGATGGTGCGGTTGTGCGTGGCGGTCTTTTCGACTGCCGCGTGTGTTGTCACGATCGGCCCTCCAACCATTCTCGCGCGGCCACCGGCGGCAGCGTCTGCGACCGCGTACCGACCCGCATCGGAAGCACATAGGACCCGAGCACCAGGACAGACCATGGATCCAGCTCCACGCCCGCAGCGCACGCCGAATACAGCAGCCGCGCGCCGTCCGCGTCTTCTGCTGGGCCCGGGTCGATTCCGGCGCGGCGCAGCGCGTCGAGGACGGAGCGCAGCGCGTCGCCCCGGTCGAAGCTGCGGACCGGGACCCGCGCGTACAGATCGGCGGCCAGCGCGCTGACTGCCGCCGTGCGGTCCACCCGCGCCGCCGCCTGCCCGAGCAGATCCGCGCGGGTGTCCTCGTCGAAATAGACGGCCAGTTCGCGCAGCACGTCGGCCGGGTCGTCGGGCGTGTGCACCAGGTTCAGCAGGAAGTTGTGCCTGCCGAGCAGGTAGCGGAGTTCGCCGGGCTTGCGTTTGCGCGGATCGGTGGCGCCCTTGGCCTCGGTGAGGCGGACCGGCACCGGTAGCGCGTCGTCGGCGCCGTGCACCACCAGCACCAGCACCTCCGAAATGTCGATCAGCAGGTCGGCCAGCCGCCTGCGCTCGGGCGAGGCGATGTTCCACGCGAAGTACCACAGCGCGCGCACCAAATGCCGGTTCACGCGCATCCGGTGCGCCGCGACGACGCGGAAACCGTTGGCGGGCAACCATTGCAGGGTCGGCTCGACGGCGCGCGCCACGATCGCGTCCGGCTTGAGCAGCAGCAGCGAGTGCTGCCTGGCGAAGCCGACGGGATCGATGCCGAGCCGTTCGAGCTGGTCGACGGCCTCCTGCACATACGTGTCGTCCGCGTAGGCGTCGATCTTGGCCGGGGTGGGCGTCAGCTCGGCGAGCAGCGCGTGCAGCGACGCGCCGCTCCGATCCAGTGGCATCGCCGTCATCGCGTCGCCCCGCCGAAACCGTTGGCGGCCAACACTTCGTCGATCGAGGGCAGCGGGACGCCGAGGTAGCCGGATTCCAGGCAGTAGTCGAGCAGCAGGCGCAGGTACTCCTTGCCGGTGGGCGGCGCGGGGCGTCCGAGCAGTATTTCCGCACGTGTGGCGTCGAAGTCGAGCCTGCGCACGAAGTAGCTGGTGTAGAGCGCACCGATCCGGCGGTAGTACTCGCGCTCGACCGGATCCAGATCCTCTTCGGCGAACGTCGATTCGGGCACGAAGGTCGCCACCTCGAAGGACGGGTACTCGGCCAGCACGTCGGACACCTCGCGCAGCGAGAGCGCGTCGCGACCGAGCGCGTGCAGGGTGCGGAGACTCGCCGAGTCGAAATCCAGTACGGCCGCGGCGATCACGTCGGCCACGTGGTCCACCGGCGCCAGCGCCAGCGTCGCGTCGTAGCGGCCGGGCAGGGTCCGCAGCTTGCCCTCGACCATCAGCTTCACGACGGTGTACAGGTTCTTGTACTCGCGGATCTCCCCGGTGGACACTGCGCCGGTGACGATGCCGGGCCGCACGATCGCCCACTGGAGTCCCTGCTCGCCCGCCGCGCGAACCGACTGTTCGGCGCGAAACTTGCTGCGCTCGTATCCGTTTCCGAACGACTGACCGACGTCGAGCTCGTCCTCGCCGACGGTTCCGCCGCGCATCCCGCACACGTACGCGGTGCTGACGTGCACCAGCGGCACGTCCCACTCCCGCGCCAGGGCGATCGCGTGTTCGGCGCCGCGCACGTTGAGCTCGTCGTAGTCGGCGGCGGGCGCGTCGAATGCCGTGGTGGCCGCGCAGTGCACGATCATGCCGACACGCTCGGCCAGGTCGGCGGCGTCGCGCGCCGACAGGCCGAAGCCGGGGCGGCGGATGTCGCCCGCGACGGGAGTGCCCGCCTCCAGGACCGTGCCGTCGTTGCGGACGATATCGGCGTTGCTGTGCAGCACCGCGGCGACCGGCCTGCTCGCGGCCGAGAGCCGGGCGACCACCTCGGCGCCGACCAGGCCGGTCGCGCCGGTGACCAGCACGGTCTCGCGCTCACCCATGATCGTTCCCCCGTGCTGCGCCCGCGACCAGCGCGATCACCTCGCCGACCCGGCGGACCCCCACGAGATCCTCGGGACGTTGCCTCGGTAGCTCGAAAGCCCGCTCCAGCACCACGGTCAGCTCCATCAACCGCAGCGAGTCGAAGCCGAGATCCTCCACGAGGCGGTGCTCGTCGGCGAGGTCGGCGGGCGGTTGCGGCGCCATGGTCTGGACGAGGCGGCGCACCCGGGCGCAGATGTCGACGGCGGCGGTCATGAGGGTTCGCTTTCCCGGAGATGGGGCTGGTGGCCACCGGTGGTGAGCAGGTCGCGTGCCTCGTCGAGAGGCAGGTCGGTGTTCAGGTAGGCGGCCAGGCGCAACCAGTCGTAGCCGATGGCCAAGGTGCGCCGCCACTGTTCGCGCGAGTCGAAGGATGCGGGGAAGACGAGCGCCGCGTCGGCGCCACCCGCCACCTCGCGCACCAATGCGACGAAATCGTCGAGGATCGCCAGTCCCGCCATCGTGTCGCCGCCGCGCAACAGCTCGGAGAACCGCACCCCGCGTGCGGCATCGAGCTGCGCCAGCACCTCCGCGCGCCGCCGTGTGCCGGGCGGCACCGAGCGCGCGACCGTGACGGCCGGAGCGACGTCGGCGGGCAGCGGATGAATACCGAAGGCGGACAGCAACACCCGCACCGCCATAGCGACCAGGCGGTGCGCGGCGATCTCGGCGACACCGCCCTGACCGTTCTTCACCGCGCCCGCCAGATCCTCCCTTGCGTTCTCCAGCACGATGTTCGACCACACCAGGTGCAGAGCGCATTCGGTGAAACGCCGTGCGGGCAGCGGTGCCAGGGTGACGATCGCGTCGTCCCTGGCCGCGCCGGTCAGCCCAAGCGCGGGTCGGTGCGCGCTCGGCACCGGTGTGTAGGGCGCGACGGGCTTGCACATGGCGAGCGCGGGTTCGATCGGGCCCGCGCCCCGCCATTGCAATCCGACAAGGCCGAGGCGCACGAATTCGGCCAGCTCCGTGGCGATGTCGCGTGGGGCACGGCCGAGCACGTCGCGCAGGGAATGCTTGAAGACCACCGATCGCCAGGCGCGGGCGGCGTCGTCGGAGAGCGCGAAGACGTCGCGGTCGTCGCGGACGACGTGCACTCGGCCGCCGATGGTCCACGTCGTCACGCCGGGGCGGCGGGCGAACAGGATGCGGTGCGGGTCGTCGGATCGTTCGATACCGAGATCGGTGACCAACTCCCAAAGTTGTTGCCAGGTAGTGTCTTCGGTGCGGCGGACGTGGCCGTTGGTCGACGGATCGCCGTAGACACCGTCGTCGGCGATCGGCCATGCGGCTGGATGGCTCAGTTCCCGGTAACGGTCGACGAAAGCGTGAGCGCCGATCCGGTCCAGTTGGCTTGGCAGCCATTTGGTTTCGAGGTAGGTCTCGCCACGGCGGGCGGCCCAGGCCTTCACTGCCTGCAACAGTCCGTCGCGGGCCCATTCGCTCGCCTCGTCGGACGCGCGCAGCGTACGCAGCGCCGCCGCGTAGCGCAGCGCGTGCACCGCGCGGGCGGTCCACCAGTCCGACATCCGAATTCGGAAGTCGTCGTGCGGAAGGAGCGCCCGCAGACTGTCGAGGTCCACCGCGCCGAGCCGGACCACCGTCGCGCGCAGGAAACGCTGGCAGCGGTTGAGCAGGTCCTCGTCCAGCGCGGCCGGATCGCCCGTGGCGGCCTGTTCGAGCTGGCGCCGCAGCTGTGCCACCGAGCGGGTGCGCACCTCGACGCGGCGA
This sequence comes from Nocardia sp. NPDC050793, assembly GCF_040654065.1. Classification (NCBI taxonomy): domain Bacteria; kingdom Bacillati; phylum Actinomycetota; class Actinomycetes; order Mycobacteriales; family Nocardiaceae; genus Nocardia; species Nocardia sp. NPDC050793. The sequence goes on from NZ_JBFAHG010000005.1 coordinate 434,432, forward strand.
CCGTCGACGAACAGGACCGTCGGCAAGGTCGGCAGGTTCTCCGCTCCGGGGACGACCGCGAGAAAATCCACGTCGGAGCCTTCGTTGCCGAAGCCCTCGGCCAGCGAGCCCTCGAAAAGCACCGCCGAATCATCGGGCAGTGCAATGCTTTCCAGCGCGGCGTGGAGCAGCTGCCGCACTCGCTCCACGGGCAGCGCGGGGGCGGGTTCAGCGGAACTCGCCGATGCCCCGGTGATAGATCCGGTGGTTCCGTCGGCCTCGTGGACCTCCGCCCCGGCGAGTCCGCCGTCCCGGAACAGCTGCCACAGGTGGCGGCGGCGCGGCTTTCCGCTGGAGGTGCGACGGATGATGCCGCGCGGGCCCGTGACGATGGTGATGGTGGCGGCCGGACCAAGCTCACCGCGAATCACTCTGCGCGCCTGGCTGATCCACTCACCGGACGGCGCTTCGGCGAACAACGCGATGCCGGGTGAGCCCAGCTCGGTGAGCGCTACGGCGGCCAGCTTGCCTTTGGTGATGCCGGTTTCCCGGGCGACGCGGGATTCGACGTCCTCCATGAACACCGAGCGCCCGCGCACCTTGAGGCTGGTGCCCATCCGACCCAGCACGAAAACCTCACCGTGATAGAGGAATCCGGCGTCGCCGGAGTAGAGCTCCCCGTCCCGGATCCTGGTTGCGCCGCCCTCGCCTTCCCCGGTGTAGCCCATGGCCACCGAATCACCGACGACCACCAACTCGCCTAACACCCCGTCGGGCAGCTCCCGCCCCGCCTCGTCCACGGCGCGTACGGTCGATTCCGGTGTCGAATAACCCAGGCCGGTGATCCAGCCCGCTCCCTCGACCCGATGGGCGTCGTCCAGCTTCCCCTCGGCCAGCACTCGAATGGGCTGGCCGAACCGCAGATTCGGCGTGTCGAGGCGCAGCGCGGTGATCGGCCGACGCCGGGCCGATGAGGTCACCATGAGCGTGGCCTCGGCCAGGCCGTAGGCGAGGGTGTAGGCATCCATCGAGAACCCGCGGGGACCCGTCAGCTCGGCGAACGATTGCAGATCGGCCACCTCCACCGGCTCGGAGCCGACGGCCAGGGTGCGCCAGCCGGACAGGTCCAGATCGGCGATCTCGTCCGCCCGGACCCGGTGCGCCACATAGCCCAACGCGAACGAGGGCGAGGGCGAGTGCTGAGCCGAGGCCATCGCACGCAGCCAGCGGGCCGGGTCGCGGACGAACTGGTCGGGGCGCATCAGGTAGAGGTCGCCCTGGTTCGTGACGGTCGTCAGGAACGCGCCGACCAGACCCATATCGTGGTAGAGCGGCAGCCACGACACCATGGCCTCGCCGGTGCGCCACTCGATGAGCCGGGAAATCATGGCGATGTTGTTCGCCAGGTTGTGCCAGCTGACGCGCACCCCGCGCGGCGTTCCGGTGGAACCCGAGGTGAACTGCAACAACGCGCAGTCGGCTGGTACGCCCAGTTCGCGCAGGCCGGGTGCCTGCGGCAGATTCGCGCCGATCACCAGCGGCTCGTCGGTCCGATCGGCCGCGACCGCCGCCCGGCGCACCAGGTCCTCGAATTCCGACGAGGTGACCACCAGCCGCGGCCTGGCGGCGGTGAGGATGGTGGCGATGTGCGCGATGATCTGGTCGAGATCGCCGAACATGGGCGGCGCGATCGGCGTGAACACACCGCCGCAGGCCCAGACCGCGTAAAAGGCGGCAGCGCAGGCGAATCCGGTGGGCGTGATCACGCAGGCGCCCTCGCCGCCCGCGAATCCGTGTTCGCGCATCAGTGCGGCGATGGACCACGACTGCTCGGCCAGCTCGTGGTAGCTGCGGAACTCCCAGCCGTCGGCCTCGTCGGCGAAATGGACCCCGGTCTCCCGCGCTGGCCGCAGGAGCCAATCTCGCACGGCCGCAACATCTTTGTCAGGTACCATCGCGGCGATCTCCTTCGGACAGCACAGTAACCGTTCCGGCCGTTCCGTCCACCCGAATTCGCATACTGGTCCGTATTCTCTTCGTGACGTCCTTGACCTGGACGACGGTCGGCACCCCGAGTTCGCGCGCCACGATCGCCACGTGGGTCAGCGGGCTGCCGCGCTCGATCACCAGCGCCGACGCCGAGGGCAGCGCCGCGACCCAGCCCGGGTCCGTCCGGTAGGCCACCAGGATGCCGCCCGCCACGTCGCTCGGCTCGCCGACGACCACCGCCTCGCCCTCCACGATCCCCGCCGCCGAGGGCGTGCCGCCGAGCACGGTGCCCACGGTCGCCGCGGGCATCTCGCGGACCGGCACCCAGCCCTGCGCGGCCAGTTCCGCGCGTCCGAACGCGCCGCCCCTTGTGACGAACCGGGCGGGCGCGACCAGCTCCGCGTCGGCGGCGCGCTGCGCCTTGCGGGCGGCGACCAGCGCGCGCAACGTCCCGGTGTCGGCGCCCTCGTAGCAGCCGCGCAGTTCGTCCACCGTCAGGTAGAACACGTCGGCGAACTCGTCGATCACGCCGCGTTCGACCAGGTCACGGCCCATCGCCCGAATCATCCGCTTCACCATGCCGAAGGCCCTGGTGCGACAGAACCGCAGGCGCTCGCGATGGGCGGCGCACCGCGACACCTTGCCCCGCAGACGCTCGTAGACCCGGCGGCGAGCGCCGCGCAGATGGGCGTCGAGATAGGCCTCGGCCTCGTCGCGCCGATCCAACGGCGCTGTGGCTTCGTCGCGCCGATCCAACGGCGCTGTGGCTTCGTCGCGCCGATCCGGCGGCGCGGTGGCTTCGTCGCGCCGATCCGGCGGCGCGGTGGCTTCGTCGCGCCGATCCGACGGCGCTGTGGCTTCGTCGCGCCGATCCGGCGGCGCGGCCGCCTCGTGCACCCGGCCGAGCGCGCTGCGCAGCATGATGAACAGACCCGACGGGTCCTCGCGCAGATCCGGCGTCTCCAGCTTCAGCTCGTCCAGGCTGCGGTAGCCGTAGCGGTCCAGGTAGGCGTCGACCTCGGCGCGGAAATCGGGGTGGTCGGCCAGTGCGGCGAACATCCGGTCCGGCGGGGTCGACCGCACCAGCGCCGTCAGTTCCGGATCCGCGTCCACCGATCTGGCGAGCGCGGTCATTGCGCGGGCGGGCTCGGCCGATTCGACGTCGGCGCCGGGCCCGACGACCGCGTAGCGGAACCACTCGGGCGCCTTCGGCAGCAGCGCCTTGGTCAGCGCGTAGAGCAGGCCGGTGCAGGTCAGCAGGATCGCGTCGAGCACCATCAACGGACCCCAGCGCTCGACGAGATCGCGATCGACCCTGCGGTAGGCGGCATAGACCTCCGCGCCGGACAGCGACGCGTAGTCGAGTCCGTCGTATTCGTCGTAGACGCGGTAGAACTCGGCGAGAAAGTCTTCGACCATGGCGTCGATGCCGAACAGCCGCCGCAGATAGGTCGCCGTGGTCACCGCGCGGGATCGCAATCGGGCCAGCGGGTTGCGGAAGGTGAAGGGCCGCAGTGTTTTCGCGAGGTCGTCCGCGAGCGGCTCGGCCACACCCAGCGCGGCCTCCAGCACCCGGCGGTTGAGCGGGTAGCCCGGCGCGATGCCCACCATCCGGTACCAGTGCAGCAGGTTGTAGTACACCCTGCCGTGAAAGTAGCCGAGCAGCACCGGAGTCCAGGCGTCTGTCTGCCGCAGCTGGGCGGGCGGCACGCGCAGCGAGGCGGCATAGCCGCGGTACACGCGACCGTAGATGCCCGCCGCGGTGGTGTAGGTCAGCGGGGAGGTGATGCCGCTGAAACTCTCGATGATGTTCGAGTTGTCCCAGATTCGCAGTTCGCCGGGCGCGAGCGTCTCACCGGCGCCGCGCAGCTGTGCGTCCGGTGCGTTCGCGGGCACGGTGGTGATCGGACGGGACTGGAGTACCCACAGTCCCATGTCGTCCAGCGCCCACTCGATGTCCTGCGGTGCGCCGCAGACGATTTCGATCTTGCGGCCCAGCTCTGTCAGCTCGGCGATCTCGGCGTCGGTCAGCACGGCGCGCTCGCGCAGCGCCGCCGCCACCTCGCCGATTTCGCACCCCTGCTCAGCGGCGGGGGTGTAGCTGCTGTCCTTGTCGCCGACAATCATGTCCAGCACAGCGCCAGTCGCCTTCTCGACGGTGACGGTGTCCGCGTCCACCGCGCCGGACACCAGACCCTCACCGAGGCCGTACACCGCGCTGATCAGCAGTTCCCCCGGCGCGCCCGTGCTGGGATTCGCGGTGAACAGGACGCCGCTGGCTCGCGCGGACACCAGCCGTTGCAGCACAACGCCCGGCGCGCCGCCGACCGGACGCGACCGCGCGAAGGCGTACCGTATCGACCGCTCGGAGAAGGCGGACGCCCAGCAGTCCCGCACCCGGTCGGCCACCGCCGCGACCCCGTTGACGTTGAGGAAGGAGTCGAACTGTCCCGCGTAGGAGTGCTCGGCGCCGTCCTCGACGACCGTCGAGGAGCGCACCGCGACCGGCCCGCCGCCGATCCTCGCGTACCCGTCGGCGATCAGCTCCCGCAGGTCGGGGGGCAGCGGCGCGGACCCGATCGCGGCGCGCAGATCGGCGCCAAGCGCCAGCGCGCGCTCGAGATCGTCCGCCGCGCCGATCGCGGAAACCCGCTCGGCCAGTTCGTGTTCGGCGAGGAAGCGCTCGAACGCGTCGGTGCCGAGCGCCACCCAGTCGGGGACGCGGAAACCGCCGTTCTGTACGGTGTGCAATCCGCGCGCCTTGCCGCCCGCCAGCGCGGCGATCCTCGCCCGTTCGTCCCACGACCCGAGTACCTGCACGGCATCTCTCCCATCGCCTTGATCGACGCGCCGGAGCCGGGCGCCCCGGGCCCACGATCGGCCGCGCGAAAACCAAGGGTTTGTCTGGATATATCCGAGTTGTCGGCGCGGCGTTAGCCCCTGATCCAGTGGTACCAGTTCCCGGACAAGTTCGTCGCGCGATGCGTAACACCGTTATGCTGCGGGCAGTTCGGTGGGTTCGGTGAGGAGTGATTCGGCGTGGGTTGGACGTTCACCCCGGACGAGTTCGCCCACATATGGCGGGAAACAGACGTGGATCGTCACCCGTACCCGCTGCGCATCCTGGAGACGCCGCGCACCGAATACGAGGCCGAGGCGCTGCGCTCCCAGCTGAACCAGCGCCTGCCGCTCGGCGCCGACCCTGACTTGTCGGCCTGCTTGCGGATCCTCGCCGAACCCCACACCAGGATCGTGGCCATCGGCGGCGCGCACACCCCGAACAGCGAGCTGCGGTTGCTGGCCTGCGCGGTGTACGACCGCGCGGTGCTCGCCATCCAGGAACCCGGCGCCCGCACCGATTTCGGCGGTCGCGTGCGTATCTCGATCGGGCACGCGAGCAAGCTCGGCAGCCGCATCGCCACGCTGCTTCCGAGAACACCCGCCGGGCGCGAACCCGCCCGCGCCGCCACCGCCGCCGCGGTCCGCGACACCGAGACCGTCGTCGCCGCCCAACCCGCCGCGACCCTCATCCGCAGGCTGCTGCTCAAACCGCACACCGCCGAAGGACACCTGCGCATCGAAGCGCGGCTGGACCGTGACGAACCGGGCCCCGCGATCCACTACACCTGGATCGATGTGCAGGGGGACGGGCGTTACCTGATCAAAGCGGGCGACACGGTGCACATCGTGCCCGCCTCCCCCGAGCAGATCGCCGCGCAATTGCAGAAACGCATTCCGGCTCGAGCGAGGTGAGCGGCGGCTTCAGGCGTTGGATTCCGTTTAGCCCAGCACGTATTAGGCGTGCCTTGCCTCTGCTGTGGCCACGCGCACGATTTGGACGGACTCCGTCCGGCGGCACCCATTAGGCTTAGGCGGACCGACCGATCAACGGGGGTGCGCATGACGATCGAGACCAGCCGAGCCGATATAGCGCGGTTCAAGCAGGAAGCGCAGGCAGGCACCGTCAAGTTCGATCCGGACGCCGCGCGGCGGTGCGCCGAGATGTACGACAATCAGGCCGACCGGCTGATCTATCTGCAGCAGCGGCTCGAATCCGTAGCCGAACTACAGGGATTCGGCGGCTTCGTCTCGGCGCAGCAATTACAGGCCGGCTTCGGACACAAAGCCCGCGACGCGGCGGCACTGCTCGACCATTACATCGAGGCCGCCTACCGCATGAAGGAAGCGTTCCTGATCAGCGCCGGACTCTACGAAGAAGCCGACGCCGCCAACGCGGCCGCGCTGCGCGCGGTGGAAACGAGGCTGCCCCGATGACCGGCACCGACCCCACCTACATCAACTCGATGGAGCACTTCGAGTCGATGCCACACGAGGAGATCTACGCCAAGACCCAGCAGATCGACGCGGGCGAAATCCTGCGCGCCTCGGTCACCTGGCTCGAGGTCGCCGCCGCGCTGGCCACGTCGATGCCGCTCACCCGCGGCGGCGCCGACCGCGTCATGAACGGCATGGAATGGGAGGGCGCAGCCGCGGGCGCCGCCTACGCGAGCACCCGCAGCTTCGCCGCCTCCGTCGACGAACTCAGCGCCGTCATGGGACAGGTCGGCGCGCGGCTCGGCGGCGTGGCGGCGGCGGCCGAAGCGGTCAAACTGGCCGTCGTGCCGCCCGGTAGCTCAGGGCCGATCGGCGCCATCGCGCAACTGCTCGAGGCGGCGAATGTCATCGACGCGCAGATGGCGCAGGAAGCGCTGCGGCAGGAAGCCGTGCTCGCGATGAACATGGTGTACAAGCCCGCCTACACGATGGCGGCCAACGGCGTCCCCGCCCTGCCGGAACCGCCTGTGCTGTCGGCAGTTCCGGATGCCGGAGTGATCCCGCAGTCGTCGAACGGTTCGACGGGGTACGGCGCGCCGGGCAGCGAGGCCCCGGGAGGAACGGAAAGCATTCCACCGGAATCGGATTCGCAGTCCGAGCCGCCCATCCATTCGGAACCCGAGTCCCCGGAATCGCAGACCCCTGCCCCCGACGCGCCCCCTTCCCAAGACGTCCGGCCGCCGACGCACGAGACCCCGGCACCGCCGACCACCGAGGCACCGCCGACCGGGGACGCACCGCCTATCCAGGACACCCCGGTACCGCCGACCCAGGATGTGCCGCCGACGCAAGAGGCTCCAGCACCGCCAACCCAGGACGTGCCGCCGCCTACACAGGAGGCACCGGCACCGCCCACCACCCATGCGCCGCCAACCGTCGACACGCCACCGCCAACTCAGGGCACCCCGGCACCGCCAACCGAGAACACGCCGCCGCCTATGCAAGAGGCTCCGGCACCGCCGCCGATCCACGAGCCGCCAAATCAGAACGTCCCGACTCCTACCCAGGAAGCCCCGGCACCTCCCCCCACACAGGCGCCACCGACCCTGGACACACCACCGCCCACCCAAGAGGCCCCGGCACCACCAACTCAGCAGGCGCCCCCGCCAACCCAGGACATCCCCGCGCCACCACCCACCCAGGCTCCCCCAACCCTGGACACACCACCGCCCACCCAAGAACCCCCGGCACCACCAACTCAGCAGGCGCCCCCGCCAACCCAGGACATCCCCGCGCCACCACCCACTCCCGAAGCTCCGCCTCCACCCACCCCGGCACCGGCCCCGCCGCCCGGCGAAACCCTGCCGCTACCCGACCTGGGCGGCCAACCCGGCGTCACCGGTCCCATCCCGGACGCCCAAAACCAGGGCTCCTCTCACACCGACCAACCCGGCGTAGTCCCCCAATCCGGCACCACCAGCTAGCGTGCGAAACCCGCACTACCCCACCGCAACACCCTCGCAGCCCATCCACACTCCTCGCAGACACCACACCCTCTGCGAGGCGTACACAAGCCCTGCGAGGCCGAACAAAGCTCGCCGCCGGGGACAGCCCCGGCACGGGCGCTCCCACACACCGCTTGCACGCCTCACAGAGCTACTGCCTATGTGAGGCGTACGAACAATGTGTGGAAGCCGCAGATCCCTCGGCCAAGCGATCCGTAGGGACCCAGCCTGCACGAGAGCGCTGCTCATCCAACTGTCGCCTGGGCCGGAGCGCTTCGGTGTGCGCGAAAGGTTCGCCGCCAGCGCGACCGCCCCGGCACGGTCCTCACACACCGGTTGCACGCCTCACAGAGCTACTGCCTATGTGAGGCGTACGGACGGTGTGTGAGGTCGCATGCGCTCGAGAGCCAGCGAGTTGAGGTGGACCAGCTGGCGTCGCGGTCGGGTAGGCAATCGCCGGGTAGGGCATAGCGGCCGAGGAGCGGCTCAGAGGTGTCCGGTGGGCCGGGTGATCAGGGACCCGGGGCCGCGCCGAGGTCGGCAGTGCCAGTGGCTCAGGCCTTGACCAAGTCGTCGGCGTGGATTACCGGGCGTTGCATGGTGTCCGGGAGTTCGGTTGTGGAGCGGCCGAGCATGGTGGAGAGTTCGGTGCTGTCGTATTCGACGACGCCGCGGGCGATCAGGCGGTGATCGGGCGCCAGCAGGTCGACTACGTCGCCGCCGTAGAAGCGGCCGCGGACGGCGGTGATGCCTGCGGCGAGCAGCGAGCGGCGGCGGTGGGCGACGGCCTGCACGGCGCCGTCGTCGAGGACGAGCGCGCCGCGGCTGTCGGCCGCGTGCCGGACCCAGAACTTGCGGGCCGACAGGCGAACCGGGCGCGCGGCGAAGGCGGTGCCGACGGTGCCGGAGGCGAGCGCGGTGGCGGCTTCCTCGGCGGCGGCGAGCAGGACGGGGACGCCTGCGTCGGCGGCCAGCCGCGCGGCGGAGAGCTTGGAGGCCATGCCGCCGGTGCCGAGCGCGCCGCCGCTGCCCGCGATGACACCGTCCAGATCGGCGCTGCTGCGGACCTCGGGGATGAAATTGGCGGCGCCCTTGCGGGGATCACCGTCGTAGAGGCCCTCCACGTCGGAGAGCAGGATCAGGGCGTCGGCGCCAACCAGGTGCGCGACGAGCGCCGCGAGCCGGTCGTTGTCGCCGAACCGGATCTCTTCGGTGGCGACCGTGTCGTTCTCGTTGACCACCGCGACCGCGCCGAGCGAACGCAGTCGGTCCAGGGTGCGCTGGGCGTTGCGGTGATGCTCGCGGCGGGAGAAATCGTCGGCGCTCAGCAGCACCTGCCCGACGGTCCGGCCGTAACGGGCGAAGGAGGTGCCCCACGCGTGCGCCAGCGCCAGCTGGCCGACGCTGGCCGCCGCCTGCTTGGTCGCCAGATCCCTTGGGCGGCTGGACAACCCGAGCGGAGCGATACCCGCACCGATGGCGCCGGACGAGACGACGACGACGTCCGAACCCGCGCGCATGCGGGCCTCGACGGCGTCGGCGAGACGGTCGAGCCGCGTCGTGTCCAGACCGCCCTTCAGGCTGGTCAAGGCCGACGAGCCGATCTTCACCACGACACTGCGCGCCGCGGTGATCGCCTGCCGCGCCTCGCTGAGCCCGCCGGGCGACATCGCGTCCGCTAGCTCCGAATTCACCTGCGTCACAACTGAACTCCTTGTACCGCAACCGAAAGTGCTGTCCAGTCTGCCAAAGCCGTTCCCGCGAGACCGCCGCCGGACGTTCGAAACCGTTCGGCGGCGGCGCTTTTCACGACCGGTCCTCGTCCTCCGTGACCAGGCCGCGACGCACGCGAGAGGCGTGCTTGCGCTCGGCGGCGCCGACCCGGTCGCTCTGCTCCAGACGAACATCGGTGCCGCGACCGGTGGGCACCCGGTCGATGCCCGCCGAGATCTGCGGCTCCCAGTCGAAGCTGACGTCTCCGATGGTGACCGGGGCGCCCGGTTCGGCGCCGAGACGCACCAACTCGTCCTCGACGCCGAGGCGAGCCAGCCGGTCGGCCAGGTAGCCGACCGCCTCGTCGTTGTCGAACTGGGTCTGCCGCACCCAGCGCTCCGGGCGCGCGCCGCGCACGATGAAGCCGCCCGGCTCGTCCGGGTCGGCGATCACGCTGAAGCCGGACTCGTCCACCGCGATCGGCCGGATCACCGGACGCTTGGGCGCGGCCTTCGGGTGCGCCTCGCGGTATTCGCGCACCAGGTCGGCGAGCGCGAAGGTCAAGGGGCGCAAGCCGGCTCGGCTCACGGCGGAGATCTCGAAGACCGGCCAGCCGCGCTCGGCGAACTCGGCCGTGACCATTTCGGCCAGCTCAGCGGCGTCAGGGACGTCGGTCTTGTTCAGGATCACCACGCGGGGGCGATCGGCCAGATCACCGAGACCGGCGTCGGCGGCGAGCGCGGGCTTGTACGCGGCCAGCTCGGCCTCGAGCGCGTCGACGTCGGAGACGGGATCGCGGCCCGGTTCGAGGGTCGCGCAGTCGACGACGTGCGCGAGCACCGCGCAACGCTCCAGGTGGCGCAGGAAGTCGAGGCCGAGACCGCGGCCTTCGCTGGCGCCGGGGATCAGGCCGGGCACGTCGGCGATGGTGAAGGTGGTGTCGCCGCTGGCCACCACGCCGAGGTTCGGCACCAGCGTGGTGAACGGGTAGTCGGCGATCTTCGGCTTGGCCGCGGAGAGCACCGAGACCAGCGAGGACTTGCCCGCCGACGGGAAGCCGACCAGACCGACGTCGGCGACCGACTTCAGTTCCAGGACGAGCTCGCGTTCCTCGCCCTCCTCGCCGAGCAGCGCGAAGCCGGGCGCCTTGCGTGCCTTGGACGCCAGCGAGGCGTTGCCGAGCCCGCCGCGTCCGCCACGAGCGGCGACGTATTGGTTGCCGACGCCGACCAGGTCGGCCAGGATCTCGCCGTCCTTGTCCAGCACGACGGTGCCGTCCGGCACCTTCAGCAGGAGGTCGCCGCCGGTCTTGCCGTCCCGGTTGCCGCCCTCGCCCGGCTTGCCGCTGCCTGCCTTGGCGTGCGGGTGGAAGTGGAAGTCGAGCAACGTGTGTACGTTGCCGTCGACCTCGAGGATGACGTCGCCGCCGTTGCCGCCGTTGCCGCCGTCCGGTCCGCCGAGCGGCTTGAACTTCTCGCGGTGCACCGACGCGCACCCATGACCGCCCTTCCCGGCACGCACGTGCAGCACGACACGGTCGATGAATTTCGACATGGGTCGAATCATCCTCCTTCTGGGCTGGTCGTTCTTCGAGGGCTCGCGCTGATTCGTCGGCGGTCGCCGCCAGGAGAACGCGAAAAGCGGGTCAGGGTGACGTACCCTGACCCGCTCGGCTTTGTCTGGATCGGCTAGGCGGTCAGGCCTGAACCGGCTCCGGGACGACGATGTTGACGGTCTTGCGGCCACGCTTGGTGCCGAACTGGACCGCGCCCGCCTCGAGGGCGAACAGGGTGTCGTCACCGCCACGACCGACGTTCACGCCGGGGTGGAAGTGGGTGCCACGCTGACGCACCAGGATCTCGCCTGCCTTGACGGTCTGGCCGCCGAAGCGCTTGACGCCGAGTCGCTGGGCGTTGGAATCGCGTCCGTTCCGGGAGCTGGACGCGCCCTTCTTGTGTGCCATAGCTGAGTCTCCTCGGGATGTCTTACTTGATGCCGGTGACCTTCAGGACCGTCAGCGGCTGACGGTGACCTTGGCGCTTGTGGTAGCCGGTCTTGTTCTTGAACTTGTGAATGCGGATCTTGGGGCCCTTGGTCTGCTCGACCAGCTCCGCGGTCACCGAACGCTCGGCCAGCTTGGCCGCGTCGGTGGTCAGTTCGGCGCCGTCCACCACGAGGACGGGCGAGAGCTCGACGGCGGAACCCGGCGCACCCTCGATCTTTTCGACCTTCACCAGGTCACCGACCGCGACCTTGTACTGCTTTCCGCCGGTCTTGACGATCGCGTACGTTGCCATCGGTCGGCTTCCTCCACTCGATGTCTTCTCGTGCTTCACTCACGCCACAGGTCGCGACGTGAATTGTCTTGGCTGGTTGCTGCACGGGGCGCATACCTCGCTGCGTTCAGCAGCTTTGGGCGCATCGCCAGGCAGCGACCGTCCAAGGTTACCAGACCCCCGGTCCAGGACCCAATTCGGCGGTCGGCACTCGCTCGGCAATCCCGTCAGGGGCGGATTTCACCGAGCTGTCCGACGCCCGAACGGATTCGGCCGGTCGCCCCTCTCGGGTCCGACCGGCCGAATCACACGCGACTCAGCTGGGCGTATCGACCGGCGGGCCGGCGGGACGGCCGACAGCCCTGCGGCGCGGACGCCCACGTTGCGGCAGTTCGACCGGCTGGGGCTCCGAGTAGTCGACCGCGGGCGCGCCGCCCTGGTCGGCGCTGGACAGCACGAACACGGCTCCGGCGCTGTCAGCGGCCGGCGCGGCCGCCGAACGTGCCACCCGGCGGCGGCGAGGCGCCAGCCGGGGCGCCGGTTCACCGTTGGCAACCGCTCGGTCGGCGGCGGCGACAGCGGCCTCCTCTCGCACCGGCGCGGGCTCTTCGGTCACCGAAACCAGGTCGGTCTCCGCGGGTGCCGAAACAACCGTTTCGACCTGCTCCTCCAGCGCCTCGGCCACCTTCTCGGCCTCGACCTCCTCGGCGACCGCCGCTTCCGCGACAGCCTCCTCGGCCACGACCCCGACGGCTTCCTCGGTCACCGCTTCGACCTCGGCGGCCTCCTCGGCCCACGGCTCGGCCTCGGCAATTTCCTCGACAATCGCCTCTCGGGCGGCTGCCACGGCATCGGCCACATTCGCCGCCACCGCATCGGCATCGGTAGCGACGACCTCGGCCTCGGCGACCGGCTCCTCGGTCTCGGAGTCCGCGGTGTTGTGCGCGGCCATGGCCAGTGCCACCGGATGCGCCCGCTTGACGGCGGCCTCTTCCTCGACCGACTCGCTCGGCGGCGGCGTGCCGTTCGTGGCAACCGCGGCGGCCGCACTCTTGTCCCGGCCGCGGCGGCGACGCGAGCCGCCCTCCCGACGGGTCGAGGTGTCCTCGGCCGGCACGAGCTCCACCGGGTAGGTGTGCACCAGGATGCCGCGGCCGTGGCAGTGCTCGCAGGTGGTCGAGAACGCCTCGACCAGCCCGGTGCCCAGCTTCTTGCGGGTCATCTGGACCAGGCCGAGCGAGGTCACCTCGGAGACCTGGTGCCGGGTGCGGTCCCTGCCGAGCGCCTCGGTCAGGCGGCGCAGCACCAGGTCGCGGTTCGACTCGAGCACCATGTCGATGAAGTCGACGACGATCATGCCGCCGATGTCGCGCAGCCGCATCTGGCGCACGATCTCCTCGGCCGCCTCCAGGTTGTTCCTGGTGACGGTCTCCTCCAGGTTGCTGTTGCCCGACCCGGTGAACTTGCCGGTGTTGACGTCGATGACGGTCATGGCCTCGGTGCGGTCGATCACCAGGGTGCCGCCGGAAGGCAGCCACACCTTGCGATCGAGCGCCTTGCCCAGCTGCTCGTCGATACGGAAGGTCTCGAAGACGTCCACGCCGTTGTTCTCGTGCCGGGAGACCCGCGCGAGCAGGTCCGGCGCGACGGTGCGGATGTAGTTCTCGACCGTGCTCCACGCCCGGTCACCCTCGATGACCAGCCGCGAGAAGTCCTCGTTGAACAGGTCGCGGATAACCTTGACCAGGAGATCGGGCTCCTCGTACAACGTCTTCGGCGCGCCGCCGTCCCTGTTCGCCTGCTGCTCGATGGAACGCCACGTGGTCTGCAGCCGCTCCACGTCGCGGGCCAGCTCGGCCTCGCTGACGCCCTCGGAGGCAGTGCGAATGATCACACCCGCGTCGGCGGGCACGATGTCGCGCAGGATCTCCTTGAGGCGCTTGCGCTCGGTGTCGGGCAGCTTGCGGCTGATGCCGGTGGAGGTGCCGCCGGGCACGTACACCAGGAAGCGACCGGCCAGGCTGATCTGGGTGGTGAGCCTGGCACCCTTGTGCCCGACCGGGTCCTTGGACACCTGAACCAGCACCTGATCGCCGGGCTTGAGCGCCTGCTCGATCTTGCGCTCCTTGCCGCCGAGCCCGGCGGCCTCCCAGTTCACCTCGCCCGCGTACAGCACGCCGTTGCGGCCGCGGCCGATGTCGACGAACGCCGCCTCCATGCTGGGCAGCACGTTCTGCACCTTGCCGAGGTAGACGTTGCCGACCATGGAGGCCTGGCCGGTGTTGGTGACGAAGTGCTCGACGAGGATGTTGTCCTCGAGCACCGCGACCTGGGTGGCGGCCGGGTGTTCGGGGAACGACTTCTCGCGCACCACCATCACCCGGTCGACCGCCTCGCGGCGGGCCAGGAATTCCGACTCGGTCAGGATCGGCGGGCGGCGGCGACCGGCCTCGCGACCGTCGCGGCGACGCTGACGCTTCGCCTCCAGGCGGGTGGAGCCGGTGATGCCCTGCACCTCGTCCGAGGCGGCCCGGCTGCGGCTCTTGTTACGCGGCTCACGCTCGTGCACCACGGTGTTCGGCGGGTCGTCGTCGGAGGGCTCGGCGTCGCCCTCACCACCGACCTTGCGGCGACGGCGACGGCGACGACGGCGGCTCGCGCCCTCCGGCACCGCGTCCTCGTGCTCGCTGTCGGCCTCGCCCTCCTCGCTCGCCTCGGCGGCTTCCGCGCCCTCGGCGGCGGGCTCCTCCTCGGACTCGGACTCCTCGTCGTCCTCGGTGTCGGAGTCGGCGTGCTGCTCGCCGCGGCCACGGCCGCGACCGCGCCTGCCGCGGCGACGACGGCGCGGCAGGCCTTCACCGTCGCCGTGCTGCTCGGCGCTGTCCTGCTCGTCCTCGGTGGTCTCGGGTTCCTCCTCGACGACCTCCTGCGCGACAACCTCCTGCGCGGCGATCTCCTGCGCGGCGATCTCCTGCGCGGCGATCTCCTCGGCGCGCTTGGCCTCGCGCTCGGCACGGCGCTGCTTGCGCATCTGCTCGGCGGCCGCCGCGTCGGGCGACAGGAACAGCGGCGCGGCAACGGACGGCGCCTCGAAGACCGGCGGCGCCGCGACCGGCGGCTCGACGGGTTCGGCGTGGGTGAACAGCTGCGTCGGCTTGGCGCTCGCCGTCGGTAGCCCGGTGTGCACCGGATCCGGGGCGGAGAAGAGCAGTCCGCTCGGTTGCGCGGCCTCCGGCTTCTCTGGCTCCGGCGCGACCGCCTCTGCCGCCGCTGGCTCGGCGGGAGGCGGTTCGGCTTCGGCGGCGGGAGTCGCCGCGTCGGGTTCGGTGGCGACGAGCGCGTCGCGCACCGTTTCCGCGACCGCCCGGTCGACGTTGGATTGCGCGCTGCGCGCGTCGGCGCCCAGCTCGGTGAGTTTGGCCAGGATGCGCTTGCTCGTCACTCCCAGCCGCTTGGCAAGCGCGTGAACTCGGATTCGCTCCGGCAATTGATCGGCATCCTGTGATGTTGTTTCCAGCGGCTCTTGATCGGCCACGAAGTCTCCTCGGGCCCCCGGGCGCGTCCCTCCCGGTACGGAGTGACGCGGCCAACGCGGGGGCGCTGTCCGTACACCTCACGCCGTCGACGCGAGGTCCTGTGGTCTCGCCCCGCGTGCCCGGTTGTCACCTGGTTCTTCGTCTTCGGGCTAACTGGTCACGCGGCGCCTGGCTGTTGGCTGAACTCCGTGGAAACGAGCGCTCATCCAGCGTGCCTGCGCGGACCGCCACACCCTCAGCAACCGGGCGCGACTGTCCGTGGCAGCGATGATCGGCATCGAACCGCGGTGTCATCCGGTCGCCATCGCCGCCGGCCATTCGCGTACCTGCGCGAACGGTCGGTGTCGTTGACGACCACTGCCAGTATCCCACATCGTGCGCCCGTGGTTCGCCATCGGCGCGTGAGCGGCCCGATGCCCCGGGTTTGCCCCATCGGTACGACCCGGCGTGACAAGGGGCGATGTGATGCGCGAGCCCGCGATGCCCGCGCGGTTCTCGCCACGCCGGAGGGGCGCGGCGAGTGGGCGGCGGAACTCAGGCAGGGAACTCGGGGAACCAGAGCCCGATCTCGCGCTTGGCCGACTCGGGAGAGTCCGAGCCGTGCACGAGGTTGTACTGGGTCTCGAGGGCGAAGTCGCCGCGGATGCTGCCCGGCACCGCCTTCTCCACGGGGTCGGTGCCGCCCGCGATCTGCCGGAACGCGGCGATGGCGCGCGGGCCCTCCAAGACTGCGGCCACGACCGGGCCGGAGGTGATGAACTCGATCAAGGAGCCGAAGAACGGCTTCTCGGCGTGCTCGGCGTAGTGTTCCCCGGCCAGTTCCTCGGACACCTGCTTCAGCTCCAGGGCCGCGATCTTCAGGCCCTTGCGCTCGATACGGGCCAGCACCTCGCCGACCAGGCCACGGGCCACGCCGTCCGGCTTGATGAGTACCAACGTCTGCTCAGTCACGGCGCACAGCGTAATCGACCTCCTCCCCCACTACCGAACCAGCGTTCAGCCGCGATGCTCCCACCCGCGTTCGATCCGCGTCAGCAGCCGTTCCGGACCGCTGATGGACACCGCCGGACGCAGTCCGCCGACAGCTCGCGTATGGCCGGAGCGAAGGCTGGAGGTACGCCCAATGGACACTGCCGGACGCAGTCCGCCGACAGCCCGCGCATGGCCGGAGCGAATGCGGAGGTACGCCTACCGGTTCATTCGCTGGCTGGGCAGCAGGCCCTGGTCCATGCGGCGCTTGACCTCGGCGCGCAGCATCAGGATGAACGCCCAGACGGCCGCGAAGAGCAGGCCGATGATGCCGATGGACAGGTGGATGAACGCGCCGAGTATCACCAGGACCTGGAGGCCGAGGTTGAACGGCAGCGCCCAGGACCGGCGCTGCAGGCCCGCGCCGAGGATCATCAGCAGCGCGAGGATCACCAGGTAGCTGCCGGACAACCAGCTGATGCCGCCGCCGACGTCGGCGACCACCGGCAGCGCGAGCAGCACCACGATGGACTCGAGGATCAACGTGCCCGCCATGACGCCGCGCAGGCCCTTCCACGGATCGGGCGCGGAGGCCGCGGCCGGTCGTTCGGAAGCGGCCGCGTTCTGATCGCGCTCGCTTGGCTCACTCATGCTGTGCTCACCGGCCCCTTCGTGGATGTGGGTTCGCCGCCGATCACGCGGGATCCTTGCCGAACAGTGCGCGCGCCGCGCCCGCCGTGACCACCGAGCCGGTGACGACGACGCCCGCGCCCGAGACCGCCTCGACCGGGTCGCCGACCTCCTCGGCGATGGCGATCGCGGTCTCCAGCGCGTCGGGCAGCGTGTCGGCGGTGACCACGCGCTCGTCGCCGAACCGCTGCACGGCCAGGTTCGCCAGGCTGTCGATGTCCATGGCGCGCGGCGAGCCGTTGGTGGTGACGACGATCTCGTCGAACACCGGCTCCAGCGCCTCGAGAATGCCCGCGGCGTCCTTGTCGCCGAGCACCGCGACGACGCCGACCAGCTTCCGGAAGTCGAATTCCTCGTCGAGGGTGGCGGCGAGCGCCCGCGCGCCCGCCGGGTTGTGCGCGGCGTCGATGAAGATGGTCGGCGCGCTGCGCATCCGCTCCATGCGGCCCGGGCTGGTGACGGAGGCGAATCCGGCGCGCACGGCGTCGATATCGAGCTGACGCTCGGCGCCCGCGCCGAAGAATGCCTCCACCGCGGCCAACGCAAGCACCGCATTGCGCGCCTGGTGCTCGCCGTGCAGCGGCAGGAAGATCTCGTCGTACACGCCTCCGAGACCCTGAAGCTCGAGCTGCTGGCCGCCGACGGCGATGCGGCGCGCGAGCACCTGGAACTCCGAGCCTTCGCGGGCCACTGCGGCATCCACCTCGACGGCCCGGCGCAGCAGCACCTCCATGGCCTCGGGCTCCTGCTGCGCGATCACCGCGACGTTGTCACGCGGAACCAGGCCCTCCGGAGCGCGTTTGATGATCCCGGCCTTCTCCCCCGCGATGGCGGCGAGGTCGGGGCCGAGGTAGTCGACGTGGTCCAACCCGATCGGGGTGATCACCGCGACCTGGCCGTCGATCACGTTGGTGGCGTCCCAGGTGCCGCCCATGCCGGTCTCCACGACCGCCACGTCGACCGGCGCCTCCGCGAACGCGGCGTAGGCCATGCCGGTGAGCACCTCGAACTTGCTCATCGCCGGACCGCCCGCCGTGGCGGACTGCGCGTCGATCATCTCGACGTAGGGCTGTAGCTCGCGATAGGTCTCGACGTACTTGGCCGGGCTGATCGGCGCATTGTCGATGCTGATCCGCTCGGTGGCCAGTTGCAGGTGCGGGCTGGTGATGCGGCCGGTCCGCCGGTGCAGCGCGGTGAGCAGCGCGTCGATCATGCGGGTGACCGAGGTCTTGCCGTTGGTGCCCGCGATGTGGATCGCCGGATAGCTCTGCTGCGGTGAGCCGAGCAGGTCCATCAGGGTGGCGATGCGGGTGAGCGAGGGCTCGATCTTGGTCTCCGGCCAGCGCTGGTCGAGTTCCGCCTCGACAAGCGCCATCTCGGCGAGCTCCACCGGCGACGGCCCTGACCCGAGCCGGGCGCCTCCGTTGTCGTCGCGGTACTGCCGCTCCGGCTCGTCGTTCACTTGACTGCCAGTTCCGCTAGCCGCGCCCCGATGCGCTCCACCTCGGCGGCGGCGACATCGCGGCGGTTCTTGATCTTGGCCACCACCGGCTCCGGAGCCTTGGCCAGGAACGCCTCGTTGCCGAGCTTGGCCTCGGTGCCCGCCAGTTCCTTCTCCGCGGCGGCCAGATCCTTCTCCAGGCGTCGACGTTCGGCGTCCAGGTCGACCGCGCCAGAGGTATCCAGCTCGACGGTCACCGTCGCGCCGCTCAGGCGCACCTCCAGCGCGGCGGTGGCGGCGAACTCGGCGCCGGGCGCGGTGAGCCGGGCCAGGTTGGTGACCGACGGCTCCAGCGCCGTGAGGTCGGCGTGCTCCAGGCCGATCAGCTTGGCCGCCACCTTCTGCTTGTCGGCAAGGCCCTGGTCGCTGCGGAATCGGCGGATCTCGGTGATCAACCGCTGGGCGTCCGAGATACGCTGCGCCACAACGGTGTCGGCGGCGTTTCCAGTGGCCTGCGGCCACGCCGCGATCACCACGGACTCACCATCGGTGAGCGCCTGCCACAGTGCCTCGGTGACGAACGGGATCACCGGGTGCAGCAGCCGCAGCACCGAGTCGAGCACGTTGCCGAGCACGGTCCTGGTCGCGGCCGCCCGCTCCTCGGACTCGGCGAACTGCACCTTGGCCAGCTCCAGGTACCAGTCGCACAGCTCGTCCCAGGCGAAGTGGTACAGCGCCTCGCACGCCTTGCCGAACTCGTAGGCGTCGAAGGCCGAATCCACTTCGGCCAGAACCTGATCCAGGCGATCCAGGATCCATCGGTCGGCGTCGGTGAGCGCCGCGCGGTCGGGGAGCGCACCGGGCTCCGCGCCGTTCATCAGCGCGAACTTGGTGGCGTTGAACAGCTTGGTGACGAAGCTGCGCGAGGCAAGCGCGTGCGGCTCGCCGACGGACAGGTCGCCGCCGGGCTGTGCGCCGCGGGCCAAGGTGAAGCGCAGCGCGTCCGCTCCGTATGCCTTGATCCAGTCCAGCGGGTCGATGCCGTTGCCGCGCGACTTCGACATCTTCTTGCCGAACTGGTCGCGGATCAGGCCGTGCAGGAAGACGTCCTTGAACGGCACCTGCACCGCGCCGGAGTTCTTGCCCGCGACGATGGCCGGATCCTCGGAGACGAACATGCCGAACATCATCATTCTGGCCACCCAGAAGAAGAGGATGTCGTAGCCGGTGACCAGCACGCTGGTCGGATAGAACTTCTCGAGCTCCGGCGTCGCGTCGGGCCAGCCCATCGTGGAGAACGGCCACAGGCCGGAGGAGAACCAGGTGTCGAGCACGTCCGGGTCCTGCACCCAGCCTTCGGGCGCGGTCTCGTCCGGGCCGACGCAGATCACTTCGCCCTCGGGGCCGTACCAGATCGGGATGCGGTGGCCCCACCACAGCTGGCGCGAGATGGTCCAGTCGTGCATGTTGTCGACCCACTCGAACCAGCGCGGCTCCTGGCTGGCCGGGTGGATGACGGTGTCGCCGTTGCGGACCGCGTCACCCGCGGCCTTGGCCAGCGACTCCACCTTGACCCACCACTGCATGGAGAGCCTGGGCTCGATGGGTTCGCCGGTGCGCTCGGAATGGCCGACGCTGTGCTGGTACGGGCGCTTCTCCGCGACGACGCGACCTTCCGCGGCGAGCCGCTCGCGGACCTTGACGCGGGCCTCGAAACGGTCCATCCCGTCGAATTCGGTTCCGGTGTGCGCGATCCGGCCGCGCTCGTCCATGACCGTCGGCATCGGCAGGTTGTGCCGCAGGCCGATCTCGAAGTCGTTCGGGTCGTGCGCGGGCGTGATCTTCACGGCGCCGGAACCGAACTCGGGGTCGACGTAATCGTCGGCAACGATCGGGATCTGGCGGCCGGTGATCGGGTGTTCCAGTGTGGTGCCGATCAGCGCCTGGTAACGCGGGTCCTCCGGGTGCACCGCCACCGCGGTGTCGCCGAGCATCGTCTCCACCCGGGTG
The DNA here is from genome assembly GCF_040654065.1 of Nocardia sp. NPDC050793. Taxonomy (NCBI): domain Bacteria; kingdom Bacillati; phylum Actinomycetota; class Actinomycetes; order Mycobacteriales; family Nocardiaceae; genus Nocardia; species Nocardia sp. NPDC050793. The sequence goes on from NZ_JBFAHG010000005.1 coordinate 454,815, forward strand.
GTGGCCACGATGACGTGCGGTTCGTCGTCGTTCATCGAGCCGTAGCGCAGCGAGATCAGCTCGCCGGCGACTTCCTCGTGCTTGACCTCGATGTCGGAGATGGCGGTGCGCAGCTCGGGCGACCAGTTCACCAGTCGCTCGGCGCGATAGATCAGGCCCGCGTCGTAGAGGCGCTTGAAGATGGTCTGCACGGCCCGCGAAAGGCCCTCGTCCATGGTGAAGCGGTCGCGGCTCCAGTCGATGCCGTCGCCGAGGGCGCGCATCTGCCACTGGATGGCGCCGCCGGACTCGCGCTTCCAGTCCCAGACCTTCTCGACGAACAGTTCGCGGCCGAAGTCTTCCTTGGTCTTGCCGTCGACGGCGAGCTGCTTCTCCACCACGGTCTGGGTGGCGATGCCCGCGTGGTCCATGCCGGGCAGCCACAGCACCTCGTAGCCCTGCATCCGCTTGCGGCGGGCGAGGGTGTCCATCAGGGTGTGGTCGAGGGCGTGGCCCATGTGCAGGGTGCCGGTGACGTTCGGCGGCGGCAGCACGATCGAGTACGGGGGCTTGCCGCTGGCGGTGTCGGCCTGGAAATATCCAGCCGCTACCCAGCGCTCGTACGTCTCGGCCTCCACGACGCTGGGGTCCCAGCTCTTGGGGAGGGCATCGGCACGATTACGCGAGTTGTCAGGGGCTGCGCTGGTCACTCCGTGATTCTAGGGGTTGGCTCGACATGGTCTCGCCGCCTCCCCGCTGCCCGCGCTCCGCGGCGCGAACCGGGGTGCGGAAACGAAAGGAGGCGGAGCCTTCGGTGGATGAGGGACACCGAACACTCCGCCTACGCCTCACAGCTTACCGGCGATCCAGAGGCCGCCCCCGAATACACAAGTAATTCTCAGCTTCCGGCGACACCGTCGACGCACACCCGGCAGCGGGTCTGCGTCAGCGCGCCACGACAGGGACCGCCGACTCCTCTTCGACCAGGTCACCGTTGATCGCGATGGCGGCCGTCGATCCCGCGCCCGCGGCGGAGATCACCTGGGCGCCCGGGTCGGCGACATTGCCCGCCGCCCAGACCCCCGGCACGCTGGTCCGTCCGTGCGCGTCGGTCATGACCCAGCCGTCCGCCCCCGTCTCGCACCTGAGCGCGGTCAGCACGTCCCCGTTGGGCACGAAGGTCGGCGCGACGAACACCGCCGATCGCGGCACCGCGCGACCGTCGGCCAGCTCCACACCGCGCAGCCTGCCGTCCTCGACAGCCAATCGCGCGACCTCGCCGATGACGACGCGCACGCCCCGCGCGGCGAGCCGATCCAGATCGATCCGAGTCAGCTCCATCGTGTGCGGGAAGAAGGTCACGTCGGCCGACCACTGCGGCAGCAGCAGCGCGACGTGCACCGCCCTGGCCACCGCACCTGGTTCGGTGCCGCCGAGCACGCCGAGCGGCTGATCGCGCACCTCGTAGCCGTGGCAGTACGGGCAGTGCAGGACGTCCGCGCCCCAGCGCTCGCGCACACCGGGCAGGTCGGGCAGCACGTCGCGCAGTCCGCTCGCGACGAGCACGCGCCGGGCCGTCAGCCGCCTGCCCGAGACCAGGCGGAGCGTGAATTCACCTGTGTCCCGGTCCCTTTCGGCGTCTGCCACCTCGTCGTCGAGCAGCTCGCCGCCGTATCCCGCCACCTCGGCGGCGCCGGTCGCCAGTAGCTCGGTGGGCGGCAAGCCATCCCTGGACAGGAAGCCGTGCATGTGCTGGGCGGGCGCGTTGCGCGGAGCGCCGCCCTCGACCACCGCCACTCGCCGCCGCGCCCTGCTCAACACCAGCGCCGCCGAGAGTCCCGCCGCGCCGCCGCCGACGACGACCACGTCATAGGTCGCCTGATCCCCGGTGTTCTGTTCGCTCATGCCTTCACCTCGCTGGCGCTCGGTTCCGGCATGCGCGATGCGCGCTGGCACATGATTCGCTCACTACGTTCACTCATACCTTCACCTCGCTGGCGCTCGGTTCCGGCATGCGCGATGCGCGCTGGCACATGATTCGCTCACTACGTTCACTCATACCTTCACCTCGCCGACCCTCGGCTCCGGCATGCGCGATGCGCGCTGGCACATGATTCGTTGTCTCCGTTCACTCATCCGCGATCACCTCCGCGTTCAGGTTGCCGGTCACTGCCCGGTATCGGCAACGAAATTTGCCGTTTCCGGGAAACGAGCGTGCACTGGGGACATGTACGACCAACCGGGCATCAAGCGGGCGCTCGCCGATATCGGCCCCCGCCTGAAGGCGCTGCGCACCCACCGCACCATCACACTGACCGCGCTGTCGGCGACCACCGGCATCTCCAAGAGCACACTGTCGCGGCTGGAATCCGGGCAGCGCAAGGCGAGCCTGGAGTTGCTGCTGCCCATCGCGATGGCCTTGCAGGTGCCGCTGGACGAGCTGGTGGCGGCGCCAGAGATCGCGGACCCGCGTGTGCACGCCACCCCGCGGCAGGTCCACGGATACACCGTGCTGCCGCTGACCACCCGCCCCGGCCCGCTGCAAGCGTTCAAGATGATCCTCCCGCCCGAGCGCAAGGATCCCGACCCACGCGTGCACGAGGGCTACGAATGGCTGTACGTGCTCTCCGGCAGGCTGCGGCTGATCCTCGGCGAACACGACCTGATCATGGGTCCCGGCGAGACCGCGGAATTCGATACCCGGCAACCGCATTGGTTCGGCAGCGCCGGGCGCGGTCCGGTCGAGATCCTGTCCCTGTTCGGCAGTCAGGGCGAGCGCATGCACGTGCGAGCGCGGCCACGCCGCAGCCAGCGGTGAGTTTCCCCGACTCGCCGGGCAATCCGGCCGGTCGCGCCGAATCATCCCTTCATCGTCGTGATCTCAGGGTTTTCCCGGTTGCCGAATCGGACCGGACTAGGGAGTCTGGAAGGGGTGAACCCCCCGCTCGATGCTCTACCCCTGCACTCCCCCGCGCCGCGCTTGCCGCTGGCCGCCGCCGGCGTGGTGACGCCAGTCGGCGTGCACGATCTACGCGGCCAGACGATCGATGAATTGCGTTACCCCCCAACGGCGGCACTGATCTTCGCCGGAGTGCCGGGCGCGGGCAAGAGCACGGCGTTGCGGAGGTTCTTCGGCGCGGACGCCACGGCCGAGGCGCCGCCCGCCGGGCCGTCCGGTTCGATCGTGCTGGATTCGCAGCACGCGCGGAACCGCTGGCGGCACCGGCTCGGCTGGCTCCCCTATCCGCTGTGGCGTCCGGTCGTGCACGTCGTGCACTACGCGAGCATCCGGGCGGCACTGCGCGACGCCGAGGGCCCGGTGGTGATCCACGATTGCGGCACCTTCGGCTGGAGCCGCAGGATGATCGCGCGCTGGGCGAACGCCTACCGCAGGGACTTGCACGTCGTCATGCTCGACGTGCCCGCGACGGTGGCCAGGGCTGGTCAGTACGCCCGCGGCCGCCGCATCAACGGGATGTTCTTCACCCTGCATTGCCGGCGCTGGGATCGCCTGATCCGCGATATCGACAGCGGCGACCGCGCCGCCCCGGCTCCGTCCTCCTCCGTCGTCCTCGTGGACCGTTCCACCGTCAACCGCATGACACGCGTCGCGTTCGACGGCTGAGCGCGCTCATGGCATGAGCACCGTCAGCGCCGCGGGCACCGCGCGCAACGTGATGGGCAGCATCCCCGCCGGTTCGCCGTCGGCGGTGGCGGGCGCGCCCGGTGCGGTGAGAGTCACCGCCTCGGCACGGTATTGGGCCACGGCGGGATGATCGATGCGCTTGCCCGCCGACAGCGCGGGCAGCAGGCGCAGCATCTCCAACCGCGACACCGCGCCGACCACCGTGAGATCGAGCAGCCCGTCGTCCATCTCGGCGTCGGGGCAGATCAGCATGCCGCCGCCGTAGGTGCGGGTGTTGCCGACCGCGACCATCACCGCGTCGGTCTCGATCACGCCGTCGCCCGGCGGGTTGTCCACCGCGCCTTCGGCGATGCCGGACAGTTCGATCCGATAGGGCACGGTGAAGCCGCCGGTGATCTCGGCCAGGGCCGCGACGGTGTAGCGGAGCCTGCCCTTCGGCCAGCGCATCTCGTTCGCGCGCAACGTCACCCGCGCGTCGAATCCGGTTCCCGTGACGGTCGCGAACCACATCGGAGTGGCATCCGGCGCGTCCGACTCGATCCGGCCGAGGTCCATCACCTCGGTGCGTCCGGCGAGCACCACGTCGACCGCGGCCGCCGGGTCGTCGGTGGGGACGCCGAGCGCGCGCGCCAGATCGTTGCCCGTGCCGCTCGGCACCAGGCCGAGCGGCACGCCGGTCTGCGCGACGGCCTCGAGGATCACACAGATCAGGCCGTCCCCGCCGACGCACACCACCGCGTCGGGGCGAGCCGCGGGATCCGGATTCGCCAGCGAATCACGTACCAGCCGAACGGATTCGGCCGCCGACGGCGCCCGGACCTCGGTGACCTCGACGCCGCGCTCGGCGAGCCGGGCGATGGCCACCGTCGCGGTGTCGTGTCCCTTGCCCGCGCCGGACAGCCGGTTCGTGACGACCAATGCGGAGCGGACACTGCTCGACGCCTCGCGGTTCATCAGATCAGTTTCCCAGGGTTGAGGATGCCCGCGGGGTCCAATTCCCGTTTCACCGCGCGCAGCACCCGGATGCCGAGCTCGCCGACCTCGGTGGGCAGCCAGGGCCGGTGGTCGGCGCCGACCGCGTGGTGGTGGGTGATCGTGCCGCCCGCGGCCATGATCGCGTCGCCCACCGCGCGTTTGGCGGTCTGCCACTGCGCGATCGGATCGTCGAGCTGCTTGGCGACGACGGTGAAGTACAGCGAAGCGCCGGTCGGATAGGTATGCGAGATGTGGCACATCACCAGCGCGGGCGTGCCCTGCGCACCGAGCGAATCGGTCAGCGCCGCAGTCGTTTTCGCCTTGAGCTCGGCGACGTTGGACCAGGTCGTCGCGGTCTCGAGGGTCTCGCACAGCACTCCGGCATCGAGCAGCGCGTCGCGCATGTAGGGTGCGGCGAACCGGCCGTGCTCCCATTCGCGGGCGGGCTGTTCGCCGAGCGCGGTGCCGCCCGCGGCTGCCAGCAGCGCGGTCGCCTCGGCCGAGCGGGCCGCGACGTGCTCCGCGCTGCCCTCGAAGGTGGTGATCGCGAGGCAGCCCGACACCGCTTGGCCGCCGATGTCGCCCGAGCGGGCCAGGTTCATTCCGGTCTCGGCCTCGTCGGAGAGCCGGAGCACCGTCGGGGCCGCGCCCGCCTGCACCACGGCGCGCAGCGCGGCAGCGCCGCTGGCGAAGTCGGGGAACGACCACGCCTGGTAGGCGGTGGTTTCTGGGAGCGGGTGCACGCGCAGCGTTACCTCGGTGATCACGCCGAGCGTGCCCTCCGAGCCGACGAACAGCTCGCGCAGGTCCGGACCGGCGGCGGAGGCGGGCGCGCGACCCAGCTCCAGCGAGCCGGTCGGCGTGGCGATCTTCAGTCGCTGCACCATGTCGTCGAACCGGCCGTATCCCGCCGATGCCTGACCGGAGGATCTGGTCGCCGCGAAACCACCGATGCTGGCGAACTCGAAGCTCTGCGGGAAGTGCCCGAGCGAAAGTCCTTGCGCGGCGAGCAGTTCCTCGGCCCGTGGTCCGGTGAGACCCGCGCCGAGGGTCGCGGTGCCGCTGACCGGGTCGACTTCGCCGATCGAGTCGATGCGGCGCAGGTCGAGGGCGATGACGGTGTCGAATTGCCCGCGCACCGGGTCGACGCCGCCGACCACGCTGGTGCCGCCGCCGAAGGGCACTACCGCAATGCCGTGCTCGGCGCAGTAGGCCAGCACCGCGAGCACCTGCTCGTGGTCGGCGGGAAAGACGATGGCGTCGGGAGCATCCTGCGGCTCCTCGGCTCGGCGGCGCAGCAAATCGAGGGTGCTCTTGCCGCCCGCGCGCCGCAACCGATCGTGATGGTCGGCCGACACATTGTCCGCACCGACCACCGCGACCAACCCGTCCCGCTGCGCCTGCGTCAGCGCCGACGGGCGGAGTGGCACGTCACCCTCATCGCGTCGCGCCACCGGTTCGCCGGACACGCCGAAAACCTGCGCGAGCAGGCCGCGGATCTGTGCCGAAAGTGGCTTGTGTCCGGCCGGGATACCCCAGGCGTCCCACACCATACTCGGTACCTGCGCGTGCGCGCCCGGCTTTGCCGCGGGCCCGGAATGCCCGCCTTCGTGCTGCGTCTCGACCATGCGTTACAGTTTGACATAGACTGTCAAGCAGTAACTGCCCGTCCCCGCACTCAGCCCGGTGGTGATTCACGTGACCGACGACCCGGACGCCGAACTTTCGGCCATCGACCTGGCGATCTTCGACGCCGCGCGCGCCTGCGTCGAGGAGTTCGGGGTCCGCCGGACCACGCTCACCGAGGTCGCGCGCCGCGCGGGCGTCAGCAGGCCGACCGTATATCGCCGGTGGTCCGACACCGGCGCACTGGTCGCCGAACTACTGGTGCGCGAACTGCGCGGCATTCTCACCGCCGCCATGCCCGAGGCGGGGCCCGCGCGGACGCGGCTGGTAGAGGGCGTGGTCGAAGGCGCGGGGATGGTGCGCTCGAACCCGTTGTTCGGCAAGATCTTTCGCACCGATACCGACCTGATGCTGACCTATGTGTTCGGCAGGCTCGGCCGCAATCAGCGCATCCTCATCGAGCTGTTCGCCGCCGCGATCGAAGACGGCCAGGAGGACGGCTCCATCCGGCCGGGCGATCCTCGCCAGCTGGCCACCATGATGCTGCTGATCGTCCAGTCCGCGGTGCAATCCGCGGGAACCGTCGCGCCCATGCTGCCCGCCCCCGAGCTGGATACCGAACTGGCCCGCGCCATCGACGGCTATCTCCGCCCCGGCGACTCCGAATGACGAAAGGCTTTGCCATGACCAATGATCCGGCGACCCACGGGGATTCCGCGCTCAATGCCGAGCGCCGCGCGCGCGAGCTGCGCGCTCTCGGCGACGGCGGCGAGATCGACGTGCTGGTGATCGGCGGCGGCGTGACCGGAGCGGGCGCCGCGCTGGACGCCGCCGCGCGCGGGCTGCGCACCGTACTGGTGGAACGACACGACCTGGCATTCGGCACCAGCCGGTGGAGTTCGAAGCTGGTGCACGGCGGTCTGCGATATCTGGCGAGCGGACGGATCGGGATCGCGCACGAGAGCGCGGTCGAGCGCGGCATCCTGATCGGCACCACCGCACCGCATCTGGTGCGTCCACTGCCGCAGCTGGTGCCGCTGCTGCCGAATGTCGGTGCGGCGCAACAGGCCTTGATCCGCGCGGGCTTCCTGGCCGGCGATGCGTTGCGGCGCGGCGCAGGCACGCCGGCCGCGACACTGCCGCGGTCGCGACGGGTCGCCGCCGCGGAGGCGCTGCGCTTGGCCCCGACCGTGCGCCGGGCAGGTCTGCGCGGCGGGCTCGAGGCATGGGATGGACAACTGGTGGACGACGCGCGGCTGGTCGTCGCGCTGGCCCGCACCGCGGCCGCCCATGGCGCGACCGTCCTCACCAGGGTGGAAGCAGTCGACGTGACCGGGGATTCGGCCACGCTGCGCGACACCCTTTCCGGCGAGACCCTTTCTGTGCGCGCCCGAGCCGTCGTCAACGCCACCGGCGTGTGGGCCGACCAGGTCGACTCGAGCATCGAACTGCGACCGAGCCGGGGCACCCACCTGGTGTTCTCCGCCGAGTCCTTCGGCGGGCTCAGCGCCGCGCTGACGGTGCCGGTTCCCGGCAGCACCAGCCGGTTCGTCTTCGCCTTCCCCGCCGCGCACGGCCGGGTCTACCTCGGCTTGACCGACGAAGACGCGCCGGGCCCGGTGCCCGACGAACCGCAGCCCACCGAGGCCGAGGTGGACTTCTTGCTCGGAACCATCAACACCGTGCTGCGAGAACCGTTGACGCACACCGATATTCGCGGCCGGTACGCGGGCTTGCGTCCCTTGCTGAAGACCGCCGACGGCAGCACAGCCGACATCTCCCGCGAGCACGCGGTGCTGACCTCTCCGGTCGGCGTGATCACGATCGTCGGCGGCAAGCTCACCACGTACCGCCGGATGGCCGAGGATGTCGTCGACGCGGCGGTGCGCCACGCCCGCCTCGCCGCGGCGCCTTGCACGACCAAACGGCTGCCCCTGGTCGGCGCGGTCTCCGGTGCGGCACGCGATCGCCTCGCCGCGGCCCCGCTGCTGGTGGAACGCTACGGCAGCGAAGCGCCCGCCGTCGCCACTCTCGCCAACCTCGACCCGGCCCTGCGCGAGCCAGTCGCCCCCGGGATGGACGTCATCGGAGCCGAATTCGCCTTCGCCCTCTCCCACGAGGGCGCGCTACACGTCGACGACCTGCTCGATCGACGCACCCGCATCGGCCTGGTTCCCGAGGACCGCGCCGCCGCCATGCCCGCGGCCACCGCGGCCCTCGCCACGACCTGATCGTCAGGCGATCTGGGGTGTACGGCCCTCGCACATCCAGGGCAAGGCAATTGCGGTGCCTGTATGCTGGAGCTCGTCACGCTAGTGATGCCGAGAGGGTGGAGCGTCGGCTTCCGACGACGCCCCACCCGGTGGGTCAGATAGCCCGCGCTCGGCGGACCAGGACGAGTGCCCCGGCGGTCACGACAGCAACGGCCAAGATGATGCCGTAATCGACCGGGGCCTCACTCTTTTCCCGGCGATGTTTCGCCATTCCCCACCACCTCCTCCCTGGGCGCGGTGTCTGGACCAATGTCCACCGCCCCTCGGCAGGAGGTGAGCACACCTTACGTCAGGCCACCAACCGGAAGCATTGGCCCCCAGGCGATCCCGGCGCACCAACCGATGCGGGCGACAACGCCGATCCGGATGTGTAGCGGGCTACGCTCGCACTGCACTCGGTCGCGTCAGGCGAAGGGGGCGCATGGAGTCGTCCAGATCCGACAGGATCCAGCGGTTGCCCTCGCCCGCGTCCAGCGGAAGCAGGTCGAGCGGCGTTCTGCCAGGCCGCACCGGATCGGGCGCGGCCGAAAACCGGTGTCCTGCCGGTGGCCATGCACCTGATGCGGGGATTTCCGCACATCAGCGATGGGCTCTCTCTAACGAAAACTCAGTCGAAGACCCACGTGTCGAGTTCGGCCCGCATGCAGGCGCGAGGCCAGCGGTCGAGTCCGTGCTCGGCTTCGGCGGTGCGCAGGGCGCGAAGGCCCGGCGTCTCCTCGGCCGCCGACAAGTACCGGAAGCCGAGGCGCTCGTAATACGGACCGTTCCACGCCACCTCGGTGAACGTGGTGAGGGTGAGGATGGCGGGCAGCCCGTTGGCCTGTGCCCAGCGGACGGCGTGGTCGATGAGTCGCTTGCCGAGGCGTCGCCCGGCGTGCCCCGGGTCGACCGAAACCTGATCGACGTGCGCGTTACCGTCGACGATGCCGAGGACCAGATAGGCGATCGGCCGGTCGGCGGCGTCGGTCGCGACCCAGGCCCGCCCGGCCCGCTGGAATTCGCGCAGCGTGGCGAGCGTCGGCGGCTCGTCGTCGGCGACGGCCGTCATGCCGATCTCGGCGAACGGTTTTCCGGCCGCCCGTTCGATGTCTCGCAGAACGGGCAGGTCGGTCTCGGTCGCCGGTCTGATAGATCGCATGGAGGGAGTATCGCCGGATCGTCGGGCGAAGTCGCGTGATTTCCATGCCTGCCCACGACGACGCGCTCGGTGCGTGTCCCGGGATCCACGCGGAACCGCTCGCCGAGCCGATCAGCAGGGGTTCCTCAGGGACTGGAGGGCGCGAGTGTCCGAAGGGTGAAATCCCCGCCCGTCACGTGATCGCGACGACAGCGGCGAGCCCGAGAACACTCGACGGCCGCGAAGTCGGCTAGATCACGCCCGACCGATCCGCAAGGTGCCCGACTTCGCCCGACTCTGCGCGCTGCCCTGCGGATTCCCCGGCCGGAACGACCGGTCGGGCGATTCCCAGCGGTCCCTTCCTGTCCCGATGCGCCCCATCACGTCCTGTGCAAGCCTCTATGCTGGACGCCGGTAGTGCGCGGGAAGGAGGCGCGGGTGCGCAAGAACCCGTCGACCATAGGAATCGCGCCGGGCGATGGTCTGATTGCACGCTTCGGCGCGGTGGTGGTGTATCTCGCGGGTGAAACCGCTTCCACCGACCGGATTCTCGGTGCCATCGAGGCCGTCGCCGAGGGCGATCATCCGGGGGCCGCGATCGCCCAGCGGCTGGCCGCCGTGGTGTTCGGCAGCGGCTCCGAGCCGCCGCCGTTCGGCGTGGTCGCCCCGACCGACGATGGCACGGTCATCCTGCTGCGCGGACCGGTCGCCGCCGAGATCCACGGTGCGGAGGGCGCCCGCAGGCTGTCCGGCGCGCGGGCGTTCACCTGGGTGGACGAGATCGTGCGCGAACCGGTGCGCCGGATCACCGTGGGCGCCGACACCGGCGTTCCGATCACTCCGCTGCCCCGTACCGATCTCCGCGCGGGCACCGTCCCCGGCGGTGGCTTCGAATGGCGCGTCGCCGTGCGCAAAGCGGGCGCACCGAAGACTCCGCAGCGCGTCGCCGCCACCGCGACAGCCCTATCCGACGAACCACCGGCGACCGCGCCCGCGGGCTTCGAGGCGCTGACGGACGACTCCGACGACATCCGGAAGGACGCCGACTCCCCCGTCGAGCCGAGCGCCGGATCCGGCCGCCCGCCTACTGCAGCTCGCCCGCAGGACGTCGGTACGAGGGCGATGCCGCTCGCTTGGTCCCAGACCGCCGGATTCGGCTCCGCACGCCCCGAACCCGTTGCCTTGCAGAAGAATCCGGCCACCCACGGGGTTCGCGTCCCGCCGCCGCGCCCGCCGAAGGGCTCGCCGCAGGCCGAAGCCCCGACGGGCGCGCTGGTCTTCGAGGACACCGCGTACCCGCTCGACCGTCCGTACGTCATCGGCCGCAGCCCGACCGCCGACGATTCGGTGCGCAACGCCATCGCGTCGCCGCTGGCGGTGCCGAGGGACCGGCACGTCTCCCGCGTGCACGCCTACGTCTCGCTCAACAGGGGCAAGGTCTTCATCCGCGACGCCTCCACGCCTGCGGGCACCTATGTCGCGGGGCCGGGCACGGACTCTTGGACCCGCATCGGCACCGCGCCCGTCGAGCTGCCGCCCGGTTGGCGCATCCGCATCGGCGAGAAGGTCCTCACCCACAGAGCCGACGAACGTCACCCTGCCACCGCCCAGACGCGTCGTTCCTGAGCGGGTCCTGCGCTTCGCCCGGCCGTTGCTCGGCTCTGCGCCGCGATTCGCCCCGACGAGGTGTCGCACCCCGCGCCGCGGCCTACGATGCGAAGAGCGCGGCAGCAGTCCTGCTGAGACAGTCAGCGTGCGGAGAGGACAATAGGGACATGCATCGACACGGCCCCACCGAGGACATCGATGAATCCGCGCTGACCGTCACCGCGCCCAAAGAGCAGGCCGCGGGCGTCACCGCCGTGGCCGTCGCGCTGAAGCGGTCGGTCGAGGAGATGGGCGTCGTCCGCACCGCCCGCACGCTGGCCAGGGTCAACCAGGTCAACGGCTTCGACTGCCCAGGCTGCGCCTGGCCGGAACCCACCGGACACCGGCGTCCCGCCGAGTTCTGCGAGAACGGCGCCAAGGCCGTCGCCGAGGAGGCAACCCTGCGCACCGTCACGCCGGAGTTCTTCGCCGCCCACTCCGTCGCCGAGTTGGCAGGGAAGTCCGGATATTGGCTCGGTCAGCAGGGCAGGCTCACCCATCCGATGGTGCTGCGCCCCGGTGACACCCACTATTCGCCCATCTCCTGGGACCAGGCGTACCGGGTGATCGCCGATCAGCTGCGCGAGCTGGCCTCACCCGACGAGGCCGTGTTCTACACCTCGGGCCGCACCGCCAACGAGACCGCCTTCCTCTACCAGTTGCTGGTCCGCAGCTACGGCACCAATAATCTGCCGGACTGCTCGAACATGTGCCACGAGTCCTCGGGCGCCGCGCTCATCGGCTCCATCGGCATCGGCAAGGGCTCGGTCTCGATCGACGACTTCGGCAAGGCCGATCTGATCGTCGTCGCGGGCCAGAACCCCGGCACCAACCACCCCCGCATGCTCAGCGCCCTCGCCGACGCGAAGGCCAACGGCGCCAGGGTCGTCGCGGTCAACCCGCTGCCCGAGACGGGGCTGCTCGGCTTCCGCGATCCGCAGACCGTGCGCGGCGTCACCACCGGCGTGGCGATCGCCGACGACTTCCTGCAGATCCGGCTCGGTGGCGACATGGCCCTGTTCCAGGGTCTGGGCAAGCTGCTGTTCGAGGCCGAGGACCGGGCGCCAGGCACCGTCGTGGACCGCGCGTTCGTCGACGCGCACTGCGCGGGCTTCGCCGAATACGAAAGCCACACGCGCGCGGTGGATCTCGACGTCGTCGAAACCGCAACCGGACTGTCGAGGGCGGAACTCGAACGCACGGCGCGGCTGCTCGCCGAATCGCGCAACACCATCATCTGCTGGGCGATGGGCCTCACCCAGCAGGCGCACGGCGTCGCCACCATCGAGGAGGCGACCAATCTGTTGTTGCTGCGTGGCATGATCGGCAAGCCGGGCGCAGGCGTGTGCCCCGTGCGCGGCCACTCCAACGTGCAGGGCGACCGCACCATGGGCATCTGGGAGAAGATGCCCGACTTCTTCCTCGACGCGCTCGACCGCGAGTTCGGCATCACCAGCCCCCGCGAGCACGGCCTGGACACGGTGCATTCCATCCGCGCCATGCGCGACGGCAGGGCCAAGGTGTTCTTCGGCATGGGCGGCAACTTCGTCTCGGCGACGCCCGACACCGAGGTCACCGAGGCCGCGCTGCGCAATTGCGCACTGACCGTGCAGGTTTCGACCAAGCTCAACCGCAGCCACGTGGTGCACGGACGCACGGCGCTGATCCTGCCCACCCTCGGGCGCACCGACAAGGACATCGTGGACGGCGTGAAACAGCATGTGTCGGTGGAGGATTCGATGTCCATGGTGCACCTCTCCACCGGTCGCCTCGAACCCGTCGGCGATCAGCTGCGCAGCGAGGTCGCCATCGTCTGCGAACTGGCCCTCGCGCTGTTCGGCGCGGACCATCCGGTGCCGTGGGCGCGCTACCGGCGCGACTACGACAAGATTCGCGACGCGATCGCGCGCGTGGTGCCCGGTTGCGCCGAGTACAACACCCGGGTCCGGCAGCGCAACGGCTTCGTGCTGCCGCATCCCCCGCGCGACAGCCGCGAATTCCGCACCGCCACCGGCCGCGCCAACTTCGCGGTCAACGAGCTGACCTGGGTTCCGGTGCCGGAGGGCAGGCTCGTGCTGCAGACCCTGCGCAGCCACGACCAGTACAACACCACCATCTACGGCCTCGACGACCGCTACCGCGGCGTGCACGGCGGACGCCGGGTGATCCTGGCGAACGCCGACGACATCGCTGAATTCGGTTTCGCCGACGGCGATCTCGTCGATCTGATCTCGGAGTGGACCGACGGCGTCGAGCGGCGCGTCCGCGCCTTCCGCGTGGTCGCCTACCCGACGCCGCGCGGCAACGCCGCCGCGTACTACCCCGAGACGAACGCGCTGGTACCGCTGGATCACGTTGCGGCGCGGTCCAATACACCCGTTTCCAAGGCAGTGACCATCCGCCTGGAGCGGCACGTGCACGTCGGAGCCGAATCGTGAGCGAGCGGGTTACCGCGCGCCGACGCACGCTGCGCCTCTCCCCGTCCGGGGAGATCCAGCGACCCGACACGCTGGCCGTGGAGGAGCCGCTGGAGATCCGGCTCGGCGGGCGGTCGCTGACCGTCACCATGCGCACCCCCGGCGCCGATGTCGACCTGGTGCACGGATTCCTGTTGAGCGAGAACATCATCGAATCGGCCAAGGACGTGGTGAGCGCCCGCTACTGCGCGGGCACCGACGCGGAAGGCCGCAACACCTACAACGTGCTCGACATCGAGCTGCGCGCCCCCAAGCCCGCCCGCGCCCGCAGCTTCTTCACCACCAGCTCGTGCGGGCTCTGCGGCAAGACCGCCCTCGACGAGGTCAAGGCCCACAGCCGCTACCCGCTCCCGGAGAACGCGCCTGCCGTCGACCCGGCCGTACTCGCAGGCATGCCCGAGACGCTGCGCGCGCGGCAGTCGGTCTTCGACGCCACCGGCGGCCTGCACGCGGCGGGCCTGTTCACCGCCGACGGGACGGTGCTCGCGGTGCGGGAAGACATCGGCAGGCACAACGCGGTGGACAAGGTGCTGGGCTGGGCCCTGCGGGAAAACCGCGTCCCCGCATCCGATCTGGTGCTCATCGTGAGCGGGCGGGCGTCCTTCGAGCTGGTCCAGAAGGCGGTGCTGGCCGGTGTGCCGATGCTCGGAGCGGTGTCGGCGCCGAGCTCGCTCGCGGTCGACCTGGCCGAGGAATCCGGCCTCACCCTGGTCGGCTTCCTGCGCGGCGACACCATGAACGTCTACTCCGGCGCGCACCGCGTGGAGCGGCGATCCACCGCGCGCCCCGCGAGCTGATTCGGCTCGACGCCTATTGCCCGTTACTCGATGTCCGTTCTACCGTGACTGCACGCCCGAACACCCTTCGGCGAGGAACGGAGCGATCGATGCGGATCTCGGTGGAAGGAAAGTCCGGCGGCGTGCGCGTCCGGATGCGTTTCGAGCAGCACCGCCACCGGTGGCTGGCCGTGCGAATCATGTTGGCGATACTGACGTTTCAGGGCGCGGCGGTCGGCCTGTGGGCGGTGCTGGCGCCACACTCCTGGTATACGAGTTTCCCCGGATTCGGGATGCAGTGGGTCGCCGCCGACGGCCCCTACAACCACCACCTGACCGGCGATGTCGGTGCCTTCTTCCTGGCCCTCGCCGCGGTGAGCGGCTTCGCGCTGTGGCGCGGGGGCAGCGCGCTGGCGCAGGCCGCTGGGCTGGGCTGGCTGGTCTTCGCCATCCCGCATGTCATCTACCACGCGTTTCACAAGCCGGACGCGATGAGCGGCGTCAACTTCACGCTGAGCCTGCTCGCGGCCGCGACCCTTTTGGCGCTCGGCGCGGCTTGCCTGCTGGTGACTCCGGTGCAGGCGCCCGACCCCCGGCCCATCGAGTTCCACTTCCCGCGCCGCCGTCCGACGCGCTGAGCACGCCCACCGGAGGTGCCTGGCCGGAGGCGTCGCACGAGAGGCCCGGGCGACCGTCGGCGCGGAGCCGGGTAGGTCGCCTCGGGCGTACTGGCGTGCGCCTCCGGCTCGAGCCAGGTCGCTACGACGCCGTCAGGCGTCGAGGGCCTTGAGCAGTGCCTCGCGCTGCCGGGCGCCCAGGCCGCCGATGCGGCGGTCCTCGGGGATCTCGGCCTGATCCATCAGCTTCGCTGCCTTCACCGGACCGACGCCGGGCAGGGCCTTGATCACCGCCGCCACCTTGGTCTTCTTCACCAGATCATCGGACTCCGCTTTCTTCAGCAGGTCGGCGACCGACACCTTGCCGGCCTTGACCTTGCCGATCAGTTCGGAGCGCGCCTTGCGCACCGCAGCCGCTTTGGCCAACGCCTCGGTGCGCTGCTCGGCGGTCATCGTGGGCAGTGCCATGTCTCCTCCGCTTTCACTCGTCACTCGAACATCTGGTTGACCGCACCGAGTAAACAGCACGGCACCGGCGGCGGACCGCCGACACACCGGTCAAATGTTGCGATGAGTTTTCTGGCGCGTCGCCGTCAGAACAGGTGAACGACACGCGCGACACGCGCGAAACCGACGAAAGGAAGCCCGCTCATGGAACTGTCGCTCACCCAGTTCGTCACCATCGATGGCGTCTGCCAGGCGCCGGGCGGGCCGCGAGAGGACACCGACGGCGGCTTCACGCACGGCGGCTGGACGGCGCCGTACTTCGACGAGGCAGGGGCCGAGTTCGTGAGCGAGGTGTTCGCTCGCGCGGACGCCTTCCTGCTCGGCAGGCGCACCTACGAGATCTTCGCCGGATACTGGCCGGAGCACGACGACCCCGCCGACCCGATCGCCTCGAAACTCAATGCGCTGCCGAAATACGTTGGCACCCATACCCTCGAGCGCGCGGACTGGGCGGGAACCGAATTGCTGCGCGGCGACCTCGTCGAACACGTCGCCGACCTGAAATCCCGCGCGGGGCGCGAACTCCAGATACACGGCAGCGGCAACCTCGCCCGGACACTGCTCGCCGCCGGCCTCGTCGACACCCTCTACCTGCTCACCTTTCCCGTGCTCCTCGGCACCGGCAAACGACTCTTCGCCACCGAGGCCAGCCCCGCCGCCTTCCACCTGACCGACTCCCGCACGACCGCGACCGGCATCCACATCGGTGCCTACCGCATCGCGGGCGCCCCGGAATACGGCACCGTCGGCGAGTAGCGTGGTGTGATCGACGTAACACATCGAGCGACGGGGGCGAAAATAATTACAACGGCACCCGCACGGGACCAAGGTTCAACGGCGAACCAGGGGGAGCAACGGCGCTCCCCATCTCGGGCGCGATTCGTCCACGACGAATCGTCACCGCGTCCCGGCGGGAGCAGGCACAACCGCACAGCGATCCGCATCCCGATGAACGACCTTCGGGCTACCCGGCGCGGGCATGGACTGCTAGCCTCCGAATTGGAACACGTTTCAATTCATCAGGGGTTGACATGACACAACAGATTCGCGATGTCGTCGAGCAGTACGTCAAGCTGGTCGGCACCGGGCCCACGGAATCCATCGTGGAGCTCTACGCGCCCGACGCGACCGTCGAGGACCCCGCGGGCACTCCCGTCCGCCAAGGCCACAACGCCATCCGCGAGTTCTACTCCGTGTTCGACAATCTGGACCGGTCCACAGCGCTGCACGCCGACACCGTGCGAGTCGCGGGCAATCACGCCGCCTTCATGTTCGATGTCGTCACCAAGATCGGCGATCAGCGCTTCACGCTCACGCCGATCGACACGATGGAATTCGACGAGCAAGGCAAGATCATCAGGATGCGCGCCTACTGGAGCCAGGACGACATGCGCGGCGAGCCGATCTGAGCCACCGACGACGACGACGCCGCCCGGGAATCGCAACCCGGGCGGCGTCGTGGTTTCTCCAGAGCTATGCGGCGCCGAGCAGAGCGCCCGCCAGAACGTTCGTCGTCTCGAAGGCGACGTCGTCGGCAGCCACCTGAAGCAGCCGGTCCACGCATGGCGGTCCGGTGACCAGGAGCAGCCTGCCCCCGGCCCGCGCGATGCGTGAGCGCGCCTCGAACAGCACCCGCAGGCCCGCGATGCCGAAGAACGACACCATGGACAGATCGACGACCACGCGAGGCGCGGCCGTGTCGAGCGCACCGATCAGATGTCGACGCAACTCGTCGACGGTGAATTGGTCCACCTCGCCCGCGACGGCGCACAAGGTGATCTCGTCGCTCGGGGAGGTGATCGAAACCCGCACCCGCGCAGCGGGATCGGGCCGATGCGGTCGGACTTCGGTGAGGTGAGTGGAAAGTATGGTCGACATGAGGAACCTGGTCCCGTCGCGCCCGACAGCTCAAACCGCTCCGGGCGATGTGTCGCGCCGGACGCCAGAGGCCCGGAGCTGGGCTGGCTACTCAACCCTGGCTATCGAGTACCCAAACGCTCGAGCCGATACACCTCGAATTACGAGCAAATCTCGACAATTCGGACATTTCTAAAACAAATCCGGGCCCGCGGGACAATTCCCACGGGCCCGGATCTCGACTTCGGAATTACGCCGACTTCTCCCGGCGCTCGGCACGCTGCTGTTTGCGCGGCACGATGGTCGGCAGCACATTGTCGTTGACAGTGTCGGCGTTCACGACCACCTTGGCGACGTCGTCGCGGCTGGGAATGTCGTACATCACCGGCAGCAGGACTTCCTCCATGATGGCGCGCAGACCGCGAGCGCCGGTGCCGCGCAGGATAGCCTGGTCGGCGATCGCCTCCAGCGCGTCCTGGGTGAACTCCAGCTCGACGCCGTCCATCTCGAACAGCCTGATGTACTGCTTGACCAGCGCGTTCTTCGGCTCCGACAGAATCTTGACCAGCGATTCCTTGTCCAGGTTCGTCACCGAGGCGACAACAGGAAGGCGGCCGATGAACTCAGGGATCAGACCGAACTTGATCAGATCCTCGGGCATCACTTCCGCGAAGTGGTCGGTGGTGTCGATCTCGGCCTTGGAGCGCACCTCGGCGCCGAAGCCGATGCCGCGGTGACCGGTGCGGTCGGAGATGATCTTCTCCAGGCCCGCGAACGCGCCAGCGACGATGAACAGCACGTTCGTGGTGTCGATCTGGATGAACTCCTGGTGCGGGTGCTTGCGCCCGCCCTGAGGCGGCACGCTGGCTTGGGTGCCCTCCAGGATCTTCAGCAGCGCCTGCTGCACGCCCTCACCGGAGACGTCGCGGGTGATCGAGGGGTTCTCGCTCTTGCGGGCGATCTTGTCCACCTCGTCGATGTAGATGATGCCGGTCTCGGCCCGCTTGACGTCGTAGTCGGCGGCCTGGATCAGCTTCAGCAGGATGTTCTCGACGTCCTCGCCCACGTAGCCCGCCTCGGTGAGCGCCGTGGCGTCCGCGATGGCGAACGGCACGTTCAGCATCTTCGCGAGGGTCTGCGCCAAGTAGGTCTTGCCGCAGCCGGTGGGGCCGAGCATCAGAATGTTGGACTTGGTCAGCTCGACGGTCTCGCCCCGGCTGTCACGGCCCTTGTCCCCCGCCTGAATGCGCTTGTAGTGGTTGTACACGGCCACGGCGAGGGTGCGCTTGGCGGTGTCCTGCCCGATCACGTAGTTCTCCAGGAACTCACGGATCTCGGCCGGTTTCGGCAGCTCGTCGAGTTTGACCTCGCTGGACTCGGCGAGTTCCTCCTCGATGATCTCGTTGCATAGATCGATGCACTCGTCACAGATGTACACGCCAGGTCCCGCAATGAGCTTCTTGACCTGCTTCTGGCTCTTTCCACAGAACGAGCACTTCAGCAGATCGCCGCCGTCTCCGATGCGCGCCATCTCGTGGGTCCCTACTTCCTTGTCCGCGTGCAACCGTCTGTCCAGGTTGCCAGCAATCCGCCGAACTCGGGTGTAATCGCGAACACTTCGAGTAATTCGGGCGGGTCGAGCTATGCCGTCAACCGAGAGCAAAGGTCCCTAGGTCGACCGTACCCGGTGTGCGCGACGGAGGTCGACAACTCGAGCATGTTTCTCGCCGGGGTTGTGCGAGTTCTCACGACATAGAAACACGTTCCGCTCGTGAGAGGCCGGTCCCGGCATCCGGCCGACCGCCACGGTGTTCGCGCCGTTCGCCACCCTCGCGAACGGTCGATGTCACCGTAGCGGAAGCTGCCGGACAGTGTGTTGTCGGCACGCTGTCCGGCCGGATTCGCCTGACGCACAGCAACTTGCGAGCGATCGCCGGATTCGGCGCCGCCCGCGAGCATCTCTACTTCTGCGCGCTGAGTTTGCGGTAGTCGAACACCGTGTCGATGATCCCGTACTCCTTGGCCTCCTCGGCCGTCAGGATCTTGTCGCGGTCGGTGTCCTTGCGGATGGTGTCCGCGTCCTTGCCGGTGTGCCGGGCCAGCGTGGTCTCCATCAGGCGACGCATGCGCTCGATCTCGGCGGCCTGGATCTCCAGGTCCGACACCTGACCCTGGATGCCACCCTCCAGCGAAGGCTGGTGGATCAGCACGCGGGCGTTGGGCAGGCAGGCGCGCTTGCCGGGGGTGCCGGCGGCGAGCAGCACGGCCGCGGCGGAGGCGGCCTGGCCGAGGCAGACCGTGGCGACGTCGGCGCGCACGTACTGCATGGTGTCGTAGATGGCCATCAGCGAGGTGAACGAACCACCCGGCGAGTTGATGTACATCGTGATGTCGCGGTCGGGATCCAGCGATTCCAGCACCAGCAGCTGCGCCATGATGTCGTTCGCCGAGGCGTCGTCGACCTGCACGCCGAGGAAGATGATGCGCTCCTCGAACAGCTTGTTGTACGGGTTGGATTCCTTGACACCGAAGCTCGAGTGCTCGATGAACGAAGGCAGGATGTAGCGCGACTGCGGCGAGGCAGGCGCGATGCCGGAGAGGCCGGCGCGTGGGTCGATCAGAGCCATTTCGTCTCCAAAGTCTGTGTGTTCAACGACGGTTCACTGACGGGGCGGGCCGGAACTA
Organism: Nocardia sp. NPDC050793; assembly: GCF_040654065.1. Lineage (NCBI taxonomy): Bacteria > Bacillati > Actinomycetota > Actinomycetes > Mycobacteriales > Nocardiaceae > Nocardia > Nocardia sp. NPDC050793. Next base: position 474,997 of record NZ_JBFAHG010000005.1, read on the forward strand.
GTGCGGCCCACCGCTCACTTGGCTGCGCCGTTGGCCTGGTTGGCGTGGCTGATCACGTGGTCGATGAACCCGTACTCGAGGGCATCCTTCGCCGTGAACCAGCGGTCGCGGTCGGCGTCGGCGGTGACCTGCTCCACCGACCTGCCGGTGTGCAGCGCCTGCAGCTCGTTGAGCTCGCGCTTGGTGTGGGCGAACTGCTCGGCCATGATCGCGATGTCGGCCGCGGAACCGCCGATGCCCGCCGAGGGCTGGTGCATCATGATGCGCGCGTGCGGCAGCGCGTAGCGCTTGCCCTTGGTGCCCGCGGTCAGCAGGAACTGGCCCATCGAGGCGGCCAGGCCCATGCCGTAGGTCGCGATGTCGCACTCGGCGAACTGCATGGTGTCGTAGATGGCCATGCCAGCCGTCACCGAGCCGCCGGGCGAGTTGATGTAGAGCGCGATGTCCTTGGTCGGATCCTCCGCCGAGAGCAGCAGAATCTGCGCGCACAGCTTGTTCGCGATGTCGTCGTCCACCTGGGTGCCGAGGAAGATGATGCGCTCCCGCAGCAGGCGCTCGTACACCGAATCACTGAGGTTGAGACCAGCAGTCGCGGATGTCATGACCCCTGCCTGGTTGATTGTCACGGATACCTGCCTTCTCTTCTCACCGGCTTGTCACTGAAAGCTAAACAGCGCTGAGTGCCACACAGCCATCACTGGTTCGTCTGTCACAAACATTAACGAAGAAGGGCGGCACCGAACTCCCGGTACCGCCCTTTCTTCGCTCACAGCGCAACTTCGCTGGCGCTCAGCCGCACTGTGCGCGAGGGCGCGCTGCGATTCTGGTTCACTCGCTACGCTCGCTCACGGCGCAATCACAAAACCACACGGCCGTAATCTGCGCTGCTGTTCCACGGATTTACTCGGCGCTCTCCGCGGCCTCGGTCTCGTCGGCGGAATCCGCAGGCGCGCCGAACATTTCGGCGGTGTCCACGGCGTTGCCTTCGGAATCGGTGACCTTCACCTTACCGACCACACCGGCCAGCGCCTTGCCGCGGCGAACGTCGGCGAACACGGCGCCGAGCTGACCGGCCTGCTGCACCTGCTGGATGAACTGCTCCGGCGACAGGCCGTAGCGCTGCGACTGGAACAGGATCCGCTCGGTGAGCTCCTCCTGGCCGACCTGGGTGTTCTCCGCCTCGGCGATGGCGTCCAGCAGCAGCTGGGTCTTCACCGACTTCTCGGCGGCTTCCTTGGTGTCCTTGTCGAACTCCTCGCGGCTGGAGCCCTGGGCCTCGAGCGCCTCGGCCAGCTTGTCCTCGTCGTGGTCGAAGCCGTGCACGGCGTCGTGCAGCACGGCGTCGATCTCGGCCTGGACGACCTTCTCCGGCAGCGGCACATCGGTCTGCTCCAGCAGCGTCTCCAGGACCTTGTCGCGGATCTCGCCCGCCTGCTGCACCTTCTTGCCCCGCTCGACGCGGCTCTTCAGGTCTTCCTTGAGCTCGTCGAGGGTGTCGAACTCGGAAGCGAGCTGGGCGAACTCGTCGTCGGCCTCGGGCAGCTCGCGCTGCTTCACCGACTGCACCGTCACGGTGATGACGGCATCCTTACCAGCGTGCTCGCCTGCGACCAGCGTGGAGGTGAACTCCTTCGACTCACCGGCCGAGAGGCCGATGATCGCCTCGTCGAGGCCCTCGATGAGCTGGCCGGAGCCGACCTCGTGGGACAGGCCGCTGGTGGCGGCGTCGGCCACCTCCTGGCCGTCCACCGTGGCGGCCAGATCGATGGAGACGAAGTCGCCGTTCTCGACCGCGCGCTCGACGCCGGTCAGGGTGCCGAAGCGCTGACGCAGTGAGGTGAGCTGCTCCTCGATGTCCTCGTCGCCGATGCTGAACGCCTCGACGGTGACCTCGATGTCCTCGTAGCTCGGCAGGTCGATCTCGGGGCGCACGTCGACCTCGGCGGTGAAGGCCAGCTCCTGGCCGTCCTCGATCTTGGTGATCTCGATATCGGGCTGGCCGATGACCTTCACCTCGGAGGTGGTGACGGCCTCGCTGTAGCGGCCTGGCAGCACGTCGTTGACGACCTGCTCGAGGACGGCGCCGCGGCCGAGGCGGGCTTCGAGGAGCTTGGCGGGGGCCTTACCCGGGCGGAAGCCGGGGATGCGGACCTGCTTGGCGAGAGCCTTGTAGGCGCGGTCGAAGTCCGGCTTCAGTTCCTCGAAGGGCACCTCGACATTGATCCGGACCCGGGTCGGGCTCAGCTGCTCGACGGTGCTCTTCACGGACATGCTCCTTGGTTCGTTGTTCTTCGGGTTGAGGCGCGACTCCCAGCGGGGTGCGCGTACGCATCCCTGCCAGGGTAGTTGACCGGCCGATGCGGCCTGCAATCGGTCACGGCGCGGCACCCCCGGTCGTGCCGTGACCGGCCGCGTTCAGTTGCCGACGCCCACCGCGTCGGTGACGAAGACCAGCGTCTCGTTGGGTTTGATGCCGCCGCTGCCCGCGCCGTAGCCCAGGTTCGGCGGGATGATCAGCAGCCTGCGCGCGCCCTGCTGGACACCGACGAGGCCCTGGTCCCAGCCGGGGATGACCTCACCGGCGCCGAGGTCCAGCTGGAAGGGCTTGCCGCGGTCGAACGAGCTGTCCAGCTTCTTCTTGTCCGACCAGGTGACCAGCACGTAGTTCATGGTGAGCGGCTGGCCCGCCACCGCGCCGGGACCGCTGCCTTCCACCAAGTCCTTCGTGATCAGTGTGGTGGGCGGGTCGCAGTCGCCAGGGATGGTCACGATCGGCGTCTCGCCGAAGCCGCCCGTCACCCCGATGTCTTCGGCGGTGCATTCCCGGCCGTACTTCGCCTGCGCGACGGCGCCGGTGCCTGCCGTCGTGGTGGTGGCGGCGGTGTCCTTGTCGTCGGAGCCGCAGGCGGCCAGCGTGAACGCGGCCGCGGCGATGGCGCCGACACCGATGATCCTGCCGAGTGTGTGCATGCGGCGGACCCTAGACCACCGGACGCCCCCGCGCCCAGCGACGCTTTCCGGCCGTGTCGCGGTGTCACGGCAGGGAAACTGGTAATGCCGCCGGTGAGACGGATTTCCCAGCGAGCGTGAGGAGAGTCGGCGAATGACCCAGATGGCCAGTGCCGGGGGCGACACCTCGGCGGACAATGTCGGCGCACAGGGGGGCGTCTCCATCGCGCCACGGCCCTATCGGCTGGACGAGGCGCCCGGCCCGCTGGATCGCGCGGAGCTGACCGCGATCGACGCCTGGTGGCGCGCGGCGAACTACCTCTCCGTCGGCCAGATCTATCTGATGAAGAATCCGCTGCTGCGCGAAGGCCTGCGACCCGAGCACATCAAGCCGCGGCTGCTGGGCCACTTCGGCACGGTGCCCGGGCTGAATCTGGTGTGGGCGCACGCCAATCGGGCGATCCGCCAGCGCGCGCTGAGCGCGGTGTTCGTCGCGGGGCCCGGGCACGGCGGGCCGGGCCCGAACGCGTGCGCCTGGTTGGAGGGCACCTATTCCGAGCTCTACAGCCACATTCCGCGGGATGCCGAGGGCATGGGCGCGCTGTTCGCCCAGTTCTCCTTTCCCGGCGGTGTGCCGAGCCACTGCGCGCCCGAGACGCCCGGCTCCTTCCACGAGGGCGGCGAGCTGGGCTATTCCCTTCTGCACGCCTACGGCGCGGCGCTGGACAATCCGGACCTGACCGTGTTCTGCGTGGTCGGCGACGGCGAGGCCGAGACCGGCCCGCTCGCGGCCAGCTGGCACGCCAACAAGTTCATCAACCCGGGGCGCGACGGCGCGGTGCTGCCGATACTTGCGCTCAACCAGTACAAGATCGCCAATCCGACCATTCTGGCAAGGATTCCGGAGAACGAGCTGGTGGAACTGCTGCGCGGATGCGGCTATCAGCCGATCGTCGTCGCGGGCGACGACCCGGCGACGGTGCACCAGGCGATGGCCCGCGCGATGGACGGCTGCCTCGACCGGATCGAGCGCATCCAGCAGGCCGCAAGGGCAGGCGCCGACGGCGGTCCGGTCAGCTGGCCGATGATCGTGTTGCGCACCCCGAAGGGTTGGACCTGCCCACCGGTCGTCGACGGCGACCCGGTCGAGGGCACCTTCCGCGCGCACCAGGTGCCGCTGCCCGCCGCGCGCGGCAACGATTCGCACCGCCAGGTGCTCGAGCAATGGCTGCGCTCCTACCGGCCGGATGAACTGTTCGACGCCGAGGGCTGCCCGGCGCCGGAACTGCTCGAGCAGGTGCCGGAGGGTGATCGGCGGATGAGCGCGAACCCGGTAGCCAACGGCGGCATGCTCGTTCGCGATCTGCGCCTGCCGGACTGGCGCGATTTCGGCGTCGAGGTGGCCGCGCCGGGCGGCACGAAACACGAGGCCACCCGGGTGCTCGGCGGCTGGCTGCGCGAGGTGACCCGCCGCAATCCGGACAACTTCCTGACCTTCGCGCCCGACGAGCTGGCCAGCAACCGGCTCCAGGACATCCTCGAGGTCACCGGACGCGACTGGCAGGCCCAGATCGGCGAGTACGACGTCGGGCTCGACCGCACCGGCCGGGTGATCGAGGTGCTCTCCGAACACATGTGCCAGGGCCTGCTGGAGGGATATCTCTTGACCGGCAGGCACGGCGTGTTCACCTGCTACGAGGCGTTCATCCATATCGTCGACGCGATGTTCAACCAGCATGCCAAGTGGCTGGACGCCAGCGCGGAGGTGCCGTGGCGGCGGCCCATCGCCAGCCTGAACTATCTGCTGTCCTCGCACGTCTGGCGCCAAGACCACAACGGGTTCACCCACCAGGACCCCGGCTTCCTGGACGTGGTGCTGAACAAAAAGCCCGAGATCGTGCGGGTGTACCTGCCGCCGGACGCCAACACGCTGCTCTCGGTCTACGACCACTGCCTGCGCTCGCGGCACTACGTCAACGTGGTGGTGGCGGGCAAGCAGCCGCAGGAGGATTGGCTGTCGGTCCCCGACGCGGCGATGCACTGCGCGCGCGGCGTCGGCATCTGGGACTGGGCGGGCAACAACGACACTCTCGGCAGCACACCGGACGTCGTGCTGGCGTGTGCGGGCGACGTGCCGACGCTGGAGACGCTCGCCGCCGCGGCGATTCTGCGTAACCTGTTGCCGGACTTACGGGTTCGTGTCATCAACGTGGTCGACCTGATGCGGCTGCTACCCGCCGACGCCCATCCGCACGGTCTGCCGGACAGCGAGTTCGACACCCTGTTCACCACCGATCGTCCGGTGATCTTCGCCTTCCACGGCTATCCGTGGCTGGTCCACCGACTGACCTACCGGCGCACCAACCACGCCCAGATGCACGTCCGCGGATACCAGGAAGAGGGCACCACCACAACGCCTTTCGACATGGTGATGCTCAACGACCTGGATCGCTACCACCTCGTGATGGATGTGATCGACCGGGTTCCCGACCTGCGCGAGAAGGCGGCGGGGCTGCGTCAGGAGATGGTCGACGCCCGCTGGCGGGCGCGCGCCTGGACCAGGGAGAACGGCACCGACATACCGTGCGTCGCGGAGTGGGCCTGGCCCGAACCCGGTCTCCGATAATCGCACAGCGCCGGCCGCCGCGGCCTGTTGTCCACAGGCCGGCGGCCGATCTTTTTGTGCCGTATGGAAATACGTGGCACCTGTGGAAAACTTCCTTGCGGGTGCCGGGCAGGTCGGCGACGATCGCAGCATGCTGTTGACGATCACCTGCACGCGACCCGAGGGCGCGGCCTGGCCCGCGACCGATCTCGGCTTCTTGCTGCACAAGAACCCCGAGCGGGTGCAGGCGTTCGAGCAGTCGTACGGCACCGCGCACGTGGTGTACCCGGAGGCCGATCCGGCGCGCTGCACGGCGGCGTTGGTCCTCGAGGTGGATCCGATCCGCCTGGTGCGCGGACGTTCCCGTGGCACACCGGATTTCAGCCTCGGACAGTACGTCAACGACCGGCCGTACGCGGCGTCGTCGCTGCTGTCGGTCGCGATCGGCGCGGTGTTCCGCACCGCACTGCACGGGCAGTGCAAGGCGCGCCCCGAACTCGCGCTCGCCGCGCTGCCATTGCGCATCGAACTGCCCGCGGTGCCGTGCAAAGGCGGGGCCGAGGTAGCCGAGCGGGTGTTCGCGCCGCTCGGCTGGACCGTGTCGACAACCCCGATCCCCCTCGACCCGGCCTTCCCGGAGTGGGGCGATTCGCACTACCTGCGGCTGGCGCTGAACGGTGAGATGCGGCTCGCCGACGCACTGTCGCACCTCTACGTTCTACTGCCGGTTCTCGACGGCGCCAAGCACTACTGGATGGCCGCCGACGAGGTCGACAAGCTCATCCGCGCCGGCGGCGGGTGGTTGGCCGAGCACCCCGAACGGGGGTGGATCACCCGGCGCTACCTGGCCCGGCGTCAGTCGCTGGTCCGCACGGCGCTGGCGCGCCTGGCGGAGATCGATGAGACGGATCCGGACGAACTCGGCGCGGTGGAGGACTACGTCGAGGCGGAAAACGCGGTGGGCGACACCGTTTCCGGCTCGCCGCTCGACGCACCGGCGAGCGGGTTGCATGACGCGGACTCCGCCGGTTCGCCCGACAATCCAGCGATCCCGGCACGCTCCTCCGGTTCACCAGGCGATCCGCCAGTGCGGACCAGCGCACTCGCCGGGTCCGACACCGCGACCGAGGAGGCCGACGGGCGCGGCCGGTCGCCCGGCGACGGCGCATCCCCAGGTGCGTGTGCCGCAAATTCGATGACGGCCGAGCACGGCGGCGCCGATCCGGACCGCGACGAAGCCGTGGGCCGGGCACCGTCCCTGGCCGTGCAGCGGCGGGCCGCTGTCCTCGCCGCGCTGGCGGAGGTCGGCGCGCGGCGCGTGCTGGATCTCGGCTGCGGTGAGGGCGCCCTGCTGCGAGAGTTGCTGGCGGACAGGATGTTCACCGAGATCGTCGGCATCGACGTGTCGATGCGGGCGCTGCACATCGCCAAGCGCAAGCTGCGGCTGGATCGGATGCCGGAGCGCGCCGCGCGCAGGCTCACCCTGCTCCAGGGCTCGCTCACCTATACCGACGCGCGACTGCGTGGCTACGAGGCCGCGGTGCTGATGGAGGTGATCGAGCACGTCGACCCGCCACGGCTCGGCGCGCTGGAGCACGCCGTATTCACGACGGCCGCACCGCGTTCCGTCGTCGTGACGACGCCGAACTCGGAATACAACACCGCCTACGAGACCCTGCCCGCGGGCACGTTCCGCCACGACGATCACCGGTTCGAATGGACCCGCGCTGAATTCGCCGCCTGGGCGACCGGCGTCGCGCAGCGCACCGGCTACCGCGTCCGGCTGCGGCCCGTCGGCGCCGAGCATCCCGAGTTCGGCGCGCCTACGCAGCTCGCGCTGTTCACCAAGACCGAAGCACCCGGGCCCACCGGCGAGGACACGAAAGGAGCCGCGCGATGACCGAACTATCCATCCCCGAGCTCTCGCTCGTCGTACTCATCGGCAGCACCGGCTCAGGTAAATCCACCTTCGCGCGCAAGCACTTCCCGCCCACCGCGATCGTCTCGTCGGATGCCTGCCGCGGCATCGTCAGCGACGACGAGAACGACCAGTCGGCCACGCCGGAAGCCTTCGCGCTGCTACACCACATCGCGGGCATCCGGCTGCGCCGCGGACTGCGCACGGTGATCGATGCCACGAACGTGCAGCCGCGGGCCCGTCAGGAACTCGTCGCGGTGGCGCGCGCCCACGACGTGCTGCCGGTGGCGATCGTGCTGGATGTGCCGGATTCGTTGTGCCTGCACCGCAATTCGCTGCGCCCGGATCGGTCGCATCTCGCGGCACACGTGGTACACCGTCAGCAGCGCGACCTGCGCCGCGGCCTGCGCGGGCTGGAACGCGAGGGCTTCCGCAAGGTGTACGTGTTGCGCGGGGTCGACGAGATCGACGGCGCGACCCTCGTCGACGAGAAGGCGTGGAACGACAAGCGCGAGCTGACCGGCCCGTTCGATGTGATCGGCGACGTGCACGGTTGCCGCGCCGAACTGGAGACGCTGCTCGGCGAGCTCGGGTACGCCGTGGAGCGCGACGCGGCCGGACGCGCGGTCGGCGCCCGTCATCCGCGCGGACGCACCGCGGTGTTCGTCGGCGACCTGGTGGACCGCGGACCCGATACCCCCGGTGTTCTACGGTTGGTGATGGGCATGGTCGCCGCGGGAACGGCGTTGTGCGTCACCGGTAATCACGAGAACAAGCTGGTGCGCGCCCTCACCGGGAAGAAGGTGACGGTCGCGCACGGCCTTGCCGAATCGCTGAGCCAGCTCGAGGCCGAGGACGAGGACTTCCGCAAGGCGGCGCTCGACTTCTGCCGCGGACTGATCAGCCACTACGTGCTCGATGGCGGCAACCTCGTAGTCGCGCACGCGGGCTTGAAGGAGGAGTACCAAGGCCGCGCGTCCGGCCGGGTCCGAGCGTTCGCCATGTACGGCGAATCCACCGGGGAGACAGATGAATACGGCCTGCCGGTGCGCTATCCATGGGCGCAGGACTACCGCGGCCGGGCCACGGTGCTGTACGGACACACGCCGGTGACCGAGCTGCGCTGGGTGAACAACACGCTCTGCTTGGACACCGGTGTGGTGTTCGGTGGCCGCCTCTCGGCGCTGCGCTATCCCGAGCGGGATCCGGTTTCGGTTCCGGCCGAACAGGTTTGGTACGCACCAACGCGCCCGTTGGCGCCTCCAGAGGCCACCGATACGGTGGCACACCGCGATCCCGGCGTGCTGGATCTCGATGACGTGATCGGCCGCCGCGTCGTGCACACCCGCAGGCACGGCCGCGTCGGCGTGCAGGAGGAGAACGCGGGAGCGGCCCTGGAGGTGATGAGCCGCTTCGCCATCGATCCCCGCTGGCTGGTGTACCTGCCGCCGACGATGTCACCGTGCGCGACCTCGCCGCTGGACGGCTACCTCGAGCACCCGGCCGAGGCGTTCGCCTACTACCGGGGCGAAGGTGTGGACCGCGTGGTGTGCGAGGAGAAGCACATGGGCTCGCGCGCAGTCGTTCTGGTGACCCGCTCGGCCACTGTCGCGCGAGACCGTTTCGGCGTCGAGGACAACGGCACGGGCGCGATCTACACGCGCACCGGCAGGCCGTTCTTCGACGATCCCGCCGCGACGGAGACGTTGCTGGCGCGCGTCCGTGCGGCGGCCGAGGCCGCCGGGTTGTTCGAGGAGCTGCGCAGCGAATGGCTGCTGCTCGACGCGGAGCTGCTGCCGTGGTCGGCGAAGGCGATCGGTCTGTTGCGGTCGCAGTACGCGGCGGTCGGCGCCGCAGCCAAGGCCGCGCTCGACGGCACCGAGGCGGTGTTGACGGCGGTCGCCGCGCGCGGCCACGACGTCACCGAGCTGGCCGAGCGCACCGCGGGCCGACGCGCGGACGCCGCGGCCTTCACCGCCGCCTACGGTCGCTACTGCTGGACGACCGACGGCATGGACGGGCTGCGCCTCGCGCCATTCCAGCTGCTGGCCGCGGAGGGCGTCAACCACGCGACCCGTGATCACGCCTGGCACCTTGCCGTGATCGATCGCCTGGTCGGCGCGGATCCGGAGCTGTTCACGCTCACCCGCCGAATGGTGGTGGACCTGGCGGATCCCGGCGACGAAGCCGCCGCGACGACCTGGTGGACCGAACTCACCGCCGCGGGCGGCGAGGGAATGGTCGTGAAGCCGCTCGACTCTCTGGTCAGGAGCCGAGCGGTCGACCACCCCGGAGCCTGTGCGCACACGAGCGACCGTCCGGATGCCGACGGCAACGCCTCGGTTTCGGACGCTCCGGGGCCAGGTAGTGCCGCGGCTCGGGACGAATCCAGTCGTCTCGTCCAGCCGGGCGTGAAATGCCGTGGACCCGAATACCTTCGGATCATCTACGGCCCGGAGTACCTGCACGAGCCGAACCTGCGCCGCCTGCGTACCCGCGGTCTCGGGCGCAAGCGGTCGATGGCGCTACGCGAGTACGCGCTCGGACTGGAGGCGCTGGACCGCTTCGTCGCGGGCGAGCCGCTATGGCGGGTGCACGAGGCAGTGTTCGCGGTGCTGGCCCTCGAATCGGAGCCGGTGGACCCGCGCCTGTGAACGGCGACGCTCATGCCTCGTCGTCGGAGTGGCCCTGGGCGGCGCCGATATCACTGGCCAAAAGATGTGCGCGCGCAGGTCTCCGCCTGGAGATGGTCAGTGAGCTGACCGCACGGTCGGGTCGGCACTCGGACTTCGCCGACGAGGTCCGGGCCGACGAGGGCAGCGGCCCGTGAACGCGGTGTCACCGGGCCGCTGGCTTCGGTACGCGATCACGGGGGCCGCGACGGCTGGATGACTTCTCGCGTGCGGTCGACGCCTCCCGGGGTGCTGTTCGAGACCCTTTGCCAGCGGTGACCGGCTGCTGATCGCCGCAGGTCGCGGCGGTTGAGTAGGTCCCTCGAGCGGGCATCGAGAAGCGCCGAAGCGTCGAACGGTTCGCGCTGGGTACTCACTCACTCAGCGGGAACGACCGTTGCGGACGAACCATAACCGTCGTTACAGTCTGCTAGCAATGCGCTTGCAAGAGCAAGCGCTGGCATGCGCGGTTCGACCGCGTGCAGCCGACAGACAAAGGAGTCTGACCATGCCTGCTGCCAGCACAGACGGCGCGGAGTACGAGGCCGCCGACGCACGGACGATGCTGATCGATGACCGGTTCACCGGGCTGGCCGCGAAGTTCTTCGGCATGTTCCGCCGCAGGAGCCAGGGCGGCGGCGCGCTTGCGGTCTACCTGGACGGCGAGCCGGTGCTCGACGTGTGGGCGGGCTGGGCGGACCGCGACCGACGCTGGCGAGCCGACTCCATGGCGCTGTCGTACTCGACCAGCAAGGGCGTGGCGGCCACCGTCGCCCATCGGCTCGTCGACCGAGGACTGCTCGACCTGGACTCCCCGGTGGCCGACTACTGGCGCGATTTCGCGTCCAACGGCAAGGCCGACATCACGCTGCGCGACGTGCTGAACCATCGCTCGGGCCTACAACGCATCCGTGGCCTGCTGCCCGATCCTCACGACCTGCTGAACCACGACGCGGTCGCGGCCGCGATGGCGGCTTCCGCGCCGGACCCGTTGCGGCTGCGCGCATCCGGGTATCACGCCATCACCTTCGGCACCCTGGTGGCCGAGATCGCTCAGCGCGCGACGGGGCGCGACTTCACCGACCTGGTCCGGTCGGAACTCGCCGGACCGCTGGGCGAGCGCGACTTCTTCTTCGGCGTCCCCGAACACGAGCGGCCCAGGGTGGCCAAGCTCTCGCCGCGACTCGGCGTCGGCAGGGTCCCGCTCGATCGCCTGATCGCACCGCTCGCGCCGCTGCAACTGGTGTATGCCGCGCGCGGCGCGGTCTACGACGGCTGGGCCGACATGTCGCTCGGCACCCGCCCCTACGACGCGATGATGCCCGGCTGGAACGGCGTGTTCACCGCCCGCGCGCTGGCCAAGATGTACGGCGCGATCGCCAACGACGGCATGGTGGACGGCCGCAGGCTGCTGCGCGCCGAGACGACCCGCCGCCTCGCGGAGATGCCGCCGAACAGCCGCTACGACTACGTGCTCGGCGCGCCGCCGCACTTCGCGCTCGGCTACCACCGCGCCATAGTCGGCCCGCGCCTCACCCGAAGGGCATTGGGCCACTTCGGGATCGGCGGATCCGGTGGCATCGCGTTCCCCGGGCTCGGTCTCTCCGTCGCTTTCGTCACCAATCACCTCGGCAACCACGCCATGTCGGTCGGCGATGCCCGCCTGCCGATGCTGGCCGCCCGTGCCGAGCGCATCGCCCGCACCGCCCGCGGCCGAGACTCTGTTCCGGAAAAGCCGAAGGCTGCGGCAAGCTGACCGGAAGGGTCAGCGGCCCTTCAGTTTTCGCCACCCGCCCGCGCGATTGTCGGCGATGATCCGGCGGAACATGGCCGACAGCGCGCGGGCGTTCACGGTCTCGCCCTCGCGGATGGCGACCGTTCGCGCGGTCTTGTTGTCGTGCCCGCCGGTGATGATGCCCTCCGGATCGGGGACGATGCCCCCGTCGTAGAGGAACACGTTGACGTGGGTTTTCGCGGCGAGCAGCGCGCAGATATTGCCGTCGAGCACGAAGTACGGCTGGACCCTGCGCTTGACGGTCTCCGTGACCTCCGGGTCCGCGGCGTGCACCAGATCGCGGACTTCGCGGCAGATCGTCCGCTGCCAGTCGGGTAGGGCGTCGATGTAGGCATCGACACGCGGGTCGGCTACATAGGACATGTGCCGATCCTGGCACAGATACCGGCCCGCCGACAGGTCCGCGGCGCACGGATGACCCGGCACAGCGCCTCGCCGACGGTGTTGTGCGATCGACGAAATCGAGCACCATTCGACGCAGCGGCACGGCCGGGCGCTGATAGGCTGCTGTGCTCACGACCGTCGTGCCGAGCGACAACTAGGGGGCCGAATCCAGTGCAACCGGAACAGGCACGGGCCGCCGGACTGTTCGACGCCGCGCTGACCGGCGAACTACGCATGTCGGAGCAGACGGCGCTGCGACTCGCCTCCGCCTGCGACGCGCTCCTGGACGGATTGCGGCAGCTGCGCACGGCCGACCTCGGCGAGGTGAACGGCTTTCCCGAGCTGCCCTCCGGCATCGCGCTCGCTCGCGGGTTCGCCGCCAAGGGAAGGGAATTCGCGGATACGCTGTCCGCGCTCCAGGAGGCGACGCTGCGCTACAAAGCCGGATACCTGGCGGCCGGACAGTTGGTGTCCGAAGCCGACGCCGCCCACCGCGCGGCGCTGGAACTGGCCGCCGACCGCTTGGACGACCGCGCATGAACAGCGCGCCCGACCGCGTCGATGCGGCGGCCGACCCGCCGTACGTCACCGATCGGGAGTCCTTCGACGCCTATACCCATCGGGAGATCTGGGAACTCGTGCACGAGGCGCTGCGCCCCGCCGAACTCGGCCGCGTCGCCGAGGGCTGGCAGGCGAGCGCCGAGGCGCTCGACGAGTTGTTCGCGGCGTTCGCGGCCGCAGTGCGCCGCGAATTCGCGGAATGGCACGGTGAGGCGGCCGCGGCCGCGCGCGAATCGACCGAACAGTTCATCCACGCCGGCGCGGCCGTCCGCGACGTCTGCGCCGAGCTGCACCGGCTGATGGAGGCGAATTCCACGGCCGCGCAGGCGATCCGAGACGCCATCGCGCCGCCGCCCGAACCCTACGCACCGAATCCCGACCCGGTGCTGGAGGCCATCGAGGGCGGCCCGCGCAAGATGGCGCACGATATCGCCGCCGCCGAGGCGCTCGCCGACGCCCAGGACACCCTGACCTTCGGCTACAACTCGACCCTCGTGGCGTCCGGCGACGCCGTGCCCGTCTTCGGCACGCCCGATCCGAGCGGTGAGGCCGCGCGGTGAGGTGGGTCTTCTCGCCCGACGAGTTCACCTACGTGTGGTCGGCGGAGACCGGTCTCGACCGTCGCCCCTACCCCATCAACATGGCCTATCGCGGCACCGTCCGCAGCGAGAACGACTGGGACAAACTCAAACTCGCCGAACGCTTCGGGCGCAACGCCGACCCTGACCTGACCGGCGCGCTCACCCTCTGCGCCCGCGGGGACGTCACCACCATCACGGTCTCCGGCGACCGCTACGCGCCGGACGGGCGTGCCGACGAACCCATCCTCGCTTTCGGCGCCACCCACCTGGTGTGGGGCACCGTGATCGTCGCGGGCGCCTGCGACGTCACCGTGATCGCCTGCCACGCAAAGAATGTCGCGCAGCATTTGGTGGCCGCGATGGGCTCCGCGCCCGCGGGCAGGCTCGCCCCGATGCGGGAACCACGCGAAGCCGTCCTCTACGACGACCCCAACCACTGGCGGCAGCAGTCCGAGGCCGCGCTGCGCGCCGCCGCCCTGCGCCGGACGCTGCACCGGCCGATCGACGCCCGCGGCTTCATCACCGTCACCGTCATGCCGGAAGACCCGATGTCGCCGCCGACCCGCCACCGCACCTGGCTCGACTTCACCGACGATGGACGCTACCTGCTGACCACCAGCACCGATCTCACGCTGGCCCCCGTCACCGAACCCGCGCTCGCCACCCACCTGACGCGGTTGGCCGCAATCCGCTGAGAGCGAGTCGCACGCCGCGTGCGTCTCAGGAGCTGCCGATTCCGAGGTCTTCTCGTGCCTGTGTGAGGAAGGACGTCAGGAAGTCCGTGACCCCGGTTATCATCCGGTCGATCTCGATGATCCGTGGCGGGCCGTCCCGGCGCAGGCCCTCATCGGTCATGCCGCCAGCATCGCAATCGCGTGGGATCAGTTCCGCGCCGGGTCGGCCGATTCGTGCCCGCGGAGGCAGCCGGTCGGAAGAGTGCGATATCAGCGCTGGACGGCTGGATTCCTGCCCGGGGCCGCGACGGAGACGTGAGGCTCGGCCGACGAGCTTGGTCGCCCAACGCTTCAGCCGTGCGTCGCAACCGCGTCGGAAAAATCCGTTGTCCGCGGGCAGCAGGGTCCGTAACGTCACGTCGGTTTGTCCGCCATCGACCGAAAAAGGAGTCGACACTGCCATGAAACCTGTCACCGAACGCGACATCAGGTCGTCGTTCGTCAACTGTTCCAAGGGAGACGCGAAGCGGTTGTCCGTGCCGCGCGACCTCGAGGAGCGGCCATGGGACGATCTCGATTTCCTCGGCTGGGGCGATCCGTCGCTGCCCGGCCGTTGCTACCTGGTGGTTCCTCGGGACGATCAGCTGATCGGCGTCGCCCTGCGCCACGAAACGGGCGGGACCGGCAAGCCGCAGATGTGCGCGATCTGCCTGACCACGCACACCGGCGGCGACGTGGTCCTGATGACCGCGCACAAGGCGGGCGATTCCGGCCGCCGCGGCAACTCGATCGGCACCTACATGTGCGCCGACCTGGCCTGCTCGCTGTATGCGCGCGGTAAGAAGCGCCCCGCCCTCGGCAGCCGCTACCGCGAAGACTTGACGCTCGAGGAGAAGATCGACCGGGTCCGCGAGAACATCGAGGCCTTCCTCACCAGGCTCTACAGCTGACCCGCCCACCACCTATCCGAAAGGAGGTAGATGCTATGCGCCGACACTCAGTACCCCCGCACCCGGCAACGCCCCGAGTACCCCTCTCCCCCAACAGAACTCGGGGCGCCGGGATTCCTCTTCGGTCGAGACGCGCCGACAGCGGACGGACCGCCCCGTCCGGCGAGGAATCCGAGGCTTACGAACCGAACCGAACACGATCGGGTCGGGAAGGTCGAAAGATGGTCGGGGTGACAGGATTTGAACCTGCGACCCTCCGCTCCCAAAGCGGATGCGCTACCAAGCTGCGCTACACCCCGTGGCCTCGCGGTGGCGGGCGCCGCCGACGAGTATGAATCGTTTTTTGAGCGGGTGACGGGAATCGAACCCGCACCATCAGCTTGGAAGGCTGAGGCTCCACTCAAACGAACGTGGATCATTTTGAGTTTTCCCTGCTAGTAGCCGATTTGGCCGTTGGTAGAAACCTGCACAGGACTGTACCATTGGCTACAGTAATTGGCTACACCAGGATTCGCCAAATCCCGGAGACACTCCCCGGCATCCGCGATTCCCAGCTATCACGCAATCCACGATAGACGTTCGAGGTGTCGGCGATGACAACCCCCAAGAAGCAGACCTTCAAGACGCCCGGCAAAAAGCGCAAGCGCCAGTATGGCGAGGGCGCGATCTACCGGCGCAAGGACGGCATGTACGTGGGTACCGTGTCGCTGCCCGCGGGCCCGGACGGGAAGCGCCGGCGCACGCCGCCGGTCTACAGCTTGGACCGCGGCGTCGTCGCCGACGAGCTGGAGAAGGTGAAGGAGAACCTTCGCAACGGCATCATGCCCGTGCCCAAGATGAAGATCCGCGTCGAAGACCGCATCAAGCGCTGGGCCGAGAAGAAGAAGCGGGGGTGGAGTCCGAACCACTACAAGAACGTGCTCGCGACGATCAACTCGCAGATCACGCCGTCCATCGGCGGCGCCGACTTCAAGGCCCTAAACACCGGCCACATCGACTACCTGCTGTCCTGGATGGACGACCAGACCAAGCAGATGAAGATCACCCACCCCGACGGCACCGTCACCATCGAGGATGTGCCGAAGTGGTCGAGCCGCACCAAGCAGATCGCCTACGACCGGGTGCGCGACTGGCTCGACGACGAACTGAAGGAGCGGCCGCGGTACATTCGCGAGAACGTCGCCGCGTTGGTCGAACGCCCGGCGGCGGTGAGCAAGGAGCGCGGCACCCACACCCCAGAGCAGGCCCGCGCGGTACTCGAGACCGCACTGGAGTGGGGCGACCCGCTGGTGACTCTGTGGGCGACGCGCTACCTCACCGCCAAGCGGCAGGGCGAGCTCCTCGGCTTGACCGAGGACCGCGTCGACATCGAGAACATGACTCTCGATATCAGCTGGCAGTTGCAGCAGCTGCCACTCAAGCCGGGCATGAAGAACTCCGACGACCCTAATCGCTTCGAGGCGCCCGAGACCTACGAGATCAAGCCGCTGTACAAGAACCTCGCCCTGGTCAAGCCGAAGACCCGCAAGTCGCACATCATCTCCATGCCGGTCGAGCTGGCGATCATGCTGCTGATCTACCTGGAGAACCGGATCCCGAACGAGTGGGGCCTGCTGTGGGTGACCGACCAGTTCCGGCCGATCCGCCGCGAGTATGAGAACGAGGCATGGGCGGACGCGCAGGCCCGCGCCGAAGTGCCGATCATCCAAGGCCACGGCACGCGGCACACCGCGAATACGCTGATCCCGGTCGACGAGGCGCATCGGATGAAGTTCCTTGGCCAGTCGACCGCGGCGGCCAATCGGCTGTACCTGCACGAGGATCTGCAGAAGCTTCGCGAGGGCCAGAACGCGCTCGCCGGGATGCTGCTGCCGGAGAAGCTCGTGCCTGCGAGCCAGCGGCGTTAGCTACTGCTGGAAGGCGAGAGCTGGCGAGTCGACCGCGACGGCCGAGCGCCCCATAGGCCCGCTATTACCAAGCACACGATGATCGGCCCGCTCGTGCCCGCGGTGAATGCGGCGATGTGGTCGGCCAACATCTCCGGATCCACGAGCAGCAGCACGAGGGTGACTATCGCCGCGGCGCAGCCGTACACGGTCGCCGCGGCCAACGCCAGGAAGGGCAGGCGCCCCGGGCGTTGGTCGAGCAGCGCGGTGATCGCGGCCGCCGCCAGTAGCGCGCACGTCAGGCCGAAGGGCACGGCCGCGATTGCGTTGTAGGCGCGCGTCGTCGCGTCGATCAGCGCGAACTCGTGGTCGACTGCGCGCGTGCGGCTTTCGCCGAGGCGAGAGGTCAGGACGAGGCCGACGGCGGCCGCGCCGAGAGTGATCGACCAGGCCAACGTGCCGCGTGGATGCCGACATTCGCGCCGGTCGGCGTCGCCGGTTGAGTCGAGCGCGCGCAGTGCGAGCCGCCCGTACAGCCAGCACGCGGCGATGACGCCGAGCGACAGCAGCAGGTCCGAGATGTTCTCACCGAGAAGGCCGGCCAGCCGCGGATCGAGCCAGGAGTCGGCAGGAGGGAGCGCGAAAATGTATGCCGCGCCGACGGTCAGCATCGCCAGCGTCATCAATCGCGTTCGCTTGGCCTTCCAGTTCCAGAGCCGCACGACTGCTACAGCCAGGATGGAGAAGACTACGGCGAACACAATTCGCAGCGTATCCGGCGTGTCTGACATGTAGCGCAAAGTTCGCCCGATTGGTTCTAATCGAAACCGATTGCAGCACGGAGCTCGTCAGCTGCACGCTCGGAGCGCGTGCGAATCTGGCCGCTTTCGATGCGCTTTCGAGCGCCTTGGTAGATGTCGTTGAGATCTGTTTCGAGCGCCCGCGCGATCGCCTCCAGCTGTTCCACGGTCATGGACCGGGTACCGGCTTCGAGTCGAATGAGCACGTTCCTGGCGGTGTCGGCCGCTTTGCATACCTGTTCACGTGTGAGGCCTGCGGCTTCCCGACGGGCTCGGATCTCGACTCCGAGCGCCGCGTTCAGCAAACCTCTTCGCGCCACAGAGTTCAGCCTAACCCGCGAGTAGGCAACACGCCTTGGCCAGCGGGAAACGGACCGAAGGCACGAAATACCCATACCGTCAGCAACCTAAACCCCCTAATCGGCAATCCGCAGCTAATCAGACCTTGCGGTACCCCATTTGGGGCACTACGCTCCAGATCAGATGTTCGATTTGCGGGAACTCTATCCATATTATTCGCGTGCACGGCCATCCCGGGGGAGGACCTACTCGCGGCAACCTTCCAGGGGTGAAACGTGGACGGTGCAGCACACCGAAACGGTGCGGCGGAACGGGATCTGCTAGGCGGCCTTCGGGCTGTCGTCGATCGACACGCCATGTCTGTATCGCAATTCATCATCGAAGCGCGCCGTCGCGGCCAAAGCGCCGGCGCGCTACTCGATTCCGACTTCCGCCTCGACAGCGTTGATCAGCTGGCTCGGTTTGATACGTAGGGCGCGGCACAGCTTGTAAAGCTGGTCCATGCCCATCGGCCGTTCGCCACTCTCCAAGCGCACGATCGTGCGCTTGGAGATCCCCGAGGCTTTCGCGAGCTCATCCTGACTGAGCCCCCTCTTACTGCGCAGCCCGCGCAGCTCTGCGCCGAGGGCGATGTCTATTCGCTTCGCCTCGGCGTCACTGCCACTCTCGGCGGCTCCTGTGTCCATACGGTCCATTCTGGAGACCGAATGGGTGCGAAATCAAGTCCAAGGCCGACTGTGGTAGCGACTGGGCGGTTTGCTGAAACGTGCCTATTCGTTCTTGAAAAGTGACCAGACGGGCACTAGTGTGGCCCGCATGGACACTACTAACCGCGCCGTTGCGGCGGCGGTTCGTGACGCCATATGGCGTGCTGGAAAGACTCAATCCGCAGTAGCTGACGAGATCGGCATGAACCGCACCACCTGGCAGCGGCGCATAACCGGGAAGCGGGCGTTTCAGGTCATCGATTTGCTGCGCGTCGCTCGCGTTCTCGGCGCAGACGCGGGCCGCTTCCTCGACACCATCACGGAGAAGGTGTCATGAGCGCCGGACTGATCAACACCGAGGCGCTCGAAGATTTGGTGCGCCAGGTCGCGGGGCGCGCCACCGTCGACCGCGATCTGCTGCGCCAGCTGATCCGCGAGGAGCTGCCCGAGCCCGCGATCTCATTCGACCTCAAGGGCGCAATCGCCTACACCGGCCTCTCGAAGTGGCGGCTGGAAACCCTTGCGCGCGAGGAGAAGATCATCACCCGCAAGGAGGGAGCCAAGACCCTCTACATGCGTGAGAGCCTCGACCGCTACATCCGGTCCCTGCCGACGTGGGGTGAGGCATGAACGCCACCCCTCTCGTCGTGCGCCTCGCCGCTGAGGCCACGGATCTCGCCACCACATCGAGGCTCGTCGCCAAGCTCCAGGACGACACCGAGCGCCTCGAGCAGTTCTCGCACCTCGGCCGGGCCTACAACGACGCGTACAAGCGGGCGCTGTACCAGCTCACCGCGGCGCGCACGCGACTCGAGCAGCTGAAGCGGGGCCGGTCGTGATCGTCACCACCGTGGTCGCCGCCGCCGCCATCCTCGCGTTCCCCGCTGCCCTTGTCGTCACCGCCTGGCGAGGGTGGCGATGACCGGGCAGGGCAGTGGCGTGCTCGCCCTCATCGCTCTCGGAACCGTCGGCGTCGCCGGTCTCGGCGTCGCACTCCCTCTCGCGGAAGGTGCAGCCATGAAATCACGTGTGAAGCAGCCGAATCCGGCACCGGGCGTATTCTTCCCCGTCCTGGCCGTCGCCGCGCTGCTGCTCGGCGTAGCCGGCTGGTTCTGGCTCCTGGTGTGGATGACGGCGGCCGCGGTATGAGCGAGATCGAGGTACCTGCCGCTGTCGCGGCACGGATCGACAGCTACGTCACCGCGCTGGTCGACCTCGCCATGGGCACGCCCACCCAGACTGCCGAAGACTGCATAGCCCCGACCGCGTTCCTCGCTCTCGCCGAGGCATTCGCCGCGGTCGCGATCCAGCTCGGTCAGCGGCAAGAGCAGCTCGACGCTGCCCGAATCGTCCCCGGCGGCGACGGCCGACTTGGGGATCACGAGGCCGGACCGGCGGAGGAATAGCCCGCCGGTCCGGCCTCGCGCCAACCACTCGATCGCCCCACAGCTGCGGTGCCGAACGTCTCGAACACGCTCGGCGCCGCGGCCAACGGGCACCCTACAGGAAAGACAGATCCATGAATCCCTGGAAGTTCCGCCCCGGCGACCGCGTCCGATTGCGCGCCACCGGCGAGATCCTGACCGTCGAGAAGATCGCTGGCTCCCTGGACCGCCCACGCCTCGCGTGCATCGACAACCGCCCGGACTCGGACTGGCGGATCTGCGCACCGGCCGATCTCGAGCTCGTCACCGCCGAGCCTCCCGTAGACGTGGCGGCCGCCGCCGGTCTCGTCGAGCTGGCGCGTGATCTCGAATTCATCGGCGAACGCGACCTGGCCGCCCGGGCCCGCGCGATCATGGCCCAGCTCGGCTACGAGGCCGCCGCCGTCGACCAGCTGCACGCCGACGTCGTTGTCGAGGCAGCGGCCCGGCTCAAGGCGGTGACCCGATGATCCTGACCGGCCATCTCATCCAGTCCGCCTACCTGCTCATCCTCAGCGGCATCGCGGTCAGCATCGCAGTGTCCGGCCGCCGCGACCCGGCCGTGCGTGACTGCACCTCCTGTCACCGCCGCGGCTGCGAGCTGTGCGGCTGGTCCGGCGAGACCGACAGCGAGGTGTCGGCATGATGATCGAGCAGCCGGTCATCCACAAGCGCACATCACGCACCGAGATCCGCAGTGTCACAGCCGCTTTCGCGGCGGAGGACATCGATTGCCCTGTCACCCTCGGTGAGCTGCGCGCCGCCCTAGTCGCCATCGACCTCCCTGACGACGCGGTTGTCGAGATGCAGGTGTGCGGAGTCTGGTACACGCCGGGCCGCATTCGCGCCGAGCAAACGCTGTCGGAAGAGTTCGACCCGTCCGCGCTGGACCCGGTCGACGCCGACGAGGCCGAGGCGGCGGACGAATACGACGACACCCCCGCCCGGCCGGGCTCAGTATCCGACCCTGACGCCGCACGCGACCGCAGCACTGCCGTCGAGATGGGCGCGCTGTGATGGCACAACAGCCCAATCTCGACCAGATCCCCGCGCTCCCCGTCGGCGAGGCTGAGCGCGCCGCAGCTCGGCGGACCGTCGCCGCCAACTGCGTTGGCGCCACCGACGCGCGCCAGCTGCTCGACATGCTCGGCCTGATCGACCGGCCACGCCAGAGCGGATGCCGTAGGTGTGGCGGGCCGCTGCCGCTGGAAGCCCTGTCGCCCAAGTGCGGACTGCGCGGGTGCTGCAGCCGGGCGTGCCGCACCAAGCTGGAGAGAGGTGAGTCCTGATGCCTCGCCACACCGATCACGACGAACTCGCGCGCGAAGCGCTGAGTATCTGCGCCTCGGTGCGCGAGGTCGGCCCGCAGCAGAACTACCAGCACTTGGCCGTGGCATGCGCACGCGACCCGGAACGCATGGCGCAGCTGCTCATGTGCCTCGCCGTGTGGGTCGATTTCGAGGGCCCGACGAGCGTGCTCACCCGGCGCGCCGCCGGGGTTGTCGAGGGCCGCGTGCAGGCGGCGGCACGAGTGGCGGCGACCGCATGAGCGCGCCGACCGAGCCCGGCCTATACGCGGGCGTGCCTGAAGACGTGTACCACGGCGACCGCAACTCGATCTCCTCGACGCAGATCCGGCGCTGGCTCGAGGTGACTCCGCACCGCTGGCGCTACGAACGAGAGCACCCGCGCCAGCCCTCGGACGAAATGATCTGGGGCAGCGCCGTGCACACCATCGTCCTCGGCGTCGGCGCCCAACCGGTGAACACCGGCTACGACAAATGGCAATCGAACGCGGCGAAGGCCGAGGTCGCGCGCATCCGCGCCGAGGGCGGCATCCCGATGAAGCCCAAGGACTTCGACCGCGCGCACGCCGCCGCCGCCAAGGTGCTCGCACACCCGGACGCCGCCGCCGTGCTCGCCTCCGGCGTCCCGGAGCTGTCCGCCTACGCCCGCGACAAGCCTACCGGCGTGATGATGCGGGCCCGCTTCGACTGGCTGCAATGGCTCGACCCGCGCACCGCGCTGGTCGGCGACCTCAAGACCACGAGCAAGCAAGGCCCGGACGAATGGATCTGGTCCGCCGCCGACTTCGGATACCACCAGCAATGGCCCTGGTACGTGGACGTACTTGCTCTGCTCGGCATCGACGTGCCGACATGGCTGTGGCTCGTCGTCTGCTCCGACCCGCCACACGAGGTGTGGGTCGTCGAACTGCCGCAGCCCGCCGCCGATCTCGGCCGCCGCCGCAACCGCCGCGCCCTCGACGGCTACGCCGAGTGCCAGCTCACCGACACCTGGCCGTCACACCCCGGCGGCATCCACCACATCGATCTGCCCGAACGCATCTACCGCCAGGAGGAGTACGCCAGATGACCGCCGAACTCGCCACCATCGACGACAGCCAACTTTTGCCCACGCTGCCCGTCGACCCGTTCGACACGCTCAACCGCTATACCGACATGCTCGCGAAGGCGCTCAAATTCGCGCAGGACATCTGCCGCACGTCGCTGGTTCCGAAGATCTACCAAGGCAAGCCGGGCGATGCCGCAGTCGCGATCCTGCACGGCGGCGAACTCGGCCTGCACCCGTTGCAGGCGTTGCAGAACGTGTTTCCGGTGCACGGGATGCCGTCCATCTACGCCAAGACGATGGTCGCTCTCCTGCGGGCGAAGGGCTACAAGTTCAAGACCGTCGAGGCCGGGCCGGAAACGGTGACGTTCACCGGCTGGTGGCCCGGCGACGATCCCGAGACCAGCACGTGGACGATCGAGCGCGCCCGCCAGGCCGGGTTCATCCCGACGATCGACCCGGCGACCGGCAAATACAAGACCAAGAAGTTCGACGGCCCGAAAGGCCCGTACGAAAAGCTCATCGGCAACGAGAAGTACATCACGCAGCCCGAGGACATGCTGTGGGCGAAGGCCGCGACCACCGTCTGCAAGCGCCTCGCACCTCATATCCTGCTCGGCCTCGCCGTCGCCGAGGACCAGGAGGACCGCAACGACGATCCCGAGCCGGTGCGCGTCAGCTCCGAGCGCGTCACCGTCGCCGACTTAGCGCCCGTCGACGCCTCAGCGGCCGGCCCGGTCGTGCAGCAGTGGCAACCGCCCGCCGCCGGGGCCGAAACCGAGGCCGAGACCGCCTCCAAAGAGGGCGCAAAACCGGACACATCGCAGGTAGAGGTCTCGGCTAAGGCCTCTCCTGAACCGGCCGTCGAGCTGGCGACGCCCGCCGACCAACGCACCCTGTCGGCCGAGTTGGAACGTCACGGCCACAAGACCCCGGCCGCAAAGCGCAAATGGCTCTCGCTCGACACCGGCCGCGAGATCACCTCCGCGAAGGAACTCACCGTCGACGAAGCGACCGACATCATCGCCCGGCTCAACCAGCGGGAGGCGGGCGACATGCCGATCCTGCGCGCCCAGTGGACGCAGGCCGCGCAGATGCTCGACCAGCTCGGCGCGGACGACGACGAGAAAAAGGTGATGTTCCTGCGAAATTTCTTCGGCCGCAACGACATTGCCGATCCGCTCACCCTCACCGAACGCGAGGGCACCGAAGTCCTCGCCGAACTGAACCAGCTGATCGTCGACGAGGCGAAGGGGGCCGACCAGTGAGCTGCCCACGTGGATGCCCCGAAGGCGAGTGCTACTGCGCCGAACCGACCTACGCCGACTTCCTCACTTGCCGCGACTGCGGCAGTGATGACGGCGCGTGCTACTGCGGGGAGGACTGAGCCGTGACCCCCGAAGAGAAGATCCTCCGCAGCGAGGGCACGCAACCCGAAAACCTGTGGTTCATCGGGTACGAGCATCTCACCGATTCAATGCGTCGCGACACCGACGACACCCCTGCCGAGCGGGCGCAGGCCGCGCAGACTGCCGCGCTGATGTTTGCCTCCGCGCAGGCGCGCGCCCTCGCGCAGATCGCCGACCGCCTGGCCGAGATGGTCGAGCACCAGCGTGCAGCGAACCTGATCGCCGCGTTCACCGGCCGGGCAATCACGAACGACGCCGAGTGGCACGCCGCCCGGGAGCTGGTCAACGACGTCCTCTTCCCGAACCGACCCACACGCGAAGGGGATCGCTCATGACCACTGTCACGGTCGGCACTGCCGACTTCCGTAAGGCGCTCAACGCGGTTCGCGTGCACGCGTCCACCGATAGCGAGATCCCGACCATCCACCGCATCCGGCTCGCGTTCGACCGGCAGAACGTCGTCGTCACCGCGACCGACATGTTCACCGCCGGGCTCGCCATCGCCAGCGTCTGGGAATCTGACAACGAGCCCGGACACTTCCCGGTCACCGTCGACGTCGCGCCCAGCGACGTCAAGAACATCCTCGCCATCTTCACCGCCGGGAAGGAGAAGGGCGACACCCCCGAGTTCGAACTGCGCCTGGAGATCTCGAAGGACCGACTCACCATCACCGACAGCAGCGGCCTGGTCGACGGCCACAGCTTCACCGTGCCGCGGCTGCCCACCGACGGCGGCACCCTGTGCACCATCCCCGGCCTGATCGCCCGCCAGCACGGCAGCGACGCCACACACCTGACGGACATGTCGGTCGGCGGTGAGATGATGGCGCGCTTCAGCGCGGCATCCAACGTCTACGGCGAGGCACTCGACATCGAGACGCACTCGGCCAGCCGGGCCCTGCTGATCCGTTGCGGTGAAAGCTTCCTCGGCCTGATGATGCCGCGCCAGCTGCTCGACGACGATCGCGACAACCGCCGCGAATGGTCCGCCGGATGGGAGCGGCGCCTGCCGAACATCGCCGCCGCCGCCGAGGCCGAACGCGTCCAGCAGCACGCGCGCGTCGACGTGGTCGACCTCGATGCCGACGAGATCGGCGACGACCGCGACGTGTTCCTGCAAGCCGTCGACCTCGTCGTGCGGACACAGTTCGGATCGGTGTCGATGTTGCAGCGCCGGATGCGGATCGGGTTTGCCAAGGCCGCGCGCCTGCTGGATCTGATGGAGCAGGCCGGCATCGTCGGCCCGGCGGACGGGTCGAAGGCGCGCGATGTGCTGGTGCGCGCCGAGGATGCGGACTCGCTGCTGGCAGACCTGCGCGCCGCGGGGACGGAGCAGCAGTCGTGACCGCCGTCGTCAGTCGCGTCGTGACCAGCACCGTCTACGAGTGGGTTGTCCCGGTCCCATACGGGACCGGGGCGGTCGTCGGCGAGGTTCGGGACGCGGTCGCCATGGCCGCCTCGCGGTACGAGGAACTGACCGGCGACTCGAAGGCGACCAGCTACGACGACTGGCTGCTGATCCGCGTCACCGACGAGGAGATCGTGTTCTGGTTCGAGCGTCGGGAGCCCAAGCCATGACGAAGATCGAATGGACCGACGAGACCTGGAACCCCGTCACCGGGTGCGACAAGGTCTCGCCCGGCTGTGACAACTGCTACGCCGAGGGCATCGCGCACCGATTCGCTGGGACACCGCAATTCCCAAACGGGTTCGGTGTCACCTTCCATCCGGAGCGCCTGGACCAGCCGCTGAGGTGGCGCAAGCCGCGTCGGGTGTTCGTCAACTCGATGAGCGACCTGTTCCACGACGCGGTGCCGGACGAGTTCATCGCCAAGGTGTTCGCGATGATGGCCCGCGCCGAGCAGCACACCTTCCAGATCCTCACCAAGCGGCCCGCCCGAATGCGGTCGCTGATGGCCATCGGCGGCCAGAGGCTACTGGAGGCAACGACCGACGAGGAAACGGCGGCCGTGCTGTACGACGCGGTGTGGCCGCTGCCGAACGTCTGGCTGGGCGTCAGCGCGGAAGATCAGCGATGGGCGGACATCCGAGTCCCCACACTGCTCGACACGGATGCCACGGTCAGGTTCATCTCCGCCGAGCCGCTGCTCGGGCCGATCGACCTCACCGCCATCCCCGGCGCCCGACACGACTGGGTGCCGTGCGAGGACATCGACACAGGAGACCGTGGCGGCATCGACTGGGTGATCGTCGGCGGCGAATCCGGTCGAAAAGCGCGGCCGATGCATCCCGACTGGTCGCGCCAGCTGCGCGACCAGTGCACCACCTACGGTGTCGACTTCTTCTTCAAGCAGTGGGGCGAATGGGTGCCCGAGTCCCTGTGGCTCCACGCCGACTCGGCGCCCGCCGCGTTCCTGTCGACGGCCGGAGTCGTCCGGCCGCTGGTCAACGGCAAGCCGACCGAGCCGCCGATGAGCCGGGGGCGGGACATCACGATCCGCCGCGTCGGCAAGAAGGCCGCCGGGCGCGAGCTCGACGGCCAGCTGTGGGACGAGTTCCCAAAGGAGGTGCCCTAGTTGGCGAACCAATCCGACCACCCGTCGCGGCCGATCTTCCGTGGTGACCCGGGCGAGTGGGCCCGCGGGATTCTCGCTTGGGGTGCGCCGCCGGAGCTGGAGCCGGTCACCGCGCGTGCCCGCGCCGTCGCGGTCGCGGTGTTCTATGCGGCCGCCGATTGGAGCCAGATCTTCGGGGCGCCGGTCGAGTTCCAGATCCACGCGTGGGCAGTCATTTTCGACCGGTTCGACTGGCTGACCGTGGATCTCGCCGAGCGTGCGGTCCACGCCCACTTCCGCGAGTCCATCACCGGGCAGATGCTGCCCGCTCACGTAATCCAGGGTGCTGCGGTGCTGAAGCTCGAGGAGGTGCCATAGATGGCGAGCAGGTACGGACGAACCCCGCTGCTGGTGTGGGACGAGGACGACTACACCGACCTGACCCCGGCGGCGCAGCATCTCGATTACGTGATGCGCCATGACCCGACGCTGTCGCCGTGCGGCCGTGTCGACTGGCGGCCAGCGCGTATCGCCGCGAAGGCCCGTGGATGGACCGTCGCGCAGATCGAGGACGCAGCCGCGGAGTTGGAGGCGGCTGGGTTCGCATGCTTCGACGCGGTCACCGAAGAGGCGGTGACACGGCGTCACATCCGCTGGGACGAACCGCTGCGCAATCCGAAGATGGCGATCGCGCTGTGCCGCGCGTACGGCGCGGTGGCGTCCAAACGGCTGCGCGCCGCGGTGGTGACCGAGGTTCGTCTGGCCCGTGAGTTGCATCCCGAGTTCTCGTCGTGGACGTCTCCGCTGTCGGCGGAGCAAGTGACCCGGCTGCTCGGTCTGCCGTCGCTGGAAGACCTCGGGATTACCAACGGGATTGGTAATCGGATCGGGTTTCCGGCGACAGGCGATATCGCCGATGCGGATCGGTTCGGATCACCAATCGGATCGGTAATCGAAGACGACGATTCGAATACCAATCCAGACGACTCGATTACCAACGGTATTGCCAATCGGATTGGTAATCCGATTCGGTCCGGATCCCCAGCCACCATCCACCAGTCACCAGTCACCACTGGGGGTTACGTAACAGGGGAACGTCACCAAGCGCCCGAGCCCGAACGCAACGACCCCCCACCCAATCCGCCCAGCGATCACGACGACCCCGACGGCGAGCCGTCCCCCACCTGCCCGCGCCACCCCGACGGCAACGACACCGGCGAGCCCTGCCGCGGCTGCCGCACGGCTCGGGAGACCGCCGAACACCGCCAAGCCGACCGCGACCGCGCCACAGCAGCCAAGCAGGCCGCCGACCGCGAATCCGCCGCCGAGCTACGCCGTGCCGCCATCGCTGCCTGCCCCCTCGGCTGCGCCGAGACCGGCGGCTACATCGGCACCCGCGTCTGCGACCACGACCCGGGCACCCTCGACCGCGCCCGCCGCGGCTCCGCCGCCGTCCGCGCCGCCCTGGCCGCCAAACGCGGCGAGACCGCCACGCCCACACCCGAACCCGCCGCCGACCCCGAACCGCCGCCGACGGCCACCACAGCCACCGACAGCGGCGCGCCCAGCACGCAACCCGACAAGACCCAGGAACCCGCCAATGCCTGACCAGACCGCCATCCAGACGCCGCTTCAGAAGGCGCTCGCCGAGGCCTGCGCGTTCGCTCTTGCGCACGGCGTCGAGGGCCCGCTCCGCCCGTCCGACTTCGGCATCCAACGCAGCGACGCCGGGGTAACGAACGCCACCTACGTCGACGCCAGCCACGCCGTGACCGCGTTCGTGGACCACCACGGGAACGTGAGATTCGCTGTCGCCGAGCTCTATTGGGTGCACAACGAGTCCGACGAAGACCGCGAGCCGTGCGGCAACTGCGGCGAGTGCGCTAACTGTGGCGAGGTCGAATGCGAATGCGAGCCGTCCTACCGCCCACGCCCGGAGACCGTCGTCTACCTGCCCGGCGACGCACCAGCGGAGGTGAGCGCGCATGTCTGATCAGCCCACCGAACCGTCGGAGTTCATGTCGCTCGACGAGTACCTCGCGGGCACCGGATCCGACGACCGGCTGACCGACGACCAGCTGCGCGAGCTTGTCCAGTTCGCGGCCCCCGACCTCTGCGGACGCCTCGCCGACGAACTGCTCGACGCTCGTGGCGAGATCGCCGCCCTGCGAACCGATCTGGAGGCCAAGCGCTCCGATTTCGACGCCGCCCTCCACCGCCTCAGCCAGGCGCGCGCCCGCATCGCCGAGCTGGAGCCGCAGCAGCCCTACCGCGCGGTGTGGTCGGACGAACTTCCACCCGGCGGGATGGTTTGCAACATCTGCAGGCAACCGGTCGAGACCGAGCCGTGCGCGGAGCACGCACCACCCGGATACGTCGTCGGCTGGCAGGAGTCTGACGGCCGGGTGTACATCGCGCTGGACGAGGCCGAAGCGACATTCGGCGAACCGGACCGATACGCATGCGCCGATCTCGGCGACGCGCGGATGTTCCTCGCGGAAATCGCGCCCGAGGACCCGGACACCACGTTCCACGTCTACGAGCTTCGGGAGGTGAGCACCGGTGGCTGACAACTGGATCGAGCCCCGCGAAGTGATCGAACTCGTCGAGCGGTACGTGAGCGAAGAGCTGGCCGACGCCGAGCGCTACGACAACAGGACCCCGCTCGACCGCTCCGGCGTGTGGTCGCTGCACCAGCTCGCCCGCGACATCTACGCGCACGGCGTCAAGGACGGGACTATGCAGGAACAGATGCGGAACGTGCACGCCAGGGAGCGCGCCGCCGAGGCGGTGCGCGATGGCGCTCGATAGGACCGGCGAGCCCATGGAGCCGCACGAGTGCCCGTACGACTGCCGCGACGGGTGGCTGTCCCCGCCCGACGCTGACGTGATGCGCGCCTGCCCGCAGCATCGGCCGCCGCGCCAGGGCAACGGCATCGATTACGACCCGGCGCGGCTCAGCGACCGGGCCCGCGCCGCGATCGCGCGCGCCGACTGGGAGGACCGCCCGTGAGCGCCCTGCACTCCGCCCGCAGTGTCAAGACGCTCGGCGAGGCACTCGCCTTCGCCGAGACGGCACTCCTGAACTTCTACCCCGACACCGACCAGCGCAGACGCTACGCCGAGGTGATCGCCGAACTACTGGCCGACGTTGAGCGACAGCGCCCCACTGGGTCGGACGGCAAACACGGTGAGCTGCACACCCCCACATGCGGATGCGCCGACAAAGAGGACCGTCGTTGAACACCCCCGAGCCCGCTCGCTGCGAATGCTGGCACCGGCGCAGCTCGCACTGGAACCGGGAGGGGCAGTGCATGCACGTCGGCGCGCTCGGCGGCACATGCAGGTGCACCGCCTATGAGCGCGCCGAACGAGAGGACCGACATGGCTGAAATCACCGGCTGCACATGCGATGTCACGACCGGGTGCGGCGAGTACGACGAGGCCGGGTGCCCGGCTTGCCGCGACAGCGACGTGTACTCGCCGTGCCCGGCATTCGGGTTCATGTGCGGTCTACCCGGCGACCCGCCATGCGACTGCTGCACGCCCGCACAGCAGGAGATGACACGCCGCTACTACGCCCGAGCCCAACAGGAGCACTGATGTGGGATAACCCGTGCCTGCCGGGGCCGATCGACCCTGCGCTGACGCCGTGGGTGAGTCCTGGCCGCGTGAATCTCGCGCCCGACCCGACCGAATCCGAGGCAGCGCTGTGGGCTCACGCGGCCTGCGGCGCCACGCCCGAGTTGCAGTTCCCGCGAAAGCTATGGCCGGACTGGACTGACGTGCTCAATGCCCTGATCGCGATCGAGTGGCGCCGCGCCGGAATGGGCGTGCCCGAGGACCCATTCGCCGACCTCGAGGAGGTTTGACCCATGTCCTGGTGGGATCGACAGCTGACGAGTTCTCCTGCGGTGCAGCAGCGCCTGGTGGACTACGAGGCGACCCTTCACGCCCGTATCCGTGCCGAGCTCAGCACCTGTTACACGCTGCCGCGCAACGCAATTGATCCGGCCCAGTGGCAGCCGCCGCGCCACGGGCCGCGCGAGCGCCTCATGGCCGCTGTCCGCCGATGGATCCGGCTATGAGCGGCCCCGAGTGCCTCCGGTGCGCGCGCCCGAGCGCCGACGGCGCACCGCTGTGCACAACGTGCGGAGGCTCGCTCGTCGACGAGCTGCGCGCCGTGCCCGCGCTACTGGCGGAGGCCGAAGTCACCCGCGCCGGCCTCGCCCACATGACTGCCCACCAAATCGGCGGCCGCAGCGCCGACCCGCAGCTGCCGATCCGGCCCGCGCGCGGCCGCGGCGCCGTCCTCGAAGGCGACCGGGCCCGCGCCCAGCTCGTAAACACCATCACCACGTGGGCGCGATTGATCGCCGAGGAGCTGGGCGTCGAGATCTACATCGGGGGACCGCATCTCGTTGCTCGCACCACCGAGCTCCGCGGTCCACTCACCGCCGACCGGACCGCGGCGGCCCTGCCCGATGCGCCGCCGGACGCGACCGCGCAGGCTGCCGCCTGGCTGGCCGAGCAGCGCCACCAGCTGCGCGCGCATCCCGCCGCGGAGCAGCTACACGACGACGTGCGCGCGGCCGTCGCCGCGCTGCGCCGCTACGTCGACAGGCCGATCGAACGCCGATACCTCGGCGCCTGCCCTGCGGTGCTCGACGACCGCACGGTGTGTCAGTACGAGCTGCGCGCCGAGATCGGCGACGACGGCCGCACCGCGCCCTGGGTGCGCTGCGGCCGGTGCCGAACACAGCACGAGGTCGCGCGGATCGAGGCCGACGCCCGCGCCCTGGCCGAGCAGCAGCTGTACACGCTCGCCGACCTGGTGCGGGTCACCGCGGTGATCGGCGCGGCGATCCCGAAACGGACGCTCTACCACTGGGCGCACGGGGCGCGCCGCCTTGAGCCGCGGGGCTGGCAGCACCTCGATGACGACGGACGCGTGCGCATCACCGATCACCGTCTGGCCGACTGCGACCCGCAGGTTTACCGCCTCGGCGACGCGCTCGAACTCGCCCGCCGGCCCACTAGGTAAGCCCTGGCGGTCAGACGGTTGCGCCGCAGGTCAGACACCGCTTGTCGCCCAGATCCATTCCACCTGCGTATTCCTTTGCCAGAGTGTGTTCTTCGCACGGGGGCCTGCCGGCGGCCTCCCACCGCACACGGATCTCATCGGCCGCTGCGCTCTGAATCTTTCTCACGGCGCCGAGCGTAGCGGTGCCGGCGGATGGTGCACCTGATCACAGTGCGGGATTTCGCCTCTTCCTCGCACGGATCGGCGCTACCGTCACCCTAGTGAGGGGTCGGAAGCTGAGTGTGGGTGGCGACGATTCGGTGGTGGATGCATGAGTTCGACGAGATACCGTGAGCCTGGCATCGAGATTCACAGCTTGGACGCGATCACCGACGAGTACGGCGGAGCTAACGACTCCTGGTGGGGGATGGCGACCGTTCACGTCAAAGCGCAGGATGGGGACGCTCCGTACTTGGTTGCAAACGAGCTCATATGTTGCCGCTTGGCCGCTGCTCTGGGGCTGCCGGTATTGCCTGGGGAAGTCGCGCTTCTTCCCGACGGTCGTAAGTGCTGGGCCACTCCACAGCTTCGCCACGGTGGGAACGCCTTGCCTCCCACTCGACACAGCGAGATCCTTGCGATCTACAGCTCAACCGTGGCAGGGGCCCTCGTGTTCGATTGCTGGGTTCACAACGACGACCGACACGAGGACAACTTCCTGTTCCACCCCAGACTCGGAATGTGGCTCATCGACCACGAGCGCTCGCTGGCCGGCCGTAGCGGCGAGCACTTCTCCGCTACATCCAATCTGGCTCCTCTGCGTTACCACGGATTCAGCACTGCACCGCTTTCCATGGATGATTTGCAGTACTGGATACGGCGAGTCCGCTCGACGCCCGTGGCAGTAATCGAGCTCGCGCTTGAAGAAGCGTACGAACGGGGGCTTCTGGTGCCGAAGCCTCGGGTGAAGACTTTGAGGAGTCTCCTCATAGACCGGCAAGGGAAGATAGAGTCGCTGGTAAGCGCATTGCGAAATAACGAGAAGCCCGCTAGCTCGGGCCCATCCTTGAAGCTGTTCTCAACCGAGGGCAGCCGGTAGTCCGTTGCCCCAAGCGCGAGGAGGTGCTGTCCGTTGGATGCAATGTGGCACCTGATTCAGTTCACACCGGACATGCGCCGGAAGGAACCCCGCAACATCGGCGTTGCGGTAGCAGTAGAAGGGCAATGGGCGATCAAGCTCTACGCGGTCGACTCGCGCGGCCAGATCAACGGGCGAGCGCTTCGCCGCTTCGGCCTCACCAAGGACGGATATAGCGGGTGGGTCGATTACTACACCGACATGATCCTTGAAGGCTCCTGGGAGCAGGTCATCCGCTCGCAACAGCGGCGCCCAACCGAGTTCCGTCTCATCACAGGCGGATACGTGCCCGCCAGCGGCAACGCTCACGAGGTCGCCGAAAACCTCTACGCCGACTTGGTTGCCCGAGAGGAACAACACGGCGAGCCATGGGCGAAACTGCTGCGCCAGCGGGTGGAGAACGCCCTCGCGATGGCCGAGATCCATCCCCAGCCCGACGTCGCGGTCCCGGCAGTATGGGGTGATTCCCAGGATGCAGACGAGCAGGAAACGGTCAAGTTCGATTACCAGTACACCAACGGGCAGCTGCATCTGATGGACAGGCTCCAACTGCATCAAGCATCGGTTGACAACTCCAAGATCATCGCCCGGGAGTTCCACGCGCGCGTCACTGCAGCACGCACCGCTGGTGCCTCTCGGAGCTTCATCGCGTTCTACTCCGGAGAGGCGCTCAATGAGATGAACACCGACTCTATGCTGACGCCGATCTTCAAGGTGGCGGGTATCGTCGATGTTGATCACGCCGATCACGCTGCTGATGAACTGCTTCGATTGATATACAGCCGCTGAGCGCAGCCTTCCGGTCCATCGCTCGTTGACACTTCCCGATAAATGCGAGCGGAACCTCGTAACAGGATGGCCGCGCCGCGCCTGAACCGCCACTACCCAGAGTGCTACTGCTACCGCTCCGTTATCGAAAACATGTTCGACTCGAGGTAGGGTCTCGCGCATGCCCGAGACGACCGCCCGAGACTTCGCAATCCTTTGGCTGGACCAGGTGAAACAGCAGCTCAACGATGCCGCTGCGTTCGGCAAGTCACTCACGCCCGAGCAGCTCGAGCACGCGGCCGGAAAGATCGCCGAGGCTCGCCGGATCCTCGCTCAGATCACCGGTTGATCTTCCTGGTGTACTCTTGCACCAGAAACCGCTACTGACGACGCGACCCCAAGTCGCGGCCGGTGGCGGTTTTTTCATGCCCCAGACGGGCCGCGGGGGCCTCGTCTGACGGCAGGAAGGCGGTCTGGTCATGACCGAGCCGATCACCCATCTCAAGATCGAACACTTCCGGATCATCCACGGCGAAGCCCTGGCGACCATGCGCGGGTTCGCAGCGCACCAGTTCGATGCGCTGATAACCGATCCGCCGTACTGCAGCGGCGGCACCAGCACGGCCGAGCGCACGAGCCGAACCGCGCAGCAGAAGTACGTCAGCACCGACTCGGCTTCCGGACACGCGATGCCGGACTTCGGCGGCGACCAGCGCGACCAGCGTTCGTTCACCCTGTGGTGCACACTCTGGCTGGGCGAGGCGCTGCGCCTGGTGCGCCCGGGCGGCCAGGCGCTCATCTTCACGGACTGGCGGCAGCTACCGGCGATGTCCGATGCGCTGCAGGCCGCCGGGTGGCGGTGGCGAGGAATTGTCGTGTGGGCCAAGCCCGGGGCGCGGCCGCAGCCCGGATTCGCCAACGGCGCCGAGTATCTCGTCTGGGGCTCTCACGGTGTACTCGACCGCGACCACAAGCCGCCCTGCCTGCCCGGCGTCTACAACGTCACCAGGCCGGTCGGCAAGCAGCGCCAGCACATCACCGCCAAACCGGTCGACCTGATGCGGCACCTGGTGCGCACCGTCCGCGATGACGGGCTGATCCTCGATCCCTTCGCAGGCTCCGGCACCACCGGAGTCGGCGCGCTTGTCGAAGGCCGGCGCTTCGTCGGCATTGAAGGCAGTCCCGACTACGCCGAGGTCGCTCGGCAACGGCTGGCCGAAACGGCTGGCCCCAACGCGGTGTAGCGCAGCGGTAGCGCGCCAGCTCCATGTGCTGGAGGTCGTCGGTTCGAGTCCGGCCACCGCAACGGACAACCCGTCCACCATCCAGCACAAGGAGTTTCGCCATGCTGTCCACCCTGTCCGCCGCCGCGTCCCTCGTCCCTTGGGAGCTGCTCGGCCGCATCGCCCTCGCGGTGCTGCGCGAGATCTTCTGATGGGACACCACGATCCGGCCAGCACGGCCGACATCAACCACCGGTTCGACTACCACCGCCCCAGCACTGCGAAAGTCACCGCGTACGAGGGGGTCCGCGCGGGCTGCCGCGAGCTGGCGCACCAGTTCGACCGCGACCTCCCGCCCGGCCGCGAGAAGGCGCTCGCCATCACGCAGCTGGAGCAGGCCATGTTCTGGGCCAACGCCGCAATCGCGCGCAGCCAGAACTGACCACCCGCAGACTTCGCAGCGCGTCAAACCGCAACGGGAGTCGGCAAGCACCCCAAAGAGCCTCCCGGCTCTGCAAGCCCGGACTGATCCAGCCGGGTGGGCCAGCTGCGCGCTGCGAACCCCCTTCTTGAAGGAGACACCATGACCCCGTTCAGCGCGAAGCGCATCCTCGTCCAACAGGGCCAGGCTCCGGTACCGGCCGCCACGTGGACGCGTAGTGACCGCGAGTTCCGCGTCACCATCCGCAACGACGACAGCTCCGGCGGCCGGATCTACGTGACCAGCAACCCAGCCGGAGGCGTCGACGACGCATACGAGCTCCGCACTGGTGACGTCATCGACTTCATCGTCCCGGCCGCACAGCCGTACACGCAGCCGGTAACCGAGACCGCGTACGTGTTCGCTGATGCGAACAGGTTCGCGCACATCTTCGTCGGGCCGCACTGATGCGGCTGCGGGTCCTCGAGCTGCCCAAGCAGCAGCTCGGCCACGCCGTCTCGACCCCGTACGCCCTGGTGGTCGACAACTGCACTGCCGAGCAGGCCGACATGCTCCACAACGCGGAAGGACTCGCGAAGACGATCGGCGCCATCGGCGTGCTCGTCTTCGCCGAACCTGTCGTCCTCGCCGCGCCTCTCGCCTACACCGAACCCGAAGCGCGCGCCATCATCGAGGCCGCGGCCGCCGCGCTCGGAACCGAGGAGCCCTGATGGATCTGTACGCGATCGTGCACGCGCTGCTATGCCACCCCATCGGCCACGCGCCCCAGCTGAAAGCGCTACCGCTGCGCATCCTCTCGACGTGGTCGTGGTGAGCGCATGACCGTCATCGCCGCGATGGCCCTACCACTGCCCAACCGTGTGATCATGGGATGCGATACCGCCACAGACCACGGTGGCACCTTCGTCTACAGCAAGCGCGGCAAGATCGGCGTCCACCAGGCCAGCAACGGCGAGCGCGTTCTCATCGGCTCTGCGGGCAACGCCTCCGCTGGCCGCATGCTCGACCGCTGTCTCACCATCGAGGCCACGCCCGAGGATCCCGACGACATCGACGCGGCCGACCGGTGGGCTGGCGCGCTCGCCGAAGCGATCACCGGAATCCTCGCCGACGCCAACCCGCCCCTCACCGTGTCGCACTCCGACAACGCCAGCGGGATCGACGCCGACGTGCTCGTCGCCTGGCGCCACCACGTGTGGCTGCTGTTCGCGCACGCAGCCATTCGCCCGACCGGCGGCATAGTCGCCATCGGATCAGGCCGCGACATCGCGCTCGGCAGCCTGTACACCGCAGCCCGATCCGTCACGAACCCCAAAGGGATGATGGCCGACGCCATCGAGCTCGCCTGCAAGTTTGACCGAGGATGCAGCGTCGACGAGCGCGGGCCGATCGTAATCAGCACGGTGGACGACGATGCATAACCAAGATGTGGCGCAGACGAGCGACGGCTACCACACCTTCGCCGAGCTCTACCGCTACCGGATGCTGTACAACGCGGCGCTGTTCAACGAGTGGGCGCGCGCCGGACTCTACGACGTGCATAAATCAGTCCGGCATTCCGATGGTGAAGCGTGCTTCGACGGGCGCTGGTTCGTCGTCGTCGCCCAACTGCCGACCGGGCAGATCAGCAACCACTACCTGATTGCTGACGACTGGTACAAGTTCCAGATCCCGATCCGGCAGACCGCCGCCGAGTACGACGGTCACACGTCCCAAGAGGCGGCGGAGCGTCTCGCCCGCATGCTCACCGATCGGCCAGCCGATGCGTAGCTGGCTACTCGACTGGTATGACCGACTGATCGACGGGCTCGCGCAGCGCATCTCGGACCGGATCACCGAGAGGCCGGCCAGCACGCCGACCGTCACGCACCACGTCCACCTCGGCGCGCACACCACCGGTGACCGCCTGGCCGAGCATGTGGCCAGAGCGCGCAGCCACATGCAGC
Organism: Nocardia sp. NPDC050793; assembly: GCF_040654065.1. NCBI lineage: Bacteria > Bacillati > Actinomycetota > Actinomycetes > Mycobacteriales > Nocardiaceae > Nocardia > Nocardia sp. NPDC050793. The sequence continues at coordinate 512,020 of NZ_JBFAHG010000005.1, forward strand.
ACTACCGCTGATGCCCTGGTCCCGTGAGCCCGGTCGGTACCGCGGTGTGCCACGGCCGCAGGCCGAGCGGATCCGTCGGCGCGACAACAACACCTGTCAGAAGTGCGGCAAGCCAGGCCACGAGGTCGACCACCGGGTCAACGTCGCCCGGGGCGGCAGCGACGACGACGTGAACCTGTGGGTGCTCTGCGACAGCTGCCACCAGGCCAAGACTCAGGCGGAGGCAGAGGCCGGCCGCGCCCGGCACAGCCGGTACCGCGAGCCCGAGCCGCACCCTGGACGGTTGCGGAGGAGTAGCCCCCCGGGATGGGGGGGTACCCCATAGGGGTACGGAGCGCGGCGGAAGGCATAGCACTTCCGGCCATGCGTGCGGCTCGCCCCTGTTTTTTCGCAGGTCAGAGCGCCGCGCCCGATGGCCGGCCTCGACGGCCCCCGGCAACCGATCGGCATACACGCTGTTGAGTGCCTATTACTCGTTACACGCTCCAGGTAGGCTGTGGCGCATGGGGGTTCGAGTTTGCGTGAGATGTGGTGGCAGTCTGGGTGTGCCGCGCAAGGGCCCGACGCCGCGGTTCTGCTCGACGAGGTGCCGGGTGGCCGCGCACCGGGCGCACCAAGTGCTGCCAGAAGAGCTTCGGCGGCGCCGCCGCTGGGTGGGCTGGACACGGGACAAGATGCCGATCCAGCCGGATGGCACCCCGGCGTCGAGCGTCGACCCTGAAACCTGGACGAGCTGGACCGTGATTCGCTCCAGCGGCCGCCGCGGATTCGTGCTCGGCGACGGCGTGGGCTGTATCGACCTCGATCATTGCCTGGTCGACGGTGTGCCTACCCCGGCGGCCGCAGCGTTGCTCGCTGAGCTTCCGCCGACCTACATCGAGATCTCGCCTTCCGGCGAGGGCCTGCACATCTGGGGCCGCAGGCGCGAAAAGCCCGGCCGCCGATTCGTCACCGCGGACGGGTTGTCCGTCGAGATCTACTCCGTCGGCCGCTACATCACGGTCACCTCGCGGCCATACCCCGGCTCGGTGTCGCACTTGGCCGACCTGCCCGAATTGCGCTGACTTCCGGCCGGTGACCTGCCGCTGGTGGCGGCGGTTGATTGCTGGCCAGCCGTCCTGGTGGCGGTCGAGACCCTGGAGGTCAGATGGCGACCCGGAAGAAGCCTGCCCCGCCAAAGGGTTTGAAGCCTGGCGGCCGGAAGTTGTGGAACGACGTGCTCAGCAACTACGCGCTGCGCCCTGACGATCTGCGCGTGCTGAAGGACGCGTGCTTCGAGTCGGACCTGATCGACGACCTGGTCGCCGCGATGCGAACGAACCCGCTGATCATCCCCGGCTCGATGGGCCAGGACGTCGTGCACCCGATCGTGACCGAGCTGCGCCAGCACCGGGCGACGCTCGGCGGCCTGCTCCGTCAGCTCAAACTGCCGGACCTCCCCGCCGAGGGCGGCGAGACCGTGCCAGGTGCGACGCCGAACCAGCATCGCGCTGCGGCGAATTCGCGGTGGGCCACCCGTGGCCGTAGCGCTTAGCGCTGGCCCCGCCCTACTCACCACACCCGACTCTGAGTTCGCGGAGATCATCGCGTGGTACGAGGACCAGCTCGCCACGACGGTGCCGCCGGTCGACCTCGAATGGGAGCCGATCCGGATCGGGCCGGTCTGGCAGTGGGACAACGGCTGGGTGCTGCCTGAGCTCACGCTCGGGTGGCGCGTGCTGGCGTGGTGCGGAAAATGGCTGCGGGATAAGAAGGGCCAGCCCTGGCAGTTCACGCCTGAGCAGACCCGATTCGTGCTGTGGTTCTTCGCCGTCGACCCCGACGGCGATTGGCTGTACCACTCGGCGGTGCTCCAGAGGCTGAAGGGCTGGGGCAAAGACCCTGTAGCCGCCTGCTTGGCAATGGCGGCGATGTTCGCCGAAGTCGCGTTCGACCACTGGGAGAACGGGCACCCGATCGGCCGCGAAGAGCCGAACGCCTGGGTGCAGATCGTCGCGGTCGCCGAAGCGCAGACGAAGAACACCATGAAGTTGTTCCCGAGCCTGGTGCCAGCGGAGACACGGCGCCACTACGGGATCCAGATCGGCAAGACCAACATCTACGGTCTCGGCGACTCCCGCCAGATCGAGGCCGTGACTAGCAATCCGCTGACCATCGAGGGCGGACGCCCCACCTTGGTGATCAGGGCGGAGACGCAGAACTGGAACTCGTCGAACTCGGGCCACGACATGGCCGGCGCGTTGGAAGGCAACGCCGCCAAGAGCGAAGACGGTGCGGCGCGAATGCTCGATATCTGCAACGCCTACCGCCCCGGCGAGGACTCCGTCGGCGAACGTACACGCGAGGCCTGGGAAGACACACAAGGCGAAGACGCCGTCGCAGCCGAGTACGGCCTGCTCTACGACAGCCTCGAAGCACCACCAGACGCACCCCTCACCGCCGAGGACGCCCCTGCGGTGCTGGAAGCCGTTCGCGGCGACTCGTACTGGCTCAACACCAAGCCCGGCGGCCGCATCGTGAAGTCCATCCTCAACGGCGCGAACCCGCCGAGCGAGAGCCGCCGCAAGTGGTACAACCAGGTCGTTGCCACCGCCGACGCGTGGGTCGTGCCGCAGCACTGGGATGCCCTGGTGGACGCGGGAGCCCGCCCGGGCGAGGACGAGCGAGTCGCGCTGTTCCTCGACGGCTCGAAGAGCGACGACGCCACCGCGCTGATCGGCTGCCGAATCGACACCGGCGCAGTGTTCTACGTCGGAATCTGGGAGCGCCCGCCGCGCTGGAACGTCGAGCAGCAAGGCCAATGGATCGTTGACCGCGACGCTGTCGACCACCGCGTTCGATGGGCGCTGGAGTACTGGGACGTCGTCGGCCTGTGGGTCGACCCCAGCGACGCGAGAGACGACGACACCGGAGAACGGTTCTGGGAGAACCTCGCCGACGAATGGGCGGCGCTGCAGGAATGGCAGTTGCCCGCGGTGCCCAACGGCGACCGCAAGCATCCGATCCTGTGGGACATGCGCTGGCCGCGCCACACCCAGCTGTTCACCGAGCACGCCGAGCGCACCGCGACCGACATCAAGGACCGCGCGATCCGCCACGACGGACACAAGCGGTTCACCAAGCACGTGCACAACGCCCGCCGTCGTCCTGGCAAGTTCGGCGTTGGCCTGGGGAAGTCGGCGCGCGGGTCGGCGAAGAAGGTTGACGCCGCGGTGAGCATGGTCGGCGCCCGGCTGATGAGGAAGACGTGGCTGATCAACAACCCCGAGGTCAGCAGCGAAGCGATGTTCGTGTGAGGTGGTGAGCGTTGAGACGCGAGGCGGTGATCGATGCCGTGCGGGAGATGCTCGCCGGCCCGCGAGCCTACGAGCAGCAGCGGCTAGACCGACTGGAACGGGCAATGCGCCCATGGGATGCGGCAGAAGCATTGGGCGCACTGGAGATCCGCGGCGCCTCGTCTACGCAGATGGCCGGCCCAATGCCCGGCCTGGCCCGCAAGAGCCAGACGAACTTTCTGCCGCTGATCCTCGACGTCTACGGGCAGGCGCTGAAGGTCGACAACTACCTGACCAACGTCAGCACGAACCCGCAGGGGCTCCGCAGGGGCGATCAAGCGGGACCGTGGAAGTGGTGGCAACGCAACCAGTTCGGCGCGAAGCAGACCGGCGTCAATCGCGCCACCATCCACTACGGTGCGTCCTACGTGACCACCTTGCCGTCGCTGCGTTCGCGGGACGAAATCGAAGGCGACGAGGTGCCGGTCATGCTGCGCGGAGTCTCGCCGCGACAGATGACCGCCCTCTATGGCGAGCCGCTGGAATGGGACCCTCGCAGGGGTGGGCCGGTAGACGATGCATGGCCGGTCACCGCGCTGGAGAGCAAGGGCCCGATGTTCCGGTTCTACGACGAGGAGAAGGTGCACTGGATCGGAGCGAAGACCGTCCCACAGTCGGCACTCGGCTGGACGGATCCAAGCTATCTGCGCGCCAGTAACTTCGACTACATCGAGGGACGATCACACGGCCTCGGCGTCTGCCCGGTCGTCCGATTCCAAGACCGGATGCTCCTAGACGGTGAAGAGGTCTTCGGAATCGTCGAGGGCTTGCTGACCATCCAGGAACGCATCAACGAAACGAATTTCGAGCAGCTCGTCGCCCAGTACTGGAGCGCATTCAAACAGCGCTACGTCATGGGATGGATGCCGAAATCCGAGGCCGAGGCGATGCGTCACGCTGCCTCCGATACCTGGTTCTTCGGCAGTAAGGATGTGAAGGTCGGCCAGTTCGATGCGACCGAGCTCCGCAACTACATCGACTCCAAGGACAGCGCGCTGCGTGACCTCGCCGCGATCGGTCAAGTGCCCGCTCAACAGTTGGGCCTGACCGGCATCTCGAACATCTCCGAAGCCTCCCTGGCCGCCCTCGAAGCGGGCAAGGACCGCAAGGTATCCGAGATCGAAGCGTCCCTCGGCGAGAGCTACGAGCAGATGCTGCGCACTGCCGCGCACATCAGCGGCGACACCGAGGCGGCGAGCGATTTCGCCAGCGAGGTGATCTGGCGCGACCAGACCGCGCGCAGTCTCGCGCAGACCGTGGACGCCCTCGGCAAGATGGCGACGATGCTCGGCGTGCCAGATGAAATTCTCTGGGAGGACATCCCCGGCTGGACGCGCGAGAAGGTGAACCGCGCCCTGGCAGCACGCGACAAGCAAGACCGGATGGCGACCGAACCCCTCGAGCCGATCGAGGCGTAGCCCGCGATGCTCACCGCGGCGCTGCGCGCGCTGCACAGGCTGCTCGGCGCGGCGCTCGCCAGGATCATCCGGCGCCGCATGACCGTCGACGGCGTGCCCGTCACCGTCGAGCAGCGTCAGCAGATGGCGCGCGTGCTGCACCGCGAGGTTGTGGCCCGCCGAGAGCAAAGCCACCAGGCCGCCCGCGAAGCCATCCGAGAGTTCGACCGGACACTGCCCGTCGCGCCGGTGCGCGACTACCCAGTCGCCGCCGTCGAGCACGCCATCGAACGCGCCATCGAACCACCACCGCAGCGACGCTCACCAGAACCCGCCGCGCCGCCGCGCCGGTCGCGGGCCCGCGTCACCGTCCGCGCCGCGCCGGCGGAACTCGACCCGCAGTCGCGGCGCCGATCGCGCGCCCGCGTCACCGGACCGACGACGGAGAACCGCACCGACCCTGTCGTTGTGCGCGAGGTCGCCGAGCGCGTCTTAGCGACCCTCGCCCGGCACGTGCAACAGGCCGCCCGCGACACCGTCGTAGACACCGCCGAAGCCGCCGGTGAGGAGATCGGTTGGGCGCGTGTGCTGTCCGGTGCTGAGTCGTGCGCGTTCTGCGCGATGCTGGCGTCACGGGGCCCGGTGTACAAGTCGGACAAGAGCGCGCTCACGGTTGTCGGCCGTAAGACCGCGGGCGGCTCGCGCCCACGCGGGACGCGCGAGCTGGGCGAGTCCTACCACGACAACTGCGACTGCGAGGCCGTGCTCGTGCGGCGTGGCGAGGACTGGGAAGGCCGCGCGGATTTCGAGCGCCTCGAGCGGCTGTGGATGGCCGCCGACAGCACCGGCAGCGGCGAGGAGACACGGAAGGTGTTCAATCGCGCATTCCGGCGCATCGAGCGTGACCCGGATCTGGGCGAGGAGATCGAACGGATCTGGGCCGACGCGACCGAAGGCCTGACCGGCGGCGACGCACTACGCGCGTTCCGCCGCGCGATCAAGGAAAACCCACCAGCCGCCCTGGCGGCGGCCCGACGCCCCAGGAGGGCAAACACAGATGAGTGACAACCCGACACCTGCCGTCTCGGAAGTGGTCCTCGTCGGCGATGCGCTGACGTCACCCACCGCACCTGCGGTCGGCGAACGGCCCGCGCCAGCCCCAGCGGACCCGCCGGCGGAACCCGCGAAGCCAAAGACCGACTGGACGCCCGAAGAGGCCACGGCCGAGATCGCAAAACTGCGGAGCGAGAACGCCGACTGGCGCAGGAAGTACCGCGACGCGGAACCGATCATGAAGGCGCACAACGAGGCCCAGGAAGCCGCCAAGACCGAAGTGCAGCGCGCGACCGACCAGCTCACCGCCGCGCAGCAGACCATCGCCAACCTCACCCGCGAGACGGTCGCCGCCAAGTACGGCGTCCCCGAAGAGGACTACGACTTTCTCGGGTCCGGCACCCGAGAGGAGATGGAAGCGAAGGGCGCCCGGTATCAGGCGCGGTTTGCTCCAGCTCCCGCACCGACCCCGCCGCCGAGTGATCGGCCGGTCGAGGGTCTGAGGCCGGGAGCCTCGCCCACCCCGCCGGCGCAGCCGGACAACTCATACCCCGAGTCTTGGCGTCCCGCGCCGCCTCGGGGACGAACCTAGGAAAGGACTGCTCTCATGGCGAATGAGTGCACACCCCTGTTCCGGCCCGGCAAGGACGTCACCGTCCTCACGACCGGCGCCGTAACCGGCAAGACATTCTTGGCGATCTCTGCCGCGCCCGACACCTACGGCCAGCTCAAGGCCGCCACCTGCACCGCAGCCGCCAAGGCATTCGGTGTGGCGGCCCGTGACGCCGCCTCCGGTGCCCGCGTGCTGGTCATCAAGCAGGGCATCGTTCCCGTCACCGCGGGCGGCACCATCGCCGTCGGTGCCGAGGTCGAGGTCGGCTCCAGCGGCAAGGCCGTCACCCTCGCCAGCGGCAAGGCCGTCGGGATGGCAGTCAGCGCCGGCACCAACAACGCCGACGTCCTCGTCGACCTGTACTGAGAAAGGGGATAAGTCATGGTTGGAACACCTGTGGCGCCGCAGTATCCGCTCGCGCCGCCGACCCTCAGCGGCAACCTGATCACGGTCGACTTGATGCTCAAGGAGCCGAGCCGGATCACCGCCTACCTGTCCGACATCACCCTCCAGAACTTCTGGGCCGACCGCGTATTCAGCGGTGCGGGCGGGGTGTCCGGCGGCGCGCTGCTGTACTCGCAGCTGATGGCGAACGACCTCTACACCGAGCGCGACATCCAGAACGTCGAGCCCGGCGGCGAGTTCCCGATCGTCACCACCGCGCGGCCCGAGCCGAAGCTCGCCTACGTCGAGAAGTTCGGCGGCAAGTTCGGCGTGACCGACGAGGCCCGGGATCGCAACGACCCCGTGCTGCTGCAGCAGCAATCGCTGAAGCTGGGCAACACGATCAACCGCGGCATCCATCGACGGGCCATCGCCACCCTCGACGCCTCGATCGCTGCGATCGGCTCCGATGTGCAGATGACCGGCACCTCGTGGGCCGACGCCGCCGCGCTGACGCTGACCACCACGAACAACGCGGCACTCCCGGCGGCCGACTTCGCGAAGACCCAGCTGAAGGCGGACACCTTCGAGCTCGGCGGCCGCTTCAACCTGTGGTTCGTCAATCCGCAGGAGTACTACAACTTCCACGTCATCTACGGCGACAAGGCGGCGGCGGTGCTCGCGGCCAACGGCGTCGAGCTGGTCTCCACCAACCGCGTCACCGCTGGCGAGGCGTACGTGGTCGTCGAGGGCCAGGTCGGACAGCTGCGACTGGAGAAGCCGCTGTCTACCGAGACATGGCGGGAACCGGGCGAGCAGCAGACCTGGGTGCAGGCCGATGTCCGTCCGCTGTTCGCGGTCACCAACCCGTACAACGTGCTCAAGGTGACGGGGCTCGCGGCATGAGCATGAGCAACGAACGCACCGTCGTTCTCGGCTTGATGTCCTACATCGACGAGAACGGCGCTCACCGCACCGCCTACGAGGGCGAGGTCGTGAAGGTGCATCCGGACAAGCTGGAGCGCTTCGACCGGCTGAATGTCCTGATGCCGCGTCCCGGCGCCGAACCGGAACCGGCCGTTGTCGAGCCGGAGCCCGAGCCGGAGCCGTACCCGGAGGGCGAGCCGTCGGATACCTGGAAGGTGCCCGAGCTGCAGGCGTACGCCAAGGCCAAGGAGATCGACCTCGGCGACGCGAAGGTGAAGGCCGACATCCTCGCGGCCATCGAGGCCGCCGCAGGCAAGGGCGACTGACCGATGGCCTTCGCCACCGCTGCCGATCTCGAAGCCCGCTGGCGTGCCCTCTCCCCGGAGGAGGAGGCCCGTGTCGACGTTCTGCTCGCGGATGCGGCGTGGTGGCTCGGTGTGTGGTTCAAGACGTACGGCGATCTCGTGGCCCTGGCGGCCGCCGACGAGCAGCTCGCCGACGGCCTGAAAATTCTGTCGTGCAACATGGTTCGTCGCGCCATGACCAGCGCGGCAATCGAGGGCGCGCAGAGCGTGTATCAGGTGATGGGTCCGTTTACGTCGCAGATCGCGTTCCGCAACCCGGACGGCACCCTGTTCGTCTACGACTCCGAGCGCGACGCCATCCTGTCCCTGCTCGGCGTCAACGTCTCCGGCGCCGTCTCGATGTCAGGTCCAGGGCTGTAATGCAGCCGCTCGTAGTCCCTTTCGGCGAGACCTGGACTATCCTGCGTGGCACTCGCGACCGCACAGGCGACCGCACCGGTGCTGGGAGTCCAGCCCCGGCCGGAGTCCTTGAGCGCTGCGTGTACTGGCAGAACATCCCGACCGAGCCAGGCGGCACGTACCCAGCGACGGCGCGTGATTCCGCGACGCTGCTCGGCACCCTGGCGGTGCCGCGCGACTCCGCCGAGATCCGTCAGTCCGATCAGGTTCGGCGCGAGGCAACCGGCGAGGTGTATCAGGTGCTCGGCCCGGCGCAGTGGGACCAGGTACACCCGATGACCGGCTGGGACACCGGATACAAGACGTACTCAGTGAAGGCGGTGAGCTGATGCGGAACGACATCCCGTATCGCGACGCCGGCGGCGCAGGCAGCAATCCCGCGATCGCTGGGCTGCTGCTGGCGGCGCGGATGCGGGCGCTGATGTTCGAGCGCGCCGAGATGGCGCAGGCCATGTATCGAGACGTGGTAGCGAAACGCAGCGGCCGCCTGGCGCGTTCGGCGCGTCCCGAAACTTTCCTCGGCGGACGGCTCAAGGATCGATGGCGCGGACGACTCACCATCGGCGGCAGCGAAGCCCCGCACGGACTGGGGCACGAGTACGGCTACGAGGTGCACGACGACGAGGGCAACGTCACCGCCGTCGTCGCCGGTGTGCACGACCTCAACACCGTGCTGAACATGCTGGGGACGCTGTGAGCGTCCAGTTTCCAGCTTGGTACGCGGGCGGCTGGCCCGACCGTGAACTGGTCGTACTGGACCTCACGCAGCGCTGGCTGGACCTGCTGACCCCGCAAGGGCTGGCAGTGACCTGGCTGCCGGATGACCTCGACACGTTGCTCGACGCCGGGCGCGTCGTGGTGCGCGTTTACCGAGGCGGTCTCGGCGCTGACGGACTGATCGACGCCGCGGCCGTGCAACTGGGCGTCATAGCCCAGACCCGTGCTGATTCGTGGGCGGTCGTCGAATACCTGCGCCAGATGCTGCTGTCCTATGAGCACGGTGGCGAAGTCCGGCACGAAGACGGCTCGATCTCCTACGTCTCGTTCGTCGAGGAGATGATCGGGCCGCAGCAGCTTCCCGAGCTGAACCCTGACCACCGCCTGGTCCCGGTGACCTTCCGGGTGGAATGTCGTCTCCCTCGAGACGTCCCGGACTACGCGCGCATCCGCGAGTCCCTCCCTCTCTGACCCACCCCTGACGCCACCGCGCCCGCCCGGGCCGCGGTAGTTCGTCATGTCCGAAAAGGAGTTGGCCATGGCCCCTACTGATTTCCTCACCCTCAAGGACAAGCAAGACCCGCTGGTGATGTCCGCGACCGATTGGCTGGTGCTGCTGCACCTGTGGACCCCGGGTGCGCCGTACATGCCGACCGATCTGTGCGACTCCAGCGGCGTCCTGCAGACCCTTCCCGCCGGCTGGAAGACCTCCGGCGAAATCCAGAAGGCCGCGGGCGTAAGCCTGGCACCAGACACTCAGACCGCCACCATCGACGGCTACGGCTCGCCGATGCCGCGGCGCGAGGTCGTCACCGGTGAGTCGTTCAAAATCGACTGGATCGCGCAGGAGTGGCGCAAGATCAACCTCGAACTCGCGCACAACACCGATCTGTCGACCGTGAACGCACAGCCCGGCAAGGGATTCCGTGCGCACAGGGTTTCGTCGCTCGATGTCCGGTACTACTCGGCGCTGGTCATCGCGAAGGATTCCAATTCCAGCGGCAACCTGTACCCGTACTTCATGTACCCGAAGACCTCGGTGTCGAAGCGTGCCGCGATGCAGGGTCAGATGGGTAAGGAACTCGCCCTCGGCTACACCCTGACCGTGCTGGACGACGCCGACTTCGGCGGCCCGTACGACTTCGGTGTCGCCGGTGCCGGATTCGACTCGATCGCCACCACCGCCGGATTCCTCGGCGCCCCAGCGTCGATCACCGTCAGCCCCGGCGCGGCATCGATCGCGGTCGGCGAGCAGGTGCAGCTGCTTGTCATCGACAACAACGGGTTCGACCGCACCGCCGAATGCGCATGGACCACCTCGAACGCAGGCCGGGCGACGGTCTCGACCAGCGGTCGCGTCACCGGTGTGGCCGTCGGTTCGGCTGCCACGATCACCGCCACTCTCGGCGCGCTGACCGACACCGCAGCGATCACCGTCGCCTAACCCCTAGCGCCGTCCCCGCGCCGTCCTGGCGGAGCGCGGGGACGGCTTCCGCCAGGACCGCCAGAACTCAGGAGGAATCATGGCCGCCAACACCTCTCGCAGCACTCCCCGTAAGGCTGCACCGAGAAAGGCTCCCGCGCGCCCGACGACCATCGAAGAGAAGGCCGACGTGTTCGAGGCATACCGTGCCCGTGCCGCTGGACTTTCACTCGGCGAGCAGTCGGTCACGCCGTTCATCCTCGGCCGCGAGTGGGGCTTCGATCCGCCACTCGAGGTCCCGTTCCCGGCTGCCGCCAGCGACCGATTCACCCTCGACATCACGTTCAGGAACCGCGATCACCGCCCTTTCCTGCTCTCCGCGCTCTCGGTGCAGCAGCTCGCTCGCGTCTTCGCCGCGGTCAACGCGGAGCCGGACGCCGACAAGCTGCTGCACGTGCTGATGCTGAAGATGGGTGAGCACTTCTTCGGTCAGGGGATCGCTGATGTGCCGGGGGGTACGCAGGCCTCGTAGACGTCATCGGCGGCTACGGGGTCGAAATCCGCCGGGATTTCCAGATCCTGCTGAACGGCCTGGACCTCGACGACTGGTTGCGCGGCGAGCGGCACTGGGCAACCTTCTTCGAATTCTTCGACCACATCCGCCACAGGGTCGGCGGCGCCTACTGGTCGGCGCGCATCCAAGACCCTGAGGTGGTCGCCGAACTGGCCGCGCAGAAGGAACCGGATTCACCGCAGCCACCGCCGATCGAAGGGTTCGGGCATCTCGAGGCGACGCTGGCCAACCTCGTCGACCGCGTAACGCAGGTGGTGTACGCCTCGATGCGCGCCGACCCGAGTGTCGCGCCGCTCACTCCCCGTCCCGACTACCCGCATGTCGCGGCCCGCGGGCAACTACGCCGCGCGTCCCTCGACGAGATGTCCATGCAGCTGACAGGGGGTGAGTAGGTGGCGAACTACTCGGCAGGTACCGCATCGGTCGAGATCACTCCGGACTTCTCGAACTTCGTTCGGGACCTGCGGACCGACCTCGAACGCGTCGAAGCGGAGTACGGCGTCGAGATCAACGCCGACACATCTGGTTTGGCCGAGGATTTGCGGACCAAGCTGGCCCTGATCGACGCCGAGCTCGGCGTCGGCGTCGGCGTCGATCAGACTTCCCTCGACAACCTCGAGGCCGTGATCCGGGCGAAGCTCGCCGAGATGGACCTGCGGGTCGACGTCAAGGTCGGCGCCGATACCCGCACTGCCGCTGATGATCTGGCTGCGCTGAAGGCCGCCTACCGGCAGATGACGATGGACGTCGATGCCGACACCACCGCCGCGGCGGCGCAGATCGGTGCACTCAATAACATTCCGGTCACCGCAAACGTGCGCGCGAACGTCGATCGTGGCGGCATACTGTCCGGCCTGATGTCGGAGCCGCTGATGCTGAATGTCGGCGCGCTGGGCCTCGCTCAGCTGCCCGCTGTGGCCTCCGCGGTCGCCACGATCGGCGCCGATATCCAGTCGCTCGTGCAAGGTGCGACCCTGCTGCCGGGCATCTTCGCCGCGGCCGGTGCCGGGATCACGACCCTAGCCGTCGGACTCGACGGAATGAAAGATGCTTTCGGCGACGGCAAGAAGGCGCAGCAAGCCTACGAGGGGATGTCGGCGAGCGGCCGCCAGCTCGTCGACACCGTCAAAGCCGTTGGCCCCGAATGGGACCGCATCGGCAAGCGGATCCAGACCATCACCCTCGATGGCCTGAGCAAGCCGACGGACCACCTACTGAAGACCCAGCTTCCCGCCCTCGACCGCGGAATGGGCGCCGTCGCGGACAGCATGAACCGCGGGTTCGGCACACTCCTGACCGACCTCGCCTCCGACAAGTCCGTCGGCACGGTCGACCGCGTGTTCGGCAACACCGCGCGGTCGGCGGACAAACTCAACGGGGCGATCAAGCCGATCATCTCCAGCATCGAAACACTGGCCGGTACGGGCTCGGACAAACTTCCACGCCTGTCGCAGGGATTAGCCGATGCGGCAACGAGATTCGACGCGTTCCTGACTCACGCTGACCAGTCGGGTGACCTGTCGCGCTGGATGAACGAGGCCATCGACGCAGGCAAGAACCTCGTGTCGGTGGTCGGCAACGTCGGCTCCATGGTCGCCAGCGTCTTCCGCGCGGCGAAGATCGACGGCGAGGGATTCCTCGAGACCGCCGACCGTCTGACGGAAGGGTGGGCGAACTGGCTGAAGTCCTCGGACGGTCAGGCCACGCTGATCACGTTCCTGCGCAGCGGCCGTGAGCAACTCGACCAATGGAAGCCGGTCCTGTCCGACGTCGGCTCGATCCTGAAGTCCGTCTACGAGGCATCTCAGGCATGGTCGGCGATCTTGCTCCCGTTCCTACAGGCGGCGTCCTCTCTAGTCGGCGAGCATGACGGCCTGGTCAAGACGCTGCTCGTCTCGTACTTGGCATACCGAACGATCGGCCCAATCCTCACCCTGCTGCAAACAGGTTGGTCCTCAGCGACCGCCGCAGTCGGCCGATACACCGCAGCACAGGCGGCGGCCACAGGCGCGGGCGCCGGTGCATTCCGCTCCGGCATCGCTGGCATCGCGGGCATGCTCGGCGCGGGTGGCATCTTCGGGCTCGCGCTCGGCGGCGCGGCACTGGGGCTCGGCTTACTGGCGACCAAACATCAGGAGGCTGCGGCGGCGGCCGACGATCAGCGCCGCAAGCTCGAAGCTCTGCGTGAGACGCTCGACGAGCAGACCGGCTCGGTGACGAAAGAGACGATCAGCGCGACGACAAAGGATCTGGAATCCCGGGGGTTCCTGGAGCGCGCGGAGACTCTCGGCGTCAACCCGCAGGACTATGTCCAGGCCGGGCTCGGGCTCGACCCGGCTGGCAAGGCTGCGATCAACGACCGGATCACGCAAATCATCCTGGAGCAAGTGCCGCAGAAGCGCGAGAGCTCGTTCGAGTTCGAGCAGGTCCGGCTGCAGACGAAACTCAGCGACACCGAGATCGCGCAGGCACTGCAAGGTGTGCCCGAGGCCGTCGAGAAATACGCCGCGGCGCAGAAGACCCTCCAGGATCAGGGCATCACGATCGTCGATCTCACCGAGCTGAAGGACAAGCTCAACGATGTCGCCGAGTCCGCGGCGACGCTCGGCGGCGAAATGAACGGGTACGCCACCAACACCGGGCAGGCAGCGGAGGCGCAGCGACGGATCAACGAAGTCGTCACCGGCACGTTCCAGCTGACCGAGCAGGGGCGAAAGTCCTTCGAGGAGCTGGGTGCGGCTGTTCTGCAGGTGCCGAACGAGAAGACGGTGTGGGTCAAAGCGCCTCCCGGCCAGGATCCAGCCGACTTCAAAGCACGCCTGGAGGAGATGGGCCGCACTGTCGAACTCCTCCCCGACGGCACGCTGAAGATCATCCTCGACGACGTGCAGGCCAAGGCGTCGATCGCCGAAATCGTCAAGCCCGCGGTCAAACCCGTCACCGTCACCTACACCGGAGAGTTCAACAAGCCCGAGGGGATGCGGCAGGAGATCCCCGGCCGCGCATCTGGCGGCCCGATTACCGGCGGCACAGCTGGCATGGACAGCGTGCCGATCCTCGCGATGCCCGGCGAGCACATGCTCACCACCTCCGACGTCGACAAGCTCGGCGGACAGGCCGGTGTCTACCGTTTCCGGGCCGCGCTCCAGGCTGGCCTGGTCCGGCCGATGCGTGACGGCGGTGCAGTCAAGCCGTGGGACCAGGGCGACCAGATCGACTTGCAGCAGGCGCAGAACGCAATCGCCGAGGCGGAGGAAGATCTGCGCGCGCTGGACTTCAAGAAGAACGTCACCCCGGCCGAGCGCCGCAAAGCTGAGCTGGAGGTCGAGGAAGCGCGGTACAAGGCGCAGCAGCTCGAGGACCGCAAGGCGGGGCGTACCGGGTCGGGTCCGTCGGCGGAGATCCTGCCGCAAGCCGAGTTGCCAGGGCGCCGCTCGAATGTGGACCTGGATAAGGAGGACGCCGACGCCGCGGTGGATCAGGCGAACACCAAGCGCAACCGAATCTACGACGACCCGACCTCGACCGACGAGCAGAAGCGCGCCGCCGACCGCGATTACCAGCGGGCGCAGAACGCGCGGGCTGAAGCGTACAAGTCGAAGGGCACGGGCGCCGATGGGGACGTTCCTGAGATCAGCCTCCCTGGCATCGCGGCCTCGGCTGCGGGCATCCTCGCCGAGGGCTTCCTGTCGGCGCTGGGCCTCGAGAACAGCATCTTGTCCGGCAACAACGTCTACACGAAGTCGCTGAACAAGGTCATCGACTTCTACGGCAACAAGGCGAAGGAAGACGGCCAGACCGACGCCGCCGGCGGATACGACTACACGCCGAAGAACCTGCCCCAGGAGCGCGAGAGCGAATCGTCGAGCAGCGGCGCCGAGGGAACGAAGTCGGGCGATTCGTACGACGCAAACGGCGGTGTCGAGCAATGGCGCGGCACCTTCGCCCAGGTGCTGCGCGCGCTGGCCATGCCTGCGGGCTGGCTGGATCTCGGCCTGGCGCAGATGAAGACGGAGTCCAACGGCAACCCGAAGGCCATCAACTTGTGGGATAGCAACGCACAGAAGGGGACTCCCTCCAAGGGCATCATGCAGGTCATCGATCCAACGTTCGCCGCGCACCGAAGTGCGTTGTATCCCGACGACATTTGGGATCCCTCGGCCAACATAGCCGCCTCCCTTCGCTACACGGTCAACCGCTACGGCTCGCCCGTCGGCGTGTGGGGCCAGGGCCACGGCTACAAGGACGGCGGCTGGGTGCGGGGTATCGGCGGACCGCGTGACGATCTGAATCAGGCATGGGTCAGCCCCGGTGAGTTCGTCGTCCACGCGGCCGCGGCCGCCGCGAACGCACCCGCACTGGAGGCGATGAACGCCGGACTCCCGGTCCCGCTGCCGCCGCTGCCAGCCGGGCTCGGTACTGCGGCTTCACGGCCGAGCAGCGTCACGCGCGACCACTCGGTCAATTTCCATGCGCCGCTGCAGCTCAACGATCCTCACGAACTCATCCGCGAGGTCGACCGATGGCAGGCGATCCAGGCCCAGGGCGCGATGGCGGGGCTGCCGGGATGAGTCGCTACCTGACGCTCTACCTGATCGGGCAGGACGGTTCCCGCTGGAATTTGACCGACGAGACCGAGGGCGTGCTACTGCGTCCGGGGCCATCGAAGTTGATCGATGCTCCGGCGAGGACGTTCTGGCTGGAGACCTCGACCGGATCGCACTACCAGGGCATGCGATTCGAGCGGCGCGACCCCGTTTTCAGCGTGCAGATCCACCATCGCGATCCCGACGTCTGGGCAGACATCGACTCCCGGTTCCGGAGGGCGCTCGGCATGGTCGGCGAGGATACCTTCTGGCTCGAGGCACGCACCTCTTACGGAATCCGCAAGATCGCGATGCGCCTGCTCAATGAGCCGACCGCGTACGAGACCGCACAGTACGAGGGCAAAGACCCGTGGCTCACCCACGATTCGACGCTCGCGATTTCGGCGGCGTGTGAGCAGCCGTTCTGGGAGTCGACCCCCCTCTTGCTGGAATGGGAACTCGAATCCGGCTCCAGCGGCACGGGCACGCTGATGTTCGAGAACCGCGGCGATGTGCCGGTGTGGTGGTACGGGTTCGCGACGGCTCCAGCGCGCTGGCGGGTGCCGGATCGCAGCTGGGGTCAGAAGATCTACGCCAAGCCCACATATCCGTTCCACCGTGCCGACGACGACGCCGCGCGTATGGAGTGGCTGCCTGAGCTGGTCGCGGGTGAGGACACCTCGATCGACACCGACCCGGATAAGTCGACGCTGGTCGCGGCGAACGGTGCGCCGGTGCAGAACCGGTGGCAGTCGCGCGGGCTGCTGTATCCGATCAAGCCCTGGACGAAGCCGACCCCAGTCACGGTGCAGGTGGAGGGTGCGAACCCTGGTGCGGGCATCCGTATCTGGATTCCGCGGCGTTTTTCGCGGCCGTGGGGGGTGACGATTTGACGACCACCCTCGCCGACATCCCGCGGCTGATGGAGCAGACCGACGAGATCCGCGACAACCTCGCTCGGCTGCGCAGGATGCCGCCGCTGATCCGGCTGTGGACCAACCAGCAGGACGGCTCACCCGGCCTGACTTTGCGCGGCCGGGTCAATGAGACCGTCGCCGGGAAATTTCCGTGGCGCAACAACCAATCTCAGGGCGGCCTGCTCCGCCTGCGTCTGGACCACCATTTGGCGCGGTGGCTTACCAGCATCCCTGATGATCCGGATGCGAAAAAGAATGTGGTCATCACGGTCGACTGCATGGGCGGCGCGAAGCGATGGTCCGGGCTGCTGGCCGACTGGAAGGTAGTCACCAAGAATCGAATCCACTACCTCGATGTGGATTTCGTTGACGACCTCCAATTCCTGCAATTCATGCTGGGTCCGCCCAATCCAGCGCTGCCGATCCCGGTCTTCCAATTCCCGCGCGTGCTACCGATTTTTGGTCCCGCGAAGTGGGCCGTGAGCATGATGATCCTGATAAATCTCATCAGGCTCAACGGGCACCCTTGGACGTTGCCGGACGATCCTTTCAATACCGAAAGCTGGGACGATCTAATCGACTGGAGCGATTGGCAAGTCTTCGTCAAAGCAAAGGCTTTCGACCTCGATGACAGCTCGCTGTGGACGATCCTCGCGACGAGGATGAATCGCCTGGACCAGGTGTTCGCCGACGCGCTCGACGACGCGCAACTGACGCTCACCTACCGGCGCATCCTGACCGTCGACGGCGAGGTCTCACCGATCGACGGCGTGCCCGACATCGCCAACGGTGCCTTGGTCTTGGAGGTCGTCGACAACAGCGGATACTACGGAACGGGCGGCACCGGCACCGGTGGCGGAATCGCGGCTGGCCTGCAACGATCCGTCGCGCAATTCCTGTCAGGCTTCGTCGAGGACTACCGCGTCCTCGTGTCAGATGACCAGACGATCTGGCCTGACGAGTACTACCAGGAGCACTACCACGGCACCGTCCCGCCGGTACCGCATGTCACCATCCGTGACAGTCGTTACTCGCAGATCGAAACCGGCCAGCTGACGTGGTCGCCTGCGAAGGCGGTATCGGTCATCGTCGGCGGCGATAATCCCCTGGCTGACAATCTCGCTCGGCTCACGATCGAGAGCATCGCCGCGCTCATCGGATATTTCCTACTCGGTGGATTCTCCGGCCTCGGCTCGATTGTCGCCGACGTGGTCATGCCATTTTTGGTCGGCACGATTTTCGCTTGGCTGCAATGGACCAACCACAGCCGCGCTCACAATCTCGGTTGGGTGCATCTGTACGAGGTGTATCAGCAAGGCGCGGAAAACAATTCGTGGTCGCTATCGGCGATTGCTGCGCTCCGTGCAGGATTCCTAAGCACACGCAGCGAGACTGCGCATCAATTCACCCTGCGATTCGGTGGCGAATATCTGCCCGGCTTGGACTACGACATCGGCAACCGCATTGCCTCCACCGCCTCGCACGTCACGGACAAGCTGTTCGTGGACCAGGTCGAACACATGGAAATCGACTGGGATTTCGAAGCCCAGAAATACTTCGGCTGGGGCACCACCGTCGGAAAGGCGCAGGCGGCAATGACCATGGCCGAGCGCAGCGCCCGGCTGATGGCCAAGACCCTGACGACCCTGCAAAACATCGGCGTCCACCTCATCTCCTGAAAGAGAGCGCCTTGACCGATCATCCGATCTTCCGGCCCGACGGCGACCAGCTGACGATGCTGACCGCGCTGCTCGACAGCTTCCCGGGGCAGTCCGGAGCTCCGGACGTCCTGGTGCCGATCCATCCCCGCGTCCGGCAGGCGTGGGCGAAGGCGCTGATCAAGCGCGGCGTCGTCGTGGTGCCAGACCTCATGCGGGAACTGCCGGTGCCGACCGGCGAGCATCCCGAGGCCGGCTGGCTGCAGCCGATGCAGTGGGTGCGGCGCGAGGACTACGAGCAGCAGCGCAGCGCGCAGGCGGCCGAGGCTCCGCCGTCGACACCGGAGCAGCAGACCGAGCAGGCGCGGCAGATGCTGCGCGCGGTCAAGCCGAGCCTGCTCGCCCAGATCGACGCGCTGACCGACCCCGAGCAGCGCGCCGCCATGGCCGCGCGTCTGGAGAAAGACATCCCAGCCCACATCGACGCGGTGCGCGCGGCGCAGGAGCAGATCGACCGGGCACGCACGAAGGAGGAAACCAATGGCATGGAGAGGTGACCCCGTCTGGCTGGCAGACGCTCTACGCGAGGAGGGCCTGCGGGTCGTCGAATTCCCTGGCTGGCGGGAGCGCGGCCACGGTGACTTCCGCGAGATCTGGGGCGTGATCTGCCACCACACCGGCGGCTCGGCGACGCCGCCGTCCGAAATCGCGTACGGGTTCCCGCATCTCAAGGGTCCGCTTTCGCAGATCCATCTCGCGAAGGACGGCACGGTGACCGTTGTCGCGGTCGGCGTCGCCTGGCATGCCGGGGTCGGGCGCTGGCCCGGCCTGCCCGAGGACGACGCGAACTTCCACACCATCGGCATCGAGGCCGTCAACAACGGCACCGAGGGCTGGTCGCGCGAGCAGTACGACGCGTACGTCGGCTGCTGCGCCGCGATCCTGCGCAGGCTCGGGCACGGCGCCGACCGGGTGATCGGACACAAGGAATGGGCCGGACCCAAACAAGGCAAGTGGGATCCCGGCGCCATGGACATGGACAGATTCCGCGCGGATGTCGCGGAACGATTGAAAGGCGGTGGCCTCGTGGCACTTTCGGACCAGGAGCAGCGCGAGCTGCTCGACAAGCTCAGGCGCATTCACTTCGAGCTGACCTACGGATTCCAATCTCGGGTAGCCGATTCCGAATACAGGGACACTCTCGCCGGGTACGTCCTCAACTCCGACGCAGCGGACTACCGCAGCGAGCAGCGGCTCAAGGCGCTCGAGTTGAAGGTCGACCAGCTGCTCGCCGCGCTCGCGCCGAAGGCAGGTGCATGATGCGCATCTCCCGCGTCCCCGAGCCCGCGCTCGTCCGCTCGGTGCTGGTCGCCATCACCGGCGTGGTCGCCTTCGTGGTCGGTCGCGAGATCGACACGGTCTGGATCGAATCCGTGCTCACCCTGTACGGGCTGCTGACTCCGGTGCTGGCCGGTGTGTTGATTCGTCCAGCGGTCAGCCCGGTGGACGCACGGCCAGGTGATGCCGAGGGCCGCTGATGACGTGGCTCAATGCGGAGCTGGTCCAGGCCATCGGCATCGCGATCGCCACGGTGATCGGCGCGGTGACGGCCTGGCAGGCCCGGCAGGTGAAGCAGTTGCAGGCGCGCGTGGCGACCCTTGAGGAGCAGATGGCCCAGGAGCACAAGCGATTCAAGTCCGCGGTGCGCCTCATCCGCGGGCTGCTCCGCTACATCGACGACCTGACCGCCGTGCTCCGCCGCGCGGGCCAGGATGCCCCGCCGAACCCGGTCACGATCCCGGCCGAGCTGGAGGAGGAGATCTAGGTGACCTTCCCCTCCGGCGCAGGCGGCTGGAATGCGACCGAGTGGGGGCTGTCGTCCAACGGCTCGATCCCCGGCATGGCGAACCGCACCCAGGACGTGGTCCAGGAGCAGTTGAAATCGCAAGTCGGCGACGGGAACTGGGGCGGCCTCGGCGGCGGCCTGATCAACCTGATCCTGTCGTTGATCGCTGCCGGGATCGGCGCGATCCTAGGCGGTTTCGCCACAATCGTCGACGCAATCCTGGGCGTCGTCAGCGACGACTACATCGCCCAGATGCCCACGATCAACGATCACACGCAGCAGTTGGCGAACCTCGAGGCCGCGTTCAATCAGCTGATCCTTCAAGGCAATGCGCTCGTGTTCACCGACGGTGAGATGTATACCCCGTCCGAGGGCGTGCTGTCGCTGGACGTGATCCTGATCGGCGCGGGCGGTGGTGGTGGCGGCGGCCGCGGCGACGTGATCCCGGCCAGTCGTGCAGGCGGCGGAGGTGGCGGTGGCGGCGGCGAGATCCACACCACCATCCCGGCCGCGCTGCTGCCCACGGACGGCAACGGGGCCTTCCTGCCGATCGCGATCGGAATCGGCGCTGGCGGCGCTGGCGGCGCGTCGGCCACCAACACAAATGCCTCACCTGGCAACGGCGGTGGTAACACCACGTTGGGCACGTGGCTCACCGCGGGCGGCGGCAAAGGCGGCACCGGTGCGACGCAGGAGATCGGACCTCCGGGAGGGCCGGGCGGCGCCGGGATGATCGTCGGCGGCAATGGCGGCAGAGGCGGTGCTGGCACCGCTGGCGGCGGCGGCGACTCCCTGCCAGGCGGGCACTCGACCTCGGCGTACGACCTGCATGGCGGTGGCGGCGGTGGCGGCGGGGGCGGTGGCAACGCGAACATCGGATACGGCGAGGGTTCGCGCGGCGGGATCGGTGGCATCTCCCTGGGCGGCGAGCCCGGCCTGCCCGGTGAGGCTCCCTCATCGGTGGTCGCTGCCGGTGGTGGTGGCGGCGGTGGCGGTAATTCCACCAATGCTGGTGGTGCGGGCGCCTATCCAGCCGGTGGTGGCGGCGGTGGCGGCGAGAACGCCGCAGGCGGTGGCGGCGGCAACGGCATCGCGTTCGTGATCGAGCGTTTCAGCTAGTGGTCAACGCCGTCGCGATCATGCGTGTCTACACCGCTGCTGCCTCGTGGTCGAAACCCGACCGGCTGGTGCGTCTCGACATCCTCGTCCGCGGCGCGGGCGGGGCCGGGAACGCGACGACCGGTGGTGGTGGCGGGGCCGCCGTCCTCGTGCAAAAGATTGGTCCCTCCGAGCTCGCCGACACGGTGGCGATCACCGTCGGACTCGGCGGCACTGCGGGGGGCGACGGCGGCGACTCGGCCTTCGGCGACGTCGTCGCGCCCGGTGGCCGCGGCGGCGGCAACGGCGGCGCGGGCGGCCTGGCCGCCGGAATGCGCGGCGGCGACGGCGGTATTAGCGGACAGCCCGGCCAGCCCGCGACCAGCGGCGTGGTGCGCCTGCTCGCCGCAGGCGGGGGCGGCGCGGGGGCGGGGTCCACGGGCGGCAAGTCCGGTCTCGTCGCTGCGGGCGTCTCCAATCCCGCCTTCTGGCAGTGGAACCAGAGCGGAGGGGGAGGCAACAGCGGGCAGGCCGGCGGATTCCCGAGCGGCGGCGGCGGCGCTGGAGCGTCCGGCGCGGGCGGCTGCGTCGTGGTCATCGAGTACCTGCAGGAGATCGGATAAGAAATGGCTACTGCCACAGTGCATATCGAGAACGTCGGCGGGTTCTTCGGGACCGCGCGGTGTTTCCGCTTGGACCCGCCGCGACGGTTCGACGGCATCGAACGCGAGTACGTGACCATCTGCGTGCAGCCTCGGATCGGGCAGCAGGCAGCGGAGGTGCGGCTCTACCCGGCGCTCGAAAGCGGCGCCAGCGCCACCCCGCAGCTGCTGCGCCGCGTCGGCAGTTTCACCGTCGACGACCCGCTCGACCTCGAGGGTTGCTACTGGATGGCGTTGCAGCTGGTCGGCGGCTACCAGGCCACCACTCCCGAGCCACAGGACGAGCAGTGAGCGCGCTCGGCCACGACGCCCCGCAGCGCCCGCTCGTGCTCGCCCGCGGCCGCGCCTTCGTCCACCGGATCACCCCGCAGACCACGCCGTTCCCCGTGGGCATGACCGCGCAGATCGAGATTCGCGACAGCACTGAGACCACGCTGCTCGACACCTGGCCCGGTAACGTCACCACCACCGCAGTCGACTGGGTCGTCCCGGCCGCCACCGCCGACGCCATTCCCGCCGGTGCCCGCTACACGCTGTCGGTTGTCATGCCCACCGCCCCACCGACGCCGTACGACTGGTACTTCGGGCCTGTCGTCCGCCGCCACCGCCAGCAGTAACACCCACTCCGCAACCCCCTGCACCGCTGGGGGTTTTCGCATTTCAGGAGGCAACCATGGCCATCGCAGTCGGCACCACCCGGCAGTCGCTCGCGGACAATTACAAGACCCTCGGCACCTGGATCAGCGTCCACACTTCGGATCCCGGCAGCACCGGCACGGGCGAGGCGAGCGGCGGCACACCCGCCTACGCGCGCAAGCAAACGACGTGGACTAGCGCGACAGGCGGCGTGGTCAACGGCAGCCAGGTCACCATCGATCTCCCCGCGGGCACCTTCGCCTGGATCGGGTTGTGGTCGGCCTCGAGCGGCGGCACGTTCATCGACAAGTGCGCCATCACCTCGACCACCCTCGGCGCCCAAGGCCAGCTGCTCGTCACCCCGACGTTCACCCAGAGCTGATGCGCGCGGACCTGCCGGGCCCCGGCCTCGGCAGCGCCGACCCGCCGGGCTCGGCGTGGGCGGCCGACGTCCCGGCCGTGCCGGTCATCGTCGTACCCGCCGACTGGATCCCGGCGGTGCCCGACGGTGTCGTCGGTGTCTTCGCCGGCTCCGGCGCCCTGGTGGCGGTGGTGACGGTGAAGCCTGGCGTCTGGCCGGAGCTGACCGGCCGTGGCGCTCTGAGCGCCGCGACCATAGCGAAAGCCCAAGTGCTCGCGCACCTCACGGGATCTGGCGCACTCTCCGCCACGGCGGGATTCGCCGCGCGCCTGGCGGGATCCGGCACTCTCACCGCAGTCGCCAGCCACCCTGCCCGCTTCGGCGGCAGCGGCCAGCTGTCAGCGGCGGTGACTGCGCATGTGCAGGCCGCGCCTGCGTTCACCGGATCCGGCACGCTCACGGCCCCGACTCGCATCGCCCTGCCCGCGGCTCTCGCGGGATCCGGCGAGCTGTCGGCCGTGGTGATCGGCGGATACCCGGCGGCTGCCGCGTTCGCGGGATCCGGCGCTCTCGCCGCAGTCATCGTGCCGAAAGCCCAAGCCGCAGCGGCGCTCACCGGATCCGGTGAACTCACCGCTCAACTCGCAACGTTCACCGCTGCCGCCGCGCTGACCGGATCCGGCACGCTGTCCGCCACAGCGCAGGCCGGGTTCCAACCTTCGGGTATGAACAAGAACGGCAACTCCGCCCAGCTCAGCACCAGCTACACGGAGGTCACGAGCTGGACGGCCGACACGACCGGCTATCCAGGCTCGACAGTGTCGAGCAATGCGCTGGTCGCGAACGGCAGCAAAGCGGCCGCGATCGTCAGCGCTTCCGTCATCGTCGCGAACTCGCAGTTCGGTACCGTCTGGTGCCGCCTGGCCCTGTATCGCAATGGGGTGTTGTTGCATGAGGGATCCGAGACCACGGTGCCCGCGGCGGGTACAGCCACTGTCACTGTCAACGTCACGAGTCCGGTGACTACCTCTATCACCTCGGGCGATCTGATCACGCTACAGGCGCGCGCTCAAATGGTCTCATCGATCACGGTCCAGGGCGGCACATCATCGTGGGTGCACATCACCTGACTGCGGTCAATGTTGCGTTCATCAGTCGCACCGCGCCATCGGTGGGCAGGATGTTGATTACGCTGGTGTAGCCGCGTCCAAATCCACTGTCGGCGTCGAGGAAATTATGCGACTCCGAGCAAGGCAGGTCCGAACAGCGGATGACCGACACCGCTTCCATGTCGGGGTCGGTCATCGTAATGGTGTAGCGCCCTGGTGGAATAGCCGCCTTCGCACCGCCGCTCGGCGCATTCCCAACGCTGAACACACCGTTGCCTGACCACCGGGACTCGCCGCGCCGCGGCGACGAGGTTGCAGGCAACACCGTTATCGGTGCCGCCGAAGTGAAGGTGTGTTGGTAGGGCACTGCGGTCGATCGGGCCATGCTGTCACGGGCCTCGCTGTGGTCCTTGACGTTGCCGATCACGACGGCAGCGGCGGCCGCTACGCCGAGCGTGCCGACGGCGATACGGGTGCTTTTTCGGATCAACGCAGTCCCCTCGTCAATGTGGCCGAGACCCTACCGGGTGCGTCGTCCGAAGGGATGGGATCCGTTACGCCGCGCGCAAGGCGGTTGGGTCTACCGGTGGTTGTTGATCGCGGTGAACACCCTCACGCTGCCGACGAAGGCGAAGGTGTATAGGGAGAAGGGCAGATCGAATATGTGCCGCCACGCCATCGCGGTCAGTATCAGTAGGTAGACGCTGGCGGCGGTCACCGCGACCAGCTGAAGGATCCGCGAATCGTTTTCTTCGTACATCGCTCCCCGTCTCGTGGTACACGAAGCGCCCGGCCCCGCTGGGGTCGGGCGCTTTTCGTGTCTGTCCATCTCGCTACAGCTACTTCGTGGGTCGGGCGCCGTCCTGCCCGTCATCGAGACGGTTGGGCCGCTCGTTCCAGAGATCGCCGGCATTCCCGTCCGCGCCAGGGTGCTCTGCCATGTTCACCTCCCTTCAATTGGCATGAAAACGGTGATGCGTAGTGCCTCGGCGATGTGGTCGGGCAGCGGGTCGGACATCCGCCCGTCGGCGAATACCACTCGCCATGACCCGTCTTCCATCTGGCTCCAGGCCGTGGGGTCCTCTTCGACGAGCAGCGATAGCGCGTCATCGACCGTCATTCCCGCACCCGACTCGAATCAGGAATCAGGCGCCCGGCGTCCTGCAACGTCGTGTGGGCGGCCGTCTTCGCCGAGCACTCGCCCACACGACATTCGAGGTGGACCTGCATAGTCCGGTGCGCGGCACGGAGGCTCGACGCAGGGTACGTGGTGTTGTGGCAGCCGAGATTGTTGATCAGCACCGCGTCGTCGTGGCCGTACATCATCGCCCCCGCGGTACGTCGAGTGCGTTGCGCCCGCGTGGGGTAGCCGCGTAGGCGCGGCCTCGCTCTGAAAGTGCCCATTCGTCGTAGCGGTCCTCGATCAGGCCGTTGAACGCAAGGGTCCGGACGGCTGGCCGGACTGTTGGCCTTCGCAGTCCTGTCTCTTCGACCAGGCGCGCCATCGTCAGCGGCCCGTGCTTGTGCAGCGCAGCCATTACCCGCGCCTCCGTCAAGGTCATCGCGGTACCCCTCCGCGTCAGCGTGCTTGGTGTGCACCCGACGCCGGGGATGCAGGCTCGCCCGGCCTCGATTTGCGGAAAGCGACCGGGCGAGCGCCCTGCGGACCTCCGGGGGAGAGGAGCGCAGAGCCCGGGCTTTTCAACCCGGCGTCGGGGGCTACTACAGCGTTGCGCCTTGTGACCTGGTCCGAACAGCGCAAAACTGTAGGCAAATAACGGCATCGACTGCGGGGGCACCGACGAACGAGCTGTTGAAATCTCGCAGGCTGGCGAAGGGCTGGACGCATCGCGAGCTGGCCGAGCTTGTCTGCGTGGAGATCGAATGCGAGACCGGCCGCGCACCGGGATTCGACGCGCAGGCATACGGGCGCATCGAGCGCGGCGAGATCAGTTGGCCGCGTGCGGCCACCCGGCGCGCTCTGGTAGCACTGTTGGACGTAGGGAGCGAATCCGAAATCGGTCTGTTCCCGAAACGAACGCAGCGCGACGCCGAGAAGGACGAGGCCACGAGACGTAGGAACTTCCTAGCCTTGGGCATCGCTGCACCAATGCTCGCTGAGCCGCCCCGCCGTGCGGGCGCGGCCGATCTCGACGAGATGCGGGCCCGATTCACGCGTTTGCAGGATCTCGACAACTTCCTCGGCGGCGGCGACACCTTCCGGCTGTATTTCGCCGAGCTGGCCCAGACCGAGCAGATTCTCCGGCGCTCCAGCTGCAGCGGGTCAATCCAGGCGGCGCTCACCCAGCTGGCGGGAGAGCAGGCCCAACAGGCAGGCTGGGCGGCGTTCGATGCCGGCTTTCCCTCCGAGGCGCTGGGCCTGTACGGATACAGCCATCGCGCCGCGGACGAGTTGGGCAACCGAGAGCTCGCCGCCAACGCGCTGATCCAAATCGCCTACACCACCGGGGACCGGGTAGCGGTCGACGCCGCTGACGCGGCGTGCTCGACCGTCGGTGATGATGCACCGGCCAAGGCGCGAGCCTTACTGGAATCCCGGCGCGCATGGTCGCTGGCAACTGCGGGCGAGCGAGATAAGGCGGCGCGGGCGCTCGACGCAGCGCACACCGCGCTCGACGACACCGAGTCGGCCCCGGCCGCAAAGTGGTTCGCGTGGATGAACCGCACCGAACTGGACATCATGACCGGCCGCGTCTGGTCGGTGCTGCGCGATCCCACCAGGGCGACCGCGCCCCTTGAGCGCGCGCTCGCCAGCTACCCAGATCACTGGGCGCGTGACAAGGCGCTCTACATGACCTGGCTCGCCGACTCGCTACTCGACGCGGGCGACACCGACGGCGCACTCGCGACGGCCGATGATGCTCTCGCTCTTGCGGTTCGAGTTGCCTCGGTGCGACCGCTCGCTCGGGTGGCTCAGATCGCCCAGCGATCGATCGGACTCGGCATCACGGGTGCCAGCGACCTTGGGTCGCGGGTCGCTGCGGCGCGCGTGCCTACTCCGCCGCGCCTGTAGATTTCTCGATCCACTCGACGTATTCCGGTGGGCACCATTCGATCCGGTTGCCGGTCAGCTCTGGGTTATCCCACGGGTGCAGGTCCTTGATCCGCGCGGCAAGGCGGTCGCGTAGAGCGTCGGAAGTGCGCAGCTCGACCTTCCACTCCTCGCCGGTGCCACTCTCACCGAGGTGCCACCACGCGGACGTCACCGGGCCGGATATCCATGCACCGGCGGCGACTCGTTCGGCAACAGTGGTGTTCGCGATTTCCAGGGCAGCGTCTTTCGTCGGCGTCGTGGTAGTGATCGCCCAAACGGTGGAAGCCATGGCGCCAGCGTAGGCCAGGGCGTCAGTAGCGGTCGTCTACTTCGGGCGCAGGCTCGTCGAGCAGCTCCCCAGTGAGTACCCGGATCCGCGCCAGCACCGCGGTCGGGGGCTCGCCCGGCTTGAATTCGAGACGTGGCTCGCGCAGCAGTCGGAGCACCTGCGCGATCGTCTCCGGCGCGACTTCGGGATCGTTTTCAGCGACGACCCGGTGCACGCCGTCGACGGTGACCGCCGCGCCCGGCTCGATCGCCTCGACCACCGCGGTGATCAGCGACTCGAGGTCGTCGTCGAGCAGCGGCTCGTCGGACATGTCCCACCTCTCGCAGTGCGCCTACATCGCCCACTCGGGCTGGAAGTCGATGTGCACAGCGTAGGTGTGCGCCAGGCTACGCAGCAGGCCGTCGCCGAGTTGGCGGTCCGGCGTGCTCAACGCCAGCGCCAACATCTGCCGCTTTCCCTCTAGCTCGCGGACGACTCGATCCGACTCGGCCGGTGTCGGCACGGCGTGCTCGTCGTCCCAGAGCCTGGCGCGTACGAACTCGGTGATGGTGGTCATACAGGCTTGGACGCGAAAAGGACCGCGGCGGTTCCAGTGCCGTCGCAGTGGAACCGGCCACCATTCTTCTTCAGCCAGGCCAGCATCGGCTCGGCGGTGTTCAGCACGAGATCAAGTTCGTGATCAAAGATCTCGCGCAGTTCGTCAGGGACATCGAATTGCAGCGTGACCGTATTCATCTCACCCGCCATCGCAGCTTGGGATCGTCCGGCATCACGCTATCGGCGTTGAGCAGCTGCTCGTCGAGCCACGCCGAGACGACTGATCGCGTGATCGTCGCGCCGCGGGTCGGGTCGATGGTGCCGCACAGCTCGACACCACATCCGAACGCGGGCAGATCGGTGCCGGTGTAGTGCCCGGCGTCGGCGATCGTGGCGATCGTCGCTCTCGTGCTGGCCCAGGACGCGTGCAGCGTCGCACCGGACGCGAGCAGCAGCACCGGCCGGTCGACGTCGGGCGCCGCACTGGTGCCGTCCCACACGGCTGGCCCGTCGAGAACCACGCCGGTGCGGATCCGGGGATCGGCGGCCATGGCCGACACCGTGGTCTGCCCGCCGTAGCTGTGGCCCGCCATTGCCACGCGGCCGAGGTCGGCACGGGACCCGACGACGGGCAGCGTGGCGAGCCGGTCCAGAACGAGGCGCGCGTCGGCGAGACGCATGTCGAACGCACGCTGCATGAACGCTGTGTCGCCCGCGTCCGGTGGTGATCCGGCCTGGACGCGGCCGGAGACCTCGACGGCAGGCGACTCGCCGGTGTGGTCGATGGCCACGACTACGTACCCGCGCGAGGCCAGATCCATTTGCAGGCCAGAGGCGAGCCAGCGTGGCGTGCCGAGCGCGGGCGACCAGATCACCACCGGCAGACCATCATCGGCGACGGGGGCGCCCTCGGCGACCGGCAGGACTGCAGCGGTCATCGCCGGGGCGGCGGTCGGAGTGTGCAGCCACAGCGCCGCCTGCCCGGCCAGCTGCACGCGTGCCGCAGGCGAGGACGCTGGAATGTATGGCGCCACACCGGCCGTCGTGGTCGGGTACCAGACCGAGACCGGAATCGAGCGAGTGCCGGCCGTCAGGATGGCCTCGGCGCGGCCGACCATGTGCGGCCCGGTCGGTGCCGGTATCGGGGTAGCCTCCGCCCGTGCGGGCCCGGCCGCCCAGGCCGCACCCGTGCACAGCAGGACCGCGGCGGTGAGGGCCGCGGTGATGACCCGGCGCATCACTGGACGGCCCGCAATCGTCGTCCGCCCGAGGCGATCTCGTCGAGCCAGGCGAGCACGCCGGTCCAGCTGGCCGCGCGCAGCTGCTCGTCGATCGCGATGCAGGCCGCGCCGTCGAGGTGCGTGCCGCCCGACAGAGACAGCAGCGCCTCACCGCGGCGGCGCCACGGTTCGGCGGCCCGCTCGGCATAGCTGATCTCGTCGACCGCGTACTGGCGCCAGACGCCCGGGTAGTAGTCGGCACGACTCTCGTCGCCGTCGAGCCAGACGAGGATCGAGACCGCTTCGGAGAGCGCGGTGTTCGCCCGGGCGGGGTGCAGCTGGGTCACGTCGATGCCCGGCACCTGATCGGCGAGCCCGGCGGCGAGGGCGAGCATCTGCTTCCAAGTGGGGCCGTCGGTCCAGTGGACGTGCCAAGCACGCCCGCGAATGTGGACGCTGTCGTGGTAGTCGAGAGTGACTCGGGTGCTGGCACGTTCGGTCAGCAGCGAGGCCATCCGGCGAGCCTGGCGGGTGCGGTTGAGGGTCATCGCCACCGCCGCAGCAACATTGGCGTGCGGTCTGACCTGGGGCGATTCGCCCGATTTGGTTGCGGACTACCGGGAGATCCATTGGCTACAGTTTTGGCAACAGTGGCCGCTCCCCCGGTTCGACCGGGAATTGCTCCGCCGCTGGTCAGAGACCATTTCGGTGTGGAGCGGGTGACGGGAATCGAACCCGCACCATCAGCTTGGAAGGCTGAGGTTCTACCATTGAACTACACCCGCAGGCATACGACATCGATGGGATCGCCACGATGTCGTGTGCACCACGCACTGTACCGAATCCGGTTCCGGAAACGCCAATCGCCCCGGTCCGCGCGGTACACCGTGAGCCGTCGGCCCTGATCATCCGGTGCGCGGAAATCACGACGCCGACCGCGGCGCACGCAGGCCGACGTTCCCGCGCCGAACCGGCACCGACCTACCCTGTGCGCACAAGGATCCGGACGGCCACTACGTAGGGCCCTGGACGGAACAGACCGCGAGCCGATCCACGCGACTCGCCCCCGGCGACACACCGGACGCACCACCGACGCCAACCGGCCGATCCCGGCACCTCGAACCACACGGCCCGCACCTTGCCCGACCCCGAAGCGCCCTCCCGGCCGAGTGATCCAGCACACTTCCGGCGTGTCGACTCGCGACGCTCCAGCGAACCCGAATCGTTGTGTAACGCCAGGGCCGCTGTAACGATCACACATCCGATCGCCATTCGCGAGGCATCGAAAACTCGTTGTAAAACGCCGTTTTTCAGTGCCGAGTGGCTTGCTAGGATCCTTTTTGCCGGACGGGGGTATCTGGAAAGGGGGCGGTGAGCGTGCGCCGAGCGAGGTGGACACAACCGCGTAGCAGTAGTGATCGGGGTGAGGCCGGCACCTGTGTGCGCACAGGGCACCCGGGTACCGACGTTGCCCGCGATCGGTGACGACGATGGCGACCGACATCGAACCGCCAGTCGCCGCGATGTGTCGCGCCTGGGCACGGGCCGTGTGCTCGGAGCCGGGCTCGCACACGACACCACACCAGCTGGAACCTGTTCTCATCGAACTGGTCGAACGGCTGCTGTATCTGGCCAAGCACGAACCCTTCCCCGTGCCGGAGGCGCGGATGCTCGGCGCGCGCCTGGCCGAGCCGCCCTTCGAGCGGACCAGGATGCTGGCCCAGGCCAGCCGCTGGCTGCTCGGCTTCCCCTCGGGCAGGCCGGGCTCACTGGTGGCGACCCGCTGGCCGTTCGTGGCGAGCCAGGCCATCGACAGCTATGCCCAGGCCTTGCAGGAGCGGGCGCTGGCCCAGCAGGAGCAGAGCCTGTCGGCCAAGGTGTCGCTGCGCGTGCAAGAGATCGCCGCCCTGCAGCACCGGCTGCGTCACGAGGCCACCCACGACGCGCTCACCGACCTGGCCAACCGCACGCTGCTGCAGGACCAGGTGCGCCGGATGGCCACCGATCCGAACAGCTGCGTCGGCCTGCTACTGATCGACCTGGACCGGTTCAAGCAGATCAACGACGGCTACGGGCACGCGGTCGGCGACGAGGTGCTGGTCGAGCTGGCCAACCGGCTGCGCGAGGTGTGCCCGCCCGACACGGTGATCTGCCGGTACGGCGGTGACGAGTTCGTACTGGCGGTGAACCGGGACGGCAAGACCCTCACCGAGATCGCCAACCGCATCGTGGGCGCGCTGCGCGACCCGGTGTGGTCGTCGGCGGGCCCGGTGCCGGTCTCGGCGAGCGTGGGCACCGCCTACAACCCGCCGGGCGCCCCGTGCGACTTCACCGATCTGCTACGGCGCGCCGACCGGGCGATGTACACGGCCAAGACGGCGGGTGGGCGACGGTTCGCGTTCTCCGACTCCGACGAACCGGAGATAGACGCGGCCGTCGCCGGCTGAACTCGCAACCCCGTGCGCCCGCGGGCGCACCGGGGCCCGGCAGCCGCACGGAACCAGCTCAACTCGGCTGGCAGGTGGGACACCAGAAGAGGTTGCGCCCCTCCAGTACCGCGTGAGCAATCGGCTCGGCACACACCCGGCAACCCGCGCCGGGGCGGCGGTAGACATATGTCCGCGGACGATCGGGGGCGTAGGACGGCTCGCCGTGATCGTGTTCGGGGCGCACCACGTGCATGCGCCCGGTCGCCACGCCGACCGGCATCAGTTCGACCAGATCCGCCCAAAGGGCGCGCCACTCTTCGGCACTCAGATCGACGCCAGGACGGTACGGCGAAATGCCGTGCCGGAAGAGCACTTCGGCGCGGTAGACGTTTCCGACACCTGCGATCACGCTCTGGTCCATCAGCAGCGCGCCGATCGGCCTGCGGGAACGGCGGATTCGCGCGAAGGCGCGGTCCGGGTCGGCGTCGGAGCGCAACGGGTCGGCCCCGAGGCGGTCGGTCAACGCATCGACCTCCGGCGGGAGCAGCACCTCGCAGGCCGCGGGGCCGCGCAGGTCGGTGCCGACTCCGGCACCGCCGATCATCCGCATCCTGACCTGCCCGACCGGCGCGCCCATCGGCAGCTCCGAGTCGTAGAACTTGCCGTAGAGCCCGAGGTGGACGTGCACCGCGAGCCCGGATTCGTAGTGGTGTAGCAGGTGTTTGCCATGCGCTTCCGAGCGCACCAGCTGTTGCCCGTCCACCAGGGCGGCGCCATCGGCGAACCGGCCCTGCGGACTCGACACCCGCACCACACCGCCGACGAACACCCGCTGGTGCTGGTTCGCCAGGCGGTGCAGCGTATGCCCTTCAGGCATCTGCCGACGCGACCTCAGTACGCCGGGACGGCGGGGGCGACACCGGTCTTCTCGTACTCGGCCAGGATGTCGATGCGGCGCTGGTGGCGCTCCTCCTCCGACCACGCGGTGGAGACGAACGCGTCGACGATGGCAAGCGCCTCCTCGGTGGAGTGCATGCGGCCGCCGATGCCGATCAGCTGCGCGTTGTTGTGCTCGCGGGCCAGCTTCGCGGTCTCCACGCTCCAGGCCAGGGCGCAGCGGGCGCCGGGCACCTTGTTCGCGGCGATCTGCTCGCCGTTGCCGCTGCCGCCGAAGACCAGGCCGAGGCTGCCAGGGTCGGCGACGGTGCGGCGCGCCGCCTCGATGCAGAAGGCGGGGTAGTCGTCCAGTGCGTCGTACTCGAGGGCGCCGCAGTCGACGACCTCGTGGCCCGCCTGCTGGAGATGAGCCTTGACGTGATTCTTCAGTTCGAAACCGGCATGGTCGGCACCCAGGTATACGCGCATGGCTGCGATTGTGTCAGGCCACGCGACGGCGGATCCGAGAGGGCGCCGTCCGCCATTAACACTGGGGCCGCTCGGCGCGAATCTGCTGACACGGGAGGCGCCCGCGGACGCCGACCAGGTGTGTGTCCGACAGCACAGCGTCGCCGGCCCCTCGGACACGAGAAACCCGTCCCCACCGATGAATAGAGTGCACCTCATGCAGCCGCACGAACCGACGCCGCCGGACCGAGCCGACCAGCCGGAGCCAACGGACGCGCCGCCGAGCGGGTGGGGGTACACACAGCAACCGCCGCAGCACGGCTCGGCGATGCCACAGCACACCGGTGCCCACCCGACCTACGGCACGCCATCTTTTGACGCCACATCATCAGCGCCCCATGGGGATGCGTCCTCGAGGCCCTACGGCGCTGGACCCTCGGTACCCTACGGCGCCGGCTCTTCGGCGCCGTACGGCACGGTGCCCACGTCACCCTACGGATCCGCACCGATGACGCCGTACGGCACTCCGCCGCCCGTGCCGCCGCAGAACATGCCGCGCGGCCTCTCTCCCTTCGGGATGCCTGCCAGGCACAGCTGGGAGATCCCGCTGCTCGTCGTGGTCGTGGTGTGCACGGTGGTCGGGTACCTGATCGCCCTCGTCATGCTCGTCGTCGCGCTCGCCGACGGCGCGGTGCCGAGCGACTATCTGCTGCTGCTGGTCTTCGCGCCGCTACTGGTCTGGGCGGGGCGCGGTTTCAACTACGCGACACAGCGGGTGAACGGCGTGAGGATGTCGCCGACGCAATTCCCCGAGGGCTATCGAATGGTGGTCGACGCGGCCGCCAGGTTCGGCATGGCGAAGGTGCCCGACGCCTACGTGGTGCTCGGCAACGGCCAAATCAACGCCTTCGCCTCGGGGCACGGCTTCCGGCGCTTCGTGGTGGTCTACAGCGACCTGTTCGAAATCGGCGGCAAGGCACGCGAACCCGACGCGCTCGCCTTCATCATCGGCCACGAGGTCGGCCACATCGCCGCCGGGCACACCTCGTACTGGCGACAGCTGGGCATGTTCCTGGTGCCGTTCCTGCCGATCCTGGGCAGCTCGCTGATCCGCTCGCAGGAGTACACCGCCGACAACCACGGCTACTGCAACCGGCACACCGGCGCGGCCGCCGCGATGGGCACGCTGGCGGCGGGCAAGTACATGAACACCCTCGTCGGCTTCGACGAGATGGCCGACCGCGCCGCCACCGAGAAGGGCGGATTCGTCTGGTTCGTCAATGCCCTGTCCTCCCACCCGGTGCTGACCTGGCGGATGTGGGCGCTGCGCGACCGCAGCAGGCACGGCAGGCTCTTCCTGCGCCCGAGCCCGCGGCCGCCGATGGGGGCAGCGCCGTACGGCCAGTACGGCGAGGTGCCGAGTCTGCCGCCGAAGCCCGTGCCATGAGCCGACATGCGACCGGGCGCCGCGAGCACGCGGCGCCCGGTTTCGCGTTCAGTCGAAGACCGGGTCTTCGGTCCTGGTCCGCTTGAGCTCGAAGAAGTGCGGGTAGGAGGCCAGCGCGACGACGCCGTCCCAGACCTTGCCCGCCTCCTCCCCGCGCGGGATGCGCGAGAGCACCGGGCCGAAGAACGCCACGCCGTTGACGTGAATGGTCGGGGTGCCGACGTCCTTGCCGACCTTGTCCATGCCCTCGTAGTGGCTCTTGCGGAGCGCCTCGTCGTACTCGGCGCTCTCGGCGGCCTGTGCGAGCTCGGCGGGCAGGCCCACCTCGGCGAGCGCGTCGGCGATCACCGCGGCCAGCGTCTCTTTGGTGGTCGGGCGCTCGTATTCGGCCTTGCGGTCGTGGATACGGCTGCCCATCGCGGTGTAGAGCGGGGCGAGCACCTTGTCGCCGTGGTCCTTGGCCGCGGCGATGGCGACGCGCACCGGGCCCCAGCCGCTGTTCATCAGCTCGCGGTACTGCTCGGGCAGATCGCGGCCCTCGTTCAGCACCGCGAGGCTCATCACGTGGAAGCGCGCCTCGATGTCGCGGACCTGCTCGACCTCCAAGATCCAGCGGGAAGTGATCCAACACCAGGGGCACAGCGGGTCGAACCAGAAATCGGCGACGTTCTTCTCGGCCGTGTCGGTCACGGGTCGTTCCTCTCGATCGCATACAAGAAGCACGGCGCGCAAGCGCCGTTATCGGGAACCAACCACGCCGCCCGGCGATTCGTTCCCGGTTCGCGCGCCCCGGATCATGTCCGGATACCGCGTTGCGAAACCCATGCCGACAGTAGGCTCGAGTGGGCACGCGTTCCCTCTCCCGAGAAGGAGTCCGCAAATGACCTCGGATCGGCGTTTCGTGATCGTGGGTGGCGGCCTCGCCGCGGCCAAGCTGGCGGAAGCCCTGCGCGACAACGACTTCGACGGCACCATCACCCTCGTCGGCGCCGAGGAGCATCTCCCCTACGAACGACCTCCGCTGTCCAAGGAACACCTGTTCGGCAAGAAACAGCTCGCCGATTTCACCGTCGATCCGGCCCAGTGGTACCGCGACCACCGCGTGGAGTTGCTGCTCGGCACCACCGTCACAGGGATCGATCGGGAGGCGAAGACGATCACGCTGCCGGACGACTCCACCCTCCCCTACGACAAGCTCGCGCTGGCCACCGGATCGACGCCGCGCACCCTGCCGCTGCCGGGCGCCGACGCTCCCAACGTCTACACGTTGCGCTCCATCGAGGACTCTGACACTCTCATCGAGCTGTTCGGCCAGAGCAATCGGCTCGCCATCATCGGCGGAGGCTGGATCGGTCTCGAGGTCGCGGCGGCGGCACGGGCCGCAGGGGTGGCGGTCACCGTGGTGGAGACCGCCGAACAGCCGTTGCTCGGCGCGCTCGGGCCCGAGATGGGCGCGGTCTTCGCCGATCTGCACCGCGCGCACGGCGTCGATCTCCGCTTGGGCGCGCAGGTCGACGAGATCACCACGCACGAGGGCATCGCGACGGACATCGCCGACGGGATTCGGCTGGCCGACGGGACGACCGTCGCCGCCGACGCCGTGCTGGTCGCGGTGGGCGCCAAGCCGAACCTCGAGATCGCCGCGGAGGCGGGGCTCGCGGTGGACAAGGGTGTGCTCGTCGACGAGAGCCTGGTCACCAGCGATCCGGACATCGTCGCGGTGGGCGACATCGCCGAGCAGCAGCATCCGGGACTCGGCCGGCGCATCCGGGTCGAGCACTGGGCCAACGCGCTCAACCAGCCCGCCGTCGCGGCCGCGACCATGCTCGGCAAGTCGGCGACCTACGACCGGCTGCCCTATTTCTTCACCGATCAATACGACCTGGGCATGGAGTACACCGGCTACGCCGCGCCGGGCGGGTACGAACGCGTGGTGGTGCGCGGCGATCTGGCGGGGCGCGAGTTCGTCGCGTTCTGGCTGGACCCGCAGAACCGGGTGCTGGCCGGCATGAACGTCAACGTGTGGGACGTGACCGATCGGATCAAGGAGCTGATCACCGCGGGTGCGCCGGTCGATCCAGACCGCCTCGCCGACACCTCGACTCCGCTGTGATCCAGATCACTTGGGATCGTGCGCGCGATATGTCGAGGCGTGCCACTCCGTTCCGACCTACCTGCGAGAGCGCCGAAGGGGCGCGCCGATCCACGAGGAGCCGACCGTGAAGTACATGTTGCTCAAGACCTACAGCGAAGCCGCGTTCTGCGACACACCGATATCGGAGTGGGCGCCGGAGGACATCAAGGCGCACATCGACTTCCAGCGCGCGCTGTGCGAGGAACTGGCCAAGTCGGGCGAACTGGTCGACGCGCAGGGCTTGGCGGGACCGAATGAGGCGCGGGTGGTCAGCGCCGACGGCCGCTCCGCCCCGGTGATCACCGACGGCCCGTTCCCCGAGACCAAGGAATTCCTGGCCGGATACTGGATCGTCGACGTGGACAGCCCCGACCGCGCGTTGCAGATCGCCGCCCAGGCCTCGGCCGCGCCCGGCCCCGGCGGCAAGCCGATCGGCGAGTACATCGAAGTGCGCGCGGTGATGAGCGCTCCCGCAACCGAACAGTGACGATCACACCGGACGCCGAGGCCTTGCTGCGCGAACTCGCGCCCCAGGTCCTCGGCGTCCTGGTGCGCCGGTTCGGCGACTTCGACGCCGCCGAGGACGCGGTGCAGGAGGCCGTGCTGGCGGCGGCGACCCAGTGGCCCGCGGAGGGACTGCCGGACAATCCGCGCGGCTGGCTCATCCAGGTCGCGCAGCGCAGGATGGCGGACGCGGTGCGCGCCGAGGCGGCCCGGCGACGCAGGGAGACAGCGGTTTTCGAACGCGAGGTGCCGGACGTCGAGACCGTCGACCGGGACGACACGCTGGCAATGTTCTTCCTGTGCTGCCATCCGGCGCTGTCCTCGGCGAGCGCGATCGCGCTGACGCTGCGGGCGGTCGGCGGGCTCACCACCGCGGAGATCGCGCGCGCCTTCCTGCTGCCGGAACCGACCATGGCCCAGCGCATCGCGCGGGCCAAGAAGCGCCTCGCCGCGCTGGATCGCCCGTTCGACCGGCCCGGCGACGCCGAGTGGCGGGAGCGGCTCGGCTCGGTGCTGCACGTCCTGTATCTGATCTTCACCGAGGGACACACCACCACCTCGGGCGCCGCGTTGCAGCGCACCGACCTCTCGGGCGAGGCGATCCGATTGACCCGCGCCGTGCATCGTCTGCTGCGGGAGGACATCGAGGTCACCGGACTGCTGGCACTCATGCTGCTCACCGACGCCCGCCGGGCCGCCCGGGTCGGACCGCACGGCGAGCTGATCCCGCTGGCCGAACAGCAGCGCGGCCGCTGGAACCGGACCATGATCACCGAGGGCGTGCGGCTGATTACGGCGACACTCCCGCAGGGGCTCACCGGCTCCTACCAGGTGCAGGCGGCCATCGCGGCGGTGCACGGGCAGGCGCTGCGCGCCGAGGACACCGACTGGCCGCGCATCCTGGCTCTCTACAACGTGCTCGAACGCATCGCACCGAATCCGATGGTCACCCTCAATCGGGCGGTCGCGGTCGCGATGGTGCACGGTCCGTCCGCGGGGCTGGCACTGATCGACACCCTCGATGATCCGCTCGCGGGAGCGGGTCACCGGCTCGACGCGGTACGCGGGCACCTGCACGAGATGGCGGGTGAGTACCCGCCCGCCATCGCGCGCTACACCGCGGCGGCCCGCCGGACCACGAGCGTGCCGGAGCGGGACTATCTGACGCTGCGTGCCGCGCAACTGCACCAAGCGATGGTGGCGCGGCACTGAACTCCTTCCGCGCTTCTGCGTCGAGCCACACGAACCACCGCATCGGACGGCGTCGCAGCAAGTGACGCGGTGAGCTGCCGGACCGGGACTATTCGATGCTGCGCGCGGCGCGGTTGGACCAGGAAACGGTCACGCGGCGGGGCGGGGAGGCAGACTACGCATGTGACAGCGACATTCAGCGCGGGCGTTCTCCTGTTTCGCCGCACCACGGCGGCCGGTCCCGAGGTCCTGCTCGGCCACATGGGCGGACCCTTCTGGGCGCGTAAAGACAACGCCGCTTGGTCGATCCCCAAGGGCGAATACGACCCGGACACCGAGGACGCCGCGCTGGCTGCCCGCCGCGAATTCACCGAAGAGCTGGGAGTGCCCGCGCCCGAAGGGGAATGGGTCCCGCTGGGCGAGGTCCTATACAGCAGTGGGCGAAAGCGACTCATCGCGTGGGCAGTGGAGGGCGACCTCGATCCGGCCGACATGAACCCGGGCACCTTCGAGATGGAATGGCCGCCGCATTCCGGCCGCCTCGTCGCCTTCCCGGAGATCGATCGAGCCGAGTGGTTCGATCTGGCGGCCGCCAACGACAAACTGGTCAGCGGGCAGCGGCCCTACCTCGACCGGCTCGCCGATCATCTGCGCGCCGAAGCCGACCGAGACCCGAACCAGCCCAACGGCTTCGGCCCTGAGCACGCAGGGCCCGACGCCTGACAACGCTCAGGCGGACGCCCACTTCACGCCGGTGATGAGCTCGTACGCCTCCTGGTACTTGCGGCGGGTGGCGTCCACGATGTCGGCCGGAATCTCCGGGCCGGGAGGCTCCTTGTCCCACCCCGTCGAGGTGGACCAGTCCCGGACGAACTGCTTGTCGAAGGAGGGCTGCGGACGACCCGGCTGCCACTGGTCGGCGGGCCAGAACCGCGAGGAGTCGGAGGTGAGCACCTCGTCGCCGAGGGTGAGAACGTCGTCGTCCCAGCCGAATTCGACCTTGGTGTCCGCGATGATGACGCCCTTGCCCGCGGCGTGCTCGGCGCCGCGCAGGTAGATGTCGAGGGTGCGGGCCCGCAGCTGTTCGGCCACCTCGCGGCCCTCCTGGTTCACCACGTCGGCGAAGGTGATCGGCTCGTCGTGGCCCTCGGACGCCTTGCTGGTGGGCGTGAAGATCGGCTCGGGCAGCTTGTCGCCGTCGCGCAGGCCGGGCGGCAGCGCGACGCCGGACACGGTGCCGGTGCGCTCGTACTCCTTCAGGCCCGATCCGGTGAGGTAGCCGCGGGCGATGCACTCCACGTGCACCATCTTCAACGGCTTCACCCGGACACCGCGGCCCGCGAATTCCGCCGGGACGTCGGTGGTGGACAGCACGTGATTGGGCACGTCGGAGAAGAACTGGAACCACCAGTTCGACAGCTGCGTCAGCAGCGCGCCCTTCTCCGGGATCGGCGTCGGCAGCACCACGTCGTACACCGAGACCCGATCGGAGGCCACCAGCAGCAACGTGTCGCCGTCCTCGTACAGGTCGCGCACCTTACCGGCGTGCACATGCTTCAACGTGGAGCCTCCGAATCCTTGGATGTGTGTCTGCGCTGCACAGGAACGATACCGCCGCCGTCCGCCTGTCCCCCTGCCCCCACCTGCGCAGCCGTAACGGGCGATCAGGTCCACTTCGCAGAGGATTCGTACGCTTCACAATGGCCGCAACGTCTGCGAGGCGTACGAAACCTCTGCGAAGTCAGCTACTCGCGGGCGGCGATTAGGGTTGGCGAGAAAGTTCCGCGCGGGCTGACCCGCCCGGTGGCATTGTGGACGCTGTCGCGCTCCCGGTGGGCGATCCCGCCGCGAGCTCGCACCGTGCCGTGTTCGTCGAAGAGCGAAGGAGTTCT
Source organism: Nocardia sp. NPDC050793 (assembly GCF_040654065.1). Taxonomy (NCBI): domain Bacteria; kingdom Bacillati; phylum Actinomycetota; class Actinomycetes; order Mycobacteriales; family Nocardiaceae; genus Nocardia; species Nocardia sp. NPDC050793. The sequence continues at coordinate 552,122 of NZ_JBFAHG010000005.1, forward strand.
ATGTCTGCCCCGAATCTCACCCGCGACCAGGCGGTCGAGCGCGCCGCCACGGTCGGCGTCGAGAACTACCGCATCGAACTCGATCTCACCGGCCAGCCGACCAGCGTCGACGCCGCGGTCGACGAGACATTCGGCTCGAAGACCACCGTGATCTTCACCGCGACGCCGGGCGCGAGCACCTTCATCGACATCGTCGCCGCGGGCGTGCGCTCGGCGGTGCTCAACGGCGTCGCGCTCGATGTCTCCGACTACGACGAAGCCAAGGGCATCGCGCTGCACGGCCTGGCCGAACGCAACGAGCTGGTCGTCGAGGCCGACTGCGTGTACTCGCACACGGGCGAGGGCCTGCACCGATTCGTCGACCCCACCGACGACAAGGTCTACCTGTACTCGCAGTTCGAGACCGCCGACGCCAAGCGCATGTTCGCCTGCTTCGACCAGCCGGACCTGAAGGCCACCTTCGACATCACCGCCACCGCGCCCGCCGACTGGGAGGTCGTCTCCAACGGCGCGGGCAGCCGCGAGGAGGCCGGCGGGGTCGCCGTGCACACCTTCGCCACCACGCCGCGGATGAGCACCTACCTGGTCGCGATGATCGCGGGTCCGTACGCGAAGTGGACCGACGCTTATACCGACGAGCACGGCTCGATCCCGCTCGGCATCTTCTGCCGCGCGTCGCTGGCCGAGCACATGGACGCCGACCGCCTCTTCACCGAGACCAAGCAGGGTTTCGGCTTCTACCACGCCAACTTCGGCGTGCCCTACGCCTTCGGCAAGTACGACCAGCTGTTCGTGCCGGAGTTCAACGCCGGCGCGATGGAGAACGCGGGCGCTGTGACCTTCCTGGAGGACTACGTCTTCCGGTCCAAGGTCACCCGCGCGTCCTACGAGCGCCGCGCCGAGACCGTTCTGCACGAGATGGCGCACATGTGGTTCGGCGACTTGGTCACCATGCGGTGGTGGGACGACCTGTGGCTGAACGAGTCGTTCGCCACCTTCGCCTCGGTGCTGTGCCAGTCCGAGGCCACCGAGTACACCAACGCGTGGACCACCTTCGCGAACGTGGAGAAGTCCTGGGCGTACCGGCAGGATCAGCTGCCCTCCACGCACCCGATCGCCGCCGACATCCCGGACCTGGCCGCGGTGGAGGTCAACTTCGACGGCATCACCTACGCCAAGGGCGCGAGCGTGCTCAAGCAGCTGGTGGCCTACGTCGGGCTGGAGCCGTTCCTGGCCGGTCTGCGCGCCTATTTCGTCGAACACGCCTACGGCAACGCCACATTCGACGACCTGCTGAGCGCGCTGGAGAAGTCCTCCGGACGCGACCTGTCCACCTGGGGAGCCCAGTGGCTCAAGACCACCGGCCTGAACATCCTGCGGCCCGATTTCCAGGTCGGCGCCGACGGGAAGTTCGCTTCCTTCGCGGTGATCCAGGAGGGCGCGGCGCCCGGCGCGGGTGAGCGGCGCGTGCACCGGCTCGCGGTCGGCGTCTACGACGATCAGGACGGCAAGCTGGTCCGCACCCACCGCGTCGAACTGGACCTCGACGCCGCCGAGCGCACCGAGGTGCCCGAGCTGGTCGGCGTGCCGCGCGGCAAGTTCGTGCTGGTCAACGACGACGACCTGACCTACTGCTCGGTGCGGCTGGACGCCGACTCGCTGGACGTGCTCGTCAACCGGATCGCCGACATCGCCGAACCGCTCCCCCGCACGCTGGCCTGGTCGGCGGCGTGGGAGATGACCCGGCAGGCCGAGTTGAAGGCCCGCGATTTCGTCGCGCTCGTCCAGCGCGGTGTCGGCGCGGAATCCGAGATCGGCGTGGTGCAGCGGCTGCTCATGCAGGCGCACACCGCGATCGGCAGCTACGCCGAGCCCACGTGGGCGAACTCGGTCGGCTGGCCCGAATTCGCCGACCGCCTGCTGGAATTGGCGCGGGAGGCCGAGCCGGGCTCCGACCACCAGCTCGCCTTCGTCAACGCGCTGACCGGCGCGCGGCTGTCGGCCTGGCACACCGAGGTGCTGCGCGAACTGCTCGACGGCGACCCGGCCGCGCTCGGCCTGGCCGGGCTCACGATCGACACCGATCTGCGCTGGCGACTCGTCACCGCGCTCGCCGCGGCGGGCGAGATCGATGCCGAGGGCGCGGCCACCCCGGCCATCGACCGGGAGCTCGCCAACGACCCGACCGCCGCAGGCAAGCGCCAGGCCGCGGCCGCGGCGGCCGCGCGGCCGATCGCCGAGGTCAAGGAACAGGCGTGGAGCCGGGTGATGGAGGACGACTCGCTGCCCAACATCACCGCCCGCGCGATCGTCGGCGGCTTCGCCCCGGCGGGCCAGGGCGAGCTGCTCGGCTCGTTCGTGGAACGCTACTTCTCCGAGATCCCCGCGGTGTGGGAGCGGCGCTCCAGCGAGGTCGCGCAGACTGTCGTCGTCGGCCTGTATCCCGCTTGGGAGATCACCGACGACGCGGTCGCCGTCGCGGACAAGTTCCTCGCCGAGAACCACCCGCCCGCGCTGCGCCGCCTGGTCTCCGAGGGCAAGGCGGGCATCGAACGCTCGCTGCGAGCGCGAGCCTTCGACGCGCGGTAGTCCTGGTCCGTCCGGAGGGGAACGCATCCCCTCCGGACACCGCCCCCACATACCGTTTGAACGCCTCACAGAGTCAGCGGCTCTGTGAGGCGTGTGATGCGTGTGTGGGACCGGGTCGGTCAGTGCCGAGTCGCCTCGCACGCTTACGCCCTCTGCGGGCATGTGAGGCTTTTGCGAAGCTGGCGGACGGCTTCAGCGTGCGAGGAAGTGCCAGCCGAGCCAGGCCCAGCAGAGCACCGCGATGATTCGCACCGGGCGGCGGCCGAGGGCCGCGGCGGCCACCTTGCTCAGCGGGGCGAGCAGGTCGGGGCGGAGGTGGGCGAGGGCTGTCAGGACCAAGGCGACCCCGAGCAGGGCGGCGAAGCCGACGATGATGACGGCGCGCTCGGTCATCGCGTCACCAGCCAGTAGCCGACGGCCAACCAGACCAGCCAGCCCGCGAAGCGCAGCGCACCCTGTTCGAGACCCGGATCGAGCAGAGTCGAGAGCGTCGGGTGCTGGTCGCTGGGTTTCGTCCAATCCGGTTGGCGCACAAACGCGTACGCCTCCCACCCGGCGACGGCGAGCAGCAGCGCGGACCACACCGCCGTACCCCGGCGCAGCGGCCGGTTCCTCGGCTCGACCGAATTCGGGGAACGCATCGCCCACACCAAGGCGGCGGCGCTGAGGACCAGCACCAGAACGGTCGCGGCCCAACCGAACGGCCGGGTTATGAACCCGACCGCCGCCACCGCCACCACGCAGACGACCGCGAGCGCGCGCCATCCGCTCGACGGACGCGCGGCGGACATCGACTCCGCTGCCACCGTCGCAGAATACGACCGCGCCAGACCCTGAGTACCTCGGTCAGCGGAATCCGATGCCGGGCCGGTGCCGCCGCCGAGCGCGACCCCGAGTCAACGAAACTGTTCGACGTTGTCCCGCGCCCACTGCGCGAAGGTGGTGGCTGGTGCGCCGGTGACGTCCGCGAGCGTGGTCGTCGGCCGTTGCGGGTGGTCGACCATGCTCGCGATCCCGTCGACGTACCACTCCGCGTATGGCCCCATCGCCGGTTCGAGCAGCCGGATGGCTTCGTCACGTGGCGCCTGGACGACGGTGAGGTCCCGCCCGAGTGCGGCGCCGATAGCGCGGATCTTCTCGGCCCTGGTGAGCGTCTCCGGGCCGGTCAGCTCATAGGTTTTGCCCGCGTGTCGCTCGGTGAGCAGGACCTTCGCCGCGACTCGGGCGATGTCGTCCATCGTGATGGGCGCGTTGGCGGCCTCGGGGTGCGGATCCCGGATTTCGTCGGTAGCCCTGATCTGGTCGGCCCAGATGGCGGCGTTCTCGCTGAACTCGCCGGCGTAGAGATGCGTCCAGTCCAGGCCGGAATCCTCGACGGCCTTCGCGATGGGCTGCCAATCGGTGGACGCGTCACCGGAAAGGTCCACGATGTGCCGGACGCCAGCCGCCTTCGCCAGCTCGACCACCTCGCTCACGGTCTCCAGCACTGGCGCGAGGTACATGCGGTCGACGCCATCGAAGGCGGCGGGCAGCGAGGACAGCCGCCGCAGATAACCGTGCGCGACCTCGACGCCCGCGGGGAATCCGGCGCGCTCGGGGTGGTTCGACAGCGCCCGCACATCGGTCGCGCCGCCGGTCAGCAGATGGTCGACCACCATCCGTCCGATGTTGCCGGTGGCTCCCGTGACAAGAATCTTCATCTTCCCAAGATGCTCGCGGTCCGCCGCTCCCGACAACCCCCAATGCGTCTGCGCCGCAAGCGCACCCGGAACGCGAGCGGCGCGCTCACCCGCAACCCGGAGTGGGCGCCGCCCGCCCCCGGGTGGCGGGTGG